>CAVRGZ010000006.1:0-77290 GCA_963720895.1 uncultured Verrucomicrobiae bacterium
CTGGAAGCAGAGGTCGCAGCGGACCTGATCCGGCAGCTCCCGCCTGACCATGACTAACGAATCGCCAAAGGGACGGGGCAGGGGAGTGATCGATCGCTACCGCGACCTATCTGCCGGTCTCGGCGGAGCGACGCCGGTGGTGTCGTTAGGCGAAGGCGGACACGCCGCTGATTTATTCGCCCCGCCTGAGCGCAGAAGGTCGGGCGACGGATGCGAGGTCTTCGTGAAATATGAGGGCTTGAATCCAACCGGCTCGTTCAAGGATCGCGGGATGACGGTGGCGGTTTCGAACGCCTTGGAGCGTGGCGCGCGAACCCTTATTTGCGCGTCGACCGGGAACACTTCCGCTTCCGCGGCCGCCTACGCCGCGCGCGCCGGGATGGGTTGCGCCGTGGTCCTGCCCGCGGGCAAGATCGCGAGCGGAAAGATGGCCCAGGCGTTCGCCTACGGAGCGCAGATCGTGGCGATCGAGGGAAATTTCGATCAGGCGCTCGAGATCGTGAGGGCGCTCGGGCAACGAGGAGGATTTCGCGGTCGTAAACTCGATCAATCCCGACCGGATCGCCGGACAGAAAACGGCCGCGTTCGAGATTGTCGATGAACTGGGCGACGCGCCGGACCTGCACCTGCTGCCGGTCGGCAACGCCGGCAATATCACTGCCTATTGGGCGGGATATCAGGAATTTCGCGCGGCGGGAAAGGCGACATCGAAGTCCGCGGATGATTGGTTTCCAGGCCGCAGGCGCGGCGCCGATTTATCATGGCGAAGTCGTCGCCCGACCGGAAACGGTGGCGACCGCCATTCGGATCGGGAATCCGGCGAGTTGGTCGCAGGCGAATTGCGCGATCGAAGAATCGGGTGGCACGATCGATATCGTGGGCGACAAGGAAATTCTCGAAGCGCAACGCTGGCTGGCGAGCGCGGAAGGTATTTTCGTCGAGCCCGCGAGCGCCGCGCCGATCGCCGGGTTGTTGCGGGCCTGCGACCGAAACGCGACGGCTCGTTTCATTGCATCGGCGATTCCGGACGGGAGTCGGATTGTCTGCACTGCGACTGGCCACGGACTAAAGGATCCCGAGATTATTTCCGCTGCGGTCGCCGTCCCGGCGGCGGTCGCGCCTAACGAATCCGCGGTCCGGCGCGCGTTCGAGAAACGCTGGAGTTGACACGGTCGCCAAAATGAAGAGAACGGGGCGGTGCGGTTTGTGAAACGGTCTAATGGAATTCAACGCAGTTAACTTTTTCGAAACTCTTGGCGTTACCTTTGCCGCGTTATTCCCGATTGTGAATCCGGTCGGCTGCGCCCCGATCTTTTTCGGACTCACCCGAAACTATCCCCAATCCGCGCAAAAGGTTCTGGCGCGCAAGATCGCGGCTTACGGTTTCGCGCTTCTCCTGACCTCGGCGCTTTTCGGGAGCGAAATTCTGGCCTTCTTCGGCATCTCACTTTTTGTGGTGCAGATCGCAGGTGGTCTGGTTGTCGCGGCAACTGGTTGGAATCTCCTCAATCAGCCAGAGGAAGATAATTCTTCGGCAAAGCACCCACCGGAGACGCTCCAGGATGCCCTCGATCATGCCTTCTTTCCGCTGACCCTCCCGCTCACTGTGGGTCCAGGCGGGATCTCGATCGCAATCACGCTGGGAGCTCACCTGAGATATCAGGCAGGCCCGGGCTTTGCCCACGGCTATCCTCGACACTTTATAGCGTCTGCCACCGGCATGTTTCTGGTCTGCCTCCTCGTCATGGTGTGCTACGGAAATGCAGCCCGGCTGGTCCGAATGCTCGGCAAAGCCGGAACCAGTATTCTCACCCGCCTCTCCGCGTTTATCCTTTTGGCCATCGGCGTCCAAATCCTATGGAATGGTCTCAGCATCGGCATCCCTCAGATACTTGCCCGGACCGTCGCGCATTAAAGCGTCGCGTCAGTGATCCGTATCGCGCGCGAAGCACACTCGCCAGGACGGCCGCCGCGTTGCTCTTCACTCACGAACGGGTGTTAGAAGAAGCATCAACCCATTTCATTAAAGCAGGCAGAGCGTGTCATCCCGAGCGCCGCCAAAGGACGGCGAGGGACCTCCCAAGCAACGTGCCGGGCAGCGAGCGAGAAAAGCAAAGGGGGCCGGTTGCGCCTGGCGACGTTTGGCGTGCTATCGATGTGGCGCAGGGTTGACACCGACCGCAGAATGGAGAAAACGGGGCGGCGCGCTTCATCATGGGATTGATTGTTCAAAAATACGGCGGGACTTCAGTCGGCAGCGCGGAACGCATCCGGCGGGTGGCGGAACGTTTGCTCGCGACAAAAAAGGCGGGCCATAACGTGGTCGCGGTCATTTCGGCGATGGCGGGCGTGACCGATAGCCTGATCAAGCTGGCGCGCGAACTGGCGCCCCAGCCTAACGAGCGAGAGATGGATGTGCTTCTCGCGACCGGCGAACTGGGCGCAAGCGCGCTCACCGCGATGGCGGTCAATGCGCTCGGCGGCAAAGCCGTCTCGCTCAGCGGCGCGGCGGCCGGGATCGTGACCGACGGCGTGCACACGAAAGCGAAAATCTCCCACATTTCGCCGCGCCAAATCAACGAGCTCCTGGCCGAGGATTACATCGTCATCGTGGCCGGCTTCCAGGGCCAGAGCCCGGAAGGTGCGATCACGACGCTAGGGCGGGGCGGGTCGGATTTGACCGCGATCGCGCTCGCCGCGGCATTGAAGGCGGACGATTGCCAGATCTTCACCGACGTCGATGGCGTGCATACCTGCGATCCGCGAGTCGTGCCTGACGCGAGCAAGATCGACGAGATCGCCTACGACGAATTACTCGAAATGGCGGGCGCCGGTTCCAAGGTGATGCAGTCGCGCGCGGTCGAGTTTGCCAAAAAATTCGGGGTCGGATTTGAGGTCCGTTCCAGCCTGAAGGACGAGCCGGGAACAAGGGCCAGAGCGGAGACGGCGAAGATGGAGGACGTGGTCGTGCGCGGCGTCAGCCTCGAGCGCAACCAGGCGAAGGTGACGATTCGCGACGTGCCGGATCGACCCGGTTGCGCCGGAAAGATTTTCTCGGTCATCTCGGCCGCGAACGTGAGCGTCGACATGATCGTGCAAAACGCCTCGAGCACGGGGACGACGGACGTCTCTTTCACTTTGCACAAGGACGATCTCGCGCTCGCCGAGAAAATGCTCGCCGCGCTCGTGCCGGAGATCGGCGCGTCGGCGATGGCGGCGACGATCGGGGTGGCGAAGCTTAGCGTCGTGGGGATCGGGATGCGATCGCATGCCGGGGTCGCTTCGCGGCTTTTTGCCTGTCTCGGGGAGGCGGGGGTGAACATTCAACTGATCTCGACCTCCGAGATCAAAATCGCCGTCGTGATTGACGAAGAGGAACTCGATCGCGCCGCCCAGGCGACGCATGCCGCCTTCGGGCTTGGCGCGGCCCCGCCCGGTCGCAGATTAAGCCAGTATCTGGGTTAACCGCGAGGTCGCGTCACGCGAGCCAACGCTCTAATGTTGCGCCACCGGCAGCACGTAGAATTCCGCGATGCTGCTGATCCGCATTTTCCAGCCGAAAATGCTTTTGAAAATAGCCACGGCCGGGTGGTCCGCATAGCCGCCGTAGTGTTCGCCGGCGTTCGCGACCTTCCAGGCCGTGCCGTCTTCCAGGCGAATGATGCTGCCCGGTGCCGACGCCGTTGTAAACGCCATCGATTCGGCTGACGACAAGCTGCATCTTCGTCTTGGCCTCGCGTGCGACCGCTTTCTTGACCGCTTTCTCGCGATAGCCCTGGAGCCAGCCATTTAGCTTGGCCAGCTCGGCGGGCGACAGCTTCTCCAGGCCGGCGGCTTTGAATTCACTCGGGGTCATTTGCTGCTCGATCCCGGCTCGCTTCGTCTTGCGCCAGGCTCGCGGGGAGACAGCCAAACGAAAAGCCAAGAGCGATCGCGAGGCCGAGAAAAGACGCAGGAATTCTTTTGTTTTCATGAGAATAGCGTGCGGGAGTGCCGCAGCGTAACAAGTCGAAGTGTCCGGTCAAGCGCGCAGGTCGCCACGCCGGGACCAGCGTCTGCTTTTCGTCGGTGTTCTTTGTTCGTCGGAAAATGGATGGAAATATCGAGGGCCGACGGACGAGATAGAACTGATCCTGACTCGGCGAGAGCGCGCGAACCATGGAGGCTCAGAGATCTTTTCGCATCCGAACGTGTTTAACCGCGGAGAACATCGTTTCGGCCGGTCCGACGACGACGAATCCATGGCGGACATAAAATCCCTGGACATCGTCACGAGCATTGAGAACGATCGAGGTCGCGCCCGCCGACTCGGGCCCGGCGTTCGCATTCCTCGCAGGATCAGGCTCCCCAAACCACGACCTCGGACCTGCCGGGTCGACGGCCATGAAACGCACCTGGGCTTCAGTCGAGTATTGAAATGCAGGCGACCGACCGCGAGAGGGCGTGAATCCGGGCCGGCGATCATGAAATGCTCGCTCTCATCTTCGCGATCGTCTTTTTCCGAGCCGCGCGGTTGATCCCAGGGCGCGCGCAGGACACGCCACCGCAGATCGAAATAATTTTCCCATTCGGCCGCTGTTTGCGGCGATCGCGGGCCGAGATCGACGCTTTCCGTCATGTCTCCGACTATCCCTATAAGAGATCAACGGGGGAAGTTAATTTTATTGTGTTCAGCATCCGGCGGCTCCGCTATGACAATAACATCAGACAATGTATGTCATATAAAGTCTAAAGGTGTTGGTAGGCATTTGTTACGGAAATTATAGGGAGGAATGCAATGCAGACTTGCCGCTACATCCTTCTCATTCTCACCGCCGTGCTCCTGATCTTTGAAGCGCGACTACTTTGGCTGGTCTCTAAAGACCTGAAAGAATTGAAGCGCGAACATAAGAAGCGTTAAGAAGAAAATGAGCCCTAGCGCCCACTAGCCTCCGCTGGATTACGAGATTCTTTTCGGTCTGTTCCCCCGCGTCTCTTGCCAATTTCGAGAGGAATTTCGCGAAGGCTTGCAGCGAGAATACCTCGCCCTTTAGGCGCGGATACGTCCGCGCAGGGTCAATTATATCGTCCAGCAGCTTTTTGTATTTGTCGTCATCCGTTCTCATTTGGTCTTTTTCAATTCCCTTCTGATGACCGCGCAAAATCCAATCCATGTTCATGGCAATAGCGCTTCCCCTTTGCGGAAAGCGTCAAAACACCGTCGTCGCTCCTCAAGACAAGCGACTTCGCACAAAGCGAGTCCAACGTCTGGCAAACCTTCTCGGGCGGAGCTAAAGCGGAAACCGATCTCCCAAAAACCCGGCCTCAACGGGCTCGGCCGCATGAACTGCAGCAAGCATCTTATTCGATAGAAAATCCAGAGGAGCGCGCTGGTTTTTCATCTTCCAAGAATTTTAAGAGATTCCTTAAGAAATGTGGGTCTATCCCAATCCGAGATCTTATTGACCTTAGTTTCTCTTGGGTGAATAACCCCAAGCGAAACGGCGGATTGGGGTGCTCTCTAACGAATTTCGCTTTAAAAAGCCTCATAAGCGTCGTGCTACCCGCAAGCAATGATTCGTGGCAATCAATTGCTTCGATTATTAAGAGCTCCCCCACCTTGTCTCATAAATCTCAATTCCCTTAAGATTCATCCAGCCATGCTTTATGAAGTTTTGCATCCTTGCGGTCCGCTTCTGGAATCCCTTCGATTGGATCTTGATGAACTCGGCGAGATAAGAGGGCTTGCCCACATGAGCAGCCATCGCTCTGTAGCAATCATTCGCTGCCGCAGCCAGCGCCAGAATCGAGATTGGGTCCCCATAGTGAAACCATAACCAAATGGCCGTTTCAAGCTGCGATCTAGCTGCCGATTTTTTAGTAACAGCGAGCCTGAATCCGTCCTTTTCTTGGGCTCGGCTGCCTCTCGCTGTCCTTCCGTTCTTTTTCGCCCACCAGTGAGGATTATTTGTCACTTCGGAAAACGGAAGTATTTTATTGGCAATGCCAGAGCCCGACCCCATCCAAGCAGCGCACCGCCAGGTGCAGGAAATCACCGATTCCGACCCCGTTAACGGCGAGGAATTGCTGGGTTCCCCTGAGCTTCGCCGTCAGTTACGCGAAGCAAAAGAACGACTGCGGGAAAGAAGATTCAGCGGCGAGCAAGCCACCGAGCGAGTAAACGATCAAGCAACCCCGAAATGTTCCCCTCCCGTTCCCTCGCACGCAAGACGTTCGCTTCCGTCAGCGAAACGGCGAAAACCTTCTTGCCCAAGTTGGGACGACCCGCACCTTTCCGCGCTCCTCCGCGCTTTGAAACTTTATATAAGATTTCTCTTGCCATTTAATGAAAACTTATATAAGATTTCAGGCAAAAGTAAAAGGAAACATGCAAACAAAAGACTCTCGAAAGAACGCCAAGCTTTAATCCTCTCCGCAATCTGCGAAGGGATGCCGGTCAACGCCGTCTCCCGGATGTTCAAGACGGACAAGGGCGCGATCCTGCGCGTTATGCGGGAGACCGGCGAAGCGTTCGCTGATTACATGGACAAGAATTTTCGTGATCTGCCATGTGAACGGATCGAGCTGGACGAACAATGGCAATACGTCGGTTGCCATGCGGGCCGGATGATTGCGCCGAGAAAAGGGCGGGGAGACTTTTGGCTGTGGGCGGCGATTGACGCGGACACGAAACTTGTCTTTTCCCACCGGATCGGAAAGCGGAACTGGATAACGGGCAACATGTTCGTTGAGGACGTGAGCGAGCGCGTGAGCGGCCCCGTCCAGATCGCAACTGACAATCTGCCGGCTTATCCGTTTCATATCCGCAACATTTTGGTTACGAGGGATATTCCTACGGAACAGAAACAAAGATATTCGGCGAGCCAAACTACTCGACGGCACGCTGGCGCGCTTGGACGCAATGAAGGCGTCCGCAAGATGCAGACAGCGGAGCGCAAAGCGGTAGTCGGCTCGCCGGACTTAGAAACCTCACCACGAGCCATATCGAGCGCGTATTCCTGACCGTGCGGCAGGAACTAAAGCGTTTCCAGCGCAAGGGCCTTGGCTACTCGAAAGACCTCCCACGCATAAGGCAGCGGTCGCGATGTTCCTCGGCGTTTACAATTTCGTCCGCAATCACAAGACACTCAGGACGACGCCAGCAGTGGCCGCAGGCGTCGAGCTTGAGGCTTGGGATTTAAGAGCGGGTAGTGGAAATGACGGCGGACTACCACCGCCGCAAAGAGGACGCGAAGTTTGAAGAAGCTTTCGCGGCAGCGGGGATTTGAAGGCTCTCAGGACTCTTTTACGTCTGACTCTTCTTTCATCGCCGCCGAAAGCTCTTCGGTCGTGGGCTGCTCGTTGCCTTCTGCAACTACCAGCCGATGCGCTGCGCGCAGAAGATTGGTCGGCAATTGTCTGCGCAATTTGGCCGGATGCTCAGAGAGGAGTCCGGCGGTCCTTCAAATCGAGAGCATCCTGCAAAAGAATCCAATTGTCTTTTGAAAGCCGTATAAACGCTCATCAACCTCCGACAAATCGTGATTGCGGTAACGTTCTAGGAAAAACTCCTTCAACAGCGAAAGCGATTGGCTTGGTGGAAGGCTGGCGACTGTTACGGCGTCTTGCTTTAGCCACGATTCATAGTCCGCAAGGAAATCATCGACCGGATACATGGGAGGAATTTTTTAGCCAGTTTCCGATAGAATATCCAGATTATTCGCACGCCCGAATCCGAAAGATGGACCCCGTAGAGCCCAAAATCGTGAGAATATGAGCTTCCCGAGGAGCACGCACAACCGATAGGCTGCCAAAAATGAAGGCAACGAACGTTCTGTTAGCGGGAATCTTACTGGTCTTGATTCTGATTTGGCAGCCAATCAAATGAAAAATCTGTTTTTCAAGCCGAAACGACGGTTATGAACCCGATTACCATTGCATCCGATCAAGAGGTGAAAATTGGCAATACGGAACCAATCGAGGTGGATGTTGGCAGCGGCCCTTTTGATGTAGAGGCCCCCAATCCGTTGCCGGTAGAAATCCAACGTTAGAATTTCAATAACGAATGCCTACCAACACCAGTCTAAAGGTGTTGGGTCTGATTCAGTATGGTTTGATGCGGTCAGGTTTGCTTCCAAGTCAGCGAGCACTCGCTCAGAGGCGGAATTGGTTGCTCGCCGAATAGTTCCATATCCCTGAAGGCGAGAAATCATGTTTACTGATTTTGTTCGCGGCTGCCATTTTGAAGGTGGTCCTTCCGGGATTATTTTTGCCGATCTCGTGCGTTTGATAATCGCCCAACGTCTCCCTGAGCGAAATAAACGACACAAGGTTTGCCGAACCGCGTCGCCAATTAACGCTGTTTGTGGAGGTGGTGATCGCGAACGCTGCCACCCCTCGGATCGAGCTGATCCGGAACGCGTTGCAACTTTCCGAGCCTTACCTCAACTAGAGGCGGGCTTGAAAATGGGTTTTTTGTTGTGTTCAAGGCGACTGTTTTTTGCTACAGGGCAATCCATGACTACGACAAGCACGAGGAATTTGGAACTGACGAGGCCGTCAATTAGGCAAACGCGGCGGTTTTTTGCCCGGATTGCAGGCGCAGCGATTGTCTTCCTGATCGCGCTCACTGCTGCGGCGACGGCAAAAGCGACGACCGAGGTGATTTATAGTTTCACCGGTGGCGCGGATGGTGAATATCTCGACACCGATGTGGCGATCGACGCCGCTGGAAACCTGTATGGAACGTCAGTCCTGGGCGGGACGTTTGGCGGTGGCACGGTGTGGCAATTGAGCCTGGTGAACGGTAGTTGGGTGCATACGGTGCTCTACGATTTCACTGGAGGAGCAGATGGCGGTGAGCCCTACAAAGGTGTGACTCTCGACGCCGAGGGTAATCTCTATGGAACAGCCGTGACCGGTGGCTCAGGAAGCTGCGAAGGCGGTTGCGGAGTGACTTACAAGTTGAGCAAGAACGGATCGACCTGGACACAGACAGTTCTGCACGCCTTTACGGGCGCAGATGATGGTTCTGGCCCTGGCTCGAGAGTCACGCTTGATCAGAAGGGAAATGTCTATGGCATGACTCCGACCGGCGGCGCTTTCGGTTTAGGCACAATCTATACGCTGCGGCCGAAAGCCAATAACACTTGGAATCTGCAAGTGCTCCACGCTTTTACGGGTGGCGTCGACGGATCATCCGGTTCGGCTGGTAAAATGGTTTTCCATCAGGGAGCTCTTTTCGGCGCGGCCACGACCGGTGGCGCCTCCGGTCACGGCACAATCTTCAGACTTAAACCGCAGAACCGAGGTCAATGGACCTTTCAATCAATCTATTCTTTCCAGGGCGATCTGGACGGGAGCTTCCCCTACGGCGGACTAACGATCGATCTTTCAGATAACATCTTCGGAACCACCTACTATGGCGGGCCGGACGGTCTCGGCACGGTTTTCCAATTATCGTTCGCCCGGGGCGGATGGGTGAACCTGGTTCTCTACAGTTTCAAGTCGGGCACCGATGGAAATAGTCCGATCAGTAATGTCGTCTTTGATACCATGGGGAATATTTATGGTACGACGAGCGAAGGCGGCCTGGGCAGCGGGACAATCTTCCAGCTAGTTCCGGTGCCGGGCGGTAGCTGGTCGGAAACATTGGCCCATGTCTTTGCCGGCTCGCCTGATGGCGCGTTTCCTTATTCTGGGATGAGTCCGGGCGCCGACAATACGTTCTATGGCGCGACCGTGCACGGAGGCGCAAACGGGGAAGGCGCCATCTATAAGTTTACGCCCTAACGATCGCGCTTTTCGTCGCGATCGTCTGGATCGCGACGCCACCGAATTCCTAACTTTTTTAGGCGGAAGAAATCAGTTTCCTCAGCTCGGACGACCCAGACTTATCTGCCTTATTCCATCATCCTAGGTAGCGTCTTTTACTGAGGCCGTCGAGTGCTCAAGCCCGCTCCCGCTGCTCTGGGGCGAAGATTTTGATTGCTAATTTTGGGATTTTTAGAGACAAATCATGCGGACTGGACCTAAAGCCGAGATCACCCCGTATGAAACATATATCCCCATCGCGCCGCTGCACTGTTCGTCTAGCTCTCCTCTGTCTTGCGTTGTTCCCAATCGGATCGTCTGCATCAAGCTCGTTCCTCTTCGAAGATACCGCCCTACTCGCGACCGAGCGGGCCTATCACACCGCGACACTTCTGCCTGATGGCAGGGTTCTCGCCGCCGGTGGCAATACCGGCTCGGACCCCACTGCAACCGCTGAAATTTTCGATCCGGCCACCGGCGTCTGGACGCCCACCGGGAGCATGAATCAGGCGCGCTACCGGCATTCCGCTACTCTGTTACAGAACGGACTCGTGCTGGTAGTTGGCGGGCTCAATAACGACGACAAATCGATTGATTCGACGGAATTGTATGATCCGGCGACTGGAAGCTGGACGACAACCGGAGCGCTTGTTGCAGGCACCGCTGCACATTCAGCGACCTTACTACCCGATGGCCGCGTGCTCGTCGCCGGAGGCGGCAACCAGACCGGCGCCCTCGTTGCCGCACAGCTCTATGATCCGGCGACCGGAGTTTGGATCCCAACCGGGAACCTGTTGGCGGCGCGGCAACGGCACGGGGCGACATTGCTGCCGAATGGTCTGGTGCTGGTGAGCGGCGGCAAGGGGCCGAGTGGAGCTTTAACGAGCGCGGAACTTTATGACCCGGCGACCGGAGCCTGGACCCAAACGGGGAGTATGGCCTTCGCCCGTTTCCGCCATACGCAAACCTTACTGCTCAACGGACTGGTCTTGGTGGCTGGAGGCCTTGATGTTGAGGGGACCTCAAGCATCTCGAGCACCGAGCTCTACGATCCGGCCGCCGGGACATGGACCATGGCGGGGTCCCTGAATGTCGCGCGCGCGCAGCATACGGCGACGTTGCTCCCCAATGGCCTTGTCGCGGTCCTGGGAGGTTTCCATGGTCCAACCGCGTCCAGCGAACTTTACGATCCCGCCACCGCAACCTGGTCGCTCAGCGGCGACATGATCAGGCCGCGAGCGGCCCATCAGACAGTGCTCCTGCCAGGTGGAGACATTCTCGTCGTTGCCGGCTTCAATACCGATCCGCCCTCAAACGATCCTTTGTCCCCCCCATTCGACGATTACACGCTCAAGGAAACGGAACTCGGAACCCTGGAAGGAAGTCCGACACCTACGCCGACTCCGACCCCAACCCCAACGCCCGCGCCAATGATTGCTAGCCAACCGAAGAACCAGAGAGTTCAGGCCGGTGCGACGGCGACCTTCAGGGTTCTCGCGACAGGCACCCCACCCCTGATCTACCAGTGGGCCAAGAATGGCATTGAGATTCCAGGGGCTGTCGGAGCAAAGTACACGACCCCTCCGGTTACCGCGCAAGATAATGGCAGCATGTTCGCCGTCACGGTCTCAAATTCCGGAGGTAGCGTCACGAGTCGGTCTGCGACCCTTTTTGTAAGGCTAGCCTCGACTATGATCGTTCAACCTCCAGACAGGAGTGTTCCGGTGGGCCAGATCGCCCGATTCGGATTCGCCGCAACGACGTTGTTCGATGGACGGTAGCGAGCTTCCAGTTCCTCCAGACGACTAATACAAGCTGGAACGATTTCCAGGGAAGACGTTTTCTCCTTTGTTCGATCCCCCTAAGGATTGCAGGGAACAAGCTGAAAAGTTGGGCCGCGCTAATTGGGATCCGTTTTAGATTGTGGGCGTGAGGCTGGTTCGGGTACCCTAATCGCATGTTCGACATTTTTCCGTCCACGCCCCTGCAAGCCAGCTTGGTAGACCGCATAAGTTCGGCCTACTTTTCGTTAGGCTGAGGAAAAGACACTCTCCCTCACCAACACCCGTCCTCGGAGGTTCTATGAAACGAGTCACTGGCATTGGCGGCATCTTCTTCAAAGCCAAAGATGCTCCCGCACTGCAGGCTTGGTACAAGCGGCACCTCGGAATCGATGTCCAGGAATGGGGTGGCACGGCTTTCACCTGGACCGATAGTGAAGGTAAGCCGGTTGCCGGAACTACCGTTTGGTCGATTGGTTCGGCGCAAGGTGATCACTTTGCGCCCAGCACGGCAACTTTCATGGTCAATTATCGGGTGGAGGATCTCCACGCCCTGGTTAAAGTCTTACGCGAAGAAGGCTGCAACGTTCTCGACAAGATTGACGATTCCGAGTACGGGAAGTTCGCCTGGGTCATCGACCCAGAAGGAAACAAGGTAGAACTTTGGCAACCGCCTGCCGGCCAGTAATCAGGGCAATGGGGTTGGTTCGGATTCAGTTTGATAACTAAAGCCGTGTCGAAAACGACAAAGAAAAATGTCGTCTCCGGGATTTTTGTATCGGTCTTGCCAGCGGGAACGGACCGATAAGAGGCTTTTGGCGAGGGTGTTATATTTATTTAACATCCCTGGCACGCCTGTTGCATCACGTCATATATGCGCTTGCCTGGGGAAATCCTCACGTCTCTGGGGGCGGCGTGCATCGGGTTGGCGCTCGGCGGCTACGTTTCAGCGAATTTTCCCCAGCTTTACCACGTCAGTAACATTGTGACGGTTGCACGTTGCGGTTTGGGTCTCCTAACCGGCTTTGTGCTCCTCATCATCGCGTATGGATTGCGCCGTCCGGCGTTGCTTGCGCGGTGGCTGGGTTGTTTCGCTTACATAATTTTGATGGGCTACTTTTTCTGGCGAACAGTCATTACATTAGAATTGCCTTCGTTCTTTGTTCTAATCGCATTCATCGCGGAGCTACCGTTCGCCCTCATGTGGTTGAGCTACGCCAAGCTCTTTTTTGGGCGAGAACAGAGATAGTTGATCCGAAAGCGCGCTCCGAACCAGTAAACCGCCAGGGCGGTCGAGCAGGCCACCGGGGGTGGGCAGTGCGCGGCTAGGATTTGGTTGGTTCTGAAGAGCTAAGAGCCGAAAGTTTTCGAGAGGCAAAGAAAAGCTCGAGCGGCAGAGATCGTGGCGGGAAGCGCCGTTTAGGTTATGAAGAGGCCCTGCGCCGCAGGGCAACCGATTCCAGGGCACTCCGCCCTACTGTTCGGCTCACAGCTTACCGGGAGACAGCACAACCCGGAAGCCGAGACGGCGGTCCTTGAGTGCCGGGAGGCCGCCGAAACCAGAATGTCAAGTGTTCCGTGCCGACTGCTCGAGATGCGAAGAGATGAGTTCGATCTCGGACCTTGTAAGCTCCGGCCGATCCTCATTTTGGAAATAAGGTTGGACGTCATCAGCCGCGATCACGCGGACGTCGCTATCGTCGTCCCAGCTGTTTTTCACTTTCCAATCTCCGACGAAAACAACTACCGGCTTTACAGAGGCCTTAACGCCAGCATCCCGAATCAAATCATGAACAACGCGGGCATTTCCCCTCGCCTGCTGGAGAGAATCTCGCTTTTCTTCGCGACCGCCAACCAGGATCCCCTGCCCGTTCTTGAACTCGATCTCGCCCGAACCGCTACGGAACTTCGTTTCGACGGCAAAAACCCCCGGTGGCCCGACGACCACGTGATCAATATTGAACCCATCCCTAACGACGTCGTGGAAGCAACGGAAGTCGTTCGCGTCGAGTTCTTTCAGTTGCTCCGAGACGAACAACTCGCCGTGACTCAATTTGCGGAACTGGCCCCAGAGTTGGCCGGATTTTATCGCTGTAATGCTCGTCGCGACGATCGCGAAGCAGAGATAAATCTTCGGTTCAGATGGCTGATTGGACCGGATTTGAAGACCCATCACCAACCAGAGGACCCAGCAAAAGGCAGTCGCAAGAAAGAGCGGAATCAGCAAATTGTCCGTGATCCGCTCCTCCTGATCGCGCAGCGATTGACCAGGCGACCGACGAAAAGCCGGAGGCCGCGCCCATTTTTTCGACTCGGGAAACATCATCCAATCCGCTGTTGTCGGTTTCATGCCAGATAAGGACGGGAGCAAAGAATATGCCAGACGCTGTTCATCGGCGCGGCGATCTTTGGCTTGGCTGGAGGCCAGGCGGGTCTCCGGCCCGGGCACAGGCTTGCAACTTTGGCGGACAGATTCGCGCTTTAGGGGTCCGGGTGAAACATTCCGGAATCCCAAATTCGCCGCTGGTCTGGAGTCGGAAAGTGGAACAAGCCGCCCGTGACTTACAGCCTGCGAGATATTCCTCTTCGACAAGAACAAGTCCGCACTCAAAAAAGCCGGACGGCTCAACGCGAGGAGTTCTTCGACTACCTCACGCCCAAAAAACCTGGTTCCGTCACAATGCAGGCGGCTCTCTCGGTCGTCTACAGCGGGAAAATTCGGGCCTGCCATCTGATGGAAGTCCGGGTGCGACGGACTTCCGGGCGCAAAACGGCTCTTCCTGTTTGATGTCCCGAGAATTGGGCAGAATTTCAGATCGATGATCGGCGACCTTGCCGCAGGCGAAATTTCCTCTTTGACTCGCCGAAACGCTTTTGTTAGACGAACAGCGTGACTCGTCGCTCGCTCTCACAGATGGCAATCGTGGCTTTTGTTGTCACCTGCTGTGCCAAAGCAGACTATGCTTTTTCTCTGCCCGACGAACTCGTCGTATCTGTGGGCCCCCGATCCGACCCCGGCGACTTCGATCCCTATTTCAATCAGCCTAAAATTTACCGTCAACCACGCTATTACGAATCAACGAGCAAAAAGACCAAAGGCAAAAGAGTGTTCAAGACGACAAAGGTCAGGGATCAATACGGTAACACGGTCTACAAAAAGACCACCTCTCATAAGAAGAAGAAAAAGAAGCACTAGTCCGCATTCATGAAACTTCGGGTCTTTTTCTTCATCCTCTTAAGCATTGCAACCGTGTCCGCGTCCGATCTCGACTTCACGCTGGTGAACCGGACATCGCGAAGCTTTGAAGGTCTCTATATTACCGCCACTGACAACAAGGATTGGGACGCAAATATCCTTCTCGACGGAAAAGTGCTGGCTGCTGGTGGAAAGATCCAGGTGCGCTTTAAGAATGAAGCGAAATCAGAAACCTGGGATTTCAACCTGGTAGACGACGAAGGACTTTCAGTGACCCTGGGCAAGGTAAAGCTGGCAGGCGCTGACACGGTCACATTGACGGATGTCGACGGCAAGATCACTGCGGAGATTGAGTAGGCGCGAACTTACTTCCAGGAGAAAGCAGTCTAAGTGGGATCGTTGGCGTGTTCGGCATCTTTCTTCCCATTTTCCCTGGACCCCCCGGCTAAAGTGATAATGCGGTCCAACTCTTATCGCGGCCGGGTTGGTAGTGCCTCCCGTGCGATTGTGTAGCATTTTCGTCAGACGGTGCGATTGGGTCCGCACGAAGGGAAACGTCGGCCAGCCCCAAAACTGATCCTATTGGCCGGTCGCGGGTGTGGTTTGACTTCCGCTCGTGTGGCCGCTCTCTCGCTCGCCCTGCTGGCTTTCGAACTGCATTTAGCCATAAATTTTCTTGCAACTTTTCCCGAATTCTGGCGAATTTGTTTATGAACTTCCATCTCGGACAACGCCCCAGACCGACCCGTCTGGATAACCGCATATCCCCGCCGTCTCGACCGCACTTGATCCTCCCCCTGATTTGTGCGGTTTCACTGGTAACAACAGCCCGAGCGACGACCGTGCTCGATCCGTTGCCGGAACCCTCGAGCACCCTCTTCGGCTACAGCGTCGCCTCTCTTGGAGACGTCAATGGAGATTCAGTGCCCGATTACGCAGTCGGAGCGCCTTACCAGGATGGCGATTTTGTCTCGACCGTGACGGGCTTTGGGCTGCCGCAGAATGTTGGAAAAGTGCTTGTCATCGACGGAGCCACCTTGGCCACGCTGAGCGAAATGAATGACCCGGAATTTGAGCTGATACAGCCGCAGCATTTTGGCGGTCAACTGGGTTGGTCGCTCTCGGTCTCGAGTGATATCAATGGGGACGGGGTGGCCGATGTGATCGCTGGGGTGCCGCATCACATTGCTGACCCAAACGTTCACGAGTCGATCATTAACGCGGGCAAAGCGCTCGTTTTCAGCGGCAAGGATGGCGCTCTGCTCTTTACTCTCCTGGATCCGGACGAACAGGAGGATGGCCTCTTTGGGAACTCTGTGGCCGCGCTGGGTGACGTCAATTCCGACGGGGTCGCTGACTTTGCCGTGGGCGTACCTGGCCATGACATAGGAGACGAAGGAGATGGAGTGGCGAATGTGGGAACGGCTTACATCTTCAGCGGCAAGACGGGAGCCGTGATTCGCACCCTGGAGGATCCTCCCCGTGGCGGAGAGGAGGCCGGTGCCGCCTTTGGGACGGCAATTGCCAACGCGGGTGATGTCAACAGTGATGGCGTTTCCGATGTCGTTGTGGGTGCGCCTGGCGAAGGCCGCGTTCATGTCTTCAATGGCAAGACGGGCGCGCTCCTCTATACGATCATCGGTCCCGAAACGGAATTGCTTACCTCCTTTGGGGCGGCGGTCGCCGGTGGGCAGGATTTCAGCAAGGATAAGAAGCCCGATATTGTTGTCGGTGCTCCTTTGCAATCGGGCAGCCGGGGCGCGGCCTATGTCTACAATGGACCTGATGGGACCTTGATTCGTCGCTTGAAATCGCCTGTTTCCCAGGCCTTCGCAAAGTTTGGGGCATCGGTTTACGCCGCGCCCGATCTGAGCGGAGATAAGCGGGCTGATATTATTGTTGGTGCTCCGGGCCAAAACGTGAACGGATTGCTCGGTGCTGGTCAGGCCTTTGTCTTTGACGGGGTTAAGGGCCGGCTTACGAGCACTCTGACAAGTGACAAGCCGCAAAGCAACGCCGGTTTCGGGACGGCCTTAAGTTCGATCCGTCCCGCGGGAAGCCAGGTCTCCACTCCCGTGGTTGGAGTACCTTACCAGGACTCATTCGATTCCATAACCCATCTGCAGATCGGCCAGATCGAGATTCAATAGACTAAAACATGAAAAACAAAACATCTATTCTTCTTAGTCTCGTGGGGTGCGCGCTTGGCGCGACCTTTACCAGCAGTGCATTGGCTAACCATCGAAGTGGCGATTTCGCCTTGCCCGAGATCATGACCGCTGGCGATTTCAATCAGGACGGCAACCTCGATCTCGCGGTCAACCTTTCTGGCTTCGATAACTTCGCGGTTCTGACCGGGGACGGTCACGGTGGTTTTACCCTGAAGAGTCATGTTGCGACCGATACGCTTCCGAAAAGTGTTGTTAGTGGAGACGTCGACGGTGATGGAAAGCTCGACATCGTGGCGGTCTCCGATTGGGGCTATACGATTAAGATCTTCCTCGGCGATGGCCTGGGTGGCTTCCATCTCTCCACTGTCCTGAATGGGGACGGAGAACCAGTTAGAGTCCGGTTGGCCGATTTGGATAAGGACGGCAACCTTGACATTCTGGCCGATGCGCCAGCGGAAGGCATCCTCCTCATTTACTTCGGTCGCGGTGGCGGCGCTTTCAGTAATTCACCTCTCGAGCTGGAAGGATACACGAATCTCGCGCAGTTAATGACTGGCGATTTCAACAGAGATTCCAACCTCGATATTGCGTTTACCTATTTCGAGAACAAACTTGTGGATGGAACGCATTTGCAGATTCTCCTCGGCGACGGCCACCGTAATTTCACGGTCGGTCAAAATGTGGTGATCAACTCGCAGTGCAATAACATCGAGGTCAGCGATTTGAACAAGGACGGTAAACTTGACCTTGTTCTCGCGGGAGCAATTTCGGAGAACGGCACAGGTCTCTTCATTTCCAGCTACCTCGGCGACGGCCACGGCAACTTTGCCGTGCAGCAAGTGATCGATCTCGGAGAAGGTGCCACCCGCGGGGAAATTTCGCTCGGTGACTTTAACGAGGATGGCAACATGGATGTTGCCTATCCATTGTCATCCGATGGCGGTATGAGACATGATTTCAGCACGGATCTCCTCATTTATCTCGGGGATGGCGCCGGCAATTTCACCCAAGGCCAAACAGTCACTGTCGGGAAGGAACCCGGCTCCACCTGGACGGCTGATTTTAACAAGGACGGACACACAGATATTGCCTGCACCAATCGCACCGATACGACGCTTTCGATTCTTCTTGGCAATGGAAATGGAACCTTTGTCACCCATGCCACCATTCCGTTGAACGCCTTGTCGACGCCCTGAGGCCAGTGCGCAACGGCAGAGCCTGTCCGGAGGAGCGAATCGGAACTCCCTGGATGCCAGACATCTAGGGAGTTCTTTAGGCTCTCCCAAAACGCCGGGGCGCAAAAGGGTCAGCAAGTAATTGAATTAGCCATAAATTTTCTTGCAACTTTTCCCGAATTCTGGCGAATTTGTTTATGAACTTCCATCTCGGACAACGCCTCAGACCGACCCGTCTGGATAACCGCATATCCCCGCCGTCTCGACCGCACTTGATCCTCCCTCTGATTTGTGCGGTTTCACTGGTAACAACAGCCCGAGCGACGACCGTGCTCGATCCGTTGCCGGAACCCTCGAGCACCCTCTTCGGCTACAGCGTCGCCTCTCTTGGAGACGTCAATGGAGATTCAGTGCCCGATTACGCAGTCGGAGCGCCTTACCAGGATGGCGATTTTGTCTCGACCGTGACGGGCTTTGGGCTGCCGCAGAATGTTGGAAAAGTGCTTGTCATCGACGGAGCCACCTTGGCCACGCTGAGCGAAATGAATGACCCGGAATTTGAGCTGATACAGCCGCAGCATTTTGGCGGTCAACTGGGTTGGTCGCTCTCGGTCTCGAGTGATATCAATGGGGACGGCGTGGCCGATGTGATCGCTGGGGTACCGCATCACATTGCTGACCCAAACGTTCACGAGTCGATCATTAACGCGGGCAAAGCGCTCGTTTTCAGCGGCAAGGATGGCGCTCTGCTCTTTACTCTCCTGGATCCGGACGAACAGGAGGATGGCCTCTTTGGGAACTCTGTGGCCGCGCTGGGTGACGTCAATTCCGACGGGGTCGCTGACTTTGCCGTGGGCGTACCTGGCCATGACATAGGAGACGAAGGAGATGGAGTGGCGAATGTGGGAACGGCTTACATCTTCAGCGGCAAGACAGGAGCCGTGATTCGCACCCTGGAGGATCCTCCCCGTGGCGGAGAGGAGGCCGGTGCCGCCTTTGGGACGGCAATTGCCAACGCGGGTGATGTCAACAGTGATGGCGTTTCCGATGTCGTTGTGGGTGCGCCTGGCGAAGGCCGCGTTCATGTCTTCAATGGCAAGACGGGCGCGCTCCTCTATACGATCGTCGGTCCCGAAACGGAATTGCTTACCTCCTTTGGGGCGGCGGTCGCCGGTGGGCAGGATTTCAGCAAGGATAAGAAGCCCGATATTGTTGTCGGTGCTCCTTTGCAATCGGGCAGCCGGGGCGCGGCCTATGTCTACAATGGACCTGATGGGACCTTGATTCGTCGCTTGAAATCGCCTGTTTCCCAGGCCTTCGCAAAGTTTGGGGCATCGGTTTACGCCGCGCCCGATCTGAGCGGAGATAAGCGGGCTGATATTATTGTTGGTGCTCCGGGCCAAAACGTGAACGGATTGCTCGGTGCTGGTCAGGCCTTTGTCTTTGACGGGGTTAAGGGCCGGCTTACGAGCACTCTGACAAGTGACAAGCCGCAAAGCAACGCCGGTTTCGGGACGGCCTTAAGTTCGATCCGTCCCGCGGGAAGCCAGGTCTCCACTCCCGTGGTTCGAGTACCTTACCAGGACTCATTCGATTCCATAACCCATCTGCAGATCGGCCAGATCGAGATTCAATAGACTAAAACATGAAAAACAAAACATCTATTCTTCTTAGTCTCGTGGGGTGCGCGCTTGGCGCGACCTTTACCAGCAGTGCATTGGCTAACCATCGAAGTGGCGATTTCGCCTTGCCCGAGATCATGACCGCTGGCGATTTCAATCAGGACGGCAACCTCGATCTCGCGGTCAACCTTTCTGGCTTCGATAACTTCGCGGTTCTGACCGGGGACGGTCACGGTGGTTTTACCCTGAAGAGTCATGTTGCGACCGATACGCTTCCGAAAAGTGTTGTTAGTGGAGACGTCGATGGTGATGGCAACCTCGATATCGTGGCGATCAACGATTGGGGGTATAGCATCAAGGTCTTCCTCGGCGATGGCCTCGGTGGTTTCCATCTCTCCACTGTCCTGAATGGGGACGGAGAACCAAACCGAGTCCGGTTGGCCGATTTGGATAAAGACGGTAACCTTGACATTCTGGCCGATGCGCCAGCGGAAGGCATCCTCCTCATTTACTTCGGTCGCGGTGGCGGCGCTTTCAGTAACTCACCTTCTCGAGCTGGAAAAATATTCAAATCTTGTCCAGCTGAAAACTGGCGATTTCAATAAAGATTCCAACCTCGATATTGCGATCACCTATTTCGAGAATAAGAATTCGGATGGGACTCATTTGCAAATTTTCCTCGGCGACGGCCACGGTAATTTCACGGTCGGTCAAAATGTAGTGATTAACTCGCAGTGCAATAACATCGAGGTCAGCGATCTGAATAAGGATGGCAACCTTGACCTTGTTCTGGCGGGAGCAGGCTCGGAGAATGACACAGGTCTCTTCATTTCCAGTTACCTCGGCGACGGCCATGGCAACTTTACCTTAAAGCAGGCGATCGACCTTGGAGAAGGTGCCACCCGTGGGGAAATTTCGCTCGGTGACTTTAACGAGGATGGCAACATGGATGTGGCTTTTCCTTTGTCTTCGAAGCAGATCCATCGTGATAAAAGCACGGATCTGCTTATTTATCTTGGAGACGGCACCGGCAAATTTACGCAGGGTCAGACGGCGACTGTCGGGAACGAACCTGGCTCTACCTGGACGGCTGATTTTAACAAGGACGGGCACACAGATATTGCCTGCACCAATCGCACCGACGGGACGCTTTCGATTCTTCTTGGCAATGGAAATGGAACCTTTGTCACCCATGCCACCATTCAGTTGAACGCCCTTTCGACGCCCTGATTCAAAGTGCTTCGCGCGGTTGAGTGGGCGTCGGCACGCCTGCGGTTCGTCTGGGACGCAGAGGGGCGCAAGCAATCGTCTTGGCGAGGCGGCTCAAGAGGGCACTGACATCCATTCTTCAGTGGTCGGGAGCGGGGAATTAGGTTCCCAAATAGCAGCCCGCTCGGGATGAAAGCGCGAACCGATCGGGATCGAATAATCGTCTTCGTGTTCGTACTCCCGTGTCCGCGCGAGCATTTTGCGGAACGCGAGAATCGCACGCGAGGGCTGGTGCTCGGTCTCATAGACGCGACCGGCAAACGCATCAATCATCTCTTCGCGATAGAAGTGATGGACAAGTCCCGAGAAGGTGAACGGCTGCTCCCAAAAGAGGTCCACCATGTCTTCGAGGTTGTCGGCGCCCTTTTCGCAAAAGACCATGTGCTCGGCGAACGGATTCTCCGAGTCTCGTCCTTTGCCCCCGAGATACCTGAGCACGTGAGGAACGGCAAATTCCGCCTCACGCATCGTAGCCGAGAGGCCGAAGGAAAAAATGGGGTCAATAAAGCGGTGCGCGTCGCCGATACAGATAAAACCTTTCCCGCAAAACCGGCGCACTTGGTAAGAGTAGTTCGGTATTACATGCACGTCTTCGACCATCCTAATATCGAGAGACCGGGACTTTAGGTCGGGGTTAATCTCGGGAAGGTAACTGCGAAAGAACTCTTCTCTGGTTTGGCCTGATTCCTGGAACGTCGCCGACGGTGCAACCAGTCCCAGACTTACGACCTGATCGTCGATCGGGATGAACCAGGCCCAGTGGAACTTTTCCTTGTAAAAAATGAGCGTATTGCCTTTCGCCTCCGCGCCGGAACTGCCGCTGTCGCGGAGAGCACCGGTTACATGGGTGAAAAAGGCGATCTGTTTGTCATAGCTGCCGACATATTTCGGTCCAGTGATTCGCTGGTTCGCGAGGAAGGTCGCCATCCCGGAACAATCGAGCACCATTTCGGATTCAATGTCCTCCAACCCGCCATCGGGATGACGCATGGTTACTCCGCGCACCGCGCCATCTGCGCCGAGCAGCGCTTTCACGGCTTTGCCCCGCACGACCGTTGCGCCTCGTGCTTCGGACTCCTGCAGGAGCATTCGATCAAATTCGCTTCGGCGAACCTGCCATGTGGTTCCCGGCGACATTTTCCAATCCTGAGTGCGCGCCGCCACCGGGACGAACCAGGAGTTCTCCCCGGACGCGCCGTAGACCTTTACGCCATGTTTAATCGGACAATTGGCGGCCTCCATTTTGTTCTCCAAACCAAGCCTCCGCATGTACCTGGCCCGCCTCTCCAGTCATCGACTCGCCAATATGGAAACGAGGAAATTCTTCCTGTTCGAGGATAATCGGCCTGATGCCTTCACGAAGCAGAAACATGGCGGACATGGCGCCGCCAGGGCCTCCCCCAATAATGACGACGTCTGTTTTCATGGATAAAGGCCAGCTCCACTCTCAGTTGTGACTAAGACCGCATCATTTCCCGAGCGGGCGGGACTTTTGCAAGTCGAGGGCAAAATCCAGGGTGCCGAAAAGGGTTCTGTCGAATTTCGTCCGATAATGAAAGCCGTGGACAGGCTCTGCGGTGCGAATTCATTGGTTTCGTCTACAGTAATTTTGTCTGGACTTGCAATAGAAAAGTTGCTTGATCGGCACGCTGCGAAGGCGCCTTTTCGGCGCTGCCGAATACTCAGAAGGCTTTTGGAATTTGATCGACCAAATCGTGGTGACTCAACATGATCAAAGGATGACTTCGGCGCCAAAAAGCCTAATCACATTTTTAAACTCGGGATTGGATGGGGCAGCTTTTATTTTGTCCGGTCCTGCGAGCGAGTGTTGCCGCTGAGTTTGTTCAGCCTTCTGTTGTGGCCTCTCGCGGCTGCCTGGGACTTGATGCAAATTCGAGCGCGCAAGCCCTGGGTACACTGGCATCGTTTCCCGCGGTCATGGCGCCCGAAACGCTGGCGTTACGTTCTCCGGCACAGCCTCGGTCTCTATCACTCACAGCTGTTCTATATGTGGCCGGATCGTCTCACCAGTCCGCGTTGGCTGAACCGGTGTCGCTTCGAGGGCGACCGCAAATTGCTTGAACGCGCGGACGACGATCAAGGCATCGTCCTGGTTTCGGTACATTTCGGGCCGTTTGAGATTTTGCCCTATTGGCTGCGCGCATATGGGATCCCAGCGACGAGCGTGCGCGCCGATCCGCCCGAAGCGCTTCGAAGCCTAACGAATTATCAGTATTCTTTGAGTCCGCCAGCCGATACCCGGTGTTTATTTTCGCAAGTGATTTAACCCCCGTGCCGCGATTCTCGCACATCCGCAAGATTGTCGGACCGGGGCGGCGATTGCTCGTCATGGTCGATCCGAATCGAGGTGTGATGGCCGATATCCCGTTTCAAGATCGATTGT
Organism: uncultured Verrucomicrobiae bacterium; assembly: GCA_963720895.1. GTDB lineage: Bacteria > Verrucomicrobiota > Verrucomicrobiia > Chthoniobacterales > UBA10450 > Palsa-1392. The sequence goes on from CAVRGZ010000006.1 coordinate 23,411, forward strand.
TTCACATGGCCACTGGGGCAATCCAGCTGGCACAGATGTCGGGAGCCAAACTCATACCGTGCATGATCACGGAAGATTCCACTTGGAAATTTACCATTCACGTCGGTACCCCAGTGCCACAAGAATGGATTGGCCGGTCGCCGGACATGCAGGCAATTGGAACTCATTTGCTGCGGGAATTCTCCAAGGTGGTCACTCGTTTCCCAGTGCAATGTAAGATGCGCTGCCTGCGAGCGATGTGGCCGCTGCCGGATGATGGAATTGCAGAACGATCCGCGGTCCAAGCTGAAACCGTAGGCTAGGGCCACGACATCGCCGTCCCTGAACTGAAGCCGGTGTTTGGAGGGGAAACGCCTTAGGCAGTAACTGGTTCCCGGACTGGCGTGGTCGCGAGGTTGGAGCCGTCCCCGCCGTTTTCTGAACCATTCATACCAATTCCCAGCTTCCGGTTAATGAAAATCTCGCAGTCGTTAAGCGTCTGAAAATTTTCCGGGAGCATGTCCGTGTCTTCGATCGTCAATGGAAAGGCAGTTTCCAGGAAATCGATCATCCGCAATGAACCAAGGGAATCGATGATATTGTTGGTCAGAAGCGGTTCGTCGTCCTTCAATTCGGTGAGGCCTCGACCGGCTGCGTATTCGAGAACGAATTCGCGAACCTTCCCTTTTACATCCCCAAGCGGTGTGTTCAAATTGTTTGCTGTCATTTGGGTATTTTGTTAAACATATCGCGACCCTGTCGAGCACAATTTTATTCGGTGATTGACATTTTCGTTGCCGCTCGATGACATGGCGATTGCAAACTCCCGCTGTTGGACATTACGGATCTCAGGCGTGAGAAAGAGACTATGAAATCAGAGGTTGGAATTCTGTCGGCGTCATTTCAGGTGCCAAAGGCCAAGCACACCGCTGAGGATCTATTTCACGAGGAAGGGGCTCTCTACAATCCTGAAATCGCTGCCAGGCTTGGAATTGCGCAGGTGTACCTTCAAGACGGAGCGGCGAGTGAGACCGCATCAAATATGGCGGTGGCGGCCGGCCGCGAAGCCCTACTGCGCGCCAAGGTCGATCCGCAGACCGTGAATGTCGTGGTTGAGTATTCCATTATGCCACAGGAATACCTCGTGCCGGTCTGGAATATGAGCAACAAGGTTCAGGCCGAGGTGGGTGCCGCGAAGTCGTTCGTCGTCGGCTTCAGTGGTGGGGGCTCCAGCAATTTCATGGTCGCGCTCAGTTCAGCAGCCGCAATGTTGTCGGAAAATGAGGAACTGAAGACCGCCTTGCTCGTTACCGGCGACACCACGATCCCTGGCAATCGGGTCCTCAACCCGAAGGATCCGGTGACGATATTGGGCGATGGAGCGAGTGCAGTCGTCCTGCAGCGCGACTCACCTCGTAGTGTGGTGATCGACACCGAGCTATGGTCCGATGGTAGCAATCACGACATTTGTTACATTCCGGGCGGCTCACTGGTCCATCCCGAGGACATTGGCCTTTACCGGATGCAACTAGATAAGGCTCGCTATGACGCCTTTCCGAGGTCGGAAACGCTTCGTCGGATGAGCGATCGGCTGTTAGGCCGCGCCGGGCTGACTCTCTCCGACGTCGGTTGCGTGCTGTGTTCGAATGTCTCTGCGGAGGATGAAACGGCGATACAAAAGGTCTTTGACAACAAAGTCTCTCCGGTTTGTGCGGCCAATCGGGAGCGGCACGGACATCTGCAAGGCACCGATTTCCCGCTCAACTATCTTTCCCTGGTCGAGAGCGGCAAGGTCAAGCAAGGCGACTACATACTCGCCGTGTCCCACGGGATGGGCGCAACCGTGGCGGTAACCCTCCTGCGTTATTGATGCGCAAGGATTTCGGAACTGAATTATGAACGCCAGCATCGGCATCCTCGAAGCAAATTACTACCTTCCGTCCACCAAGAAGACTTTGTCGCAGGTCTTTGAAGATGAAGAAAAGCCCACTGCGGCCTTTGATGCCAATGTGGATTTCCAGAAGGATATCGGGATCGATGCTTTACACATAGCGAAAAATGAAACGGCCGCCGACCTATGTATCAACGCTGCCAAGCTTACTATGTCCAAATCGGGAATCGATCCGGATGAGATTGACCTGATCATAGACTTCACCAGCATCCCCGAAGACTATGTCGCGCCGACCTGGTCGGCGGCGGGGCAGGTTCAAAAGGCAATTGGAGCGACCCGTGCCTTCACCACGGCGATTAACACAGGCGGTTGTGCCAGCTATCAGACCACCCTCAAAACTGCCTGTTCGCTCATGTCGGCTAACGATCGATATCAGACGGCGCTCCTTGTCGCCGGGGATAAGGCGCCTGAGCTCAATCACAACTACTTTCCCATCACTGTCGTTTCAGATGGGGGCAGCGCGGTTCTCCTGAGAAAAGGCATGACCACGCGACGGATTCTGGGTGTTGAAGTCGCGACGGTGGGGAGACTGCACGATATGTGGGTTATTCCCGGCATTCACAATCGGAAAGCCGAGGACATAGGCGGCAGATATCCACGCTGGCTTCACGTTTGCGGCGATATCCAGCGATTTAACAAGGAGCTAATCCCAATTAATTTATTCATGTTTCGCAAGGTAATGCTCGGCGTCCTCAAGCAGGTCGGCAAAAAAATGCAGGACGTTGATTACTTCGTTTATCCCACCTTTTCTCTTTGGGATCAAAACGCTTTCATAAAGGCGTTTGGCTTGGCTCGGGAAAAAGTTTCCACGGAGAACATGCATCACGGGCATTTGCAGGAAACCGACATGGTGGTCGGCTATGTCGATGCGCTTGCAGCGGGTAAAATTAAGGATGGCGACCTGGTTATGCTGGCCACCAACGGCGCCGGATTCTCCTGGGGAGCGTCCCTCGTTCAGCACTAAAGACGGAGAAGTCTATGATAATGCAAGAATCCAAGCACGATTTCGATGTTGCCATCCTTGGTAATGGATTGTCTGGCTCTTTGCTCGCCACCATTCTGAGCAAACAAGGAGTCAGCGTCGTCTTGATCGATGGCGAACAACATCCCCGCTTTGCGGTTGGCGAGTCGACCATCCCGCACACCTCTCTCCTCATTTCCCTCCTCGCCGAAAAATACGATCTTCCGGAGTTGGATGACTTGGTTGACACCGAGGGTCTGGCGAAGCATGTCTGCGGCACCTGCGGGATCAAGCGCCATTTTGGCTATGTCTATCATCGCCCAGACCAGACTTACAACCGGACAGAGGGCCTGCAGTTCGGGACGGCGGCGCGCGACGAGAATCATTGGTTCCGTCAGGACATTGACGCTTATCTGCACAATCTGGCCGTGCACTACGGAGCAGTCCCACGCCAAAAAACCAAAGTTACGGGGGTCGAAATCGACACCGGCGGTGTCAGGTTGCAAACCTCGGCCGGCGAGGAAATACGCGCCCGCTATCTCGTCGACGGCACGGGCTATCGGAGCATCCTAGCTGATCGCTTCAACCTGCGCGAGAATCCTACTCGCTTAAAGCATCATTCACGGACGCTCTTTACGCACATGGTGGACATCCCGCCATTCGACGATGCGCAAAATCCGCTCCCGATCTCCTATCACAACGGTACCCTGCATCATTGCTTTGAACGGGGATGGTTCTGGGTTATTCCTTTCAATAACAACCCACTGTCGACCAATCCGATCATTAGTGTCGGCTTGACAATCGATCCACGTCGCTATCCCAAGCCGGAAATGTCTGCTGAACAAGAGTTCAATGAGTTTCTGCAGCGCTTTCCGAGTGTCGCCGAGCAGTTCAAAAATGCAAAGGCGGTCCGTCCCTGGGTCTCGACCGATCGTCTTCAATATTCCTCTAAAAAGACAACTGGTTACCGCTACTGTCTGATGTCACATGCCTCCGGGTTTGTGGACCCACTTTTTTCCCGCGGCATGTTTAATACGGTGGAGGTCATCTCCGCGCTGCTCGATCCTTTACTCGAGGCACTCACAACAGACAACTTCGACGAAGAATCCTTCCGCTCGATTGATGCGCAGCAGCAGTTGGTCCTCGACTATAATGATGACCTCGTAAACTGCTCCTTTATCTCCTGGAATGACTTTGATCTTTGGAATGCCTGGCTTCGCGTCTTTGGACTCGGAACCTTTCTCGCGGAATTCCATCTCATGAATGGGATGAGTGACTATACCCGGACCAAAGATTCCTCTTGTCTGAAGGGCCGGACAAAGAATCCGGTTTTCTGCGATTTTGAAGATCCTGATTATGCGGCGTTCTTCAGAGAATCGGTGGAAGCGGTGGAAGCCGTGGAAGCCGGCACCCTCGAAGCCAAAGACGCCGCCAACCGAATCTTCGAGCTTGCGGATAGTTACTCATTCGAGGTCCCCATTCGTAAGGATGCGCTGGTCCGCGCACGCTGGGTCAGAGAAGAAGACGAGCTCACGGAACGAGGCCTCGGCCGTGTCCGTCGCGGCTTCCGTTGGGCTTTAACCACGCCGCTGACCCGTGATCTGGTCAACAGTTCGCAGACCTTTTTCCGCTGGTGCGCACACCAACCCGATCCGCATCTCTTAATTCGCAACGGTTTGGCAGAAAAGACGCAGGACCCGTCCTTGGAAACCGCCGTTGCTCCCACTGATCATCCAGGGGTCGATTAGCGCTGCCAGATCCCGAGCGCTCCTGGGAAAAAGCTTGACGAAAGCGCATCGATTCGATGGGATGCCGGTTGACAGCCCGGGCTTTCCGTCTCTGAGTTACCGAGGGTCGTCCGGTCCCTTAACGAAAGGATAATTATGCAACCCAGAAGATTCAACGGAGCAATGGTCCGGTTAATTCTCTGCGCGACTGCGACGTGGCTTTCCAGTCTGAGCGCAACATTCGCCGCGTCGACTTATGTCTATATCAACGCGAACATCAATATTCCCGGACAGAATGCGGTCATTGCATTGCAAAATGACGGCACCGGAAATTTGACTCCTGTCGCAGGATCACCTTTTGCCACGGGAGGCACGGGCGTCGCCGGGGTCGGCACTCTGCTCAACGACATTCAATGGGATTCTGATTATGAGCTGGTGCTGAATGCTGAGGGAACTCTTTTGTTCGCTGTCAACGGGCATTCGAATGACTTTTCTGCTTTCACGGTGAATGCAAATGGCAGCCTGACACTAATTTCTGGGTCGCCATTCGCCTCCCACGGCTCACAACCGGCATCGATCGGTTACAAGGACAACGGCGCCGGAGCAGGGATTGCGACCATGATAATTGCCAATAAGGATTCTGATCCTTTCCAGACGCAAACTGCGCCAAATTTCACAACCTTCCAGGTTGATTCGACCGGAGTTCCGATCTGGAACTCGAATTCTACCTTAACTCTGCCCGCGGGCAGCTCCCCCTGGCAGTTCGTTATGCCCAAAAACTCCAAGTCATTTTTTAGCATTCTTTTTACCGGGGATGCAATTTACAGCTGCCGACTTTCCCGTGCAGGGCAGGTTACTATTACCAGTTCGCTACCTATAGGTGCGGAGAATGGAGGCGGGACGCTGAACCCGAAAAGTAATACTCTTTATGTAACTTTGCCCGTTCCGCGCCTCGTCAATGTTCTCTCCTACGATGCACGCTACAACGTTTCTCTCGCAGGGAGCGTCAACAGTACGGGATCCGCACCATGCTGGGCAACCACGAATCGGACGGGAACCCGGCTTTATGTTACCGAAACTCCGTCCGGGACGCTCAGTGCCTATGATATTACGGATCCGCTGGTCCCCGTTCTTTTACAGCACCTTGAGTTGGCCGGTTCGGCAGCCTACCCGACGCACGTCCGATTCGACCCCACCGAGACATTTCTCTATGTTCTCAACCGGCACGGCAAACTCCATGTGCTCGACGTGGCGGGCGATGGCACTTTGACGGAGAATCGCAGGCCTTATAACTTGGGTCTGCCGGACGGTAGGGTCCCGCCGCTTGGGTTGGCGGTTTTGCACAAATAGAGTAAAGCGTTCTCTTAGTTCGCTCGTGTCGGCTCTTCTGGAGCCATAAGGCGGAACGACTCCGTCGTCGAACAATTCCGCAATTGATAAGTCCCGCCGAGGCTGATAGCACTCGACAAGCGCAACGCCGGTAGAATTGTTTTGCCTGCGGACCACGGCGGTGGATAGGTCCCGTGCAAGAGGCTCAAGATCGCCGATCCTGCCCTGTAATCGTGCCTTTCTCGGATAGAGGGAGTCCGTTCAGTCTCGCTGTGACCCGGAAATAGCGGGCCGCGCTCTCCGAGAGGTAGGAGGGATACAATCCAGAAACGACTCGCCGTCTTATTTATGAGTTTGCTCCCAGTTTAACATTGCTCGTGATTGTCGGCCAGTATGATTGATTTTGTTGTCGTTGGGCGTTGACACAAAGTGTGTAAATGCATGATTAAAATCGAATACCATCGCGTAAACAGAATAGCGGGTTAGGGACCAAAATCGAGATCAAAGGGTTCCAATCCTAAATTACGGATTGTCCGCAGGACATTTAGCGACGGAATATCAATCACGGTGACGGTCGTGTCCTTAGCATTCGACACGTAAAGTTTCTCCCCATCCGGATGGGCCGCGAGAAAGAATGGACCCTCGCCCACCACGATCGTTCTGATGATCTTGCGTCTTGCTGTATCGATGACCGATACCGTATTGGAGCCCCCATTTGTTACGAATGCCCTGGTTCCATCATTGGTAACGACCACTTGCCACGGGTTCGGTTCCACTGTTAGTGTCTTGACTCTTAGGGTGCGAGAATCGATGACCGAGGCTGTGCCATCGCGGACGTTGGTCACGTAAATCGCGTCGCCGCTCGGTGTGATAGCAATTCCTCGCGGCCCAAGCCCGACCGGAACCGTCGCGATCACCGTCTGGGTCAGCGTGTCGATAACGGACACTGAATTGTTGAGGAAATTGCTCACCGCCACGCGATCGCCCGTGGGAGAAATGGCAAGGCGACGCGAACCAAGTCCAGTGGAGATCGATTTCAGCTCGTAGGTGTCGGTATCGATCACGTCCACTTTCCCTCCGTTAAAGTTCGCGAAGTAGGCGAAGCGCCCGTCCAAAGTGAACAGAACGTCGTTTTCGCGTCCGGGAATGGGAATCGTTTTGATGACCTGATTTGTCGCCGTATCAATCACGGTGATCTCGCCGATTAGTTGGTGGATAAGAAAAAGCCGTCCGCCATCCGGGGTGACCGCGGCCTCTTGCGGGCTGGAGCCGACCGGGATTGTGGCCACGGTCGCGAGAGTGTCCGTATCGATAACTGAGACTGTCTCGGATTTGCCATTGGAGATATAAGCAGTGCGCCGATCCGGTGACATCGTGATCCGCACCGGATGTGCGCCAACCGGGATCGTTTTAATGATCCGGTCGGTCGAGGAGTCGATCACCGCCACGGAGTCGGACGAAGTCGCGACGACGAACAAATTTTGCGCCAGAACCGATGGGGCAACAATGCATGCGACGGCGACCAAGACACCGATACCGGGTAATGGAAGGGAGTAGGGCCGTTTCACCCTGCATTTCTACCCAGCCGGCAGGCCTGGAGTAAAGGCTAATTTCCGCGTTACACTGTGGCTGGGTCACTGACGTCCGCCGACGCGATCGCAGGGACTGGCTTGGAGGTTGTTGGCGTTCAAAATCACAGGGTCGATCAGGTCGCCGAAAGTGACACTATTCGGATCTGTCGCTCGTTCGCCCTTCGCCAACCTGGATCGTTGACGCCACAATCAGGCCCCCGCCGCGAACACGTATTCAAACTTCGCGTCCTCTTCCGCCTCATACAATCGGAGGCCCTTTCGACTTCCGGTCTATTTCCCTTCCACGCCAGGGCAAGACTTGGTGTGGTCGCAACAGCCTTGTGAGCGCAAATAAAATCCCAAAGGAACTTTCCGTAATCTTAATGACATTGTCTGAGGTTCACGCTTCTGCAGGACGGGTGCAGAAAAAATATTCGCCCCTGCCTTGCCAACGCTGGTTCTGAATCAAATTTGAGTCTTGACAGCGCTTGCCCATTTAAAGACAAAAAACGATTGGTTTGCCTAGCCATCCGTGTCAGACGGTGAAGCAGACCATCGGAAAACAAAGTGCTCAACTTCTCCTATGAAACGTATATCTGCCTTACCTAGTTTTGTTACCCTGATCCTATTCATCATTCTTGCCGTCGCCAGCTCCGCGCCGGGGCAAGGAAAAATGGGCTCCGTGCACGTGCCATTTCGTAACCCCGCGCCCGAGGTACATTTGCTCGGTGCCAAAACCCCTCCTCACGATGTCCTTGGTCGCAAAGTGCTCGTCCGCACTCACGACGAGGCCGACCTTTCGCGGTTCGCCGTTGGCGGCGACCAAGGCAGGCTGCTGATTCCTGCGAGCCCATTGGAATCTATCTGTAGCATTCAGTCACTGGCTGAACATGGTGAGCCGGCTCCCAACACCGGCGGCGGGACGCTTGATCCGCTGGCCTTCTTTAATCCGACGACGGTGAATTCCTCGGGGCAAATCGCATTTAACTCACTCGTCGATGGAGTTTCGCGAAATCAGGGCGCCTTTATCGCGAACGCTGATGGCAGCCTGAGCGCCGTTGTCATCGGTTGCGGCGGCGGTGGCGGGAGCGGCGATACCACTTCGCTTTGTGGCGATCCTTCACCGATCGGCGGGAACTTCAGTGGCTTCTTTCTCGGAACGGTTTTCACCCCCGACATCAACGATGCGGGCGACGTTCTATTCTTCTCCGACGTCAACGGCGGGAGCTCGAGTCGAGGGCTCTTTCTCTACAAAGCCGCGACAGGCGATATCTTGAAGGTCGCTGCGGTGGGTGATCCTTCTCCGCTCGGCGGCACATTCGCGGCGGTCGGACCCGGCTCGATGAATAACAACGGCAAAGTCGTTTTTCTTGCCTCGCCGAGCACGAGCGCATTCCCGGCCAATATTTTTCTCTGGGATAACGGCGTCGTCACGAAAGTGGCAGCGATCGGCGATCCCGCGCCCGGTGGCGGCACCTTCTCCACCCTCGGTGGGGAGAGTTTTGGATTTGTCGATGGCACGAACATCCCGACCGGTCCAATCCCGGACATAAATGATGCGGATCAAATTTGCTTCAAAGCCATCGTGACCGGTGGCATAACTGAGCGCGGCCTCATCGTTCGCACCGCCGGAGTCAATGAGTGGTATGTGAAGGTGCCAGATCCGACCCCCGTGGGCGGCACTTACTTCGATATGCAGGCCGCGTCGATTAACAATGCCGGCGAGATCGCTTTCCTGGCGGATTTCCAGCCGACGCCCGAGACGTTCAATACCGGGTGGTTTGCCGGAGCCCCCGGCAATTGGCGCAAAGTAATCGCCTTCTTCGACCCGGTGGATGGCGGTCAATGTCTTGGCCTCGCCTTCTCGCGTAATCCGATGCAGATGATTGACGCCCAGGGAAACGTGATCTTTTGGACGAATCTCGATTCCAACGGTGAATCCGATCGCCTTATTCTGGGATTGACCGATGGAAGTCTGCTCGTCACCGCGCGACGCGGAGATCCGACCCCGATCGGCGGAACCTTTGGCTCGCTCGATGCCTGGCCGGCCACGGGCGGCAATAACGCCGGCATCAATGCCAGCACGCCGGGAGCGCAAAACGGTGTGCTAAGTGCGCACATGACATCCACCCTTTGCTCGACCCAGACCCTCGCCCTCAGGAGTGCCTCCTCCCGGATCGGACCATTCGAGATAGACCTGCCGCTCAACGGATCGAGCGGAGTCGAGTGCCGAGGCGGCGGGACTAATCGACATTATACGATAGTGTTTACTTTCAATAATTTCATTACGTCCGTCGACAGCGCTGTCACCACTTGTGGCATGGTTAATAAGATCGCGCTCGATCAGTCCGATGCCCATCGTGTTTTAGTTAGTCTGACTCACGTCATCTGTAACGAGGAGTACGTGACTGTGACCTTAAATGGGGTGCACGACGATCAAGGCAACACGCTCGCTTCCGCGGCCGTCCCCATCGGGCTGTTACTCGGCGACGTTGATGGCAATGGAATCGTTGATCTTGCCGATGTGCAGCAAACCCGCGCCGATGGTGGCCAAAAGACCCGGAGCGACAACTTCCGTGAGGACGTCAACGCCACTGGCTCCATCACGGGCCGGGATGTAAACGTCTGTACGGTCGAAGGTTGGCACCCTATTGCCACCCTGATGAATGCCCTGTGCGTTGCCGTGCGCGCAAGGCGTGTCTGAGCGAGAAATGATGCCACTTCGCCAAACCGTGAACAGACTCTTTTCAGTGCTGACGGCGTTGAGTGTTTTGCTACCCGCGTGTAGCGACAGGGCGGACAGAGCCGCTGCGGCCGAGACCAAAGATCGCACGCCGCTGATGATGGCGTTTGCGGATTTGAAATGGACGGGAAGAAAGGGCATGCAGTTCGGCGTGATCCTAGGCGACCCTGGGACAGGGGCATTTACGCAGATTCGAAGGTTCCTGCGGGGACTGACAAAGGGCTACACGCGCATAGTAGCGAACTCAGGGACGTCGTCATAAGCGGGGTCTTGTACGCCGGGCCAGACCTGGCATCAGCCAGGGATTTTGGCCCAGGGGTCGATCATCGTTATGCCAGCCCAACTGGGTGCACGTGAGCGGCTGCCGCGCCGGGAACGATTGCGTCTTTTACCAGGAGGGAAAGGGAAGGTTCGACCGCCACGCTGCCGCTGAATCGACTGCCGGCAAACCGAAGGATGTTGGGCCTAGATGAAGGCCGATGGCCGGTTTTGAGGTTCACTTGGCTTTCCGACGCAGCGGCTTCGACCTGTTGCTTATGGTCTAGATCTTATGTGGGTCGAGGGTTCGCTTATTCGGCTTTTCGCGAGGCGGATACGAATTGCCTTTCCGATAGCTTCCTCAAATGGTGAGGTTAGCATCGGCAGCCCGAAAATTATTTTCTCGACTATCTTGGTTTCTTTTTTAGAGGATGGGCAAATGGCACAAAAGAAAGAAACATCGTCTCCGAGTCCTGAGCCTCCTCCTGAGCAGTCCGGCGATCGTTAGGCGCCCTTCCGGAGGGCGCGGCGAGCCTTGCAAAATGCAGCGAGTCCGACAATCGCTTCACGATCCGTGGTCGCGATCGGCGGGGCGTCGACGCTCCGTGCCGCATTCTCCGAGGTATCCGGAACTCTCACACGATTGACACCGCTGGACGAGAGTCGGATTGATTTTGGATGCATCACAATTCCATTTCCAAACAAACCGCCGTTACGCCTCCCTCGTCCAGGGGCATCCCGGTCTCTTGGCGGTTGCTCTCGCTCCTTCTCCTTTTCGCGATCCCGGCGGTGACGCGCGCGGGGTTCGTTGAGACCTTCGACAACGGCAGCAACAACGGGGACTGGCATCTGACCGTAAACCCCGCCACAATCGAGCCCGACGGCGGAAACCCTGGTCCTTACCTCCACGCTACCGCCGATGCGGCCGTTCCGACCTGGTACGTCCCACTCGATACCGTCAGTACCATACTTCCTTGGCAACTTCGTCTCGCACGAGATTGGGACGCTTGCAGTCGACATCGATATCTTCAGCGGAGTTGAGGTCCCTGACCGCGCCGTCACTTTGGATCTCAACACCACGCTTGGCACCGGCGATTTCAGCAAAGGCGTTGATGCCTATTATATCGGAACCGACATATCCAAGTTTCCCGTCGGCTGGCGCACCTACGAGTTTCCGATCAACGCGGCCTCGCCCACGATCCCGCCCGGCTGGGTCGTGACGAAAGGCAATGGTAAGCGCGGCACCGACGCCGATTGGCAGGCACTGATGGGAGATGTCGAAACTCTTGGCGTAGAGTTGGGAGAGCCCGGCTTTTTCTATCCCTTCGGGATCTGGGATCTCGGTCTGGACAACGCCCGGATCACCAGGCTGCTCCGCCAGCCCTGACGCAGTTACCGGATACAAAGAGTCGCGGCCATCTGAAACGAGACCGGCTGTTCCGCTCCATTTTCCTCGTGTCCGCTCCGGGAGCGACGCTCTCGTCCGAGCCAGTGGTCTCTTGTAAAACGCGTAATTGTGGAAGTATGGGGCGATCTGGCCGACGCTCGGAGACTTCGCCCATGCTTCTGTCCTCAATATGATATTTCAGCGGACCAAAGTTGCGGGCGCAATCTTCGTCGCCATCTTCCAAAGTCCGGAGAGCGGGCGAGCTGTGCTGAGCAATCTGCGCCGGGGGGGATTCGGCCGGTCGGCGTTGTTGCGTTCCTCGGCGAGTGGCAAGGTGCGCGTAGGCGGCCGGCGCGCGGTTCGCGAGGCCGCTATCCCAGCTATGATTGGCCTTCTTACCGGGGCCTTTCTGCTCTGGCGGGAATGGCTGTCCACCGGCCCCGCGTCGACGCTGAAAATTGTTCTGATTCTGGCTGGATTCGCGATGGGAGCCGCGATCGTCGGTTGGTTCGTATCTCGCCTTTTCGAAAAACGCCCTGACGGCCCGAGTGAAGCCAGATTCAAGCGCTCGATCCTGCCCAATGAAACGATGGTGTTGGTCGAGGTGGCGCCCGGCGATGTTTCGCGGGTCTTGGAAATTTTGCGCGACGTCGGAGAAGACCCGTCGGTCCTGTTTGCTTTTCATTCGACAGCAAAATTTGAATTTGAGCCGACCACGCGACTTTTCCGTAGAGAAGCCCCTTCCGGCCAACGGCTCGCGGAAAAAGCAGCGCGCCTCGCGGAGTCGATTTCGACGCATCGCGGCAAAGTGGCGGGCGGCCCGTCCCTGCTTCGTCGCCTGCGCGAGAGCGAGTGCATCCTGAAGTGGACAGATGCCGGGCTCTCTGTGTCGGCGGAGGTGAACCAAAGCTTCGGGTTGTCGAGCGAGTGGCTCCTGGATAACGCCTACCTAATCCAGGAACAGATCAACGATGTCCGGCGCAGCCTTCCGCAAAAATATTACGCGAGAACTGCCGATCGTTGCTGGCGGCCCGCAGGCAGGAGTTCCACGAGTTTATCGGATTGCGTCGGAAATTGTCGCGGAAAGTGATGGGGCACTGGATACTGAGATCATTCGGAATTTTCTTGTCGCCTTCCAAACCGGCACGGCGCTCAAGATCGGCGAACTCTGGGCCATTCCCTCGATGTTGCGTCTGCGGCTGATCGAGTGTCTCCGCTCCCTGGCGATCGAAGTCGAGCAACTCCAGCAGGACAGTGAGGAAGCGGACTTTTGGGCGAACCGCCTCATCACAGCCGCGCGGCGCAGTCCCGAGCGGCTGCTCAAGATGACGGAGGAATTGGTCCAACGTCATCCACAACCGACGGCGCATTTTGCGAGCGAACTGGTGGCCCACCTCTACGACGAAGAAGCGCCCCTTCCGATCGTGACGAGCTGGCTCGAACGGTCTTTGCGCGCGCCTTTGCTCGAGGTGGTTCAGCAGGAACATCGGCGCCAGGCCGTGCAACAGGCTTCGCTTTCGAATGTGATTGGCAGTTGCCGCCGGCTGGCGCAGATCCAATGGGGAGAACTTTTCGAGGCGGTCAGCCGGCCCGATGCCGAACTGGCGAAAGATCCTGCCGGTGTTTATCCACGGGTCGATTTCGAAACGCGTAATCGTTATCGCGACGCGGTCGAGCAATTGGCAAAATGGTCGAAGTGCTCGGAATTGGAAATCATCGAGCGCGGTCTCGCATTGGCTGCGGTTGCCGAGGACGAGGTCGCGCGACATATCGGCTACTATTTAATCGACGGGGGCAGGCCTGCACTCGAGCGGGAGGCCGGGTGTCGTGTTCCTTTGCGAGAACGTGAGCGGCGCTGGCTTCGCTCGCACGCCGCGGTGTTTTATTTTGGAAACATTTTCCTTCTTACTGTCCTGACAGTCGTCGCTCCTCTCGCACTTACGGCATCAGGCACTCCGCTATTCGTCCGCTGTCTGATCAGTCTTCTCCTCTTGCTGCCGGCGAACGAGCTGGCTGTCCTGACGGTAAACTATCTCGTCACGTCGCTCCTTCCTCCGCAGGTGCTGCCGAAAATGTCCTTTAGGAAGAAAGGCGTTCCTGACAATTGCCGGACGCTCGTCGTGGTGCCGATGTTGCTCACGACGCCGGACGCGATTCGCAATGAGCTCGGCCGTCTCGAAATTCGTTACCTGGCGAATTCGGACCCGAATTTGCATTACGCGCTGCTCAGCGATTTTGCCGACGCCCCCATGCAGAACATGCCGGAGGACGCGGAATATTTCGAGATTGTCGCGCACGGAATCGCGGACCTGAATCAACGGCACGGCGCCGGACGTTTTTTTCTTTTTCATCGCCAGCGTTCCTGGGGCGAGAGCGAACAGCGCTGGCTCGGCTGGGAACGCAAGCGAGGCAAGCTGGAACAACTCAATCGCTTTCTCATGGGCGAATCTGCGCCAGAGCTGGAGCATTTCCTTTGCGTCGGAGAGAGAGGCGCGATCGATGACATCCGGTTTGTCATCACGTTGGATGCGGACACCCAACTGCTGCGCGACACAGCGCGGCGTTTGATCGAAACGCTGGCGCATCCTCTCAATCAGCCGCGCCTTTCGGCAGATGGACGCAAAGTCACACGCGGTTACACCATCATCCAACCGCGAGTCAGTGCCACCCTCCCAAGCGCAACCGCGACCTGGTTCTCACGCATCTTCGCCGATTCCCGCGGGATTGATCCTTATACGCATGCCGTCTCTGATGTTTATCAGGACCTGACCGGCGAAGGCAGTTATCACGGCAAGGGCATTTACGATCTGGCCGCGTTTCATCGCATTCTGTCCGGGCGTTTCCCCGAGGCGCATTTATTAAGTCATGATCTGCTGGAAGGGAGTCACGTTCGCGTCGCGCTCGCGACTGATATTGAACTCCTTGATGTTTTTCCGTCGAGTTACATCGCCTGGTGGAATCGGCAACACCGTTGGGTCCGTGGTGATTGGCAGATCATCGACTGGTTGAAACCGCGGGTTCCTGGTCGGGACGGCGGTGACTATCCCAATCCCCTTTCCTTCTTTAACCAATGGAAGATTTTCGACAATCTCCGCCGCAGCCTCATCCCGGTGGCAGTCGTCGGGCTTCTCCTTGCCGGTTGGTTCCTTTCGTCAGAACCCGTCTTATGGAGTTTGCTCGTCGCGGGATTGTTGCTCTGGCCGGTCATCAATTCGCTCGTCGCGCTCCTCCTTCACCCGCCGCCTCCGGGAACCCGGTTTTGGCGTGAGCCGCGCGACCGCCTCATCCGATCGGCTCTCGCGCTGGTCTTTCTCCCGGACTACGCCGGGCTGACTCTGAATGCGATCGCACGGGTTGCCTATCGCCGGCTCAAGTCACACCGTTTTCTTTTGGAATGGGAGACCGCGCAGGAGGCGCATAGCCGGGCAAGGAATCAGGAATGGCAGTTTGTTCTCGCTCGTTTATGGATTCCGGGACTGGCGGTTTTATTGTTTTACCTCCTCGCCTATGTCGGGCGGGGCGCGCTCATGGCGGCGCTGCCTTTTCTCACCTTGTGGGTTCTCTTTCCGCTGGTTGTCCTGCTGATCAATCGACCGGCGATGACTGCGCGAGGAGGAATATTAAGTCTGGCTGATCGCAAGATGCTGCGCGCCACCGCGCGACGAACCTGGCGCTATTTCGACGATTTTGTCGGACCGGAAACGCACTGGCTCCCACCGGACAATGTGCAAGAAATACCCACGCGCGAAATTTTCCTGCGCACCTCGCCGACCAACATCGGCCTTTGGATGCTTGCTACCTTAGCCGCGAACGACTTCGGCTATCTCACACTCGACGACCTGACGGCGCGCAATCTCGCGACTCTCAAAACGATTGGACAGCTCGAGTTATTCGAGGGTCATCTTTTTAACTGGTATGACATTGGCAAGCTCGAACCGCTCCACCCGCGCTATGTCTCGACCGTCGACAGCGGCAATCTTATCGCGACCTTGTGGACCTTCACGATCGGATGCGTCGAGTTGACGGCAAGGCCGGTGCTGGACGGTGCTAGCCTTCGCGGATTAGCCGATACACTGGCGGTGGTGCGTCAGGTGGCCGGCACAATCGATGAAACCAACCAGCAGCCGTCGGCCCTGATCGTCCTCGAGAGACTTACGGCAGGTCAGACGGTGAATCTCGTCGAAGTCATCACCCGTCTGCGTTCGGCTCGAGAGCCCGCAAAGAAACTGGCCGAAAGCTTCTTTGCTGACAAGGGCGATCCACGTGCCTACTGGTCGAGGCAGGTGGAAAGGCAGGTCGAGGCCTGGAATGGGATTATCGACCGTTATCTGCGGCCACTGGAAATTCTGGCCGCGTCGCCGGCGCAGTTAATGTCGTTAGGGACGGCCGCGCATGAATGCCGGCGCGACGCTCTTGCCGCGACCTATTCTCTGCGCAACATCGCCAGCACCGGGATCGCGGGACTGACGACGCTCATCGCCTTTCAATCGCGCCGGGACGAGTTGCAGCTTCCGCAGGCCGTCGGCGAATGGCTCGACAGTCTGGTTAGGGAGGTGGCACGAGCTGAGCAGAACGCGACGCAACAACTGGCACAGACCGACGAGATCATCGGTCGCATCGGCGAGTTGGAAGCCGGAATGAAGCTGGGCTTTCTCTACGACGAACAACGACGCATTTTCGCGATTGGCTATCAGGTGGGCGAACGCCGCCTCGATAACTCGTTTTACGATCTGCTCGCGAGCGAAGCGCGCCTAACGAGCCTGCTTGCGATCGCGCGGGGCGATGTCCCGTTGGAGCATTGGTGGGCCCTTGGTCGCCCCTTTGGCTCAGCCTATGGGCGGCTTCCTCTCCTTTCCTGGAGCGGCACCATGTTTGAGTACCTCATGCCTGTTTTGTTCACCCGCACTCATGAGGATTCCCTCCTCGACCGCGCCTGTCACGATGCGGTCCATTGCCAGATTGCCTATGGCGAGAACCTTGGAGTGCCATGGGGTATTTCGGAGTCGGCCTTCAGTGCGGTCGACCGGAATCATGTCTATCAATACCGCGCTTTCGGCGTCCCGGCGCTGGCTTTGAAACGCGGTCAGGAACGCGACCTGGTCGTCGCGCCCTATGCGTCGGCTCTGGCCCTCGGGATTGAACCGGTCGCCGCGGTCAAGAATCTGCGAAAGCTCGCGCTTGTCGGCGACGCCGCCATGTTGGGCGATCACGGTTACTACGAGTCACTCGACTATTCGAGACGGAGCGAACCGGGTGGGGCAGCAGGAATCGCGGTCCGTTGTTACATGGTTCATCACCAGGGAATGTCGCTCCTTGCCTTCGACAACGCGCTCCATGACGGCGTGATGCGGCGGCGGTTCCACTCCGATCCGCGGATTCGCGCGACCGAACCTCTCCTCCACGAACATATCCCGAGCACCATTCTCCCGACAACGGGTGGAGCGCACGAGGAGCGCCCGCTTCCGCGAGTGATTCCAGTCGTCGGGGCCGCCGCCGCCCCGCCGCACACGGCCGACACTTTGACGCCGCGAACGCAGTTGCTTTCCAACGGCAACTGCTCGCTGATGGTGACCAACTCCGGGGGCGGCTATCTCCGCTGGCTGGATTTCGACATCACAAGATGGCGCGCAGATACGACGCGCGACGTGCCGGGGGCGGCCTGTTATGTGCGGGACCTCGATCGCGAAATTGTCTGGAGCACGACCAATCAGCCGGTGCCTGCGCCCAAATCGCGTTACACCTGGATCTTTACCCCCGACAAAGCTGAGTTCCGTCGCACCACCGAACCATGCGATACCTTTACCGAGATCGCGGTTTCCGCCGAAGACGACGCCGAGGTTCGCCTCATCACGTTGGTCAACATTTCCCGCAAAGCCTGTCGCCTCGAATTGACCAGTTACGCCGAACTCGCGCTCGCACCGCATAAGACCGATCGCGCGCACCCGGCTTTCAACAAGCTTTTTATCGAAACAGAATGGCTTCCCCATTGCGAGGCCTTGCTCGCCCATCGCCGCCAGCGTGCGCCCGATGATCGCCCGATCTGGGTGGCACATTTGCTGGTCACGGAATCACCATCGGCCGAACCGCCTGAATTTGAGACGGACCGCGCGCGCTTTGTTGGCCGGGGCCGCACTCTTGAAAATCCGGACGCCGTCAGAGCTAATCTGACGAATAGCAGCGGCGCTGTGCTCGATCCGATTTTCAGCCTCCGTCGTCGAGTCACGATCGCTCCCAATGGACGCTTCCAGTTTTCCATCGTAACGGTGGTGGCGGATTCGCGGGAGGCGGTCGTTGGATTGGCCGAGCGCTATTCGGAGTTCCGCGTTTCGACTCGCGCTTTCGAAACCGCGTGGACCCGCGCGCAACTCGAGCTGCGCCGTCTCCACATCCGGCCTAACGATGTTCAGCTCTTCCAGCAACTCGCAGGGCACGTTCTTTTCCCGCAGCCGCAATTGCGCCCTCCCCCAGCCCGCCTCGGACGTTCGAGCGCCGGTCAGCGGGCGCTCTGGGCGCAGGGTATCTCCGGCGACGTGCCGATCGTCGTCGTGACGATTGCTCATCTGCGGGATGTGGAAGTGGTGCGCGAACTTCTCACCGCGCACACCTTCTGGCATTTGCGCGGGCTAAAGGTCGATCTCGTCCTGATCAGCGAAGAAATTCCGAGCTACGACGAACCACTAACCGATCATCTGCGGCGACTGGCCGAAGCTCATGCCCAGCTCACCGGGGTCGATCAGCCCGGAGGCGTTTTCCTGCGATCGGCGAACAAGATGTCGAAGGAAGAACTCGGCGTCATTCAGTCCGCGGCGCGTGCAGTGTTGATCGCGGCACGCGGCACACTCCGCCAGCAACTGGCCGCGACGGCGCCCGCCTCGCCGCAGCTCAAACTGCTAGCCCCCGGCGAAGAGACTCGCGAAGAACCGTCGCCCCCGTTGCCCTTCATGGAACTGGCCTATTTCAACGGCCTCGGCGGTTTTACCCTGAACGGAAAAGAATACGCGATTTACCTCGGACCAGACACGCAGACCCCTGCTCCGTGGGTCAACATCATGGCGAACCCGAACTTCGGCGCTCTCGTCTCCGAATCGGGCTCGGGCTTCACCTGGTCCGGCAACAGTCAAAGCAATCGCCTGACGCCTTGGTTTAATGACCCTGTCTCTGATCCTGCCGGATCAGCGATCTATATTCGTGATGACGATCTCGGCGTTTTCTGGTCGCCGACACCGCTGCCGATCCGGGAGCAGGATGCTTATCGTGTGCGACACGGCCAGGGCTACTCGATTTTCGAACATAACAGTCACGCGATCGAGCAGGAGCTTCTCATCGTCGTCCCGGTCAATTCAGCGGGCGGACTTCCAGTGCGCCTGGAACGACTTCGCTTGCGCAACCTTTCGTCTCATCACCGCAAGTTAACGATTACTTCCTACGCCGCGCTCGTTCTCGGTCCCGACCCGGAGGAAACGCGAATGCATGTCGTAACAAAATGGGACCTTGAGAGTCAGAGTCTCTTCGCCCGCAATCCCTATAGTTCGGACTTTTCCGACCGCACGACCTTTGTTAGCTCAAGTCCGCCGCCAACTTCTTTCACGGGCGATCGGGCGGCTTTTCTCGGAAGAAATCGGTCCATGCGCGATCCCGCGGCAATGGAACAGGAGGGATTAACCGGCGACACCGGTGCCGGAATGGATCCGTGCGCCGCGGTCCAGCTGACTCTTAAACTGGAGCCGGGAGAATCAGCGGAGGTTACCTTCCTTCTCGGTCAGTCGCCTAACGAGACTGAGGCTCGCGCACTCGTGCAACGGTTCCGCGATCCTTCCAACGTTGAAGCTACGTTCCAGGAAACACGCGGTTGGTGGGACAATCTCCTCGAGACCATCCAGGTCGAAACGCCCGAGGCTTCCGCCAATGTTTTGCTCAATCACTGGCTGCTCTATCAAACCTTAAGCTGCCGTGTCTGGGGACGCTCGGCCTTATATCAATCGAGCGGCGCCTACGGCTTTCGCGATCAACTCCAGGATGTCATGGCCCTGGTTCATACTGCCCCAGAGATCGCCCGCGAACAGATTTTGCGCGCCGCGGCGCGACAATTCCTGGAGGGCGACGTCCAGCATTGGTGGCTTCCCGAATCCGGCGCCGGCGTCCGCACCCGGATCAGCGACGATCTGCTTTGGCTTCCATTTGTGACTGCCCACTACGTACGGGCCACGGGTGACGCTGCGATTCTCGACCAACTGGTCCCTTTCCTGGAAGCCAAGCCGCTCGAGGAAAATGAGACTGGAAAGCTTTTCGGTTCCCGCCAATCTCAGCCACCGAGGCTTCGTTGCTCGAACATTGCCGACGGGCCATTTCCCATGCGTCCACCTCGGGTCCTCATGGCCTCCCGCTGATTGGAACGGGAGATTGGAACGATGGCCTCAATCGGGTCGGCGTCGGCGGCAAAGGCGAGAGTATCTGGCTGGCCTGGTTCGAAATTTGCGTCCTGAGAGATTTCGCCGAACTCATCGAGGGGCGAAATAAGGAAGAAGCGCTTGCTTATCGTAGTCGTATTGCGGCTCTTGTCGCGGCCATTGAGGATCACGCGTGGGACGGCGCTTGGTATCGGCGCGGGTATTTCGACGACGGCACTCCCCTTGGTTCGAAGGAATCGGCCGAGGCGCAGATCGATTCCATTGCGCAATCATGGGCCGCGATTTCCGGCGCGGCCGATGATGACCGGGTCGAAAAAGCCCTGCGCTCGGTCGATGAACAGCTCGTCCGTGACACCGAGCAGATAATTCTGCTCTTCACTCCGCCCTTTGATCAGTCGTCGCATGATGTCGGCTATATCAAGGGCTATCCGCCGGGAGTGCGAGAAAATGGTGGCCAGTACACTCATGCCGCAGCTTGGGTGGCGATGGCCTTCGCGCGTCAGGGCGACGGCGACAGGGCCGTTTCTCTTCTCCGGATGTTAAACCCGGTCGAGCATGCTCGCGCGGAGCAGGATTACGAACGTTACAAAGTCGAGCCTTATGTCATGGCGGGAGATGTTTATGCATTAAAGAATCACGTTGGGCGTGGTGGCTGGACTTGGTACACAGGCGCCGCGAGCTGGATTTATCGCGTCTGGCTGGAGGAAGTTCTTGGGTTCAAACGGCGCGGCGACAGACTAATGATCGACCCGGTTGTGCCGAAGGACTGGTCGAGGTTCCGTCTGCGCTACCGCCATCAAAATACTCACTACGATATCGCGGTTGAAAACCCCGAGCATATCTCCCGTGGAGTCGATCTGGTCGAGTTGGATGGCGTAACCGTTCCCGACAAGACGATCATACTGCGCGACGACGGTGGATCCCACGACATCCGGGTGCGCATGGGTTGAGTGCGCATGTTTTAGGCAACCGCCGTATCCAAGGCCTCTTTTTCTAGGGATGGAAGAGCCCGCAACCTCCGGGGAGCACGGCGCCCCGCCCGCTGTGTCACACGCCTCGCGGGGCACACTCTGGACGCGGGGAGGTTTTGGCGAGGTGCCAAAAAGGGCGGGCGGGACGTCCCGCGCGCCCCGAAGGCTGCGCTGCGAAACCACGTCTGAGCATCAAATCGTGCTCCCGCTCCATTTCAGCTTTTGGCGGACTACGCCGAAAAATGAGAGCTCGGGCAGAACGGCCAGTGGCAGGACTTCCCGCGAGCGACGGATCGTAACAATCGAACCAAACTCCAACGGCACCGGGCTGCGGCCGTCCAAGGTCAGGAAGACAGGGTAATCCGGTTCGCTGCCCTCTACCTCAATGACGGAATGATCGCCCACGATGACGGAACGATTGGTGAGGACATGCGGGCAGATCGGCGTGATCACAAAAACACCAGATTGCGGTTCAAGGATCGGCCCACCCGCAGAAAGTGAATAGGCCGTCGATCCCGTGGGGGTCGCGACGACCAGGCCGTCGGCGTTGAATTCGGTCAGCGGGGCGCCATTCACCCGCGTGCGCAGGCGGATGAGCCGTGAAATCTCGCCCCGGCTGATGACGGCGTCGTTGAGCGCGACCGTCTCACGAACACACTCGGTGCCTTTGGCAATTTCCACCGACAACAGGACGCGTTCGCTAAGGGCAAACTTCCCGCTCACGATCGAGCTGACGGCTTCGAGATAAGCGGAGGAATTCAGACAGGTGAGGAAACCGAGCGAACCAATGTTGATTCCAAAGATGGGTTTGATGGTGTCGTCGAGGCGAGCTACGACGTTCAAAATGGTCCCGTCGCCTCCCAGGACGACGAGCAGATCCGCTTCCTTCCCGAGTTGCGCGACTGTCTGGCCGTCCGGCAAATCGACGAGCGCCGCCGTTTCGGTTTCCAACCGCACCCCGACTCCCGCGCGCTTAAACTCCGAGCAGAGCTGACTGACCAACTCAGCCGCGCCGGGTTTTCCAGTGTGCGCGATCAGGCCGATGGTTTTCGGAGACATATGAAGAATTCCTGGTTGCCGTCGGTCCCAGCGATGCTGGAGGGAACCAGCCCTGCCACTCAGCGCGCCGATCGTTTCTGGCAAAGGCAACGATCTTCTGCTGCGCTTTCTCGTGCAAGCTCGGCTCGAGCGCACGATTCCCGCCGCGCCCACTTCCTCGCGCGCAAGCTCGAATTGCGGCTTGATCAAGGCCAGGATCACACCGTCTGGAGTTAGCAATTCGAAGGCATTGGGCAAGATCAAAGTCAGCGAAATGAAAGAAACGTCGATGACACAAATCTCGATCGGATCAGGTACCTCTCGTTCCGTGAAAGTTGCCGCGCATTCGTTTTTTCCAAGGTGACACCTGCTTATCGTTCCGAATTTTCCACGCCAACTGGCCATGACCGACGTCGACCGCAAAAACTTGCCGCTCCCTTTTCGGAGCAGGCAGTCAGTAAAGCCGCCGGTTGATGCCCCGATATCCAGCGCAGTCTTTTCGTCGCAAATGATTCCAAAATGCTCGATCGCCCCCTCAAGTTTGATCCCACCGCGTCCGACATAGCGACTGCGGGCGGCAACCGTAATTTCGTGCTGTTGCTGGACGCAATCCGATGGCTTGGCCGCGACCTGGCCGTCGACTCGCACTTCGCCCGCCATGATCGCCGTTTGCGCCTGATGGCGGCTCGGAAAAAGCCCGCGCTGGACGAGCGCCTGATCGAGTCGGGTCCCTTTTGCCATTCCTTAGGCGGGCGCTCCGGCGATCCCAAACGGCTGCTCTTTCCGAGTCACAACAAACTGGACGCCTCGTGAAGAATTTCTAAAGCTCTTTCAAGTTCACCGAACGAAACGATCAGGGGCGGCATCAATGTAACCGTATTGCGGATATGGCGGGTGAGCAGGCCCAGCCCGCGCGCTGCCTGGCAGACTTGGGCAGCTCGCAGGTTGTCGCCCGCCAAATCGATCGCTCCAATCATTCCGCAGGATCGGGTCTCCTTAACCCGTCCGATCCGTGCGATAGCCTGCAAACCGGCTTCGAAGCGTGTCGATCTTTGGCGGTAACGTGTCGATCGTGCCCTCAATCCCGAAAGATGTCGAGACTGGCCAGTGCCGCCGCGCAGCCCAACGCGTTGCCGGTATAACTGTGGCCGTAGAACAGAGTCGCAGCGGGTTCCACCTTCAGAAACGGTTCGCATATTTCATGCGAAATGAGCGTAAGAGCCAACGGTAAGTATCCGCCTGTCAAACCTTTGGCGAAAACATAGAGATCGGGTTGAACTTCTTCGTGCTCGCAGGCAAACATCTTTCCCGTCCGACCAAAGCCGGTCATTACCTCATCCGCGATCAGGAGCGTTCCGACTTCGTCGCACCACTCTCGAAGGCGTCGGAGAGTGCCGACAGGCCAAACCTTCATCCCGGCCGCCCCTGGATGATCGGCTCGATGACCACAGCGGCGACCATCTTCCGAATTCGGGCATATTCGACAACTCCCGATGTTCTCGACTCGCCGAACTGGAAATTGAGATCCCTCGATTTCCGCTCCAAACATCGCCGCGGCTCCCAGGCTGGCGGCGCCCGCGGTATCGCCGTGGTAGGCAGTCACGAAAAGAAATGAATATTCGGCGCCTCGATCCCTTTAGCTTCCAATATTGGCTGACGATCCGGAGGGCCGCCTCCATTCCGGTGGATCCATCATCGGAGTAAAATACCCGTCCGAATATTCTCTTCCGGAAACAGCTTCACGATTTCGCGGGCCAATTTGATGGCAGGCGGATTGGTCGTTCCGAGAAAAGACGTATGTGCGACGCGCTCGAGCTGTTCGCGGATCGCCGCGTTGATCCGCGGATGATTATGCCCATGTACATTTGTCCAGATCGACGAGTTCCCGTCGATGTATTCGCGCCCGCGACTGTCGCGCAGGATCGCCCCCTCTCCTCCGACGAGCACGAGCGGTTCATGATTCCGGCGCACACCATTCCCCCATCGAAGTAAAGGGATGCCAGACGTAGCGCTTATCGTCGGATGCCAGCTGCTCGGTATTCCAGCTATCCATTGCGGGTCTGGTCGCGCAGCATCTTGTCGACGGCCGCGAAGTCCTCCGCCGAAGCACGCCGGCGCTGATACTTGCGGAAAATGATATCCCGCAGCTCGCGCAGATCGTCGATCGGCGGGACGTCGTAGTAGTTCCATTCTCTCTTCGTCGTGGAATTTTGCCTGGAACTTCCAATTGCCGCCAAACTTCGTCACGCGGACCTCACGTTTGCGTCCGTCCTCATCCCGCGAGGTCCATATGTGTTGACTGCGCATAGCGTCGGCTCCTTACATTAGCATTCTTGAAAGACGCGGCCAGACTCCTGCTCTACCTCGCCGGGGTTGTCCTGTTGGGAGCACTTGGGGCGCCCCTCCTCTTTTGGTCAGGCCAGTCTCTCATCGCACACGGCATCTGGCCGAGCCTCGGGCGGTTTGATTTCGAAAGCTATTTTCATCGTGCCCTTCTCGTTGCTGCGCTGGTTCTGCTCTGGCCGCTCCTGCGAGCACTGCGGATAAGGAGTTGGCGCGACCTCGCTCTGGAAAAGAATCCTCGCCCGGGTGCGGATCTGGCGTTTGGCTTTGCGATTGGAGCGATTCCCCTGCTCTGCTGCGGCGCGGTCATCCTCGCAATCCATATCTATTCGCTGCGGCACGCGTTTCTCTGGCAGAAAATGCCGAGTGTGCTCGTTGCGGCCAGCGTCGTGCCCATCCTGGAGGAACTGCTTTTTCGCGGTTTCATTCTCGGCGTCTTGCTCCGCAGTTTTTCGAGGCTCGGAGCGCTCCTCCTCACCTCCGGACTTTTCTCCATTGTCCACTTCCTGAAGGCCCCCGATTTGACCACGCCTAACGACGCCGTGCGCTGGTTCTCGGGTTTCGACTCGATTACCCACTCGTTTGGCCAATTTGGCGACCCGATGCTGCTCGCGGCCGGTTTTCTGACCCTTTTCGCGATCGGCTCCATCCTGGCCGACGCCCGCCTCCAAACCTCCTCCCTTTGGTTGCCGATTGGATTGCACTCCGGTTGGATTTTCGCCAACGGCACTTTCAGCAAAGCGGCGCATCGCGAAGTGCTCGCGCTGCCCTGGCTCGGGAAAGACTTGCTCGTCGGAATCGTGCCTCTTATTCTCGCCTTCGCCAGCTGGGCGCTGATGCGCCTCTGGCTGAAACATGCCGCCGCTCGCTCTCCCCGACCTCTTTCGCGGACTCGTTAGTCTCTTCTATCCGCCTTTCTGCGCAGTCTGCGCTTCACCGGTTGAAACGAATGAAAGTCTTTGTGCGAGTTGCGCCGAGAAAGCGCCACGGATTCGGGCACCATTTTGCGAGAAATGTTCGCAACCTTTCGCCGGAGCGATGACGGACTCGTTTACCTGCGCAAATTGCGCGAATCGCGTCCTCCACTTCGAAGCCGCGGTTTCGGTCTACTTAAGCCGGGGGGTGGTGCGCGAAGTGGTTCACAGTTTCAAGTACGGTCGCCAGATCCACCTCCGCCATCTTCTCGGCCGCTGGCTGGCGGAGGCGCTGGGCGACTCGCGCCTTGCGGACCGGCGCTTTGATCTCGTCGTACCGGTGCCTTTGCACCCGGCGAGACAACGCGAGCGCGGATTTAACCAGGCTGTGTTGCTGGCCGCAGCACTCCACCGGAACAGCGGCCTGTCCGTAGACAACGTCCTGCAGCGAACCCGTTACACTGCCACCCAGACGCAATTCGACCGGAGCGAGCGGATGGAAAATCTCAGAGGCGCCTTTCGTTTACGGCGCGGCGCCAACGTGCAAGATTTGCGGATGTTGTTGGTTGACGACGTCCTCACCACGGGTTCGACCTTGAGTGAATGCGCCTCGGTTTTACGCGAAGCTGGGGCCCTTTCGGTCCACGCAGTAACTGTCGCCCGCGGCTAAGCCATGGCCATTTTCAAAAAACCGTCGCTCAAGACCGAGAACAAGAAAAAGCGCGAGATGCCGCAGGGCCTCTGGCAAAAGTGTCCCGGCTGCGGCGAAGTCGTGCACGAAATCGAGCTTGCGGAAAACGACCGCGTTTGTCCGCGCTGTGATTACCATTTTACGCTCTCGGCGAAGGAGCGGATCGCGAATCTTTGCGATCCGGAAAGCTTCGTCGAGCTCGACGAACGGCTGACCTCGATCGACACCCTTAAGTTTCAGGGCATGGCCAGCTACAAGGATCGACTGCGCAAATACCAGGACAGCACCGGACTGGTCGACGCGGTCCTGAGCGGGCACGCCCTTATCGAGGGCTACAAAGTCGCAATCGCAGTCATGGATTTCAGCTTCCTCGCCGCCACCATGGGCTCGGTCGCCGGCGAACGCATCACGCGGGTGATCGAGTACGGGACAGCCCATCGCTGCTGTGTCATCGTCGTCGCAGCCTCGGGCGGGGCGCGGATGTATGAGGGCATGCTCAGCCTCATGCAAATGGCAAAGACAAGCGGCGCGCTCGCCCTCCACGCCGAGCAGAAACTGCCATTCATTTCTGTCCTCACCAATCCGACCACTGCCGGAGTGATGGCGAGTTTCGCCTCGTTAGGCGATGTCATTATCGCCGAGCCCAAAGCGATGGTTGGCTTCGCCGGACCGCGCGTGATCAAGGAGACGACGCACCAGGATTTGCCGGAGCGCTTTCAGACCGCCGAGTTCCTTGAGGAACACGGGCTGATCGATCTTATCGTCCACCGCAAAGCTTTGCGCCGGCAGCTCGCTCAACTACTCGCCTGCTTTTCCGCAGCGCATTGAGCTTGTTTGGGATCGCCCGCCTTATCGTGTGCGTAATCGTGCTCGTGATCATGATGGCAAGCGCTGAGGGATCGAGCACGAGCATGAACCCGATTGCAAACAAGAAGAGACCGGGATGACTCTTGAGTACCGAGAAAGCCTCAAATGGCTTTTCAACACCCAGCGTTTCGGGATCAAGCTCGGCCTCGAAAACAGCCGCCGTCTCTTCGATGCGCTCGATGTTCCGCAGCCTGACGAACGGATCATTCACGTCGCCGGGACCAACGGTAAGGGCTCGGTTTGCGCCCTGCTCGATTCAATCTGCCGTGCCGCGGGTTATCGCACCGCGCTTTTTACGTCCCCTCATCTCGTCAGCTTTCGCGAACGCATACAGGTGAATGGCAAGCTGATCTCCGAAGACGACGTCGTGCGCGGCCTGGCGAAAATTCGAGAGCTCATTGCAAAATGGGAACCACATCCAACCTTCTTCGAAATTGCCACCGGGCTTGCGCTCGATCATTTCCGAAATTCCGAAGCGGAGATCGTTGTCCTTGAGACCGGAATGGGCGGACGCCTCGACGCGACCAACGTCGTCCGGCCGATCGTCTCCATCCTCACCCCAATCGATTATGATCACCAGAAATGGCTCGGTGCGACTTTGACCGAGATCGCGCGCGAGAAGGCAGGCATCATCAAAACAGACGTTCCGGTCGTCTCCGCCCGGCAATTGCCGGAGGCCGAGGCCGTCATCCGCGCTCGGGCCGCGGAATGCGCTGCTCCGCTCGATTTCGTCAGGCAACCGTTCGAGCGGCTGCCGATCGCACTCAGCGGCAGCCATCAAAAACAAAACGCCGCCCTCGCCCTCTCTGCACTCCACACCGCGAAGATCGAAGTGAACGAGGACGCCATCGCGCGCGGTCTGGCCGGGATCGTCTGGCCAGCGCGTTTCCAAGACTGGGACGAGCGAACGATCATCGACGGCGCGCACAATCCGGCCGGCGCACGCACGCTGGCGGAGACATGGCAGGAAAACTTTGGCGACCAGCAAGCGACGATTGTCCTGGCAGTCTTGCAGGAAAAAGATGCGACGGGATTTGCGCGGCACTCGGACCGATCGCGCGTCGCTGGCTGCTGCCGTCGATTCGCAGCGCGCGCGGCCTTGCGCCCGAGGAATTGCGCCGGACGATTCAAGGTCAGTTTCCCGATATTCCGGTCGCGGTCATGCGCTCCTTCGCCACGGCCTGGGAGGAGGCGCGGCGGGACTCGGCCCCCATTCTCATTACCGGTTCATTGCACTTTGCAGGTGAAGCGCTGGCTTTCCTCGAGGCGAAAGCGGCAGCGTTTGAAGAGTGTCTGCAATAAATTCCGCGCTTTGGCCGCGAGCGCTTAAGTCCTGCCGCCAGGTCCCCAGTTATGCTCGATCCGCGGGAACAACGGCGTCGGTTTTCCGACGACATGACCATCCGGCAACCTCCCCCACTCCGCCTCGGCTAACGAGAAGCGCTCTTCCTTTCCGCTTAGTTCCATCTTCCAATTCGAGCTGATCGAAAATGCCATGCGCGGCTTTGGGAAGAACCGGCGAGATCAGGATGGCGATGATGCGGAGCCGATCGGCCAGATCGTAGAGCAACTCGGCGACGGCTTTTGTCTGGCCCTCCTTCATCATTTTCCAAGGGGCGGTTTTCTCAATGAGTTGATTAGCCTCGTTCGCGATTTTGATCACCGTTCCATGGTCCCGCTCATCGCGACGTCGTGAGCGAGATCACGGTATGCTTGCAGCAGCACTTGAAAAGAATCTCGGGTGAGCATGGTCCTGTTTCCGCGTTGCAAGTCCCCGCGGAATAGCGTCCAGCCATGTTAAGCGTTCGATTTAAGAGATTGCCTAACGAATTGGCCAGATCTGCATTGTAGCGTTCGACAATTCGATACTCGAGAAAATCCGCGTCCTATCCGATCACCATATCGCTCATCAAATAATAGCGGAGCGCTTCCGGCGCCATATTTGTCGGCCAGCTCGTCGGGATCGACGACGTTGCCTAACGACTTGCTCATCTTCGCGCCGCTGATGTTCCACCAGCCGTGGACGAGAAACTTTGGCATCTGGTCGTCGGGAAAGCCGAGGGCGTGAAGCATGATCGGCCAGTAGATGCCGTGGGCCGGGATGAGGATGTCTTTGCCGATGATGTGCAGTGCGGGCCATTTTTCGCGGAAGGCGGCGGGTTGATCGGCGAAGTCCTTCTTCGCGGGATCATAGCCAATAAAGCTGATATAATTCGTCAGGGCATCGAACCAGACGTAGTTGACGTAGTCGGGATCGAAGGGCAGCTCGATGCCCCAACTGAGCCGCGATTTCGGACGTGAGATGCAGAGATCGCCGCTCAGTTTTTCGACCGCGTTGATCAGCTCGGTCTGACGGAAATCGGGCGTGACGCAATCGGGATGAGTGCGCAGATAGCCGAGCAGCCAGTCTTTGTGCTGGTGCGAGCTGGAAGTAATAGTTTTCCTCCACGCGATGTTCGACCTCGCCCCACTCGGGACCGAACTCGCCGTCGGGGCCGCGCTCTTTGTCGGTCAGGAATTGTTCCTGACGGATGCTGTAGTAGCCCTCCTGTTTGTCCTTGTAGATCTGGTTTTCGTCGTAAAAGGCGCTGCAGCATTCCCTGCACGCATTTCTTGTGCAGCGGATCGGTCGTGGCCGCCCAGAGGTCGTAGCGGACTTCGAGTTTTTCCCAGAGCGCGATGAATTTCGCCGTGAGCTCATCGACGAATTGCTGCGGCGGGATGCCGGCTTTTTCGGCCGATTGCTGCACTTTCTGGCCGTGCTGATCGACGCCGGTGAGGAAGAAAACCTTCTCGCCCTTCAGCCGGTGATAACGCGCGATGACATCGGCCAGCACTTTCTCGTAGGCGTGGCCGATGTGCGGCGCGCCGTTGGTGTAGTCGATCGCAGTGGTGAGGTAGAAAGGTTTTGGGCATCGGCTCGGAGATATTGCGGGCGGGAGCTGCGCGGCGCAACCGGCAGATTTGCCTGGAAATCAGCTTGCCTAACGAGCGGTCGCGGTTGCGAGGAGCGGCGCGCGCCAACGGCGGTGGAGGATGCGCGAAATGCGCAGGATGCGGGAAAAGCGAGAGGTAGATCAGGCCGTCCCATTCGTCGAAACCATTGGATGCCGGCGAGCAACGCAGCGAGCAGGCCGATCGCGACGAAAGCAGATGATCCGGCAGATGGCGAAGCGAGTGTCGAGCCGTTCGAGCGCGGAGAGTTCGAGCGCCTCCCTGAGCCGATAGGCGTGGAAATAAAGGAGAAGTAGCGCGAGATAAACCGCGGCGAAACCGAGGCCGTAAATGACAAGTAAGGAGCGAAATTTGCGTCCGGCGTGATTTGGACGTTGCGGCGGGAATCGGTGCCGCCAGACGAGACTGTTGAGACTGAGGTTAAAAAGAAACTTGAGCGGATAGACATAGAAAAGAACAAGAAAGAGCAGAATGCAGGTGAGGAAACGGGTTAATCCGTCGTCGAGCCCGTAACGCCGGCAGAATCGGTAATGGCTGTTCCAAATGAGCGCGAGGAGGAGGAAGCAAACCGCGAAAGCCGGAAACCGCGCATGGTGTTGACGAGGTCAGAGAAATTTCGCGGCACATCGAGCGAAACGACGAGAAGGGTGAGCGCAAAGCCGAAGACGGCGTCGCTGAATCCCTCGAGACGGGTTACTTCAAGTCCGCGCTGGCGGAAGCCGTCGATATATTCCCGATCGTGCTTTCCGCGGGCGCCTCGGAACATGAGCGGTTGATATCCGAGAGCGCGCCGCAGGACAAGCACTTCACCAGCCCGGGAATCGCCATCTTCTCTTGCGGAGACCGGCTCCAGGCGAATGACGCTGACAAAGCGCCTGTTCGGGGGTAAATCTTGGCGCATCTTGAGCAAATCAGCATGTCTTTCTGGCGCGTCCTCGCCCTAACGATCGTCGCGACGCTGTCTTTCGCGGCCTGTGAACGGCCGAACCCCGCGCCAGAACCCGATTCATTTCCAATCCTGACCCCGCCGGCGCCGGCCGCCCCTCACATCAACGGTCCAGAATTTTCGGCGCCAGACCGGGCTCCCCTTTTCAATATCAAATTCCAGCGACCGGAGAGCGCCCGCTGGAATCTGCGGCTGATGAATCTGCCCGCCGGACTAACGATCAACCGGAAAAGCGGTCTTATCACCGGGGGACCGTGCAAGGCCGCTATCTCGTTAGGCTAGGCGCGCGCAATCGCCAGGGTGCGCCGAGAAGTTGTTCACGATCGTGGTGGGCGACGAAATCGCGCTGACACCGCCGATGGGTTGGAATAGCTGGAATTGCTGGGGCTTGAAAGTCAGCGGGGAAAAAGTGCGAGCCGCGGCGCGCGCCCTGGCCGGAAGCGGCCTGCGCGACCATGGCTGGAGTTACGTCAATATCGACGACGGATGGCAGGGTCGCCGAGATGGCGCGTTTCGGGCCATCCAACCAAATCGAAATTCCCGCAAATCGCGGCGCTGGCTGGCGAAGATCCACGGTCTCGGTTTGAAGATCGGCATCTATTCCACGCCGTGGCGAATCAGCTCCGGCCGTTATGTCGGATCTTCGGCCGACGGGCCGAGCGGAGGGATCGAGACGACCGCGCGGATGCAAGAGATTCCAGTATCAGCTCCGAAATTTCGCTCGTGGCTCGACGACTACGCCTGGCTGAAACCTCTGGCCGAATGGAAACGAGCGAAGGCGCGTAAAGGATTTCAGAATCAGCTTGAACACATTCGGTCGGTTTTCGTTTGTTAGTCGGGATGTACGGCAATGGGTGGCCTGGGGGATCGACTATCTCAAATACGACTGGGTACCGATCGATCTTGCCCACGTCGCGGAGATGAGCGAAGCGCTCAAGCGTCAGGGCGCGAATTTTCTATAGCCTCTCGAACAATGCCAAACTGCCGATCGCGCCGGAGCTGGTAAAGCTGGCGAATGCCTGGCGAACCGCGGTGGACATCGAGGACACTTGGGAAAGCGTGAGCGACATCGGTTTTTCCCGCGACAGATGGGCGCCGATTTAATGGACCAGGGCATTACAACGATCCCGACATGCTGGTCCTTGGTGAGACGCGATGGACATCGGCCGAACGGCAGCCGGCTAACTTCTGACGAACAATACTCGCACATGAGTCTTTGGTGTCTGCTCTCCGGTCCGCTTCTCCTTGGCTGCGATCTGACAGGCTCGATCCATTCACCCTCGGTTTACTGACCAATGACGAAGTTCTGGAGATCAATCAGGATCCACTTTGCCAGCAGGCGACGTGCATCGCCCGTTCGGGCGTCGGCAATGTATATGCGAAGCGCCTCGAGAACGGCGCGTGGGCAGTCGGCCTGTTCAACCGCGGAAACAAGCCATTGCCAATCGTGGTGCGATTGGTCGGATCTCGGAATTTCAAAACCGCTGGCGGTGCGAGATTTGTGGCGACAAAAGGATCTCGGAAGTTTCCGCGAACGGTTTGCCACGGTCGCTCCGCACGGTGTTGTTCCTCCGGGTTGGCGCCCGAGTCGTTAGTCGCGATCCTCCGGGCCAATAACGACAACCGCGCGCTTTTTGTTCCCATTGTTCATCCAGCGGAAATCGCCGAGTCGGTTGCTCGCCGACCGCCTCTGAAAGCGCGAGGAGCCTGAGAGTCAGCCTAATTGAGCGCACAGACCCTGCGTTTCGCAAACGAAACGTCTAAAGGCCGAGGGCGAGAAATGTTTCGTCAACGTAACGAAAATGGACGTCGAGCGAACAGAGCGCATCGATTTCGTCCGGCGAAAGTAAGGCGGCTGATCTTCCGCTTCCTGTTTCGCGTTCTCGGCAAACGATCGGTCGCCCTTCCAGGTTCGCATTGCGGCACGCTGGACCGCTTCGTAGGCGGTCTGGCGATTGGCCCCGGCGCGGGTCAGAGCGAGGAGGACAGATTGACTGAAATAAAGACCTTTCGTCAGACCAAGATTTCGCTCCATGTTTTCGGGGTAAACCTGAAGCTTCTCGATCAGGTCGCGCAGCTTAGAGAGCATGTAATCGAGCAGCATGCAGGAATCGGGCAGGATGATGCGTTCGGCGCTGGAATGGCTGATGTCGCGTTCGTGCCAGAGGGCGACGTTCTCAAGCGCGGCGAGGGCGTTTCCCCGCACGACACGGGCAAGGCCGCTCAAGCGTTCGGCCGTGATCGGGTTGCGCTTGTGCGGCATGGCTGAGCTGCCTTTCTGTCCGGCAGCCGAAAAATTCCTCCACTTCGAGCACTTCGGTTCGCTGCAGATGCCGCAGTTCGGTAGCCCAGCGATCGATGCTCGACGCGATGAGCGCGAGCGTGGTGGAAAATTCTGCATGACGATCGCGTTGGATGATCTGGGTCGAAAGTTTCGCTGGTTGCAGCCCGAGCTTCTCGCAAACGTGGCGTTCGATCCGCGGGTCGAGATGGGCATGGGTGCCGACCGCGCCGCTCAGTTTGCCGACGCCGACCCGCTCGAGGGTCTGGGAGAGGCGCTCTTCGGCGCGGCCAAATTCGTCGAACATCAGCGCGAGTTTCAACCCAAAGGTGATCGGCTCCGCATGAATGCCGTGGCTCCGGCCAATCATCGGCGTCATTTTGTAACGCCGGGCCTGATCGGCCACAACGCGCCGCAGTTCGCGAATGTCCTCCAGTAGGATCTTCCCTGCCGCGACGAGCTGTACCGCCAGAGTCGTGTCGAGAATGTCGGACGAGGTCAGACCCTGATGGATCCACCGGGCGGCCGGGCCAACCGACGTCGCGACATTTTCAAGAAAGGCAATGACATCGTGGTTGGTGCGTTTTTCGATCTCGTGGATCTCCGGAATGGAGAAGCGCGCGCGCTGCCGAATTTCCGCCGCGTCTGCTGCCGGGATTTGTCCGATTTCGGCCATCGCTTCGCAGGCGAGGGTTTCGATTTCGAGCCAGATTTCGAATTTGCGCTGCTCGGACCAAAGCTCGCGCATCGGCGCGCGGGAATATCGCTCAATCACCGCGTGAACATAGAAAAGACGAGCGACCGCGGCAAAGCGATTCGTGCAAAAAGAAACGTCGCTCGGGCGGCTCCGACCGCCGGAGAGACGTTTCACGTCGGATGGAGACGAAAAGTGCTAGCAGACCCGGGCGCGATTGAACCGCCCATTGCTTTCCACACGGACCTGGCCACTGCCAAGTAAATCAGCAACTGCCGCGACTGTTTCCTTGGTATTTTTGGTGCAGGAACTAACCGCGAAAATGAGTTCGCCAAGCGAAAGAGCAGGACGCGACTTAAGGATTTGAGTATTCTTTTTCATGTGAGGTAGGCCGTATTTCAGCAGATTGGATGCCATATATCTCTATTTAGAGAGTTTTTCGCGGTGAGACGTTCAAAAATAGTTAAGTCTGCCCGAGGGCGTCAGCGAAAAGGGAGTGACACAAGTGTATCGAATTTATACACTGTTCTGCTGAGGCAGCGCGCTACGAGGCCGAAGTTCGTTTGGCCGAGAGCCGCAGAACCAGCAAATATAGAATCGCCAGCCAGCGCGACAAAGAGCACGATCCAATGGGATTGCGCCTTAATCAGATGCACCATGCCTTCCGGATTTGAGATCAAATCCGGTTGGGCGTGATACGCTTTGGCGCCCAGATAGGTCAGAACGGCACACCAGAGCGCTGAGCCCACGATCGTGACAACGCTGAACATCCAGAAATTCATCCGCACGATGCCAGCCGGAATCGAAATCAGATGGCGAATGACCGGCAAAAGGCGGGCAAAGAAGACACCGCCCGCTTCGTAGCGCTCCAGCCAGATTTCCGCCCGTTCCAGTTTATCCGGCGAAATGAAGAAATACTTTCCGAAGCGCTGGACAATCGGACGGCCCGACCAACAGAGAGATCCAATAGGATAGAGGCTGCGCCAATGTAGGAGCCGAGGGTTCCGGCCAGGATGACGCCGGCAAAACTCAGGTCACCGCGGGCTGCGAGAAAGGCGGCCGGCGGAATCACGATTTCACTCGGGACCGGGAAGATCGAGCTCTCCATCGCCATCAGGACGACTATTCCGAGGTATCCCCAGTTCAGAACCCAACCAAACCAGATTTCAATTAAGTGATGCATGCGAAAAATGTCGGATTGCGGATTTCGGAATTCGGAACAGACTAACGAAAGCGCGAAGCATGCTTGCACCGCACGCGTTCCGCAATCTGAATTCCTCATGATCTATCGCCGTGTGCTCCGTTATTATCGACCCTTTCTCGGTTCGACGCTCGGCGGGCCTGCTTCTTTCGCTCCTTGCCATCGGCGTTAATCTGCTTAAGCCCTGGCCGCTCAAGATCATCATCGATCAGATTCTGCCGCGCGAATTCCGGCTTCCGGCGACCCATGCCGATTGGCACATTATATTCCCCTGCTTTGCCTCGCCCTTGTCGGGCTCCAGTTACTCTGGGGATGCTCAACCTGCTCAGCAACTATATCTTCGTGAAGGTGGGACTGCAGGCTCTGCTCAAGTTGCGGACCGAGCTTTACTCCTATCTGCAATCGCTCTCGCTCAAGTATCACGACGCGCGCCGCTCGGCCGATTCAAGCTTTCGCGTCGCCTACGATTCGCAGGCGATCCAGACCATTTACAACAAGGGATTCACCAACATTTTCGGCTCGGTTATCACTCTGGTCGGAATTTTCATGCATCATGCTGCGGCTCGATTGGCAGCTGACTCTGCTGTCGTTAGGCATAGTTCCTCTCATGGTGGGCGCGATCTATTTCTTCGCCAAAGAATTCGGACCGGAATCCACCTCCATCCAGGAACAGGACAGTGCCTTGCTTACCCAGGCCCAGGAAGGCCTGAGCTCGATCCGCATGGTGGCGGCTTTTGGCAGGGAGGACTTCGAGGTCTCGCCAATTCCACAAAGCGCGGAGCGAAGCCTGCAGGCCAACCTGCGTCTCACGCCTAACCAATGTGAAAAGCGCGCTGGTCATCAGCGCCCTCATGGGGATCGGCACCGCCGCAATGTATTACCTCGGCACCCTGCATGTCCTCGCCGGCATATTAACTCTCGGATCTCTCATCGTCTTCAGTTCCTACCTCGTCATGCTTTACCAGCCGCTTGAAGCACTTACCTATACGGCCTGGGCGATGGAAGGCGCGACGGCTGGAGCGCAGCGTTGCTTCGAGGTGCTGGATCGCGAAGACGATGTGCGCGATTCGCCCGGCGCCATCGAGATTTCCGGGACGCGCGCCGCGATCGCGTTTGAGCAGGTCAGTTTCAGCTACAACGACAAACACCCGGTCCTCCGCGAAATCGATCTCCAGATTTCGCCTAACCAAATCGTCGCGCTCGTTGGTGGAACCGGCGCGGGGAAGAGCACATTCCTCAGTCTGGTCCCCCGTTTCTACGATCCGAGCGCAGGCGTGGTTTCACTCGATGGCCGCGACGTGCGCGAGATCACCAAGAAATCGCTCCGCGCGCAAATCGCGATTGTTCTCCAGGACACCCTGCTTTTTTCCACCACCATCCGGGAAAACATTGCCTATGGCCGTCCCGAGGCGACCGACGCCGAGATTCGCGCAGCGGCGCGGCGGGCCCAGGCAGACGAATTTATTTGCCGACTTCCCAACGGGTACGAGAGCGCGGTCGGCGAACGCGGCGGACATTTGAGCGTCGGACAGCGGCAGCGCATCGGCATCGCTCGCGCGTTTCTGAAGAATGCGCCTATCCTTCTGCTCGATGAGCCGACCTCGGCGCTCGACCCCACGACCGAAGCCGCGATCATGGGAACGATCAAAGAACTAATGCATGGTCGCACTACACTCATCGTGACTCATCGACTCGCGACCATCCACAACGTTGACCAGAT
The DNA here is from genome assembly GCA_963720895.1 of uncultured Verrucomicrobiae bacterium. Taxonomy (GTDB): domain Bacteria; phylum Verrucomicrobiota; class Verrucomicrobiia; order Chthoniobacterales; family UBA10450; genus Palsa-1392. The sequence goes on from CAVRGZ010000006.1 coordinate 60,346, forward strand.
CGTCGTGCTGGAGCATGGGCGGATGGTCGAAGAGCGGCCGCGGCGCCGAGTTGGTGGCGCGCGGCGGCCCCTATGCGAAACTATATGCCGCCGGGAATTATCCATCCCAATGAGCAATGTAAACAGCGATCGCCGGGTGGAAGCCGATTGGTGGACGAATCCAATTCCGCCTAACGTTCAATTCGGCGACCGGCTTTTACTGCGAGACCGCGCAGATTTTTCGCTTCTTCCATAGCCGCGAGCGAGGGTGCCTTCAGGCTCGGTGACTATGTTTCCTGCTATGCAGGTTGCTCGTTTTCGCTCGGCCCAGAACGGCCGCTGCACGGTCGGCGACTTTACCCTGATGAACGGCGCGCTTGTCATGGCCGAGGAACTGATCGAGATCGGAAGCTATTGCCTTGATTTCCTGGAATGTCGGGATCGCCGACTCTGATTTTCATCCGATCGATCCAGCACAGCGGCGAATCGACGCGCTGGCCCTTGCGCCTTATTATAAGGAGCGTCCGCCGCGCCCGCCTATTCGGACCGCGCCGGTCCGGATCGCGCGATAACGTCTGGATCGGAATGAACGCGGTCATCCTCAAAGGTGTGACGATCGGCGAAAACTCGGTCGTGGCCGCCGGCGATCGGTTGTCTCGAAAAGCGTCGCCGCCAACACGGTCGTCGCCGGAAATCCGGCGGTCGTGGTAAAGAATCTCTGACCGCGGATTACCCAGATGACGCTGGATAAAAACCGAATGCCGTGAATGCTGAGTCTTTTCCCATCCGAGCAATTCGCGAAATCCGCGGTTAATAATTTCCTCATGAAACGCAAACGAATCGTCGTCATGGGATTCATGGGCTCGATGCCGATCGCCGGCGTCATTTGGCAGCACATCCATTACATCGTCGGCCTGCAGCGTCTCGGCCACGATGTTTATTACATTGAAGACTCCGCGCGGATTCCCTACAACCCGCAAACTTTCGACACGAGCAACGACTTTGCCTATGCCGCGCAATTCCTTGGCCAACTGGCGCGCGAGTTCGGCTTCGAGCGGCGCTGGGGCTTTTGTGCGCGCTATCTGCCAGAGCATCCGACGGCCGGAATTCGCCTGCCGAAAATCCAGCAACTCTACCGCGAAGCGGACGCCATCCTCAACGTCTGCGGGACTCAGGAATTCAATGACGATCTGCTGCAAAGCGAGCGCATTCTTTACGTCGAAAGCGATCCCGGGGTTGAGCAAATCAAAGTCGATCAACGGCGTTCGCTCGACGATCGATTATCTCGGGAAGCATCGCGCCCTTTTTACCTTTGGCGAAAACATCGGGACCGAAAGATTCCCCGTGCCGCTGCACAAGTTGAAGTGGCTCCCGACCCGTCAGCCGGTCGTGACCGATCTCTGGAAAACGAGTCGCGCGCCGGCGCGGCCGCGGTTTTCACCTCGATGGCCAACTGGTCGACCAGCGGCCTGAAAGACATCGAGTGGCGGGGCGAGAAATATCTCTGGAGCAAGTCGCGCGAATTTCTCCGCTTCGTGGCCGCGCCGAAAAGATCCGGCGAACCATTCGAGCTTGCGACCGACATCAAGGACGAGAAGACGCGCGAAAAATTTCTGCAGCAATGGCTGGCGTTTCCGCGCGCCGCACGAGATGAGCGTCGAGTATTGGCAATATCGCGATTATATCCGGCGTTCGAAAGGCGAATTCACCGTCGCGAAGGATCAATACGTCCGGCTCCAGACCGGTTGGTTCAGCGACCGCAGCGCCTGTTATCTCGCGGCCGGGCGTCCAGTCATCACTCAGGAGACCGGCTTCACCGAGCACTACGGCAACAACGGCGGATTGTTCGCTTTCCGGTCGTTAGGCGAAATTGCCGAGGCGGTGCGCCAGATCAACGCCGATTACAAGAAGCACAGCCGCGGCCGCGCGCGCCCTCGCCCGATGAGATTTTCGAAGCGGAGAAGGTCCTTGCGCAAACTCTTGGAACGCGCTGGAATTTAGAGCGGTCTAGAGGGAGGAGCGCTCAGGTTTTCTGCGAAGAGCATGCTTCCGGCGCGTCGTCTCCCATGGCTCTGACGAAGCGATCCTCTCCCGAGCTACAGACATCTGACAACTGAACGTTTTCACAGGTTCCGCTCTCTAACGCTTCGATTGTCGTTTTACACTCGCGCTCTTCTGCTTGATCTTCCCGCTCTTTTCCTGATGCACCGATTCCGTCTTTTCATCTGCTTGTTGCGCTTTTCCCCGTGCCGAGGCGCAGGCCCAGCCAAACGGCAATATCCAAAGCAGCCTCGTCCGAATCACCTCGACCGAGGTGGAGCCCGATTATCGCGCGCCTTGGAACTCCGGTTCCATCGGGCGCGGGGTCGGTGCAGGATTCGTCATCGACGGCCAGCGCATTCTGACCAACGCCCATGTGGTGAGCAACAGCCGCTACCTCACGGTCGAACGCGAGGGCGATCCCAATAAATATCCCGGCCACGGTCCAATTTGTCGCCCACGATTGCGATCTGGCGCTGCTCCCGGTCGCGAACCCGAATTTCTTGAAAGACATGGAGCCGCTCAGTTTCGGCGGCATCCCCGCGCTCGAGTCAACCGTCTCGGCTTACGGATACCCGATCGGTGGCGAACGCATGTCGGTAACCACCGGGATCGTTTCGCGGATCGATTTCAACTTTACACCCACTCGGCGATCGATTCGCATCTGGCGATTCAGATCAGCGCGCAGATCAATCCCGGCAACAGCGGCGGCCCCGTGATGCAGAGTGGCAAAGTGGTCGGGGTAGCCTTTCAAGGTTACAGCGGCGACATCGCCCAGGGGGTCGCTTACATGATCCCAACGCCGGTGATTCACCGCTTTCTCAAAGATATCAAGGACGGCCATTACGATAAATATGTCGATCTCGGCATCACTTATACAAAGCTGCAAAACCCGGCCCAGCGCCATTTCCTTGGCTTGAAAGACGACGACCGCGGCGTGCTTGTCGGAACCGTGATCGACGCCGGTCCCGTGCGGAAAGAAGTTCAGAACAGGTGATGTGCTGCTCTCGATTGACGATCATCCGATTGCCAGTGACGGAAATGTGGAACTGGAAGGCGAGCGCGTCGAAATGCCGGAGATCGTCGAGCGGAAGTTCAAGGGCGATAAGGTAAAGCTCGACCTCCTGCGCAAACAGCCGGCCATGAGCGTGCGACGATCGAGCTGGGCACGGTTTGGCCATATCTCATCCAGGGTCACAGCTACGATATGCGGCCGCGTTACGTGCTTTACGGCGGCTTGCTTTTCCAGCCGATGACCCTTGATCTGATGGAAGCCTATCGCATCAGCCGATCTGCGGGTCCGCCATTTTTTTGATTTCTTCGTCATGGAACAAATCTATCTCCAGCATCCGGAAGTCATCATTCTGACCAACATTCTGCCAGACCCGATCAACACCTATCTGTTTCCCTACCGCTACGGCATCGTAGATGAAATTAACGGGCAAGAAAATCCGCACGCTTCAGGATCTGGCCAGGGCGTTCGCATCCCGCCGGAACGTTTTGTCATGAAGATGGTTGGCGACGGCCCGCCGCTGGTGCTGGACCCGAAAGAGGTGGAATCAGCCCGGGAGCGAATCAAGACGCGTTACAACGTCGTCTCGGAACAAAACCTGGAGGAGCAACCCCCGCCCAAACCGGCGGTCGCAGCCCAAACCAACAACTGATCATGCGTCAGACCGCTCTCCTTCTGATCATCATGCCTTGCTGCTCTCGCTCCGGCCGAGGCGAAGAAGGCGCCTGTCGCTCTGAAGAAATTGCCGGCGACCGCGCAGGGCGCCGTGCAGGCCAAGGAAGTTTCATTGGTCCGGGTCAATGTAACCGGTCAACCGTACGATTATTTTCGGCCGTGGCAAAAGAAGGCGCCATTTTCCAAACGCGCCCTCGGTGCCGTGCTTCCGCAGGATCGCGTGCTCGTCACGGCCGATCTGGTGGCGAACCAGAATTACGTCGAGCTGGAGCGGGCGGAATCGGGCGAAAAAACCGCGGCGAATGTGGTCGTGGTCGATTACGAAGCCAATCTCGCTTTGCTCGAGCCGATCGATAAGAAATTTCTCAACGGCCTGCAGCCGCTCGAACTCGCGCTCGATATCGTGGTGGGCGATCGGCTTTCAGCCTGGCAACTGGAATCCACCGGCACGCTCGTGGTGACGGAAGGAATCGTGACCACAGTCGGCGTTACGCGTTACCCGGCAGACGTCGCCGATTTTCTGACCTACCGCCTGAGCATTCCGATGCAATACCGGGACAACAGCTACACCGTTCCGCTGGTCAAAAACAACAAGCTGGCCGCCCTGCTTCTTCGCTACGACCCCCGCACCCAGGTCCTCGACGCCATTCCTGCACCTATCATCGCGCACTTTTTGAAGGATGCCGCCGGCGAGCACTACCAGGGATTTCCATCGTTGGGCATTGCCTTTTTCCCGACCCGCGACCCGCAATTGCGTTCCTATGCCGGCGAGACCGGCAAAACAGGTGGCGTCTACGTCACGAGCGTCGAACCAGGATTGCCCGCGGCCAAGGCGGGCTTGCAAGCCGGGGACATTATCACGGCGGTGGGCGACAACGAGGTCGATCAAAACGGCAACTACGTTGACTCGCTCTATGGAAAAATCGAATTCAGCAATCTCCTCACCGCCAAGGCCTACGTCGGCGATTCCGTTGCCCTCCAAATTCAGCGCGGTGGAAAGCCAGTGACCCTGAACGTCAAACTCGAGCACAGGGCGTGAAAACGACTATGTCGTTCCCCCTTACAACATCGATGAGGCACCATCCTATTACGTTTTGGGCGGCCTGATTTTTCAGGAACTGACCCGCCAATACCTCAAGGAGTGGGGCGCGAACTGGCAAAAAGATGCACCGCAAGACTTCGTCTATCTCGATAAGTTCCAGTCGGAGCTTTTCCCTGAGGGAAAACAGCGCGTCGTTATCCTGAGCCAGGTGCTGCCAGCGAACAGCACGATTGGTTACGATGACTTCAGCTATCTGGTCGTGAAAAAGGTCAATGGTAAAGAGATCAAATCGTTAGGCGACCTGGCCGAAGCAGTCAAAACACCCGTCAATGGCTTTCACGTGATCGAAACCGTGGACGACCCGAAGCAGCTCGAGCTCGACGCCTCACAGGTGGCCGCCGAGGCGGAAGCCTTGCAAAAAAATTACGGCCTGCCCGCGACACAGCGCTTGCCGTAAATGGATTGCTGATTTTTGAGGCTCGATTGCTGATTGGTCATGGAGCAAAGCGTCCGTAATCAGAAATCCGCAATCAACAATTTGCCGCCGCCCTTTGGCGCGATATTCGACTGGGACGGCGTCATCATCGATTCGGGGAATCTGCATGCGCAGAGCTGGCGCCGGCTCGCGGCGGAAATAGGGCGATCCATCGCGGAGGACAGTTTCATTCGCGGATTCGGGATGAAGAGTAGCCGGATCATTGAAGAGATTCACGGTTGGTCGAAAGAGCCCGCGGAGGTCGCCCGGCTGGCGAATCGCAAGGAAGAAATTTATCGCGAGCTCGTGGCGCAGAGTGAGATTGCCCCTTTGCCAGGGGTGGTCGAATGGCTCCATCGCTTGGACCAAGCTGGGGTGCCCTGCGCGGTGGCGTCGTCAACCCAGCGCCTGAACATCGATGCAATACTAGATCGGATTGGGTTGCGGCAGGCCTTTCGCGAGATTGTCTCGGCCGAAGATGTGGTGCACGGAAAACCGAATCCCGAAGTTTTTCTGAAAGCCGCCGCGCGTCTCGGCCTGGCGGCGAGACGGGCGGTGGTTTTCGAGGACGCGCACGTTGGCATCGAGGCCGCTCATGCCGGCGGAATGAAGGTTGTGGCAGTCGCGACAACCCACCCGGCGGCGCAACTTTCGAGCGCAGATCTTGTTGTCAGTCGTCTCAACGAGCTGACGCTCGAGCAGGTCGCAAATGTCCTATCGGTCCCATAGGACTTATGGAACCCTGAAACTCCGACGTGACGTCCCATACTCTGGTCAGGACGCCGATCTGCGACTACATCACTCGTTAGGTTGGGCGAGCACCGTCCGCCGATCGATCGGTCGACCGGCCGCCGCCCAACGATCGTAGAGCGACCAACCGCGCGCGAGAAGTGTGGCGCCCTCCCCAAAGCGATCGGGACTGCCCAGAATCACCACGATCAAACGTCGGGGCGTGACGACTGTTGCGGCGCCTTCTTGCACCACTTCCGACGAACGCGCCGCCGTGACGACAAGACAGTCGCCGGCGAGCTGAGTGCGGCCGGTTTTCACCCCATCGATGTTGTCACGGCCGAGCAGCTCGTTGGTGTTTCGCAGCAGATAGCGCAAACGCTCGGAGCCGCGTCCGAAACCGATTTCCCGTTCCTTTTGCGAAACATAAAACCGGAAGCCCGCATTGTTCATCGCATATCTCGTCAGCCGGGCGATGTCCGCCGCGGTTGAGAAAGGTTTCTCTTTCCCATCGAGACCGCTCGGATTGAGAAAACGTGTCCGCTCCATCCCGAGATGCTGGGCGAGCGCATTCATCTGAAGGACAAAGTAATCGACCGGTGTCCCGCGGGCCGCCTCCCCGCTCGGCGGGACCAGCCCATGGAGGGCCCGTCCGACATGATCCCCCAGGGTGTAAGCTGCGATGTTGTCGGATTGTACGAGCGCCGCATAAAGCAGGTCACGCAACGTGATCGTGTCGCCCGGTTGAAAGCCAATGTTGTTTTCGCTCGTGCCGACAAAAGCGGCCTCCGGGATGGTGGCGACCTGCGCGAGATCACCATTTTGTTTCGCGGCCCAATCGAGCACGACCATCGCCGTGGCGATCTTCGTCAGGCTTCCGACCTGGCGTTTCTTATCGGGCTGCAGCTTTTCAAGAACAAAGCCCGTCTTCGCATCGATCGTGATGCTGCTCTGGGCGGCGCGAAAGCGAGCGCGTCCCACCCAGGGCAAAAAGCGCCAAAAGCAGAGCCACGAGCGCAAATTTACGAAGGAAAACGATCACGACGGTCAAAACCGCTGCACGTTAACTGTGCCCTCTCGCTTGGCAACCGCAATCCGCGGGCGAAGCCCCCCGGGCTAACCGAGTCGCGCTCTTGCCTAACGAAGGCTGACGGACGATCGCGCGCCGTAACGGAAGGCATCCGGGCTGAGGACGAGGAGAATACGTTCGGCAGCGTTACGCATGTCGAACGGAGTCGCCTTGCCCATCCCACTGGCGCGCAATGTTCCGTGCCTGCCCTGAGAATTGCTTCCACCGGCCATGTCGAATTCGTAAATCACACGATGTTTTTGCACGTCCGTGACCTTTACGTGCAGAGCGAGCATCGAAGCGCCCGCGCCAAATGTGCCAAAAAAGAAGCGCCCGGCCGGGTCGCCGCCATCGACGAGATCAAATCGACCTTCAACCAACCAGCCGACTCTGGGCGCTTCGTCCTCCTCGAGGATGCGCGTCGGCGCCATCTTGCTCAGCTCTTCTTTCAAGTTCTGAGCAAAGGCGACCGGGGTGAGCGCCTTGCGAATCGGCATCTCTCCGTCGGAAGCCGCTTCATCGTTTCGGAATACGGCTGTGTCGATACAAAATGGCCGAATATAGATCGCAGAAGGATTTGCCGCGCCCACTCCGCAGTTGGTTGAATAACGCATGGAGCCAAAATCCTTGGCATCTACTGGGCCACCAGCCTCGGAATTGGGGACGTATGTCTTGGTGACGACCATATCGGCGCAGGAGCAGAGCAGCAAACTGAAGGCGATGACGGTAAGAGATTTCATATTTTTAGACACCGCCGGTCTCCGTCGTTAGGACGTAGCCAGCGGCACTCTCTCGATGATGCAACTCTCGTGCCGTCGTCGCGAAAATTTCGTTCTCCTACGGCTCCGCCCGCGAAGCCCGATGGCTCGTAACCAGGCCGCGGCAGACAAAATAAACGATCGCGGCCGAAGGCAATCCAATGATAAGCGAACCAATGAGCAGCGGGCGGCCGACGGAAAAGAGGGTCTCCCAGTGCGCATAGTAACGGAATCCCAGGGCCGGGAAATGGAGTCTCTGCGGAAGGCGACCGTGCACCGTCCAATAACCAAACTTGTATTCCCAAAGATAGATCGCCGGCATAAACGGCAGAATCAGGTCGTGCAACTGGACACTGATCGCTGCGGCGATCTTATTGCTCTTGAAGAGCCACGCGACCGCAATCGAGAGCAGTGTTTTAAGGCTCCAAAGAGGGGTAAAACCAAAGAAGATCCCAATCGCCACACCCATGGCGATCGAATGCGGCGTGTCCTCGATCGTGACGATACGAAAGTGGACATGGCTCAACCACTTGCGGAAACGCGCCCAGGTTCCCGGTTTCTCGACAGCTTCCTGAGCCATGGTGCGTTTTTGCCTAACGAAAAAAGATCGGATTGGCGCTCCGGTGCATGGGCGATCTGCCTGAGCGCCGCGCGCAGGCGGAGAGCGGCATGCGGCGCGAAATCGAGCGCGTTGTTGTTGAAGACAACGTGCACGATATTCGCCTCGGAGGCGAGCTTCTTTGCCCGCTCCGCGATCTCGCTGATCTCTTCGTCGCTGTAGTCGTAATAGAAACGCTCGGCCACAGTCTTGCCGCGCAAGTAAGCCTGCGCATCGCGCCCATGGAGCCGCAGATAAGCAAGCGGACAATGCGTCACCACGTCCAGGTCGCCCGGCATGATCGTAAAATGCGCGTCGTTAGGAGTGTCGACCAGCGAGAGCGTCGTGTTGTGGCGCCGGAAAAACTCGACGGTTTGCTCCAATTGTTCGTCGCTCGTCCAGTTCCGGTTCCGCAATTCGACCACCGCCCCCAGCGGACTCAAGCGCCCGAGCAAATCCTCCAGCTCTGCCAAGGTATGTTTTCGTGGGGAAAAGGCGGGTGAAAGTTGGAGAAGAAAAGCGCCAAGTTTTCGCTCCGCTCGCAGCGGCTCCACCGCCGAGATCAGTTCCTCGACCAGAGCGTCCTCGATCTTCGGGGTCAGCTTCACCTTTCCTTTCCCATCGCTCTCCGCGCTCCGTTGCAAGGCCGGCGGGAGTGATTTCAAGGTTGCGGCGTGACGTGAAAGCAGCTTGTGCGCTTTCACGTCGAAAATAAAATCGTCAGGTGTGCTCCGGCACCACCGTTCCACCACACGGCGAGCCGGGATGGCATAGAAGCTGGAGTTCACCTCCACAAGCTCGAAATGTTGCGCGTACCACGGCAGTCGCTCAGCCGCCGGCAGTTTCGCCGGGTACCAGCGATCGACAAACCCGGGATCGGACCAACTCGCCGTGCCGACGAGTATCCGTCCCGAATCGGTTGATGATTTCCGCGACACAAAAGAGAAAACGCACAGGACAATTCAAACGCAACTGTGTTTGATTGCGGAGACGGGATTTGAATCCGCGGTCCCGGCGCCTGCCGGATTGATCCCACCGAAACTCGGGATAGGTCGCGGCCGCTTCTGTGGTTTGCGGAATGAGAGGTTTCAGGCGCTCAATTTTTTACGGACATGTTTTTTGGAAGGAACAAGCATCCGATTACTCACGAGCAACGGCAATTGCCGGCACGGGGATTGAGACATAGGATTCGCGAGCTCAAGCCGCCATGAACTACTACTCCGTTGCCAACTTAAGCTTCGCCAACAATCTGCCCGATCCCGACACCTCCGGGAAGGAACTGCCAACATTCAAGTTCGCCCTCGAGAAGTCGCTGGGAAAGGTGATTGGAAAGAGCTCAGGAAAAGAAGCCACCGTTAGTCAATTGCCGATCTCGAAAGGACTGGCCGGAGTTTCCATGCGGATCGAACCCGGCGTTATGCGAGAGCTTCATTGGCACGCCACAGCCGCAGAGTGGGCCTACGTCCTGGAGGGAAGAGTTCGGACGACTGTGATCGATGCCGACGGTGGTGCGGAAGTGGACGATTTCGAGGCGGGAGACGTCTGGTACTTCCCAGAGGTCATGCGCACATGATCGAGTGCCTGGGCGACGTCCCCTGTCATTTTATCCTTATTTTCGACAACGGCTATTTCTCCGAATTCGGGACGTTTAGCATCACCGATTGGCTCGGCCATGTTCCGACGGCCTTGCTTGCGAAGAATCTCGGTGTGTCTGAGGAAATGTTGATCGGCCTGCCGAAGGGCGAAGCGTATTTTTCGGCGGGTGAAAAACCTCCGATTAAAATTCCGAAGACCCGGCAGGCAATGCCCAAGTTAGCGGCGCTCAGCCACAAGTATCGTTTATCGTCGCAGGAACCGCATTCCGTGCATAAAGGGGGGCGGGAATGGCGGGTGGATTCCTCGAATTTCCCAATTTCGCAAACGATGGCCGGGGATTGTTATCGAACTTGAACCCGGAGCCTTGCGCGAACTGCACTGGCACCCCACCTCTTCTGAGTGGCAATACGTTATTTCCGGGAGCGTCAGCGTGACCATGTTCGGGTCTCAAGGCCGTTTTCGGATCGAGGTTCTTGAATCCGGCGACGTCGGATACATTCCGCAAGGCTATGGCCACTCGATCGAAAATATCGGCGATGCTCCGTGCAAGGTGCTCCTCGGCTTCAACACCGGCATCTATGCAGCGATCAATCTTTCGAGCTGGCTGGCCGCCAATCCCGAGGATGTGCTTTCCACCAACCTGGGAAAGCCCGGGGATTTCGTGGCTCGCCTGCCGCGGAACCTGGTATTCATCGCCGATCGCGACGGGCACTAGTCTACGAGTGGCGGAGCGGGATTTGAACCCGCGTCCCGCAGTCGCGGGATTATGAGCGGGGCGTTGATCAGTCGATCCAAAAAAATTGGTTGCGGGGGCGGGATTTGAACCCGCGGCCTTCAGGTTATGAGCCTGACGAGCTACCAGACTGCTCCACCCCGCGATCTTGAGAGGCCAATTATCACCGCGTTCGCAACGAACGCAATGGGAATTCGCGCCGCCGACATGATGCGCAACAAGACGGCGCAATCGTCCCCGCTGAAAAGTTGGACGATCTGTTTCGCGACGTTGAGCGTCTCCTTTGAACGGGTCGAGCCGGCGGAAGGCCGCTACATCGTTTCGATGTAGGCCGACTCCCCGTGGATCGCTTCGTCGAGGCCAAGTTCTTCGTGCGCATCTTCCACCCGCACGGGAGTGATCCGATTGATGAGCGACAACATTCCCAGGGTAAAGACAAACGCCCAAACAGACGAAAACAGTCCGGCGGCGAGCTGCTTTACGAAAAAAGCTCGAATCACCCGCGAGCAATCCATTTACGCCGCCACTTGGCCGCCGGATTCCACGCCGTCGAGGCGAAGACACCGAGCAACACGATTCCGAGGAAACCGCCGACACCGTGCACTCCCCAGACATCGAGAGCATCGTCCCACTGAAGTTTGTTCTTCAGCGCGCATGCATAATAACAAACGATTCCCGCCGCGAGCCCGATGATGGCCGCCGTCGCCGGCGAAACATAACCCGCCGCGGGTGTGATCGTGGCAAGACCCGCGACCGCGCCGGTGAGCAAACCGAGGAACTTCGGTTTCTTCGAAACTCGCCAGTCGACCAGGAGCCACGCGATCGCGGCGAACGATGCGGCAATGTCGGTATTGATGAAGGCGACCGCCGTGATCGAATCCACGCGAAATTCAGAGCCGGCATTGAAACCGTACCAACCAAACCAGAGCAAGCCCGTGCCGAGCGCGACGAGCGGAATGCTATGCGGACCGCGATCCACCACCTTGCGCTTGCCGACGAAGAGAATGGAAGCGAGCGCAGCGATGCCCGCGATGTTGTGGACGACGATCCCGCCGGCAAAATCCTTTACTCCCCACTCCGCCAGGATGCCGCCACCCCAGACCATGTGGACGAACGGAAAATAAACCAGGACCAGCCACCCGGTCAGAAACATCATGTAGGCCTTAAAGGTGATGCGGTTGGCGAATGCGCCGGTAATCAACGCCGGCGTGATAATGGCGAACATCATTTGGTAGGCACAAAAGACGATCATCGGAATGGTGTCGTTAGGCGAAGGCGTGGCGAGTGTGATCCCGCGCAGACCTACCCAGTTCAGGTTGCCGACGATGCCAAAGAAATCAGTGCCGCTTTTCTGATCGCCGGAGAAACAGAGCGAGAATCCGAAGGCCCACCACAAGATCGTGGTCCAGCCCATCGAGACAAAGCTTTGCATCATGATGGCGAGCACATTCTTGCGTCCAACCAGTCCGCCATAGAAGAAGGCGAGCCCCGGCGTCATCAGCATCACCAGGCTTGAGCACAGGAGCATGAACGCGGTATTTCCAGTATCGAGATGTAACATATTTTCCATTCGTTAGGCGGCGAGTATTGGCGGATTGGAACAAACACGTCAAGAATGTAAAACTTGCCCACGCAAGATGATAAAAGAGCCCTGAAAACAGGGGACCGCCTTGGGGTTGGGATCCCGGAGAAGCGAGGGACCAACGTGGCAGCGGCCCGGGCCAATGCCGGAGGAACAGACAACCTGAGAAAACTAAGATGAAAACAATCAAATTAATGGCGCTTTCTGCCCTGTTCGCGACAGCTGCACTCTCCGGTTCCGGAGTGTGCAGAGCCGGCCAGGCGGCCGCCGAACCTTCAGCCACACCCGAAGCTGAAGAAGAAAAGACGGGCCCCTTCTCCGGAGAAGTGGGTATGGCCCTGACTAACGCATACATCTTGAATGGTCTGGTCCAGGACAAGGACACCTTTATCGCCCAGCCCTATCTGACCCTGAACTTCAGGCTCTACGAAGGGGAAGGATTCCTCAACGACGCGAGCTTCACCCTGCCTCTATGGGCGTCGATTCACGACATCAACATACCCCGCGCCCAAAATGGAACTCGAGTCTCAAGGCTTGGTACGAGTTCGATATCAGTCCGGGTTTTAGCTTCACCTTCGCCAAGAACTGGAGCTTCACGATCAGCGACTACATTTACACCTCACCGGGAGATTACTTCGACACCTCGCATAATCTCAGTCTGGCGTTCGAATATGATGATTCAGACTCTGCTGGGAGCCTTTGCCCTGCATCCGCATTTCTACTTCCAACAGGAACTCACTAAGCCACGCGGGACTGGCGTTTAAGAATGGGGTTCCCTTCGCGTCAGACGCGCCCGAGGGCCAGTATTATGAGTTTGGGATTGGACCGGGCTACACATTTGCGGAGAAATCGACCTATCCGGTGGCCGTGACCCTCCCGACCTCAGTGGGCTTTGGCAGCAGTGGCTTCTACGGCCAGGGGTTCGGCTACTTCTCGACTGGCGTGAGGTGAGTGTGCCGCTGGCGTTTATCCCGAGCAGCTTCGGATCCTGGACGACCTCCGTCAGTGGTAAATATTACCGCTTGGGCAGCACTTCCTCGTTTTATACCAACTTCGGGCGACCCTGATCAGGGCGTGGTTGCCTGGACCATCGGCGCTGAGTTTTAAAGCAAACCCAAGCTGCAGTATTTTGCCCGGCAAGTTTGTCGACCGCTTCGCCGGCGGGATGCCAGGAGTGCTCCCGCCAGAAAGCTTGCAGACCCGCCAGGCCTCCTCGAAAGATATTACGTTCCGCTTTTCTGATGTTAGCGACACTTTTCGGGAACATAGCGCGCGGAAGATCACAGATACCATCGCCGGTGTATTGCCACAGGAGCCAACGATCCCACGGCGTCGGGTTGCGCGGTTCGGCATGATAGTTCGCGATCCATAACCAGCAACTGGCGAGAATTTGTCGTTGCGACGAGCTTACGCCGCGGCCGTTCAGCATGGTGCGGAGGCGATACTCACTGCCATAAACACCGGGATACTTCCCGGTCCGTTGCCGAATCCGCTCAACAAAGGTGACGGCTTGATCGACTCGCATCGTGCCGCCCGGATAGTGATCGTTCTTCTCAAAATCGAGCACCAGCAATACTCCGTCCGGGCGCAGGTTTTGGCCCTGCCACTGCGAGGCCACCATCTCCAGGAAATGGTCGGCTTGTCGAACGGGATCGGTAGCATCGCCGAAATGGTAGGCGCCCCAGAGCAAACCTGCGCGCGTCGCCGCGTCTTGCCGGCTCCCATAGTAGGAGTCACGATCGAAACGTGGATAGGTGGCTTCGTGAATCACGCCGACGATGCCTTCACTCTTCATCTGCTCGAAGTCCACACGCATTAAATCGTAATGCGACAAATTGACGACGCTGTTTGATGCAAACGCGCATACCTGGAAAACCTGGAGCACCAGCAAAATGCGAATGACGGAAATTTTCATCGGGCGATCGTGAGACCTCCGTATTAACCGGAGCCTCTCTCGTCAAGGCCGACTCGAATCTACCTCTAAAAAGCGGGTCGGTGATTAGCCAGTCGGGCTGAGGTAAGTCGCAATTAGACCTGGATCGCAGGGAGGGTGTCAACGCAAATCTTTGGAGAATCTGGCCAGCTCCATTGATTCCGGAAGATGATTGGCCAATTCGCGCCGGTCAAAACCTGTGCTTGGCAAATCAGTGCGAATGATCATGCTTGGAATCAATGATTAGCACATAAATCGCGCTTCCTAATGACACTGGTCTTTTTCAGACGGGCACGGCGGCACGATCGAAGCCCCGGTTGCGGCGTGGCGGGACGTCACGCCCTCCTTATTTTGGCCTTCGCGGTAACCGCATGCAGACCGCCGACGGAGTCGCCGAAACCTCCCGGAACGCCCGGCGATTGGCTGGAATTTGAAGGCTCTTGGAATGCCGCGGGCAGTCGCCGGACCATTTCCCTCGGCGCGGAGCGGCGGGGCTCGATCCTAGACCTGAGGGGAACGATGCTGCTCGCGGGCCCGAAGCGCCCCGGCGTCGGATTCCGATCTGAGGTCATCGCACTCGTCGATAGCGACACGGGGCTTCAAGGCCGCAGCGTCTGGACGGACGAGCGTGGCGACCAGGTGTTCAGCGAACTCCAAGGTGAAGGGACTGCGGCGCGCAACCGTATCACAGGAAGGTTCCTGGGCGGCACGGGACGGTACGCCGGCGCGACGGGTTCCTACGAGTTCTCCTGGCAGTGGGTGATGGAGGCCGAGGACGGAGCGATCCAGGGACGCGCCATCGACTTGAAGGGCCGCGTTCGGGCCGGCGCCGCAATGGGGGGCGTGTCCCAATGAGCAAGCCGGGATCGATTCTCAAGAAGGCCGTGCCCTTCGCGATCGCGATTGGGATTTGGTTCGTCCCAGTTCCGGCCGGGCTCACGGCTCCGGCGTGGCATCTGTTCGCGGTCTTCGCCGCGGCGATCGCGTCGGTGCTTGTCGGCGCATTCCCGCTGCTCACGGCCTCGATGCTCGCCGTGGGCGCCGTCGTTCTCACCGGGACGATTACGGCAGCACAGGCGCACTCGGGTTTCGCCAATTCGAGCGTGCTGCTCGTGGTGATCGCATTCATCGTCGCACAGGCTGTGGTAAAGTCGGGTCTGGGCCGACGCATCAGCCTTTTTATGGTGGGCCGGTTCGGCGGATCCTCGCTCGGTCTCGCCTACAGCATTGTGCTGACTGACGCGGTGATCGCGCCGGCCTTCCCCAGCAACACGGCGCGCGGCGGCGTGCTCTTTCCGATTGTCCTATCCGTGGTCAGGGGGGCGGGTTCCAAGCCCGAGGATCCCGAAGGACGCCGGCTCGGCGGCTACCTCATGTTCTGCGGGATGGCGAGCCTCGCCGTTTCCTCGGCGCTTTGGATGACGGCCACCTCCTGCAACCCGATCGGCGTGCAGATTGTGCAGAAAGCCGGGCTCGAGATCAATTTCGGGAATTGGTTGGTCGCATCCGCGGTGCCATCCCTAATCGCGATCGGGCTCCTGCCCCTCATCGTCGCGAAGATCTTCCCGCCGCGCGTCGGCAAGACACCCGAGGCGCCCGCAGCGGCGCGCAAGGAGCTCGCCGCCATGGGAAGTTTGTCGCGGGACGAGTGGATTACAGCCGCGACCTTCGTGCTGATGGTCGCCGGCTGGGTGTTTGGCCATAAACTCGACCTTAACAACACCAGCGTCGCGTTCATGGGCTTCGGTGTGCTGCTGCTCGCGGGCGTGATCACGCCCGCCGACATCGCCAAGCAAGGCGACACCCTTGCGACCTTTCTCTGGCTCTCGGTCCTATTCGCGATGAGCGCGCAGTTGAACGAACTCGGTTTCATGGGCTATGTGGGCGAGCGTCTAGCCTCGGGCCTGGGCGGCCTCTCATGGCCGACCCTGTACGTGACCCTGATCGTCCTCTACGTCGCT
Organism: uncultured Verrucomicrobiae bacterium; assembly: GCA_963720895.1. GTDB lineage: Bacteria > Verrucomicrobiota > Verrucomicrobiia > Chthoniobacterales > UBA10450 > Palsa-1392. The sequence goes on from CAVRGZ010000006.1 coordinate 76,528, forward strand.
ATCCACTATCTGTTCGTGAGCCAGACCTCGCAGGTGCTGGCGTTGTTCGGCGTCTTTCTCGATGTCGGCACGCGCGGCGGGGTGCCCCTGCCGCTGATGTCCTTTGGCCTGCTTTTCGCAAGCAGCTATTTCTCGGTGATCACTCCGCAGGGCGGCAGCCAGAACATCATCTTCGCGGCGAGCGGCTACCTCACCCAACGCGAACTCTACAAGCTGGGCCTCATCATCACTCTCGCATTCATGGCGGTCTACCTGCTGATCGGGTCGCCGTGGGTCTACTTCGTCACGCGTTGACGACTGCCGTGCGGACAGACTTGGAATGGGGCGTGCAGTAGACGAAGGATCGTCGCCCTTGCCGGGCTTTCGGTCCGCTGTTTTTAACGAACCGCGAAACAACTTGCCGTGGATGCGGACATGGGCAAAATAGACGCCCGACACGGACGATCTGTAGAGGCTGCTTGCGACCCGTGCTAAAGTCCCTCTGGTTCCCGCTTGGCCCTGAGGCGAGTCCCATTTAAGCAGAGTGTCAGAATCAGAAATCAGTATCGGGCAAAATAAATGAGCAGGAACGGATTGAACATAACCAGCTCAGTATATAATCCAGCGTAGCTCAGTGGTAGAGCGGTCGGCTGTTAACCGATTGGTCGTAGGTTCAAATCCTACCGCTGAAGCCAATTCCTGCGATGCAGCTCAACCTGAGGGTGTCACTTCCAACGGCAGCGCCGTCTTAGCAGGCGGCTTTTCTTTGATCGTGTCCGAAGCG
>CAVRGZ010000007.1:0-10710 GCA_963720895.1 uncultured Verrucomicrobiae bacterium
CGACTCGACGTGGACAGGCGGCTTCATGGGTTAACAGCAGCTCATATTGCGCGAGAATTTTGCGAACCTGATTTATTTGGTACGGTCGAAGTCCGATTTGCTGAGGTAGTGGGTGGGCATCGGTTACAGGTTGACCGGCGCTATTCAGGCTTCTGCTTTTGGCGGGCTCGATCCCATGCTCCGCGCAAGTCCGGCTGCTGAGCTCTTGCGATGGCCACGGCCTCCCGGCAGGATTCCAACCGGCTGAGCAGGTCAGGCAGATCGATCTCCAGCTCCGGGTGGATGAAATCAGGTTTTCGAGATGTCCCAGGGAACGTGAATCCGCCGCCTCGGTCTGCGTAGCGGTGATGAAAAGTTCAGCGGCTTCCGGATAGCGTCCCGTTGCCTCGAGCGCGAGTCCCAGGTTCTTATAGGCGTTCGGGATCCCCGGGACCGATCTCGATGGCGCGACGCAAATAAGGGATGGCGCCATCAAAATCTTCCAGTTGATTCAGCGAAAAGCCCAGGTTGTTGTGGATGTAGTACCAAGTGCTGGTCCGGCAGGGTTCCAAGGCCAGAGCCTGACGGTAGAATTTGGCGGCTCCTTTGTAATCACCGATCTTTTCCGCGATGCATCCCAAAGACAGATAGTAACTCCCGTGTTCTTCGGGATCTGTCGAGAGCGCGATCAACCGTTCAATGCAGCGGCACGCCTCATCATGAAGTTTTGCCTGCGAGTAGAGTTTGGCGAGTTCAGTCAAGGATTGAACCAGTTTTCTCTCGCTCTCCTCAAGCTGCTTGAGGTAGCGCTCCTCGATTTCAGCGAAGGTAAGAGCTTCTCCGTCGGGAACGGGACGCACCGAGAAGCGGAATTTAAAGTCTGGGTCCATCAAGTTTACAATGCTAACGATCAGGATTCACGATTTGCAGGGTCGCCCCGCCTTCCAGTAGTGCATGATCATCTGCCGCTTGCCGCTGTATCCGGGGGAACAGCCACCCTAGCCATAATGCGGCATCGACAATTTCCACGACAAACTCCCAGAGCTGGGCGCGGTAGGAGGAATATGTCGAAGCCGCGCTTGCGCTTGGCCCAGCGCATGAGAGCGGCCGTCGCATCGAGGTCATCCACATTTCCCGGCTGAGGGCCGATCTCCCTGTGGAACAAATCGCGCACCGCCTCAATCGTCTCAGTTCCCGTAGCCTCGAACATTGTTGCGCACGTCTCCGGCTCCTCCTGGAGAAAGTCCGTCGCCCATAACCGGGCGTCACGCACCCATTGGGCGAGTTTCAGGTCGCCGCTAAAATGGTCCGTCTCGCTCTCGAAACCTTCTTGAATGCAGCGCCGGTTAAGGAATCGAAGAACTAGATCCTGCTCGACGCTTCCCTCGGCGTATTTCAACCGCGCCATTCTTAGGATCGGATGATCCATCAGTTCGATCCGCGGAGTGATCTCCGCCCGCATCGGCGCCTCCCGAATCAAACGGGTGTGTAGTCGCCCCTCGTCATTCCATCCCTTGGCCGAAGCCGAAGTCAGAGCACAGCGAAAGCCCCAAAGCGAGTGCTCTTCCGGCACTCCTGCAGAAGTGAGAAGGGCCGCCCAGAACCATCGATCTCCCGATGCGACGACGCAGCACGGGTCCTTCCAATCATCGTCCTTCTCCCGCAACCTGGCGTAGATGTCGGCAAAACCGTCCACGAGGCCCGCATGGCCGATTGGACGCCCCGCAGTGTAATGAGCCAGCCGCGACAAAATCTCCCAGGGGCATTTGGGGCCCGTTTTTTGATCGAGACACTCCATCGCCCAATCAGGTTCGGCTTCCGCGAGGTCAAACGCCGATTCAAACAAGAGCGCGTAGCATTCGTCCATACCCCTGCCGGTGCGAGGCAGGCCGGTGAGCGAGACTTCCCGCCAAAAGTGAATCATTCGCTCGGTGTAGGCGGTTTCACGCAAAGGTTGGCTCTCGCGTGGCAGCCGACAAATCGGCGAGCATTTTCTGCGCGGGATCGTGCAGCCGGAAGTAAGGGGACGAAGTTTTGTCCGCGATCGTTTCAGCGAACTCCTTGGTGATGAAACGCGCTTCGTCGTTTGCCGAAACCTGGTTGCTCATCGCGCCTCCAAACTAGAAGCACGGAAGGACAGAAAAGTAGTCATGATGGCATTCTACCGCGTTGGGTCAGACATCTGCTGTCCAAGGGGCGAAGAATGTTTCGATGGTCATCCGGGTTGCAGGTGGCAAACCGACGAGTCGTACCTCGAGGCGTTGACTTATTCGTCGCCCAGCTCGGGAAAAAGCTCTTCTGGCGGCAGCTTTACGAGTCGGATCCATTCCGCGGCCATCTCCTGCGCTTCATAGCGAAGAAATTTGCCGTTTTTTTACGCGTTTGTCCCATTTGTCCAAGGACGTCTCGATCAAAGTAATGTGAAGGGGGCGCGTCTTTACGCTCGTTGCGCGGTGGCGACAACAGACGCCTGCATAGCGCTCGCTTCTATTCGTGCGAGACGGCCTTTTCCTCGAAAGCCTCGCGCACGGCGGTTTCGAGCGCGGCGATCTCATCATCGGTGAGCTTTTCGAGTCCACCCTTGAGACGCTTCGCGGCAGACAACTTCCAGCCGTTTTCCTGACAGAAGCGGATGAATCGGGCCGCTACAGGGTCGGGAAGCTCGACGACGGCACCCATTCTTCGGCGCGCGTCGTCGTAGCGGAGCAGGAATTGAAGTTCCGCGGGCAGGTCGCGCTCGATTGTGCGCTCGACGAAAGTGAACAGCGCCTCTGCCATCATCGTGCAATCAATGGCGCGATAAAGATCAGAAGTATCCTGCTCAACGTGCATTTCCCGATCTTCATCGAAGGACCACTTGATCAGCGGCAGCAGCGGCTTGGAGAAGGATTCGAGGCTCGCATCATACGCTCGTGGATCGTCGAGCATCGCTGCTGACACGGGGAAAATGACGCCCTCGGGCGCAAAGCCGCGCCGGGCTAAAATGTGGTGGATAAGAAAGCGATGAATTCGCCCGTTCCCATCGCTGAATGGATGGAGAAAAACGAAAGTCCAGGCGATCGCGGCTGCGCCGAGAACTGGCGAGAAATCCGTTTCCATCATTAGCCGAGAAGCCGCCAGCCAGCCTTCCATCAGATCGGAAATTTCCTGGGGACGGGGAGCGATAAAGTGAACCGATTCCTCGTAGAGTGGCGTCGTTTCGGAGACAAAGTTTTGCTCGCTGATCGCATCCCGCCAGCCCGTGTTCTGATATCTCGGGTCAACGATTGCCTGCTGGAGCTGCACCAGTGCGGGTTTGTTGAGAAAATCGCCTTTTTCGGCGCGATGCAGCATTTCGACGAAGCGCGCGGCACGCTCTTGATCAGGTGTCTCGCGTTCGATCGCGTAAGAGGAGCGCGTCTCTTTCTTGTAAAGATAATCCAATGCGCGGCGAAAAATCTCTGGCGGAATTTCCGCCACTACCTGCCGGACTCGCTGGTCGAGCTGCTTGGCCACCCAGGCGGCAAGCGCTTCGGTTCGCCGAATGGTCACGCAAAAGCGCAGGTCTCCAAGCAGATTGAAATGAATGCGCTGGCGCCGATAGGTGCGTCTCGGTCCCGTGTAGTAAAGTTTGGGGTCTGCGAGTTCCACGTAGTTGCCTTGGCTCAGATCGGCCAGATCCAGCTGCTCGCCTGTGAACTGCTCAAAGAGGAACCATACCCGCCGGGCGTACGCGCCTGTCGGCTTGGATTTGACCCAGTCAGTCAGTTCCGCTCGGTTCACACGCGGCAGGAGGGCACGCAGAAGAGGGAGATTCAAACCTTCATATTTCAGAGCAAACTCAAGCTGGGCAAAATCGCTCTCGCCGGGCCAATACGCGCGCGGATAGATTTCGCGGCGTGTGCCCGCTTCCATAATTGATCTTCGTCCGCCCGCGTCGACAACTTGCGAGAAGACAAAATGCGGCAGCGTTTGGATCTGATAACGCTCCTGAAGCAATGTGTAACCGACGGGGCGGAGGGTCATTTGAAAATCATTACGGAATTCCGAAATTAACTACGGACAGGCCATTTTACAAATAAATTATTAAATTTGCCGAATATCGATCATTTGCCTTACTTAGATAGCGGACGTTTCTGCGAATTCCGTTATCGCTCTTTCAAAACGATTAAAAGGGCCCGCTGCCTGAGAATTTCCGTTACTGACGTCCTGGGCGGCAAGTCGCTGCTGCTCGGCCAATCCACCCTCGGGTGGACACTCCGCGACTATTGAAACCACGCGCAGACCCGCCCATCCGCGTCGATCGGCGGAAGCAGCAGCTTCTTGCGGTGTCCGCGCTCACAGTAAATGACGACGGCGGTGTGTTAGATTTCGCAGCAGGTGCGGTTTGATTTTGTGCTCCTCTTGCGGGGAATAATTTCGCGACATTCTTCCGCTGTGATGGCCCAGACCGGCCTTCCGCCGATACTGCGACGACGGGAGTTTTGCGGTCGTCGACGCGATAACTCGAGACGTTGACTTATTCGTCGCCCAGCTCGGGAAAAAGCTCTTCCGGCGGCAGTTTTTCGAGTCGGTTCCATTCCGTGGCCATCTCCTGCGGTTCATAGCGGACAAACTTGCCATTGGCAGTTGAATAGATTGCGGCGCGGACCTTGTGGCCGGTCGTTTCTTTCACTACCTGGCAGTAAGCCGCCAGCTGCGGCCGATATTTGACCCGCAATGTGTCAATCTTATCCCGCGCGACACGGTTAGTTTTCCAATCAACGATCAAGCACTCGTTTGTCGCCTGGTCGAAGAGGGCGAGGTCGATAAACCCTTCGAGACAACGGTCAGCCCGCATCTTCCAAAAAAAAGGCATCTCTGCTCGAACGAGAGGCGTCCGACACGCCCATGAGGGGCCGAAATCGGAAATCGTCGTCATGCTCTCGCGTAAGAGCCGCCACTCACGGGCGGAGCGCGCCGGATCGGGTGACTCTGCGTGATGGGCCGTGAACACTTCGTCCCAGGTCTCCGAGTGCTCGAGCCAGGGGACTTGTTCGACGAGATCGTGCCACCAGACTCCGTAGCGCGTAGCCGGGTTGTCGATCCGCGGCGGACGCAGTTCCGGCTCGATCTCAATCCAGGCGTCGTCACTGACGACGGGACCGATTTCTTCTTCGACGGCGAACTTACTTGGACTGACCGTGCGAATGAAGCGTCCCGCGCTTTGCCGGGCCCGATCGATCCAACCGATCTCGCGGCTGCCAAAGTTTTCGCGAGTTTCCTCTCGCGGAATCATCTGCTGGCGGTGCGCCGTTTCCGGGCAGGCGGTTAGCTCGGCCGGCAGCGCGGCCAGGTGCTGTTCGTTAGGCTCACGGACATCGGCCCCCAGCCATTTCATGAGCGAGTGACTATGAATCGAGCCACTCGATTTCTTGAAGAACTCACGATCGGTCGCAAGCACCAGGGTGTGCTTGCTCCGAGTCAGCGCGACGTAAAGCAGTCGCTCCATTTCCTGGCGCTCGGCGCGGTCCAGTTCGTCCTTGAATTCATCCGCGTCCGCCTTGTCGAAAACAATCTGCGGTTGGTCGTGGCCCGGGGTCTGGATCAGCCTCGGGTAACGGGAGCTGGCGCCCCAGACTTTGCGGGTAAGAAAGGGAACGATAACAGCCTGCCACTCCGAGCCCTTGGCCTTGTGCGCGGTGATCAACTGGATGGCGTTGGTGGACGAGGGATTCGTTTCGCGAATCGCGCGGTAGTTGCCGCGCAGGGCGCGGGCAAAATCCTCCAGCGAAAGGGCGCGCGCCTCTGCCGTGGCGGCCGCGCTCAGCAATTTGTCCAGCTCTGCACCCAGGTCGGGAAAGATTTCTGAGGGGAGCGCGCTCAGGCGTTCGCGCAACTGTGTCAGGCGAACAATCTCCTGGACCGCACTAAAGAGCGGCTGTTGTTTGATCGTTAGGCGAAGGCGGGTGAGCAGATTCAAGATGTCGGGGACTGTGCCGCGCCCGCTGGTTTTCTCTGCGACTTGGAAACGCGCCCCGACACCTTGCGCGAAGTGCGCCAGCTCGTTATCGGAGAGACCGAAGACTTCGCGCAGAACGCCTACGATTTCGTAGTGCGCGTTGGGATCCACCGTGATGGCGAGCAGCGCGGTTAGCCAGGCGTAGGCTGGATTCTCGGCTTGGAGGTCGGATTCTGACTGCACCTCGGCGGGAAGACCGACCTCAAGCAAAGCAGTTCTTAGTGACCGCAGCCAGGCTTTGCGCGGCGACAAAATCGCCACCTGCCGCCACGACTCGGCGCGCAGCTTCTTCGGTTCCATATCCTGCAACCATTTCGCCAGCTCCCGCGCTTCCTGAGTGGCGCGCTCCAACTCCGGCGTGGTGAGATCAACTTCACTCTCGAGATCGAGCCGCATCACCTGGCCGGGGAGAATGTCCGGGCGCCTGTTGAGCTCGACGAATTTCACCTGTCCGTCGCAACTGTTGAGAATTTCGGGGAAGGTGGCGTTGACAAGATCCAGCTGCGCCTGATCGAGCCGGAAGGTGACGGAGAATTTGATCTCTTCCGCGACGCGATCCTCGATTAGCAGATTGTGCAGCTCGCGATAGCGGGCGAGATCGGCCGGGTCGCGATAGATCGATTGCTGGAAATCGCCCACCATGCAGAAGTGGCCCGGGCGCGGCGGCGCTTGCCGCGTTTCCCGCCAGATGTCCGGGGCTTCCAAGGGGCGTGTGACTTCCAGGAGGACGAGGAATTGCCGTGGATCTGTGTCCTGCGCTTCGTCCAGGATGACCCGGTAATTTTTCTCGCGGATGCGGCGGGCGACATCCGGCCGCCGCGTCAGCTCCACCGCCAACGCGACCTGATCCGCATAGGTGACCGTTCCCCGCTCGAAACGGAAATCGCAATAAGCGCGCTGGATCTCCGCCGCGACACAAAGCGCGCAGGCGTTCACCCAATCGCGCAACGGGCGGAAAGCGTCGCGCCAATGCCTAACGAAGTCTTTGGCGTTACTCGTCCGCAGTGGCCAGGGCGCGAATTCCTCGCTTCCGCGCCAGCGCTCTTCCCAGCGACGCAGCTCTGCCTGGTCTTTTGGAATGGTTCGCGTTGCCGAGCCTTTCGCCACCACCGCGTAAACCTCCGCAAAGTCCGCATCCGGACAGGGTGTGTCGGGCTCGATCGCGTTGAGGTCGAGCTCGCATTTGCGGGCCAGGTCCATCAGATACCGGACCTGCACATGCCGAAACAGGATTCTCCGGTTCGCTTCGCCTAGCGAGCGGCCAATGGTCGTTTGCTGCTGGACGAATTGATTCCACAGCTCCTCATCGTCAGTAACGAGTTCCAGGTCCGCGGGCAGACCGAGATGGTGCCCGTGGGCCGCAAGCAGCTTCACACAAAAGCTGTGGATCGTGCCGAAGAAAGCGCGGTTGAACGCCTCGATAATTTCCAGTGGGAGCCCGGACTCGAGGATGCACTGCCGGGTGCGCTGTTGCATCTCGTCGGCGGCGCGATTGGTATAGGTGACGACCACGAGTTGCGGCAGGCGTTCAAGAGCGGAGGGACTACGCGCGAGTTCGACGATCCGGTCGGTGATGGCGCGTGTCTTGCCCGATCCGGCCGCGGCGACGACCGAAAAATTTCGATCCTGCTCGCGCGCGAAACGTTTTCTCGCTTCGAAATCGGCGGTCTCAATCACGTTCCGGTTCCTCCGTTTCAGAGACGAGAGCCGGATGAGTCAGCGCCCACTTTTCCCTCAATCGCTCGGGATCGACCGGGAGCGTGGCGAGGGGATATTCCGGGCCAAAGCCGAAGCTGTTATGCACGGGACCGAGCATCCCGAACACGCCGCTTTCCTGCATCTCGTGCAAAGCGTCCCAGAACTCCTTTTGCGCAAGGGCATCCTCGAGCTGAAATTGCGGCTCCATTTCTTCTCTCGCGGCGAGCAGGGTGAGTCGGGCGTGCCCGGCGCCGAGTGCGTGGGCGGCCAGCGCATACAAGGCGAGCTGCACGCCTCTGCCGTCGACCAGCTGTTTGCGGAATCTTTCCGCGGGTTCCTGCCTCCCTCGCGCGTGTTTGTCGAAGCCACGCTGCCGTCCGGTCTTGTAATCAACAATCCAAACTTCGGGAAATCCGAGGCTCGCATTGGTCTTCTCGCCGCGGCCCAGGAAAAGGTCGATTCGCCCGCGAACGCGGAGTGATTTGTTTTCCCCGAGCGGAATCTCGGTCGGCGAATCGAGTTTCCATTCCGAGGCCAGCTGCGACCAGTCGGAGAGGCCGGATAATTTGACGGCCAGGCCGTCGGCGATGAAGAGCGCGTTACCCCAGCCGGAATCCCACCAATCGGGGAACGGTTGCGCGCAGGCCTGGCAGAGCGCCTGCACCTCGGCGCGGAAGCGACGCGCGCTGTCCACGATGCGCGCGCGCATTTCATTCGTCTCAGGGATCGCGACGAATTCGTTAGTCTCCGACTGGCCGGCGCCTTCCGCCAGCCAGCTATGGACCCATTGGCCGGTGGCAATCGCCCAGGCGCTGCTCTCTTTTTCGTCCGCTTCGACGCCGAGAAAAACCTTCAGCCAAACGATGGCCGGCGATCGCAACGCGCGCTCCCATTCTGTGACGCGCAACGAAACCGGTCGATCCGGCGGCGTGCGGAGCGCAAATTCATATTCGCCCGCGGCGCGCTTCTGCCGACGCGCGTCGTAGGCGTAACGCGTCCGGCCAAGGCTAACGGAGTCGATCTTCTGTGCGTCGATCGGCGACCAGTCCTTCAGCCAGGTCCGCGTCTGTTTTTCCAGTCCGTGCAAAGTCCGGTGCGAGACGCCGGCGCCGCGCGCCGAAAAATAGAGACGTGAAAACAACTCGCTCGGGTTGGCGATGCGGTTGGCGGAAGATTCGGAATAAAGATTCGCCGTGACCCCGATTCCCTGTGTGGCAGACTCCACCAGGCTGCTGAGCTGTCTCCGGCGAATCTGCCTGCGTTCGCTCGCCCCGATGAGCAGCGTCTTGTTTTCGCGCACGCTCCATTGGCCTTCGCCCTGCCGGCCGCGCTTCACGGCGCGCCGATTCAAGACTCTGTTTCGCCGATTGAATTCATCGATTTCCTGGTCCCGGACGAAACCGAGTTCATCGTCCAGCGCCGGCCATTCTTCTTCGTTGAGACCGGCGAAGATGAGGTGCGACCAGCTCTGGCCTTCGGCTTCTGCGTAAGGAAGCAAGTGGACACGGCTGAAGGGATGCGAGCCGCCCTCGTCGCGCTGGAGAGACGGAGCGCCAAGGACCTCGCGCAGCCAGCGCAGGTAAAGATTTTTCGAAAAGGATTCCCGGAGGTGGCTGGCCCAGGTCCGGGTCAAGCGGTCAATTTCGCTCCAATGCTCTTTCCAACCGAGCTGGAGAAAAATCTTGTGCGTTTGGGAGAGGAATTCGGAAAGGGTCGCGTTCGCGGGAAGAAATTGAATTTTCTCCAAGCCAAGGACGAGCGCGGCTTGGCGCTCGGAGCCATCTTTGCGCGAGCAGTATTTGCGGAGGAGATCGATGTTATCGATGAGCACGTTGCCGTAAGCCCGGCGCAACAGATCTTCCACCTCCGCGATCGATATTCCCTCAAAAATCTTTGCGCTCGTCGCGCGCAGAAATCCGAGCAGGACTTTCAGCCGCGGACTTTTCTGTAACTCCAGCCAAGCTCGCCAGGCATCATCGTCAAACGTGCTCGGGCCGAGGTGCGCGAGACCGTCGTTATGCGCAATCCCGGCCGACTCAAGAAACCGGGCCACGATTCGGGCCAGCGCACCTGCGCGTGGAAACAAAATGCCGATACGCTCGCACGCCGGGTCGTGCAGAAACTTTGCCGCCAGCGCGACAATCGCCTTCGCCTGCTCCGAGGTATCGCGCCCGACCAGGAAGTGGATCCGCCGATGCCTGGCACGCGCGAGTTTTTCCGACTCTGTCTCGGATAGCGGGCTCAGATTCTCGAGAAGTGAAACCGATTCGCGCGCCGCTTCTGCGATTGGCTGGGCTGGGCCGAACGTTTCTTCCCAGGTGCCGATCCAGATCTCGTCGAGGTCGCGGGCTTCATCCCGCGGATCACTCAGGATTGCGGTCGTCTGCGCTGAAGCCGTGACGGCGCCGCGCAGCAGTGGCCAGAGAGGCCAGTGCGCGCCGTTGAACCCGATCACCAGCAGATCGTGGAAGATCGGAGGTGCCTTGACGGCCACGGCGAGCGCGTTGCGGTCCGCTTCGTGGACAAGTTCAAATCCGCAGTCATGCGCGATCTTTTCGAAGCTCTTGGCGACCTCGCGCAACCCGGGTTCATCCAGTTCCTGCGAACTCCAGCCCGCGGCGTCGAGCTGGTCGATCGCCCGCAGAAAGTGATCGGGATCGCGGGCGATCGATTTTGCGATAAGGAATTCCGGCGACTCGCGCTTGTCCCGATTGTTGTTCGCGCGCGCCGCGACTCCTTCGGCGGCAATCGCCAACAACAACCGAAGATGTTCGCGCAGCGGAATGTTCCGGTTGTCCTGGAGCAGGGTCTCGCGCAACTGCGCCGGGGAAAGAAACTTGAGTCCGAGAATGGAGATCCCACGCTCGAGAAGCTTGCTCCGCATGAGATAAGCCAGGCTACGACTTGGCGTAAGGACTACACTCGGGGCGGCCGCCAGGGGAAGCCCTGCGACGGACTCAAACCACCGCAGCACGACACCTTCCCAGGCATCTGAGAAGGAAATACCCGTATAAAGGGTGACAAGCCGCGGGTTCTTTTCGCTCACTATCGGG
>CAVRGZ010000008.1:0-143136 GCA_963720895.1 uncultured Verrucomicrobiae bacterium
CAACCCGCGACTCAGGCGCCGAAAATAAGCGCCGTTCTCCGGCTGCGCCGGATCGATTCCCCGCAGGAAAACGTAAAACGCTCCGCCAAAATGCTGGTCAAAATCGTAGCCCGGTTTGCGCACTCGCAGGTAGCGATGCAACGCCACGCTGTAGAGGCAGAGTTGAAGCGTATAGAAATTCCGCTCCATCTCGGCCGCGATCGTCGCCGGGCGATAAGCGTGCGTCGTCGGGCCGAGCCAGTTCGATTTCCAGTCGGCAAAATAAAACCGCCCGCCATGCTCAAAGGTCAGATCGATGAAGCCGTTCATGAAGCCGTTCAGTTGGAGCTGGAGTCGTCCAGCCGCAGATCGATCTCCGGCAGCTTCAGAACCCGCGCCAGCTTCGTTTTCGTCAGGCCGTCAATCGGAAAGGAAAACTCCAGCTCCGCCTTCCGGCGTCGTTAGGCAATCGGCCAGGTGAAGCGCACGCCGCCACCTGAAAGCGGCAACTCCGCCAGCGCGCGAAATTTTCCGCGACAACCTCGTCGAAGCCTTCGATGCCGTAGGCGCGAGCCGGCGCTGCACGAGCTCCGGCATCGTCGCGAGATTCGCAAAATCGATCTCCTCGAGAATTTCGTGCAGGCAGGTGCCGGCGTGCATCCCTCGCGGGAAAGCGTGAATTCCTTCGGCGCTCGCCGTCAATCTCCATTTCCGCCGCGACTTCGACCAGCGGGCCTTCATCGAGCGCGTCCGTCTCGCGTCCGCTGACCAACCGGGTAAAACTGGCGATGCCCCAGGTGCGATCGATCGTGCCGCTGAACTGGCGCGCTTCCAAACGCGGCGGCGCTTCGATCCCGGGGCGAAAGAGATCGTCGTTAGGCACGGGCGTCTGCGATCGCGATATCGGCCGATGCGATCGCCGGTTGCCCGCCCGTCCGAGGAGAAAAGCCGGGGCGCATTTCTCCGGTTTTGCTTTCGCCGGCCAGACCATCGTGCACCGATGCCGGGCGCGCGTGACCGCGACATAGAAAAGCCGCAGCGCTTCAGCGAGCGCTTCCTTTTCCCGGAGCGGTTTGTGTTCTCGCTCCCCGCGAGATCGAGCGTGAGCCGATAATTTTCCTCCGGATCGTGAAAGGTCGGCCGCGCATTCGCGTTGGTCCCGACATAGGGACAAAAGACGACATCGAACTCGAGTCCTTTGCTCTTGTGCACGGTGATGATGCGGACCGCTTTTTCGTCGCTCTCCAGACGCAGCTCGCATTCTTCGCGCGGCGCCATGTTTCCGGCCTGCATCTCCTGCGCGAGCCATTTCAAAATGCCGGTAATGCCGAGCCGGTGCTCGACGCAGGCGGCATGGAGCAGTTCCGAGAGATGGAGAAAATTCGTCAGGCGACGTTCCCCGTCGCGATAGGCGAGCAGACGCTGGCGCACGCCGTGCTCGACCGCGAGCTGGCGCAGCATCCGGATGAATCCGCGCTCGCGCCAGACCTGGTGATGTTCCTGGAAGCGCAACAGTTCCTTCTCCCAGGCGGCGTCGTCTCGCGATAGAGCGTCGATCTCGTTTCCGGTGAAACCGAGGGCGTCGGTGCAGAGCGCGGCGCGGACCAGTTTATCGTTCCCGGGCTGGGCGGCGGCGGCGAGCAGGTCGCGCATTTCGCGCGCTTCGTGCGAGGTGAAGACGTTGGCGCTGCTGTAGAGCACGCTCGGCACCCGGCGCGCCCGCAGCGCGATCTGCATTTCTGCCGCCTGCGCGTTCGTGCTCGTGAGGACGGCGAAGTGACCGGGCTCGAGTTTTTTTCCGTCGATCGTGGCGCCGCGGTCGAGCAGACGCACGATCTCCGTCGCGACGCAGTCGGAGAGATTTTCCTTCCCGGAAGAGGTCCAGATATGAAAAGGCGTTTCCGCCTTGCCCTGGAAGAGCAGCGGAGTCTGATCCGCGTGCGGTCCCGGTTGCGCGGGGAGAAACTGGATTTCCTCCAGCTGAAACGAATCCGGGCGATCGAAAACCGCGTTCATCGCCCTAACGAGTCCGCTTTCCGAGCGCCAGTTCGTGCGCAGGGTGAATTGTCGCCGGGTCGCGCGCGAGGCGTTCAGGTAGGTAAAAACATCCGCGCCACGGAAAGAATAGATCGCCTGCTTGGGATCGCCGATGAAGGCGACGGTCGCGTCGCTCCCCTGGTAGATGCGTTCGAAGATCGAATACTGCACCGGATCGGTGTCTTGAAATTCATCCACCAGCGCGACGCGGTATTTTTCGCGGATCGATTTGGCCAACGCCGAACCGCCCTGGCTGCGAAGCGCTTCGTCGAGCCGGGTGAGGAGATCTTCAAAGGCGAGAACGTTCTGCGCCTGTTTGCGCCGCCGCAGTTCGTCAGGCGCCCAGGCATGGAACTCCGCCCGCAAGGCGGTGCAAAAATCCGCCGCGCAATCGGCGAATTTTTGGCAGAGGCCGAAGATTGGGTTCTCGGGAAGCGAAAAGCCTTTCCTAACCCCGTTGCTTTCGATGACTTCGGCCGCGAGCAGCTCGATGCTCTTGAATTGGCGCGCTGAAGCGCCTTCCTCGGCAACGACCTGTTCCAAATCCTCCAGGACGCGCGCCAGCAGCGCCTTGCTGTAGCTGCTCTTGGCCCATATCGGGTTGGCAAAGAAATCGCGGATCCCGCTGGCACATTCCGGCCAGGCGTTGCGCACTTCGCCCAATGCCTGCTCGACTTGCCTGGCTGCTTCGGCGGAACTGCGCAGATCTTTCGGCAAAATCGTGAGTGTCGGATTTTTCACCAGCTCCTCCAGATCTTTGAGAAGCTTCTTCGGCGTGATCTTGCCCTGGATCGCGAGCAATACGCCTAACGAATCGGTGGAGTAGAAATTGCGCCGCCAAAAATCCCAGGTCACCTCGCGGAGCAGATCGCGCTCGTCCGTGACCAGCTCGGCGTCGAAGAGCGTGCCGGTCTCGAAAGCCTGTTCCGCCAGGACGCGCTGGCAGAAACCATGAATGGTGTAGATCGGCGCTTCATCGAAATTGGCCAGCGCGTCCTTCAGCCGTTCGATCGCGGCGCGATGATCAGGATATTTTGGCAGCATTTCGCGGAGCAGATCGTGCTCCGACTTTCCGGCCTGGAAGCCGAAGAGCGCGTCGCGCAAGAGATCGCGGATGCGGCCCCGCAATTCCGCCGTGGCCAGCTCGGTGAAGGTGGTGACCAGGATCTTGTCGATCGTCAGGTCAGGTCGTTCCAGGAGCAGCCGCAGGACGAGCCCGGCAATGGTAAATGTCTTCCCGGTGCCGGCGCTCGCTTCGATCAGAAGCGGACCGCTGCCGATCTCGGTTTCGAGGAGGGAGAAATCGTTCATGTCTCCTTCGTCATGACCTGGAGGGCGGGCTCGAAAATCGCCATCGCGATCTCTTGAAATTCCTGCCCGAGCGGATCGGGCACATTGCGAAAAGCGAGATCGAAATAGTCGTCTTCTCGCTCCGGTCCCATCCCGAAATCGCTCTCTTGCGGGAGCGGCGAATCGCCCCAGGTCTTTTGCGCTTTCTCGAGCGGAGAAGATCCTCTGGTCGGATGGAGTTTCCGCTCCGCGAAGGCGAGCGAGCTGCGAGGAAAAAAGGGCAGCGGCTCGCGCAAGCCCCGCCAGTAGAAATCGAGGAGCAAAGCGAGCAGCGTTTGTGCGTCCTCGCACCGGCGCGAAACGCTCGATCACCGGTTGCTTTTCTTTGGTCGCGGTGATGAGAATCGATTCGGTCGAGCGAACGCAATTCATGAGCAAATGATCGATCCACGCCCCGAGCAGATCTGTCGGTTTTCGTGTCGTTAGGCGGTGGCGCACCAGACGACCATCAAACAGGTTGTCGATCCGGGCGCTGAGCTCGAACCGGCCGATGCTAAGCTGCAATTGCTCCGGCTCGCCGCGTTGCTGGCCGGCGTTCGCCATTACCGCCGTCGGCGAAAAGGCGCGCGTTCTCAGACAGTTCGCGCAAATGCGATTCGCCCGCCCGGCCCGGCGGCAGCTCTCCGCCCGCGCGCGCCACCGGAAACAACGCCTCGAACTCCTCGCCGCCGAGGGCGCGATCGAGGAGATCCTGTTCCAGATGGTATTTGGCGAGCCCGCCCGGTTCCAGCGGCTCCGCTTCCTCGAGGAGCGAATCCAGTCGCGGCATGCGCAGGCCGAGCCGCTCGCGAATGAGAAATTTGGACGGGTTGCCGAAAAAGGAGAGAAGCTTCGCGTTGTCCAGTCGCTGCCATTCCGCTTCCGGCTCGCCGATCTTCGCGGCGATGAACGGCGCCGGCGCGTTCGTTCCTCGACCGCCCTTCCGCTCGCCAGGCAGTTTTCCGCCGAATAACTGAAGAGTCCGTCGGAGCCGGTGAAATATTTTTGGCTGAAGGGCTGCAGCGGGTGCTCGGTGACAAGGGCGCCGGTGTATTCGAGCAGCTCGCTCACCAGCACGCTGGGCGGGAGCGGTTTGTTGTCGCGGATCGAGCGACCGACATAGCTAAGGTAGAAAACGTCACGCGCGGAAAGGAGCGCTTCGAGGAAGAGGTAGCGATCGTCATCGCGCGTCGTGCGATCGCCCGGTCGCGGTTGTTGCGCGATCAGATCGAAGGCCGGCGGGCGATCGTGGCGCGGGTAGGCGGTGTCGTTCATCCCGACGAGACAGACGACCCGGAACGGCACGGCTCGCATCGGTTTGAGCGCGCAAAAGGTGACTTTGCCGACGAGAAATCCGGAGCCGCTCTCTTTGCGCGCGAGCGCCTCTTCGAGATGGGCGAGGAGAACGTCGAGCGGGACCGGTTCGTCGAAACCGGAAAGATCGGCGGTTTCGCCTAACGAATCGAGGATTCGTCGCAATTGGTGCAGCTCCGGTTCGCGTTCGTCATCGGCGCCAAAGAAGCGGTCGGCCATCTGGCGCAAGGTCTCCTCCCAGTCGCCGAGCGGACGCGGATGCTGGAGCTTGCGCGCAGTTGAGAAAAGCGATTCGGCAAAATCAACAAAGTGGCCGAGCGTTTCCGCGAGATTTCCCTCCACCTCATCGAAGGCCAGGATGCCTTCGAAGAGTTTTTCGCCGCGCGCCGGTGCGGCGTAACCGAGGAGGAGCCGATCGAGCCCCGCGCGCCAACTGTTTTCGCCAAACTCCGGCAGGCCGAGCTCGGCGCGATGCGCAGCGTCGATCCCCCAGCGGATCCCGGTTTTCTCGATCCAGGTGCGAATGATCTCGAGATCGGGCTCGGCCAGATCGAAATTCCGCTGCAGCGGGACCGACTCGAGGATGTTCATGACGCTGCTCGCGGGGAAGCGGCTGCCGGCCGATTCGAGGATGCGCAGGAAGGTGTCGATGACGCCGTTCTCGGCTCGCGCCCCGCGATCGGCGATGCTGAACGGAATGCGCAGCGCCTCCGGCGCAGTGGCAAAGACCGCCTCGATGAATGGCGCGTAGATGCTGATGTCCGGCGCCATCACCACGACGTCGTGCGGCTTGAGATCGGGATGTTCTCGAAGAGCGCGAGCAACTGGTCGTGCAGCACTTCCATCTCGCGCATCGGGCTGTGGCAGGAATGGAATTGCAGCGAACGATCGTCGGCGGCGATCGGACGCGGCGCGCGGCCGATCGGATCGTGCAGCTCGAAAATGTCGCGCTGGATTTGGCCGAGCATGGTCTCGTTAGGCGGCGCCTCCGACAGGTCGCGTTCCCGCGTTGGATTCGATTCGGTCATGCTCTCGAGAAATTCGCGGCCGAGTTTTGCCGAACGAGGCGAGAAGCGGGTTGCCGCGCTCGAATTGCAGATCGAGTTGCGCGGTCGCGGGCGCTTTGCGGCGGGCCCGCATTTCTTCGCGCTCGGAGCGGATATCGCTCCACCACTCCGGGGTCGGCCGCATCACGAAGAAATGCACCTCGATCGCCTGCGCGAGTTCCTGGAAAAATTGATGTAAAACGGCGGCAACGTCGAGATGCCAAAAACCGAAACGCGTTCCGGCAATGGCGCGGCGCCGCGGCGCAAGGCGGCGCGGAATTCCTCCGCCAGTGCCGGCGGATGCAAACCGGGCGCGGAGCGGATCAGCTCCCGCCAGAGGATGGCCTGCCAGTGCTTTCTCGGTTCCGCGTTCCCAATCGAGAATCATGCGCGGTCGAAAGGCGAGATATTGGTCAAAAGAGTCGGCGATTTTTCCCGCGAGCTGGAATCGGCGCAGCTCCGGGCGTGGCTGATCGAGGTAGCGCTCGCAGCTCCGCAAACTCAGGCCGCACGGCAGCGCCGGGAGCAATTTCATGATGCGCCAGGTAAGATTTTCGCGCGCGTAAAAGCGAGCGGCGGCCGACCGGGCAACGCTTCATCCATCAGGCCGGCGACGAAGTTTTGCGGAAAAAGGAAGGAGACGTTGGCGCAAATGCCCTGGCGCGGCGCGAGCTGCTGCGTCAGCCAGCGTTCCAGGCCGAGCGTCGGGATCACCACCGCCTCGCCGCGAACGGATCGTCGCAGCGGATGCTGGAGCCCCAGCGCGAGCGCGTCGGCCAGCTGCTCGAGCCGGTTGCTGAGTATGAAGATGGAAGCCGGGGTTCCCGCTCACGGCGGGCACCATATCACAAGCGTTCGGACAAAAGGTGTCCGACCAAACGACTTTTTTTCGGGCGACCGAACGATTGCGCTTGGAAGGGCGCCGCCGAGGCCTTACCTGTCGGACATGTCACGTCCGATAGTCACCAAGCCACGCCCAAGCCACGCGCGCGGAAAGCGTCCCGTGGTCGAGCAATTTTCCCGTCCGCCACTCGCGCGCATGATGCAGCTGCACGCCCAGCTGCAGGCGCGGAAATTTCCCAACTGCCGGAAGCTGGCCGGAGAACTGGAGGTGTCGGAGAAGACGATCCAGCGCGACATCGAGTTCATGCGCTATCAGCTCGGGTTACCGATCGAGTACGACCAGTTGCATTTCGGTTTCGTTTACACCGAACCAGTCACCAGTTTTCCCAGTATCCAGGTCTCCGAAGGGGAAATCGTCGCGCTCTTCATTGCCCAGAAAGCGCTCCAGCAATATCACGGCACGCCTTTCGAAGCGCCGCTCAAGGCGGCGTTTCAGAAAATCGGGCACGGCCTGAAAGACAAGGTCACTTTTACCTGGACGGATCTGGATGCGGCCATTTCGTTTCGCAGCGCCGGACAGAGCGTGGCGGATCTGGAGGTCTTCGAGCTGCTCAGCCATGCCGTGCTCAACTCGGCGGAGATGGAGTTTCGCTATCGAAAGTTGCGCAGCTCGACGGCGGAGACGCGGCGAGTGCGGCCTTATCATCTCGGTTGCGTCGATAATCAGTGGTATCTCTTCGGCTTCGATCTCGCCCGCCAGCAGGTCCGGACGTTTGCCCTCCCGCGCATCAGCGCGCCGCGGCGCACAGGCGCGCGCTTTAGGCGGCCGGCGAATTTTTCGATCGGCAAATTTCTCGATTCAAGCTTTGGTGTTTTCCAGAGCGACGGTCGCACGACGGTGCGAATCCGCTTTCAGCCATTCGCGGCGCAGCTCGTGCGCGAACGGATGTGGCACCACTCGCAAAAGATCAGGGAGCTGCGTGACGGCGGGCTGGAGCTGCGATTGCAACTCGGCAGCCTGGAAGAAATCGAGCGCTGGATCCTGAGCTGGGGCGACCAGGCGGAAGTGCTTGAGCCGGCGAAACTGCGGGAGCGGCTGGCAGAGGTCGGGCGAAAGTTTGTCGCTGCCTATTCGGGGAAATAAGAACCCGATCCGGCAAAAAAACTTCGCTGGCCGGACAGCGGATGTCTGACCCTGTTTTCTATAATGGGGGCATGAACAAAAATTATACCGAAATCGCCTTCGTTCTCGACCGGTCCGGCTCCATGGGAAGTTGCCGGGAGGCGGCAATGAGTGGCTTCAATCTCTTCCTGCATGAGCAACAACAGACCGAGGGCCTGGCGAAGCTCACGCTCGTGCTTTTTGATGACGAATATTTGGTCCCGATCGATGGCCTGCCGGTGGCGGAAATTCTGCCACTGAACGACGACAGTTATGTCCCGCGCGGGAGCACTGCTTTGCTCGACGCGATCGGCCAGACAATCGACGACTTCGGCGCGCGACTCGCCGCGCTGCCGGAGCAGGACCGCCCCGGCCAGGTGATCGTTGCCATCCTCACCGATGGCCTGGAGAATTCCTCCCAAACCTACACGTGGCAACAAATCGCCCGTGTCATCAAAGAGCAGACCGAGCAGTATCGGTGGACGTTTCTCTTCCTCGGCGCGAACCAGGATGCGATCGCGACTGCGGCGCAGATGAACATCGCGGCGGCCAACGCCGCGGCTTACGTCGCCGATGCTGCCGGTCTGCATGCTTCCGCGAGTTCGCTCTCGCGCAAAGTGCGCGGGCTCCGCCGCACCAGCCTGGGAACTGCCAGCGCAGAGGAATGCCGCGATGCGATGGCTCCCGATGTCCGGCCTCATCGAAGAGGAAGATCAGAAAAAACGGAACTGACAAAGCTCGCGCTCTCTTGATACGCACCACCAGATCAAGATCGCTCCTTTCTTCTCTTCCTGATTTCCGCATCTTCCATCCTGGATGTTGCGCAACGTGATTCTCGATTGGTCCGGGACGCTGACCGACGATCTCGGCTCGGTGGCCGGCGCGTCGACTTTGGTCCACCGCTTTGGCCAGGCGGAACTATTGCTCGAGGGATTTCGGGAAAGGTTCCGGTTGTCGCTCGATGTGTTGGACGACGATCTTTTGCGCGAGGTCGCCCTCGGTGAACTCGAGCCCCTTTTCTGCGACCATTTCGACTTTCGACATGCGGTCACGCTTCAACCGCATGCGCTCGAGTTTCTCGGTTTCTGCCAGGATACGCGGCGGCGAGTTTTCCTGCTCAGCACGACGAAGGAGGAACAGTACGTCGAGCAGTCGGCCCGGCTCGGGATCGCGCATTTTTTCGAGCGGGCCTACGTCGGAGTGGCCGATGGGCGCACGCGGATCGGGGAGATTCTGACGGACAACGATCTTGCCGCGGCCGAAACGGCTTTTATCGGCCATACGGTGGAAGGCATTGCAACGGCCCGCGACGGCGGCGTGATGTCGATCGCGACCCTCACAGGGTTCGATTCGCGGGAAAAACTCTGCCGGGCAAATCCCGACGTGACGGTGCGCGATCTGGGGGAACTTCAGCGGCTCCTGGAGTTCGCTCCGCCTGAGGACGAGATCCGAATCGAAGCGCTGGAACTGATGGCGCGTGTCGGTGTGCCCGATCTGGAACGTGCCGAACCGCAACGCCTCACCGTCTCGATCGCCCTGCAACCGCGCCGCGCCTTCGGTGACCTCGGCGACGATCTCGCGCGCACGATCGATTACGCAGCTGTCTGTGAGGATCTGCGCCGCTTCGTCGCCGGGCGGGCGGACAAATTGATTGAGACGCTGGCGCACGAGATGGCGGAACATTTGCTCTCGCGCTTCGGGCTCATCCGCGTGGAATTGGAGCTGCGGAAATTTGTTCTGCCGGAAACGCGCTACGTGGCGGTGCGCGTCGTCCGTCAGCCGGTGGCAGCGACGCGCTAAGGATTCGCTTTTGGCGACACCGTCCATAACTTCCCCGCGTGCAAAAGAGCGACCTTGTGCGCGACCGCGACGGCTGGGAAACTTTGGCCAGCGAAACCCACTTCGAGACCCCGCACCTGACCGTGGCGACCGATGAAGTGCGGACGCCAACGCAGCCCGCGCCACGCCGATGGTCGGTTGTTCATCGCAAGCCGGCGGTTGTGATTGCGCCGCTCACGCGCGAGGGAAAATTTGTTCTCATTCGGGAGGAACGCATTCCAATTCGTGCCGCGATCTGGTCCATGCCTGCGGGCCAGATCGACGAAACTTTGGATCCTGATGAAGCGACTATGCGTGAGGTAGCGCGGCGGGAGCTACGGGAAGAGACCGGCTACGAGCTGGTCCCGGGCGCGGAACTGGTTCCGCTCGGCCATTATTTTACCTCGCCCGGTTTTACCGACGAACATTGCTATTTCTTCCTCGCCCGACCAGTCCGGAAAAGCGCGGCCGGCGCCCAGCATGACGCCACCGAGGCGATCATCGATTGCCGCGAATTCAGCGCTGACGTCTTACGCGAGATGATCGCCCAAGGCGAAGTTCGCGACGCCAATAGCCTCAGCATCTGGGCGCGGCTGGTGGCGCGCGGCGAAATTTTCCCTTAACGATGAAACTGAGCGACATCTTCGCCTTTCGCGACCCGCCGGAGAGCGAAACTTCGAAACCGTTTCTCGAGCACTTGGAAGACCTGCGCTGGACCATCGTGAAGATGGCGGTCGTCCTGATCGTCGCGATGTTTCTCTGTTTCGCCTTTCGTCAGCGCCTTGTTATGATCCTGCAACGCCCGCTCAACGAAGTCGGCGGCCAGATCGGCGCTTTGCGCGCGCTTGGGATCACCGACTCGATTACGATTTCATTTCATCTCGCTTTTTATGCCGGGATCGTGATCTCCTTCCCGCTCCTCCTTTATTTTCTCGCGCAATTTGTTCTGCCCGCGCTGACCGCCGTCGAGAAACGGTTCCTTTTCCCGGCGATCGTCGTTAGTTTTGGACTCTTTCTCACCGGGGTAGCCTCCTGTTACTTTTGGCTCCTCCCCAAGACGATTCTCTTTTTCTTCCACGACACCCAATCGCTCGGCTGGACGCCGATGTGGACCGTGCAGCAATACTACTCTTTCGTGACCCGCTTTGTCCTTGGTTTCGGACTGGCCTTCGAGTTGCCGGTCGTCGTCCTCGCGCTGGTTAAGTTCGGCTTTGTCACCTATCAATTCATGGCCCGCACCCGGCCCTACGCCATCGTTCTCATTTTCATCCTCGCCACTATCATCACGCCGACCCCGACGTGCTCACGCTGGTCGCGCTCAGCCTGCCGATGTGCCTGCTCTACGAAAGCTGCATCTGGATTGCATGGTTCATGCAGCGTAAAGCCGCGCGGGCCGAATCGCCCTAGGTTATGTCAATGCGACTACCGGGAACCGAAATCCGGAAATCGCATCGCCCTTAAACTCAATCCAGAGCGTCCTTGAGGCATACCTCTATCCCGGGCAATCGAAGCCGCGGAGATCGGCGGCGAATGGCTGAGCAATTCGAATGAGGCGAAATTCCTCTTTCCCTCGGGCCGTTCAATTCATTTGTTGGTCACCAAGGAACCCCCGAGGCTTGCACCCGTCTCGTCGTGTGCGGAACCATCCAGGAAAAAAAGTTTCAGAAATTCGCTTGACGTCTTCCGCGCAATCGAAAAGACTCGCTGCCGAAAGTAAGTTACCCCCCACCTCTAACCCCCCTTGCCAGGCCCGCGCGGCACCCCCACTATGAAAACTCCTCTTCGCAGTCCCGGACTATGGATCGCCATGGCGATAACTCTCCTCGTCTCCACCCAGCAGCTTTACGCGGCCGAGGCGATCGAGACGGATGACGCTCATACCGATGCAAAAAAAGCCAACACGAATTTCGGAAACGCCACTACCATGGCGGTGTCCGGCAGCGGCAACACCTTGAAGCGGGCCTGGATTAGGTTCGATCTCACCGGTGTCCTTCCTGCTGGAACTACCGCGAGCCAGGTTAGCAAAGCGACCTTGAAGCTGTGGGTAAGCACAGCGAAAATCGGCGGCCCGGTTAGCCTTTACGTTGTCACGGGAATCCCGGCTTGGATCGAGGGCACAGGCAAGTCTGGCAGTGGCATCACGGACGGTTCCGCGCCGGCCCTCGCCCCAAGCCCTTTTATTAGTGGTTGGCAAATCACGAGCGCCGACGATTTCGCGGCCGTCGACCTAACGTCTCTGGTCCAGTCGTGGGTTACTACGCCCGCGACCAATCTGGGAATCGCGCTCACGCCGGACGCGTCGACGGTCGATGTTTCCTTTGATTCCAAGGAATCGATCACCACCAGCCACGGGCCGCAGTTGGAAATTGAACTTGTCAACCAGGGCCCGACCGGTCCCCCAGGACCTCAGGGTCCGCTGGGGGAAACGGGTCCAACAGGCGCACCCGGTTCGGTTGGCCCGCAGGGCCCCCAAGGGTCGGCGGGCCCCGATGGCGCTGTCGGACCCCAGGGACCAAATGGTGCGGTTGGCCCACAAGGGCCTCAAGGAGATAGTTTCTGGAACGCCCAAGGCAACGCCATATATTTCAATACAGGCTATCTTGGCTTAGGCACCGCCTCTCCCACCCATCTCCTCGAGGTTGCTGGAGATGCACAGATTAGCGGCAACCTCATTATCACCGGCAGCGGAAACAGGATAACAATGCCAGTGCAAGGCGATATTTCGATGGGAGAATTCACGACGCCCTAATCTGAAAAACCATGTCAGACTAGCTCTCGAAATCCCTCACCCCCAAAAGACTTGTTTCCCCCATGAAACTTGAGCCACATTCCACCAGTTCGGCTGTGCGGAGCCACCGGCTGCTCCTTGTTTTGGTTTGCCTGCTGCCACTCTTGGCCTTAGCCACCCCGCCCACTTGGTGGAGTGATCGCGAGGTCCTCGACACCAACACGGCAAAAAACGACTACGGCCCGGCCAATCAAGGGCAGCTCAAAAACATAGCCACGCAAGCCTACGCTGAGATGCAGGCCAAACTCCCTGCCAGCGTCTGGAATACGCCGGAAGGCCAGGCGCTGAGCGCGTTGACTGTTTCCTGGAAATCGGCCCAGGGTGACGACTATCTTCCGATCAACCAGGGGCAGCTCAAAGCCGTGGCCAAGGAATTCTACGACGTCCTTATCCAGACCAGCTACGCCTACGCATATCCCTGGACCACCACCACGACCGACGACGCTAACTACGCTCCAGCCAATATCGGGCAGGTGAAGAATACCTTCGCCTTCGACCTCAGCGGCAACACAACTGACTCCGACAAAAACGGCCTGCCAGATAGTTGGGAAATAACCTACTTCGGCCAGATCGGAGTTGATCCCGATGCAGATCCTGACGGCGACGGATTGACAAATCTCCAGGAATATCAAAACAACACAAACCCACTCGATTACTACAACGGTCTGGCGCCCAGCTTGACGAAGATCAGCGGCGATAACCAGCAAAGCGCCCCGAATACTTTCCTTCCTCTTCCCTTCGTGGTTAAGGTGAGTGACAGCTCCGGTCAACCGCTGAATAACGCGCCGGTCACGTTCGCAGTTAGTGATGGCGGAGGTTTGGTCGCGGCCAGCTCCGGCGGATCAACCGCTGAATCGATCGAAATACGAGCTGGCAGCGATGGAATAGTCAGCGTTTTCTATCTGCAACCGTCCGACGACGGAGTCACGAGTCACATTATTGCCGCCGCCCCTGCCGCCCAAGTCACGTTCATCGCCAGCAGCGACGACGGTCAAGCCGTCCCAGACCTCACTCTCTTTCCCGCCAACCTAAATGTTCAGCTTGTTCCAGGCGAGACTCGGGAAGAAATTCTCACTCTCACTAATACGGGCGGAGCCTCCGATTTTTGCCTCACGCCTCAAAACGCCACCGCGAGCGAGACGAATTTCGCATCCTCGGATTCGGACCAGACAGGCGGGCCGGTCTACAAATGGAACGATATCAGCAACACCGGCGTGCTTCTTGCTCAAATTTCGCATGCCGATGACGACTTCGAAAGTTTTATGCTGCCGTTTTCATTCCCATATTTCGGTCAAAGCTTCACGGAAGTGTTTGTCAGCTCCAACGGCTTCATCACCTTCGGCGAAGGATCCGACCAGTATGAGAATCACGAACTCCCCGGCCTCGACATGCCCTCCAATGAGATCGCACCGTTTCACATCGACCTAAGCACGGAGGAGTCCGGAGAAATCTTTTTTCAGAACGAAGCGACGCGCGCTATCATCCAGTTCGAAAACGTTCCTCGGTTCGATGGTAATGGGAATGTGACTTTTCAGATCATCCTCAACAGCGATGGTATAGTGGAATTTCTTTATAAGGATTTGCCGGCGGTTTTTGACGACGTGACTGTTGGTTTGCAGAACGCAACCCGTGACCAGGGGTTGACGATTTCTTATAAACAAGCCTACCTGCACCCGTCCCTCGCTATAAGTATTGTTCCTTCATATGACGAGCGGCCGTGGTTTCAGGCCTCGCCGATTACCGGATCGTTGGAGCCCGGCCAAGCTCAGAGCATCGCAGTCCAGTTCGATGCCGGCCGCCTGGCGAGTGGCGTCTATAGCGGCACACTCGAATTAGCTTCGGTTTGCGGGTCTCCACCGCTCTCCGTTATACCCATCACCTTGACGGTAAACAAGCCTCCAGTGGTAAGTCTCACTTCTCCATCGGCGGGAAGCAGCTTCCCGGAAGGCGAAGAGATCACCCTGGTGGCGGATGCGCTTGATCCAGATGGAAATATCGTCACCGTGCAATTTTTCGCTGATGGCGAAATGCTCGCGGAAATAACGAGCCCGCCTTTTCAGTGCCTTTGGCAAGACCTGCCTGTCGGTAGTCATATTCTAACCGCAGTTGCTTTCGATAATAGCGGCACCTCCACGCAATCCGGGGCGATTCAAATTACCGGTTTCGTCGATAGTGATCGTGACGGTCTCTCGGATGATTGGGAAAGGGCGACCTTCGGTAATCTCGACCAAGACGCGACCGGGGACTTCGATGGTGACGGGCGAAGTAATCTGCAAGAGTTCCAAAATGGCACAGCAGCCGACGACTATTACAATGGGTTGACGCCTTACGCGGTGTTGCAAATCCGATCGCGCGGAGCGTCCAAGACAAAACACGGTTTTTTTCCCTTTGTTGGCAGCAGCCCTCCGCGGTATTTTTTGCAAAACGATGTCGCCACTCGCCTTATCGGGGGCAACCCCGAGAGTGAAGTCGGCGGGACCGTCACGACCCGGCGCGATCCCGATACCGGCGAGCTGACCGAAACGGGAAGAACCGGGGACCCGCTTCCCTTTGATCGTGGCTATCTCCATTACGATCCTAACCCAACGGCGACCAGTCGAGTCGACACTCTGACAATTCCGTTTCAAACCGAGTCAAACGGCGGTGCCTACAATGATCCGCCAAACCTGGTTGATGACCATGAGGCCACCGGAGAAAAAACCACGACGCTGAGCGACGAATATACCACTGACGAACTGATCAGTCGCACGCGCAGTAGTTTGGAACCAATTCCGCCGTTTGACGTTCCGCCCGATAATAAAGACGATGCTACCTTCGCTGATTTCGAATTCGGGCTTCCGGTGGAAGACCAAAGTGGTGTTTATCTCACTCACTCAAACTACCAATTCAAGTGGCATCCAGCCCCAAACCTGCCTGAGCATAAAAAGGTCACATGGGTGGAAACCTTCTATCCGTTCGAAGATCCGCGGACACCGCAGATCGAGGACACGACGCCAGTAAGAATAACGCGGACATGGGAAGGGACCGGAAACGAAAGTCCGATCTACTATCTCTCCCCGACACTGCCAGGAAGATATTCGATCGATTCCCTGCAGGGGGAACTGCTCCTGGACGGAAATCGGGACGGGAAGATTGAGCCCACCGAGAGTGATCGGACAACCACAGAAAAGCCCTACCGTTTTTGGTTGAACGACGACGATGACACGGAAATAGACCGGGACACCGGCTTAGTGGCTGAAACTGAACAAGTGCCAGCTTTCCAGCCAGACCATTCCCTCCATCGAATTATGTCAAGGCGCAACTTGGAGGATTTTAGTCGTCTTTGGATCGACTTCGGCCCGATCTGGTATGACGTCTTGATTGGGAACGTGCAGATCGGCTTGAAATGGAAGGACGCTGAGTCCGGCGAACCCGCCATTAACGTCTATCCTTCGGCCGATGGCGAAGGGTCGGACGATTACCTCAAGGACGATGACGCAGCCGGGGCGCAGATCACTGGCGTGTTTAATGACGCCGTCAGAGACGAGACCGGCAAACAAACCGTCGATACAGAAGGCGTCTTCATGTTCAAATCTAACTATTGGAACGGGTTGACGGGCGATAATCCAGTAAAATGCCTCCTTTTTGAGGGTGTCAGTGAAGGCAAAGGCGAACTCGAAGTCGTTTTCTTTGATTCAGTTGGGAATCAAATCGGCGAAGGCGGCAGCGTCTGGCTCGATCTAAAGAACATTAAGAAGATGTATGAGCGCTTCGATGCTAGCGGAAGTAATCAGTGGCCGCCTGTGACATTCGAACCAGATCCAAATGAAACTGGTGAAACAATCGTCTTCGTGCACGGTTGGAATCAATCGCCGGATGGATCCAGCAACTTTGCCGAAACGTTATATAAACGAATATGGCATCGAGGATTCAAAGGACGATATGCTGCGATTCGCTGGAATACTGATTGGTCATCCGCGTTCAATAATGTGCCTTTGATCGGAGAAACGCTAGATGCCTACTTGGCGGACTATAACGACAGCGAACATGAAGCGTGGCTGGCCGGCGAAGCGTTAAAAAACTTTGTAACCAGCCTTCCTGGTAACACCAAAAACCTTGTCGCCCATAGTATGGGCAATGTCGTGGTGGGAAGTGCCTTTAGGCACGAAATGACGGTCGACAATTACTCTATGCTTCACGCGGCTGTTCCTGCTTCCTGCTACGACACTGGACAGTACCCTGGAGCAACCGCAAACACCGGGGGCCTTTGGTTATACCTACTGGGACACGCGAACGCCAGACGATGACCCGGCGCCGTTGACGGGTGCTTTGGCCTATCGAGGACGCCTCAGTGACGTAAGCGGCAATTTGGTCAATCTCTACCTGCCGCAGGACAGTGCGACGACCTATGCATGGGAATTTAATAACAGAGTTTTTAAACCGTTCGCGGGATTCTTCTATGACCGTGGCGAGGTGGACGGGTATAAACTTTGGAAAAACGAGGATGGCACAAGGCGATCGCTAACCGACGCGGAAGAAGCGATGCCCTATGCTGATCAGTCTTGGGGCAAAGTGGCCGGCGCGGAAAGTAGAACTGCCGGGGCAGTGAAAAGCAGTGTCGATCTGAACGCATCATTTGATTTCGCCGATGAGCACAGCGCAGAGTTCAATTGGTCCATTCAGCAGTTGCAGCCGTTTTATGACACCCTCTTGGATAAACTTCGCGTTGATAGGAATCAATGAACCGAAGGAAGGTCTTTATTAGCGGATCGGTGATTGTGATCGTAGCATTGCTGTGGTGGAAAATACGATCTTCTTCGCAATTCAACCGCTTAGAGGTATTAGGCAGCGCAAAGCCAGCATCGGACGCATTTTCTTCCCAGACTCCGGCGCCTACCCTGCCTCCAGAGGTGGAGGCGCGACTTTCTGAGGCGGACGCCGCTAGCGTTGGGAAAATTCTTGAAGCCTTTAACGCGCCTATTGAATTTTATGGAAAGGTAGTCGACGAACGTGGATCGCCATTGGGAGATGCGATGATCCGTTACTCAGTTGCGGATCAATACTTTGGCGACAGCACAAAGCACACAGGAAGCAGCGATGGCGCCGGCTTTTTCGCTATTAGCGGCGTTAAAGGAGCAGGCATGTACGTAGAAGTTTCGAAAAAGGGCTATTATAGAATCCCTGAGAAGTCTTACGCCAGCTTCGGGTACGGCGTACAAAGCGGGAGACGTCCTCCGTCCAAGGAGAACCCCGCGATGTTTGTGTTGTATAGGAAAGGCGTGGCGGAGCCGCTGGCGCACGTTGCTAGTCGGCAAATCAATGTCCTCAGCATTGGAGAACCTCTCAATATTGATCTCTCGACAGGACATCTAGGTCGGGGAGATCTGCAGCTAGAATCATGGATCGGAGACAGCAGTCAGGGCCGATTTGGTTGGCGTTATCGACTCAGTATTCCAGGGGGTGGCCTCGTCGAACGAAAGGAAGAGTTCATTTTCGAAGCACCCATCGAAGGCTATCAACCAGCCGTCGAAGTAAACATGCCTGCCGACGCGGAAAGATGGTCGTCTGACATAGGCAAGAGCTATTTTGCCAAGCTTCCGGACGGAAGATACGCTCGGTTTTCGATTAATCTCTATCCCGGAAAGCGCAATTTTGTGGTACTCGACAGTTACGTTAACGCCTCGCCGGGCAAGCGCAATTTGGAATTCGATTCGTCAGGAAAAAAGCAACGTCCGCGACGATGAAAGGCTTTTATCCCTTAGAATATTTAAAGTTCTCGGGGAGAAATGAGGCGGGTTCTTAAATTCCGGGTTGCCTAGCCATTTCGCGCGAACACTGCTATAAAGCGCGCTGAGGTCGGTCGGATCACCCTGGCGTAACGAATTGAAATGCTCGCAGCGTATGAAGTAATTTTCCGCGTCTTCGCCTTCGTTTTTGGCGCGGCCATCGGCTCGTTCCTCAACGTCTGCATTTACCGGTTGCCGCGCGATCTGTCGGTCAACCAGCCGCGCCGCTCGTTTTGTCCGTCCTGCCGGAAACCCATCCCGTGGCAGCAGAATCTGCCATTGCTCAGCTGGCTCCTGCTGCGCGGGAAATGCGCGAATTGCGGGAACAGGATCGCTTTCCGCTATTTCGCGGTTGAGCTGCTCACAGCCCTTCTTTTTCTCGCGGTCTGGCTCGCCTTTCCCTGGGCGATCGCGCTTGTTTACTGGGTTTTCGTTTCACTTCTCGTTGCGGCCACTTTCATCGATTTTGAGCACTTCATCATTCCGGATGAAATCACGATCGGTGGAACGGTCGCAGGCGTGCTGGCGAGTATTGCCTGGCCGGCATTGATGGGAGAAGAATCGCGCTGGCGTGCGTTGGCGCAGTCGTTAGGCGCGGCGGCTCTCGGTTACGCCTTGCTCTGGATCGTTCTCGAGGGGGGCAAGAAGGCTTTCGGGAAGAAGCGGGTCCGGCTCGAAGCACCGACCCAATTCAGTTGGGTGCGCGACGGAGACGACGCCGAGTTTGTTGTTGGCGAGGAGCGCGGACTATGGAGCGACCACTTTGCGCGCGAGAGCGACCTGATGTTGCTACGTTGCAGCGAAGCGCACGTCGACGCGCGGCGTTTCGAGAGCCCGACTTTGCACCTGCATTACAACCGCCTCAGCATTGGGGAAGAATCATTTCCGCTCGACCAGATCGACCGCATTTCCGGCGTCGTTCACGAGTTGCAAATTCCGAGGGAAGCGATGGGCCGCGGTGATCTCAAATTTCTCGCCGCGATCGGAGCTTTTCTTGGTTGGCGCGCGGTCTTGTGCAGCATCTTCGCGGGTTCCCTCGCGGGCTCGGTTGTCGGCCTCACGAGCATGTTGCTTGGCCGGCGCGAATGGTCTGCGAAAATCCCGTTCGGGCCTTACCTTGCCTTGGGCGCACTCATTTGGATGTTCTTCGGCGCGCGTCTGGTTGCCTGGTATGTCGGTTTGATAGCGCCTTAAGAGACTGTTGAAAAATACTGAGGGCGCGAGGCAGAAGGGGCGGCTGGCCGCGTCGCTCCCTCGTTGCAGCCTTCCTTGGGGTGCGCCTTGTTCGCTCCTGGCCATCCCACCCCTTCTGCCTCTACGCGCGGACCATTCCGGTATTTCAACAGTCTCTCAACTGGCGCGGCTAAAATGCCGCATGATCCAAAGCACTTGGTAGCTGGTTAAGAGGATGACCACGAAGCTGTGGAAGCGCTCGTTTCTCGTCCGGATCGCAGCCGCACACAGCCCGATGATCGCGAGGTTCCGGATAAGATATTCCGGACCCAAACCGATAAAATAAGCCCAGCCTTTCACGAAAGTGTCGCCGAAATCGAAGACTTGGATCAAGGCCATGGTGCCGAAAAACCAGCCCCGATGCGAATAGAAGTATTCCTTCAAATCAGCTTGCTCACTCAGATGCTGTGGCACGAGCAAAGCGACGAGAAAGTAGAAAAGGGCTGCAAAACAAATAACAAAGGCATAGGCGGGAAAGGTCCAGGTCTTGATCTGCATGAGAGCAAATTCCCACCACCAAAAGTGGATCAGGGTGATGAAGAGATTCACCATCCAGACGGTGTGAATCCAATAGGTGCGGACTGGCTTTGCGTGTTGGGCGATCTCGGCCGCGCCGCTTAAGAGCTGGGTCATGGCGAGGCCGACGACGATAGACATCAGCGCCAGGATATATTCGGAGAGGCTCATGATGTCATTCGACAGAATAGAAGCACGAGGAGAGGAATGCTGCGAAACAAAACAGCCGGGCCTCTTGCGAGACCCGGCTGCGGTTGATTGCTTAAGTTGGCTTGTAGAGCCCGGACTTTAGCCCCGAAATGCTTCGGGGTTAATAGTCCATGCCGCCCATGCCGCCCATTCCACCCATGCCGCCCGGAGGCATGCCACCGCCCGCCTTTTCCTTCTCAGGAACTTCGGTGATGACTGCTTCGGTTGTGAGCAAGAGACCGGAGATGGAGGCCGCGTTTTGCAACGCGCTGCGGGTTACCTTGGTCGGATCAACGATGCCCGCTTTCACGAGATCGGTGTATTCTGCCTTGGCGACGTCGTAGCCTTCGTTGCCTTTGCGCTTCTTCACTTCCTGCACAATAAGCGCACCTTCCTGGCCCGCGTTATCGGCGAGAGTGCGGAGGGGCTCTTCGATCGCCCGGCGAATAATCGCCATGCCGACCGCTTCGTCGCCTTCGAGTTTGAGGTTATCGAGCGCTTTCTGAGCGCGGATGAAAGCCACACCGCCACCAGGGACGATGCCTTCTTCGACCGCGGCGCGAGTCGCATGCAAGGCGTCTTCCACGCGTGCTTTCTTTTCCTTCATTTCGGTTTCAGTCGCGGCACCGACGTTGATCACGGCCACGCCGCCGGCGAGTTTCGCCAGACGCTCCTGGAGCTTCTCGCGATCGTAATCCGAAGTGGTCTCTTCGATCTGACGGCGGATTTGCGAAACGCGGCCCTTGATGTCGACCTGTTTGCCTTCGCCTTCCACGATCGTGGTGTTCTCCTTGTCGATCGTGACGCGCTTGGTACGCCCTAAATCCTCGAGTTTAACGTTCTCAAGTTTGATGCCGAGGTCTTCGGTGATGCACTGACCGCCGGTCAGGACCGCGAGATCTTCCAGCATCGCCTTGCGACGATCGCCGAAGCCCGGGGCTTTGACCGCTGCCACCTGCAAGGTGCCGCGGAGTTTGTTCACGACCAGGGTCGCGAGCGCTTCGCCTTCCACGTCTTCCGCGATGATGAGGAGCGGACGTCCAGCTTTCGCTACCTTCTCAAGCAGCGGCAGCATATCCTTCAAGCTCGAGATTTTCTTCTCGTGGATAAGGATATAGGGGTTTTCGAGGACGGCTTCCATCGCTTCGGCGTTGGTCACGAAGTAGGGAGAGAGATAGCCTTTGTCGAACTGCATGCCTTCGACGACGTCGAGGCTGGTTTCGATCGACTTGGCTTCTTCCACCGTGATCGTTCCGTCCTTGCCCACCTTGTCCATCGCGTCGGCGATGATTTCGCCGATCGTGCGATCCCAGTTGGCCGAGACAGTCGCGACCTGCGCTATTTCCGTCCGGTCACTGACTTTCTTCGAGATCTTCGACAACTCAGCGACAACGGCTTCGACCGCCTTGTTGATGCCGCGTTGGAGCGAAGTCGGGTTGGCGCCGGCCGTGACGTTGCGGAGACCTTCCTTGTAGATGGACTCAGCGAGAACGGTCGCAGTCGTGGTGCCGTCACCAGCGATGTCCGAAGTCTTGGAAGCGACTTCGCGGACGAGCTGGGCGCCCATGTTTTCGTAAGGATCCTCGAGCTCGATCTCCTTAGCCACGGTCACACCATCCTTGGTGATCGTCGGGCTGCCGAATTTCTTGTCGAGGATGACGTTGCGGCCACTCGGTCCGAGGGTCGCTTTCACGGCGCGCGAGAGTTTCTCGACGCCGCGGAGAAGCGCATGCCGCGCGTTCTCATCAAATTGAAGTTGTTTAGCTGCCATATATTAGTTCTTAGTCTTTGGTTAGAGTTGAGAGGTGAGTTAGCCGATGATGCCGAGGATATCGTCCTCACGCATGATGAGATAGGAATCACCGTCTACCTTGATTTCCGTGCCGCCGTATTTCGAGATGAGCACTTTGTCGCCCTTCTTCACGGTGAAGTCCACTTTCTTGCCGTTGTCGTCGACTTTACCGGTGCCGAGGGCAACGACTTTGCCTTCCTGCGGCTTTTCCTTGGCGGTATCTGGAATGATGATGCCGCCCTTTTTGGTTTCTTGCTCTTCGATCGGTTGCACGAGCACCCGGTCTCCAAGCGGTCTTACATTAATTGCCATACTGTTGATTACTCCTTCTGCTAGTTGGGTTGTTACCGGAGTTCGCTCGTTTCTGACGAGCGGCTGCCGGTAAATTGTGGTTGTTAAAAGCTACTTCTTGTCTTCGTCGACGACCTCGAATTCCGCGTCGACCACATCGCCCTGGTCCTTGCGCGAACTATCGGACTGTGTTTCGCCTTGGGGGCCGGGTTGACCGCCGGCCTCGGCACCGGGTGCGGGCCCGGCACTGGCGGCGGCCTGCTTGTAGAGGTCGGCACTGATTTCCTGGAATTGGTTCTGCAAGTCCTCGTAGGTCTTCTTCATCGCTTCGGTGTCGTTTGCATTGATTGCTTCCCGCACCTTGGCAATCGACTCTTCGACGGACTTCTTCTTATCCTCGGGCACCTTGTCGCCAAGATCCTTTAACTGCTTTTCACACTGATAGGCCAGGGTGTCTGCATTGTTCTTGATCTCGATCGCCTCTTTCGCCTTTTTATCTTCTTCGGCGTGAGTCTCGGCGTCGCGCTGCATCTTCTCGACTTCTTCCTTGCTCAGACCTGAGCTTCCGGTGATGGAGATTTTCTGCTCCTTGCCGGACCCGAGATCTTTTGCCGAGACATGCAGGATGCCATTGGCGTCGATGTCGAAAGTCACTTCGATCTGCGGGACTCCGCGCGGGGCCGGCGGGATGCCGTCGAGGTGGAAGGTGCCGAGATTCTTGTTGTCGCGCGAGAGCGGGCGCTCGCCTTGCAGGACTTTGATTTCCACGCCTGGCTGATTATCGCTGTAAGTCGAAAAAATCTGCGACTTACGGGTCGGAATGGTCGTATTGCGCGGGATCATCGGCGTCGCGACACCACCCGCGGTCTCGATTGCCAAAGTCAGGGGAGTGACATCGAGCAGGAGAACATCTTTAACGTCGCCCTTGAGCACGCCACCCTGGATGGCGGCCCCCACGGCTACGACTTCGTCCGGGTTGACGCCCTTATGTGGTTCCTTTCCGATAAGTTCACGCGCGGTCTCGATGACCTTTGGCATGCGAGTCATGCCGCCAACGAGAACGAGTTCATTGATATCCTTCTCCGAGAGCTTGGCATCAGCGAGGCAATCCTTGACCGGCTTGACGGTGCGCTGGAAGAGCGAGTCAGTCAGCTGTTCGAGCTTCGAGCGGGTGAGCTTCTTTTGAATGTGCTTTGGTCCGCTCGCGTCGGCGGTAATGAAAGGAAGGTTGATCTCATACTCTTGCGACGAAGAGAGTGCGATCTTCGCCTTCTCGGCTTCTTCCTTGATGCGCTGGATTGCGTCCGGCTGCTTGGAGAGATCGATGCCGCTGTCTTTCTTGAATTCCCCACAATCCAGTCGACGAGGACGTTATCCCAGTCATCACCCCCAAGGTGAGTGTCGCCATTGGTGGCCTTGACCTCGAAGACTCCATCGCCGATTTCCAGCACCGAGATATCGAACGTCCCACCGCCCAGGTCATAGACGGCGATCTTCTCATCCTTCTTCTTGTCGAGACCGTAGGCGAGCGAGGCGGCAGTCGGTTCGTTAATGATGCGAAGAACTTCCAGACCGGCGATCTTGCCCGCGTCTTTTGTTGCGTTGCGCTGCGAATCGTTGAAATAAGCAGGCACGGTAATCACGGCTTGCGTGATCTTTTCGCCGAGCTTTGATTCCGCGTCGGCCTTCAGTTTCGCGAGAATCATTGCCGAAACTTCCGGGGGCGAGAACGTCTTCTTCTCGCCGTTCACCTCCACTTGGACGTGGGCGTCGCCATTCGCCGCCTTCACGATTTTGTAAGGGACACGATGTTCTTCTTCGCGGATCTCATCGAATTTTCGACCCATGAAACGCTTGATGGAGAAGACCGTGTTGGCTGGATTCGTGACCGCCTGGCGTTTTGCCGCCTGACCCACGAGTCGTTCGCCATTCTTCGCGAATGCGACAATTGAAGGCGTCGTGCGCGCGCCTTCGCTGTTTTCCAAAACTATCGGGTCGCCGCCCTCCATAACCGACATGCAGGAATTGGTCGTACCCAAATCGATACCTAAAACTTTAGCCATTTGTAAGATTGAAATCCTTTCGCGGACTCTTTAGCAACGATCATTCCACAACCAAGAAAATAGTCATAAGTGACTGAAAATAAATAATTAGAGACGATTTTGGTTCCTACCAATGCATTTGTGAAAGCGACACAGTGGCGCACAATATGCCGCGTTGCGGAACCGCACGGGGACATCGTGTCTCCCGTAACGTTTGGTATGGCGGCTGCTTGAATTCGGGGCATGCAGGGCGCCACCGATCGGACCGACTCGAAGAACGGAAAGGCTGAAAATTCGGCCGACGCAGCAGCTCTATCGCCGATCCCGTCGGCTTCGGCGAAACTGGCCGAGTTGCAACGTCATTTGAAGGAGAACGAATCGCAGCGGACTGAAATCAACGGGTATATCAATCAACTCAGCATTCAATTGCACCGTTGGCAGCTCCGGCTCCAGACGCTTAACGAGCGGAACAAGCAATTGACCGACGAGATGGGCGGGCTGGATCAGCCTGATCGTCCACTAGCTTAGCTTAGGGCCAGCTTGTTTACCTCCAACGGCGGAGTTAGCCTTCGCGAATGAGCGAAGCGGCGACCGCAGAAGCGAAGCGAGAGGCCCTATGTGATCTCATTCGCGATAGCGCGCCGCTCGTGATCGCCTACTCGGGTGGGGTCGACAGCGCATTCCTCCTCGCTGTTGCGGTTGAGACGATCGGTGGTGGTTGTTTGGGCGTGATCGCCGACAGTCCAAGTCTGCCCCGGCAGGCTTTGGCCGACGCTTTGCAATTGGCGGGCCAGATTGGGGCGGCCATCGTGGTCGCGGCGACCGATGAAATGTCTGACCCGAATTACACCATCAATCCGGTCAATCGTTGCTATTTTTGTAAAGCCGAGCTTTTCACAAAACTAGACAAACTCGCCCGGGAGCGTGGATTTCACGCCATTGCCTACGGGGAGAACAGCCGACGATGCACGCCAGGTTCGCCCGGGGCGGGAAGCGGCCAAGGAGTTTCGGGTACTTGCGCCACTGCGGGAAGTTGGCCTAACGAAAAGCGAAATTCGCGCGCTCTCTCGGGCGATGAACCTGTCGACGGCTGATGCGCCGGCACAACCATGCCTCAGCTCGCGCATCCCCTACGGAATGCCGGTCACCGCTGCCGCTCTCGGAATGATCGAGCGGGCGGAAGCGGCCGTGCGAAGGTTTGGTTTCCGTGTCTTCCGTGTCCGCCATCTTGGAGAGGGAGATCGGCTTCGGGCGCGGGTCGAAATCCTGCCCAGCGAGATGCCGAAAATCGCGCAGATCGGAGAAGCACTGTTCGCCAACCTGCGTCGTATCGGCTACGATGAAGTCGAGCTCGACCCTCGCGGCTACCGCTCGCCAGCAGCGTAGGAGACTGTTGAAATACTGGAATGGCCCGCGTTGCTGTCGAATCTAGGGCTGGCCGCGTCGCTTGCTCGTTGCGGCCCACCGTGGGGATGCGCCTCGCTCGCTCCTCGCCATCCACCCCTTCTGCCTCTACGCGCGGGCCGCTCCAGTGTTTCAACAGTCTCCTAGCGCCAAATTCACGCAACTGTTACTTCGTCGCCACACGAATGTAACAATTGCTCTCTAGCCTCTGTCGCGTTCGGAGTAATCCGGATCGCGGGCGATCAGAAGACCGTCTGCGCTTAGCCAAACCGCGGCTTTCACCGCAACAAAGGAGAGAGAATGCTATTTAAGAGAATGATGTTCATCGCGGCAGCCGGCAGTTTTCTGCTCGGTGGCGTGGCTCGCGCCCAGGACAACGGCGCATTGTTGGATCTGCTGGTCAAAAAAGGCATTATCAATGACCAGGAGGCGGAGGAGGTCCGAGCTGATTTGGTCAAAGAGAATGCCTCTACGGCTGGCGGAAAACTGAAGCTCTCAACTTCCGTGACCGAGCTAGAGCTCTATGGCGACACTCGCGTGCGTTACGAGGTTCGGAGCGGCAAGACGGGGTTTCCCGACACGATTAATCCGCCGGGAGACACCGTCCAGCGCAATCGCGAACGCTATCGGCTGCGGATCGGGCTGCGCGGAACCCTGGTGGACGACTGGTTCTTCGGTATTCGCCTTGAGACGAGCAGCAACCCCCGATCGACCAACATAACCTTTGGCGACGACACCGTTACGGGGCCCGGGCCTTTCGCGAAAAGCAGCGATACATTCGGAGTCGGGCAGGCCTACTTTGGCTATACAGGCCTTCGTGACTTCAAATTTACCGTCGGCAAGTTGCCGAATCCGCTCGTCACTTCTTCGATGGTTTGGGATGGCGACATCAATCCGGAAGGAATGGTAGAACAATACAGCCACACCTTTAATTTCAACGTGGGTGGAGGCGGGTCGCCGCCAGCTGCGCCGGCCTCCTACAACAAGGATGGCAAGACCCTAGCCACTTCCGAAGCCACGTCCGAGCCCCCGACGAAGATTTCGCTCGATCTCTTCGTCACTTTTGGCCAGTTCGTTTACGACGACACCAATCCGGAGAACCCGATCGGTCCTACTCCCAGCAATGTCGGGGACGCGGATGCCTTCCTCCTAGCCTGGCAGGTTGGGGCTAAGATCAAATTCCCGCATGATGTTTATCTGCAGATCGCGCCTACCGTCTACAACTACACGGGTAGCGGGGATAGTTTCAACAGGCACTTCGTCGGCGACCCAGCCTACCAGGTGGTTGACCCGATCACCGGCACCGTCACAACTGTTATTCCCAATCAGACCGGGATAAACAGTCTCTTCATCCTCGAAGTTCCGGTCGAGGTTGGCTGGAAAATCGGCGACCTGGGGATGAGAGTT
Source organism: uncultured Verrucomicrobiae bacterium (assembly GCA_963720895.1). Lineage (GTDB taxonomy): Bacteria > Verrucomicrobiota > Verrucomicrobiia > Chthoniobacterales > UBA10450 > Palsa-1392. Next base: position 26,956 of record CAVRGZ010000008.1, read on the forward strand.
TTCAGTGATTTCGCCTACAATTTGAATGGCGCCGAACGTGCGCGCGCCGCGGGCCATCCTGACCAGACGGATCAGGCCTTTGCTTACCAAATCGGATTTGGCGTCGGCAAGCTGAAGGAGAAAGGAGACTGGGAGTTGAAGGGGTTCTGGCAGCATGCTGAGCAATTCGCGCTGGATCCGAACCTGGTGGATTCGGACATCTTCGACAGCCGGGTCAATATGCAAGGTATCGCCTTCAGTGCGGGATACATGATTACGAACGCGGTGTTTGCAAACCTAACTTACGCCCACGGGACGCAGCTTGATGGGAGTTTGGGCACGGGCGGTATCGGTGATCTTGGCATTAATCCAGTCGACGACATGAACCTGTTCCAGGCGGACCTAAGTTTCAAATTTTAGCGTAAGCTGAACCAAGAACGAGAAATTCACACATAATGAAAATCAAAACCTTATTATTCACTTTTGCGTTGGGGTTTCTTACCTCGGCAGCGCAAGCAGACCGGCTCGTCATCAAAGGATCGGATACTCTGGGCGCGAAGCTTGTCCCGCAGCTCGCGGAAGCCTTTAAGGCCAAGCATCCCGGCACCACCTTTGACATTGCGGCGGAAGGATCGACCACCGGCATCGCTGCCATCATCGACGGAACAGCGCAGATTGGAATGGCCAGCCGGCGTGCCAAACCCTCCGAGGTGGGAGCAGCTTCTGGCAAAGGAGTGAACATGAAGCCGACGATCGTCGCTTACGACGGCATCGCGGTGATAGTAAACTCTGCCAATCCGATCAAAGGACTTACCAAGAAGCAGGTCGAGCAGATCTTCACCGGGGATGTGACCGACTGGAGTGGAATCGGGGGCAAGCCAGGACAGATTTCAGTCTACACCCGCAACACCTCATCGGGCACTTACTCCGAGTTCAAGGAGCTGGCGATGAAAAAGCGAGATTACGCGCCGAGCGGGCAGAAGATGGCCGGCAACGAACAAATCGCCTCGGAAGTAGGAAAGAACGCCAACGGCGTCGGATATGTTGGGCTGGCTTATACGAAAGCTGGTGGAATCAAGGTCATGCCGATCGATGGCGCGGTGCCTTCGGTCAAGAGTGTGCAAACGAAAAGCTACCCATACGCACGGCCAACCTTCTACTACACCAACGGCGATCCGAGCGGTGTCGCGAAGGAGTTCGTGGACTTCACCCTTGGCCCGGCCGGCCAGAAGATTGTCCTGCAGGTCGGCTTTGTTCCGATCAAATAGTTCCAGTTAGTTAGGCTTGGCTAGCCCGTCGGGGATTCCCCGGCGGGCTTTTTTTTTCCGCCCGATATGAGCGAAATCGATTTCACCGGATTGTCACCTCTCCTCCACCTGACCGCTACAAAGCCGTGTCAGGTTCCTTGCAAGCGGCAGTTCGCCGCGACACAAACATTAGACAATCAAATCACAATTAGAAACCATATCATGATTCTTAAGTCAGCTAACTTCGGTCTTTTTTCCAAGGCTTCATTCGCAGCGTTGGCCGCAACCGTTGCCCTCGCTGGGCAAGTATCGGCCGGCCAGATAAAGGTACTAGGACGACCTGTGGAGGGCGTGCCGGACGCAAATCCTGTTGCAGTCTCCGATTCTACTATTTCATCTGGCTTTTCGTTGGACCTTCAACAGCAGGGACAGGATCTTCTCGAGAATCCGTCCGGCTCGATTGCCCGTTTCGGCTTTCTGGCCGACGGAGTGACCCGCACCGAACCGGATGAGAACACCTATCTCATCCTCGACCATAACCCAGGCGGACCGACCGAGGGCTACGACTACGGACGCCACTTTCTCTTCCAGGGGCATGAGAACAGTAGCGACCTGGCCTATCTCACTCGGATCAACCTCGACGTCTCAAATCCTGACCATCGGGTGACGCTCCTCACCCCGCCGGGAGACGACGGTCTCACTCATTTTAACAGCATAGACGGCTCTTGCTGGAATCCGTTTACGCAGACGCTCCTTTTCACACAGGAGCGCGGCGCCACAGGCGGCGTGATCGAGATCAACGCCGATTTCGACGCTTCCACTAACAGCGGGCTGCGCACACTTTACGGCAGCATGGGGCAAGGCGGCTATGAGGGAATCCACCCCGATGACGTCGGGAATATCTTCATCGTTGAAGACGTGGGAGGCGCCCTCTTCGGCTTCGCTAAAAACCCGAACTCCTTTGTCTATCGCTTTGTCCCGACCAACAGTGGCGACCTGACTCAGGGCAAGCTGCAGGCGTTGCAAGTGAGCATTGACGGTCAGCCGGTCGTCTTCCACCCCGAAGGCGACACGCTCTCGGAGAACCAGCTCAAGCTCCATACTCCCGGCACCAGATATCCCGTTACCTGGGTCACGGTTCACGACACGGCGATCGATGGCACGGATCCCTTCGGCGCCAACGCCCTCGCCAAGGCGGCAGGAGCGACCCCCTTCAAGCGCCCTGAGAATGGGCAGTTCCTGTCGGGCTCGGGCTTCCGCACTTTCTTCTTCGACATCACTGGCGACACCGACGCAAATGCCGGCAACGATCCGGAACTCGCTGCCCGCGGCGCTTGGGGCGGCATCTTTCGGGTCGATTTCGACCCAAGCCGCGAGAACGGTCGAATCGGTATCGTCGTGCTGGGCGACGCTGATCATTCCAGCTTTGACAACATCGCCTTCACCAGTGGCACCACCCTGTTGGCGGCGGAAGACCGGGGCGACACGCTTGCACGATCAGCTCAATAAGCTCGACTCCGTCTGGGCATACGACGTAAGTAACAGAGGCGGAGCCTCCGCGCGCCTTGTGGCCCTGGGTCAGGACCGGTTCGCTACTGATGAAGATAATGAGCCGACCGGGCTTCACTTCTCCGACGGCGACAGCTCGATCCTAGGACTGATCGGCCGCAACGCGCCCAACCCGCGCATCGGCCGCCTCTTCTTCACGCAACAACACGGGGAAAACAACCTCTACCGCGTTGTAGTCCAGCCCTCATCTGAGTCAATCGGCCAGTAATTAGCAGTCTACAGGTGGCGCGGCAGCAGCGCCCCGGGCCTGGCAGGGCTCGGGGCGTTTGCTCGCCGTGTCCTTAAGGTCGCAATCATTCCCACTCTCGATCTTTTCTCTAATCGTAAAGCTGCCAATAGATTGTAACTCCGGAAAATGCGCGGGCGACCATAGCGACGAGCGCAAAAGAAGAATGGAAGCTCGCAGTCGGACCCAAAAGATTCACGAAATTGCTACATGACAGCCATTAGGATGTCACCAATGGCTGACAAGCTGGGAGCATGAGTATCGATGTCTCGAATCAGACAATTGGCAGCACACAGATCTCGACCGTAGAAAAGGCGCGGCGATTTACGACCGCAACGATGACCCGAACTGAAATATCGTCGGACGATTGGCGGCCCGGGGACGGTAGAGCTAAAGTGGGCTCTTCCCGCCGCCTCGACGCTTTCGCGCAAGAGCAAAGGGAGAAACTGCTCGAACTGCGGAGCAGACTTGCGGACTCAATGAGCGGGATCGCGCGGGAAACCCGTGTCGACTTTTGCGATAGCTCGGTTTTCGCGAGCCACAATGTCGATGCGGGCAGTGACGCGTGCGACCGCGACTTGGCCCTCTGTCTTCTATCCCAGGAGACTAACGCGCTCACTGAGATAAACGAGGCTTTGGAGCGGATTGAGTCGGGGAGTTACGGCATCTGCGAAATATCCGGGCAGCCGATCCCGACATCCCGACTCAAGGCGATTCCGTTCGCTCGTTTCACCGTCGAATGGCAGGCTGAGATCGAAAAGCGAAGAAAACCCGCTCGAGATCGCCGTTCCGTCTCCGTTGCCTTCTTTGACGATAACGAGGAAGGGGTTGAACAATCCGACACGGTTCCCGGGTAGGCCAATTGGAATTTCGACGGGCGGCCGACGTAGCTCGGTTAATATCGTCGATCTGTTCGTGTCAGCGACACGACCGGATCGGAGTCACACAATTGTCACATTAAAAATTTTGACCCTCCCGGCCGCCTTGCCGCACGATGAAACATCATGAAATCCCACTCGCTTGCCTGCAACCTTCTCGCCAGCCTACTCCTGACGTGTCTCGCCGCGACGGCCTCCGCGCAGATGACGATCAATGGGGCCGGCGCGACCTTCCCTTACCCGATATACTCGAAATGGTTCGACGCTTACGCCAAGGTCGATCCGTCCGTCCGTTTCAACTACCAGTCGATCGGCTCCGGGGGTGGACAAAAGCAGATTCTCGCGCAAACCGTCGATTTCGGCGCGTCGGATGGTCCGATGAGTGACGATAACCTGGCCAAAGCGCCAGGCAAATTACTCCATATCCCGACCGTGGCGGGCGCGGTGGTGATGAGTTACAACATACCGGGCGCCACCAACCTGAAACTCGATGGCGAAACTATTGCCGATATCTTCCTGGGTAAGATCACCAAATGGAACGATCCCAAACTCGCCGCAATTAATCCCGGAGTGACTCTGCCCGCCGCTGACATCGTGGTCGTCCATCGTTCCGATGGCAGCGGGACGACGTTTATCTTCACTGATTACCTGAGTAAGGTGAGCCCGGAATGGAAACAGAAGGCGGGCAATAACACGTCGGTCAAGTGGCCGACTGGGCTCGGCGGCAAGGGCAATGAAGGCGTCTCCGGCCAGATAAAACAGCTGCCAAATTCGATTGGTTACGTGGAGTTGATCTACGCGCTGCAAAATAAGATGCCATACGCGGACGTGAAGAATGCGGCTGGCGAATTCGTAAAGCCGACCCTCGAGTCAGTAACTGCGGCCCTGGCGACCGCAGATGTGCCGGACGATTTTCGATTTTCAATGACGAACGCTCCCGGTAAAGACGCATATCCCATCGCGGGCGCGACCTGGCTGCTTGTTTATCAGCAGCAGAAGGACGCGACTAAGGGCAGGAAACTGGTCGAGTTCCTGAAATGGGCGGAGAGCGATGGCGAGAAAATGGCGAAAGACCTCGATTACGCGCCGCTGCCGGATGCCTTGCAAGAGCGGGTGATGAAGCGGATCAACGAGATCAAATACTAGGTTCGCGAATCATTGCTCTTCAAAAGGCGGAGCGAACGTGCTCGACCGGCGAATTTCTTTGAGGCAAAAATCTCTTTTCCGATGCCACTAGTCGCTCCCTTGCCTGGTGCTGCCCAAGAGACGGTCGCGCTCGAGATGACGCCGCCTTCGCGTTTTGGGGACAAGGCGTTTGAGTGGCTCACCCTCGGCATGTCGCTGGCAGTGGTGGCGCTGGTTTTCCTGGTTGGCTGGGAACTGGCAAGCGGCTCGATGTTGTCGATCCGGCAGTTTGGATTCCATTTCCTCTTCACCTCGACTTGGGATCCGGTAGCGGAACAGTTCGGCGCACTGCCATTTATTTACGGGACAATTGTTTCGTCGCTTATCGCATTGGTCATCGCTGTGCCCCTGAGCATCGCGACCGCAGTCTACCTTACGGAATTGGCGCCGCTTTGGATTCGGCAGCCAGTGACCTCGCTGATCGAGATGCTAGCCGCCATCCCGAGCGTGATCCTCGGGCTTTGGGGCATCTTCGTCATGATCCCATTCCTGCGCGATCATCCGTTTCCATTTCTCAAGGAATATTTTGGGTGGACGGGACTTTTCACAGGCCCAATTTACGGCGTTAGCATGCTGGCTGGCGGAATCATCATCGCGATCATGATCCTGCCCATCATCACCTCAGTGTCGCGTGAGATTTTGCGCAGCGTGCCCGATTTACAACGGGAGGCGGCTTACGCGCTCGGCGCCACTCGCTGGGAGGTGACGCGGATCGCAGTCCTCAGCTATGCCCGGCGCGGGCTTTTCGGAGCGGTCATCCTGGGGCTCGGCCGCGCCTTGGGGGAGACGATGGCGGTCACGATGGTGATTGGCAATACCCCGCAAATCGCCGCTTCCCTTCTCCAGCCGGGCTACACGCTGGCGAGCGTAATCGCCAACGAATTCACCGAGGCGACGACGGACCTCTATCTCGCAACACTTTTCGAAATCGGCCTGGTCCTTTTCGCTCTCACCATTCTGGCCAATCTGATCGGGCAACTGCTCCTTCGAACCTTGAATACCTCGACCGGAACGCGAGCTGCCTAACGAATGAAAACGGGACGAGGTGACAACCACGGATGGCGCAAGTTCAAAAGCGGGCTGGCTTCCACACTCTCGACCGTGGCGGCTGTGCTCGTGATCGCTCCGCTCGGTCTCGTCTTTTTTTATCTACTGCAAAAGGGCGCCGGGTCGGTCAACTGGGCTTTTTTCACCCATCTACCCAAGCCCGTGGGCGAGGCCGGCGGCGGAATGGCGAATGCGATTGTGGGCACCCTGGAACTGTTGGGAATTGCCTCGCTCATTGGCATCCCGATGGGCGTTTTGGGCGGCGTTTTTCTTTCGGAATACGGCACTGCCGCTGGCAACTGGTGGCTGCGCTTCGTCGCCGACGTCTTGAACGGCGTGCCCTCGATCACCTGGGGCGTGGTCGTTTACGGCCTGGTCGTTTTGACGTTTTAAGAGCTTCTCGGCCTATGCCGGCGGCCTCGCGCTTGGCTTCATGATGATTCCGTTGATCATGCGCACGACCGAAGAGGTGCTTTTGCTCGTCCCTAACGGTTATCGTGAGGCTTCGCTCGCCCTCGGGATCAGCCGTTGGCGAACCATCGTCCATATCGTGATGAAGACTGCCTCGAAAGGAATCATCACCGGCATTCTTCTCGCCCTCGCCCGTATCGCCGGTGAAACCGCGCCGCTCCTTTTCACCGCTTTCGGCAATCGCTTCTGGAACCGCAGCCTGGCGGAGCCAATTGCCGCGCTTCCTCTGCAAATCTTTTCCTATGCCATTTCTCCCTACGACGATTGGCATCGCCAAGCCTGGGCGGGCGCGCTTGTCCTGGTGGTGGGAATTTTCGTTATCAATGTCCTCGTCCGCTTCCTGACTCGCGAGCGGGGAGCGCGAATCGTATAAATAATGCCCACGACCAAAATGTCTCCACCGCAAAACAGCTCGGCGGGCGAAGCGGCGACGCCCACTCCGCCTCCTCCTTCGGCTCCGATCTCCGCCCTCGCGGCGACCGCGTTCGACGTGAAAAATCTCTCCATCTGGTATGGCGAGAAGCAGGCGATCAAGGAGGTCACGATTGCGATTCCATCGAAATCGATCACTGCGATCATCGGTCCGAGCGGCTGTGGGAAGTCGACCTTTCTCCGTTGCCTCAACCGGATGCATGAGCTCGTCCCGCGGACCCGGTTGGAAGGGCGAGATTCTCTTTTACGGCGAAGACCTGTATGCGTCCGGGATCGACCCTGCGATGGTCCGCCGCCGCGTCGGGATGGTTTTCCAAAAATCGAATCCCTTTCCCACCATGTCGATCGAGGAAAACGTCCTCGTGGGGCTAAGGCTCAACGGAGTGCGCGATCGCAAGGTGCTCAACGAGCGACTCGAGAAATCACTCCGGATGGCCGCGCTCTGGGACGAAGTGAAAAATGATCTGAGGAAGCCCGGTATGAGCATCTCGGGTGGACAACAGCAACGCCTCTGCATCGCTCGCGCTCTCGCGGTCGAACCGGAAGTGCTCCTGATGGACGAGCCCTGCTCCGCGCTCGATCCCATCGCCACGGCCAAAATCGAGGAGCTCATCCGAGAGCTGCGCGACAAGTACACGATTGTAATCGTGACCCACAACATGCAACAGGCCAGCCGCGTGTCGGACAAGACGGCCTTCTTCTACGTCGGAGAACTGATCGAGTTTGGTGAGACGGCGGACCTTTTCAATCGCCCCACGGAGCGGCAGACGGAGGACTACATCACCGGGCGGTTTGGCTGAGGCGCATGGTGTATTCTCGACACATCCTACGGTACTTTGACACGGCGCTGGATGGTTTGCGCTCTGATGCGCTCATGATGGCCAGCCTGACGGATCGGAATTTGCAGAACGCGATGTCCTGCCTGCTCGATCGCAATGCCCAGCTCTGCGCGGTCACGATCGCCGATGAAAGGGAAGTCAATTCTTTGGAGAAGAAAGTGGATGGCGACGGCGTTGAGATCCTGCTCCGCTTTCAACCGGTTGCTTCCGACCTGCGCCAGGTCGTTTCGACCATGAAGCTGGCCAACAACCTTGAACGGGTCGCGGATCAGGCCGTTAAGATCGCGCGCCGCTCGCGCAAGCTAACGATGGAGCCAGAACTGGATGAAGCGATCGCTCTCGGCCCGCTTTTTATCGACGCGGTCGGGCTCTTTCGCGACAGCATCCGGGCCTACGCGGATGGAGACGTTGCTCTCGCCCGGACCCTGCATGACCGCGACCGTGAGATCGATCAAATGAATCACGACATCGCAGACGATCTGACAGCAAAGATGGCCGACCAACCCGATCGCATTCCCGATTACCTCAACTTACTTTTCATTGCGCGGCATCTTGAACGGGTTGGCGACCACGCCAAGAACATCGCCGAAGATGCGGTCTATAGGACCGACGCCGAAGACATTCGCCATCCAAACAATTTGATGGAAGTCGGTTAAGCGGGCCGTATCGGTTTCGACGCGACCTTTTCTAGTGTTTCGCAAACTTGCGGCGGGACCAGCCAGCGAAGTTGGCCCTTCTGCCCCTCGAGGTCGACCAGCGCAAGGCCGGATTTGGAAAGCTTCAGATTGCCGCCAGTCAAGGCCGCAATCACGTCCGTGAAGTCGGGCTCGTGACCAACGAGCATAAGAACTTGTTGCGGATATTTTCGGAGCAGTCGCTTTAGGTCCTCCGCCGAGAATCCGGGCGCGAGCAATTTCTCTTCGCGCGCCCGTATCTTCAAGTGCTCGGCCGCAATATCTGCCGTCTGCGCCGCGCGCGGGAGGGGACTCGTGAGGATGAGATCGAGATCCACCTTGAGAGTGGTCAGCAATTCCCCAACTTGATGCACCTCCTTGCGTCCTGCTTTTGTTAGGGGTCGTTCGTCGTCCGGCTTTTTCCAATCCGGCCAATTGGCAGGTCCGTGCCGTAGGAAGTAAAGTTGCATCTTATGCCGCTGCCTGGGGTCCCTGGTGCCGGATGTCCTCCGCCGCTGCGGCGTAAACCGCATCCTCAGCGATATTGGTCGCGTGGTCGCCAACCCGCTCGAGGTGGCGTGCGATGAACATCAGGTTCAAATAACCGCGGAGTTGCTCAGGATTCTCCGCCATCCGCTCGATCAAACGCCGGCTGGCAACGGCATTCATCTCATCAAGCGCCTTGTCGCGCGCTTTCAGGGCGCGGCCTAACTCCACGTCTTCGCGCACATAGGCGTCGACGCTGTCTTTGAACATCTGCATCGCGTGTTCGCGCATAGGCTCGATCAATTCCACTTCGGGCAAAGCCGGATGCCGGTTCAGCTTCCGGGCTTTGCGTGCGATGTTGACTGCCTGATCGGCCATTCGCTCCAGGTTGGAACAGAGTTTCATCGCTGAGACGACCCGCCGGAGGTCCGAAGCGACTGGCTGAAAACGAAGAAGCAAATCGATCCCGTCCTTATCGACTTGCTTCTCCAAGTTGATCGATCTCTTCGTCATCCACGATCGCCGTCGCGCACAGATCGTCATCCCGCTGGATCAAGCCGTGGAGCGCATTTTCCAAACTACGTTCCGTCAGACTGGCCATCATCAGCACGTTGTTGCGCAATGTCGCAAGTGCTTCATCAAAAGTGCCCAGAATATGTTTTGAAATCATGCCGTTTCCTTCCCTTAGCCAAACCGTCCCGTAATGTAATCTTCCGTTTGCCGTTGTGCTGGTTGCGAAAATATCTTGGCCGTTGCCCCGAATTCGATCAGACGTCCGAGATAAAAGAAAGCGGTGTGATCGGAGCAACGTCCGGCCTGCTGCATGTTGTGCGTCACGATCACGATCGTGTAGTCTGCTTTTCAGGGTCCGGATCAGCTCCTCGACTTTCGCGGTCGCGATCGGATCGAGCGCGGAACAAGGCTCATCCATGAGCACGATCTCGGGCTCGACGGCGAGCGCGCGCGCAATGCAAAGGCGCTGCTGCTGGCCGCCGGAAAGTCCAAGGCGCTGCGCTCGAGCCGATCTTTCACTTCATCCCAAAGCGCGGCGGCGCGCAGACTTTTCTCGACCGCTTCATTGATCTTCGATCGCTTTGTCACGCCTGCGATTCGCAAGCCGTAGGCGATGTTGTCGTAGATTGATTTCGGAAAGGGATTGGATTTTTGGAAAACCATCCCGATCCGCCGTCGGAGATCAACCACATCGACCGTGGGTGCGTTAATATCGCGACCTTGGATCACGATTGAGCCGCGGCTGATCTGAGCGCCCTCAACCAAGTCGTTCATTCGGTTGAAGCAGCGGAGGAGCGTGGTTTTCCCGCAGCCGGAAGGCCCGATGAAAGCGGTCACCGCCCGCGGCGGAATTTGCAAGCTGACTTCATGCAACACCTCATGATTACCATAGGCGAAGGTTAGATCACGGACATCAATCATCGGTTTGACCTCCTCGGATTGCGGGGGAGCCGATTCGATACGGCCGGCAATTGCGGTTGAAGTGGATTCAGGCATGTCGATCAAGTTTACCATGATAGGCGGCTCCGACTGCGTTCACGCAAGACCACGGAGGTCAGTGCAATCAGCATCACGAGAAGAAGGAAAACGAAGGCCGCGCCATACTGGACACGCTCCGTGTACTCGTTCTGCGGAATCTTCGAGCTGACGACGTAGATGTGATAGGGCAGGGCCATCACGCCCTGAAAGAAAAAGTCGGTCCAGCGCTGGACCTGCCACGGCATCTCGTCCCGCAAGGCATAGGCCGCAGTAAACATGATCGGCGCGGTTTCGCCCGCGACGCGCGCGATCCCAAGGATCGAGGCTGTCAGGATGCCGGGCATGGCATAAGGGAGGACGTTTTTGCGAATGGTCTGCCATTTCGTTGCTCCGAGTGCGAGAGAGCCTTCGCGCAAACCCTGGGGCACGGCGCGAAGTGCCTCTTCACTTGCAGTGATGATCGCCGGCAACACCATCAATCCCAATGTAAACCAGCCTGCCAGGAGCGACACGTTCCAATGGAAAAAAATAACGAAGAGCCCGAAACCGAAGAGGCCGAAGACAATCGAAGGCACACCGGCCAAGTTGAGAATGGCAATTCGGATGAGCCGAATGAAGCGGCTGTTGCGGCTATATTCGCTGAGGTAAATAGCGCTGCTGATGCCAATGAGCAGCGCGACGAGCATCGAACCGATGACGAGCAAAGCGGTGCCCACTATGCAGGGCCAGATACCGCCGGCCGAATAGGCGACGGTCATCGGCTCGACCTTTGCGGCCGGATGTGCTGTTTGCCACTGGCGAAACTCGCGATCGCCTAACGATATTTTTTTCCCTTCAAATTCGAAGACATACAGCGTTTCCGGCGATTGAGTCAAAAACGGGAGATTGACGAAAGGCGGAGTCGTTGTGAAAACGGTCCGCGCGCCCTTCAGGCCGATATCGAGAAAAATGTAACTCGTGGCCGCGATGATGAGATAGGTGGCGAGCCGGAAGATCCAGAAGGTGATTCGTTCGGCGAGGCGGGTGCGCCGCTGCTGTTTCGTCAGGCCATTCATCAGCCAATGCTCATCCGATAGCGCTGCACGATTTTTTGGGCGGCGTAATTGATGGCGAGAGTAATGGTAAAGAGGACTAGGCCGACCATGAAAAGCGCGCGGTAATGAATACTGCCGCGGACCACCTCACCCATTTCCTGCGCGATGATGCCGGTCATGGTATGAACCGGTTGAAAGAAAGCGCCGAGACCTTCGCTGAAATCGGGGATCTCGATACGATTGCCCGCGCAGAGCAGCACCACCATTGTCTCGCCGATGACCCGGCCGAACCCGAGCAGGATGGCGGAGATAATTCCGGAGAGAGACGCCGGCACGAGGACCCGCCCGATGGTCTGAAGGCGATTTGCACCCAAGGCGTAGGACGCTTCCTTGAAACCGCGCGGCACGTTGCGGAGCGCATCTTCTGAAAGGGTGAAAATGGTTGGGATAGCCATCAACGCGAGGAGCGTTCCGGCGGTAAACACATTCAGACGTTCGCTGATCGGAAAAAAAGAAATCCAGCTCAGCCAGTGTGACTGGGAAGCAGCCCGGATCGCTTCCCCAACGACAGCGATGCCAAAAAATCCCAGCACAACCGACGGGATCGCGGCGATAAATTCAATGTAAGGTTTGATCAACCGCTTCTCGGTGCGTCCCGCGATTTCGCTCACATAAATCGCTGCGGCGACGCCAATCGGGACAGCGAAGACAAGTGCGACTGCAGAGACCATGATCGAGCCGACCAACAAAGGCCGAATGCCATACCAATCCTGCCAAAAACTGGCCGTAATCCAGTCGCGTCCAAACAAGAACGCAGTGATTCCGCGATACCAAGGGACCGGTCGGGCGGGATCCCAATTCTCCAGTTGCTGGTAAACGCCCGGCAAGGTTGCGACAAAACTACGGACTTGAGCCGTCCAGTGGAGGAATTGTTTTTTCGCTACCGGATCCGTGAGGCGGGGAGGGTTGTTGAGCAAGCTTCCGAGTTTGGCCGCAACGGTCGAACTCGTTAGGCGAAAAGTCGGCGCGCTCGCGCGCAAGGCCGCAATCGTCGCCACCTGGTTGACCGGCGGGACAACGACCTGGGCCGCTCCCTGCGATTGTCCGGCGCGGGCCAGGCGCTCTGCCTCTGCGACCATCTCGTCCCGCTTCGCGATCGCCTCCTTCAAGCCCATCGCTTCGTCATTCAGATCGGATACGAGCCCATTCAGGTCATCGCCCGCTTCGCTAAAAGCGGTCGCAAATTGATCGAAGGGCGCGAGCGCGGCCTGCGCTTGCTCATTGCCCAGGCCGTGTTGCGTCAGGCTTTTGAATTCACGCAGCCGGATCTGGTTGAGCGATCGGGTGAGGGCGGAGTGCTCCTCGGCCTGCGCTCGAATAATGTCGACGTATTCGAGGCCGGCGGTGCGATAGAGCCGCAGATTACGCAGGTTTTCCCCGAAAAATCCGAACCCTTCGCGGAAGAGGAAAATCGTGATCAAGGCTAGGACGACAACTGCGATGATCGCGTTGCCGCCGAAGAAATATTTGATTGCTCGCTCGCCCAAACGCCGGACGCGGTGGCGCTCTTCGTCCCCGGCGCTGGAAGTCAAAACAGGCGCGGCAATCTCCACCGCGAGAGGATGCAAACGGACAGGGTAACGGGCAAAGTTTTTTGTGTTACGATTGGATGACGGCGACCGGCAGGTGCACCCGGACCGTCGTTCCACGCCCGAGCTCGCTTTCCGCCTCGACACTGCCGCCGTGCAGTTGAGCGATATGTTTGACGATTGAGAGACCGAGCCCTGTTCCGCCGAGTTCGCGATGGCGCGCTTTGTCCGCGCGATAGAAGCGCTCGAAGACGCGCGGCAGATCGCGAGTCGGAATCCCCGGTCCGTCATCGGAGACACTCAGGCTTATCCGATCGCCATCGCGCGTCGCGCTTATTCGAATGCGCCCGTCTGGTGGCGAGAATTTCACCGCGTTGTCGAGCAGATTGTAAATGACCTCCTGCAACCGGCCCTCATCCACGCGCAACGGCGGCAGATCGTCGGACACTTCCAGCTTGGACTGCAGATTCTTTGCCGCAAACTTCCGGTCCCAATCGTGCATGATCCCTCGCAAGAAAACCCCCAGACGAATTGTCGTTAGGTCAAGCGCCACGCCGGGGCCCTCAAGACGCGCCAGGCTCAGCACGTCATCGACGAGCAGGTTGAGCCGGTTTGAGTGCCGCTCCATAACCTCAAAAATGCGGAGCAATTCAGCCGGTGGCTGTTTGGGATTCTCGAGGAGCGTTTCGAGATAACCGCGCAGAATCGAGAGCGGCGTTCGTAGTTCGTGCGAGACGTTGGCGACGAAATCGCGCCGCATCGTCTCGGTCCGTCGCAGCTCAGTGATATCGCTAAAAAGAATGACCGCGCCGCTGACCGTTCCCGACTCGTCCTTGATCGGCTCGGCCACAACTTCGAGATACTGCTCGCTGCCGCCCGGTCGCTGGAGCGTGATGGTGCTCCGGCCCATTTCTCCTCGAGTAAGGGCTTCACCCAACAATCGCTCGACCGTCGCGTCGCGCACCGTCTCGAGCAGCGTCCGGTTCGTCAGGTGCGAATCGATCCCGAACATTCGCCGGAATGCGTCGTTCATCAGGCGAAGGCGCCGCTCTCCATCCGCCACGACCAGACCGTCGGCCAGGGCGCCGACGATGGCCTGGACGCCAAACTCTCCCTCCTGCACCCGGGCGCGCAACGCCCTCTCGCGCAAGGCGAGTTGCTCGAGTGCGAGTGCAAGCCCGCGCGCTTGCGCACTGCCGCTGATGAGGAAGGTGCGCGGCGTCCGCGCGGCGTTCATTTCCCCGAGGATCTGCTCGAGTTCGCGGCAGGGACGGATCCAGCCGTGCCAGACCCGCCACCAGCCGTAAATCAAGACCACGACCGCGAGCGCGAATGCGAGCCAGCCCATGGTTTTCTCGATTACTCGCGCAACCGGTAGCCGAAGCCGCGCACCGTCTCGATGACACTGGCAGCTTTGCCGAGTTTCTCACGCAGGCGGCGCACATGGGTATCGACGGTCCGGGTGTCGATCGCACTTTCGTAACCCCAGACTTCGTTGAGCAAACGATCGCGCGCCTGTACCTCGACCCGGCCGTTGCATGAGCATGCTGAGCAATTTGAATTCAACGGCAGTAAGAACGATCGGTTTGCCGCCGACCAGAACGCGATGCCGCGCGGAGTCGATCGTGATCGGTCCGCGCGTCATTTTTTCCTCCGAGAGCTTGCCCTGTCCGCGGCGCAGAATGGCCTTGATCCGCAACAGCATTTCCCGCGGGCTGAAGGGCTTGGTCACGTAGTCATCGGCGCCAAACTCGAGGCCGACGATGCGATCGACCTCCTCCGCCTTCGCCGTCAGCATGATGATCGGAATGTGCGAGGTCAGAGAATCGGTCTTGAGCACCTTGCAGACTTCGAGGCCCTGCATGCGCGGCAGCATTAGGTCGAGGACGATCAGCGCGGGCGATTCGGCTCGCGCTTTTTTCAATCCCTCGGCGCCATCGTGGGCCGTGAGGACGGAGAATCCGCCCGCCTTGCGTAATTGGAGAGTAAGCAGATCGACCACGTCGGGTTCGTCTTCCACGATCAAGATCTTTTTGTTAGGCGAAATGCTCATCGGGCGGTGGAAACAGATTATGACGAACCGGTTCGCGACTGACAATTTTGGATTTGAGGCACTTTAATCGCGCGCCAATCGCGTGTTGCTGTAGCGGCTTGCGCCTGTCACTTCGTCGCCCAGCCAATCCGGCGGCCGAAACGAATGGTAGGTTTGGACGTCGGGAAATTCCACCTCCGCAACCATCAGCCCTTCGTTAGACCCGCGATAAATATCGATCTCGATTGTGAGTTTTTTCCAGGGCACGTAGTATCGGGTTTTCGTTAGGCGGGCTCCCGCCGTGGCCGGCCAGAGGATGGCAAATTGCGCGGGCCGGAGATGGATCTCGCGCTCTTCGCGGGCGCGGGCCGGGCCGCGCTTGAAGGTGAGCGAGTAGGCCCGTCCAGCGCGCCGCAAACGCACGTGAGCCCTGTCCCGACCGATCGCCAGATAGCCCTGCGCGATTTCCTTGTGCGGAAAGCGGTGGAGCGCCCGGGGCAATTTATCAATCAGGAATTTTCGCTCGATTTCAAGGTGAGGCTTTTTCATGACGGCGGCGTGCCAGGGAGGGGACTCGAACCCCTAAGGATTGCTCCACCAGATCCTAAGTCTGGCGCGTCTGCCAATTTCGCCACCCTGGCTACTGAATTTTCCGGGTTCTACTCTGGCGACTATCGGTCGCCGGCGCACTCTATCGTGCGCGGTGCGCACCGCAATCGCTGAGTCGGTGGGAAGCTGGCGAGTGACCTTTGTTCTGCCGATTCGAAATTACCTGGCCAATTCTGCATAGGCGGTCATGCCGCCGGTGACGTTCGCGAGATCGTTGTAACCGCGCGCTTGAAGTAGGCTCGTGGCGATGGAACTACGATAGCCACTGCCGCAGATCACCGCGATCTTCCGATCTTTCGGTAGACCGACGTCCTGACGTGCGAAGGTCGACAGGGGCAGATGTTGCGCGCCGTCGATGTGGCCGCTCTTCCATTCAGTCGGCGTCCGAACGTCGACGACGAGCGGACCGTCGTTTTTCAAGCTGGCCTCCAGTTCCCGCACACTGATCTGCGGAAGCGTTTGCTTTTCCGTCAGGGTGTCGGCTGTGATGTAACCGACCACATTGTCGAAACCAATCCGTGCCAGTTCAAGCCGGGCCTTCTTCGCGTCGCTCGCCGAGCCGAGAACCAGCGCGATCGGTTTGTCGCCCGCTACCATAAAGCCAATCCAGGTCGAAAAAGAGGGGCTGCCCAGACCAATGTTGATGCTGCGTGGGAAATGTCCCACGCCAAATTCTCCGGCGAGTCGGGTGTCGATCACCGCAGCGCCGTTTTTGGTCGCTGCAGCAAACTCTTTTTCACTCAATTTCTGAAGAGGCGGAAGAGAGCCAAGGGGGGCGGCGCCTTTCAGGTTGAGGTCGACGTCGTAGGAAAAATAGGCAGGACGGTCGGGCAGGTTGGCCGTCATTTGCCGAACGAACTCGTGACGATCAGGGATCTGCAAAGCCCAATTCAGTTTGCGTTCCTGCCCGACGAGCGAGAACGGAGCGTCCGAAATGGCGCGTCCACAAAGCGAGCCGGCACCATGGGCGGGATAAACCTTCACTGGATCGGGAAGTGGAAGGATCTTTTGGAAAAGGGAATCGTACATTCTGCCGGCGAGCGCGCTCGGGTCTTCATCGGCGTCGCGCAAGTCGGGCCGCCCGACATCATTCACAAAGAGCAGGTCGCCGGTGAAGATGGCGATCGGCCGGGAATTTTCGTGAACCAGGAATGACAGGCTGTCCGGCGAATGACCGGGCGTTTCGAGGAGCTCGACCTCGAGCGAGCCGACCTTAATTCGATCTCCGTCTTTCGCGGCGATGTGTTCGTATTTTGCCGGGGCGAGATGCGAAACATAGATCTTGGCCCCGGTCCGCTCGGCCAATTCCCCAAAGCCGGAGGCAAAATCGGCGTGCGGATGGCTGTTGAGAATCGCCACGATGCGCAGCCCCTCACGCTCGGCCTCCGCGATATAATCATCGACATCGCGTTTCGGGTCGACGACGGCGGCTTCGCCGTCCGCGCCAAAGAGATAGGAAGCGTGAGCAAGTCCTTCGACGAAGTAACGTTTGAGATACATGATGTTGGTCAGGTTGAGTTTTCGAATATTCCAGGGTTACCCTGTACCATGCCGCGCCCGGAAAGTTGCGGCAACAACTAGCGTTTGATTTTAGTGACGCCGTCATTCGTGTAGTCCTTTTCTCAATATATGCGCGCGATGCTCCTCAAATCGCCTGGTCGACCACTCGAGTGGACGGAAGTGCCAACGCCCCGCCCAGCCGCGGGTCAATTGCTCGTGCGGGTGACAGCGTGCGCGGTCTGTCGGACCGATCTTCATGTGGTCGACGGTGAACTGCCGGATCCTAAGCTGCCGCTCATTCTCGGCCATGAAATTGTCGGCGAGGTCGCCGAGGTCGGTTCGAAAGTGGAAGATTTCCGGATCGGCGAACGGGTGGGAATTCCGTGGCTCGGCTGGACCTGCAGCCAGTGCAGGTTCTGCCGCAGCGGGCGCGAAAACTTATGCGAGCGGGCGCGCTTCACCGGTTACACGATCGACGGTGGCTATGCGGAATACACCGTTGCAGACGCGCGCTTCTGCTTTCGAATTCCCGACGCTTATGATGATGTCGCCGCCGCGCCGCTGCTTTGCGCGGGGCTGATCGGCTATCGATGTCTGCGCAAGGCGGGCGATGCGCGGCGGCTCGGCATTTACGGTTTTGGCGCAGCGGCTCACATCGTCGCGCAAGTCGCACGGCACCAGGAGCGGGAGGTGTTCGCATTCACGACCCCGGGCGACACCACCGCGCAGGAATTCGCCCGGCGGCTCGGCGCGAAATGGGCCGGAGGATCGGATGAAGCGCCGGCGGAGACTTTGGATGCTGCGATTATTTTTGCGCCAATTGGTGCGCTTGTGCCGGCCGCGCTTCGCATTCTCGAGCGCGGCGGCGTTCTCGTGTGCGGCGGAATTCATATGAGCGACATTCCGTCATTTCAGTATCGCGACTTGTGGCAGGAGCGAACGATCTGTTCCGTCGCTAATCTCACGCGACGCGATGGCGAAGAGTTTCTTGACCTCGCTCCGCAGGTTCCTGTGCGCACCGAGACGCAAACCTTTCCCCTTGAGCGTGCGAACGATGCACTGCACGCGTTGCGTGCCGGCACGTTGACGGGCGCGGCGGTTCTCGTCCCCTAGTCGAGAGGTTCGCGTTTTTGCCAGAAGCCGGCCTCAAAAGAGCTGTCCGGGTTTCCTCCCAGTCAGCTTTTCAAGGTCGCGGTAAGTTGGTCACGGGCTTGGCGCTGCAAGAGCCGTCGACTCGAAGCGGCGATATTCGCGACGGTCGCAACATGCGTGAAGGCACGCTTGGCCAATTCGGCTGGATCGATCGCAAGCGCGAGCGATTCCCCGCTTTTTCATCTCTTCCGAAGCTATCTATTCTCATTGAGAATTCTGCACACGAGATATTCGGCAAGTAATAAGGTGCCAGAGAGCGGCTTGTATTCAATTTTGGGATTGAATGCCATAGGTAAGAGTTACTTGTCTGATGCGAGATCTAGAAATTGACCAGTGCCTGGACATAGCCGAGATCGGCGTCGCCATCTGGGCCCGTGGCGCGCACGTAACTTCCAGCAAAGAAATGGCTGTAGCCCGCCTGGAAGGCGAGGAACTTGAACGGCTGATAGGTACCGGTAAGATCAATCTCTGAGCCAACGTAGTTGGGGGCGCCCGGCGTGATGGGGCGGACCCTGGTAGTGCCATTGGCTCGGTACCAGGCGTCGTCGGTGTTCGCCAGCCAGAAGGCGTTGTAATCGACTTGAATCGAGGTCTGCTTGGTCGGTTTGACGCGGAAACTCGCCGCCAGATTCTGGAGGTTTTGCCAGGAAAAGAGATCCATGTAGCCATAAAACTTGTGGTTCGATGGAAAAAGGTTCTGGAAGGTCTCGATATTCCCGTCGGTGGCGTTGTGATCGCCGCTGGCGTAATTGTATTCGGCAAAGAGACGCGGGTTCCACGCGCAATCGAAGTTGTATCCCCCTCCAACGTGCGCGGCGAAGGCGGTCAGGTCCAGATTGGACACTTGACCGGCCTGGAAGGCGAACTCGCCCTCGTATTCCCATCCGTGCAGTTTCTTTGGGCCGGCTTTGATTCGCGTTCCGAGGGTGACGAAAGAAGTGTGCGTGCCGGGGACGGAAAGACTGGTCCCCGGGTAGGTGATTCCGGGTACGATTAGCGTGGGATTGTCCTCGTCAAGAACCAAAACATAAAAATCCATCGTTACGGGATCAACCGCCTTTGTGCTGGCGTAGATCCCGCTGAAAATCTGACTACGGTGCGTTTCGGACCCATTGAACAAGTCTGACTGGTCGAACGAATCGTTTATGACGTAGACGACCGTCGATGCGAAGACGTCGACCGAGAACATGTCCTTCTCATAATGCAGTTTTGCGGCGTCGAAAGTTCGGCCAAAGTTGTTCCAATCGCTTATCCCGATCAACCGCTCATCACCGTAGGCGAGGGTCTGCCGACCGAGCGTGGCGCTCATCAATTTCGGCCCGAGCTGGATATAGCCCTGGCGCAGATCGAAGTTGTTATCGCCTTCCGCGCCCAACGCCCCAGGAATGTCTGGACGATCGGATTGAAATTCTTCCGAGTCTTGGCCTTGGGCGTAGAGTCTCAGCCAATCGACTGGTTTAACCGCAATGCCGAGGCGGAATCGGTTCAAAAAAAAGGCGTCGTCGGTCAACGAATCTACGCTGCTGTTGAAATCAAAGGTGTTTTCACGGCCTTCGAAACGGAAGCGTTCCTGGATGTCGAGGCAGAGCTTCCCATCCATGAAGCAAAACGGATTGGCCTCCGGTTTTTTCTCGACCACCGTTTTAGGCGGAACCGTGAGTGTAGGTTCCGCGACGCCGGCAAAGACGGGGACGCCGAAGCCGAAGAGGAGTGCAGCGACGAGGGAGCCGCCAGCCCAACGGAGTAAGTGGCGCGTTTCTGTCTCCAAATCGGACGCCGAGGGCGTCATTTTACGAGGTGCACAGAGCACTTTTGTGCTGGTACTTTTGGCCAAAGTCACAGGGTCTTTTTTGATCATCGGATTTAACTATAGAACAATAAGCAAATCCTATGGGAGAGTTTTTTTGTAATTATTTGTTTATGTATGTGACAGGCGTTTTGCGCCATTGCTGAGCGATTTCCGCATCGCATCCACCTTTTCTTGTTGGGGTTATCCCATATCTGAATGTGGCTTGATGCCACGTTGTTTGGCCGCTTCCATCAGGAAGCATTCGGGATCGACTCGGATTTCTGGAATCTTCCGCCGACATCGACGCCAGATTGAGGGAGGGCAACGGGACGCGCGATCAGGTAGGTCACGCGCCACTTGTCTACTCTGTGTTATGGGCCCTTTAACGGGGGGTTTTTTGCGGTGATCGTCGGGAAACGGGCTCCCAGGCAAAGCGCCGCCGGATCAAGCTTTCGGAGGGGCAGCGTGTCGTGCAACTGTCTGATACTAAGTCATGGAGAAATGAAACATGCCAGAAGCGATTTCAGATTCAGAGCTTCGGCCCCGTGGAGCGAGATTTTGGTGTGAAAGCGACCGCGTTCAACGGCTCCGGGTACGCGCCGAACCGATTGCAGAGACCAACTCGCTCCAAGGACGATTGAGAAACCGCCGAAATCGCCTCGTCCCTGAAGCTAAGGCAGCCTGCCGGGATGCAACGCCCAAACCGCTGCGGCGAACCCGGGAATGCGATGACCGGCCCAGCGGGTTCAAATTCCCACCGCCGGCGTTCGCAACCGGATCCGAAACGACTACTACGAGGCTTCCGCGCCTTGAGACTTACTCTCGATCAGGTCGCCCAAGCTCCGCAGCGTAGCAAAATTTTCAGCTATCAGCTCTTCGTCTTCCACCCGAATCCCGCAGTCGCTCTCCATAAAAGCGACCAGACGAATCAATCCAAGCGAGTCGATTTGCAGGGGTTCATCGGGATCACCGATTGGAGGCAAAGGGGCTCGGTTTTCGTTGATGTAATCCTTGAGTTTCTGTGGTATTTCCATGTCCAATTGGCTGGTTAAGAATTATTTGACGCTAACAAGGCCTTCGTCGGCAGAGGTTGCTCCATTTTCCTGTCTGCCACGCCCAATCCAGTCTTCGGTCGTTTTGACCGGTGAATCCGGCGCCCATAATGGGGCGCGCTCCGGATGGTAGCGCGAACCGATGGGAATAGAGTAGTCGTCCTCGTGCGTGTAATCCCGCTCTCTCTTGAGCAGTTTACGGAATTGGATGATCGCCTTCGAAGGCTGGTGCTCGCTCTCGTAGACGCGACCGGCGAATGCGTCCGTCAACTCGTGGCGGTAACGGTGGTGCACAAAGGTCGCGAAGGCGAACGGTTGCTCCCAGAAGAGGTCGACCATGTCTTCCAGATTATCGGACCCTTTCTCGACGAAACGCTGGTATGCATCGAAGGGATTTGATGCGTCCTGATTTTGGCCGTTCAGGTACGCGATCACATGCGGAATGGCGAACTCCGCTTCGCGAACGGTGGCAGATAAGCCGAACGAAAAGATCGGATCGATGAAGCGATGCGCATCCCCGATGCAGATAAACCCTTTCCCACTGAAGCCGCGCACCTGATAGGAGTAGTTGGGAATGACGCGGACCTCTTCGACAAATTCGATATCCTGGGTCCGTCGTTGCAGTTCCGGGTTGATCTCAGGCAGGTAGCTGCGGAAGAAATCGCCCGCGCTTTTCTTTTGCGCCTGGAACTCCGCCGTTGGCACGACCAGTCCGAGGCTGACAACTTCCTCGTCCACCGGAATAAACCATGACCAGTGAAATTTCTTTTTGTAGAAGATGAGCGTGTTATCCTTCGCGGTTTCGCCGGCTGTTCCGCTGTCACGGACAGCGCCTTTTACATGCGCGAAAAAGGCGATCTGCTTGTCGTAGCTTCCAACGTATTTCGGTCCGGTTACCTTTTGATTGGCGAGGAAGGTCGCCATGCCGGAACAATCCAAGACTACCTTGGCTTCGATGTCCTCGGTTCTACCATCGGGGTGTTTCATCGTCACTCCGCTTACTCTCCCATCTTCCGCGCGTAACGCCTTTGTCGCCATGCCGCGAACGAGCGTGGCGCCGCGTTTCTGCGCTTCCGAGAGGAGCATCGCATCGAAATCGCTCCTCCGGACTTGCCAGGTTGTTCCCGCTTGCAGCTCCCAATTCTCGTCGCGTCGGGCCACCGGGATAAACCAACTGCTGGTGCCGAAAACTCGGACACCATGTTTAACCGGATACGCCTGCTCTGTCATCTGCTGCTCGAGACCGAGCCGGCGCAAGACGGCGGCCGCCTCGCCAGTCATCGACTCACCAATATGGAAGCGGGGGAATTCCTCCTGCTCGAGAATGATCGGTTTGATACCTTCCTTCGCCAGGAACATCGCCGCAGCCGCTCCACCCGGCCCTCCACCAACAATTAGGACATCAGTTTTCATTACGTGTGAGAAAGTTTCGCATTCGCCGGGTCCACCGGATGGTTTTGTCTTGTGGAGTACGTCGCAAACCCACACAAGGGCGATCGCAAACGGCTCCCACGCGAGAAGAGCAAATTCTGTTTCTTACAGATAATGCACTCCCTCTAACGTAGGCCGATACTGGAATCTACCGGGGGTTTTGTAAAGGGAATTCTTCTCGCGCGAGAGCATCTTTGGGACCGAAGCCCTCTGCCGGTCGAATTGGATGGTGCGCGATACAGGGTTCGAACCTGTGACCCCTACCGTGTCAAGGTAGTGCTCTACCACTGAGCTAACCGCGCGAACGAAGGGAATCACAAATGACGAATCACCCGCCTGGAGTCAAGCGCGAAGCGTAGATTTAGAGGCGGGCTGTTGGCGTCGCTGGTTGGCGCAGCCAGGGTCCCATCTCGGGCCGGTTCAACGACAATTCCGGTTCGATCCGAAAAAAGTTGATGTTGGGCCGGAAGCGCCTCTTCAGGCGGCTAGCTTGGTCGCTTCCTTGTGTCCCAAGATGCGCACCGTCTGTTTCAACTGGTCTGCCTTAAGCGGTTTCTTCAGAACTGTGATCGGACCCTTCGCCAGGATCCGGTCAAGCATATCGCTGTCCGGGTATCCGGTGATCACCACAATGGGAAGTTGGGGATCGATCTCCTTCGCTGCGTCATAAACATCGTCGGCCGGGCCATCAGGCAGCTTCAAATCGAGAAAAAGGATATCAAACCTTTGCTTTTCAAGCGCGGCGATCGCGTCTTTCACTGTGCCGACGACGACTCGGCTGAAGCCAATCTTTTTTAAAAAGACCTTAAACAGGTTTTGCAAACTCAAGTCGTCATCGACGACCAACACGGTCGGCTGGCCGGAACGATCCTCCTTCAAGATATCCTTATCGAGGGAGTCTTTCTTGATCCGCCAACGGCCACCGATTTGGATCGCGGGCAACTGACCCCGTTGAACCAAATAATAAACAGTCGGTAGCGGAATTCGAAGGTACTTCGCAGTCTCCTTGACCGTCAACAAGTTATGCATGGAAGGGAGGGTCAGCATTTTTGGGCACCGGTGGCAATACTTATTGCTGGGCCGAGCATTATTAATTTTCGGAAATGTGTCAATCGCCTAATTTTTCGTGGCGACACTTTTGGCTTTCCCGCGGCAAGTTCAAGGAGAATTGGGAGATTTGAAGTCAGGATGTTTCCACTTCGGAGCAAACGAAATTCTCAGACGCAATCGGTCGTGCTCCTATGAGATCGTTGCTGGACAACTGGGCGACCGGGGTTCACTGTTCGCAACTTTATGAGCGCATTGTTTTTTAAACGGTTCTTGCAAAAGCCGTTTCAGATCGCCTCCATCATCCCCAGCTCCAAGGCGCTTGTGGAGCGGGTCGCCAGCAAAATCAATTTCAGCCAGCCGCGAACAATCGCCGAGTTCGGTCCCGGCGAAGGGGTCCATTCTCGCGAACTAGCGGCCCGGATGGATGCCGATTCGCAACTGTTCCTCTTCGAACTGGACCGCGCCTTCTCGCGTGACCTCGAGCGGCAGTTCGCCGGCGATTCGCGGATCCACGTGATCAATCGAGACGCGGCCAGTCTCTCTGAGGAACTCGCCCTCCGCGGCATCGCGCAGTGCGATTACATTCTCTCTGGCATCCCTTTCAGCATTCTCGAGATCAAAAAAAAACGCGCTCTCCTGCAGGATACATACGATGCCCTTCGGCCGGGCGGAGCGTTCATTATTTACCAGGTGACTAACGAACTCCGGCAGCACGCCACTTTTTTCGACCGCGCGGAATCCGAATATTGTCTGCAGAATATTCCGCCGATGTTTATCACCGTTTTTCAAAAAGCTCAGACGCGGAACGGCCATGCGCGGATAGCGCCGGCGACATCGAGGATCTCGATCCCGCGCACGGCATGAGCGCCTGCAAGACCCGGACTGAGAAGGATTCGATGGGCGAGATGTCCGTCCCGGAATCCGCTCTTTATGGCGCCTCGACGCAACGGGCCGTGCTCAATTTTCCCGTCAGCGGCTGGCGTTTCACGCGCCCGTTCATCCGCGCGCTCGGTCTTCTCAAGTGGGCCGCGGCACAGGCCAATCACGACCTTGGTCTGCTCGATGCCGAACGGAGCGCGCTCATCGTGCAGTCGGCCGAGGAGGTCGTGGAGGGCAAGCTCGACGAGCATTTTCCACTCGATATTTTCCAAACCGGCTCCGGCACAAGCACCAACACGAACGCAAACGAAGTCATCGCCAATCGCTCCTGCCAGCTAGCCGGCAAACCGATCGGCGCTCGCGAGCCGGTCCACCCTAACGATCACGTCAACATGGGGCAGTCGAGCAACGACGTGATTCCGTCCGCGATCCACATCAGCGCGGCTGAACAAATCAAGCAATGTCTCATTCCCGCGCTCGAAAGACTTGCCGCAGCGCTTTCGGCAAAAGCGACCGAGTTTAACGACGTAATCAAGATCGGTCGCACCCATTTGATGGACGCCACGCCAGTGCGACTTGGCCAGGAGTTTGGCGGTTATGCGCAGCAGGTGCGTTTCGGAAAACGGCGCGCGGAGCAGGCGATTGCCGCGTTGCAGGAACTCGCACTGGGCGGGACCGCAGTCGGCACCGGGCTCAATCGCCATCACGATTTTCCGGCCAAAGTGATGCGTCATCTCGAACAGCGGACCGGGATCGCATTTCGCGAAGCGGAAGATCACTTTGAAGCGCAGGGCGCCAAGGATGGCGTAGTCGAAGCGAGCGGCCACCTCAAAACGATCGCGGTCAGCCTTTTCAAGATCGCCAATGATATTCGACTCCTCAGCAGTGGTCCGCGTTGTGGCATCGGGGAGATTCAATTGCCCGCGACGCAGCCTGGCAGCTCGATCATGCCGGGCAAAGTAAACCCGGTCATTTGCGAATCGGTCATGATGGTTTGCAGCCAGGTCATTGGGGCGGACGCAACCATTACCTGGGCGGGCGCGAACGGGAACCTTGATCTCAACGTCATGATGCCGGTCATGGCGCACAACCTTCTTTGTGCGATCCGCCTGCTTGGAAATGTGGCCGATATCTTTGCCGAGAAATGCGTCAGCGGCATCGAAGCCAATCGCGAGCGCTGTCAGGAATTAGTTGAATTGTCGATGGCAATGGTGACCAGCCTCGCCCCTAAGATCGGCTACGATCAGGCGGCCGAAATCGCCAAGGAAAGCGTCAAGACGGGCAAGACCGTGCGCCAACTTGCCCTGGAAAAGAAGGTGTTGCCGGTAGCCGAATTGAACGCCGCGCTCGATCCCGTGTCGATGACCGAACCGGGCGGCGAGGGTTCCGGCGCCGGCTAATTTTCGCAGATACATCTGCCTATCAATGGCAGTCGGAGTGCAGAACCGTTACCTTTCTCATGGTCGCCAACGTCAATAGTCCGAATTTTTCCGGAGGTGCAAACATTGCGATCAAGTGTCCATATCACACCTACGAGCAGACGGTAGCCTTCTATCGCGATACGCTCGGTTTGCCTTTGATCGAGGAGGAACCGGAAGGCTGCATCCTGCAGTTCGGACCCATCAGGCTCTGGATCGATCGGGTCCCAAACATCAGCCAGCCCGATATCTGGCTCGAATTGGAAACGAACGACACCGAGTCGGCCGCGGCATATCTCAAGAACCACGGCGTGCCGCGCCGCGATGAAGTAGAACAATTGCGCGAAGATTTCGACGGGTTTTGGATTTCCGATCCGGCCGGTGTGATTCACCTCGTCGTCGGGGGCGAAGATTAGCTTTATCGTGAGGATGACCGCCGAAACCTCTCCCCGCTGTTTGCGTCAGTGGTCACAGTCTTTCGTTACAGCGCCGCCGTCTCGAAGAGTGCGCTCTCAAAAGTCGGCTGGAACACCCCACCCGGGGTCGCGCCGAGAGCGAAGCGGGGACTGATATCCGATTGCGCCGCGCAAAAGATCTCGATCTCGGAGCGCCCGCATTTTTCCAATTCTCTACGCACCGTCCCGGCTGCGAGTTCCGGCGAATTGCAATCGCGGCTGAGATGGCCGAGCACCACGCGCGCGATCTTTCCGGGCAACAACTGTGCAATGACCGCAGCGGCGGCTGCATTTGAGAGATGACCGTGGCGCGATTGAATCCGTTGCTTCACGGGCCAGGGGCGCTGCGAATCGTTCTGCAAAAGTTTCTCGTCGTGATTCGTTTCAATGACGAGGGTTTGGACCTGGCGCAGTCGCTCGATTGTCAGGCGGGTGGCGTGGCCAAGGTCGGTAATATAGCCGAGCGCGCACACGCCCGCGTGGAGAGTATAACCGACTGGTTCGACCGCATCATGCGGAACCGGAAAAGTTTCCACCGTGATATCGCAGA
Source organism: uncultured Verrucomicrobiae bacterium (assembly GCA_963720895.1). Taxonomy (GTDB): domain Bacteria; phylum Verrucomicrobiota; class Verrucomicrobiia; order Chthoniobacterales; family UBA10450; genus Palsa-1392. Next base: position 54,020 of record CAVRGZ010000008.1, read on the forward strand.
TCGAGAAGGTCGACCCGGTGCGAAAAATTCGCCAGTTGCGATGCGTTCCTAACGAGCCATAACGGATCGCTTCGGCGGTCAACGCGTTACAAAAAATCGGCACGTCGAATTTGCGGCAAAGCACGTCCAATCCGCAGACGTGATCGCCATGTTCATGAGTCAGGAGGATACCATCGAGTTCGTTAGGGCAGATACCGCAGCGAGCGAGCCGGAGGACGAGCTGCCGGGCGCTCAAGCCGCCATCAACGAGCAGCCGACAATGATCGGTTGCGATCAGCGCGCTGTTGCCGGCGCTGCCGCTACCAAGCATCGTCAGACTGAACATCCCCGACAATTAGCGAACCGAACGCGACTGCACAAACGGAAACGGTCAGTTTGCGAATTGAACGAACAATTTTCGACAGCGGCATCGGTGTCAGATACGGTTGCGCGAAGATGGACGAAATCGATCTGGCAGGTCTGCGGCGTGAATACGAAATGCACGGGTTGCGCCGGGCTGAGTTGCATCACGATCCGATTGAGCAATTCGCAACCTGGTTTTCGACGGCTGTAAACTCGGCCTTGCCGGATGCCAACGCGATCAGCCTCGCGACCGCCGCCCCCGATGGCAGATCATCGGTTCGCATTGTTCTCTTGAAGAGTTTCGACCAGCGCGGCTTCGTTTTTTTTAGCAATTATCAAAGCGGCAAAGGCCGAGAACTCGAGGCCAATCCGCAGGCTGCCTTTGCTATTTACTGGGTGCAGTTGGAACGGCAGATTCGCGTTGCCGGGCGGGTAGAGAAAACTTCGCGTGCAGAATCGGAAGCGTATTTTCATTCCCGCCCAAGGGGCAGTCAGCTCGGCGCGTGGGTCTCACACCAGAGCGAAGTCATCGACGCCCGGCGCATTCTCGAAGGCCGGCTGGCGGAAATGACGGAGCGCTACACCGGGCGTGAAATCGAGTTACCGCCGCACTGGGGGGGGTATCGGATCGTTCCCGAGACGGTGGAATTTTGGCAGGGCCGCACTAACCGGTTGCACGATCGCTTTCGCTACACGCGGCAAAAGGATGGCTCGTCCTGGACGATCGAGCGGCTGGCACCCTGATTCGTCAGATAGAGCGTTGAATTCTGCCTAACGATTGCGCGTCGAAGCCGGCGCTTCCGCTTCGCTCGTTCCGCCGCCAAAGACGTAGGAGAAAACCCCAAAAATCTGAACGTCCGGCGAATCTTTGGTCACGCCAAAAAGCGGCGAGACATCGAGACGCATTCGGGCGGTTGGTTTATAGGCAAAGGCGGGGCCTATGACGAAGCTTGATTGCGGATCCCCGCGCGTGTCTTTGACGGTGAAATTTTTGTATTGCATTTCCACCCCCGCCGTGAAGCGTTCGTGTGGAAGGAACATTGGCATCTGGACGGCTTGCGCGAAACCCCACTCGCGCCCGCGATCACCACTGGTTTCGTTCTCGAGAAAGGCATTGAATGCCCAGTCGACACCCTTGACGATTTCCTCCGAAAGCAGCAGCCGAAACTCGTAGGCATTGGGCCGGTCCGCCTTCATCGCTGCTTCCTCTTCCCGCATCATCATTTCCTCTTCATCCGGATCAACGTTTTCATCGTCCATCATCTCCTCTTCTGGGCCTTCCTCATGGAGAATCCTGCCGGTGCCAATCTTGTATTCGGCAAAAATCGTGGGGTTCAAAGGAATCTTGCCCCAATCTGCCAATGCCCAGCGGCCTTCGATACTAAAGCTCGCGTTCACCGTGTCATGATTAAAGTGTTCAACCTGATTTTCGACCGCAAGGCCGAAACGATAAGGTAGCCCGACTTCTATTTCCTGGGTGAAAAGGTTATCCATGGGCCCATGAGGAAACACGTCCCCTTCATAAATCAGGCCAGTGTAGACGCCCCAAGCCGGAAGGACATAGGCCGTGGTGACGGCGGAAAAGCGGCTGCGGGAAAAAGCGCCGGGTGCGCCGTAAGCACTAGGCAATTCGTCCCCTATGACAATCAGACGCGGCTCTGTCAATGTAATCGTTGAGCTCGTCGAAGCGGACTCTGTCTGACCGGACGATGCCGGCGCCTGTCCTGTTTGACTTGGCGTGTTTGTGGAGGATGGCGCGGATTGAGCAAACACGGTTTGGGCGGCGAGAAACGTCGCGAAAAAGAACCCGGTGCAGAGGCCGAGAATGGAAGTGGTTGCCCGCGAGGAAATGTCCAAACGAGTAAAACTCTTAGTTAACATGAACGTCATCTACCAAAAGCAAGACAGATGCCAAGGGAAAAATGATAATTTTGTAATTATTCGAGAAATCCGCGGTCAGTTTATTGAGTCTTTTGGTCGATTGGCCCGATTGAGCATTGGACCAAATGATGATTTGTTAAGGAAGCCCGGTGTTTTCCTAAGCACCGGACTGGCCGTTCGGCCTGGCTGGAAGCCTGAAAGTTACCAGTGTTCCTCGACCTGCTTCGCTCGCAACGTTGACCGAGCCGCCATGGAGATCGGCGATTGATTTTACCAAGGCCAAACCCAAGCCTGTGCCTTCGGAGCTGCGCGATGCGTCGGCCCGATAAAAGCGATCAAAAATTCGGGGAAGATGTTCAGCTGCGATTCCGGAGCCCGTATCCCGCACGGTGATTTCCGCGTTGTCCCGATTGTTCATGAGGGAAATGGCGATCCGGCCGCCGTCAGGTGTGAAACGCACGGCGTTGTCCACCAGATTACTGACGGCTCTCCCGAAGAGGACTGGGTCTGCGTAGACTTCACTTTGGCCAGTGCAGGTGATGATGAGGTGCCGTTCTTCCGCGATTGCTTCGTTGTAAGCTGCGATCCGTTCGATCGCCGCGCGCCCGTCGAAACAGGAAAGGTTCATTTTGTTCTCCGCCGCTTCAGCCCGAGCGAGAAAGAGCAGATTATCTATGATGCCGGAGAGCCGCTCGCACTCCGCGACGCTAGATTCAATTACTGCCTCATACTCGTTAGGCGTGCGTGGCCGGGCCAGTGCCACTTCGGCTTCGCCGCGGATATTGGCCAGTGGTGTGCGGAGTTCATGCGCGAGATCGGCCGAAAATTGCGAAAGCCGGGTAAATGAGTCCTCGAGTCGGTCCAACATGTCGTCGAAAGCTACCGCCACGGGCTGCAACTCGCGCGGCCATTCCGCTGGCGGGACGCGTTCGTGAAGCCGGTTCGGTCCAACGCGTTTCAACGACCGCGTCATTTCTCCCAAGGGCTGAAGACCTCGCTTTGTCACCGTGATGGCGATCATCGCGGAAGCGAAAATTCCGCAGGCCAGCACGACGGCAACGAGAACGCCGAACTGTTTCTCAAATTGTTCATCGACAGTGCGGTCTTGCGCCACCTGAATCGTATAGGTCCGGCCGCTTGCCTCTGTCACAACTGAGACTAACGAAAATAGTTTCCCGCCGGCTTGATGATTTCTAGGATGCAGCTCGCCGAGCGGTGAGACCTCTTTTGGGGAAAAGAGTTCTGCCGGGAGCAAGTCATTCATGCCCGGCGTTTCGGCCACATTACGCCTGTCGGAATCAAGCACTCTTACCCAATAGGCAGCCCGCTCTCCCCCCTGCAGTGCCTTTAGTTCCCGATTGAGAACTCGAGGTCCGCCGGCCGAACTCAACTCTGTGCGGACAGCCAAAACCTTGTCACCGAGAACGGCTCGATCTTCGGCGTAGGCGTGCCTGACGACGATCCAGTAGAGGACTCCGAGTCCGCAGCAGAGTAACAAAGCCGCGGCCGGAGTGAAAAGGAAAACCAGCTGGGATGCGATTGACCGCGGTTCAGCCGGCTTTGAGGACATAACCGGCGCCGCGAACAGTGTGGATCAGCTTTTTTGGATAAGGGTCATCCACTTTGGCCCGCAAACGTCGCACCATGACGTCGAGGACGTTGGTCCCGGTTTGGAAATCGATTCCCCAGACGTGGCTTTCAATTTCCTTGCGTGAGACCACCTCGCCGGCCGAGCGCACCAAATGCGCGAGAAGAAGAAATTCCTTGGCCGTGAGATGGAGCGGCTGGCCGGCCCGGATAGCGCGATTCCGATGGGTGTCCAATTCCAAGTCTTCGATTCGCAGCTCATCATCCTGCGGCGCCGGACTGCGCCGCAACAATGATCGCATCCTGGCAACGAGCTCGGAGAAAGCAAACGGCTTGACCAAGTAATCATCCGCACCCAGCTCGAGACCCTTCACTCGATCCGGGACGCTATCGCGCGCGGTGAGGAAAAGAATCGGGGTGTGGATTCCCTGACCGCGCAATTCCTCAACCACGGCCCAGCCATCTTTCTTCGGCAACATGACGTCGATCAGGAGCAAATCGAAATGAGACTCGAGCGCAAGCTGGAGGCCGCTTTCGCCGTCGCGAGCGACTTCAACGGAGTAGTCCAATTCTTCAAGGCCCTTGGCAATAAATGCAGCCGTTTTCTTTTCGTCTTCAATCAAGAGGATGCGCATGGCAGAAATATTTAGCCTTTCCATGGAGGATTCGCGGCACGGCCGACTCCGCTCTTAGTTCACGAGTTTTGATTGTTTGGCCGAAGAAATAAATAAAATGTAACTCCGTTGCCGGCCTGGCGTCAAAGCTTCAAAAGCAGCGTCCAGCCCGGGTTCTCATCTAACTTATACTAAAGTTCGTCAGGCGTAGGTTCTGTTCCGCTTAGAGGGTGACATGCACTTTTCTGAAAGGAGGAGAAGGAGAGCGTACCTGAGCATAAAGGAGCGAGCGTGGGCAGGTTCCGGGGAGCGCGGGCGCCTCGCCCGCTGTTTTTTGCGCCTCGCGAAAAAGCTCTGGGAGGGCGCCGTGTCCGGGATGGGTGCGATGGCCCGGTGCCACGCGAGGCGCGTGGCACTGCGGAGTCGCCGCGGCGACCGCTCCCCGGATTCAGTGCGTTCATAGTGCATGACACGCTCTAGGCCCACTCGGGCGGTCTGGGTTGGTCTTGGGGCTTGGCGTCGGGCCGAAGATCGCTCAGCCGAGCTGGATTGAAGCGATCTCGGTTTTTGACTCTTGTTTTCGGTTTCGGGCCTGCGGCGCTGAGAGAGCTCAAGAGGCGGTTGATGAACGGTCGAATTAAAATCCGAGCCCGGAAGCACTTTTCTCCTTGTTCTGATTATGACGATAATGTAATAATTTCGCCAGAATGTTAAAAAAAGGTCAGCAGTACAACGAATGGCAGCGCCAATTCGCCCTCTGGGGATTGGTTGGTCTCGGGATACTCGGCTGGGCGGCAACGCCGATAGTCCGAGCACAAAATGCAGAAGACCAACGCATCATCGTGCACGGTGAAGCCGTCCCCAGCCCGACCCCTCACGATGATTGGAAAGCGAAGCTCGATCACATCATGAGCGAAGTCTCCGGCACGGAAATCACCGTCACGAAGAAGGCGACTGTGATTAAACTCGATAAACAGCCGCCGGTTGTGAATAACAACCTCCAAGAGCTCTTCAACAAGGCGCCCGGCCTCCTCGTCACCGAGCAGAACACGCCTGGCCAGTTCAATTTCTCCTATCGCGGCATCGGCAATCCCCAGGAATCGGAATTCATCACCGTCTTGTTCGACGGGATCCCGTTGGCGAGCGATTGGATCGGCTTTCCCACTCTTTACTACCTGCCGGTGCCGCAAACTGTGAGCGAGATCCAGGAAATTCGTGGCGGCAGCAGCCTGCTCTACGGGCCGGAGCCCGCGCCCGCAATCAATTTTGTTTCCCGGCGCCCCACCGTTGGTGGGCCGTTCAGCTTCACCACCGAACAGATCGGCGGTTCGAACGGTCTTTACCAGACTTACAACGTGATTTCAGGATCAGCCGGGGCACTCGACTTCCGGCTTGATGGCTTCTACGCCCGTTCCGACGGCCAGCGCGACAACAGCCAGTATACCCAATGGCAATCCGACCTTGCCCTAGTATATCACATCAACGACGACCACCTCGTCGGCCTCGATTTCCATGGCGGCCAATTTGACGGGGGCGATCCGGGCCGTCTCACCATTCAGCAGTTCAACGACAATCCCGATTTCTCTCCTGCGCCCTTCGATCACGCCTGGGTCGATCGTTACTCCGTCGTCCTGCGCGATGAATGGCATTTCGCCGAGGGCTGGCTCCTCCAGGCCAAGGGTTGGTTCACCCACCAAGACATCGATAACCGCAACGAAAGCTTTCGCGGCACTCCCCCTTTCCTCACCACGCTGCAGAACGACCTGTTTAATAACGGCGGCATCGATATCCGCCTGCGCGATAACTGGGGCGAAGGCACCATGCTCAAAGGCAGCACCCTTACCTTTGGCACCACGATCTATCATGGCAACGCGCCGCTCAATCGTTATGCCACCTTCGACCTCACCGCGGACCGCTTTGACACCTCCGGGATCCACACTCTCGATCAGGCGCGTAATTCCAATTACCAGGCCTTCTTTGCCGAGAACATCTTTCGTCTTGGTAAGTTCCACATTGTGCCTTCGTTCCGCCTCGATCACGAATCGGTCGACGTCGACACCAATATCGGGCCAACCCCGGGCTCGCGCAGCGCGGATCATACCGTGCCGCTTTGGGGCATTGGCCTTGGGAACGACTTCGGTCACTTGAACGAGACTTATTTTAGCGCCTCGTCCGGTTGGCGGCCTACCCGTTATTTCGACGTCGCCTCGCCGTTCCAACCGCTCAACCCCGCCAACGCGCCTGATCCCTTCAAGTCGCTCGACTTCGAGCTCGGCGTTCACGGCACCCCGGTCAAGGGTCTGTGGTACGACCTCGGCCTGTTCTGGATCGATTTTTCTAATCGCACCGAGACCCAGAGTTTCTCGCCGACTGACTTCGTTATCGTCAACAGCGGCGACAGCCGCCATCGCGGTTTCGAAGGCGACGTTTCCTATGACTTCATGGAACTCTTCCGCGGCACCGGCCTGCCCGAAGCCCACGAAGTGTCGGGCAAGGATGCCAAGGACGAGCAAGGTCCCATCACCCGGTCCATGCAACACTCCTTCGTCGGCTGGCACTTAAACGTCTTTGGCAATCTCCAGCTACTCGACGCCGAATTTACCAAGAGTGCTATCCCGGGGCTGGTTGGTAATACACCCGCTTATGCGCCGAGCGTCCTCCTCAAGGGCGGCATCCAGCTCGTTCACGACAATGTCTTCGACCTTGCTTTCACCACCGTCTACGTCTCCGATGAATTTTGGTCCGACGCCAACGTCGGCACCCCGACCATCCCGGCGAAGATCCCGTCGTATGTCGTCTTCAACTTTGCGGGCGACTATAAGATCAGCAAGAACATCAAGATCATCGCCGGTGTCTCCAACATCGGCGACGAGAAGTATTACTCGCGCGTTTTCTTCAACGGCTCGATCGAACCCGCCCCCGGCCGCTACGGCTACGGAGGCCTCTCGCTTACCTTTTAACTCCAACACGTTGCCCTTCAAGAAGCCGCAGAGCTCCGCGTGAGTTCTGCGGCTTTCTTGCCCGAGCAGGGAAGGCGCCAGAGTTGCGAAATTGGCCGACGAGCCGGGCTTAGGGTCTTCGGCGTCCAAACACACGGTTTGTCTCGACTGCCGGATTGTCTGGGCGACGAAGCGACCGCGGCGATCTGCTATCACAACGTCCGATTGACGCGGCGCGGTTTCACTCCACCAGACTGAATCTTCTCAAGAGCGCAACGCGAGCGGGTTCACGGTGATCAGCGCGCAGGACGATGCGGAAGGTGCGAAGCCTTTGCCGCTTGTTTACTCGAAGAATTTTTCCCGGTATGGACGCAGATCCAGTTCCAGCGTCCAGGCGGTAGGACGCTGTCTGGCCAAATGCCAGTAAGCTTCCGCCATCTGATCGGGATCGAGCTTGGGTTCGCCATTGACGGCCGTTTCACCCGCTGGGCCGATAATGCCGTCGACGACCACATGTGCGACGTGCACGCCCTTAGGCCAGAGCTCGCGCGCAAGCGATTGCACGAGGCCACGCAAGGCAAACTTTGCGCTGCTAAAGGCTAGCCAGCCGCCGCCACGGACACTGGAGGTTGCGCCGGTAAAGATCATCGTGCCGTCCCCCGCAGCGATCATGTCGGGCGCTGTTTCCTGTGCGCAAACGAAGCCGCCTAACGTCGCGATGCGCCACGAAGTCTCAAAATCTTCAGGGGTCGTTTCGAGCAAGCCGTCGCCCGCCGACGAGCTCGCGTTGTGCAGCAAAAGACTGATCCTGCCCAGCTCTGACTGTACGCGTTTTACCGCTGCTCTCACTTCCGCAGGACGGCTGACATCTGCGACGAGCGCAATCGCATTTCCGCCGGCGTTTCCAATCTCTCGCGCCAGATCGTCGATGAAAGGGAAATGCCGGGCAACAAGCCCAATGGCGAAACCTTCGCGGGCGAAACGGCGAGCGAGGGACGCGCCGAGACCGGGGCCGACGCCGGTAACCAGAGCGACACGGTTTTGGGTCATGCTTTTCCGCCAAAGGTTACGTGGTCGTCAAGGTCGATCAGATCCATCCAAGTCTTGATATCCTCTCGCGTCTTTGAGAATGATCGGGTGCGCCGAAAGAAGAACATAAGAGTCTCCTCGTCGCTGTCCGGTGTCCGGCGAATCATGTATTCGCTCCATTGCTCAATTTCCCACGGCGCGGGCCGATGCTCTATTTTCTCGTCAATCCATTCGAGGATTTCACCGTCGCCTTTGCCGGCAGCGAGCTGCTCGAGCAAGGCTGCCGGATCGAGGCCGAGGAAGTTGATAACGTGCTGATCGAAAGACGCGTCGTAGTTAAATTCGCCGTTCTTGCCCATGAGGGTGGCTCGGCCTTTGTCGAGCATGCGCGGCAGGATGACGTAGCCGCCGAGACGACATCGCGGGCTGCGCGGTGGACGTTGGGTGAGATCAGGTGCGGAGATTTTCAAGTTTTCGGGCATTTTTTTTCTCGTTAGGCCATTTCGTCGGCGACTTTTCGGAGGATAGACTGAAGATCGCGAATCCCGCAAAAAATGATCGACAGAAACTGATCTCGCAATAGCGGCGCAAGTTGCTAGAAGCGGGGGCGTCACACTTTGAGAAATTATTTCCGGCTGAATCTGAGTCTGCTTTACTGGGTTTTCCTCGCCCCGTTTCGGGGAGAGATGTTCAAAATCTCGCCGGTCTTTCGGCAAATGGTTGCGATCGGTGTGCGCGCCGCACCAATGGTCGCCCTCACGGCCTGTAGCGTGGGCGTCACGCTCGCCATGCAGGCCGCGCACTCTCTGCAGCAGCTAGGCGCGGAAATTTATGTGCCAGATCTGGTGATGGTGACGCTGCTCCGCGAGATGGGCCCTGTTTTGATTGCGGTGATTGTGATCGGGCGGAGCGGTTCGGCGGTCGCCGCGGAATTAGGCACGATGAAGGTGTCCGAAGAAATCGAGGCGCTCGAAGTCATGGCGATTAATCCGATCAGTTACCTGATTGTGCCACGCTTCCTCGCGATGCTCGTGATGCTGCCGGCGCTGACCATTTTGGGGGATTACATCGGAGTCTTTGGCGGCTGGGTGGTCTGTCGCCTCGCGCTCGATTTCAATACCGCCGGCTACGTTCTGCGCGCGGTGCAGAGTGCCGACGCCTGGGATCTTTATTCGGGCATGATCAAAAGCGTTGTCTTTGCCTGGATCATCATCACAATCGCCTGCAACGCCGGCCTCCACGTGGAAGGGGGCGCGGAAGGTGTTGGACAAGCGACCACCTCATCTGTCGTTCAGGCGCTCCTCGCCATGCTCGTGACCAACGCCATTTTGACCGCGCTCTTTTTTTTCGGCGTATGATATCGGACTCCGGGCCAGTCGTCGAAGTAACAGACCTCGTTCGAAAATTCGGCGAACGTCGTGTCATCGACGATATCTCGTTGCAAATCGATCGCGGCGAGACCCTCGTCATCATGGGAGGGAGCGGCTGTGGCAAGAGTACCTTGCTTCGTCATATCGTAGGTGTGATGAAGCCGAATTCCGGCTCGGTCAAAATTTTCGGTGAAGAAATCACAACGCTGAACGATCGCCAGGTTGCAAAGGTGCGGCGGCGTTTCGGCATGTTGTTTCAATCCGGCGCGCTTCTCGCTTCGCTCACCGTCGGAGAGAATGTCGCCCTGCCCTTGCTCCAGCATACCGACCTTAAACCCGAAGAGATCGAGGAGGTCGTGACGCGCAAATTGCAAATGGTTGGCCTGACCGGTTTCGAAAATCTCAAGCCGGCGGAGATCAGCGGCGGAATGAAGAAGCGGGTCGGCTTGGCGCGCGCCCTCGCGCTCGATCCGGAGTTGCTCTTTAGCGATGAACCCACTTCTGGCCTCGATCCGATCATGACCGCGGTGGTCGACAAACTCACCCTCGAGTTGACCCGTGAAAGCGGCATGACCGCGGTCGTCGTGACCCACGACATGATCAGTGCCTTCCGCATCGCGACGCGCATGATCATGCTCAATCACGGAAAAATTATCGCTCAAGGTACGCCTAACGAGATCCGGGCGAGCCCGAATCCCGAGGTGCAGCAATTCATCAACGGCGAGGCGGATGGTCCCTTGCCGCTAAACCTCTCCCAGGACGAGCATCAGGCGCACGCTCACGTCCAGCCGCGTCCGCTCGTCGGAGCGCGCAACAGATTCCACCGGAAAACACCATGAAACGAAATCTATCAGACTATCTCGTCGCCCTGGCGGTCATCGCCTGCAGCATGGTCTTGCTCGGCGCGCTGACCCTGGCTCTTTCCGGTTACCGCCTGAAAAAACCAAGCCGCACGTTGCAGATCGATTATGAGGACGTCACCGGCATCAAAGTTCATTCCGAGGTTCGCTATGCCGGCGCGCCTGCAGGACGCGTCATCGCGATGCGTCATCTAAGCGCTGAGCAACGGGCCGCCGAGTCCAACAAGAAAGATGCGGTCCGGGTGAGTATCGAACTGACCGACAGCGTGCCGCCATTGCCTTCCGATATCGCTGCGAGCCTCGGTTCGGACACGCTGCTCTCTCCGAAGTTCGTTGCGCTTTCCGCCGGGACGCCGGGCAAAGCGGTCTTACCAAACAATGCCGTCATTCGCGGCACACCCGCCTACGGTATCGATCAACTGACGAGCGCGCTTGGCCCGGTCGTGACGAACGCCAGCAAGTTGATCGATAACCTCAACGGGACGGTGAAGGATCTGGACGGCACCGTGACAAGCGTGAAAGGCGACCTCGGCCTGCTTCTACCCAAGCTTTCTCCGGTCGCGGATATCGCGAAGGTCGATCTGCAGGAACTGCAAAAAACGATCCAGGGTTTAAACGGGATGGAAGCGAAAGCGACTAATCTTTTTTCAACTGCTGACACGTTTGTTGGTTCGACCGACCAAAAACTAAACGAGCAAATGCGGGAGCTGCGCGTGATTCTGCTCAATCTAAAGGTTATCACAACGCACGCGAAAGCGCTCGTCGACGCGCTGGCGGAAAAACCCAACCGGATCATTTTTAGCGGCAAGGCCAAGAAGCTCACCCCGGAAGACCAGATCATCCAAAGCCATCAACCTTTGCCCGCGAAAGCTCCGTGAAAGTGGGCCGAACAATTTCTCGGATCCGATTGCTCTCGAAGTCGCGGTCGCGTCAGAGATGAAATCACGCTAGGAACTATCATGTCAAAGCGTGTTCCTTGGGCTGGGATTTTCGTTTGTTCCTGTTCACTCGTGCTCCTCAAGCCGACAGGACGGGGCGAGGAGGCGGAATCGGCGCCGATCATTGCGCCGCCACCAACCCTCGCCACGCCATCGAGTGCTTCCTCCGCCTCGCCGCCACCGGTGCCCTCGGTCGCTGCTTTGGCACAGCCTGCCGTGTCACCAACGCCGCTGCAGTTGACCGATGTTCTCTTCAAAGGGGTTAAGGCGCGCGCGATTGGACCTGCGGTGATGGGTGGCCGCGTCTCGGATATCGTGATCGATCCGCGCAACCCAGCTATCTTCTATGTCGGGCTCGGTACCTGGCGGCGTGTTCAAAACAAGCAATAGCGGCGTCACCTTCGATCCGATTTTCGACAAGCAACCGGTCCTCTCGATCGGCGCATTGGCGATTGCGTCCTCCGATTCCGATGTCGTTTGGGTTGGCACCGGCGAAGCGAACGATCGCAATTCCTCAGAATGGGGCGACGGCGTCTATCGCTCGACCGATGGTGGCGGGACCTGGACGAATGTCGGCCTAAAGGACAGCCGCTCCATCGCTCGGATCGTGGTCCACCCGGCAAAACCGGAAGTCGCCTATGTGGCCGCGATGGGAAATCTCTGGAAGGACGGCGGCGAACGGGGCCTCTATAAGACAACCGATGCCGGCAAGACATGGAAGCTTGTCCTCCATGCTCCTCCGCCGAACGATACCCGGACCGGCTGTGGCGATGTCGCGCTCGATCCGTCAAATCCCGAGATCGTCTACGCCGCGCTTTACGCCCGGCAGCGCACGCCGTGGTCGTTCGCCTATGGCGTGACCGCGACAAACGGGGATGACGTCGGCGGCATTTTCAAGAGCAGCGACGGCGGCGCTACTTGGAAAAAGTGTGGCGGCGGCCTGCCCAGCCTAACGGGTCGGCTTGGCCTTGCCGTTTCCGCGAGTAAACCGAAGCTCGTGATGGCGATCGTGCAGAGCGATGAGGGGGGCGCGAGCGACATCCGTGAAATTCACAGCCGACGCGGCGGCGTTTTCCGCTCGGAAGATGGTGGTGAGAAATGGACCAGGATGAGTGACATCAATCCAAGGCCGTTTTATTTCAGCCAGATCCGGATCGATCCGGCGAACGATCAGCGCGTTTACGTGCTCGGGATGGCGGTGCTTGCTTCCGATGACGGTGGCAAAAACTTCCGGGAAGATCTTTCCGAAAAAGTCCATCCGGATTGCCATGCGCTCGCCATTCAACCGGGTACGACGCCGGCGTCCAAAGCCCCCAAACCAGAAGAGAAGAACAAGTTCGCCACGGCGAATCCGTCCTCTGGCGGACCGCCGAAGCCATCGATCTGCCAGCGTCTCCTGCTCGGGACGGACGGCGGAGCCTATCAAAGCTATGCAGCTGGAAAAGCCTGGGATCATCTTAATAGTTTCCCAGGCGGCGAATATTACCGCATTTCGCTCGACGAATCGCAGCCATTTTACCGGATCGCTGGCGGATTACAGGATAACGAGAGCTTTGTCGGACCGAGCCAGGTGGCGAGCAAAGAGGGGATTCGCAATTCCGATTGGACGCCGCTCGAGGGCGGCGATGGATTTTACGTCGTGTTCGATCCAGTGGATCGCGACGTTTTCTATGCCGAAAGCCAGGAAGGTTTTATTCACCGGATCAATCTGCGCACCGGTGAGAAGCGCGACTTGCGCCCGGAAGCCGCGGAAGGACAGGAACGTTACCGTTTTCACTGGAACGCGCCGCTCATCGGCAGCCGGCATCAGCCTGGTGTCCTTTACCTCGCGGGCAACCGTGTTTTTCGCCTGACGGATAAGGCGGAGCACTACAAGGTCATCAGCCCCGATCTCACTCGCAATGAACCGGGCAAAATTAATGCGGCCGGGAGCGGCGCGGAGAACTACGGTGTCATTTATTCGCTAGCCGAATCGCCCGTAAAAGCCGGTTTGCTCTGGGCTGGAACGGACGACGGGCGGCTCTGGCTGACGCAGAACGATGGCGGGAACTGGACCGAACTAACCGAGAAACTACCTGAACCGGTGCGAGGACAATGGATTGTCCGGATCGAACCGGGCGCGAAGGATCCGAAAGTCGCTTATGTCGTGACCAACGCCTACCGGAGTGGTGACGATCGGCCCTTCATTCTGCGCACTGCGGACACGGGCCAAACGTGGCAGAGCGTGGTCGGCCAGGGCCTTCCCCCCAACAACCCAGTGGAAGTGGTGCGCGAAGATCCGGTCAACTCCAGCCTGCTTTATGCCGGCACACATTTAGGTTTGTTCGCTTCCTTTGATGGTGGCGGCCACTGGTTGCGAGTGGGCGATTTGCCCAACGTTCGAGTCGACGATCTCCAGATTCATCCGCGCACGGCCGATCTCGTCATCGCCACGCACGGGCGGAGCATCGACATTCTCGACGACACGCGGCCCTTCCGGGAGTTAACGCCGGAGGTGATGGCGAAACCCGCACATCTCTTCTCGATCGAGCCGGCCCGCGGATTTTACCTGCTCTCTGGTTTTGCGGATTGGAACGGGAAAGGGACCTACCGAGGAGAAAATCCGCCGGAGGGCGCGTTACTAACCTTCTGGGTAAAGGATTTTACCGGTGACGAGGTCAAAATCGCGATCACGAATTCCGTCGGACAACCGGTGGCGAATCTAAAGGCTGCGGGCGCGCCGGGTTTGGGCAGGGTGAACTGGGATCTTCGCCCGACCGAAGATGTGCGGATCAAATACGGCGGCGACGACCCGAAAAAATTTGTGCCGAGCGGCGAATACACGGCGGAGTTGAGCTACGGAAAGGAAAAGATGAAACAGAATTTCCGGGTCGGGATCGCCGAGGGGATTATCACCCGTTAGGAGGCATCCCGCTTCGCTTAGGGTCGTTCGCTCTTTTTTTTACCCGTTTTGGGCGTTGCCGAGGAGCGAACGATATTGGCGCCAGCTTCGTCGGGGCGATTCAGATCGGCTTGGGTGAACTGCGACATCTCGACGCGCACGCGACCTTGGTGCCGAGTGACTTATTTTTCGCGCAAATGAGAAATCCTGCTGCGGATTTTGAAACATATGTTATCGTTTGCGCCCTATGGCCATCTTAAAAAAGAACGCTTTTTCACGCCGAGTGCCGGATCTCGTTACCGAAGAGCTGGTTGCGGTCCTTTCCCGACGGACTTCGTTCGAGTTTAAACAGCTCTTTGAGATCCTCCATGAGAACCTTCGGGCGCGAAATGCGGCGAGTGGCGGCGAGGAAATGCTGCGGCTCCGTGCCTATGAGAAACTGCAAAATCTCGTGGCGCGCGGGATGGTCAGGAAGACCGGCAAGAAATACAAGGGTTTGCCTTCGGCATTGGCCAAAGCTCTGCTTCCGCCAAATGGGCACATCCCAACAGCGGCCGCGCGATAACGGGGCGGGCGGGTGAGCTGATTGGGAATCGCTGGCGCGGCGAACCATGATCCGGGAGTACATTCCAATCCTCCTTCAGGCGATCGTGGCCATCGGCTTCGCGGCCGGAGCTCTGATTATAAGCGTATTGCTTGGGAAGTCGGGTTTGCGGACTCGGGCGAAAGACTCCGCCTACGAGTGCGGAATGGTGGCACAAGGCGAAGCGCAGCCGCGTTTCAGCGTCAAATTCTACCTTGTCGCGATGCTCTTCATCCTTTTCGACCTGGAGATCGTCTTTATGTATCCATGGGCGGTGGTTTATCGCGAAGCCATCGCGCACGGACACATCATTTTTTGGAGCATGTTAAGTTTCGTTTCGATCTTGATGGTCGGTTACGTCTACGCCTTGAAAAAAGGCGCGCTCGACTGGAAAAAATAGCATCGCTCCAGGATTACAGGGGGATGCTTGCCCGGGTTGGACAGCGCCGCCGATTCGCGCTTGCGTGACTACAGGGCAACGCCTAATAGCTATCCTCCATGGTTCATCACATTGGACTCTACAAATTGAAACCGGGCGTCACCCCGGAAGAGACCGAGGAGATGATGATGAACGCGCGGATGCAGCTCCTCAAGATCGACGAGGTGTTGAGCATCAAGTGCGGCAAACGGGTCGATCCCAAAGCGCCATGGCCATTTTTCATCGCGATCGATTTCGAATCGATGGACAAGCAGGCGATTTTTCGCGAGGACCCGATCTATATCAAGTTTGTCGAGGAAGTGATCAAGCCAAAGACCTCGGAGTATCTCGCACTGGATTATGAAATGGATCCCGGCAGGGACGCTAATCTTTCGTGAGAAGCCGAATCGAGAGCTGGACGGCGATGCACCGCGGCTTTTGAAGGCAAACGGCCTTGCGGAGGCGGCGCCTTTCTTGCTTCTCGTTTGAGATCCGACCTCGGTTCCGCTTTTTAGCTATGCAACTCGCCTATCTTTATTCCCGCTATCCGGTCATTTCGCAGACCTTCTGCGACATGGAGATGTTGGAACTGGAACGGCGCGGTTACGATCTGCTGATTGGCGCGGTCCATCCGCCGCTCACCAGTTTGCGGCACGAACACATCGCTCGCTTTCGGTCCCCAGTCCATTATGCGCCGCCTGCACCGGTTATGGCGCTCTGGGAGGAAAAAGCCCGGGCAGCGGAGCGCTGGCCGAAATCGCTGATTCGGAGACACGAACGCAAGTATGGCCAGGCCTTTAAAGCGGCTTTGCGGGCACGAAATGCTTTCTATTTCGCCGATTTTTTCGCGCGGCACGGAATTCGGCATTTTCACGTTCATTTCGCGAACCGCGCTGCGCATACGGCACTTTTCTTAAAGGAAATATCGGGCATCCCTTTTAGCATCACCGCCCACGGGCAGGACTTCATGTCGGACCTCGGAGAGGATGATCTCCTTCGGGAAATCTGCCAGGCGGCGGAATTCGTCGCAGTCGAGACCGACTACAGCCGCAGCCTCTTGCGAGAACGCTGTCCCGACGCGGCGGAGAAAATTCATCGCGTCTACAATGGCCTCGACTTGGCGAATCTGCCTGCGGTTCCCCGGTGGGAACGACCACCGGGTCCGACCACTATTCTCAGCGTGGGCCGACTGGTCTCGTTTAAGGGCTTCGAGTTTCTTCTCGAGGCCTGCGCGGAACTGGATCGGCGGAACTTCGATTTTCGCTGCCAGATTGTCGGTGACGGTCCGCTCCGCGGGAAGCTTGAGACAATGATCGGGGATCTGAACCTGCGCCGCCGCGTTGAACTTTGCGGCTCACTCTCGCAATCGGATGTTTTTTCTAAATTGTGCAGCTGCGATATATTCGCCTTGGCAAGCGTGGTCGATGCCGCGGGCGCGAGCGATGTTTTTCCAACTGTGATCATGGAGGCGATGGCTTGCGCGAAGCCCGTTGTCTCGACAACGCTGGCTGGTATCCCGGAATCCGTCGATGACGGTGTGACTGGATTACTGGTCCCGCCGGGCGATTGGGAAGCTCTGGCTAACGCACTGGATAAATTGGTCCGCGACCGTGGATTGCGAGTGCGATTTGGTGAGGCCGGAAAAGCGCGGATGGCAAACGAATTTGATGTCGTGAAAACGGTGGAACCTCTTCATCAGCTATTCACCTCCTGCCTCTCGACTTCGCCGGTGCGGAAGACACTCCACGCGCCAGTCCCGGGCGTGAAGCAAGTCGCATATCTAATCGATCGCTGGCCGGATGCGAATCTCCCTCTTCTCGAAATGGAGTTGCGCGCGCTGCAGCGAAACAAAGTGCCCCACGTCGCCTTGGTTGTACATCCTCCGATCGCTTCGGAAATGGCCGACCGGACAAATGATCTCGTCATGCAATTCGAATATCTGCCGGATGCGATGGTGATCGAGGGAGAGTGGCAGGCGAGCACAACTCCTTGTCCGAGAATTGGAGAGTGTGCGTGCGAATCAAAAGCATCGTCCGCCATCGGATCTGTTTTTGGAGCAGATTCGTTGGGCTCTCGCCTTGCAGAGATTGCTCCGGCAACGCAATGTGGAGCACGTGCATGCCACCAGTTCCCGCACGTTGTTGGGCGTAATTCTTCTGAAGAAGCTTCTCGGGGTGAGTGTCAGTGCTGCGATTGAGGCAAAACCGGTCCTCTCAGAACAAGTTATTCTGGAGGCGTTGGATCAGTGTGTCGGCGGGCGAAGCAATGATCGTGAACTGCTGGCCCGCCGCGGAAGTGGTTTTCTTTATGATGAGACGCTCGACCGACCATCGGTCAACGAGATCGGACCCTGGCTGACTCGGAAGGCGAAGGTCGAGTGGACCGGTGCCCGCGCTTTCTGGCAGGAATGGTCGCAACGGCTCGTCACTTGGACGCGCCCCGCATGAAGAAAAAGGCCATTCTCCTCGCCGGCGGAGCCGGCACCCGGCTCTATCCGCTCACCAAGATCGTCTGTAAGCAACTGCTGCCGGTCTACGACAAGCCGATGATTTGTTACCCGCTCGCGACGCTCATGCTGGGCGGATTGCGGGAGATCCTCGTAATTTCCACACCGAAGGATGTTCCAATGTTGCGCGACTTTCTCGGTGACGGTTCGCATCTCGGAATTCGCCTCGAGTATGCGGAGCAACCCGAGCCGAAGGGGATTGCACAAGCGTTATTAATCGGCGCAGAGTTTGTCGGCGATCACGGGGCGGCGTTGGTGCTCGGCGACAACATCTTCTATGGCAAACTCGACTTTTTTCGCAGTGCGCTCGCGATGGAAACCGGGGCCTGCATTTTCGGTTACCAAGTGCGCGATCCGGAACGCTATGGTGTGGTTGAGTTCGGCTTAAACGGTCGTGCCATCAGCCTGGAGGAAAAGCCGAAGAAGCCGAAGAGCCAATACGCGGTTCCTGGGCTTTATGTTTACGACCGGGAGGTGGTCGAATATTGCAGGAGCCTGCGGCCGTCGGCCCGCGGCGAGTTAGAAATTACCGATTTGAATTTGATCTACCTGCGCCAAAACTCACTCCAGGTCCGTTTGCTGGGCCGTGGGATGGCTTGGCTTGATACTGGCACCCAGACAAGTCTCCTCGAAGCCGCCAATTACATCGCGACGATCGAGCATCGGCAGGGACTGAAGGTGGCTTGCCTGGAAGAGGTAGCGTTGCGAGCCGGCTTTATTGACCAAACTCAGATGGGCCGACTGATCGACCGCGTTCCAAAAGGAGAATACCGCGACTATCTCCGTTTGGTTGCGGAGGAAGACGTCGCGCAGACGGTGAGCGACTCGGTGTAGGACCGACCATGATCGCGCGGTGGGTCAGAGTGAAAACTGGGAGTGGTTTCAAAATGCTTCCCTCAAGTGCCATTGCGCTTTGTTGAGGGCGGCGCCTGTTCATGGAAGAGATGATTCGTATCCGCTAAAAGACGGGTGACTGCGTCCGCATCCGTGGCGTCGTAGTAGCCGCGAATCTCGCCGCTGCGATCGACGAGGACCAGTCGCGTGCTATGAATCGGGCCGGCTGCCTCCCCGTCTGCCGCCGCGAGCTTGAACCCATCCCGTGACAACCGATAGATCGTGATTCCTGTCTCCGGTCAGGAAATACCAGCGGTCTGGCTGCGCATTGAGCTTGGCGGCATAGTTCCGCAACACTGCAGGCGTGTCATGTTGCGGATCGACACTGAACGAAACTAGTTTCACGTCGGTGTCGCGGAGTGGCCTTTGCAGTTCGCCCATTCGGCTGCTAATCATCGGGCAAGGACCGGGACAGGTGCTGTAAACGAAATCGGCGATCCAAATTTTCCCGAGCAACTGCCGCGAACCGAAAGGCGCTCCGTTTTGGTCAATGAGTTGAAAGGGTGGAACGAGCCCATCCTTTGGGAGCGCATGGCTCCCGAGCCGCGCGACCTGGGCTTGACGGAGGAAAAAGAGAGCGGCTGCGGTCAGCAACGGGATGAGGATCAGTGTAGCTTTCCACCCTAGCGCACTCCAGGATAAGGGAGCTTTGGTCGGCGCGAGAGTGGAAGCTCGGCTCATTTTTTGGTCAGAACAAGCGCGCCGAGAAGGAGCGGCAGGTAAATAATTGATCCAAAAAATAATTGTCGGGCGGTCGGAAGATTGCGCCGGGTTTGAAAGCGAAAAGCGAGACCGAGGAAAAGCCCGCCTAACGAAAGTGCAATTGGCAAGTAAAGCAATGAGACGATTCCAAACCAAACCGGGGTCACGCTCGCAACGAGCAACAGCACGGTGAAGAGAATGCTCTGCCGGCCGGTTCTTGCGCCTTCCAGGTCACAACCCGAAAGCATGACGAAGCCGGCCCGCGCGTAGTCCTCGCGATACACCCAGCCGATGGCGAAAAAATGCGGCAGCTGCCAGAAAAAGAGAATCGCAAAAAGAGTCCAGGCCGGAAAGGTGAGATCGTTGCGTGCCGCTGCCCACCCGATCAGTGGTGGGAGCGCCCCGGGATCGCGCCAACCAGCGTGTTTGTCGTGCTGATTCGTTTGAGCGGTGTATAGGCAAAGAGGTAAATGCCGATTGTCGCAGCAGCCAAAATGGCGCTGATGAAATTGACAGCGATCGCGAGGTAAATCACGCCGCCAAAACTCAGATGACTGCGCCGACGATCAACCCTTCGCGCGGTAGCATGCGGCCCGACGGGAATGGGCGCAGCTGGGTCCGTACCATGATGGCGTCGAATTTGTGTTCCCACCATTGATTCAGCGCGGCGGCGCCGGCGGCGGCGAGAGCAGTTCCCAAGACCGCGTGCATGAGCGAGACGAAATCCATCGCACCCCGCCAGCCGATGTAAAAGCCGACTGTGGTGGTGACGAGGACAAGGAGCGTCAGGCGCGCTTTTACCAATTGAGCGAGGTCCGCCAACGTCCAGCCTCGCTCCAGCGGCACAGCAGGTGGCTCGATGACAGCTGTCTTCATATCGCCTGCAACTCCGCGGGATTCGATTTTCGAAACGGCCATTGCGGTTGTTGATGTTGCATGCCGAAGACGCAAAAGCGTGGCAGAAAT
Source organism: uncultured Verrucomicrobiae bacterium (assembly GCA_963720895.1). Taxonomy (GTDB): domain Bacteria; phylum Verrucomicrobiota; class Verrucomicrobiia; order Chthoniobacterales; family UBA10450; genus Palsa-1392. The sequence goes on from CAVRGZ010000008.1 coordinate 74,530, forward strand.
GGCGATGCCGGTGGCGAAAGTGATGGCCCCGACCGCCACATGCGCGGTGGCGATATCTGCCGCCTTATTGCTCCAGATGGTCCAGGCACCAAGAAATGATCTGCATCAACACCAATGCGAGCCAAGAGGTGGAAAGATTGCGTCAAAAAGAGAGCACCGTTTTCTCCCGCCTAACGAAAAGCCAGAAGCCGAGATCGAAAGGCCGATGATGAGTACCGCCAGGAAGCGATGCGCCATTTGCAGCCAGATCTGTCCGGCCGACACATCGGAAAGGGCCTGGGCGTCCCGGACCTCGTTAATCCGGGTGACGGTTGCACGATCGGTGGCCGGGAGGAACTGCCCGTAGGCGAACGGGAAATCCCGATCGCTAGATCGCGATGTTGATGCCGCATTGTCGCGCCGAGCGCGAGTTGCCCATAAATGATCAGCCCGGAAATGACAAGCGCGAAAATTGCCAGTGATCGTCCCGGGGTGGCGCTGCCGAAACTAGGGAACCGTTGCCAGAATGGCGAAGGTCGCGAGAGCGATAATCACGAGCATGGCAAAAACGCCTGCGCCACGCAGGCGTGAAAGATCCCGATCTGACGCTTGCCATCAACGTAACCCGCAATCCTCCAAGCACGCCCTGGAGAACGACCGCCCCTAACGACATCCAACCCGAGGCTTTGATCCAGCGCTCTGCAGTGGAAAACGCCAGCCAGACAGCGAGGATGATGGTCAAAAATCCGATGACCGAGGCGATCAGCCGGTGAGTGTGCTCAAAGAAAATTCCGCCAACCCATTTCGAAACCGGAAAGAAAAACATGTTGTAGCCGAAGGTTGTCGGCCAATCGGGCACGGCCAGGCCAACTCCTTTGCTCGTCACCATCCCGCCGCTGCAAACGAGCAGAAGCGTTGCGCGCTGCGGTGAACCAGGCAAAGCGATGGAGGAAAGGATTCGTTTCGGCGACGGGCGTGCGCATCATTTGTCGCGGTTGATTCCGGCGCGATGCCGGTCCCCATTCTTATCCGCCGCCAGGGTTGGAGGATGTCTCCGGAGCGCCCGGCGGCGGCACGGTGCCGGGCGTCGGTCCGACCGGCGGCTCGCCCGGAGAGACGCTGGAACGCAGGCGCCGCACTTTGGTTGCCGGAAAGTTCGACCCGCTCTTTCAACCATGCTTGATATTCTTCCGGCGTATCGACCACCAGCGTTCCTTTCATCCCATAATGGCCGAGACCGCAAAGTTGGCCGCAGACTACCTCGAATGTTCCGGTCTTGATCGGCCTGAACCACATAGGGATGACCTGGCCGGGAATGGCATCTTGCGCGATCCGCATGGCGGGCAGGCAAAAGTTGTGGATCACATCCTTCGATGACAGGTCGACAATCACATCGCGGTCGACCGGCACATGCACTTCACCTAGAACAACGAGATCATCCTTGGCTGCCGGATCAGAGCTATCCAGCCCGATGGCGTTCGAGTTACTGACCAATGCGAGCTCGCGGCGACCGAAAACACCGTCTGGTCCCGGAAGGTGAAAATTCCAGTTAAATTGCTGCCCAATCGCGTGAATAAGGATTGCATCTTTGTTCTCTGGGAACGCATTGACCCGCTTTGCCCAGAGCGGGATAGCGAAAGCCGACCAGGAGCACGGCCTCGATCAGAACGACTGCAAATTCCAAGTGAGTCGAGATGCCGCTCGTCACACCCTCGTGGTTCGCAACCGGGTTGCGGCCTTTTCGAAAACGCCAAAGGACAAAAATGAAAAACGCCGACCAACCGACGAAAAGCGCGCCCATGAACCAATGACAGAACTCGATGATATGATCGATCTGATAGCCATGCTCGGACGCGTTCACCGGCAGCCCGATCAGCTCGTTGATCAAGGCGAGACTAGTCATATTTCTCGAGGTCTTCGTCGATCAATTGCTCATGCGGCTCCAGTGGGACGTTTGCGTGGCGCCAGAGGTGGACACCGAAAGCACTTACACCACCAAGCACCGACATGACCGCGCCGATCATGACCCAGATCGCGACAGCCATGTGGGCAGTTGATTTGGAATCCTTCGCGCCCATGCAAGTGGCGCAGGCCAGCGCCTGGCCGGTGGGCGAAGCAAGAAGCAGCGCGAGCAGAACAATCAGTTTCGATTTCATCAGATCAAGCGGAGCCGCTTCATCTTGCGCCAGAACCAGCAGCCATAAACGATCAGGGCGACCGCAACCGCAAACGAGCAGATCGCGCCAACGGTATAAGCGGTCGTTGTCTCCATGTGATTGATCCAAAGGCACCAGATGCCAACTCCAAAAGCGAGCAGCGTTGAAAAGGTGATGAAGACGATGTGAAAACCCTTGAGCGACATTTTAATGAACGATCGGGTCGTACCAAGCCAGATAAGTGAGCCAGAAAAGTCCAAAGACGAAGATGGCGGTGAAAATCAGGATCCGGTAGATCAATTTTTTCTCAGCCGACAAGTGCATGAAAATGTAGGCGACAAGGCCCGCTTTCAAGGTTGCCACCACCATCGCGACCGCGACGTTCGCCTTCTGCGAACCGAAATTGACGTAGGAGAGAAAGACCGTCAGCGCGGTGAAGAAAAGGAGCGTGCCACCGACCATGAGGTAACCGCGGACGTGTTTGCTCACGTCGTGTGCGTAATGCTCTGTCTCGTGATCGACCGGCTCGGTGGTGGGCGGATTATTCATCGGTTAGAGCAGATAAAAGAGCGGAAAGACGAAGATCCAAACGAGATCAACAAAGTGCCAGAACAATCCCGCCACCTCAACTCGATTTGCGAGATGCTCAGGGTTTTGTCGATACAATTTCGAACCGACCGGGAGCCAGAAATAAATGAAGACGATCACTCCGCCAAGGACGTGAAGACCGTGGAGTCCGGTAATGGTAAAGTAGGAGGCGAAATAGGTGCTGTGAGTCGGCAGAAACATCGTTGCTCGCTCTACGTCCGCCTTGTCGATTCGCGCGACCTTTTCCGTCGGCGGGACGTAAAGGAAATGCGGCCGATCCATTTGCGGGTTAGTCGGATCGGTATAGATCGGGTCAAGGCCGATTTCGTATTCCTTGATCTTCGAGTCGTGTAGTGCCTCGCGATTATGGAGGTGCCCAGTGATCTCAAGCCGTGGCGGCAGTCCCTCGGAAAGCAAATGCTTGTTTCCAAGGTAAGATTCATACTTCTCCAGCGCACTCGGCTTAATGAAGGCGCCGAAGTGATCGAATTTTTGCGGCCATTCGTAAGCCAGTTTGACCACGAGGAAGAGCACGCCGCAGAGGATGGTGATCCCCATGTAAATTTTGTAGCGGGCAAACTGACGCATCTTGAGGGAGGCCCACGCCAGCACCACCGTGACGGACGAGGCGATCAGGATCGCGGTGTTCATCGTTCCGACCGGCACGTTGAGGAGGCCGTGCGGCCAGTTGCCCGGCTCGGCATCGAGCCGGAGGAAAATGTAGGCGGAAAACAGACCGCCAAAAAGCATCACTTCGGAAGCGAGAAAGAGCCAGATGCCGACCTTGGCGTTCCAAAGACCGGTATCAGGTCGGGCGGTGACGGTGTATGGGATTTCCATTTTGTGAATCGTTAAGCGGGCACCCAGGGCCTAGTGGCTGAGCGACATGGTCGGTTCGTGCGGCGCGCGTTCATTTGGCTGGACGGGTTCCGTTTGCATCGTGAAATCCTTCTCCCGGCCCGGCAGGCTGTATTCGTACGGTCCGCGATAAGCCACCGGCGCGACGGTGAAATTGCCGTGCGGGGGCGGGGATGGTGCGGTCCATTCCAGAGTGGTCGCTTCCCAGGGATTGATCCCGACCTTCTCTCCGTGTCGCATGCTCCAGAAAAAATTGATGATGAACGGAATTTGCGCGAGGCCCATCACCCATGCGGCGATTGAAATCGGTGTGTTCCAATGGAAACCGCTCAGCCCCCACACCTTCTCGGAGGCGAGAGTCCACCCTTCGCCCCCATCGTACCAGCGGCGGTGCATCCCAAGCATGCCCTGCAAAAACATGGGCAAGAAAATCGCATTCATGCAGATGAGCGAGGGCCAAAAATGGACCTTCCCCCAGAAATCGTTCATTTTGCGCCCAGTCGCTTTCGGGAACCAATAATAGATCCCAGCGAAGACAGCGAAGATCGTTCCCGGCGCGACGATGTAATGGAAATGCGCGATCACGTAATAGGTGTCGTGCAGGTAAAGGTCAGCGCTATTAAAGGCCAGCGGTATTCCCGTCAGGCCGCCAATCCCGAACATCGGAAGGAAGGCGGTCGCGAAAAGCATCGGGACGGTAAAACGAATCGATCCGCCCCAGAGTGAGATAAAAAACGCGCTCAGGATGATGACCGATGGGATCGAGATGATCATTGTCGTTGTCTGGAAAAACGCACTCACCGCCGTGCCCATTCCGGTTAGCCACATGTGATGCGCCCAGACGATGAATGAGAGGAACCCGAGAACCAAAGCCGCTAGAACGAGCGACTTGTACCCCCAGAGCGGCTTGCGCGTATTGTTCGCGATGATCTCCGCGACAATCCCCATGCCCGGCAGAATCAGCACGTAAACCTCCGGATGTCCAAGGAACCAGAAGAGGTGTTGCCAGAGGAGCGGACTGCCGCCGCCGCTGATTGAAACTGCTGCGCCATTGACCACCAGGCCGCTCGGCAAAAAGAAGCTCGTCCCGGCTACCCGATCCATGAGCTGCATGACGATCGCTGACTCGAGCGGCGGAAAGGCCAGCAAAAGCAGAAATGCGGTGACAAACTGCGACCAGACGAAAAAGGGCAGCCGCATCCAGGTCATTCCCTTGGCTCGGAGCTGAATGATCGTCGCGATAAAATTGACCGCCCCCAGCAATGAAGAAGTGATCAGGAAAATGAACCCGATCAGCCAGAGCGTCTGGCCGTTAAGAATCAAATCGTAAGTCGGCCCCTTGTCCGCGATATCGGCCAGCGGCGTGTAGGAAGTCCACCCGCCTTTGGCTGCGCCGCCCGGGACAAAGAAGCTTATCAGCATGATCACGCCGCCGACGAAAAACGCCTGGTAGCTCGCCATGTTGATTTTCGGGAACGTCATGTCCGGGGCGCCAATCTGGAGCGGGACGACGAAATTCCCGAAGGCCGCGAAGGCGATCGGCACAATTCCGAGGAAGATCATGATCGTGCCGTGCATTGCGCCTAACGAATTGTAAAATTCCGGCGTCATCACGCCGTTCGCCATGCTTTCGGGACCGAGCATGCGCTCGATGAGGTTGCCGATCACCGGCAGCGCTTTGCCCGGATAAGCCAGCTGCCACCGCATCAACATCATCAGGCAAAAACCGAGAAAGAGAAAAATCAGCCCGGTGATGAGGTATTGCAGACCAATGACCTTATGATCGGTCGAGAAAACGTATTTCCGCAAAAATCCCAGTTCGTGATGATCGTGGTCGGTATGATGATCGTGCCCGGCGTGCGAGACAGAAGAAGAAGCATCCATAAATGGCAATCTGACACTCAGTATTGGGCCAAACTTTTCAAGAGGAAAGCCCCAAAATATTTTCGCCGTCGTCCGCTTTACCGCTGCTGTCGCGGGCGGCGCAGGAGGAATCAGTCGATAGCAGGAACAGCAGGAGCATTTTGCGCTCGTCAAGTGCACCCTGTTTTGCGTTTCCGGAGCGATGAAATGGGTCCTCTACACGGTCATTTTCATCGCGCTCGCCATCAGAGTGACGTTTCTGGTCGGCTACGCCTTGCCGGCTCAAAAGACAATCTCGCGTACAATCAATCTGCAACAGACGCCCGAAGCCGTTTTTGCCGTGCTCGCTGATGTGCTGCGGATGGCGGAGTGGAACCGCAACACCGAGAAAGTGGAAATGCTTCCATCCGTGGGAGGCAAAGAGACGACCAGGCAAACATTCAAAGGCGGGATGACGATGACCATTATCACCACCGAGAGCGTTCCGCCGCGCCGTCTCGTCCGGGAAATGGGCGACGACGGTGGGCCATTCGCCGGCTCGTGGACCTACGAAATTTCGCCTAACGATGGCCGTTCGCGCGTCGTCCTGACCGAAGTGGCGACCTTCAGAAACCCGCTTTTCCGTGTCATGATTCGCGTCTTCGGGCAGACGAAATACATGGACGAACATCTCGAAGATTTGGCGAAGAGATTGGGCGAGACCGCGAAGATTAGTTAGGAAGCGCGCTTCGCGTTCTGGCCATGCGTATGCGTTCCTCCGGACGGACGCGCTTCCGGGCGTCCAGGGTTCGGCGCGCCGGCTCATTTGGATAAGGGAAGGGAGTATCGGACCTTTGATCATTCGATTTCACCCTCGCTCCTAAGTCGGTTTAGGAACGAGCAAGTCACTAATTCATCCGAGGAGACCGCAGACAAGACGCCCCATGCCGCAGCCGGGATGGGTTTGCTCCGAATAAGGTTTCGAAATCGCGTTGGGAGCGCCGGCCGGTTTCGCAGCTATAAAAATGAGAACCCTTCCTCTTTACGGCTGCCTTATGACCCTCCTGAGCCTCGCTGCCCCTATGCAAGAAACACTTGCTTCGCACGCGTCAGCACGAGGCTTATCCAATTTCATTCTATTGCCTCCGCTCCGTGCGCTTCGGCTCACCCGTCAAATACGAGGATTGGCACGACGTCGACCATGTCCAGATCGTGCAGCCGTTCGTCCTCGCGAATTACCAATCCTTCTAGCGAAAATACCTTATCGTTTAGGCGATAGGCGAAACTCGATTGCCTTCCCGCGGGCGCAAAACCCGGCAGGGGCTGCCGGCCGCGATCACGTTTTCCGCCACATCGTGTGTCACGACCGAACACGCCCCGACAATGGCGCGCGCGCCGATATTAACTCCCGGCATGACGAAGGCCCGAGCGCCGACAAAGGCATCTTCACCGATCGTTATCTTAGCCACGACCAACGGCATCGAGGTCCGCGCAAAATCGTGACTGCCCGTGCTCAGATACACTTCCTGCGCGACCACCGCCCGGGGGCCGATCTCGATCTCGCCCAAGCTGTAGGCATTGGCCCGATCGCCGAGGCAGGCGCGGTCGTGCAGGGTCAGGTTCCACGGGATAGCGATCCGCGCCCGCTGATGGACAAAGGGTGTTCCATGGATTTTCGCGTCGAAAACACGCAGCCAAAACAGGCGCCACGGATTAGCCGGCTTTGGCGTCCAGGCGCAAAAAATGAGCCAGCAATATTCCCACAGAATGCGCCGCGCGCGCTCGTTCGCCGTCCAGGGAGAAGCGAATTGCGAGCTCTGGGCGGGATCAACGTTTTGCAGCGGTTTAGTCATTCGTTAGGGGCTAGTCTGGAGGAGGCCGGCGAAATCGTCGAGGTAACGCTGCGCGACTCTTGCGACATCGAATTCAGCCGCTTGCGCTCGCGCCGCCGAGCCGATTTGCTCGATCCGGTCCCGGCCGAGACTGAGCATTGCGGTCAGGCAATCGGCTAAATCTTTTTCCGGCTTCGGGCCGCCATGATCAAAGACAAAGCCAGTCACGCCGTCGGCAATGTAATCACGAAAACAGGGAAGACTGGAAACAATCGGCGCGCAGCCATGCACCATCGCTTCGAGTGGTGCGACCGGCAGTGCTTCGCCCCTCTCTGCCACCGAGGGATAAACGAAGACTAAGGACGAGCGATATTCGCGGGCCAGCTCGGCGGAATCAAAAATACTTCCACGCCACTCGATTCGTGCGCCGCTTTGTTGGCCGAGCTTCTGCATTTTGTAGAGGAAAGTCTCACCGCCACCGCCGAGGTGCATTTCTTGAGGGCCAACGATTTTCACTTTCCAACCCGATAAGGTTTCCGGAGGTAATTGAGAGAGGGCACGGAGAAATAATTCGAGACCCTTCTCCGGATGAACGCGCCCGACAAACAGGATCGTCCGCTCGCGATCATCGCACGAGACGTGATCGATGAGGAATGGCACCGCGTTTGGAATGACCCGAACCTTTTGCCGCAGCTGCGGCGCTTCAGCCACGATCTGCTCGGCGATGGCCTGCGAGACCCCGCAGAGGCGCGCGACATGGGCATACCAGCGCATTTGCCCTTTCGGTCCGCGTTGCACGTGCACGTATACCAAGCCTCGGTCCCGCCGCCGGACGAGAAGCGGAAGCCAGAAGGTGTTGGTCACCAGGATGTCGGCCTGGGGGAGAATTCGGCGGACCCGCAGCGAGTAGAGTAGATCGAGCCACTTTAACCAGAGGATCGAGCGCGGTTGTGAGTGCCCGGGTATTCGCAGGTGCTGGACGCCTTCGATTTCCTCCGCGACCGGCAGTTCCGGATGCAGGCGTGAAATCTGCACCACCTCGTGTCCGAGCCTGACGAATTCCTGCGCCAGCGCGAACCAGACTTTCTCGACTGCGCCGCCCATGAGCGGAGGGACGGGAAAAAATGCGCCCAGAACAATTGTGATCTTCATTTTTCTAAAGAGGCGACATTTCCAATTCGCTCCCGATGGCAGCGGCTTTCAAAACTTGGTTTCCAAGACACGAAGCATTGAATCCACCGCCCGATTGATTTCGAACCGGTTGGCAAAACAAAGCCGCGCGCTGGCTGCCATCTCACGGCGCTTGGGGAATGGAGTCGCGAGCCAGCGTTCGATCAGCTGCCGTGTTCCCGCGACATCATCTTCCTCGGCAAAGCCGCAGCCATCTTGGATGATCTCGCGCCAAATATTGATCTTGTTCGAAATGAGAACCGGCGTCCCGCAGGCCAGCGCTTCTACGACGGCGATCCCGAAGTTTTCCTGATGCGATGGAAGGATAAAAGCTTCTGCTGCGGCGAAAGCGCCCCACTTGAGATTTCCGGTCAGCATGCCGCAAAACGTGATGCTTCTCTCACGATCAAGTTCATTCATCAGGCGTTTGAGTCGTCGCAAATAACCATCGTTTGCACACGGCCCCACGAAAACGAGATGCAGCGAAGAATTTTCGATTTCCGCGAAGGCACGGATCAGTTCTTCGCAGCCTTTTTTCTCATGAATGCGACCAAGAAAAAGAAGAAGGCTCTGTTCGCGCAGATGTCGGGAAGGCATCTCAGAAATTCTTCCCGCGCCTCTCGCAGATCGGTTTCCGGCGCGGCTGTTCCGTAGTTCACCACCACCTCGTTGCAGTGATAAGGCGCAAAGGATCTATTGCCAGGCGTCGCTCTTCGTCCGAGGTGAAAAGAACCGCCTTCGCGTCACGCAGGACGCGATATTCCGCCCACGGCCAGTAGAGCAACTTCTTGAGATGCTTGAGCGGGATAGTTGCGGTTGAACCATGGGTCGAGCATCCCGTGCGGAACGACAAAGTAAGGCGTGGCGGTTTTGCGCATCGCACGCCAGACGCCAAAACTATGGTATTGCCAGATGCCGTGCACGACGACGGCGTCGTATTGCGCGTGCCGCCCTTTGAGCCACGGAACAAAGCGCGCGGAATGACCGTAACTTCCGCGGCCTGGTCCAAGCGCGTGGACATTCGTCGGAAATTTCTGCAGCCACGGAGCGGTCGGCGCATCGAGTGAAACCACCTCCACCGTGTGGCCGCGACAAACGAGGGCACGGGACGATTGTTTGACCGATTCAAGCGGTCCGCCGATCGCCGGATCAAGCGAATGAATGCAGCGCAATATCTTCATCCGGACGGCAGGATAATTCAGTTCGCCTGACGAAATGGCCAAGCACGACGATGCTCCAGAGACGGGTCCAATGCAGTCGACCGCCGCGGAAACGGCCCCGCATATCCGCAACAAACTCCCCGGGGGGCAGCAACCGGCGCCTGACGACTTCGCTCAGTCCGTCCTCTACGAAAGGCGCGAGCGGGCCCTCCATCCAGTTCCGCATCGGCAGGGCGAAGCCTGACTTGGGCCGCTGATAGACTGCCGGAGGTAGTAGATCGCGGCAGGCTTCGACGAGCAGACCTTTCTGGTACCGCCGAATCGCTTCTTCTCCACGGCGGGCAGGCCTAAGGAGTATTCAACCAGCTCGTGATCGAGGAAGGGAAGGCGCAACTCAAGCGAGACGGCCATGCTCATTTGGTCGGAATCGCGCAGGAGCATGCGTCCGCATATAACCGCTCAGCTCCACCCAACTGATCCGGGCAAAGTCGTCCGGGAGTTCGACAGGACATTCGAGCGGCTTCTTTTCGTTAGGCAAACCGCCACTTTGCAACATCGCATCGGTGAAGAAACGACGGCGCCATAGCGCGAGTTCGCAAATTCCAGCGCCATCTGGCAAGTCGGCCATGCGATCTCCCAGGGCTTTGCGCAGAGCCCGCGGCAACAGCCCGAGCCGCCTGAGCCGGGGCACATCGCGGAAGCTGGGATAACCACCAAAAAGTTCATCTCCACCAAGACCGGAGAGGGCGACTTTTACTCCGCGTTGCGCGACGGCGCGCGAGACGATGTAGGTGTTGAGAGCGTCAACCGACGGCAAATCGAGACACGCAACGGCTTCCGTGACCAATTGGATGACTTCTTCGTCTGCGAGCTGGAGGCGTTGATGCGTTGTGCCGAAGCGTTGCGCGACTTCCAGCGCGATCGAGCTTTCGTCGAACTCCGCGGCATCGAAACCCACCGAGAACGTTTTCAGGTTTTGGCCCAGCCTTTGCGCGGCTAGTGCGGTTACAATCGACGAGTCGATTCCGCCGCTCAGGAAGCTAGCGACTGGGACGTCGGAAAGAAGATGTTCTTTCACTGCCGCCTCGAGAAGGGAGCGAACTTTTCGCGGCGCGTCTTTGCACGAAGACTCGAATTTCTCTCGGCTAGTAGCCAACCTGGGGTAGAGGCGCGGCCGCGAGCGAGGCATAGGGACGATCTTGTTTTCCGACGCTGATCGAGGTCGTCATGGCGTGGCCGGCCGGAAGGACATGAATATCAGGATAAAGAATGCTGGTCTTCCGGACAGGCACCCCATTGCAGATATGCGCCAATGGAAGCGGGCGTAATTTCCGATGCAGAAGCCGGTGAGAACTTTGACCTCCGAAGCGAGATGAAAACCCTCTGCGTCGAGCGTGTAATAGAGCGGCTTGATGCCAAAGCGATCGCGCGCCACGAAAAGTTCTCGGCGCGCATGATCATAGATGGCGAAGGCGAACATTCCCTTGAGCCGATCGAGCAATCGGCGCCCCCAGCGCGCGTAAGCCAGCAAAAGCGTCTCGCGTGTCGCTCGTCCCGCGCCAATCCGTGTCGCCTAGTTCCGGCGCGTAACGCGCGATGATTGTAAATCTCACCGTTGACGACGATAACGTTGCCGGTCGCGGGATCGACCATCGGCTGCGCACCGGTTGGCGAGAGATCGAGAATCGCGAGACGTGTATTGCCTAACCAAAACCGCCGATCCGCGGAAATCCATTCGCCGACACCATCAGGCCCGCGGTGCGCGATCAGCTGAAGATTGAGCGGAGTTGCAGGGTCTTGGAAAGCGAAATGAGCTGCGATCCCGCACATGGTTACACCTTAAACCCGCGCGCTCAGAGAACGATAAAGCTCAATGTAGCGTGCGATCATTTCACTGGCGCGAAAGCGCTCTGCGTTTTTCAGACTTTTTTCGCTCCAGCGCCCGCGTTCTGCAGCATCGGTCAATCGCAAGAGCGCGCGAGCTATCGCTGGTTCGTCATCGATATCCGCGGTCAGCGCGGCCTCGCCGCCGACTTCCGACATCGGCTCGTGATCGCCACAAATAACCGGGCAACCGCAGGCCTGAGCTTCGATGATCGGCCAGCCGAAACCTTCAAAGCGAGACGGATAAAGCAGCGTCAAGGCGGTACTGTATAGCGCCTCGAGCAATTGGTTATCTGGCCCGGGTCACTTCGACAACGCGTTCCTTCAGACCAAGTTGCCCGGCTAACGACCGCAATTCGGGCGTCAATTTCTCACCGGCAAAAACCATTTGTCCGTCCCACCGCTCTTTCGTTAGAGCAAAAATCCGCAGCACTCCTTCGCGATTCTTCATCCGCAGGTTTGAGCCGACGTGGAGTACAAAAGGTCGATCGAGGTCGAGGCCCTCGATCTGCGAAAGCAGGGCGTTCGCTCGATCGACGGACTGTTTTCGGTAGGGATAATTGATCCCGTGATGAATGAGCAGAAGTTGCGGTCGCCCGTTATATTGCCGGACTATGCGCTCCGCGTCGCGCAGCGTAGCGGATGAGGCGCAGGCCACGGCGCTGGCTTGGCTCAGGCTAGAGACGATCCAGCGTTGCAGATATTTGCCGGTCGCCGACGCCGGGCATTCGGTCTCTTCTCCGAGCGCGCCGCGGACGGCGAGTAAATCATGACAGGTGACGATCGCGGGGCGTTCGCCGACGTGCGCGCAGTACATCGCATTGGAGTGATCGCAGATGTGGACGAGATCGAAGCCGGTCCCCAACTTTCGCTTTAGCTGGCGCGGGAAGAAGAGAAATTTGTCGAGATAACCGAGCCACTTTGCGACGAAGGGCCCGGCGACGGCGATGCGACCCAGAAACGGTTGCGGTTGAATCAGCTCGGCGGGAACGCCTGCGGCAGCGAGGCCGCGGAGCATCATCGTTGCGAACCGCTGCATGCTTTGTTGCTGATCGGCTGGATAGTTACCGATCAAAAGGATCATGGCCAGGGTGGGTGGGACTAATCGAGCCGTGGAGTCGCTCGGCATACTTGGAGCGGCGCATGGGACGGGGCGGTGGTTTGCCCGGTGCGTCGCTGGGCGGATCGCATGTCAGTTCGAAGCGGTCTCGCAGCCAGGCACAAGCCGGCGAAAACAACCGCGAAACCCAGACTGGTCGGCTGTCCAAACGGGCCTTGCAGCACGACAAAGAGACCGGCACTAAAAAGAAATATCGGCAGCGTGTTTCCCGCTCGAATCTGGCGGATCGCGAAATGACCGAGCTTAAAGGTCAGCGCGGATCGCCAGATCAGGAAGGCGAGACCGAGAATCGGCCCGCTTTCGAGAAGAATGCGCGACCATTCATTTTCGGCCAGGAGAAAGGAAGCCTCGCCGGTGAGAAAACTTGCGCCGCCACTGGTGCCCACGCCAAGTCCGTAGCCGCCTAACGGAACTCGGTTCAGAACGAGCAGCCCTTCGGTGAATCCACCAACGGTGCGTCCGACCAGGCCGCCAACCACCGAGGCCTCGGCGGCAGACTCCGTGAATCGATCGGAAAGAATCCCGACACCTTCACGAAAGACCGGCAGGTAACTCATCGGCCCAGAAAAGCACCGCGGCGACGAGCAAGTGGCGTCCAAACCTTGTTCACGAGAGCAGGCCGCACAAGCAAGATCACGCCGAGCGAAGCGACGACGACAAGAACCGCGAGCACCGCTGAACGGCTGCCAGACACGCCCAGCGAAACGATCAATCCCGCGCCCGCTCCGTAGAGCAACCAGGCCTTGTAGGGGAGTTTTGCGAGCATCGCGTGGAGAAGAAAAGCGGCCGCCGCGCTCGCGTAGTAAACGGCTCCGGAGGTGAACGAAAAGACAGCCGGTGGCCGAATCCTGCCCGCCGCCTGCCTGAATTTGGGTACCTTCGCCGAGGCCTGCAGCGCGGTTGATAAGGGATTCAGGACTGGCGGCAAATTGAAACGCCATCAGGACTGCCATCGGGATCATTCCGATAATGGTCCATCGGCCGACCCGTTTCACATCCTCAAGGTCAAAGACCGCCGGAATGATGAAGATGAGCGGGAGATGCAGGAAATTGGAGCGAAGCCCATATCCCGTCACAAGGATAACGGTTTGAATCGGGAAGTATGGCAGAAGCACGATAATCCCGGCAGGCCACGATAAGAGCGCAATTATCGCAAGCGAGATGACATAAATATTGTAGGGGAAAATGCGGGCGCGCAGAGCCAGGAGATAGATCAATAGGACAACCGGATCGCGAACAAGCAAGAGCGGCGCAGAAAACTGCGGGAGGATCCATTTACGAAAGGCACCTTCAAAGATGAGTAACCAAAAATAGAGCCAGATGAGACGCCGGATATTCTGAATCGTCTCCGACGGATCAAAGACTCTGGGCAGATCTTGCTGTGCGGGACTGCTTTGCCGATCGGCGATCGATTTCATGGCTCGACGGGTGGATCCACCACTTCTCGTACCAGTCGAACGAGGCGCCGGCGATAGTTTCCCCAAGAACAGGCGAGGGCCTTTTTCCGGACTTCCTCCCGCATCGCCTCAAGTCGACCGCGGTCGTGAAGCAAGATCGCAAGCCTTTCCTCGATCGCCGCCGCCGAACGAATCGGAACCACAAATCCATCGACGCCATCCGTGATCAAATCGGGACCGCCAGTATGAGGCGTGGTGATGACGACGAGCCCCTGTCCCATCGCCTCGGTCATGACCAGTCCGAATCCTTCATGTAACGACGGGAAGACGAGAACATCATGCCGGGACATTTCCTGCAATAGCTGCTCGTGGGGTAGGGAAGGTATCCATCGATACTTATCCAGGACAGAAGGCGCCGGAACTGCAGGGCTTGCCCGACGGCCAATCAAAGTAAATTCGATGTCTCGCTCCAGATGGGTGACTGCTTCCAGCAGGTAACCGAGACCCTTCGCCTGGCTTAACGCGCCGACAAAGAGGACGCGCAACTTGTTGCTCGTCCGCGCCCGGCGAGGGCGGGCGCTCACCGGACCAGTGCCATAAGACAGAACGAGTACGGGCGCCGTCAGCACCGAGGCACGTGTGATACTGGCTTTGGCAAAACTGCTAGGCGTGATGACGAAATCAGCGAGCGCCAATTCCTGGTCTTTGCGCGCGAGTTTATCTTCGCTGTCGCCCAGCGCTCCAAGTGTCGGAGCCCACTCCGGATGGAGTTCCGCTTCCTCGCGTTGAATTTGCCGAACCATTCGCCAATGAATGGTCGGGTGCTCGAAAATACATTTGATTCCGCGTTCCCTTGCCGCCAAAAAAGTCTCCAGTGCGCCGTCGTCATAGGCGTAAACAGCTGTAGTCGTTAGACTAGCGGCTACACGTTCCGCGACCCGGCGATCGAGTGAACGATAAACGGCGTCTATACTGAAAAGGCCGCCTTCATCCCGTGTCAATTGCTCCCAGCCGATTTGACTAGCCGCCTGCCGTCCCAACTCTCGCCACGGAACGCTTCGAATAAAGGGCGCCAGGTCGGTTGGAAAAGAACGACGGCGCGCCTCATTCTGAAATCGCGCGAACAAGCCTGCGAACCGGTCGAGGAAACCGTCCCGTTTCCAGTGCACGCACGTCCAGAATTCTTTCAGTAATTTCGCTTCGAGGAAAGCCCGGGCGGCTTGTCGTACATTCTGGTTGGCCGTGGGATGAGAGAGGAGAATCACGAGAGCTTCGAGTAGAAAAGATTGAGATACGCCGCGGCGATAGCCGTGGAATGAAATCTTGCGAGGTGTTCCGGAGCCCGAATGAGGAGACGCTTCCGCTCGTTAGGGTCCAACAGCAGTTGTTCCAGTGCCTGAGCCAGAGCGTCGGGATCGCCATTCGGAACGGTTATCCCGCACGGTCCAATGGCTTCGGGGAGTCCGCCGCCACAGGTTCCGACCACCACGCACCCGCAGGCAATCCCTTCGAGTGCCACGACTCCAAACGGTTCTTCATAGCGTGAGGGAACGACGAGAATCTTGTGCTGGCGAAGAAGAATGACCAACTCATCGTCACGTTTGCAGCCGGCGAAGATGACTTGGTCATTCAACTCCAATCCTGCGGCCATTTCCTGAATCGTTGAAAGCTCGGGACCGGTGCCGACGATCGTCAATTTCGGCGACAAGCGGTGGGTGCGAAGCTTGGCGAGCGCTTCGAGAAGAACATCAATACCCTTTTCGGAAACCAATCGGCCAAGAAAAATCAAATCACCAGACCGTTTCTCAGGTCGGCAAACCCGGGCCAAATCTCCGGGCATCGTAAGGGTTGGGGATTAAGACTGAGTCCGTATTGAATGACGCCTGCCACCGCCTTGCTGATCGCCACGCTCGTGGTCCGCCGGACAATCTCATGCTTGAGGCGATGGGCCAGGTCGATCCCGGCTGGTGTGCGGCAATACGAACCTTGATGGGTAATGACAACCGGTTTACGCAAAAACAGGGTCGGCCAGAAAGTTCGCAGGCTCAAGTTATTCTGCCAAACCAGATCGCACCACTTTATCGCGCTGAATAACTCTCTCACCGAAGGTTGCCGAATGACTCGGTAACCAGGGTTCTCGACACTGACTGCGAAAGTATGCGTCACAACCGTCACTGCGTGTCCCAGCCGGGAAAACTCTGCTGCGAGCAATGCAGTGACGGTTTCGATACCTCCGATGCTCGGCGCAAAAGCGTACGATGAAATGAGTATCTTCAAGAAACAAGCGGGCGTCCCGTGCAGCCGCGAAAATAATCACGCACCGCCCTCCAGCGTGCGCGCGCCGAAAAGGCGAAGCTATTTTTGCGGTGAAACACGAGCAGGCGCAAGGTATTGATCAGGATCAGAACCGCTCGCAGAGTCGCCGCGGTGCGACCAAAATAGGCGTCTACGAGAAAAAGCGAGTTACGGGCAAACAGGTAGCTACGCCACGAACTCTCTGTCCGGGTCGCCGGATTGGTCACGACGGATCCCCAGACGAGAATCACCTTCCAACCATCGTCGTACCGCGCGAGCACCGAGATCATGTTCGTCGCCATAGGCGAAATAGCGTTGGTCAAAGAGCCCGATCTCATCAAGACATTGCCGACGCACAAGCATCAGCGTCCCGTGCGGTACATCGACTTCTTGCGCCGATCCTTTCGCCTGCGGCAGGACGATCTGCGGGTAAACACCACGCCATCGCGAGAGCCGGGAAATAAATGGATCGGGATATTGCGGACAGGCAATCCCGACGCGCGGATCTGCATCGGCCGCCGCGAATAGGAGGCGGAGGCAATCCGGCTCCGGCATCGCGTCGTGTGCACTGATGAGACAGTACGGAGTCATCTCACTCCGCAGCCAGCGCCGCAAAATAACGTTGAGTGCGCCGCCCCAACCCTTGTTATCGTCTAGCCTAACGAGCGTGACAGAAGAATCGAGTTTCACTTGTAACTCGTGATAGGCATCCGCAGCGGAATCATTATCAATCACTGTTACCCGCAACGGAATTTCCTGGTCGCAGAATGCATTGACCGCGGCTACGCACGACGCCGGCTGGTTCCAGTGAACGACGAACAGATCGATTTCCCGCATGGCCGGAAACTTAGACGAGGCTGACGGATGGCCGTGGCGACGGTTTCGGCGAGATGGAGCGAAGAAGCATTGCGGCCATACCAGAGGTGCATGGATTGAGCGACCGGCGCGCGCTCCTCCTCGGACGGAAGATTCTCTCCGGATTCGGTGACAAAAAACGGACCTTGCAGTTTGTCTTGACCCAGATGAATCGGCGAGCCGTCGTGCGGAAATACGGGGATCACGCCATGAGCACAGAAGGCGGCGAATGCGGTCGATTTTAGAATCGCCGCCATCGAAACAGGCGGCCGATGAAAGTAATCGATCCAGGCAAAAGCACAGGTGGAGAGGATTTTCGCAGCCAGGCTGGCTTCGATATTGGGATAGTAATGCGTTCGGATGTCCTGCGGTCCGCCGTGTCTGGCGCGGATTGCCGTTCTTTCAACACCACCAACGACGAAAAGCTCTCGTGGAGAAAAAGGCGCGGCAACGCGAGGCACGGCTTGCCAGAACGAGGCGAGCGAACGCTCGATCAATTCGGTCCCTCCACAAATGATCCAGCGATGTGGATCTCGCTCTGCCAGGGCGGCAAGCGAGAGAGCGGGCTCACCAAAGTTCGAGGCCACCGGTTGCAGAACGACCTTGGCTTCGGGCGCGAGCTCCTCCAGTTGTGCCTGCTGGATTTCATTGCTCACAATCGAAATGGCCGAGAGGCGTGCTACCATCCGTGCGATGTGCTTCTGGATAGGGCGTAGCCAGGACGCGCTCTGACGCCATGACCCGCCAGTCGCGTATAGCTCATGGAAGACTGTGACGAGCCGCCCGCCGCAGGCGTTTTGCAACTGACGCAGCACGGAGGGCAGTTTGGCTGGCACACCACGCGGATTATAGCCGTAGTTCACGTAATGTAAGAGAAACACCGGGGGAGGATTCATGACCCTGGAGATGCTGCGAAGAGGAGACAAAATTTCAAAACCATCGACCGTCGTCGAAGAGGTCGGTGCCGCCGAAACGAACGTTGAGGTGATTCCGTGCAATTCTTGAAGACGTCGTGCCAGTTGCCGAGCATAATCGCCTACTCCGCCACAATCGTCCGGCGCCCCGGGAAGAATTTGTAGCAAACGCTCACTCACGTCGTGCTCCCATTGGCGCTTTGGACCAACGAGTCCAAGGCCCCGCGGTAATGTTCAATCGTGTTCTCCGCAATCTCTTTCCATCGATAGCGGCGCGCGATCTCGACGCATTCCGCCGAAAGCTTCCCGTATTCCGATGCGGGAAGAGAAAGGATTTCCGAAGCACGGGAGGCAATAGCAATCGTGTCTTGCAGCGGAGTAAGCAGTCGCGCGCTTTGCGTTTGGAGAATCTGACGGGGGCCCGGTACGTCGTAGGCGATCGTGGGGAGGCCGGAGGCGAGCTGTTCAAGAACCGCGAGACCGAATCCTTCGAGGTGACTGGGAAAGATGCCAATTGCGCAATCACCCAGGAGCGACGGCAAGTCCTGGGCGGCAAATGTGGGCCGGCACGAAATTTGTTTGTCGTGCGTCGGAGCCAGGTCCGCGCGCACCGCCGTTTCATGAAACATTGTCCCGAGAAAAAGGAATTGCGCCGCGGGATGCCTTTCCCAGATGGCTGCCATGATCTGTGGCCATTCGCGTGATCCCTTCCGCGGGCCCCACATGCCTATGAAACAAATTTTCTGATTCTGGAGACGTTGCTCCGCGGGTAAGGCTGCCGCTGCCAGCGCTTCCAGAAACGCGTCGCTCAGACCATAGGGCTCGACGATTAGTGGAACATGCAGCTTTGAATCTGCGGCCAACTCACGGCGTTCATCCTCGTTAGGCAAGTTCAGCAGATCACAGGTATGGATTGATTTCTCGGAGTCACTCCTCCAACGCCACGCAATGAACCGATGAAAGAGGCGACCAAAGCGGCGCCCTTTCGACGGACCCGGTCCAAGCCTCTTCGATTGGCGCAAGAATTGATCATAGAGCCGAAAGAGGCCGACCGAGCGTGCGACAAACAGACCTCGAAAATGGAGTGAGCCTTTGCTAAACGGAAGTACGCCGATCAGGCAATCAACCACGTCGAAGCGGTTCGCATTCTCTCGAACGTAAGCCGCAGCTTTTCGCGCAAAAAGCACCTGCCGCAAGGCTGATCCAGGGCCGGATACGGGCCTCCTCGGAAAGGCATCGGTAAGACAAAACTTTTCCACAGTGTGTCCGGCCCGGGTCCACTGTTCCGCCAGTTCAATCCAAACCCGCGAGGCTCCCAGCCGGGAGTCCCACGGCAGATTTACAATCGCCAAGATGCGAAGCGGGTGAGCGGGCGACTTCATAAGAGCTAGAACATGCTCCAAAACTTGTGGCGAACTGGATTCACATAATGACGCAGGACGAGATGCGGACTCGCATAGCGATCCGTATAGATGAATTGATCATCCAGTTGCAGAACATACCGTGTCGCGTCGAGGGGCAAAGCGCCGTTCGCGTGCATGACAAGGTGCACAATCGTCTGGTTGGTGAAAAAATTAGGCTCCCCTTCCAACTCGAGAAAGCGACGGACGCCGAGTGACCAGTCGAGTGGACGAAGTAATATCAAAAGGCCGGAATTGACCGGCTGCAACAACTCGTCGGGACCGCGCAAGAGGCGCGAATCGGACGAACAATCCCGGCAGTCCGGAAGATAGAACGCGGGAGTCTCTTCGTCGGCGAAATCCCGGACCAGATCTGCTGCGCCCGGAAAGAAGAGAACGTCGGAGTCAAGGTAAAGCGCAGGACCGTTGCGCGGAAGAGACAGAATCAATCCGAGCTGTTTCCCCATCGGGTGAGTGGTGATGTAGGATCGAAACTCTCCGGCAGGTCGGATGGCAAATGTTGTCCTACGGGCTGAATTGAAACGACCGGATCGATTTTTTTCAGCAGCTCGATACTCCGCGCGGAGTGGGAACCGTCCGTGATTACCTTAAAGCTCTTCGGACGACCCACGTGACGCAACAAGGAGCGAATCGAACGGACCTGTTCGGGCAGCATCGCCTCTCCTGAATAGGAATAGACATCCAACGGAACCAGGCGCGACGGGTGGACGGTTCGGTGGACCAGTATCGGGAGCAGTCCGCTATAGATCCTGCGCCTCAGGCCGCCTTTCCAGCGCGCGAAATGATAGCCGAAATTCGGTAATTTCATACCGACGCCGGATGGCGGAAGCCGCGATAACTCAAACCGATATTGAGGAGGACACTCGGAAAAGCGGAGACGAGATTAAAAGTCAACACTCCGGTCACGGTTGAGAAGTCGATGAAAGGGATGAGCAATAGTTGGGTCCCTATGGTAAGGGGAATGTAGAGCCACGAGCCGACGACCCAGGCGCGCGAGGCATTCAGCGTCCAGAGCGTGCTCGCGATCATGTTGAGTGTCGCGCCGCCTACCATGAGGAGGAGCTCGCGTTGCAGGTGCGAATATCTGTTCCCTAAGACAAAAAGAAATTCGTTAGGTAGAAAAGCCGCGGCGCTGATGACGAGCAGACTGAAACCGGCCACGCCGCCGGCAATTCCGGCATAGAGCCAGGCTAGTTTCTGCGTGTCCTGGCAACGCGCAAAGGCGGGCGCAAAAATGTTGGTAACGAGATTGCCAAGGACGGCGAAGATCATCGCGAGGCGGCCAAGTGCACCGACTTCGGCGACAGCTCCCGCGCGATGGCCAAAGATCGTGATAAGCAGAATCGTGATCTGGCCCTGCAGACAGAAGAAGATCGCGTTAGGTGCCTGGTTGCGGATGAAACCAATCATCGCCTTTCGGTCATCGGAATTCTGCCCTGCCTGCAGGTCGATTACGCCGCGGGCGTAACGCCGCAATAAGAAATATTGAAGCAAAAGAGCGCCCGAACCCACCATGACAGCGACGCCGGCGTTAAGAAAAATGAAGGCGAGGCCGACTAGGATCGCCAAACGCACAATCGATCCGGTGAAATCGATCCTTTGAATCTGGCGAATATCCGAGCGCA
This sequence comes from uncultured Verrucomicrobiae bacterium, assembly GCA_963720895.1. Classification (GTDB taxonomy): domain Bacteria; phylum Verrucomicrobiota; class Verrucomicrobiia; order Chthoniobacterales; family UBA10450; genus Palsa-1392. The sequence goes on from CAVRGZ010000008.1 coordinate 95,626, forward strand.
AGCGCGGCACAACGTCCAGAACCCCGAGTGACAACTGAACACATAACCCTCCAAGGACGGTCGTGATCAGAATCGCGGCGTAAAAGACGGAGGCTCCGTTTTTTATCAGCATGAAATAAAGCAATGGCGTCACACACAAGATCGCCGTCGTACCCAGCTCGCGTCGAAGCTTCAGTCCCGTGCTGACCAATTCACCGAAGCGATGTCCGTTCTGCCAGACGCGGCCCCCAATCGAGATGAGGCCGATGCTAATGCCGATATCGGCGAGCACGTTGATGGTCCCCTGCATCGTGTTGGCGATGGTGAAGAGAGCATACTCATGCCGATCTAGTCGCCTAACGAGCAAGATGCCGGCGGCGAAACCGATTAGCTGCACCAACACCTGGATCGAAGCGAAACGGCCGACCCGCCGGCTGAAGACAAAAGCGCCCTCATCGCCTGGGGGCGACGGAGAAACTGCAGAAGCCGCGGACGATGAAAAGATCATGACGCGAAAAATCCGCTAACGACCAATCTCAGGCCAACTGCGCGCGCGGAGGTCGCTAGACGCGAGGACTTTGCTTCCTCTCGGTCGAGTGAAGGGAGTCTTCCGGCGCCGCTGAAGCCGTCGTGTTGTAATACTCCGCGTATTGGTAGTAATAATACTCTGGCAACGAGGTATCAACGTAGTTCAAGATGATGCCAGGGACGTTGACCTGCCGATGATAAAGGAGTTCGAGTGCCTTTCTTGTTAGGCGGGCGGAAGTGTAGGAGAGGCGGACGACGAAAAGCGTAGCGTCGATCTTGGGAGCGAGACTAGTGGTATCGTCCGCGGCGAGAACGGGCGAGCTATCGATAACAATATAGTCGTAGTGATTATATACGTCCTTGAGAAACCCGTCGGTCGATTCACGCAAGAGGTGCTCGCTCGGTTGCGAAATTGTATTGCCCCGGGGCAGCACAAAAAGATTCGGGAGGCTCGTCGGAGCGACAACCTCCCGCCAGTTGACTTCCTGTTTGAGGATCTCGGAAAATCCAATTTTCGAAGGGATGTCGAAGGCTTCGCGCAACTTACCGCGCCTGAGATCGCCATCGATCAGAAGCGTCTTGGCGCCGGAAAGAGCTATGGTGATGGCCAGGTTGGCCGAGACGGTGGATTTACCTTCATTAGGCACGGCACTGGTGATAAGCAGGGTCTTTGGCCGTGCCCCTTCGTAAGGCATGAAGAATATCGAGGACCGAACGTTTCGATAAGATTCGGCGAAAACATGTCGTGTGTCGTCCGGCCGAAGCAGATTGAGCGCGCCTTTGGTCTTTTCCTTCGGGATCTGGCCGAGAATACTCTCATTGAAGTAATGTTGGAATTCGGTAAACGAAGCCATTCGATCGTCGATTCGGTCGAGCAAGATTAGGATAACCAGGCCGGCGAAGGCACCAAAACCAAGTCCAATGAGCAGGCTTCTGACTAATCCGGGGCGAACCGAGACAGGTGTGGTAGCGTTTTCCATGATGCCGACCTGGTCGCCTCCATCGACAACCTGGGAAACGTCGACGTCCTTAAGATTGTTAGTGAGCCGATCGTAAAGGATTTTTTGTCGCTCGACCTTGCCTTTCACGCGATTGAATTGTGCGAGTTGCTGACTGAGAGCGAGGGCCTTCTTCTCCCATTCCTTAATGTTGGACTGGAGGTTTTCCATCTGCTTGCCGATCGACTTGCGGCGGGTTTCAAGCTTCTCGACGGCGTCTTGCCGATAAAGGCCGATTAATTTTTCCTGCTTATCGATTTCGTCGTTTAGTTTGATGATTTTCGGGTGTCTTCGGCCGCAAATCCTTCGAAAGCGTGTCGCGCTCGGCTTTAAGCAACTGGACTGCTTGTTTCGCTTTGAGGTATTCGCCCTCCGGTCCAACATCGGCGAAGGGCATGCCCTCGTCTGATTGGGAAGCGGTCGCAGTCTCGGAAGGTCTGGGAGCCGCTTGCTGCCGATCGAGGTTCTGATCTAAATCAAGCAGGTTCAGGAGATCGTATTCTGTTTTTAACCGCGCATATTCCTGGTTGAGTTTCACCAGATAAGCGGCGGCACTATTACCTTCTTCCTGGATGAACCCGATGTTGTGTTCCTTCTGGAATTCCAACATTTCGTCCTCGCCGTTGCGCAAATCCTTTTCGATTTGAATCAACTGCTCGGTGATCGCTGTCGTCACGTGGCTGCCTTGGTCGGCGCGCATGCCTTTCTTTACGTCGAGATACTTTTGCATCACGGAATTGAGGTAGGCTTGGGTGTAATCTGGAGCCGTGCCGACTGCTTCCAGTTCAAAAATCGAGGTGCGGGGCCGCTGTGTGACCGAGAGAGTGACTTTTACTGGCGGACAATTCCGGATGTGCCGCGCGGACGAGCGCCTCGGCACCGTCGCGCACTTCGTCACTTTGCATCAGCTGAATCTGCGTGCCATAAAAGTTGTTGGTGTCCTCGCTATAGACGGCGTTCTGGGCGAGATTCAGTTTGCCCGCAAGCATCATTTTGCTGCTGGAGAGAAAAGCGTTTGGCGCTTGATAGATCATCCAGGCCGCCGCGAAAAGTCCGAGACAGGTAGTGAGGAGCGGGATCCACCATCGACGGAGAAGAAGCGCCTTGTAGCGATGCAGACGAGTCACGAGCGAGGTCGCGATCGAGGCGGGCGATGAACGTTCCGTAGCCGAATTCTGCATAATCTAGAAATTCACCAGCCTTTGCGGCACGTAAATTTGGTCATCGGGCCGAAGAACGACATCGTCCTCCGTATGGCCCTGCTCGATGACTCGTTTTAGGTCGACGACCAGGTCCTGGGCATTTTTGCGGGTAATTTTGACTTTTCGCTTGTCGGCAAAATCTCCGAAACCACCGGCGCGGATTACCGCCTTGCTAACGGTGTAAATCTCATCGGGCGGAATTTCCTGAGGACCCTGTCCCTTAACCGCGCCATAAACGTAGACCCGACCTCGCGATTTTTCGCTTATCCGGTCGACCGCCAGAATAACCGTGGCGTGGTAGTAATACTCTCTCTCAAGCGCCGACTTAATATTATAGGCGAGTTCGCGACAGGTTTTGCCCTGAGCGGGGACAAGGCCGATGTAAGGCACCTCGAGTTCGCCATTATCATTGACTCGGAGGCGTTGTGACTCGTTATCGCGATCCTCAACCACCCGGAAGCTGACGAAATCGTCTGGGCCCAATCGTTTCTTGTCGTCCAGCACCGACATGGAGTTAGTGCGCATGACCGTGCTGCCGGACGTGCCCGGGAGAGACGGTTCAACCAGTGAAGCTCTCGGAACGCTTTGAGAAGGGCTCCTGTCCTGCGCAGCCACCCACAACGCGCCCGGAAAAGCGAAGGTCAACAGGCTGCATGAAGCAAAAAGGCATTTCAATACTCTGGCTCTCATTTTAGAAACTGTAGGTAGCGGCAAGGGAGACGCTATTCTGCTTGTAGTCACGAAGCGGTTGATTGGACTGTTTTTGAATATACTGGTAGCGGAGACCAAGAGTGATATGAGGTGTCAGCTGGTAACCAAACGTGGCGGCGCCACCGTAACGTTCAATGTCCTCTGCAAAGATACCACCGGAATCGTCGCCGGTTTCGTAGAATAGTTCTGTTCCCAGGAGGAGGTGGTTGATGATGTTCCAGGTTGCAGTATGCCGCACATAATTCAGAACTATGAAGTTGGAGTTGACGCCGAGTTCCGATTCGTGTCCCGCGGAGATCGTTTGCGTAATCGCGGCATTAATTCTGTGCGAGAGCAGAATATATGCGTAATAGTTACTGGCATCGCTTGAATCGTCGACGCCTCCGCCGGTAGCGAAGTTAATGGCCTGATATCCTACAGAAGCGCGCAATCTTAGATAGTTGGTGATTTGCGTTTCAACGAATGGCCCAATGTTGTAACCGACGGCGTTATTCAAGAAATCCTGGCTGTAATAGTTGTAGACGGCAGAGGCCTCCAAGCCGGCCCCTGTGGTGGAAGTAAGCGCAAAATATGCACTGAAATTTAACTCCTCGGCATTGCGGTCGAGATAGGAAAAGGTATCGCTGGTCGAGACGAAGGTGAAGTGGTCATAGCCAAAGGTTAGGACGGCCTTATTCAGATCCCAGAGAACCGAGATGCCCACGGCATTCTCAAACCGGCCGTAGTCCACGACATTACTCAGCTGCAATTGCGCGGTAGGGTCCTGTTGTAACAAGAAGCGGTCGTGCAGATTGATGCGGAAGTCTTGGACGAAGATGTCGAAGGAAAGTTGGGAGCCGGGCGAGATAAGGATGCCATTTGTGTCGGAGTTTGGGTGTTCGAGATAGAAGCTGTAGCCTAAACCGAGGTCGAGCTTTAGTGTGTTCAATTGGGTTACCGGCCAGATGGCGTCGATATTGAACTGCGGCCGGATGATCACATCAGACTGTGGGTTGACCTCCGCCAGATTGATGTTGTCGTTATATTCGACACCCGTGGTGATGCTGAAGAGAAAACGAACTGGGCCAAGCCGTAGATTGTACGGGATCTGGTCGATCGATTGGCGTCGCGTTTCGGCTGCGGCTTCGCCTGCGAGCGATGGTCGGACCGCCTCCTGCGCGCGGCCAGTTGGCGCCAGCAGCAGCAGCGACAGGAGAAGCAGGGATGCCGTTTGAGTGCCGGTGCGGGACCCTTTTCTGAAATCGATGCTCATATTTGAGTCGAGCGCGACCTAGTTAGCAGATGAAGTACCATCTCAGGGTGAGTTTCTACGCTAATATAGTTCAACGGACAGGAAAACTTTGGTCTTTGAACTATACTTCAAGCCTCTCGAAAAGTTCTGCTTTCGCTTTGGCCTTTACCCGTTTATTGCGGGTCTTTTACCTGTCCCGGATGGCGATGGCAAGTGAAATCGCGTTCCAAAAAGTCTTGGAAGTATCCCTAAGTTGGAGCGCGCCTTTCCAGGATCAACGAACTGGCGTGATTCAAGCTCACTCGAGAAATCAAATGCGCTTCCCTTCAATCGCCATAGCCTCGTTGCAGCGGGCACGACGATCTGGTGCTGCAGGATTGTTGCTCATGGGATCGGTTGCCTTTGCTGGAGTTGATCCCCAAATCCTCGGTCACAGCTTAAACATCGACGGAATTAAGACCAGCTTCGCGTTACCACGGGGCAACACGTCGTTCGTCATCCGATTAGCAGGTTTCGCCCAGGATCGCAGCTTCACTTTCGTTAACGAGAACGCGGCCGCCGAAGGGCACTTGCTGATTGCCGTTTCGGACCAACCCCTCATCGCCGGCAGTCCCTTATGGAGGGCCGTTGAGGGTAAGATTCGGTTTCGCCATAAAAGGCTCTTTACCCTATCGCTCGTCGGCGTCGAAGCGAAATACCTGAGGCTGACCTTCGAAGTCAAGGTCTCAGACGAAAATAGGAGAAACGATTTTTCCACCGATCAACGACCGCGCGAAAATACGGAGACCCATAGCGCCTCCGCCTTCCCGCGAAAGATCGTTACCGCAGCGCAGCCCTCTACAACTGCAACGCTCCGACGATAAACCGTTTTGCGCTTCGCTCTACAGGCTGGCGCGAACTCCGTCGAGCTGGTTGGCGGAGCCGAGCTTTTCGTTTTTGTGTGCGATGAAATTCGCATATTCCTCAACGAAAATCTTGCCGGGCGGCCGGAAATCGAACTGCTCCGGATGATCTTGAAAAAATTCGCGATGCACCCGCGTCCAAACAAGCCTTCCATCGGTGTCGATATTGACTTTGGTCACGCCGAGTTTCGCTGCGGGCAGGTATTCATTTTCGTTCACGCCTCGCGCCGATGGGTCAAGTTTTCCCCCAGCCGCATTGATGCGTTCGACTTCTTCGATCGGAACACTCGAGCTCCCGTGCATGACAATAGGAGTGCCGGGAATCCGCTTTTGGATTTCCTCGATGACATTAAAATGCAAGCCTTGCTTACCCTTGAATTTGTACGCGCCGTGGCTAGTCCCAATGGCTGCGGCGAGCGAGTCACAGCCGGTTTGCATAACGAACTCCACTGCTTCTTCGGGGTTCGTTAGGGAGGCGTGACCTTCGTCGACTTTGATATCTTCCTCCACGCCACCCAGCTGGCCCAGCTCCGCCTCGACACTGATACCCTTTTGGTGAGCCCGCTTCACGACGCGTTTCGTGATAGCGATGTTTTCGTCAAAAGATTCGTGGCTCGCGTCAATCATGACCGAGCTATAGAATCCGGAATCGATGCAGTCGTAGCAGGTCTCTTCGTCGCCGTGATCGAGGTGGACGGCAAAAATTGCGTCGGTGAACATCTTTTCGGCCGTACGGATCAAAGATTCGAGCATCCGCTTGTCGGCATATTTCCGCGCGCCCTTCGAAAGCTGAATGATGAATGGCGCCTGGCTCTGCACATTTCCGCGGAACAGTCCGAGGATTTGTTCCATGTTGTTTACGTTGTATGCGCCGACAGCGAATTTTCCGTAGGCGACCTTATAGAGTTGCTTGGTGGTGACGATCATGAAAAGAATTGCCGATATCTGATTGTTGACTCCGCTTTGGGGAACGAGTCACTTTAGAGCGCTCGGGATCCTTTCCAATCAGAAATCAAAATTAGCAATCCGCAATCCGTTCAGGCGCCATTTTCCAATGCCGGGAGAAGCACGCTTACTGATGTCCCGTGTGGGTTGGAGTCAATATCGACTCGTCCGTTGTGGTCGAACACGGTACGCTTCACGATGGGCAGCCCGAGGCCCATGCCTCGCGCCTTTGTCGTGCAGAAGGGCGAGAAAATCTTGTCTTTCAGCTCGGCTGCAATTCCCCGACCATTGTCGTAAATTGTCACCACCACTCCGCTCGTGTGGGTGCCGTCGCGAACCGGCTTGGCGCTCAGAGTAATTCTAGCCTTTGGTCGGCCGGACGTGGCCTCGGCCGCGTTCGCGACCAGATGCGCGAAAGCTTCCGCCAGAGCGCTTTCGTCGCCAACCACCCGAGGTAAATCGTCGGGCAGCGTTGTTTCGATCGAAAAACCGTTATGAATGGACTGAGCCCGCACCAACTCGATCGCTCTTTTCATTGGGGTACGCAAATCGAGCGGTTTGAAGTGCAATTCAGGGGGGTGGGCAAAGTTGTTAATTTGCGTGATGATCAGGTCGAGTCGGTCGATTTCCTGGACGACGATTTCGTTGAAGTCACGTCGGAAATCGGGGTCGTCGAAGCGCTCGGGAAGGAGTTGCGCGAAGGTCTTGATCGCGACCAGCGGATTGCGCACTTCGTGTGACATGCTCGCTGCTAAGTCCGTCCAAAAGGCTGCCCGATCTAACAACTCTTGTTTTTGGCGGAGCGATTCCTCCGGAGTCATATCCTGGATGACCGCAACGGCGCCTAACGCCTCCCGTTGATACATGAGCCGTCGGGTTTGAACGGAAAGCGACCGCCTCGAACGGCCGTCGATCCACTGCTGGGCGAGAAACTGGACCGGGCTCTCGATCGTTTCGCGTAGAACGGAGGCGATGCGGCTACCGGCGGCTTCAATGGGCCGATTTAGAATGTCGGCCGCCGCAATGCCGAGGATCGACTCGGCTGTCGGATTGCACCAGCGGACGAGGCCCTGCTCATCGCACGCAATAATCCCCGGCGGAATGGCGGTGAGGAGCGTTTCAGCGAGCGTTTTTTGCAGAGTGATCTCTTCGCTTCGACGAGCATTTTCCAGCATAGTCGAGACTTGGTCGCCGAGGCGCATGAGCATCTCGAGACTCTGTTGATCGAACGGTTGACCGGTGAAGCGGTGGCCGAAAAAAAGCCAGCCGCTGATTTGTCCACGAGCATGCAGCGGCACGATCACTTCCGCACCAACAGTATCGAGTGCCCGCCGGAGAAGCTCGCGCTGCGCATGCTCCTGGATCTGTCCGAGATAAGCGCGGTACACGACGTGCGCTTGCAGCTCGAACCATCGTAACAATGGATCACGTTCGTGGTATTCCAGATCACAAGTCTCGGGCAAACAACGCAGGCCGGCGCGCAAGCGAAACAAGCCGTTCGAACCTTCTCGACCGAACAGGCCAACGCGCGTTACCCGCGCGGTATCCGCGAGCTCTTCGACGACCTCGCGGACCAGCAGATCAGTATTTTCGTAGCGCCGGAAAATGCATGGAAACGGCAGCAGCATCGCAGAATGGATGGATTCCTGCGTCGGCGGCAAGGTCCGGGGAATAACCGGGATCGCCGAGCGTGCCGAGTCGGTGCGCAAAGCCCAATTATCCTCCAAAACGTGCAAATGATCGAGCGCACGCGCCACCAGTGACTGGAAAAGGCGGCGCTCCAGATTCACATCTTCCGCGGCATAAATACCGGCCTGTTCTGCTTCGCGCAATGGTTCTGAATGCAAAGTGCCGAAACCGATGGTCAAAACATCCGGCCATTGGGTCTTCACATGTATTAACAGATCGTGACCTTCCTTGCTGCGCAGATCGAGCAACAGCAAGGTCGGCCTATTCTGCTGGAGGACGGCGTCGAGCCGCTCGACCTGCGCAACATGCCGTACCTGGGCGAGGCTGCCAAGATAAGCATGCGTTCGCCTAACGAGATCGGAGTCTTGCGTGTAGAGAACGCACGCGTCAGATACGATCATGCCGCGGCCACTTCTTCCTGGAAACGCTCTAGGGGAAGTAAAATGTGAAAGCTGGTTCCACGGGTGAGCTCGCTCTCGACCTCGATCTGACCGCCGTGCTCCTGCACGATGCCGTGAACAACAGAGAGGCCGAGGCCCGTACCATAGTCTTTGGTCGTGAAGAATGGGTCGAAGACGTGCGCCACGTCTTCCGGTTTGATTCCACTGCCGTCGTCTTTCACCGTGACGCGTAGGATTTCGCGGACGTCCATAGAATCTTCCGGCAGCGCGGTTGGCCAAGTCTCGGTCGTCCCGATTTCCGTCGCCACCGTGAGGGAGCCGCCCGGCTTCATCGCATCGAGGGCATTGATAAAGAAATTGAGGAAAACCTGTTCGATCTGGTCCGCATCGGCACGGATTGTATCAACTTCGGCCTGCCAGGAACGAGTTAATTTAACATCTTTTTGATAAAGCCGGTGACCGACTAGCAGCAGGGCTTTTTCCAGAACCTCGTGCACATGCATTGGCTTGAGCAGTGGTTTGGCCGGCCGGGCGAAGCGGAGCAGTTGGTTGACTAACGAATCGATCCGATCCACTTCGTGTCCGATAAGGGAGAAGAAGGTCTCTCTGAAATCGGAATCCTGATATCGCTCCGGCAAGAGTTGGGCAAAAGTCTTGATCGAGACGAGAGGATTTTTAATCTCGTGGGCCATGCCTGCGGAAAGTGTGCCGAGGCTGGCGAGCCGATCACTTCGTCGAATCTGCATCTCGAGTCGCTTCAGCGTGGTGATGTCGGTCAACACCATGAGCGCTCCGAGCGGCTCGCCATCTTGTCCGTGGAAAATCGAACTGCTCGCGCGCAAGACCGTGTTCTTGTCCCCCGAGCGAAGGGCGATTTCGAGATCCTCCTGGCGCTCGCCGCAGATCAGCGTTTGGTTCAAAATATCGCGCAATGCCTCCGGTAAGTTGCTCACCTTGCGCGCGAGGAGCTCGGAGGCCGTAAGACCGGTAATTTGCTCAACCTCGCGATTGAAAACTGTGATCAATCCGTTACGATCGGCTGCGACCACTCCGGTGGTCAGGTTTTGCAGAAGCGTTTCGTTATAGATTCTTGCGTTCTGCACTTCGGTGAAAAGTTGAGCGTTCTCGATCGCGACTGCGAGTTGCCCGCAAAGAACAAGAAGCGCGCTCTGTTCGACCGTGCCATAGATGCGGCCGGATCGGCGTGGACCAAGGAGCATAACGCCGGCGAGCTGTTCGCGGGCGAAAATTCCCATCGCGACGGCAACATCAAGCGATTTCATTTGTCGTTTTACGCGCTCGAGCTCTGGCGTGGGGCGCACCCGGTGGAGTTCGTCCAAAACGATTGCTTCTTGCGTCCTTCCGAGATGGGCAATGAGTGCTTGGTCACGGTGAAGTTCCATTCGGATTGTGCGCGATCCGCTTTGCACCTTGGGAAATCGCTGTGCGTAGAATTCCTGTTCCGGCAAAAGGAGAAAGACCCTTTCCGTGTCGACCGCCTGCGCGATCGTCAGCCCGAATCGTTCAAGTAGATCCGGCACTGTCGTGACCGATCGCAAGATCGCCGCCGCTTGATTCATCGTCGCCTGAAAATCGAGTTGCCGCGTCCCGACGAAAAGCCGGTTGGCCAGCGACTGCGAGATGCCGCGTGCTGGCACCATCGCAAATGCGATTACCAGTGCACCAATAACGTGCCCCAACGCTCGGCTGCGACTGCCGAGGATGGGCCCAAAGACACTGGCAATGAGCCACCAAACTAAGGCGTAGAGGACCAGTAAATACGCCATGAGGACTGCGTATCCCATCATTCGACGTAAGAAAAAGCCCACGTCCATTATCTTCCGTGTCGCAATTCCGTAGGCGATGATCAGACTGAAGATCACAACGCGGGATGCTGCGGATAGTTCACTGACCGCACGTTGCTTGAGCGGCGGGAGCACCCCTTCAAGCAGATACATAAGCAACACGAGTAGGAACAGCACAGCCCCGCCGGTCATGACGAATTGCAATTCGACCTTCCTAATTCCGACGTTTCTTCTCGTATCGCGGACCGACAAGAAGATCACGAGCGTCACAGCGCTAAACATGAAGCCGGCGTAAACCGGGCCGATCGGGCCGTAAACGGCTTCGGGAGCCAGGCCCTGTTGGCCTGCTTCCACTTGAATTCGAGCGAAACGTAAAAATAAGTGGGTGTAACAGAGCGCGATCAGGAATAAGCTTGGAATGGCCAGACCAGCAGAGCGCCCGCCGATTTCTCGCCAACTGTTGTTTCGATGGAGAATCGCGAGTCTTAACAAGTTAAAGCTGTTAACGACCAGAATTCCAGATACGGAAGCGGCCCGAATCCAAATCTCCGCCTCTCGAGGATCATACGCGGTGAAGGCGAAGTGCAGAGAGAGATTCCACCCCGAAATCAAAACGCAGACGATGAAAAAGCTTTGATTAACGCGGTTTTGTGAATTCGCGCGGAAAACACCAAGACCGAGGCCTAGTTGGAGAATAAGCGCTAACCAAAAAGGAATCGTTTCGGGATTCATTTGGTGAACCGCTCAATGATTAGGCTACTATTCCCACCACCGAGCCCTCTTACGTTGATAAGCACTCGATTGATCTTGCTGCGGCGCGATCGGCCTCGGACAACGTCCGAATCGCAGTCATGGTCGAGATTTTCGCAGTTGGCCGTCGGCGGGATAAGGTCTTTCTGCAAAGACAGGGCCGAGGCAATGAGCTGCAAAGGGCCAGCCGCGGCTAAAGGATTGCCAGTAACGCCTTTAATCGAGCTGATTGGAACTCGGACGGCGCGTATCCCGAACACGCGTTCGATCATGGCCAATTCGACTTTGTCGAATACCGGGTGACCAGGACCGTAGGCGCAGACGTAATCAATGTCCGCGGGCATGCAGCCCGCATTCGCCATAGCGGCACCCATGGTACTTTCCAAGCCTGAACCGGGAAACTCGGGATCAGAATCCATTTGAAGCCCATACCCGGTCACTTCGCAATATGGTTTTGCCCCGCGCGCCAAAGCGTGTTCGAGGCTTTCCAAAACCAAAACTCCGGCACCTTCCGAGATTACACCAGAGTCTCGTTCCCGATCAAACGGCCGACTTGCTCGCTCCGGGTCTCGATTCCGGCACGAGCTAAGTCCCGCGGTCGTAAAACTTGCGATTGCGAGCGGGGTGATTGGAGCATCGGCGCCGCCCGCGATTGCCACCTCTGATTCACCATTTCGAATCGTCGCAGCGGCCGTGGCGATTGAATCAAGTCCGGCGACACAAGTCGACGATATTGTCGATGTCTTCGTTGCTACACCTAGCCTTCGGCCGATAAAGCTCGCGGCGGCCTGAGGCGCACATGATGCCACTGCAAAGGGTCTTATCGAAGCCGGGCCTCGATCACGCAAAGAATCGAATCCCGTTTGCAAAACATCCATTGCGCTTGTCCCGACTCCCAAGACTATCGGTAGAGGCCCATTGCTGGCGATTGACTGGCATGACAGGTCTATTCTCGAATCTCGGAGAGCGAATTGTGTTGCCGCGAATGCAAGTTGTGTGCCTCGCGAAAGCCTGCGGGGTTTCTCCGAGGCGCCGATGTGATCGTCCGGGTTGAAGTTTTTCACTTCGCCTGCGATTCGACTTTTGAATCCGCTCGCATCAAAAAGCGTAATCGGCCCGATGCCGCTCTCGCCTGCGATTAGCGATCGCCAAAAGGCCTTTAGTCCGGTGCCGTTTGGTGCGAGCACTCCCATCCCTGTGACGACTACTCTTCGGCGAGTGCGCATATTCTTCTTTTTATTTCTTCCGCGCTATCATAGGCAAGGAAGCAAGCACAGCACCAGATTGTGGGGCACACACGATTTTCCGCAACGATAAGTTATTCACAAGTTGTACCTTGCGTTTTTCACCAATATGCGAAAACATCGCTCGAAAGTGAATTTCACCGGTTCGTTTGCAAAAATTTTTCGTCCGAGGCACGTTGTTAGCTTCTGAGGCAGAGCATGGTAGCTACGGCTGATCTCCCGCAAGTCCTCGTGATCGATGACGAAATGGGCCCCCGCGAGAGTTTGCGGATGTTGTTGAAGCCCATTTACCAAGTCCACACGGCTGACTCGGTTGAGATCGGCTTGAAACTTTTGAACGAAAAGAGACCGGACGCCATCGTCATGGACATTCGGATGCCTGGTATAACGGGCATCGAGGGGCTTCGCCGGATTCGGCAGATCGATCCCCATCTTTCGGTCATCATGCTTACGGGTTTTGGTGCGCTGGAGACAGCCAAAGAGGCACTTCGCCTGGGGGCAAACGACTACATAAGCAAGCCTTTTGACGCCCGCGAGATGCGCGAAGTGATCAGCCGCAACGTCGAGCGGACCCGACTCCATCGTACCAGCGAAAGCGCCGCGGGCGAGATCAAGGAACTGAATAACCGGCTCCTGCAGGAACTCGCACAAAAGGAGCGGCTTGCTTCTCTCGGCCAGGCTTCTGCGGAATTTGTCCACGACATTGGAAATCCCCTGACCATCGTTTGGGGCTACGTTCAACTTCTCGCCAAGAAACTCGAGGAATCTGAAAGCACCGACGACCCGAATGCCGTCAGCTCCAACAAAGAACTGGAGATTATCGAACAAAATGTCCGTCTTTGTCGCGACCTGCTCACTATGTGGCAGAGCTATGGCAGCATGGAAGCCGCCCCACACAAACTTATCTCAGTCTCGGATATCGTGCGCGAGGTGGTCGCCGGCGTCGGAGCCATGGCCAGCGAAACGCCAGTCGAATTGAGATGCGACGTGACCGAAGATCCGTGCTCCTTGAGGGGCGATGCCGTTCAGATCACCCGGGCGATTCAAAACGTCATCATCAACGCAATCCAAGCCTCAGGCGACCGTAAAGGGACGGTCGACGTCAGCTGCATTCGCAAGGATTTCTACGTTGATGTGCGCATTGCCGATACTGGTCAAGGCATCACTCCGGAGCAAATTGCGAGGATTTTCGATCCTTACTTCACAACCAAGCAGGGCAAGAGCGGCACCGGTCTCGGCCTTTTCATCACTAAGAAGGTGGTGGATGATCACAAAGGCTCGATCAAAGTTGACAGCACGCCGCGGGTGGGAACGACGATCACAATTCGGCTGCCGCTGAGCAATGAGTAGTCGTTAGGCACGACTGCGTTCCCTTTCTGCGGCGTCGCTTAGCATTAGTGATTGCCCTCTGCGCCTGTTCTGTTTTCTTCAGGCGTGGCAGACGTCGGGTATCGTATCGCTCCAATTTTCTTGATCCGAATGGCCGGCGTGGCCTTTGAAGCCTTGGAAACTCTGGCGACTTCCGCGGCTGCATGCGCTGCGCGTCGGCTCAACGCTGCCGAAATTGAGTTCGCACAGGCGAAAACTGAATTCGAAAGATTTCTCGGCAATCGCGCAAACGCGATTTCTCAAGTACCCAAAAGCGTCTTTGGCGAAAGGCCATCTTCTCCGGGTGTGATCCCGCCGGGCATGGATCCACCGCCAAACGCGTTTGCGGCGTGTTGGCAGCATTGCGCTAAGGTTGCGGAAGCAAAATCAGCCCTAAGAGACGCTCTCGCGTGCGAACTTGAACTTGCGCGCGAGTTGCTTTTTGCAGAAACAGGTAGAGTTCTCCCCTCCTACCTTGTTTTCGCAGCCGCAGGAGTTAGAGCACGCATCACAAAACAGATCTCCGGTGTTGTGACGCCACTCCCAAAGCGCAATAAACAGGCCCGAGCCGACGAGCGCCACTTGGTTCTATACCTCCAACGGATTGCTGGGAAGAACGATTCGCTGAGTGAATTTGGACCCGAAGCGTGGGGGGCGGTCGATTCTACGATCGAAGGGTTAAAGCTTGCACCGCAAGCTGGCATCGCATGCCGTGAAACATTCCTCGAGCGTTGGACGGCCCTCGGTGCCGCGGCGGCGATCAACGCCGACCCGCAGACCAAGGCGGAGCTTGCGCCTCGCCTCCACCCGAAGGGTCGGATCGAGCAGAACGAATTTGTGTTCACTGACACCGGCGAGGCATTTCCGCTTGATGCCAAGACAGTCGCGCTACTCGCGCGCTGTGACGGAACAATTCCGGCTCATTCGTTAGGCGCGAGTGTGGAAGCGCTCCAAAAGCTGGCGCAGCAAAATTTCATCCTCTGGGAGATGGAAGTCCCAGCTCTCGAACCGCGTGCCTTTGACGTTCTCCTCAACGATATTTCTCCGGTGGCGCACCGGTCCCGCGCGAACGCGCTGGCTTGGGGAGCTTCAGCCTCTTGCCGATCTCGCCACAAAATTCGCTCGCATCGTCGAGCCGCTTTCCCGTCTCTCGCTCATTGAGGAAACGTCCGAGCGCCTCGAAAAGTTCGGCGCTCACAAGGCGGCGACTCGCTTTCTCTATTCTGCGACCAATCCCATTGGCGAAGAATGTTTTCGGGAATGTAATTTTTCGATCGGCGAAAATTTGATCAACGAAGTAGCGATCGAAGCCGCTCCATGGATCGATCTTTGGCGCGACAATTATGCCTTTGTGGCCAGCCGGGTTGCCGCCGGGTTGCGTCGATTGTTGGAGCAAGCTCCGCAACAGAATGGCGCGGTCCCTCTTCCTGCCTTTCTGCGTCACTGCGCGCAGATGCAAATGCCGCTGACCGGGGCGGGTATGGTCGTTCTAGCGCATCTTGCTTTCCAAGAGGTAAAAGAAGCTTTTCGCGTCATGATGCGCGATCGAGCTAATGCCCCGGAATGCGAACTAACCTTGGATGATTGTCATTTTGTCAGGCAAAATTTTTCGTACGATAAGTTCGACGAATACACTTACCCAACGGCGGATCTGCAGCTGGGAGCGGCGTCGATTGAAGCGGTCGCACGTGGTGACTACCAATGGGTCCTGGCAGAGTTACACTCTTCTCCGGCGCTCCTCCACCACGGATTCTTTTGGTCATGTCCGGATAAGGCTGCTCTCACCTCTGCCGTGCAGCAGACCCTTTTCGACAAACCGAACCTTCATTTCGGTTATTTTGCGGCCGACCTTACTGCCACCACAACTGTACGTCTGGACGCGCTTCCGGGGTTGACAAAATTTGTTGCGTCAGAGCGTTCCGTCGGAAACTGGAAGAGCTTTCGACCTGCCGAGACCGAAGTTTTCGTCCACGAAGAGACAGGGGATGTCGGCCTGCGCGCCCGTGGCTCGCGCATCTACCTCGGTTCCTTCGCTCGCGGCTGGGTGATACCGCTGGGCTTTCATCCTTTCAGCTTTTCCTTAGGTCGACATACACCCCGCCTGTTGTGCGGCGACGTAGTCGTGCAGCGCCGCTCGTGGACGATCACCGTTGAGGAACTCGGTGCCGGTGATTTCACCGGAATTTCGCGCGATTTGGTAGTCGCGGTCGAGCGGCTCCGCGCAGCTCGCCAGCTACCGCGGCATGTTTATATCCGCCCGACCGAACAGGCGCTCCGACGTAGCGGCGTGGAGGGCCGCGATAAGGATACGAAGCCGGTCTTTATCGATCTGGAAAGCTATTTGTTCTTAGAGATTCTTCATCGCTGGCTGACTAAGGCGGGCGAGATCGAGGTCACCGAGATGCTGCCCACGCCTGACCAGCTTCTTTGGCGGGAAGCTGATGGCCGCCGCACTTTTGAATTGCGCACCCAGATTCTCCCGCGATGAGAGTCGTCGCGATCGCCAATCAGAAAGGCGGCGTTGGCAAGACAACGACGGCAGTCAACCTCTCGGCTGCACTCGCCGCCCGGCAAATCCGCGTGCTCCTGATCGACCTCGATCCGCAGGGCAACGCAACCAGCTCCTTTGGCCTCCAGGGACTGGAAGGGCAAAGCCTTTACGGGGCCTTGTTGGGCGACGATCCGGTCACGGCAAAGATCTTGCCCACCCGACTCGAACAGCTTTTCATTATCCCGGCGGACCTCGATCTGGCCGGAGCGGAAATCGAAATTGCGCGGATGGACGATCACCTCACGCGACTCGCGCAGGCGCTCCAGATGCTGCGTGAAGACGAGACATTCGATTACGTGTTGCTCGACTGTCCGCCCTCGTTAGGCATTCTCATGACTAATGCCCTCGCGGCCGCCGACGAGATCTTCACGCCGATTCAGTGTGAATATTTTGCGCTCGAGGGGCTGGTCAAGATCGTTCGGCTGATCGAGCACATTCGCGCTTCCGGCGCCAACCGGGAACTTGAGTTGGGCGGCATTCTGATGACGATGTTTGATCGCCGAACAAATCTCAGCGCCCAGGTGGTCGCAGAAGTGCGCGAACACTTTGGCGAACAGGTTTACGAGACCGTCATCCCGCGAACCGTTCGGTTAAGCGAAGCACCAAGCTTTGGAAAGTGCATTCTCGAGTACGACGGTAACGGCAGCGGCGCGAAGTCCTATCGTGCGTTGGCCAACGAATTCTTACGGCGCCACGCTGGACTGAAGACGTCGGTGTAGACGAAATTAAGCGCAGTTTGCCCGCGGATTACGCGGATGCAAAGCCAACCCGCCCTATTCCTCTTCAAGTCCATTCCCATCCGCGTTATCGGCAGTTTAGATTGCTCGGAGTGCAGGCAAAAACCAATGTCGATGAACCACGAAAGATCGTCTCTTTTTCCAGCATCATCCCATTTTTTTCCGCTACCCGGCGCGACGCATGGTTGTCAGGATGAAATGAGCGAGATGACGCCTTCCAGTTTCATGACCTCGAACGCGTAATCGCGTACCGCGCGCGCGGCTTCGGTCGCCAGACCTCGATTCCAGAAGTCGGGCTGAAGTCGGTAACCGATCTCGATCTATCATCCCATCCACGATCTGAAGAAAAAATCCGCAGTAGCCAATCAACCGATTTTCCTCGCGTAACAACAACGCGAACTGACTGGGCAATCGGGCGCGTGCCGGCGCGATGACGCGCTCAAACAGAAAGCAGGCTGTCTGTTCACGAGTGAAAATGCCGCTCGAAAAACGCATGAAATCGACATTCGCCATTAGCTCCGCGAACGCGTTGAGATCCTTTTCTGCGAAATGGCGCAGGATCAGTCGCGACGTCTCGATAATGGCATTCGTTGCGAGTACGGAAAGCAATAGCAGGAGCGCTTTTAGCGCGCGAGTAGCAATCTTAACGCCCGTCTTAAGTTTGCGCTCGCGTTCATGGAACTTTGATCGCGGCCGAGCATGCGACACCCGAAACAAAGGTTGTTACGCGAAAATTTGATCCCCGCCCCGTAAAAGTGCACGCGATGCGGTCG
Source organism: uncultured Verrucomicrobiae bacterium (assembly GCA_963720895.1). Lineage (GTDB taxonomy): Bacteria > Verrucomicrobiota > Verrucomicrobiia > Chthoniobacterales > UBA10450 > Palsa-1392. The sequence goes on from CAVRGZ010000008.1 coordinate 113,440, forward strand.
GAAAGGCCGAAGAGATATTGGCGCAACCTGTTGGAACCGAATTTGTCCCGGCGCCCCCAGCGTTACTCCGCGGTCGAGACGATGATCAAAGGAGTGCCGGGGAAAGTCGATCGAAGAATGGCAACCGGCGTCAGTTCCAGAGACGACTAGCCTAGCGATACTGCGGAAGGCTGCAGCGCATTGCACGCCTGTCGGCTTCACAAGAGCGGGACCCAGACGGTTTTCGGTGAAGGTCGCAGAAATGCCGCCCTCATGCTTCTTGGGGAGCAGCCGGGCGATCAGGACGATCTGAGCGGCGAACCCTTCGCCGGCCCGGCTGGCCAGATCCTGAATCGCGCTCTTGAAGAAGTGGGGATAGATCCTGGCTCGCTTTACGTCGCGAATACGGTCAAGCACTTCAAATGGACGGCGCGTGGGAAACGGCGCATTCACCAAAAACCGAGCTCCCGCGAAATCGCCGCCCCGTAGCTGGAAACGGAATTGCGCGTCGTTAGGCCGAGAGTGCTCGTTGCCTCGGCCCGACTGCGGCCCAGGCGCTTTTTGGCTTGTCTTCCGCGTCACACGCGAGCGGGGCAAGCTGCTTAACGCGGAGCTTGCCCCGCAGGTCGTGACAACGGTGCATCCTTCTTCGTCCCTCCTCGGGCAACAGGACGAACAATCGCGCGCGAGAAAATACGCCCTCTTTGGCGAGGATCTGCGCGCCGCCGTGCGGGTCGCCAGAGAAAATAGGACTTTTTCCTAACGAACTATGGACTGGGCGAAGTCTCCGCGCGCCGGTCGTCTTTCTTCTGTGCGGCCGCCTCCCCCTTGGCGCCGACCTTCACGGTCTTCGCCTCCAAGCTGCCGTCGTCCTTTTTCCAATAGGATCCACTCACATTTTCGCCCGCGGTAATGTCAGCCATGGTCGCAGCCGAGTCCCGCTTAGTGATTTTGGTCTGGTCCGTCACTTTGATCGTGCGCTTCCCGACCGTGAATGTTTTGGTGCCGGTATCGACCAAAGCGATCTTACCACGATAAGGTAACGCCTTGGCTTTTGCTGCCGGCGCCACGCTCGCCGCAGGATTTATGGTCTCGTTCTTTTTTTCCTTGGCCGGCGTACCCGAAGGCACGCCGAGAATTAGAGCCGCGATGCAAATCGCGGTGGGAACTGGGGGTTTTATTTTCATAGTTATTCGATTTATCTGGCAACAGTTCGTTATGCAAAACAAATCTGCAATTTTTTTGCAGCTTGCCCGGACCCTTGCGCAGACCTTAACTTGTTTGCATCGATGTCTCCCCCCGACGCCCGTTACGCCCAGCTTTCGGCCTCCGCGAAAATTCGCGAGCGCCCTCTCTTGACGATTCCGCGGAACTTCACCGAACTGGAGCTGCAAGCGCGCTGGTTCGCGGGGGATTTCGGGAGGTCGTTTATTGGCACTGCCGGCGAAGAAATCGAGATCGTGCAATTCGGCACTTGGAATCGTGAGGCCGGTCCCGATTTTTCGAATGCAGCGGTCCGGATCGATGGTCAAGTCGCTGCCGGCAGCATTGAGTTCGATCTCACCAACCAGAATTGGGAGGTGCATGGCCACGCTACAAATCCGGCCTTTGACGGAACGGTATTACATGTTTTCGTGGCGGCTGGCGGGCGCGCTTTCTTCAGTCGCACGACGACAAATCGTAATATCCCGCAGCTGCGACTCGATCCGACAACCTTGCCGTCCGCCTTTTGGATCAATCTTCCGCTGGCGCGCCCGGGACGTTGTCATGCGCCGCTGTGTAATTTGGCGGAAGATAAGATCGAGGGCGTCCTCGCTGCTGCAGCGCAATTTCGTTTGCAGCAAAAAACTCGTCGGTTGCAACGGCTGAGCGAATTGCATGGGACCGACGAGGCACTCTTCCAGGAATTGGCTGGAACGCTTGGCTATAAAAAGAACAAGATCCCCTTCACGGTCCTCGCGCAGCGGCTTCCAGGCCGAATGTTGCGCGCTCAGCCTAACGAAATCGAAGCCGTTCTGTTCGGCGTCGCCGGATTTCTCGGTGCGCCGGATTTGGCGCGGTTCGAACCCGGCACGCGCCAGTACTTGCGCGTCCTTTGGGACCAATGGTGGCCGCGCCGCGCTGCCCTCGAGCGGCTTATTCTCCCGCGGCTTACCTGGCGCTTGAGGCGGGACACGTCCGCTCAATCATCCGCACCGCCGCCTCGCCGCGCTCGCTGCCATCATTGCCTCCTGGCCGACGTTCGTGCGTTCGTTAGGCGAAGGCGATCTCGCTCCAACGGGGAAATATTTTCTCAATTTGACGCACCCTTACTGGAATTTCCATTACACGCTCACTTCCAAGCCGGCGGCCGCGGAGATGGCACTCGTCGGCGAGACGCGTATTGCCGAGATTCTGGCAAACGTGGTTCTGCCCTTTCGGGGGCTGCAGGGACGCGTCGTTTGGCCGGATTACGCCCGACTACCCGCGCGCCTCACCAACCGCCGCCTCGAAACCGGTGCCGCACGACTCTTCGGCGACGATCCGCGCCGGCCGCGCTTCTTACGGACTGTCGCGCAGCAGCAGGGACTGCTTCAGATCTACGAAGACTTTTGTCTGCAAGACGCACTCCGACTGCGCGGATTGCCCCTTTCCCGAACAGATGCTGAAATGGGTTTGAGAGAAAATTCAAAGTCCGAAATCCGGTCGTCCCGGAATTCGTAAAAAGAGCGAGACGCAGTTTTCCGATTCGAGGTTTCGTGGCGGCTTTACCTTGATAGAGTTACTCGTCGTGATCACGGTCATCGCGATCTTGATGGCGTTGCTTTTCCCGGCCTTTACAGGTGTTCAGGACCAGGCAAGACGCACTCAAGCAAAGAATGACATGGCGCAAATCGTCATGGCAGTGAATGGCTTCTACACCGAATACGGGCAGTACCCGAGTGACGCACAATCTGGGAACGACGGAGGCGATTTCTTCGCCGACGACGATAACGCCAATAATACACTCTTCGACATTCTCCGTGGTGATCCAAATAACGGAAATGTTCAAAGCTATAACCCCAAAAGCCATCGCTTTCTTTCAACCGACCGATCGCAAAGGATCTGACTAAACCCAGGTCCGGCATTGGCCAGAACGGCAGACTCTACGACCCGTGGGGCAGCTGCTATCGCGTCCGTATGGATAGCAATTATTCTGGTACGGTTGAGAATCCGTATTCCGCGAATGCAGGATTCAATCCGATCCAGTTGGGAGTAATCGTCTGGTCGATCGGGAAAGATCTGGACGGAGCGAAAACCGCGACAGGGAGCGGCGACAAGAAAACGGGTAAGTATGACGACGATCTGATCTCATGGCAGTAGCGTTTCCTCTTTGCTTTTGACTAATTGCCAATCACAGATCACCATTCACTCCTCTCCCGCGCGGGTGTAGTTCAATGGTAGAACGGCAGCTTCCCAAGCTGCATACGGGGGTTCGATTCCCCTCACCCGCTGGAAAGATTTTGTCGCCCCCCGCCGCCCTTATCTTACCCCAGTCCGTATATGCGGACGGCTTGTCGTTTGCCCTTTAGTTTTCGTTCGCCGAGGTCGACTAGCTTTTCGTCCGCAGGCAGACGATTCCCGAAATCGGCCGAGAGCAGGACCTGTTGATTCAGTTCTTTCATGACGGATTCCAGGCGGAAAACGGTGTTCACCACATCGCCAATGATGGTCGCGTCGCGTTGGGCATCGAGTCCGACATTGCCGCAGGTGACCGAACCATAGTGCAGGGCGATTCCGACGTGAAACGGTTCGCCATTCGCCCATTTTGTCGTTCCTGCGAGCTCGAGCAGATCGCGGGCGATTTTGAGCGTTCCGGCACAGTTCACTTCCTCGTTGCCGCATCCGCTCCAGTAGGCGAGGACCGCGTCCCCAATAAATTTGTCGATCGTTCCGCCGCTTTTTGTCACGAGATTGCCCGCCTCGCGAAACCAGACACCGAGCTGCTGCGCGAGGTCGTCGCTGGAGATCTTTTCCGCCATGGTACTAAAGCCACGAATATCGCAGACAAGCAATGCCACCGGGCGGATCGCTGAGGCGGCGCCGTCGATCGATCCGGCAAGCGTGACTTCGAGCTGAGCGCTTGAAAAATCATCCTCGATTTGCTCAAAGAGGAGCTCGTTTTTTGCAATCAGGATACGCGCCCCGTGCGCGAGTGTCATCGGCATGACCACGCGCTGATCATTGACGAACGTGCCATTGCGACTGCCGAGATCGATTAGTTGATATTGGTAGCCATCATGACAACGAACGAGCGCGTGTTGACGCGAGACGAGCGGGCTGCCACTCAGGCAGACGATATTGTCGCTGGTTCGACCGATCGTGGCAGTGTTGCCGATGGTGAGCTCGAACGGCTCGCCGGAGAGTGGTGTGACTCGAAGTTTGGCAGGCATGGCAAACCGTTGGCAGTATCCTGCAGCAGATCGCGTGCGACAAGATCGTCTTAATCTGTTAGCGCCAGGCGCAATTCGGGCGATATAATCCGTTTTCCCGATGGCCGAGAAAATCGTCTTCGATCATTACGAAGTGCTTACTCGCGAAGACGGTTCGCTCTTCGAGCTCGGCCGCGGCGCAATGGGCATCACCTACAAAGCGTTTGACACCAATCTGCGGGTCAATGTCGCGCTCAAGGTGATTAATGCGAAATATCTGGAGAGCGAAGTCGCGCAGCAGCGTTTCATGCGGGAGGCGCGCGCCGCGGCCCAACTGCGCCATCCGAATGTCGCCTCCGTTTTCCATCTCGGCACCAGCCGCGACGCGTTCTTTTACGCGATGGAGTTCGTTGATGGCGAAACAGTCGAATCTTTCATCAAGCGCCAGGGACCGATCGATCCCGTGATCGCGTTACGCATTACCCTGCAGGTGACGCGCGCTCTCGCCGCGGCCGCGAAACATCATCTCGTCCATCGCGACATCAAACCGGCGAACCTGATGCTCGTGAGGGAAGACGACGATTTTCTCGTCAAGGTGATCGATTTCGGGCTCGCCAAATCGGTCAAGCACGGCGAGAACGATGATCTCGCGACGCTCTCGATGGGCGGATTTGTCGGCACGGCGCATTTTGCCAGCCCGGAACAGCTCGAAGAAAAAGAGATCGACAGTCGGTCAGACATCTACTCGCTAGGGGTGACGCTTTGGTACATGCTCGCGGGCCAGGTCCCTTTTGGCGGTTCGCTTGCCCAGGTGATGAGTCAACACCTGCACAAACCGCCGCCACTCGAGAAACTGCAGAATCTTCCTGAATGTGTCCGCGCCGTTGTCGGGCATATGATCGAAAAAGACCCGGCGAAACGACCGCAGACGCCGGCGGCGCTGCGCGGCGAATTGGAGAATTGTCTCACGCTCATCGAGGCCGCTCCGCCGGCCGGCGAGCAGGATTTCCCTACGATGGTCGAAGCGACGACGGCCCCGCGCGCCGTCGAACCGCCGCCCCTTCCTCCTCGCAAATCTTCGCGCGCAATTCTCTGGGTTGTCGCCGGTCTCATCCTCCTTGCGGCTGGTCTGTTGATCTTCTTAAGGATGCGCCAACCTGCGGGACCACATCCTCAAATCACCTCTAGCGCTACACCGGTTCCATCATCGGCAGGCACGATGACACCAGGAATTGCGCAATCAACAATCGCCCCGTCAGTCCCCTCGCCATCGCCGGCCGCGTCGTTAGGCGAGTCACCCGGACTAACAAGAGAGGCGCTCGCGGAGGCGGAGAAATTTGAAGCGGATCGGGACTGGCCGCGCGCCGTGATGGCCTACGTAAAGATCGCGAAGGATTTTCCCAAAAACGAAGTGGGCCGGGTACGGCTCGAATTATTGCTCAGCAAGTTGCAATCGGAAAAGGGCGTCTTGGGAGACGAGAATTTCGACGCGTTGCGCGAGCCGTTAACCGAGGCGGCGAAGCTCGACGTCGTGAGCGCGATGGAAATTCTTGGCGATGCCCTGCGCAAGCGGGATCCCAGAGAATCCTTTGCCTGGCTCTGCACGGCCGCGGCGCGCGGGCGCGCCCACGCCATGTCGGAAGTCGGTTTGCGCTACTCGAACGGTGCGGGGGTGGAGCGCGATTTTGTGAAGGCAGCGCAATGGTTCGAGCAGGCCCTGGCAGCCGGCGACGCAAGCGCGGGCACGCTGCTCGCCGAGTGTTATCTCTTCGGTAAAGGCGTGACCAAGAACGAAAAGAAAGCGATCGCGCTCTTGCACGATGCGGCGGCGGCCAGGGACCCGCGCGCGATGGACCAACTGGCAACTTGTTATCACAAGGGCATCGGTGTCGGGCGAGACGACCGCGAGGCTTACCGCCTCTACAGCGCAGCGGCGAAGCTGAACTATCTCGATTCGGTCGGCAACCTCGGGGTGCTATACCTGACGAGCGACGAAACGGATCTCGGAAAAGATGACGCTGCGCGCACGCAAAAAGCGCTCGATCTTTTTCGCGACGGCGCCAAACAGAACAACGCCTTCTGCATGTATCTTTATGCGCGTTGTTTCGAGGCCGGCACTGGGGTCGAAGCTAATCCCACCGAGGCGAGCGATTGGTATCGGCGCGCAGCGGAGGCCGGCAATCGGTCGGCCGAGGATTGGTGCCGTCAGCACAACGTGAGTTTCAACTCAGAGTAGTTGTAGCCGGGGTCGCTGACCCCGGCAGGCGGCTAACCACTGCGGTTCCAATCCGCCCCTCCGAGTGGGTTGCCAGATTCGGGTGCAACCGGGGGCAGCGACCCCGGCTACAACGGGCACCAAATTAATATCTTGTCACCCGCAACGCTGCGACCTAAGACTCGTCTCCTCATGAAAATACCGCTGCTGAAAACTTCCTCGCTTTTGGCCGTCGTGTCGATTTTCGGCACCGGCTGCGCAGATCTCACGCCCTTGCAAAACGCCGGTGTCTTCGGTGCCGCCGGCGGCGCCGCCGCCGGGGGAATCGCAAGCGCTTCGGGTGCGAGTGCGGGCGAAGCGGTCGCGATCGGTGCCGCCACCGGGGCGGTGGTCGCCGCTGTGACTTATGTTATCGCCAAGCACCAGGCGACCGAGCGACAGCACCGCATTGCGGAAGAACGTGCGCAGCGTGCCTATGCGCAGATGTCGGCGGAGCGAAAAACCCAAATGAAAGCACGCAAGACGCGCTATATCGCGGTCGACACAGAGAAGAACAACCAAACCGCGGCGGGAGCGAAGGAGAGTGTGATGATTTGGGACACGCAGTCGCAGGAGGTGGTAGGCAACAACGTTTACGATGTGAAAAGCCCGCCGCCGGTTGGCTCAACCGCGAAATTCGATACCTATTCGGCGGAGTACGTCGGTTCGGGCAGTTGATTGGTTAGGGAAATACCTGACCATCCATCCCGGCGTTTTCGCGCTGGGATCAACCTGTGTTTTGTGCGGACGGCACTCTGTCATCCCGATCGGAGCGAGGGACCTCGCAGTTGCAACAGATGCTTCTTCGGCGAGGTTCTTCGCCGCGCTTCGCCGGCCCAAGATGAAAACATCAGGCGATCCGCCGTTTATTTCCCGCCAAAGAAGCGTCTGAAGGACTGAATGATACTCCGCGGTACCTCTTTGATCTTCGGCGGAAGCTGTTCCGTTCGCTGCCCAAGCAGGGTTGGGCTGCCGCCATGTACTTTGCAAATCCCCCGAGGAATCTTGTCGACCGGCAGGTTGATCTCATAGGCTGTCCCGGCCGCCACACAACCGCTAGTTGCGATCGCGTTGGAGATTGAACACACGGTTGCTCGCTGCAAGGCGAGGGGTGGCGTGAACTGCCTGACCGGATAGCGGTCGGACGCTTTCATCATGACCTGCGTCCAGATCGGCAAAGCGAGGGCAGACCCGTAGCCACGCGGCATGATGGTGGTCGGCTGATCGAAGCCCACCCAGACGCCGCAGGTCATGGAAGTGGTGAAGCCGACAAACCACGCGTCCTTGAAATCGTTCGTCGTTCCGGTCTTGCCCGCGGCGGGAAGTTTGAAGCCTAGAGAACGCGCGCTGGCCGCCGTGCCGTGGGTGAGCACTTCCTCCATCAACTCAGTCGTCATCCAAGTGGCGCCTGGATCGAGCACCGGCAGCGTGACATGAGCAGCACGATAGATCGGACGATGGAGCGGATCGTCGATCCGCTCGATAATGTAGGACTGTTTGCGAATGCCGGCGTTGGGAAAAACGGTGTAGGCTGCGGTCAAATCCTTCAGATTTGTCTCAAAGGATCCGATATAAATTGCCGCTCCGTGCGGAATTTCTGTGCCCAAACCGAGCGTGGCGGCAGTCTTCTGCGTATCATCCAGGCCGGCAAATTCACCAACCCGTACACTCATGGTGTTGCGCGACTGGATAAGACCGTACGAGACCGGCTTGATCCCGACATAACGGCCGTCAGAATTTCCAGGCGACCAGTTACCCGCGCCCTGAATTTCTCCCGGTTGAATCGGCTCGTCGCTCACCGCTGCTCCGGGCAGGAGTCCGTGAGTGAAGGCAAGCGTATAGACAAACGGTTTAAAGGCCGAGCCGATCTGGCGATTGGCTGGTGCGAGCGCGCGATTAAATTTGCTTTGCGCATAGTCGCGTCCCCCGACGAGGGCACGGATGCCGCCGCTCGCGTTGTCGATCGCCACGAGTGCGCCTTCGAGGTATGGCATAGCATTGTCCTCGCCGTCTTCGGGAGCGCGATATTGTGCCCTGAGTGGATGTTTAAAGCCTGGCTGGTGCTCGACTTTGGTTAGTTGCTTCTCGAGTGCGTCGGTCGCGGCCCTCTGTATCTCGGGATCGAGCGTCGTGTAGATGAAGAGGCCGCCGTTGTCGATTTGGTCGGTGGTGAGGAGGAGATTGAGATCGCGCTGCACTGCGTCCATGGCGTAGTTTTCCTGAATCAAGGTGCGACGCCTTGGATGGGAATTGATCTTCTCGTGTTTTGCCTGATTCGCTTGGATGGCAGTGATCTTTTTCAACTCCTGCAACCGATCGAGGACCGTGTCCCGCTGGACCGCAGACCCTTTCGGATTCTTGAGGGGCGAGAAACGATTGGGGCTGCGAATCAAACCAGCGAGCAAGGCCGACTCGGAAAGGTCGAGCTTGGAGGCATTTTTTCCGAAGTAGGATTGAGACGCCGTTTCGACTCCGTAACAACCAGAGCCGAAGTAAATCCGGTTGACGTAAAGCTCGAGGATCTGGTCCTTTGTCAGCTCGCGCTCGATTCGCAGCGCAACCATCGCCTCGAGTAACTTGCGGCTGATCGTCCGGCCGCCTAACGGAAGGCTATTGCGAGCGAGTTGTTGTGTGATGCTGCTCGCGCCTTCCCTGGCCGAACCGCTGGCGATGTCGCGGTAGAGGGCTCGCGCTACCCCGCGCCAATCGATTCCGCCATGCTCGTAGAAGCGGGTGTCTTCGCGCACGAGCAGCGCCTGAATGAAGAGCGGCGAAACTTCCTTGAGCGAGATCTTCAACCGGTTCGCGCCGGCGAGACGGCTGTAGATTTTGCCGTTGACGTCGAAAACGGTGTTACGCTCCGGCATCGTGCCGAGGCGCTTGAGGTCAAAGGTTTGCGCCCAGACAGCATAGAAGGCCAGAACAGCGACGACGAGGGCGAGCGGAAGCGCGACGAGAAAAAAAGCGAAGACCCAACGCCAGCCGCGGCGGCGATTCTTGTTTCTACGGCGGGCGGTTTTCGGACGAGCTCCGGTGCGCGCGAACAGCTTCATCGTTAAATGCTTAAATCGTTAGATGGTTAAAACGGTCAATCGCTGCCAGACTCCGCCGTTTTAAACGTCTTAACGTTTCAACATTTAACGGATCAAAGACGCAACTTGACCGGGTCGCCGTGCTGCTCATTCGCACAGGGCGCATTGATTGGCACCCCGGCATCGGCCTCGTTAGGCTGGACCAGCTTGCGCTCGATCAGGTAGCGCTCCACTTCCTCTCCGCTGACGTCGGGCAGCATCTCGCCATTCACCTCGACGCAGGGCGAGAGCGGTTGCCCGCTCTTGCTTTCCATCTCCCAACGGAAGGCCGGGTTTTGGATGATATCTTTTTCGGTATAGGGGATGTCGTATTTGGCGAGCACGGCGCGCACGCCGCCGCTCCAGCCGCAATGTGTTTTGAGGTAGGCGGTAATCTGTGGCTTTTCCATTCGGGCAAGGTAACACCAGCCGAGGCTTCGGCCACCGATTTTCCCGGTGCTGCATCCGAACTGTGATCACCGCTGATCCAGGTAGAATCCGATCCGGTCGACGCTGGGTGGGCTGTTCAAGCCGCACAGGAACTGGTAGAGGTTCCGGGAGCGCGCATCTGCATCAGCTGATTCCCGATCCTCGGTCTGGGTGAGCTGCGCCGCGTCTGTCTGTTTGCTGGCAGTCTCGTCGAAAAAAGGAAAACGGATTGTGAGAAAACGGCGGCTCCGCGATCAATTCTCGCGATCACTTGCCTTTACAACTGCTCGATCTGATAGCCACGTGCACGCAGCAACGCGAGGACGCCATTCGGCCCGCCCATATGCGCCGCGCCCGCGATGACGAAATAAGTGCGTCGATCACGGATGAAGCGTTCGATTTTTGGAATCGAGTTGCGGTTTCGCTCTCCGACAAGGCGCTCAGCGAAGGTGGGCAGGTCGTGCTCGATCTGATGGCTGAAATGCGCGACAGCGTCAGCGTCTCCGCGGTGCCAGGCAGCGAGTATCTTGCTATGCAAAGCGGTTCCCGGAGCCTGTGGGATGAAAGTTTCCAGGAGAACCAGCTCCGCCTGTTTATCCGACATGCCGGCAAGGATGTCGGTATGTTCGCGAAACGATTCCCGTCGATCAGCTCCTGAAAAAGCTCCCGCCGCCGGAGAAATTCGCGAAAAGAACGACCGATAGGATCATTCTCGACGCACGCACGCTCGACAACGATCGCGCCGTTAAGCAGCTCGCGGAAGCGCTCCGGTTCCGGAATTTCGGGCGCGCGCTCGATCTCGCGAAACGCTATCCAAACAACCCCGTCGCGCATTCAATCCATGGCGCGATCGTTTACATGATGCATCAATTTGCCGAAGGGGCCGGCGCCTGCCACCGCGCGATCGCGCTCCAGCCCACCTATGCCGACCCCTACGTCGGCCGCGGCTTTATCGAGCTGGCGCAAAAGCGGCCGGCGGCAGCGATCCCGCATTTTCAAAAATTTGCCGAACTGGAGCCGAAACAATCGGGACGGTGGCTGTTGCTCAATGCCTGCCACGAGCGGCTCGGCGACAAACAAAAGGCTGTGGAAGAAGCCAGGCATACCACCCAGCTATCGCCTGCTTCCGCTGGGGCCTGGGTGCAATAGCCGCGGACGGAAAAGGCCACCGGCAACACGAGCGAAACTTTACACGCGATCTTGCGCGCCGCCGACCTGTTGCCTGATAGCGCTTACATGATGGCGACCGTCGGTTACAGCTACATCAATTTGAACCGTATCCCCGAGGCGGTCGGTCCGCTGGAACGCGCCGCGCATTTTGCGCCTAACGACTTTCTCGTGCAATCGCAGCTTAGCTTTTGCCTGATGACGACGGGACAGACCAGTGCCGCGATCGAGCATCTCCGTAAAGGCGCCGAGCTCGCGCCCAATTATGCGCCGGTCTGGGAGCATCTTGGTCTCACCTACGCGAAGCTGGGAAGACATCGCGATGCCGTTACCGCTTTCGAGCGCGCGACCAGGATCATGCCGAATTATCAGCAGGCCTGGCAGCATTTGGGCACCGAATATCGCCTCTTCGGGCGACCGGCGGAGGCGGCGCAGGCCAGCAAGCACGCGGCTCGACTGCAAAATTCTTCAGCGAAGGAGCCGAAGAAAAAGGCCTAACGAGACGCGCCCGGTCTGGCCTCTGTTAGCAGTGCATCAATCTCGCGCCACCGTTTCGTTGCACTACCGGCCGTGACCTGCGATGGCAGCTCGCGCTGTCTCGCGACCCATTCCGGCAACCACGATCGATCCTCGCAAACTTTGATAACGCCGATGTTTCCAGCGCCGATTTTTTCCCAAGGCCAGAAGTCAAAAACATGCTTTGCGCCAGCCCCGGAAGGATGGTTGATCTGTATCCCCGCGGCACGCGCTTTTGCGATCACTTCAGGAAGATCGATATCGTGCAGCAAGATCCATCCCCTGCGCATCAGACGATGAATTTGCAAGACGTCGAGCAGCGGCCAGGGATGCTGATGATTCCCATCGATGAAAGCGAACGTCAGACGTCCCCGCTCGACAAGCTGCGCGCAGTAGGAAGAATCCTGGAGCGTATGGACCGCGACGAGATCGCGAATTTCTGGCGATACCAGATTGATCGCGAATCCTACCGGTTGGCTCGGATCGACCGGATATTGGGCTTTCTTGTCGACTGTATGCACGATGGGCCCGGCCGCGGGGCGACCCTGCTCCTCCAGTCGCAAAGAGATCATTTTCGCAAGGACCGCGGCAGAAAAGCCGGAAGCCGTTCCGATTTCGATCATGAACGCGGGCCGCAGAATGCTCGCCACAGCTCCGGCGAAAAGGAGGTCAGAGGGGGTCAGCATGCCAAAAGCGAAACGGCCCGGAGTTGCCGCGCGTTTGAGGAATTCGATCTCACCGGGAGCGGGCCATGCTTCGGTAACGCCAAGCGCCGTCGCAAGCCGACTGTATTCACGTAGGTAAATCTCAATGTCACTCAACTCGAAAGTTGTCACTTAATCGTGCTTCGGTTTGAGGAGCGGGAAGAGAATCACGTCGCGGATCGACTCCGCGCCCGTCAGGAGCATTGTGAGGCGATCGATTCCGAGGCCGAACCCGCCAGCCGGGGGCATGCCGTGTTCGAGCGCGAGGAGGAAATCTTCATCCAGTTTCTGGGTCTCCTCGCCCGCCTGCTCGAGCAGGCGTTGGCGCTGCACGAGGGGATCGTTCAATTCGGAATAACCGGGCGCAATTTCCTGGCCGTTGATGATTAACTCGAAGACATCGACGAGTGAGTCGTCCTCCAGATTTTGTTTCGCCAGCGGCACCAATTCTTTTGGACAATGGGTGACGAAGAGCGGGTCGAAGGTCTTTTCCTCGATCAGCTTCTCGAAGACGTGCTGCGTGACTTCGAAATCCGCCATCGGCGATTGCACCTCGACCCCGAGCCCCGCGCATTTCGCGCGACGTTGTTCACTCGTTAGGTCAAACCAATCCGCCCCCGCGACCCCGCACACGAGATCGCGATAGCGCGCCCGCCGCCAGGGTCGCGTCAGGTTGAGCGTCCGCGTCAGGTTGCCATTGGTGGCGCGATGTTCCACCGCCAGGCCACCAACCACCGTTTGTGCGAGATGGCAGATCAACTCCTCCACCAGCTCCGCCACCTTCTCGAAATTGGCGTAGGCCCAATAACCTTCGAGCATAGTGAACTCCGGGTTGTGCCGGCGCGAAATCCCTTCGTTGCGGAAATTCCGGTTCACCTCGAAGACCTTGTTGAACCCGCCGACGAGCAAGCGCTTCAGGTAAAGCTCGGGCGCAATCCGGAGATAAAGATCGAGCCCGAGTGCCTTGTGGTGGGTGCGGAACGGCTCGGCTGCTGCGCCCCCCGCGACGCTTTGCAGCATCGGTGTTTCCACTTCCAGAAACCCGCGCGACTGCATGAACTCCCGCGTTTCGCGCAGGATCGCAATCCGTTTGGCGAATACCTCGCGCGATCGTTCGTTCGTCACCAGGTCGAGATAACGCTGGCGATAACGCGCCTCGACATCCGTCAGGCCATGCCATTTTTCCGGCAGCGGCCGCAAGGTCTTAGCCAGCACTTCAAACCGGTGCACTTTCAACGTCTGCTCGCCGGTCTTGGTGAGAAAACAACTTCCCTCCACCCCGATGAAATCGCCCAGATCAAGCAACCCGAAAATTTTCATCGCCTCCAGCCCGAGTTCCTTTGCCTGCACGTAAATCTGGATCCGCCCCGACGCGTCGCGCAGATCGAGAAAGTGACTTTTCCCCATGTCGCGATGCGCCGTAATCCGGCCCGCCGCGCGCAACGTCGCGCCCTCGACAAATTTTCCCCGCACGTCACCGATTGAGCCGCTCGTCTCAAAGCCTCGGCCAAACGGCGCCACGCCGCGAGTCCGCAGCGTCTCGAGTTTTCGGCGCCGCAACGCGATCAATTCATTCTCTTCATCCATTTGTCGTGGCGGCTGTCTCGGCCGCGAAAGCGTCGCGAATCTAACCGAGGAATCTCCTCACACAATGAGCACAACGATCACGGGGTATCCGCTGTGCCACCTGAGCCATCAAACATTTACTTTGTGGATTTTGGTGCGACGTGATCTGAGAGAAGTGCGTGGTTTCGAAAATGCCCTAATGCATTTTGCGCCGAACCAGGGGAGCGTCTATCGTCGCGAGCGTTACCTGATGTATTCGAGCGCCTTTTCCAAATCCGGATCTTTTTTGCGCGGTATTGTTCTCGTCACGGCGTGCCTCTTTCTCGCGGGCGCCGCGCGAGCGGACGATGCGAAATCGATTGAGGGCTTCCGCAAGGCAATTATTGAGCTCGGGCCCGATGTCGATCCGGCTGAAGCCGAGCTCGTCTCGGTTACCGCCCATACCACGGCGAGGCGATTGCAGAAAGAATGGCGAGTGGCGCCCTTTGCGCTTTATCAGAATTTCCTCATCCACGTCGGGGCGAGACAAAAAGGGTTTTGCTTCGACTGGGCCTACGGGATTGGCGGAGCGCTAAAACAACTCCGGTTGAAAACGCTTGTGCTTCATTGGGGCGCGTCGCATCCGGGGACGCGGCTCGAACATAATTGCATTGTCGTAACCGCTCGTGGGCAGCCCTTCCAGGATGGCTATCTCATCGATGGCTGGCGCGCCGCCGGCAAGTTGCTTTGGTGGCCGGTGAAAAAAGACGAATACGTCTGGAACGAGGACCTGGCGGAAACCGCCTGGCTGCAGGACCATGGACCGTCGAAGGGAAGTCGCACCGCGCAGGAGCGCAAGGCCAGCGCGGCGCGCGGCGACGGCGCGGTGGCCGATACGCATGCCCCCGCTCACCCCGCCGCCGGCTCGCTCGAGTAGCGCGCTGGGTCTTGCCGAAAAAATCGCCGCATCTCCCCATACAATCTCGGATGCTGCTGCTGCAAAGCGTGAGGCCGCTCGAAGAACGCTTCCGTCGCGACCGCAAAAAATTCCGCCGGATTCGTTGCTCCATAGGTATCCAGCAGAGTCGAGATTCCGGTCGCATCGGCGGCGCGCAACGCCGCAAATTCCACCTTCATCACCTCGGCCCAGGATAATTTTTCACGCCGTGACCCGAGAGCCGGCACTCCGTCCCCGACGAAATCTTCGAAATCGAGCTGGTGCGCAAACTCGTGCAGCACCAGGTTCTTGCCGTCGGAAGGGTCGGATGCGCCGGATTTCGCGGCATCCCAAGCCAGCACCATCGAGCCCATCTCGCGTCCGGTTTCACCGAGTCGGCCCTCCTTGCCTTCTTCCCAAATGTGGCCCGCCACGTGCCACTCTCCATCCACCACGTAGCCCGAGGGATAAACGAGAATCGTTATGAGTCGCGGGTAATAATCCGTCCGACGATGCAAAAGGAGAAGGCAGGCCTGAGTGGCGATTGTCACCCGGATTTCGTCCGTCAATTGCAACCCGCTACAACCTTCAAAGCGTTTCTCCGCCAGAAACACCTGCACGTGACCGAGCAACTCGCGTTGATCAACCGCAGCCAGTCGATCAAAAAAAGGAAGGTTGCGTGAGATGACCGAGCGCCATTCGTCAGGCACAGGCTGACTTCGCAGTTGCCGCCGCCGTCGTTGCTTGAAGAGTCCAAACATGGCTTTTCAACCTTAGCGTCGAACTCGGGAATGCCTATCGGGAATCAAGCAATGAAACTCCCAATTGCGACTCATCTCCTGCGGCGCTTGGTTGGAGACGTGTCCCTCAACGTTGGTCGAAGACGTATATCGCGATTCCCTCCGCGGCGTTCTGCACGATTGGCGCGCCGCCGCTGACCGACCCGCCACCGGAGACGAAGCTCGTATGACCACTTGAGACACCGCCGCCTTCCACTCCGACACCGAGCACGCCACGCGAACGATCGCCGAGCAGTGTCAGCAATACGCCATTGGCACCAACCTTCGCTGCTTCTTCTTTTAGTCGCTGGATTGCTTCGGCTTCCCCCTCCGGGCTGCCACGGTAAAACTGCGCCCCGCTTGTCGCATCGAGAACGGCAATCTCCTGATAGTGACGCGGCGGCGTCCGATAGATCTCCACTCCGGCCGGATCGATTGCGGGGCGCGCCGGCGCGATCAGCCGGAACGAGCTGGTGGCGCAACTCCCGAACAGACATGAGGTCAACAAAGCAAGCGTTAATATGCGTCCCATGTTTCGATTAACGTGCTTCAGACCACACCATACGTCCTCTCAAAACTCACCGATCTGATCTCGTCGAACCGCTTGGTTATGCCGCTATCGACGCCTTTGCTCTTGTGCGTGTTGTCTTTGAGCTTGATTGGAATTGTCCGGATTCGTCGTCCTCTACGGCCTGCTCACCGCGAACCGAATGGACGGCTGGATGCTCATGTTTCTCGTCTTCACCGTGGGGCCACCTCCATCACCGGTTTCTTCTTTCCTTTTGAAGATATCACTCCCGCCACCATCCTCGGCATTCTTTCGTTGGTCGTGCTTGCGTCGGCGATGGCTGGCCGTTACGCCTTCCATCTTGCCACCCCATGGCGCTGGATCTACATGATCGGCTCCGTTCTTGCACGTTCTTGCGCCCAAAGGTTCCGAGACCCCTTTCGCCATTGCGCAGGTTATAGCGGCGGATCTTTTTTTGTCGGGCGGCAATCTTCTCCGTGAAACGGTTTTACCCTGTCGGTGTCTGAAGTCGGTGGCCTCTCCTCAGGCGTTGCGCCGCACTACGATCAGGCACTGAACCCTCCGTCAATCATCAGATTTGCACCCGTGATGAACCCCGCTTCGGCCCCGGCAAGGTAGGCTACCATGCCCGCTACCTCATCGGCCGTCCCGTAGCGCGGTAGCGCCATGAAGGACTTCATCGTTTCAGCGAAGTCGCCATCCGCCGGATTCATCTCCGTATCAATCGGCCCCGGTTGCACGTTATTGATCGTGATCCCCCTCGGACCAAGATCGCGGGCTAAGCCCTGCACAAGGCCCTGCAATGCTGATTTGCTCATGGCGTAAACGGCGCCACCTGGGAATGGTATACGCTCGGCGTTCGTGCTGCCGGTATTGATCACACGTCCGCCTTCGTGCATGTGCCGAACCGCCGCCTGCGTGGCGACAAAGACCGCCCGGACGTTGACGGCAAATGTCCGGTCAAAGTCCGCCAGCTTGAAATCGTCGAGCGGACCTAGCTTCGCGACGCCGGCGTTATTGACGAGAATGTCGATGCCACTCAGTTTAGCGGCCGCGCGCTCGACGGCGGCGATAACGGCCGCTGCATCAGCGCTATCGGCCTGGATCGCGAGCACCCGCACGCCGAACGTCTCGGCGGCTTGGGCAGTCGCCTTGGCCTGCTCGGAAGAGCTGGCATAAGTGAATGCGACATCCGCGCCTTCGCGGGCCAGTCGCTGGACGATGGCGGCGCCGATCCCGCGGCTGCCTCCGGTAACAAGAGCACGCTTGCCTTTCAGTGTGGAGTTCATGTAATGATGTGTCGGTTATAAGAGATATCGCGTGGGCGCTGGATCGGATCAAACACTCCATTCATGAGATGGAGTCTCAGATGACGCGCTGCCCTCCGGCGCATAGATGAATCCGATGCGGGAACGAGTCGCGATTGTTGGGGCCGGAGTCTCGGGATTTACCTGTGCCGTCCTTTTCGCCGAACGCGGTTATCGCACCAGCATCTTTGCCGCTGAAGGCGGACCGAACGTCACTTCCGCTGCCGCTGGCGCGATCTGGTTTCCCTACGACGCCGAACCGGCCGACGCGGTCATCGCATGGTCCCTCGAAACTTTCGACATCCTGCAAGAATTGAGCGAAACGCAGGGTAGCGGCGTTTCCATGCTCGAGCTGCGCTCCTTCGCGCGTGTCGGCGAAATGGAAATTCCAAACTGGGCCTTCTCGTTAGGCGCGCGACGACTTCCTCCAACGCTTATTCCGGCCTGCTTTGCGAGCGGATACACGCTCAATGTTCCTCTGACGGACACCACCATTTATCTCGATTATCTGGCCGAGCGCTTCCGTTGCGCCGGCGGCGAACTTCAGCTCGGAGTTCATTTCGATCATCTCGATGAAGTAAACCGTGACTGCTCGCTGCTAATTAATTGCACCGGAGTCGGAGCCAGAACCCTTCTACCCGATCCCGAAGTCGAACCGCATCGCGGCCAGGTTGTGATCGTTCCGAAACCACCTCAGGGTCACGCTATGGTTTGTGATGGTCCGCCCCTCATGTATGCGATCCCCCGTACGAATGACTGCGTCTTCGGAGGAACGAACGAGCTGAGCGCGGATCGTGACCCCGATTCCGCCACCACCGAACGGATCATCGCGGAGTGCAGCCGGGTCTTGGAAATCGAGCCGCCAAGAGTCCTAAGTGTTCGCGTCGGACTACGTCCGTTCCGGCGCACGGGAATTTGTTTGTGCGCCGGTCGATTGCGCGACGGCCGCCGTGTCATTCATAACTATGGCCACGGCGGCTCTGGTTTCACCCTCTCGTGGGGTTGCGCTCGGGCCGTCCTGGCGCTCTCGGAAACGAAGTCCCGGTAGGAGTCGATAGTCTGTCATACGGCTGGCGCTCTGCGCGAGTCAGCCCGAGCCGGGTCCGTTACGCCGTCCCACGAGGGCGAGGCGCGACGAACCGTTCTTGCCAGTTCTTGTGCAGGAGTATCAAGCCAACGACGGCACACCAGCCAAACCACGCGGCAAAAAGCGCTCTTTGCGCCAAGCCATAGACCGGTTTCACGTCCGCCCAGAGCGGCCCTTGTCTGTCCAGCGAACTAAGATTCAAAATGAGTGTGGCGCATATGACCACGTAGAGAACCCACGAAAGGGAAACAAGCAGCCTCACCCGTGGCTCACGTCTCCATGTGAGCGCCATGCACAGTGGCGCCTGGTAACCGACCAGCTCAGAAATGCCGAAGACGTTGTGGAGTGGGTGCGGGTAAGCAAAAAGTCCCACCCCCGCTGCCGACAACGCCATGCACCCTGTCAGATATGCAGCCGACGAGGAGTGATCGGTCTGAACGCACTGATCACGAACCGCCACGGCAAAAGCCAGGATGCAGGCTGCAACACAACATAACAGGATGGCAAAGGGAATTCGGGCCGGGGAACCAATCTCTCCGATTTCGCTCACCGTTTGGCGCACGTGACTGTAGCCGGGAATCATCAAGGCGAGGCACGCGATACCAAGAGCAAGGACGACTCCGGCGATAGGCCCAAAGAGCAGGCAATAATCCCTTTTTACCTGGGGCCCAAGCATCACCGAGGCTGGAAGCGAAAGGCTTGAATCATGGAAAATCTGATCGTACGCCGGCCGATGTTCGCCTGGCTATGCTTTTGTCGCCATCCGGTATTTGACCCACTGTTTGATAACCTTCTTTACTGCTGTCCGTTTGCTTTGGAAATCTTCGGCATTACGAATGCCGATCACGGCGCGATCGGGCCCCAGCCATGTCAACAAATAGCATGGATCATCAATCGTCTCGCACACTCTGCTGTCCTCTCGCGGCTTTACGCCCTCTTGCAGTACCGATTTGCAGTCCGTTCTTAGCCCGAACATTAATTGTCGCAAACCATCCGTCGCAGTAGAAGCTCGCAGTGTTCCATTTGATTCCTTCTGTAATTCTTGGATCTGCCGCCCGGATCGCACTTCGGATATCCTCGATCACGGTTTTCAAGGGATGCTCAAACGTGTGCAGAAATGCAGTAACCGATTCCGGGTTGTCAAGTTTCGAGATTGGAAGACTCGATTCTCTAATCGTGATACCTCCGAAGCTACTTACTGTTTTTGGCCTAACAGATAGGATAAGAAATAGATATTCACCGATTTCGGCTGCTCCAGAGGGGGTGGAGATAAAGCGAAAACATCGTAACCAATCTCCCCGATAGAAGGGCAACGACCGAGCCTAAAATTCTCGAACAAGTGCGGGCGATTTTGCCTACCCGCCATTGCAGCTTGCGCACGGACGAGGCGTATCTGGCTGGAGCCGCCGTTTTTATTCCCTTCCATGACAACGCCTCCAGCAGGAAATGGGCAGAACCGACAGGGCGGCGTCCCCGAATTACCTGGCGGGCGAACGCGCGCCCACCCAGAACCAAGCTCGCAATACGCTGCTTTTTCCGTTTGCGCCTCGCTCCGAACGACGGGGGTTCGCTCGCTCGGCTAATCCCGCGCTGGGAATTCAGCTATGCCACGGGGCGCGAAAAAGGAGTTTGTGCCAACACAGTCGCCGCTGCGTCGCTCACTATTGATTTGATTTCGCTGCCATCGCAGCAGCATATTGCCGACCCGCTTGTCAGCGGTTTTCTATGGCTCTCGATTCACCTGAAACCACTTCCAAAATTGGCGGTCCGCTGGTCAAACAATTCTCTATTTTTCTGCCGAACAAGGTGGGGGCGATGCTCGACATCGTGAAACTGCTCAGCACCCGCAATGCTCACGTGGTCGCGCTCAGTATCGCCGAGCAGACCGACTCAGCCATCGCCCGCATCGTGGTCAGCGATCCCGAGACGGTGGAAAATATTTTCCTCGAGCATGACGTGGCCTTTGGCGTTTGCGAAATGGTGGTGGTAGAGCTCCAGGAGGTGGCAACCGAGCTGGCGAAGTTGCTCGCCGCCCTCCTTATGGCCGAGGTGAACATGCATTTCAGCTACCCTCTCCTGACCCGACCACACGGCCGTGCAGCGCTCGCGCTGCACGTGGACGATACGGAATGCGCCTGCTCGGTTCTCCAAGGCGAGGGCTTCAAGATGCTGAGCCAGGCTGATATTTCTCGCTAAGCGACTGTTGCAACAACTCTCGTAAGCGATATCCCGCCACGGCATTGACACCCTCCGTCGGGTGCGTTTAGAGAACCATTCCCGAATGAGCGCGATCTCTCTTCCAGTCGACCGAGCGGAAAGAACGTTCGGGGTCGCGATGTCGCTTCTCGTCGCCGTCGCTGGCGCCCAAATCCTCACCGCCCTCTACCTCCATACGCAGTCCCCACGCGAGGGGCTGCCGCCCGCGCAAAAAGCTGCGATCGAAGCACGGCTTTTTCAACGTCCGAAATCAGATGCAACGCCCGCGGCGGCTCCGGTCAAGGTGCCCGCAGTGGCGGGTGTTCCACCCGCGACGGTCAAGCGCGTGCCGGTTCCGCCGACGTCCGTGGCCGGGACGCTTCTGCGTCTGGCCAAGGATTTTCGTGAACGAGGCGACACCGCGAATGCGATCGCAAAACTGCAGCAAGCGAGCGCGCTCGATCCGGGCAACGCAGAAATTCTTGCGGAGCTGGCCATGACCTATGAGTCAATGCAACTTTTGGATCGCTCAAACGAGGTCTGGCGGAGGTTACAATCGCTCGGTCCGGCGGCCGGGCCGCTCTTTGAGTTGGCCGATCTCAAATTGCAGGTGGGCGTTGGCGCGCCGGGCAACGGGCGCACTGCCCAACCGAACGATGCTGCAGTGATTCCCGACGGCTCGACCTTCGGCATCTCCGAGTTGACCGCGAAACGCGAGCCCGATCCCGACGCGGAGACGCGGCTTCTTCTGCGCGTCGGCGTGAAAGTGCGGCCCGACACGCCGATCGATCACACCAAGGTTAAGATCCAGGTCTTCTTTTACGACACGGTGAACAACGACCAGGTCGTCCTGACCAACGCCGAGGTGAATTATGAATGGGTCACCCCCGGTCACGACTGGGCCGACACCGGGACCGAGGTGCTCGACGTGACTTATCTGCGCCCGAAGCGCAGAGACCCGGTGCCCGGCACCGCGATCGCAAACCAGCCGATGGATGTGCCGGATTCGGTCGAGAAAGCGAAACGGGCCGCGCGCAAACCGGAAGCCGCTGCGTCGATCCTGCCGACGAGCGAGAGCGGCCCGCGCCAGTATCTCGGCTATATCGTGCGAGTCTATTACCAGGACCAACTCCAGGCGGTACGGGCGGAACCGACGCGCCTGCTGAATCTTTTCCCGCCGCCTTTCACCGCGCCGCCGCAATGATTCTGTATCGTTAATGTTTTTGGAAAAAGCGGCTGATTCGGCCGCATAACTTTCATCTCGGGCGAGTTGCAGTATTTTAGGTGCGCATGATCCGCTCCCTCGCCTTCACCGCGCTGTTTCTGGTGGCTCTCCCGGCGCAGGGGCAGATCCAGGTGGATCTGAAATTCAAACGGCTGCAATACATCGCTTATGAACCGGTTATCGCGACTGTGACGATTACAAATCAGGCCGGGCGCGACATCGTGCTGCATGACGCTAACGACCAGCATTGGTATGGCTTTGAAATTACCGCTAACGAAGGCCGCTTTCTTGCTCCGCTCAAGGCGGCGTCTGAACCGCCTTTGAAAATTGCGCCCGGCACTTCCGTCACGCGTAAGATCAATCTTATGCCCCTTTTTCCAATCTCCGATCTCGGCACTTATCACGTCCGCGCGAACGTCTTCTTCGCGGACTTGAACAAGTTCTTTTATGGGCGCGCCAAAGTCTTCGAGATCACGACCGCACGGCCAATCTGGCAGCGGACTGTTGGCGACCCGGGCGGCCAGGGAATGCGGACCTATTCGCTAATGACGAATCGTTTTCCTGATCACACCTCGCTTTATGTGCGGGTGGAGGACAAGGAGAACAGCCTCGTCTATTCGACTTTTTCGTTAGGCCGGATCATCTCCTTCGACGAGCCGCATGCCGAAGTGGATCGGCACAATCAGCTGCACGTCCTGCAATGCTCCGCACCCCGCGTCTGGTCCTATTCTGTGATCGGCCGCGATGGGCGCTTGCTGAAACACACCACCTACTCAGAGGCGCGCAGTTCGCCCCATCTGCGCCGTGCGACCGATGGCATGGTGGCCGTCGCCGGAGGAATGCTCGGCGCGTCCGGGGCGCCGACAGCTAACGGAAGGCCGGCGCCAAAATTGTCCGATCGGCCAGCTGATATACCGACTGAGGATTGAGCAACGATGGCGGCAAATTTTTCACGCGCCGGTTGGCGCGCTTCACTCCCAACGCATTCTGCGCTCGCCTTTGCCCTGCTCTTTTTGCTCCTCACGCCGGCTTGGTCCGCGGCCCGGGAGTTTTCTACCGTGGTGATCGACGCCGGCCACGGCGGTTTCGATCGCGGCGGAATTCCTGGACAACGTGTCCCGGAAAAGGTCATGGCGCTAGACGTCGCTCAGCGGCTCGAAAAAAGACTGCGTCAGGCCGGCTACCGAGTGGTCATGACGCGCGACAGCGATGTCTTCGTCCCACTCGGAGAACGAGTCCGCATTGCCAATAGCTATCGGGACGCCGTCTTTGTCTGCATCCATTTCAACTCCGCCACGCGGGCCGGCGCCAATGGGATCGAGACCTATTACTACAGCAGCAACAGCGCGGCGTTGGCGGCGCACATCCACCGTCAGGTCGTGTCGGGAACAACGGGCGAAAACCGCGGCATCCGCCGCCGTGGTTACTACGTACTGCGACGCACTTCCATTCCCGCCATCCTTGTGGAGTGCGGTTTTTTGACCAATCCGACGGAAGCGCAGCTCGTCTTGGAAAGTGGTTACCGACAGAGGCTCGCGGATCGGATCGCGGACGGCGTGATGGGGAAAACAGCGCCGCGCAATCGTCCGGTAGTAGCCGGAGTAACGCATGTGCCCTCGCCGATTCGCGAACCGATCCATTACAACGATTTTGTTCGCGCCGAGCCGGAGCGTTCCACCACGCGCCGCTCGAGTCGATCCTCGAAGAAAAGCGCCAGCCGCAAGAAATCGTCCTCCAGTACGAAGAAGAAAAGCGCGAGTAGTAGCAAAAAGAAAAAGAGTTCGACCGCGACGACAAAGAAGAAGAAAAAGCCGGCGGACGCTGACGACTAAAATTGCACTCACCCATCATCACTCCGGCGCAGATGCGCGCAGCCGAAGAAGCGGCTTTCGCGCGCGGAATCTCGGCGGAGGCGTTGATGGAACAGGCGGGTGCAGGAATCGCTCGCTCGCTCGCCAGATTCTTTCCGCGCGCAGAAAAATGCCTCGTTTTCGCCGGGAAAGGACACAATGCGGGTGACGCCTTGGTAGCCGCGCGCTGGCTGGCGCAAACGGGATGGGAAATCGAGATCCGGCTCATTTTCCCGGAAAAGGAACTCAGTGCCCTGACACGCCGGAAGCTGAGTGCGTTGCGTGAAAGTGAGATGGGCCTTCGCGGCGGGGTCAGGGAGGGCGGCGAGGCGCTCGGAGCGCATAGGTCCCTCCCGCATTGTCCAACAATCGTGCTCGACGGCCTGCTTGGTCTCGGTGCCCACCCGCCGTTGCGGGAACCGATCCGCGGTGCTTGCCGCGAAATCAATTCGCTCCGCACAAGTGCGCAGGTTGTTGCAATCGACATCCCGACCGGTTTGGACGGCGACTCGGGCGAAGTTGATCACGACTGCATCGTCGCCGATTTCACGATTGCGGTCGGCTGCGCGAAGAGTGGGTTGGTCGCGGAATCGGCAATCGACTTCGTTGGCCGACTTGAAGTGATGCCGCTTGACGAGTTGCAGCCTGAAAGAATTGAAGTCTTCGCCGAACTGGCGACTCGGGAATCGCTTCGCCATCTTGTGCCGCGCCGGAAATATTCCGCTTACAAGAACCAGTTTGGGCGGATCGGCATCGTCGCGGGCTCGCGCGGCTTCACCGGCGCGGCGGTCATGTGCTCGTCAGGCGCGCTGCGCGCCGGCGCGGGGTTGGTCGAGTTGTTCGTCCCGGAGGAGATTTACGAAATCGTGGCCGCGGCCGCCGCTCCCGAAGTGATGGTTAAGCCGGTAAAATCGTACGTCGACCTACTGGAAGAGCCGATCGACGTTTGGGCCGTCGGTCCCGGTCTCGGCAAAGCGCGCGCGGAAGAAATTATCGAGCTTATTCGCGACGCGAAACAGCCGATGGTCGTCGACGCAGACGGGCTCAATATTTTGGCCGAGAAGATGGAGGCGTTGCGGAAAATACGTGGACCACGCCTGCTGACGCCGCATCCCGGCGAAATGAAGCGACTTTTCCCTAACGAAAAAATGTCGCGCGCGGAAACGGCGACGAAGTTCTGCGCAAAACATGCGGTGACACTCCTTTTGAAAGGCAGCCGCACGATCGTCGCGGAAGCGGGCTATCCGTTGAGCTTCAACACCACGGGAAACCCTGGGATGGCGACCGGCGGAATGGGGGATGTCCTCACCGGAGGGTGCGCAGCCCTGCTCGGCGCCAGGCTTTTGCCGAACGACGCTGCGCGCCTCGGCGCATGGCTCTGCGGGCGGGCGGCGGAACTTGCAATCTGCAACGGCAAGGCGAGCGAAGAATCGCTCCTGCCGCGGGATGTGCTAGACCATCTCGGCATTGCCTTCACCGACCTGCGGATGGAAGCGTGAATCCAACTTCGCCGCGATGAAAGAGATCGTCGTCGTCGGCTACCCGAAGAGTGGTTGCACATGGGCGACACGTCTGGTCGCGGAGCTGGTTGGTTGTCCGGTGGCGGGCTTCTGGCAGTCGAACAAAAAAGAAATCGCAGTCGAAGGAGAGCATCGGGTTTCGGATTTCCGCTGCTTCAAATCGCATCATCAACTGGGCGAACTGGGGCTTCAGCCTAACGATCCCGATGCGCAGCTCATTTATGTCCTGCGGGATCCACGCGACATCGCGATTTCGGCCGCGAATTACTTCCAATTCGATCGATTTCCGAGGCTGGCGGCGCTTTTTCGCAGCGTGCGCCGGGGCGAAAAATTGTATCGTCACACGCTCTATCCGCTTCTCGTTACCCAGAATTATCGCCTTGATCGCATGACCGAGGCGCTCCTCCACGGTTCAGCCAAAGTGCACAATTGGTGTCGCGTTTCCTGGAGCGAACATTGGCGACCCTATGAGCAGGCCGGGGTGCCGATCATACGTTACGAGGATCTGCTTGCCACGCCTGAAAAACAATCCGGGCGCGTCCTGCGTCATTTGGGAATCGAACGCTCGGAGGAGATAATTGCAGCGGCGGTGGAAAAGCAGTCATTTAAGCGCAAGAAAGAAGCGCTTCTCCAGAGTGGAGAGACTGGACGGGCGAAATTCCTGCGGACGGGAAAGAGTGGCCAATGGCGCGACGAACTTCCGGCGTATCTGCAGGCGCGGTTTGCCAAAGAACTGGGCGCGGAACTGGCCCAGTGGGGTTACTCAGCCTAACGAACAGGCTTGTGGCGAGTCCTACTTCGACGGCGGGGTGCTTTGTTCAAGCAATTTCTGAAAACGGGGATCTTTGTGCAGCGAATCCCATTCCCAGCGGTATTTCAGATCATTGAGCGTGATGCTGTAGTCGACGCTGTCGACTGCCCCCGGAGTTTTCATGAGCTGCTCGATCAACGGGATTGCCTGGTCGATTTCGCCGACCCGCGCATAGACTAATGCGAGGTAACAAAGCATGAGCGCGCCATCGTTGGCATCTTTCGAGAGCGGCTTTAGGCCGACAGCGAGCCGACCTTCGCGGATCGCTTCGGTCCGTTTGCCCATGAAAGCATAGAGCAAACCCAGATTGGCATGACGCTCGGCCGCATCGGGCGCTTCCTGGACCGCTTTTTCAAGTTTCGGCGCGGCGGCGGCGAAACTTTTCTTCGCGGTCGCCTGATCGTTGCGTGCGAGTGCGGTGATGCCGAGGAAAAAAGTTTTCGGCTGCGAACCGCCGAGAAGATAGGAAAACTCCGTCCTCGGCGATTTCTCCAGAATGTCAGCTGCGCCGGCGAAATCGCGTTTCAGCATCGCTCCATCCCAGCGCGCGGAGGTGACGACTCCGTCGGGGTCGTCAACGGGCGGAATGTCGGCGACCCATTGGGAGACCGCGCCAGCGTCACCTTTCCAGAACGCGACGTAACCGGTTTGAATCTTTGCCACCACGGATTCGGGCGCGACGGCACGGAAACGGGCCGCGGCTTTGGTCGCTTCCGGCCAGCGCCGCATCGAGGTACTCGTGAAAAGAACGTTGCGGATGATATTCGGATTCTGCGGGTCGAGTTTTTCGGCTCGTTCGTAAGCCGCGAGGGCTTCATCCCAACGGCCCTGGCGTCGACGAATGGCCGCAACATATGCGGCAACGTTACTGTCGTTAGGCAAGAGTTTTTGTGCGGTTGCGAACTCGTCCAGTGCCCGTTCGTAATCCTGGTCAAACCAGTAAGCGCATTGGCCAAGCGCGAAATGACCTTCGCCAAGGTCAGGTTGCAATCGAAGCGCGGTTTCGGCTTCGGTCCGGGCGCGGTCCTTCCAGGAATCGAGCGGTTCGTGAAAATGATAAATTTCCGCGCAGGTGGAAGCAAGCCGGGCGTGGGCCAGGGCAAAATTCGGATCGAGCTGAATCGCCTTGGCGTAAAGATCGACTGCTTGCCGGTAATCCTCGAGCAAGGTGTCGGGACCCTGTTCGTAAAGGAGTGCGCGCAGGTAGAGGTCGTAAGCGTCCGTGTTTTGAGTCGGCTTCTTTGCAACCCGCACTTTCTCGTCCGGAGTGAGCTGGGCACGCAGCGCGTCCGCGATTTTCGTTGCCAGCTGGCCCTCCAAGCCTAACGAATCCTCTAGCGTTCCCTCGTAATGCTGGGCCCAGATATGGCGATCGTTGAAGGCGTCGATCAACTGCACATTGACCGCAACCCGATCCTTCTCCCGACGCACGCTCCCCTCAAGGACGTTGGCCACGCCTAACGATTTGCCGATGTCCTTGATGTCGCGCGCGCCGACGTCGCGATACTTCATCACGCTGGTCCGGCTGATCACGGTGAGGGCCTTGATTTTCGCCAGGTTGGTCAGCAAATCGTCCTGGATGCCATCGGCGAAAAACGCGTTTTCCTTGTCGGCACTGTAATTTTCGAAGGGCAATACGGCGATGCTCTTCTCCGGGATATCGGCGTCGCGCGTGGCTCGATGGGAGGGCGAAAAGCGGAGAAAAAGCAAAAACCCGATCGCCACCGCAAGGATGCCGATGATGACGAAGTCGAGTTTACGACCGGCCTGCCAACGGACCGCCTTTTCAGGCGGGACGTCGTCGGTTTTCACGATTCCCTCGGGCGTGATCTCGAAGGCCCAGGCGAGCGCGAGCGCGACCGGGAAACCGATCACCAGTAGAACAACGATAAGCCTAACGACCCAGTTCGGGATTTCGAAGAAAGGAAAGACCTGGGTTGCAACCTGGATAAGCAGCCAGGCGGCCATCAGGTAGATGACGCCGGCGCGATAAACATTACGACGCCGGAGCTCGGCAAAAAAATCACGCCCCTTAAGAGGCCCTCTCTTCGCTGGAAGTTGAGCAGGTCTGCGACTGATTTTCCTGGGCGGTTCCGGATTGCCTGCCTGATCGGTGTAGAGGTTAACGATCGAAACCCTGACGCCGTGTTTCACCTCGCATTCCCCGAGGTCGTGCAGGCGGGGTCGCCAGTTTCGATACTCCTCCAAGTCATCCGCGACGCGTTTCGATAACAGAATATGACCCGCGTCGCCGCAATCCATCACTCGCTGCGCGAGGTTGATGCCCGCGCCGGTGATATTGGTGCGCCCGTTGAGGTCAGTTACTTCACTCACGGGGCCGCTATGAACCCCCATTCGCACCCTGATCTCCGGGTGCTCCTTGAGGGCCTGCGCGATTTCGAGCGCACACTGTGCTGGCTCTTCCGACGTATTCCGAAAGACCAGCGCCATTCCATCGCCCGTCGGTAGTCGAACGAGTTTCTCGTTTGTCGCCCTGACGACCTGCTCCGTCGCCAGGACGATGTCTGTCAGTTGGCCCAACTGCTCGTTCTGCTCTTCCGTCAGCAATTTGGAATAGCCGACAAGGTCGATGAAGAGCACATGCCCTATCTCCAGCCGAAGATTACTCTCCGATTCAGACTCCATATCAGCTCAAACTCGGCAATGTCCGGTTGCCGCTCCGACTCGCCTCATCACCGAGTGTGCCGCCCGGTTCGGATTGTCGAAATGCGGCAAGACCTCGGGACGCGATCTGGATAAGCAGCCGCCAACTCGGCATCGCATGAATCACAGTCGACGGGTAGAAGTTGTGCCGTTTAAGCTCGGTAAATAATTTCCTGAGATCCACGGTTGAGTCTGGGTTCGTACACAAAAGAGCGCCATTTGTCATGGCTGTCGATGCAATTCAGCGTTGACCATAGGTCGCCGTCCGGAACGCTCTCTACGATGCGATAGGGAAATGGAGTCGCTGAATCCGCACGAGCAAAGGGAGCTGCCTAAGCGAGCTTTGCCGCGCTACTGGCGGACCGTTTGGCTCCGCCCCCGGCGAAGATTTTATGAAAACTGAGGGCCCCCGCCATCGATTCCCTTTCGACCTTCCGGACCAGGGAAATCTGTAAAACTGGCGCGAGAACAGCTCTTCATAAACCGTGCAACCAGAAACAAACCAGCGTCTGAGAATGGAGAGCAAGCCAACCGAAGAAGCGGGCGAGAGCAGCAGGCAAAGCGCAGTGGAGCCGACGCAGGAATCTTCCCGTTTCAAGCTTCGCGATTTGTGCCCGGAGAAGGACCCGATGGGTGCCGGTCGCAATCGTCACGGGAAGACCGAAGCCTAGATTTACGGACGCCTGCTGACGTCAATTCGTTAGATTGAAACAAACGCTCCGGAAGAAACGGACGG
>CAVRGZ010000009.1:0-212473 GCA_963720895.1 uncultured Verrucomicrobiae bacterium
TTGCGCAAGTAGATTGGAAGCGGCAGGGCCGTTTGCAGGATGCCAACTGAGTCATGGCGGTAAATCGCGAAATAACTCAGGGTCAGGATCGACCCAAGGGCGCTGCATTCCCAAAACCCGATTGGGATCACATTCTTCTTTGCCCCCATTCCGATGCGATCCATTGAATGACAAAACGCAACCCAAAAATCAGACTGCCGGCGAGGCCGACAAATTTCCAGGGGGTCAGCGTAATGTGAAAGAAGTCGGCGGCAGCGGCAAGATCAGGAGCGTTCATAGCGACGGAACCGTTCGACAGAAGTCGCCGGGTGAACGAGTTTATTTCTAGTCCGAGCTGCGCGCTCTGCTCCCTTGGCTGTTCAACCGCGCAAACCTCGTTAGAATCCATCGCATGGACTCCATTTGGGATCAGGCCCATCCCCACCTGCGCGATCTTTCGCTTTACGAACCGGGCAAGCCAATTGAGGAAACAGCTCGCGACTCCGGTCTGCCGGTCGACCAGATCGTCAAACTAGCCTCGAACGAAAACCCGCTCGGCCCGTCGCCAGACGCGTTGGTCGCGATGCAAGAGGCTCTCAAGGGCGCGAATTTTTATCCCGATGGCGGCGGTTTTTATCTCCGTGCGGCGCTCTCTGAGAAACTGGATTTTGCGCCCGGAAAATTATCATTCTCGGTAACGGCTCGAACGAGATCATCGAATTTATTGGCCATGCCTTCCTCCGGCCAGGGGTGGAGCTGGTGACCTCCGAAAACGCGTTCATCGCCTATCGACTGGTGGCGTCCCTTTTCGGCGCGAGGGCGATCGAAGTCGCAGACTGCGAACATCGCTTCGACCTCGACGCGGTCGGGAAAGCGATTACGCCACAGACTCGCCGTTGTCTTCATCGCTAATCCTAATAATCCTACCGGGACACTCGTCAGGCAGGACGCCCTCGACCGTTTCATGGCGCGCGTGCCCGAGGACGTTGTGGTCGTCTTCGACGAGGCTTATTTCGATTATCTGTCCGGTCCTCCCGACACTCTTCGATTCGTCAGGGAAAGCCGCAACGTCATTGTCTTGCGGACCTTTTCAAAAATCCACGGTCTTGCCAGCGTGCGCCTCGGTTACGGCATCGCGCGGCCTGAGTTGATCCCAGTGGTGCAAAAAACGCGGGCGCCCTTTAATACCAGTGGCATCAGCCAAGCGGGCGCCCGGGCCGCATTGGCCGATGAAGCGCATCAGGCGGAATCGAAACGGGTGACGGACGAAGGCCGGAAATACCTGGAGGAGGAATTTGCCGCGCTTGGCCTTTCTTTCGTCCCGAGCGTTGCAAATTTCGTCCTCGTCAAGGTCGGGGACGGGAAAGCGGTGTTCAAAGCGCTCCTTCTGCACGGTGTCATCGTCCGCGCGCTCAGCGGCTACAAATTTCCCGAGTGGGTGCGGATTTCCGTTGGCACGATGGAACAAAACCGCAAATGCATCGCCGCGCTCCGCGAGGTGATGGCGGCATGACTCCAGGAGAGACAACGGCGACGATTGCCGCCGTCTCGACACCGCCCGGCGAAGGCGCCATCGCTCTCGTCAGGCTTTCCGGTCCGCAGGCGATCGCGGTGGCGGACAGGATTTTCCGT
The DNA here is from genome assembly GCA_963720895.1 of uncultured Verrucomicrobiae bacterium. Classification (GTDB taxonomy): domain Bacteria; phylum Verrucomicrobiota; class Verrucomicrobiia; order Chthoniobacterales; family UBA10450; genus Palsa-1392. The sequence goes on from CAVRGZ010000009.1 coordinate 1,612, forward strand.
GGCAAACAAAAGCCGTCGGATTCGGCTTCTCATTTCCAGCAATTCGGTGAGATCGTTGAGGGCGAAGGTGTCATCGATCAGGTGATCCTTTCGCTCCATCGCGCGCCGGCGAGCTACACTGGTGAAGACGTCGTGGAAATTAGCTGTCACGGCGGCGTGCTGGTAACAGCTTGACATCTGGCCTGCTTGCCTCCGCGAGCGTACTGGGAGGCGCACCCGGGTGAATTAGCGGGCAAGCTCTGGAGGGCAAATTTGATATTGACGAAAGCCGAGGCAACATCGGCTTTCGATCGCCGCGAACACGATTCTGCGGGCTGCCGCTCACCGGCTCGGGACAACTGAAACAGCTGTCGCGCGAATTTTTAAGGAGTTCCGGGACGATTTGATTTCGCTCGTCGCGAATCTCGAGGCCTACATCGACTTCCCTGATGAAGACATCGAGCCGGATACGGGAATGGCATTTCTCGCGAGACTCGACGCAATCCGGCGGGAGATCGAAGCTCTGCTGGCGACCGCGGACAAGGGTGCGAATCTTTCGCGAAGGCGTGCGTGTCGTGATGTATGGCGCGACCAACGCCGGGAAGTCGAGCTTGCTCAATCGCCTCCTTGGTTTTCCCCGTGCCATTGTCAGCGAAACACCGGGCACAACCCGCGACACAATTGAGGAAGTGGTTAACCTCCGAGGGATTGCGTTCCGACTCACCGATACGGCAGGGCTGCGCGCGCGCGCGGCGAACGAAGTGGAGAACGAAGGAATCGCTCGCACTGAGCGCTCAGGCTAATGCCGACCTCGTTCTTCACGTGGTCGACGCGAGCGAGGCCAAGCCGTCGCATTTTGAATCGTGCCCGCGCGACCGCGCAGAGCTCCTGCTTTTGAACAAGAGCGATCTGCCCGAGCACGTCGATTGGGCGGACATTCAAGCCTTGCACGTCTCCTGCACGAAAGAGAACGGCCTCGTCGGTCTGGAGGAGGCGATTCTGGCAAAAGTGAGCGACCAGCGCTGGGACGTCCCGAGCGCAGTCGCGATCAATCGGCGCCATCGCGATTGTCTGCGGCGCGCGCTCGCGGCCTGCGATGAAGCACGAAGCGCTTTCGCGCAAATCTCGCGCCCGAGTTTGTCGCGATCGATCTCCGTAGCGCTTTGCAGGCGGTCGGCGAAGTGATCGGCCATGCCGACATGGAAAAAATTCTCGACGCGCTCTTCGCCACTTTCTGCATCGGAAAATGAAACGCCTGACGAGTCATTGGTACGAGCGGCTCGTAAGACCACTTCTTTTCAGATGGATCCGGAGGCCGCACACCATTTTGCGCTCGCCCTGCTGCGCACCGTGCCACAAATCCCCGGTGCGCTCGCGTTCCTGCGCTCCTTCGCTCCGCCGCCGCAACCGCAAAGGCTCTTCGGACTGCAATTTCGAAATCCGATCGGTCTCGCCGCTGGTTTCGATAAGAACGGCATTGCCATCCCCGCCTGGGAGGCGCTTGGGTTTGGTTTCGTCGAGATCGGCACAGTCACCGCCAAACCGCAGCCTGGAAATCCGCGGCCTCGCATCTTTCGCTACCCGGGGCAGGAAACCCTGATCAACCGGCTTGGTTTCAACAACGATGGTGCAGCGGTCGTGGCCGAGCGTCTTCGCCGATTGCGCAAGAGCCGCCTTGCACCTTCGATTCCCATCGGGGTCAACCTTGGAAAGTCCCGGGCAACTTCGCTTGAAGAAGCGGCGGCCGACTACCGGGAGAGCTTTCGCCACCTCGCCCCGGTAGCCGACTACGTCACACTCAACGTCAGTTCGCCCAACACGCCGGGTCTTCGCACCTTGCAGGAACGCGACGCGCTGAAAGAGCTCTTGCGCGTCATCACCGAGGAGACTGCGCGGTTGGACTCGCCCAAACCCTTGCTCCTCAAAATAGCGCCGGATCTTGCCGAGGAGGCGTTGGCTGAATCGTTCGCGTATGTGAAGTATTTGGCTTGGCTGGTCTGGTTGCAACCAACACCACGGTTGATCATGCCGGCCTAATCGGGAACGATGAGGCGGGGGGGCTGAGCGGGACACTTCTGCGCGCCCGTTCCACCGCGATCGTTCGCTTCTTGAGGAGCCAGACTCAGCTGCCAATTATTGGAGTGGGCGGAATTGGCGACGCGAAGTCAGCACTGGAGAAGGCGGAGGCGGGCGCTGAGCTTCTTCAGATCTACAGCGGATACATTTTTCGCGGGCCCGGCCTCCTCCGCGAAATTAGCGCCTCATTTCAGTAGGCAGCCAAGCGACGAGAGGCCTCGTTCAAGAGCCAAAGCCTGACGCCCTCTACGGAGAAGCGGCACAGACATTGCTCATAATCACCATAACTACGGTATTTTCTGTAATGAAATCTATTCTGCCCAATTTACTCGGTCTCGCCGCCACTTTTCTCACCGCTACGGTCGCATTTGCCAAGACCAACAGTGTCAAAGTCGCCTGGGACGCCAGTTCTGGGCAGGAAATCGGCTATTTGGTCTATTGGGGCGCCACAAGTGGTGACTACGACCAGCAATCCGACGCCGAGGGAAACACCTCACTGACAATACCGGATCTGAAAGTGGGCGACCTGTATTACTTTGCCGTTACGGCCTACAACGCGGACGGGGTCGAAAGCGATTTTTCGGAAGAACTCTCCGCCGTCATTCCGCCGCCTGGCTCGACTCCAACCCCGACGCCCACTCCAACGCCTACGGCAACGCCAACACCAACGCCGACTCCCACCCCGACTCCAACACCCAAGCCGACCCCGACCCCAAAACCGACTCCGACTCCAAAACCAACCCCAACGCCAACGCCAATTCCCACTCCGACCCCAACTCCGAAGCCGACCCCAACACCAAAACCGACTCCAACGCCAAAACCGACTCCAACGCCAACGCCAAAACCCACCCCGACCCCGACCCCAAAACCGACTCCGACTCCAAAACCAACTCCAACTCCCAAACCAACCCCAACGCCAACGCCAAAACCCACTCCTACCCCAACTCCAAAGCCAACCCCAAACGACTCCAACAGCCGACCCCAACGCCAAAACCGACTCCAACGCCAACGCCAAAACCCACCCCGACCCCGACTCCAAAACCCACCCCGACCCCAACACCAATTCCCACTCCGACCCCAACACCAAGCCCAACAGCGACGCCGTCTGAGACCCCCACTCCCACCCCATCAGCGACACCGTCACCAACGCCGTCACCAACAGCAACACCAGATCCATCGCCGCCAAGTCATTACTTGCTCAACATTTCGACGCGAGTCCGGGTGCGCGGCGGCGATAACGTGATGATCGGCGGCTTCATTATTGAAGGCGAGGCCAAGAAGGATGTCGTATTCCGTGCCCTCGGGCCGTCGCTCGCAAATCTGGGCGTCAAACACGCTCTTCCGGACCCCATTCTGGAGGTGTATGACTCAGAGGGAACGCTCATCCAACAAAACGATAACTGGGTCAGCTCCCGGCCGGCATTGTTCCTGCCGGTCTTGAACCCCTCAACCCAGCCGAAGCTGTTATCGTGGCCAGCCTTTCGCCCGGCGCTTACACGGCTGTTCTCCGAAGCGCGGACGGCGCTGAGGGAGATGCACTTCTCGAGCTCTACGACCTTGCCCCGGCCAGCTCCAGCGTCCGCAATATTTCCACGCGCGGAGAAGCCAGCATCGGCGACGACGTTATGATCGGCGGGTTCATTATCGGCGGGACTTCTTCCGCCAAAGTCATGGTTCGCGCCATTGGTCCGTCGCTGGCTGCGTTTGGGGTATCTGGAGCGCTGCCCGATCCGGTTCTGGAACTGCACGACAAGGATGGGTCGCTCATCTATCGGAACGACAATTGGCGCACCGACCAGGCCCAGCAAATCATCGAGACGGCCATCGCGCCTTCCGACGAGAGTGAATCCGCCATCGTCGCAACGTTGGCGCCCGGCGCCTACACCGCGATTGTGCAAGACGCGCACAACGCCCAAGGAGTGGCCTTGGTTGAAGTTTACATGCTCGGTCAATAAAGAATTGGGCGGCCGTCTCCCCTAACGAACCAAGGCATCTGAAACACTTGGTCAGGCCGATACCCTCTTCTTCCCTCACGGATGACCGCGGGCCGAACGCGGCGGTTGCGGTCACCGCACAACGGCCATCGACGGGACGCGCGCCATCAGATGCGACATTCAGTGACAAGCAGAGAACCGCTGACCCGCAAGTATCTCGATGGTTGGGAAAACCATCGAGCGTTGACAGCGAACCGCTTATTCGTCCGAAACGAAGCCGGAACCGGCCTCTTCATTGTGCGATCTGCCAGAGCAAGTTCGCCCAACACAATCGGAGGTCGTTATTCTCCAGATTTGCGCTATAGTCAGCGATGTCTAAACCATCCGGCACCTTTTTTTCCCGTCGCGCGCCTGACATCATCACCGAAGAGCTAGTGGCTGTGCTTTCCTCCAAAGCCTCCTATGAATTCAAGCCATTGTTCGACATTCTTCTGCTCAATCTGCGGGAGCGGAATGCGGCCAGCGGCGGCGAAGAGATGCTGCGCCTGCGTTCTTACGAAAAGCTGCAGAGCCTCGTGAGCCAGGGAGCGGTCGATCGCAAGGTCAACGGCGTCACGAAAAAATACAAAGGCGTGCCTGCCCGCATGCTGGTCCTCAGGGCGGAGATGAAAACCCTGCGAGCCGACTGGAACGAACGCGCGCAGGCCAAGGCTGCCGCGGCTGGCTGATTGGGCCGGGCAGTTTCATTTGCTGCTTTCCGAATCGGATCCCCCGCGCTTCGTTTTGCTCATGATCAAAGGCAGCGAAAAGCGCAAAGCGGACCACGCGATCGATCCACTTATCCTCGACCGCTGGTCGCCCCGCGCGATGACGGGCGAAAGTATAACCAGCGATGAACTTAGGCGTCTCTTCGAAGCCGCGCGCTGGGCGCCCTCCTCATTCAACTCTCAACAGTGGCGTGCCCTTTACGCCCGGCGCGAGACCGAGCATTGGCCCACTTTCCTCGGATTATTGGTAGAAGGAAACAAAGCTTGGGCCCAAAACGCCGCCGTCCTCGTCGTCTTTATTGCACGCAAGAATTTCGACTACAACGGCGAACCTTCCATCACCCATTCCTACGATTGCGGCGCCGCCTGGGAAAACTTCGCCTTGCAAGGGTTCAGCCAGGGCCTTGTCGTCCATGGCATGCAAGGTTTCGACTACGACCGCGCCCGCACCGAGCTCCGGATCCCCGATGACTTCCAGGTCGAAGCGATGGCCGCTGTCGGAAAGCCGGGCGCGAAAGAATCTCTTCCAGAAAAATTGCAGAAGGCCGAAAGCCCTAACGATCGCCGCAAATTGAGCGACAGCATTTGCGAGGGACCTTTCCTGCTCTAGAGGTCCAGGCCCCGATTACGCGCTGAGCGAGTGGCCGCCGGCGCTGTAGACAAAAATCACGCGCCGCAGATCACCGATCTCTGCCCGCATACGTTCCAGCGCCTGCCGTTCGTCCGTCTTCGTCAGGCGGTTCAAAGCCTTTCAGGACCAGCGCCGCCTCTTGCGAACAACTTTGCATCGCCGCGATCGGGTCCGCACCGGAGACAATCGTCGAGCGCCGCCGGGACCCGCGCCGCTTCCATCAGCCGGCTTAATTGTTCCCGCGCCTTTGCCTCCTGTCCCGGGTCGGCGACGGCAAAAACAAGCCGGATCGGATGATTCCGCCATTCGGGATTCTGCGTCAGCATGTGCGCGAGCAGGAGCATGAGCGCGCCGTTGCGACCGCCCTGCCACCAGATGTCGATCGAGCCGGGCGGCGCCGCCAGCAGCCGCTTTTCTTCGTCCGGGCAAAAGACGACCAGCGCGCTCCGCTCCAGTTCGCCGATGCGCCGTAGCATCTGGCAAAAACGCGTCTGCCGCTCCGGGTTGTCCGCCCAGCCTAGCAGGACGGTGTTCGGCCGGATGCCGCCGATCCCGCAGCATTCCAGGAGCGACTCGACCCCATCCGTCAGATCTGGCTCGAGCACGACTGCGGGAAAGGCCTGCAGTTCTTCTCCGGCAATAAATTTCCGCAGCTTTTCTTCCTCTTCGTCGCGGCGTTCGAGGGCCTTCTCGCCCGGCATCATCCATGACCTGCGCGAGAATCAGGATGCCGCGGCCCGCGATCAGCCACGAACCGTATTGCGCGAGGTGATTGCGCCGCCAGGCGCCGCCGCTCAAGGCAAGCACCATCGGTCGCCAATTCTTTGGGTGATAACGCGTCTCCTCCAGCTTGAGGAGCGCGCGCCGCGCCTGCTCGAAAGCAGAACCGCTGCGCACATCGCCCCATGCTGCGCGGATTTCCTTGCGCGCGATCCACCATTTCAAAAGCGCCATCGCGGCGATCCCGACGAACGCCCAGATCGGATCGAGCAATAGCATCGCCGCCACACAACCAATCGCGCCAAGGAGCGCGCGTCGACCAATGGCTGAGCTTAAAGGACGGGCGATAACTCGGGTTGCGCGTGGCCGACTCGTAAAAACAGGCCAGGTTGATCGTTCCGTAAGTGACCATGAAAAACATCGTGATGATCGGCGCGATCGCATTCAGGTCGCCGAACACGATCGCCACCTGCGCGATGACCAGCGTCAGGATGGTCGCGCGCCGCGGCTCATTGCTCGCCCCGCTCCCGCGCGCGAGAGGACGCAACCGCGGGAAAATTTCGTCGCGCGCCAGAGCCTGCAGGATCCGCGGCGCACCCATCATGCTGCCGAGCGCGGAGGAAAGCGTGGCCGCGAAAATCCCGGCGTTGATGAGCAAGGGCGACTTCGCGACCTCGAGAATCACGAGCGGTTTCTCGAGGAGCGCGCTCCGCGGGCGTGGCGGCGCCGAAGAAGACCGCCATCGCCAGATAAACCAGCGCGGTAAACCCGATCGCGGCCAGCGTCCCGCGCGGAATCGACTTGCGCCGGATTGCGCAGATCGCCCGACATGTTTACCCCTGCCATGATCCCGGTCACGGCCGGGAAAAAGAGCGCAAACATGACGAAGAACCCGCTCCCCGCTGGATATGCCGGGTGCAGATTCGCGCGCAGCGTCGCCGCCGAGGCGGCCGGAATCGCGCCCGCAAAGAAACGAGCCGAGCGCGAGCACGAGAATCGCGAGGATGCCGTATTGCACCTTGATCGCCCAACTCGCGCCCACGTAAACGCAGGCGAAGATCGACGAGATTCACAATCGTGCCGATACCGCGCGGCCGGAGAGGCCGAGCGCTGGAAACAAATTCAGAAAGGCTTCCGTGAAACCGATCACGTAAAGCGCCACCGAGATGGCTTGCGCGAGAAAAAAAACCACGCCGATGGCGCCGCCAAATTCCACCCCGAGGCTGCGGCTGATCAGGTAATAGGCGCCGCCGCCTTGCACCCGCGTATTGGTCGCGAGTCCGGACACCGAGAGCGCGGTTAAGGTCGTGATCAGCCTTTGCCGCGAGCACGATCATGATAGCCTGGATCACGCCCGCCTCGCCCACCACCAGGCCGAAGCGAAGGAACATGATGACGCCGAGGATCGTTAGCGTGCTCGGCGTGAAGACGCCGCCAAAGGTGCCGAACTTGTTCGGCTCCGATCGCGAAGAGGAAGCGGTCGTCACTTCGTTCGAGCTTGTATCGCCTCGGCGACACGAAGTCGAGCCGCGGTAAACAATGGCTTGCGCAAATCGATTGCCGACACCTGCCCCGATTCAGCCGGCACGGTCCGTTATTTCGCAGGCTGCGTTCGTTGATCCAAGACATTGCACCAGTGTCCGCCCCGGTTCATGACGCCGTTTGGGCGTCCTGCTTCGCGTTCGCCGGCCTCTCACCGGACCGCGGCCCCGGCTACTTCTTCTGCGAGTCCCATCACTTCCTTCCGTGATCTACGCGATGGAACTTTGCTTCAAGGAGCGAAGTCATCGTAACGGTTTTGCTGGCGGCTATCCCGGATCGAGTTAAACTGACACCCCCATACGACCTGCCATGCGTCGACTTACCGCCCTTTCCGCAATACTGCTTGGCGGCGCGATCGCAGGAACGCTTGATATTACCTATGCGATCGGTTTTTCTGCGCTGCGCGGCGTGCCATCGATTCGCATTCTGCAGTCGGTAGCGAGCGGTTTGCTCGGCGCGCCGGCGTTCAACGGAGGCCTGCAAACGGCGGCCCTCGGTTTGATCCTCCATTTCTCTATCGCTTTGTCGGCTGCGGCGATTTTCTATCTGGCGAGTAAGGAGATTCCGGTGCTCACTCGTCATCCAGTCGTTGCAGGTTTGTCCTACGGGTTTCTCATATTCGCAGTCATGAATTTAGTTGTCCTGCCACTCTCGGCATTTCCCCGCAAGGTCTCGTTCCCGCTTGTCGTTCTGGTCACGGGAATTCTGGTGCACATGTTTTGCATCGGGCTTCCCATTTCGCTGGCGGTGCGCCGAACTTTACCGGCCGAGACTTGATTTCGGGCTCGCCAGGCGATTTCGGAGTTGGAGGAAAGGGCGTTAAACCAAGAGAAAAAGAAGAGTCCCGGCGGCATAAATGAAAGTCTCGACGAGCAGGAGCGCCCAGATCAAAGTGAGCGCAATCTGGCATTTCGCGCAGAGCTGAAGCACAAACTGGATTACGAGCTTGTGACTGAGATAAACACTGTAGGCGATACTGGCGAGAAAAGCGGCCCCTGGTATCTCGACGGGCGGAAGAGGAGATTCGGACTGACGACACAAACCAGGAGGGCCGCCATGCCCAAGGCTAAGAGAGGGAATTGCCAAACGCAGGTCGCGATCGTGATAGTGTTTTCACCGAGGAATAAACCGTAGGCAATCGCCGCCATGCCAGGCAACCAGAGCCAGGGAGCGCAATTCGTAAGTCGCCTCCACCATAATGGCCGATGGATCTTGATCGCCGCCAGGGCAACGCCCAAGACCAAAGGGTCGAGCCGCGTCCAGGTCGGATAGTAAATCCATCGCTGAAACGCTCGAGGTGAAACTCCCTCCGAGCCCGGATGTTCCCAAGCCAGAAAAGCACGTAACGCGAGTCCGGCGAGAACAACGGCGATCGGGAGGACGATGGCGCTCTTTGGTATCCGACTAACGAACAAGAGAAGGAAAGGAAGCAAAAGGTAGAACTGATCTTCTACCGAAAGGGACCACGCGTGAGAGAAGGCGGTCCCACCGCGCAAATCGATGATCTGGACGGAAAGAAGAGATTTCCAGAGCGGCGATATCTGAGGGAATTCCCGCAGTGCCGGCAGGGAAAAGTAGATGGCAAGAACGACGAAATAAGCCGGCAGAATACGCAGAGCCCGGCACGAATAGAAATGTTTGAAACTAATCGTTCGATCCCCGTGCAAGCCTCGCGATCAGGTAACCGCTGAGGACGAAAAACAAATCGACGCCGACCCAGCCGAAACGGTGCCATTCGTATGGCAGCGCGAATCCGAAAATACCGGTGTGGTAAATGACCACCACGATAATGGCGAGAGCACGGAGAAGATCGAGGCTCGGCTGGCGCTTACGATTGGTAAACCGCAAATCGATTCCCACGACTGGCTCGCTCAAGGTTGCATGAATTCGCCGACGCTACCAAGGCCTGGGCGGGTCGTCGACGAACCGATGTCTACTCCCAACAGGCGCGCCGTTTAGAGCAGCCGGACAGCCGTGACCGCAATTTGCCCGCCGAAGCAGACGTCAACGTCGGCTCCCGGCGTGCGGTCGCGAAGGTTGTAATCGCCGGCGTAGTAGAGTCCGCTCTCGGCTTCGTGCCGGTAATTGAGCGGTAACGGTTTCGGGTCGAGCGGACACCAGACGACCTCCGGGTCGGGCGCGTCCGCCGGAAGCAGGGGCAGGTTCACGTTGTGGAAAACGCCCGTTTCAATTGGTTTGGACAATATGCCAGCGAGCACTGGGGTGATCCAGCGCGTTGCGCGCAACCAATCGAACTCGATTCCGCTCTTGCGATAATGCGAAAAGGCGATACCGGGCCAGCCGTGGAGAAGCGCTTCCCGGACTGCAGCCACGGTGCCTGAGTAATAAACATCAGCGCCGAGGTTGGCGCCGTGGTTGATTCCGCTCAGAACCCACCTGGCCTCCGGAACCAGATGAAGCAGACCGAGACGGGTGCAGTCGGCCGGCGTGCCGTGGATCGCGAACCGATCCTCGCCGCGGGGCTCGATTCGCACGCCTCCGTGCCAGGTGACGGCGTGGCTTACGCCGGATTGGGGACTCGCCGGAGCAACCACGACTGTCTCGCCGACTTCGCGGGCGGCGGAGACCAATGCCGCGAGTCCGGGCGCATCGATGCCGTCGTCGTTGGTGAGGAGAAATTTCATGTCGATTTATGTTACACGGGCGGTGTAGGGCGCGCCATTTTGGCCGCATGCGGTTGGCGATTTTACTTTGACCTTTCAGGAAAACGGATTCGGGCGGGCGGCCAGGATGGGGCGCCCTACACCGCGACACGGTTTTTAGCCTAACGATCTCCTTGGCCCTGCGTTGCCCGACGAGTGCGAGATTAGTCGCGTACTTCTCCCAAAGGCTTGCACGGCGCTATTGCACTTGTAGAAGACTGCCGATGCCGCGCCGTTTTTTACCGCCTATCCTTTTGCTCCTCGCAGCGCTCTGCTGGAGTCTTGGCGGCGTCCTCATCAAATCGATCGATTGGCCTCCGATGGCGATCGCCGGCGGCCGGAGCGCGATCGCCATTCCGATGATTCTGCTCTGCATCGGTCGTCCGCGGTTTAGCTTTTCTCCCGCCCAGATCGGCGGCGCGCTTGGCTACGCCGGCACGGTCGTGCTCTTTGTCTTCGCGACGCGGATGACGACCGCCGCAAATGCGATTTTCCTGCAATACACTGCACCCATTTACGTGGCGCTGATTGGGCGCTGGTATCTGGGTGAGCGGGCTTCGCGTATTGATTGGCTGGTGATCGCGGTGGCGCTGGCTGGGATCGCGCTTTTTTTCCTCGACCGGCTGACGGTTGCCGGCCTCTGGGGAAATATCATCGCTTTGGGAAGCGGACTCGCGTTTGCGTTGGTTGCGCTCTTCCTGCGCAAGGAGAAGGCGGGCTCGCCGGTTGCGAGCATTGTGCTTGGGAACATCATCGTCGCGCTGGCAGGCACGCCTTTTATGTTCCAGGCGCCATCGTTAGGCGAAGACGGGCTCTGGCGTCTGATCCTGCTCGGCACGGTGCAGCTTGGCTTGCCCTACGTCTTGTACGCGACCGCCATCAAGCAGGTCACTGCGCTCGAAGCGACCCTCATTCCGTTGCTCGAGCCGGTGTTGAATCCGCTCTGGGTCATGTTTGCGCTTGGTGAGCGGCCCGGGCCGTGGGCGATTGTCGGTGGGCTCCTCGTCCTGGGAGCGGTTCTCGGCCGGGGAGTGATAATGATGCGAACTAGGCGACCCATGATTCCCCCTCCGGATTGAGGTGCAAACTTGACGGTCAAAGGGAACGACTCAAGGTTCTCCAATGGACCCCAAGCCAAGCGAAAAGACTGGCGAGAGCACGAGCCATGGGACGCAGGAGCCGACTCAGGAGACGCCTCAATCCAGGTTGCGCGATTTGCGACCGGAGAAGGACCCGATGGGTGCTCGGCGAGATTCCTTACCAAAGGCTGGCAAAAAGAAACCCTCCTAGAAGGGCCCGCACGCCTATTCGTTAGGCTGGCATTTCTCTTGCCCAGTGCTTCAATCGCTGCTCGTCGCGCAGCGAGTCAACGGTGGATCTACCTGATTCAAAACTATGAGCCGAGCGCGGCATAGATCGCAGCGATATGCGTTTGATTGACGTAGTGCCGCCGGGCGAGAGATTCCAAGTCAGCCAGGATGTTCCGGGCGTGGTCGGTTTGCCCGGTGTGCGCATATCAGATTGTAAACTGAAATTTGGCCATGCCATCGTCGCGGCGGGGAACGACCCGTTACGGGCGATCGCCTCCAGCCAGCGGCCCAACGCAGGGTAAACACTCGCGATCGGTTATGTCGTAAAATGGAACCGATTTCCATGACCTGCTCGGCGAGCTGTGAGGCGGGCTGATATGCACCGCGCGCGATTGCAATAACCAGCTGACGATCGCATAAGCAGCAGCGACTTTGTAAACGTTACGCCGCTTCAGCTCGGCGAAGACAAATTTCGGCCCTTACGGGTGCGGTTACTCGTAGATGGTTTTCGGTTCCGGGCCTTCGACGATCGCTTTGAAGCGCGGGTGTTGGCGCAACGGATCCCAGGTTGGGTCAAGCCGCAACGCCGCCTGGTTCAATGGGAATGCGCCGTAGGGAGTCGTGAGCAACCGCTCGATCCGTGTGATGGCGCGTTCCCTTTCGCCGACCTGCGCCTCGATGGCCGCAAGGACTTCTTCCATACCCGGGCCGAAGACGGGATCTTGTGAGGCTGGCAAAAGTGACACCGCCCGCTCGGCCTCGCGCAACGCGGCCTCTTTGTTTCCAAGTCCCGCTTCGGTGAAGGCAAGATTGGCGGCGAAGAACGGACTTTCCAATTCCTCCTGCCGAAGCTTTTCCAAGCCCGCTTTTGCCGCCAGATACGCTTGCTTTGCACCTTCTTTATCGCCGCCCAACGACCGGGCATCGCCGAGCAGCAGCTGTGAGTTTGGAACCTCTGCCGGCGACTCCGATTTTTGTTTCGCGATCTGAACTTCCATAAGCCGGACAGCTTCGTCGAAATTTCGTTCCCAGAGCAATTGCGAGAATCGAAGACCATCAGACTGTCCCCCGGCAGAGCCCGTCGGGAGTCGCGCCAGAACCGCACGAGCGGCTGGCAAGTTACCCGTCGCTTGCAAGTACTTCACCTTCGTTACCAACACTTCCGGGTCGTCGGGACTGATTGCGAGGGCCTGCGCGATCATGTCTGCGGTAGAGGCATATTTTCGCAGCATGGAAAAAGTCCAGGCGCGATCCATGAAGAGTCCGAGACCGCGCGGATTCAATAGCGCGGCTTGTTCGTAAAGGCGCACACTGTCGTTCCAGCGGCTTTGGCGTCGCGCGATGCGTGCGAGCGCCGCCGGAACCTCGCTATTGCTCGGCATCTCTCGCTGAATTTTTTCGAAAAGGAGGCGGGCGCCTTCATAATCACGCTCCACGTGATAGCGGTAGTAGGCATTCGCCAGGAGCGTCTCCGGAGCTGAGGGGTTGAGACGGGTGGCCGTCTCAGCGGCAGAACGGGCGGCTTCCCTGCGGGCTGCGCTGGTGTCGAATTGGAGGAAATAAAGACTCGCATTGGCCCGGGACAGCGCGGCCCAAGCTTGGGCGAACTGCGGATCCAATCGCACCGCTTCGGCGTAGGCATCGACCACCTTTCTTTCATTCTCCTCGGTTTGTCCCGGGCGCGAAGAGAGATCGATCCCGCGCAGGTAGGCGTCGTAGGCCACGAGATTGCTTGTTGGCTTTTCTGCCACGGCCTGGCGTTCACTTCCGCTTAGCGTGGCCTGCAAGGATTGCGCGATGCGGGTCGCCAGTTCGGACTGCACTGCGAAAATATCGGTCAGGTTCCGATCATAAATTTCGGCCCAAAGGTGGCCTTCGTTTGCCGCGCGGATGAGCTGCACGTTGATTCTGACCCGATCGCCCACCCGCTGCACCGTGCCCTCGACGAGGTGCGAAACACCTAATTCGCGCGCGATTTCGCCCAAATTCTCGGGCCGCGCCTTGTAGCGCTGCGTCGACGTCCGTGAGATCACCCGCAACTGACCAATCTTCGCCAGTCGCGTGATGACTTCATCCTGAATTCCGTCGACGAAATAAGCGTTCTCTTTGTTTTCGCTCAGATTCTCGAAAGGCAGGACAGCGATAGATTTCGCCAGGAGTTCTGTTGACGAGGCGCTCTGTTTATTCGGCGCAGTGGAGCGGCCGGCAAGAAAGAGACCGACGGAAAAGAGCGCACCGACTACCACGACATAAACCCAGAGATAACTGCGTTTGCGCTTCGGCAGGGACTCCGCGGCCTCGGTCCGCTTCAGTCCTTCCGGCGTCAGCTCAAAAGCCCAGGCAAGGATGAGTGCGATCGGAAACCCGAGCGCGACCAGCATGATGACCAACCGGATCGCCCAGTCGGGAATTTGGAGAAAGGGAAAAACCTGGGTCGCGATTTGAATCAACAGCCACGCCACGACCGCATAGGCGACGCCGACCTTGTAAACATTGCGCCGCTTTAGCTCGGTAAGAAAGTTTCGGAAATTCACGGCGCCCATTATGCGTCAGATCGCTCCCGTTCGGAGATTTTCGAGAAAGAAAGTCAACCCGGACGGTGGAAATCCAAGGCGTGCCAGTCCCCTTTGCGAACGCGGAATTGCTCCTGCGAACGAAGCAGATAAATCGGGAAAAAGACGCGGCCGATCGAATCTGTTCCCGATACAGGGTGGAGTCTCTCCCTTCCAAGCACCCGCCTGGGTTGGTCTGCTTCCATCCCACTCTTGTAGCCGCGGCGGTGGGTTTCGACAAGAAGGAGCTAGGTAGACAACAACTGAAAGATCGCCACTGCCTTGAAATTATTTTGCTCTCCGTTCTACGCGACTAGAACTTTTTCGTCAGACTGACGTAAAGAAAGCGACCGGTCGAGTCATAGGCGAAATCCGCGTAGTTGGTGGAGGTGTTCGCGTCGGGCGGATCCTGGCCGAAAACGTTGTTGCAGCCGAGCGTGACCGTGCTGCCGTTCAGGGATGCGTTTCCAGGTGGGCAATCCGTAGTTGGCGGTTTGCCTGGTTGCGCTCTCCGCGAGACTCCCATCCTTCGCTCCGGTGGTCTCTTTCGAATCCTTGGCGTAGCCCGGTACTGGACTCGCTTCGACTGGCGCAACGAAGTTCAAACTATAAGAAGCCTGCACATCAAAAAACCACGTCTGCTTGACGTAATGGATGTGGTTGACGTAGTCGCCGGGGGAGCCATTCGGCCCGTGCTCGTGAAAGCCATTCAGATAGTGAACCGTCGCGCCCAGGTCAAAGTCATGCCAGGTCCAATCAATTCGGGAAAAGCCCTTCCACTTTGGATATCCCTCGTGGGAGTCAGTAAAAGGCGGAGCGGAGCCGGCCAATTCCTTTTCGGGCAGGTCGGGGGTTGGCGCAAATTGGAAGGAGTCGAGGAAGGTCGCCTGGGTCAGAGAGGTAAAGGTTCCCCAACGCGTTTCGAGGACATATTGAACCCCAAAGTCGACCCCGCGAGCCTTTTGTGAGCCCCCGTTTTGAAATGCCTTTTCGACCAGAATGATATTTCCATCGGCATCGCGCGTGACCCGTTCGCCAAAGAGCGGTTGGCCATTCGCCACCCGGTTAACCACATCCTGGGCGTCGACTCCGACCACTCTGCCCAGGCTCTCGATGTCGAAAAGATCGACACTCACGGTGAGACCCGGCACAAACTTTGGCGTGTAAACGATCCCGCCGCTGAAGGAGCGTGAATCTTCAGGTTGGAGGGTCGGATTGCTCCGGGAAATAACTCGAACGTCTTCTGCAGATTCCTTCGTGATTGGGTCGAATAAAGGATCTGGCCGAAGGAATTGAGTCGGATTACCGAAGAGCTCAATGAGCGACGGCTCGTGAAAGCCTTCGCCCCACGTGGCGCGAATGGTCAGCGATTCATCGAATGGCTGCCAGCGCATGCCGAATTTTGGAACGAGCACATTGGTGTCATTGCTCAGGAATTCTTCAAAGCGGATTGCGGCCGTAAATTCCAGAGCATAGAGACCGGGCGCGCTAAAAGTTGGGCTGAAAACTGGGAGGTATCCTTCGGCGTAGAACGCATAGGTTTTCCTGCCCGCGTTCGTGAAGAAAGCGGTCCCGCCTCCAAGAATGTCGCCCGACACCTGGAGTTGATCCGGCTCCTGGCTCAGGGTTTCGCGCCTGAACTGCCCGCCGAAGGCCAGACCAAAACCTCCCGCCGGCAGTTTGAAAAGGGAGGTGGTGTAAATATTGAGATCGAGCGTGGCGAGCTTTGAAACATCGATCTCCGTTGGAAAGACGGTGGCGAACGCAACCGGCAAAGAGTTGGTCGCGATCGGCTGCCGAAAATCGCCGAACGGATTGTAGGGAACGGTCGTGCCGATGTACTCCGGTGAAGCAGGATCAAAGATGGGGTCCGCCGCATTCAGGATCCGATCGAAGCGCGAACTCGAAACGCTCTTCCCGGTGGCCGTGTTTTTGATCTGGCTGTAGCGGAAAAAAGCAGCGTAACCCCAACTGCCGTCAAAGAGCTTGTCGCCCTTGAGGCCGATCGTGGAAAAATACGCGTCGGTTTCGTTATTGACATTGCGATTTCCGAATTCAACCAGGCGGGCGCGGCTTCCACCGGAAATGATCTGCTGAAATGGATTGAACGGATTAAATGCACCCATCGGAACACCGGTCTCTTCATAGGACGGCCCGCCCACCGTTGCGCCGGGCGCCCGCGGGGGAATGGCCAGCGTCGTGAGACCCGGAGATTCAAAGTCGCCGGTCGCAACCGGCGCCAACTGGTATCGCGTCTGGACGTTCTGGTAGAACATGTTTGCCACGAGGACCGTTTGTTCTCCAAAGATCTTGTGCTCGGCGTTGACGAACCCGCCGTAGCGTTCGGAATCAGGGAGCGAAGTGGACGAGGAGTTGAAGTTGTAAAAAGAGCTCCGACGTTTTGTGTAGATGTAATCCGAGGGTGGTGCGTTGCCGCTCGTAGAAATGGAGCGTGACCAAAAAAAGTGTCGCCCTCGGGAAGTTGCGCCGATAAAACGCCTGCGGCGAGCACCGCGTCAGAGGTCAGTTGGAGATTGGCGGGGCTAGAATTGGTCGATTGAGAAAGAGCCAGCGCCGAATAGCCGCGGTCGCGATTGTAGATCGAGTTGCGGTGGTAAAAATTCAGAACGCCGGTAACAAGAGTGTTGCTATCGCCAGCTCCAAAAATGAGCGAAGCGGAAAATTCGCTCGAATCTTTATCGAGCGTATTTCCGTAATTGACGCTCGTCTCCACGCCGCGGTAGTCGCGCCGCAACTTGATATTGACCACACCCGCCACGGCGTCGGCGCCATAAATGGCCGAAGCGCCGTCTTTCAAAATTTCAATGCTCTCAATCGCGGCGCGCGGAATCGAGTTGAGATCGACAAAAGTCTGCGTTGAGTTGTTTCCTGCTCCAACCGGATAGGGCGCGACGCGGAGGCCGTCGATCAGCGTTAAGGTGTCACTCGGATCAAATCCGCGCAGAGAAATAGATGACGCGCCCGCTATGGGAGTGTTTCCGTTATTTGACGTCGGAACGCCCTGGGGGCCGGCGATGGGGAGCTTTTTGAGCAATTCCGCCGTCGTCCGTTCGCCGGATTTTTCGATCAGGTCGCGATTGATCTCCAAGACCGGATTTGGGCCGACTTCTTGTGCCGTTGGAATGTAGGAACCGGTTACGATGATGCGTTCTGTTTCCGCGGTGAGATCAGTCTCTTCCGTTGTTGGTGAAGTAGGCGATTCGACGGCGATGATTGCCGGCGCGACGGAACTATCGCCGGCGGGCGTGACCGAAGGTTCCTGCGCAAGTGCCTCACAAATTGAACGGAAAAGGCCCGCGATAATCGCGAGACGCAGCCTCGCGTTGAAAGGCTTTATCATTCCGACGCCTCCCATTTTCCGGGGGTGGGCGAAGCCATGAGCTAATAAATAGTCTTCGGCTCCGGTCCGTCGAGCATTTTCTGGAAGCGCGGGTCGCCTCGGAGCTTATCCCATTGCCAGCGCAGACGGAGTTCCGCCTGCGTGATGCCTCCATTTTCAAAATCCTGGCGCGTGGTTGCTCCAGGGGTTCGTAGAAGGCGTTCGATCAGGATGACCGCCGGATCGACTTCACCCGTAAGCGCGTAAACCAGAGCCAAATTATAGGCGAATTGCGCTCCATGGACGGCGTCGGTGATTTCCGGGCAAAGTTCAATCGCGCGGCGGCTTTCGCGAATGGCTTCTTCTTTCCGGCCCATGTAAGCGTAGAGTAACCCCAGAGCAGCATGGTCTTTGGCGTTGTCGGGCTGATCGCGTACGTTTCTTTCCAAGGCAGGTCTCACTTTTTCAAAAAGATTGCGCGCCAGCTCCGCGTCACCACGCGCGAGGGCGGTCTGGGCCTGATAATAACTCTTCGGGCCAGCATCCGGAAACTCCTCTGCCGGAAAGTCGGCAAGCGACTTCTCCGCCGCGGCCCAGTCTCGTTCCAGCATACTTAGATTCCAATTGGCCAGAGTTACCACCCCGTCAGGGTCCACGCCGGCCGGTATTTCCCGCAGCCTGGTCCTGGCCGCCGCCAGATCGAAGTTGGCCACGATTTCAATTTGGGCAAAAGCGATGTCTGGAAATGGCGAACCTGTTTTCTTGGCGAGATTGCGTTTCATTTCGGCAGCAGCATTTCGCCAATCACGCACCATCCAGTAGGTCTGTACCATATCGAAAGGGTTCGGGTGAGGGTCGAGGCTCCGAGCGTGGGCAAAGCCCGCAAGCGCCTCGCGCCAGCGACCGTGCCGGCGGTAAATCCTCGCGGTAGCCATAAGGGCCTCGACGCTGTTAGGCAACGCAGCCAATGCGATCGTGAATTGATCGAGGGCGGCAGAGTAGTCCATTTCGATTAAATCGAAGTAAAGTCCGAGCGCGAGATGGGCTTCACCAAGAGCAGGCGATAAACGCAGCGCGTCTTCAGCGAGGGCGCGTGCTTTCACTTTCAGCACTGGATCATGCGTCTGAAAGAATTGGTTGCTGAAACTGATCGATGCCCGTGCCTTTGCCAGAGCAAAGGTTGGATCCAAGGCGATCGCCTGCGCATAGAGTCGATCGATCGTGGCCAAGTATTCCGAGGACGGGACATCTGCATTTTCCTCGAAATCGAGAGCACGGAGATAAGCGACGTAGGCCTGAGGATTGTTCGTTGGTTTCGTGTCGAGGCTTGCCTTTTCCTCCGGAGCGAGGTTTGCCTTGAGAGCCATGGCTATCTCGGTGGCGAGTTCGCCTTGCAACCCAAGCGAATCGGCAATCGTGCGATCGTAACGCTCCGCCCAGATGTGTTGATCGTTGCTCGCATCGATCAACTGTACGCTAACCAGGACGTGATCTCCGGCGCGCCGCACACTTCCTTCCAGCACATTCGCGACCTCGAGCGCACGAGCGATTTCGCGCAGGTTACGGGCCGCGCCCGGGCCGCGGTATTGCTTCACCGAGGTGCGACTAATAACCTTCAGCTCGCTGATTCTGGTTAGACTCGTTAGGATATCGTCCTGGATGCCGTCGGCAAAGAAAGCGTTCTCGGGATCGTGCGAGAGATTGTCGAAGGGTAGAACGGCAATGCTTTTCTCCGAAATCGCGAGCGGAGGCAGGCCTTGAATCTTCGCCGGATCTGGCGTCCCGTCTCCCTCGCGAAGAGCCCGACGATTCGTTAGGGGGAGAACGCTTTCGGGGGCGAGGTTGGTGACAAGTCTTTCGAAGCGTGGATCTCCGCGGAGCGGGTCCCAGAAAGGATGCAGACGCAGCTGGCCATAGCTGAGCGTGCCCGGATTTTGCGTCGCAATCGCCAGTTGCTGCAAGGCGAGGTCATTCTCGCCAGTCCACGCGCAAATCATGGCGAAGAACTCGATCATTTGCGCGCCGTTGATTGAGTCCCGCGCGACCGGCAGCAGCTCAGCGGCCCGCCGACCCTCGCGCAAGGCGTCATCTTTTCGCCCAAGGCCGGCATCGATGAGGCCGAGCACACATAACGCAGGAGCGTAATCCGGTTCCGCACGGACGACCTCTGCCTGCTCGGCGCGGGCCTTGGTAAATGCCGCGCGCGCCGCGATCGCGTCTCCGCGGACACGGGCCACCATGCCTTCCCAAAAAGCACGACTCAGCTGCAGGGCACTTATCTGGACTCCGGCGTCGTCCAAAGCCGCCCAAGCCCGAGCGGCCGCATCCGGATCGCGCTCGCAAAGCGCCAGAGTCATCCAATTGTCCGCGAAGGCCGGCGCGGCGGCGGGGTTCTCGGCCAGAATCGCTTCGATCGTTGTATGCAACGGTCGGGGATCGGCGTGCCAATCGAGATCAACCAGGGCGCGAGCAACTCTTGTCTCGACGTCCTTTGGGGCGATCGCCAGTGCCTTGTCCAGAACCGTGACCATCTCCGGGTAACTGCGCAGCATCTCATAGCTGAGTGCGATCTGTTGAAGGGTAAAAAAGTTGCGCGGATCCAGTTCAAGCGCGCGCCTAAGGTTACGCGTGGACTCTTCCCAGCGTCCTTGGCGCCGATCGATGTAGCCAGCCAACTCGAAGGTCTGCGGGTCATTGGGCAGCGTTCGTTGCGCGATCGCGAGTTCGGTCTTCGCGCGGTCGTAGTCCAGGTAACCGCGATAAAGGTGCTGCGCCTGGGCGAGGTGTGCCTCGCCCGAGTCAGGCTGCAAGCGGAGGGCCTTCTGGACGGCCGTGTTACCCAAAGCGAGGCGGGCTGGCGTGTGATCGATACCAAGGAAATAGAGCTGGTCATGGACCGTGGCCAACTGGCACCAGGCGAGGAAAAATGCCGGATCGCGCGCGACCGCCTGGTTGAGAAGATCAACCGCGAGCAACAATTCGTGCTCGCCCAGAGCGCTGAAGTTAGCGGTAAGTGTTACAGATTTGGCGTGACTATAAAGATCAAAGGCTACCAGGTCGGTCGTGGGCGGCTTTTCAATTGCCGCCTCCTCTCTGGGGGAAAGCCTGGCTTGCAACTGATCGGTGATTTCTCGCGCAATTTCCCGTTGAATGGCGAACACGTCCGCCACGTCGCGGTCGTAGCTATCGGCCCACAGTTGCGTGTTCGTGCGCGTATCGATGAGCTGCGCGGTGACGCGCACCTTGTCGCCCGCACGCCGGACGCTTCCTTCCAGGACTTTGGCAACCCCCAGCGCCTGGCCGATCTCCCGCAGGTCGCGTCCTGGGCCGACGCCGTAATTCATTACACTGGCGCGCGCGATGACCTTGAGGTCGGCGATTTTAGCGAGCGCCGTGAGAATATCGTCTTGCACTCCTTCGGCAAAGAAGGCGTTCTCCTTCGCAGCACTAAGATTAGCAAACGGCAATACCGCGATCGATTTTTCCGGCGGCAAGGGAGCCGTGGCGGGCTGGCGGCGGAGCAGATAACTCGTTAGGCCAGCGCCGCAGATCGCGACCAGACTCCAGCCGAGCGCGGCCCGGCGCAAACCCCGGCGACGCCGGGGCGCGGCCTCCATTTCCGCCTGGCAAAGCTCCAGCTCAGCGAGCAAGGCCCGGGCCGACTGCGGTCGCTCCGCTGGATCAGTTGCGAGCGCGCGGCGCAGAAGCCGAGTCAGAAGCGTGGGCTTTCGCGCAGGTAACCGTTCGACCGGCCAGTCATTGCCCGGAGCCGGGATCTCCCCGTTCAGCGCATAGGAGAGCGTCGCCCCTAACGAATATATGTCTGAGCGGATGTCCAATTTCCAACCGGTGGACTGGGATTGTTCCGGGCTGGCAAAGCCCGGCGTGCCCGCAAACCCGGTCTGATTCGGCTCGGCTGTTTCTCCTTGGTCACTGACGGCTTTGGCCAGCCCGAAGTCGATCACTTTGACTCCGGGTGTACGCTCGTTTCCCGAATCGTCAGGCACGAGCATCAGGTTGCTCGGTTTCAGATCCCGGTGAACCAACCCATGCTTTTCCGCGGCGAGCAAAGCGTGAGCGACCTGGATGGCAATCTCGAGCACAATCTCCGCGCCTAACGGGCCCTCGCGCCGCACCTTCGATTCGAGCGTTTCACCCTCGACCAGCTCCATCGCGTAGAAACACTGGCCCGCCGCGGTCTCCCCGAAATGGTAAACGCTCGCCACGTTGGGATGGCGCAATTGCGCCGCCGCCCGCGCTTCCCGCCGGAAGCGATCCCGGACCGCGGGCTGGTTTGAATAGCGGGCGCTGATCACCTTGAGCGCGACCGGCGCCCCGAGATTCAGGTCGAGGGCGCGATAAGTGATACCCATGGCGCCGCGCCCCAACTCCGACGGAGTCACTCCGTCTTCGCGCATTATTACTTCGTAATGCTGGTAGCGCCGTTCCTCCGCTCCATCGCGTCCGCCCGCCAGCAAACAATTCAAACAACCCGGTGCACCCGCGCTCAGGGAAAGTTGTGTTCCGCAAAGATCGCAGCACTCGACCTGTTCCGCAGGCGATGCGATCGGAACTTCCATGCGTTATCCTGACATCATCCCGCGATCAGGATTTGCGAAAGGTGACGCAGTTCCTCGTCCACGTCGTCCGCGATCCCGATCGTGCGCGCCACTTCCTCGCGAAGGAGCGCGCGGTAACGGGCGCGCATCCGGGACAAATGGCTGCGTAAAGTTTCAATCGGAATGGCCAGCAGCTTGGCCGTTTCCTCCTGCCGGGGAAGTCCCGCTCCACCGGAAACAAATGGTTTTAGTTCCTCGAAAATTTTCGCCTTCGATTCGCCAGTAAAATCCGCTCGCAACCTCTCGAGCGCGCGCGTCACCAGGTTCGTCGCCCAGCGTCGTTCGTAATGCCGTTCCTCTTCGAGAATAACGACCGTTTCACTTTGGTAGAGTTTCTCGACCGCGCTGATTTCCGCCTCGAGGACGACAAACTCCCAGCCACCACCGCGTTTTAGAGTGTTTTCCCGGTGCCAGATATCTGCGATATAATTTTTCAACGACGCGAGCAGAAAGGTCCGGAACTTGCCCCGCGCGCCGTCGGCCCGCGCATAAATCTTGTCCTGCAGGAAGTGGGTGAAAAAACCCTGCACCAGGTCTTGAGCGTCGGCCGGGGAAAAACCGCGCCGCCTAACGAAAGAGTAAAGCGGCGGCCAGTAATCGCGGCAAAGCTGTGCGACGGCGGCTTCTGCCTCCGCTGAATCCAGGGTGCCGTCCGCATTGCAGGCGGCCACGACGCTCCAGCGCGTCGAGGCAAAAGGTGCTCCGCCGGTTTTAAGGGTCCCGGGAACGGCGCGCATATCCATATCTTACGGGAAAAGCCTTACCTGCTCGACTGGTTTTTTCTTGCCCAATGAGTAGCGCGATGCTCTGTCGTCGCCATCCCTCGCGCCTGACGGAACCGCGCTCGTTGATAAGCGTGACTCACGTATATGGTCCGCACGAACGATCCGCCCCGGGTTGCGATTATTTTGCAATGCCGCGTCCGAAATCCCGTTGGAAAGGAAAAGTACCGGTGACACCCAGATACCGCCCCCGGGCAAAAAGAAGACTACCATGAAAAATCCAGCTCCTTTAATACAGACAACGGCTCAGGTCAGAGACGCAGGTCGGCGCTCGCTTTGGCTGCGCGGCTCTCTTCTCAGCACGCTCGTTGTTGTCTTCGTATCGCATGCGTTTTCGCCGCAAGTACGAGCGGCTTGTCAAGAGGGCTGTGACGTCGCCCATTTCAACACCTTCCTGGGTGAGGAGGCGCTCAATATGAACAGTATCGGGAGCGCTAACACGGCCATCGGGTATATCGCGCTCGCTGCCAATACTGACGGCTTCGACAACACGGCCACCGGATCCCATGCGCTCGGGAATAACACTCTCGGCTTCCAGAACACGGCCACCGGTTCCAGCGCGCTCGCGAACAACGTGGATGGCTTCAACAACACCGCGACTGGGATTGCCGTGCTCCAAAACAACAGGACCGGCAGCGACAACACGGCCACCGGTGTTAGCGCGCTCTGCGCCAACACCATCGGCCGCGCCAACACGGCCACCGGTTATCAAGCGCTCTTGAACAACACAACCGGCAGCAACAACATCGCCCTGGGCGAATCCGCGGGCATAGATCTCACCACGGGCAGTAACAATATCGACATTGGCAGCGCCGGGGCAGCAGATGAAGCAGGCACCATTCGCATCGGGAGCGTAGGAACTCACAACGCTGCCTTTATTGCCGGCATTAAGGGGACGCCGATCACTGGCGTAGCAGTTGGCATCACTACCGATGGTCAACTGGGAGTCAGAGGCTCCTCGGCACGGTTCAAGGAAGCGATCCAACCAATGGATAAAGCAAGCGAAGCGATCTTCTCGCTCCAGCCGGTTACCTTCCGCTATAAGAAAACGCTCGATCCCTCAGCCCAGCCGCAGTTTGGCCTCGTGGCCGAGCAGGTCGCCAAGGTCGATCCCGATCTGGTGGTGTCCGACGAAAAAGGTAAGCCCTTTAGTGTCCGCTATGAAGAAGTGAACGCGATGTTGCTCAACGAGTTCCTGAAAGAGCATCGCAAGTTGGAGACACAGGAAGCAACGATCACCGGTGTGGAATCGACTCTTGCGAAGCAGGATGCGACCATCACCAGTCTCAAGTCTATCGTGGCGCAGCAGGAGAAGGATTTGGAAGCGGCCGTTGCGCGACAAGAACAACAAGTCCGCTCCCTTACTGCGATGCTCAAAGCGCAAGACTCGCAACTCCAGCGGGTGAGCGAGCGGCTAGCCCTGGTCCGGCCCGTGCCGCGCCTCGTGGCAAGCGAGCCAAAGAACTAAGTTAGACCGCAGCTGCCACGGATCAGAAAAAGCGCGGCTCAGATAAATCGGATTGTGCGAGCCTCCCGGGTTTGTCGCCGGGGGACAATGTTGGAGTACCCGGCAGGCACGGGCCCGGCAAATGACGGGATCGGGAACGACCCGGGACGTCCTCCATTTCGGGAATGCAGCCTTTGCTCCTAACCAGTGGCCTCACCGCCTTCCTGGCGAACGCGGGATGAATCGCTCCAATTATTTTGCAATGCCGACTCCGAAATCCAGTTGGAAAGGGCAAGCACTGATAACTTCCAAACCAAACAAGAAATCAACAGACATTATTATGAATACCTCATCCGCATTTAGCTCAGACCGACAGGTAGTAGACCCATTAGGCATAAACAGAACCGGAACTCGGCTGGCAGCCATCTCCCGTTGGCTCTTGCTCCTCATTCTTTTGATCATTCCTCAGATGGTAAAAGCGCAATGGACCGCGACGGTTGGCGCCCAGACCGATGACAAAGAAATTCCGGCCAGGTTCACGGACTGGTCGACTCCGGTCAACCTCGGCTCACCCGTCAACACACCCGGGTTCAGCACATTCTCCCCGACGCTCTCCAGGGACGGCCTGAGCCTCTACTTCAATTCGGACCGCCCGGGAGGTTTTGGCGGACAAGACATCTGGGTCTCGCAGCGCGCCAGCCAGGAGGACCCCTGGGGCGAGCCCGTGAACCTGGGGCCGACGATCAACACAGCCTCCAACGAGGACGGTTGCTTCTTTTCGCGTGACGCGCATACGATGTACTTCAACAGCGACCGTGCGGGCGGCTTCGGTCTACGCGACATCTATATCTCCCGGCGCGCGCAAAGGCGCGATGACTTCGGGTGGGAAGAACCCGTCAATGCCGGGTCGGGGGTCAACAGCGCTTTCATCGACGCCGGAGTCAGTTACCTGGAGAACGAAAAGGCCGGATCCCCGCTGCTCTACTTCGGGAGCACCCGTCCGGGAGGTTTGTTCGACATCTACGTCAGTGCGCAGACTGTGGACGGCTGGGGACCGGCCGTCCTTGTGCCGGAGCTCAGCAGCCCACTCAACGAACAGCGTCCCAGCGTCCGGTTCGATGGTCGGGAGCTGTTCCTCGACTCGGATCGTCTGGGCACCATCGGCTTAAGAGACCTTTGGGTCTCCACGCGCGAGACCACCCTCGAGCCCTGGTCGGATCCGCTCAACCTGGGCGACACGGTAAACAGCACGTCCGTTGATCAACAGGCCAACATCTCTTCGGACCGCAAGACGCTTTTCTTCGCCTCCGACCGGAACGAGCCCGGGATCTTCGATCTTTACATGACCACGCGCGAGAGAAGAACCCGCACGACTGGCGCTCTGGAGCGTTAGAAGCTGAGCTGCAGTGCGATCAAAGGCAACTCAACGCGCAATGAACCGTGACCACCGGCGTTCAGATCGATGACAAGGAATTCATTCCGCGTCACTTTTCCGAACGCCGGAGTCTTCCCTTACCTCTGCGCCGGTTATGACGAAGGTGACTGTCAGTCCCTAAGGGCGATCCAAACTCCTAACGGGGGGAGCTGATTGGAAGAATTTCAGAAACTTTCAGAAAAATTCAGTGGCGTCCTAAAGACTTTCAAAATTGTTCGGATAAAAGCAATCCACCAAAAACATGAAACTACCTCAAATTCTCAGCATAATCACCGCTTGTTCCATAGGGACGGCAGCGGCTGACACCTTCACCGTCAAGAACGCGAATCCGAGCGGAACGGACTCTTTCGGCGGGGCAATCAGCGATGCGAACGGGCATGCCAACATCGATGTGAACACGCCAGACGTGATCGTGTTCGCCATCCCGGCCTCCGATCCGAATCGAAACCCGGCGACCGGCGTGTTCACTATTACGCCGCCCGTTTCCGGACTGCCGGCCGTCACCGATTCGGTCGTCGTCGACGGCTATACCCAAGCCGGCGCCAAAGCCAACACCTTGGAGACCGGAAACAATGCCATCTTGCTCATCGAGTTGAGCGGCGCCGATGCCGGCAGCGGCGTCTCCGGCCTGAACTTTAAGGCGGGAAGCGCCGGCTCCACGTTGCGGGGCCTTGTGATTAACCGCTTTGCCAACACTAACGGGTTCGCGGCGGCCGGGATAACGATCAACACCAACAAAATAACAGTGCTGGGTAATTTCATCGGGACCGGCCCCGCGGGTGCGACGGCATTAGGCAACGCGGTCGGCATCTTCAGTGGTGGCTTCGCCCCGGGCGGCAATCAAATCGGCTCGCCCCTGCCGGGTGATCGCAACGTCATTTCCGGCAACATCGACCCTCTAACTGGCAGCGGGAGTGGAATCGTGCTCGTCAGCGGAAGCGAAAGCGATACGGTGCAAAACAACTACATTGGTCTCAACGCCGCAGGCAATTCTGCCCTGCCGAACTACATTGGCGTTACCCTGACTGGCCTGTTCGGCGGGACGACGCTGGGCGAAATCGTCATCGGCGGCGCCTTGGCGGCACCTGGGGCCGGCGAGGGCAACGTCATCTCCGGCAACTCTGCTGATGGAATTGTTTTCAACGCCGGCAGCGGTTCGAATCAGGGTCCAGTCACGATTGGCGGCAACACGATCGGGTTGGGCGCCGATGGGACGACCGCGCTTGGCAACGGCTTCGGCGGCCTCAGCGGTGTCCTCGGCCGCGGCATCGCAGAGGACGTCGATACAAAGACCATCGGCCCGGTTCTGATTCGGCAGAACATCATCTCCAGCAACGCCGGCGACGGCCTCTTCTACGCGAGCACGAATACCACCGTACAGGGCAACTCCATCGGCTCCGATATCACCGGCTTCCTGGGTCGCGGCAATGGTCTCTATGGTATCGACATGGCCGGAGATTTCAGGGATCCACTCGATCCCACGCAGACCTTTCTCACAATCGGTGGTAGCGCCGTCGGCGATGGTAATCAGATCTCGGATAACAAGTTTGGCGGCATCTTCATCCGTAACGCCAATGCCGACATCAAAGGTAATCTCATTGGCACCCAGGCAGACGGCACCTCGACCTTGGGCAACAGCGGCCTAGGCATCGACGTCACAGAATTTTCAGGGGTTCCAGACCTACAGGTGGCAGTGGGCGGGATTGGCGGCCGGCGCCGGTAACACGATTGCCTACAACGCCGCCGCCGGGGTGGTGGTCGGAGCTTCCACCGTCACCATCCTGCGCAATTCCATTTTCAACAACGGACCGAATACCGCCGGCAGCGAGGAGGGCTTGGGCATCGATCTCACGCCCGGTGGACCGGGGGTCACGCCTAACGACGCTGGGGATGCCGATATCGGCCCGAACGGTTACCAAAATTTCCCCATCCTAACGTCAGTGAGCGCTGCGACCGGAAACGCCAGTATCACCGGCTCTCTCGATAGCCGCCCGAGCACCACCTATGAGCTTGAATTTTTCGGCAACGACGCGCTCGATCCCTCTGGCTTTGGCGAAGGCCGTTACTTTCTCGGCGCGACTAATGTTACGACCGACGCGAGCGGGCACGCCTCGTTTGAGACGGTGGGCTTTCCCCTCGTCCCTGGTGCGCTCCGAGTGACTGCGACGGCGACCGATCCGTTAGGCAAGACCTCGGAGTTTTCCGCCTCGATCGGCCAACTCCAGAACATTTCGACACGCTTGCGGGTGCTGGGAGGCGATAACGTATCGATTGGCGGTTTCATCATTCCAGGCCCCGACCCGAAACGGGTCATCGTGCGCGGGATTGGACCTTCGCTGGGTAATTTTGGAGTGCCGGATGTGCTGGCCGATCCGACGCTCGAATTGTTTGCGGGCGACGGCACACTCATCGCGACGAACGACAACTGGAAGTCCGATCACGAAGCAGAAATTGAGGGGACAGGGCTTCAGCCAACAAATGATCTGGAAGCGGCGATCGTCACCACCCTCCCGGCGGAAGGCGCCGGCTATACCGCGATCTTGCGCGGGCGGAACGGGACTACGGGCGTTGGATTGATCGAAGCCTACGATCTCGATGCGGCTGCCAACTCGAAGCTGGCCAACATCAGTACCCGCGGTTTTGTCGACACGGGCGACAACGCGATGATTGGAGGATTCATTCTCGGCGGTGGCACTGCTCAAGTCATCGTGCGCGCGATCGGTCCCTCGCTCACCGCCTTCGGAGTCGCGGGCGCGTTGCAGGATCCAACACTGGATCTCTACGACAGTTTCGGGACGCTGATCGTTTCAAACGATAACTGGAAGGACACCCAACAGACTGAGATCATGGCCACCGGATTACCGCCGTCGAACGATAAGGAATCCGCCATCCTCATGACGCTACTGCCGGCGCCCTACACCGCGATCGTCCGCGGCAAAAACGACACCACCGGTGTCGCCCTGGTCGAAGTCTATCAATTGAATTAGTGGAGCTGAATACCTCATGGTCACACCCGGCCGGGTCAACGATCCCCGGCTACAACGACTTCAGTAAATCGTCTTCGGCTCGGGTCCTTCGACAATTTTCTTAAAGCGCGGGTCGCCTCGGAGCTTGTCCCATTGCCAGCGCAGACGCAGTTCGGCCTGCGTGATGCCGCCGTTGTTAAAGTCGGACCTTAAGGGTCGCTCCAGGTGTGTGCACGAGGCGTTCGATCAGGTTGACGGCTTGATCGACTTCGCCCGTGAGCGCGTAAACCAGAGCTAGATTGTAGGCGAATTGCGGTCCATTGAGGGCGTCTGTGCTCTCCGGAATGAGTTCAACTGCCCGGCGACCCTCGCGAATAGCCTCCTCTTTCCGGCCCATGTAGGCGGAGAGTATTCCCAAAGCCGTATGAGTACCCGGGGTCGCCAGGATGATCGCGCACATCCTTTTCCAAGGCCGGTCTGCCTTTTTCGAAAAGGGCTTGCGCCAATTTCACGTCACCACGCGCGAGGGCGGTCTGGGCTCGATAATAACTCTTTGGACCAGCATCCGGAAACTCGTCGGATGGGAAGTCGCCCAGCCACTTCTCCGCCGCCGCCCAATCTCGTTCCAGCATACTTAGATTCCAATTGGCGAGGGTTACCTCCCCGTCGGGATCCACGCCGGCTTGTATTTTCCGCAGCCAGGCCCTGGCAGCCGGCAAGTCGCCGTTGGCCACAACTTCAATCTGGGACAAACCCATTTTGGGAAAAGGCAGCCCTGGCAGCCGTTGGAGATTCCGTTTGAGTGCGGTCGT
The DNA here is from genome assembly GCA_963720895.1 of uncultured Verrucomicrobiae bacterium. Taxonomy (GTDB): domain Bacteria; phylum Verrucomicrobiota; class Verrucomicrobiia; order Chthoniobacterales; family UBA10450; genus Palsa-1392. The sequence goes on from CAVRGZ010000009.1 coordinate 31,187, forward strand.
GGTCGCTGGCCAGTCACGCACCGCCCACAGGGTTCGCACCAACTCAAAAGGGTCCGCGTTAGGATTAAGGCTCCGGGCATGTTCAAAACCTGCTATCGCCTCGCGCCAGCGACCCTGCCGGCGGTAAATCCTGGCGGTCTGTTGCAGCACCTCGACGTTGTTGGGCAAGGCAGTCAATGCAATTGTAAATTGTTCCAGGGCGGTGTTGTAATCTCCTTCCGTCAGATAGAGAAAGATACCTAGCGCCAAATGCCCTTCGCCGAGAGCAGGCGATAAGCGCAGGGCATCATCGGCCAGGGCGCGCGCTTTCGCCTTCAGCGCCGGATCATGCGTCTGAAAGAATTGTCCGCTGTAGTTGATCGATGCCCGTGCCCGTGCCAGAGCAAACGAGGGATCCAGTGCGATCGCCTGGGCGTAAAGTCCGCCGAGCGTGGAGTAGTATTCGGAGGCCGGAACTTCGGCATTTTCTTCGAAGTCGAGAGCACGAAGATAAGCGACGTAGGCTTCGGGATTGCTCGTCGGCTTCTTTCCAAGACTGGTCGTTTCTTCCGGAGTAAGTTTTGCCTTGAGAACACTGGCGATCTCCGAGGCGAGTTCGCCCTGCAGCCCGATCGCATCGACGATCGTACGATCATAACGCTCGGCCCAGATGTGCTGATCGCTGCTGGCATCGATCAGCTGGACGATGACCAGGACGCGATTACCGGCGCGCCGCACGCTCCCCTCCAGAATATTCGCCACCCCAAGGGCTTGCGCGATGTCGCGCAGATTATGAGCCGCGCCTGCCCCGCGGTATTGCATCACCGAGGTGCGGCTGATGACCTTTAATGCTGCTATCTTCGTTAGGCTGGTCAAGATCTCGTCCTGCATCCCATCCGCGAAAAAAGCATTCTCCTTTTCGTCGCTAAGATTTTCGAACGGCAGGACGGCGATGCTTTTTTTGGGGATCGCCGGGATTGCGGGAGCCGATGGTACTGGCATCCCGTGAACACTCGTCGGCTCGACGGATCGGTGGAAAAAAAACAGGACGCTGGTGAGGAGTAATACGCTCAACAGCAAAACAGCGGCGATCACAGCCCAACGGCTTCGCTCGCCTGTCGCATCAGTGACCGTTCCAGGTGCAGCCGCGGGCCGCTTTTGTTCGGTAAGTTTCTTGAACTTTTCCGGCGCCTTCGGATTGCCGAGTTCGTTGGTATAAAGGTTAACAAGCGAAAGAGTGACGCCATGCTTCACTTCGCACTCACCGAGCTCGTGCAGGAGCGGCTGCCAATGGGCGTACTGCTCTATATCCTCGGCGACCCGTTTTGAGAGCAGAATGTGGCCGGCGTCGCCGCAGTCCATTACCCGCTGCGCCATGTTGATCCCGGGACCGGCAATGTTTGCGCGCCCGCTCACATCGATGACTCCGCTGACCGCCCCGCTATGCACTCCCATGCGCAGCCTTAGTTCCGGATGCGCCTTGTCGGCGCGGCTGAGTTCGAGCGCGCATTCCACCGGCGCTTCCGGACTGCTATAGAAAACCAGCGCCATCCCGTCCCCGGTGGGAATGGTGATCAAGCGTCCCTTTTCTTCGGCGGTACGGAACTGTTCCGTCTCGCGCACCATCTGATTGAGCACCTCCAGCAGGCGCCGCTGTTCGTTAATCAGGAGCTTCGAATAGCCAACGATATCGACGAAGAGGACGTGCGCGATCTCGAGCTCGATCTCTTTTTTGATCTCAGCAGCCATGGGGTGAGGGAGGATACTGCAAGTTCACGGGTATTCCCAAGTTGGCTCTCGAAATTCGAAAACGTCGTTAGGGCTGGAGGCAACGACTCCGTTGGCTATTTGTAAACCGTAGCCGGTTCCGGCCCGGCGATGAGCGCCTGGAAACGCGGATCCTGGCGCAACGGATCCCATTCCCAACTCAGGCGCAGATGCGCGAGCGTGATGCGCTCTGCGCCCGGAGTCGTGAGCAGCTTGGACAGCAAAGTGACGGCCCGCTCCACTTCGCCGCTCTGCGCGTAGACGAACGCCAGACTGGCTGCGTAGAGGGGAGCGCTGACCGCGTCTTTACTCTCCGGACAAAGCTCCACTGCGCGGCGCGCCTCGCGGATCGCGTCCTCTTTTTGCCCGAGCAAAGCGTAGAGTTTTCCGAGCGCGGCGTGAAACGTAGGTTCGTCTGGATGATCGCGCACGCCGGCTTCATGCAGAGGTTTGATTTCCTCGAGGAGGCGGCGCGCCCGCGCCAGGTCGCCTTGAGCAAAGGCGATACAGGCATGGAAATAGGGTGGCGGCTCGAGCACGGGAAATCCGTACGATCTGCCGTCTGGAACGAGCTGCTCCGCAGTCGCAAAATCGCGCGCCATCATGGCGTAGTCCCATTTGTCCGCCATCGCGCCCGGCTTGTTCTTCATTGCCTCCGGCAAGTGATCCAGCGTGGCCTGGGCGACGGAAGGCGCGCCGCTTTGAGCAAACTGTAGATAGGCCAGGCCAACCCAACCGTCCATCAGTTGAGGCTCAAGTTGCAGGGCTTGGTTGTATGCCTTGCTCGCTTCCTCCCACCGCCGCAAGGTTCGCAGGGTATCCGGTTCACCTTCGATATGCGCCCGCCGCGGATCGAGTTCGCGGGCCTGCGCAAAAAGGGCTAGCGCCCCCCGCCAGCGACCTTGTCGGCGGTAAATGTATCCGGTGGAATCAAGAATCTCAGGATCGTTAGGCGAAGCGGTGCCCGCGATGGCCAGTTCCTTCAGGGCGGCATCGTAATTACGATCGATCCGGTAGAAACAAAGACCTGACGCCAGGTGGGCTTCACCCAAGTCCGGCGCCAGGCGCAAAGCTTCGTCGGCCAGAGATCGCGCACTCACTTTTCGTTCCGGCTCGCGTCCCATGAAATAGATAAGGCTGTTCAAGATCGAGGCCTTCGCGTAGGCGAGCGCGAAGTCTGGATCAAGGGCGATCGCTTGCCGGTAAAGTTTGTCGGCATTCAACGCGTCCAGCTTCGAGGCGCCCACGTGGACCTGCTCGTTCGCCTGCAGATACAACAAGTAGGCCTCCGGATTTTCGGTCGGCTTGGTCGCGAGCCGGGCCTTTTCCTCCGGCGCCAATTTCGCCCGCAGTTGTTCGGCGATCTCGCGCGCGATGTCGCTTTGAATGGCAAAGACATCGGCCAGATTGCGGTCGTAGGTCTGGGCCCAGAGATGGGCGTCGGTCCGGGCATCGATCAGTTGTGCATTCACCCGGACCTTGCCCGCGGCCCGCTGCACGCTGCCTTCGAGCAGATGAGCGACTCCGAGTTGTTTCCCGATCTCGCGCAAATTGCGCGCGACGCCGCTGCGATACTGCATTACGCTCGTGCGGCTGATCACTTTCAGGTCGGCGATTTTCGCGAGGTTGGTCAGGATTTCGTCCTGCACGCCATCGGCAAAAAAGGCGTTCGCTTTTTCTTCGCTCAGATTTTCGAATGGCAGGACGGCGATGCTTTTTTCCGAAATGCCCGGGGCACCTAGCGCTGCGCTCGACTCAGGGGCGGGCTTGGTCGGCCGCGCGGAAAACCATAAAATCGCCGCGCCTAACAAGACAAGGATGAGCGCGCCGAAGATCAGCACGCGCCATTTCGCACCGGAAGCCGCGGTCGAGATCGCAAGCTTTGCCTTTTGCGTTAAGCGCGACGGCCGCGCAGGATTGCCCGCCTCGTCCGTATGGAGATTGAAGAGGTGAACGCGAGCTCCGTGTTTCACTTCGGTCTCGCCGAGGTCGTGCAGATACGGGTTCCAGCGCGGATAGGGCGCGAGATCGTCCGCCACACGTTTCGAAACGAGAATGTGACCGGCATCGCCGCAGTCCATCACCCGTTGCGCGACATCGATGCCCGCGCCCGCCACGTTGGCGCGCTCATTCACGTCGAGCACTTCACGAATCGGCCCGCTGTGAATTCCCATTCGCAGGGCTAGCTCGGGATGTTGCCGGAGCGCATTACTCAGCTCCAGCGCGCACTGCAGAGGGGCTTCCGAATCGCTCCGGAAAACCAGCGCCATCCCATCGCCGGTCGGGAGCCGGATCAAGCTGCGTTTGCCTTTCGCGCTCCGCACCGGCACCGTTTCCTGGACCAGTTGCTTGAGGGTTTGCAGCAGTTCGCCCTGTTGATCGATGAGCAGTTTCGAATAGCCCACGATGTCGATCAGTAACACGTGGCCAATCTCGAATTTTAGATTGGACGCAGATTCGGAGGACATGACAGTGCTCGTTAGGGATTCTGCGCCGGCGAGTCTGCGAGTTTTTGGAAACGCGGATCGTTCCGGAGCGGATCGAACATCGGATCGAGACGAAGCCGCGCGGGCGTGAGCGGTATGGCTGATGTTGAGACCGGCCCCTCGTAGGGCATTGAAAGGAGTTTTTCCAAGGCGGCAATGGCGCGGTCGGGCTCACCCACGCGCGCCGCCACTCGGGCCAGGATTTCGATCGGCCAACCAGCGTCCATGGCGTCCTTCTCGACCGGCAGCACCTCCATTCCGCGCGCGGCAAGGCTGAGCGCAGCGGCCTTGTTGCCAAGGAAGGCATTTGTCAGCGCCAGATCTCCGATCAGGGTGAAATTTTCCGGCTGTTCTTGCAGGAAAGGTTCCAGTTCGCTCAGCGCCTGACGCCAACTTTCCTCTGCGCCGGGCTGGTCGCCAGCCATTTCCTGGGCCCAGCCGAGGTAGAACCGCAGTTCGCCAACGTAGAACCCCAAAGTCGGACTCGCCTTCGTGAGGGCTTCCTTCACCCGGGGGATGATCTGCGCCGGGCGCCGCTCAAGAATCGCCTGGTAAATCTGCGTTTCCAAAGCGTAGTTGTTTTCGGCGCTGGGATGGATCGCGGCGAGGAGCGCCGCCGCCCTCGGCAAGTCGCCTTCTGCCTGCGCAATCCCTGCCTTGTACATGACCGTGTCGATATCACCGGGTGTGATCTTCAAGACTTGATCGAGCTTTCGTTGCGCGTCAGAGAAACGTCGTAGGATCATGTAGGAGCCGGCACGGCTCTGAAGGAGGGTGGCATTGCGCGGATCGAGACGTTCCGCTTCGTCGAAATACGACTCACTGCGGTCCCATTGACCTCGCCGACGTGCGATCAGGCCGAGCGAGTTAGGGACCTCGCTGCTGTTAGGCAGACGTTCTCCAGCCTTTTTGAAATAGATTGCGGCGGTATCGTAGTCTTTGAAGCAGCCATAATAGTAATATCCCTTGGCCAATAACGGCTCGCCGAGATCTGGCTCTAGAGACAACGCGGTGTCTGCAGCCTGTCGTGCTTCTTCGCGCAACGCGGCGGTCTTGGGCAAAGCTTCTGAGACGTAACCTCCCGCATCGACCCGTGCCAGGAGCGTCCAGGCAAGAGCGAACTTCGGATCTAATTTCACCGCCTGCCGAAGAAATTTCTGTGCCCCGAGCGCGTTTACGGGTGAAGTTACGCCTCCCGGTCTAAGGGTATAGGCCAAAGCGCGCAGATATGTGTCGTAGGCCTCGAGGTTATCGGTCGGCCTGGCGCCGATATCGCGCTCTTCCCGACCTGTCAGCTTTGCCTGTAACCGCCCGGCGATAGCCTTGGCGACTTCCGTCTCGACAGTGAAAACGTCGGTCAGCTTGCGATCGAACGTCTCAGACCACACGTTTGTGTCGTTAGCGGCCTTGATCAGCTGCACATTGATGCGTACGGCGTCGCCACTCTTCTGCACACTTCCTTCCACGATGTGGGCGACGCCCAATTGCCTGGCCATCTCAGGCAGGTTGTCCGGCGCGCTTTTGTAATGCTGGGTGGAGGTGCGCGAGATCACCTTCAGATCGGCGATCTTCGATAGGCGCGTCAGAATTTCGTCCTGGATTCCGTCGGCAAAGTAAGCGTTGGACTTATCCTCGCTCCGGTTTTCGAAGGGCAGGACGGCGACCGACTTTTCCGCAATTGCCGGCGTGGTTTGGGCCAGCCTGGGCTCGGGGGCGCGCGCGGCCTCCCGGGTCGTTAGCCACCAGGCTGCTGCGCCTAACGAAAACAAAAGAAGCGTGCCGAAGGCCAAAGCCGGCCAACGCAACCGTGAATGTCGCGTCGCAGTTTTTCCCCGCAACTTCGAGGGCAACGCGGGATTGCCCGCCTCGTCGGTGTAGAGATTAAAGAGATGAACGAGAGCTCCGTGTTTTACTTCGGCCTCACCGAGGTCGTGCAGATACGGATTCCAGCGCGGATAGGGCGCGAGATCGTCCGCCACGCGCTTAGAGAGAAGAATGTGACCGGCGTCGCCACAGTCCATCACCCGCTGCGCGACGTCGATCCCCGCGCCCGCCAGGTTGGCGCGCTCATTCACGTCCAGCACTTCACGGATCGGTCCGCTGTGAATTCCCATTCGCAGGGCTAGCTCGGGATGTTGCCGGAGCGCGTTGCTCAGCTCCAGCGCGCACTGTAGAGGGGCCTCCGAATCGCTCCGGAAGACCAGCGCCATCCCGTCGCCAGTCGGGAGCCGGATCAAGCTGCGCTTGCCTTTTGCGCTCCGCACCGGCGTCGTTTCCTGCACGAGCTGCTTAAGCATCTGCAACAGTTCGCCCTGTTGATTGATGAGCAGTTTCGAATAGCCGACGATGTCGAGAAGCAGCACGTGGCCGATCTCTGCTTTGAGCTCGCTCTCGTTAGGCATATTGGAGGTCGGGTTCAACCGTCAGCGCCTGCGCCCCGCCGCGGGCGGCGCAATTTCACCAATGTCCATCAATAAGCGATCTTCCTCCTCTACGCGAGACAGGAGCGCCGAAACCTTTTTGTTGCACGAGAAAGTAGGTTGGAATCCGCTTGCCTCCTTCGGTCAAGCTGCCTAAAAGCAAGATCGGGAGGAGGCACTTGAGATGGCGGATGACCCAGATCCGGTGGCACAGTCAAAATCCCTCGCCGATATCCTGGCGGAGGAATTGGACGGCAAGATAGGCGCCGATCAAACGCAGGAACTGTCGTTGCAAGAAAAGCAGAATCGCTTGCGCGCGGTCTATGATCGTATCCACGCGGAGCAACCGGAGCGCTCCGCCCTTTGTCTCTCGGGCGGCGGGATTCGCAGTGCGATTTTTAGTCTGGGCATCCTCCAAGGCCTGGCCCGCCATGATCTTCTCGGTGGATTTGACTATCTCTCCACAGTCTCAGGAGGCGGTTTTGTCGGCGGTTGGTTGTCGGCCTGGATCAGGCACCATCCACAGGGCGTGGCGGGCGTTGCCGAGGCCTTGGGCAGTCGTCCGAATTCCACTCTAAATCCCGAGCCGGAACCGATCCGGCATCTCCGGGCATTCAGTAATTATCTTACGCCCAAGGCCGGGTTGACGTCAGTTGATTCCTGGACACTGATCGCGACTTACCTTCGTAACATTTTTCTGAACTGGCTGGTGCTTATTTCCTGGCTGGCCGCAGCCATGATGGTCCCACGCCTCTACCTGGGAGCGATCCTTTTGCCCCCGACCGGTTGGGCCGGTTCGCCGAATTATCTGCGCATTGTCGCCCTCTATGATGTCGTGCTCCATCTCCTTTTGGGGGGTAGTTTCCTCTTGATCGCAGCCGCCATGGCCTATGCCATTGTGGACGTGCCCTCGACCGGGGATGCCGGTTTTAGCCAGTCCCGCTTTCTCAAAGCCAGGCAAATACCGCTGCTCATCGCGTCGCTCGCGCTGACCGAGTGGTGGGCGCTGACCTGTAATATTCATGGAAGCCAATCGTTTCATTCCGCGGAGGGGATGCTCAAGTTCATCATTTTTGCGGTCGCGACCTATCTGGCGGGTGGACTTTTTGGAAGCGTTTTTCTCTGGTTTCGCCCGCGAAGTTCAGGTGAGCACTTTCTGGCTTCGCTTTTGCGACTCGGCACGATTCTCGTCACGACCGCCTTCGGCGGAGTTTGTCTCTGGGCGACCGCGACGCGCGTTTTCTATAATCCGGCGGACCTCGCAATCAATTATGTCTGCTTCGCGCCCGCATTGCTCTTTGCCGTGCTCCTGCTGGTCAATTTTCTCTTCACCGGTCTCGCCAGCTGGGTCTCGAAAGACGAGGACCGCGAATGGTGGGCGCGCTCGGCCGCCTGGATTCTAATCACGATTTGCGCATGGATCGTGGTCAATGTCGTCGTTCTCTGGGGCGCACAGGCGATCACACCCCAACCGGGCGGCAATCGGTTGCTTGTCTTTCTCGGAAATGTGCAGGCCAACCCAGTGGCAAAAGGTATCCTTGGCGCGTTTGGCGGCGTTACCGGCATTGCCGCGTTGTGTTTCGCGGTCCGCTCCAAGTTCATCCGAAAATTCGGGCCCGAACGCGGTTCGCAGGGTCTCATGACTTTGCTCGCGGTGGTTTTCTTTGTCCTCCTTTCCCTGGTGATTTCGTGGCTTCTTCTTTTTTTCGGCGCGCAGCCCTGGGCTGATAAGGCCGGTCGATGGCTTCTGGGACAGGATCAGACTTATGAGAGTCAGCTCTTTGTCGTCTTCTTCCTCACCGCTGCCTGCCTGCTTTTCGGGATTGTGATGGGTTACTTTATCAACGTGAACAAATTCTCCCTCCACGCGACTTACCGCACCCGACTGATCCGCGCTTTCCTTGCCGCGTCACGTCGGCGGGAAATCCGCCGGCCCCACCTCTTTACGGGTTTCGATCCTAACGATAACCTCTTCATGTCCGACTTGCGCCCGGGCAAGCCTTTTCACGTCGTTAACGCCGCGCTCAACCTGGTCAAAGGTCAACAGCTAGCCTGGCAGGAACGAAAGGCGGAATCGTTTACCATGAGCCGGCTGCACTGCGGTTCATGGCATCTCGGTTACCGGCCTTCTCTGAAATACGGCGATGGCATTAGCCTCGGGACCGCTCTCACCATTTCCGGCGCGGCTGCCAACCCCAGCATGGGTTATCATTCGTCGCCCATCGTTGGTTTCCTCATGACTCTCTTCAACGTCCGCCTCGGTTGGTGGCTGGGCAATCCAGGCGTTCCCGGAGCGCGGACCTGGAAACGCGGCGGGCCGCTCTATGCGGTCGGTCCGCTCTTTTCCGAGGCAATCGGGAACACGACTGACAGCTACCAGTATATCAATCTATCTGATGGCGGACACTTCGAGAATCTCGGCTTCTACGAAATGGTGCTGCGTCGCTGCAAATTCATCTTCGTGGTCGATGCCGGGCAGGATCTCAATTACGTCTTTGAAGATCTCGGGAATGCCATTCGCAAGATCCGGATCGATCTGGGCGTCCCGATCGAAATCAAAGTCGTGTCTCCAAAAAAAGTGGAAGGCACGATTCATCGCTGTGCCTTCGGCACGATCCGATACTCGGAGGTCGATGGACCGAAGACCGACGGAGTGTTCATTTACATAAAACCAGTGCTGGCGGGCGATGAACCGCCCGACGTCTCCAATTACGCCGCCGCGCACCCGGAATTTCCCCATGAGCCAACGACCGATCAATGGTTTAGCGAATCGCAGTTGGAGAGCTACCGCCTCCTCGGGATGCACGCGGTCGAGTCGACTTGCGGAAAGAATTGGCAGCCGAAAAGTTTACCGCTCTTTTTCGAGCAGGTGAAACAGGATTTGGAAGGCGAAAAAACAAGCGTCACCTGATTAAGAGGAGAGAACCGTGAATTCCACAGAGTGCACGAAGGAAGAGAGGGAACCGTTGATGCGGAGTAGACGCATCCCCTATTTGCCCGCTTGTAATCCACGGTAAGGGCGAGTCGCAAGGCTGACAATCGACCAGCCGCTAACGCGCCGGACCATTCACAAACTGACAATATCCGAACACTTCCGGCGGCCAGGACCGAGCTTATATGGCCTTGCCATCTGGCATCGTTAAAGCTTACGATAGGTCTCCGATGATCCAGGCGAATTGTCGGGCACGGTTCACGGCGGCGGATTTTCAATTTATTGTGCGCACCTTGGGGCGTTCGCCTAACGATCAGGTGTCGCTCGTCGATCTCTTGAGCGACGCTGAAACACGCGACGCAGTGCTCGATCATCCCCGTCTGGTGGAAGCAATCCTTTCCCATACGGGACACCTTTCAATTTCTTCCTCATTTTATTTCTACGTCCTGGCCCGGCACGTCCTGCAGCGGGCCGACATCACTGATCGCAAACTCTCGGATTACATCGGTTCACTCCTCGAAACTTTCTCCCGCGCCAACGGCCTGCGCCCGCCGCATACGGAGGAGGAGTCCGGCCACCAATATCTCTCCGACATGCTGATCGCACTAACTCGCGCGACCGCAGAGCAAAGTTTCCTCCTCCGTGCACATGTCGGTAACTACTCGCTTTTCGTGAGCGGAATCTTTCACGAGAACGCCCAACACCGAAGCCGGCGCGGGGCACCGGACCTGGAGTTTTACGAGAAAATCGGGCGGACCAATTTTCAGCTGGTGGCCGCGCACTCGACCGCGCGACGCTGCGAACTGAACGACGTCTACGAAGAGTTGGCGGATCGGTTTCACGAAGTGCGCCTCGCGCTCAACCGGCTTTCGGATGAATTGTTGAACCTCGACGACGACCACCACGCTTCGCTCTTGCTTTGAACGAGACCCTCTTCAGCCAAATCCAGCGCCTGTTCGAGCGGACATACGTGCAGGTCGGGATCAACCTTGAGGATTGCCTGATTGACCAACGCCGGTGCCGGCAGCTCACGAAACTGGCGGGTGCGTCAGCGCGTGAATTAAGCGAGCTGGCGCGCACTTTCCTGCGCACGGCGGACAATCAGCTTTATGTCGGAATTTATTATTCGCGCTGGCTCATCGAACAGCTCGAAGAGCACGATCCGCGCGCTGGCCTAACGAATCGAAACATCCGCTCGCTCATCATGTTCGTGGAGGAAATCAACCATGCCCTCCACGCTGCGATCCAGTTCCGGGATGGCGAACGCCGGATCGCCTCAGAGGATTTTGCGCGCGATCTTGAGCTTCAGGCGCGGGTCGACACCTATCTCGTGCTGCTCTTGTTCGTCGCCTTCTTTCGCAAGACCCAACGGGTCTCGCGCGCAGATCGCCGGTGGTTGCGCTTCCACCTGTTCGAAGCACAAAATCCAGGCGCGTTCGACGATAAGAATCTGCGCAGCCGGTACCTCGAAACGACCGAGCTGGCCGCGAGCTACACGCTTTTCCTCGACACCCTCAACGGTCTCCGGCGAGTGGAGGAGATTCGCACCTTTCGCGCGCTCGAATACGATGCGAAAAAGTCGCGCATCCTTGCCTTGATGGATTCGCCCATGGCGAAATCCGGTCAATCGACATCGCAGCAATGAGGACCGGACAGTTTTGAATCAGGAAAGCAGGAAGTCAGGAATGGGAAGCGGCAGGCGAAAGCCATAAGCCTTTAGCGGGACGGTCGGCCTCGCTCAAGCTTCGGCCGGCAACACCCAACGGGCGCGCGCCGGAGCCCTTTTGTCGCATAGAATCTCTTGACTTTCCGCGGTTCCGTCTTGCATCATCAGGCCCTAGACAAACCCAATGAAAGGCGTTTCCATGTGCGTAATAACTTCATTGGGTTTGTCTTTCCTTCCGGCGGTCTTTCTGCTCGCTTCTGCGGTCCCGCTCGCGGCCGATGATTTCCAATGGTTCGTTGGTCCGGACGGTGACGGCATTTCGTTTGCCGATGACGGCAACTGGTTCAACTTCGATAAAATTCCGCACAATCCCTCCGGCCCGCCGGGGACCGGTGACAGCGCCGATCTCATTAGCGGCGCTACCGTGGTGGTGAGCAGCGCGGGCGTGAAAACGCTAACCGGTGCGGGCACCGCCATGTTCACCGTCAACGGAACTTTTACCGCGCAGACGGTGGCGACCCGCCTCACGCTCGCAGGCAACGGCACACTTACCGGGACGAATGTGACATCCGCTCCAGTCGTCGTGGGAGGCCATCTTACGGCGCAGACTTTTACGGATACAGCCATCTCCGTGAGCGAGAGCGGCTCGATGACAATCGCCGGAGCGGTCAGCGGCCAGTTTGGCAGTACGGTAAATGTTTTTGTCGATAGCAACGGGACGCTCTCGATCGGAGGTGCTGCAACGAACCTCAGCGGCGCGGTGCAGGGCGGTGCCCACGCGACGATCCCCAGCCTCTCGAATTCGGATACCGGCGGAAACACGCTCGACATCGGCGGGGCGGGGACAACGCTCGATATCGCGGGCGCGTGCACGATTAGCGATGGAAGCCTGGACATTAATTCCGGCGCGGCCACGACCGTCGGCGGCCAGTTCACTTTGCTAGGCAACGCGGACTTTTCGAGTATCACGAGCTCTTGGCAAGGGAGCGGCACGACGGTGACTGCTTCGGGTCTCTTTCTCGTCGGAGGTGACGAGGGCTCATACACGGTTGAGATCGCCGACAAAGCGCACGGGCAGATGAACGGAGGGGCGGCCATCGCGCCGGCCACAGCCGCGGGCGATGTCTCGGTCTCTGACGCTGGAACTTCCTGGTCGGTCTTTGGTTCCCTCGCCGTGGGCGCGGGTGGGACCGGTTCGCTTTCCATCACCGACGGCGGGCTCGTCTCGCTATTCGCCCAGGACTCACTCTTCACCGTGGGCAACGGAAGCGGTTCCACGGGCTCGGTCATGATTCATGGGACCGGTGCCTCATTCGTCGGCTACGGCGGCGGCTCGCTGGGCGTGAAGGCAGGCAGCACCGGCACCGTGTCGCTAACGAACACCGGCACCTTTCAGATCGACGCGGGCAGCGACGAAAGTAACGTCAACTCGTTCATCATCGGCGAGGGCGGCAGCGGGCATTTCACCGTCGGCGACACCTGCTTCCTCACCTTGTTCGGCTCCACACCGCGCACGTTCATCGGAAAAAATGCGGGCAGCGACGGCGATCTCCTGGTCAACGCCGTGACTGGAGCCGGTGCCTATCTTGGCATCGCCACCGTTGGCGGAGCGGGGATCGGACAGGCGGCTGTTTCCGGGACGGGAGGCAACGCTTCCAGCCTAACGTTGCTCCTCGGCGACGCGCTTACCGGCAGTGGCACAGTCACGATTTACGGCGGCGGCGGGTGGACCAACCAGGAAGGCGTATATGTCGGCGGTTTATCCCTCGTGCAAAACGCCGGGATCGGGCAGCTCACCGTCCAGGACAACAGCATCCTCCGAACGGCCGACCTTTTTGTGTCCAAGACCGGAACCGTCACTGTCACAACTCCTGGCACGGTCGGGGTCGGTACGGGTGCGCTCGGGCCGGGGGGCAGTGTGCGGGTGAGCGAGAGCGGCTTCCTGTTGGGCGCGGGCGATGTGCAAGGGAAAGTTATCGTTGGTTCCGGGGGAAGAATCTCGCCTGAGAGCGCGGGTTCGCCGGGGCTGCTTACCGTTACGGGCGATTTTGAGCAGGATGCCGGCGGCACTTACTCCGCGGAAATCGGCGGTACCGCCGCGGGCACAGGATTCGACCAGATCAATGTCACCGGCGCGGCGTCGTTAGGCGGAAACCTGAACGTCCGCTTCGTCAAAGGCTTTACACCGGTTGACGGCCAGACCTTCCGAGTTTTAAAGGCAGCCTCCCGGAGCGGCCAATTTGCAACGATTTCGGCGCCGGCTCAGGCCGGGATTTCCGTGAGTTACGATGCGGCCGGCGCCATCGTCACCATCACCAGCGTGGAGACCGGCACGCCAGTCATCAGCAGTCCGACGATGGCCACTGCGGGACCAGGCCAACCGTTCAGCTATCAGATCGTGGCCACGAACCTTCTCGGGACATCTTCCGTTAGCCAGCTACCGGCCAAGAGTGAGTCGGCTGTCTTCAGCGCCAGCAATCTCCCCTCTGGCCTAACGATTGATAGCAGCAGCGGCCTCATTTCCGGCACCCCGACCGGCATCGGTCTTTTCATTGTCCCGATCTCTGCGAGCAACGCTGCTGGCACCGGCCAGGCTGATCTCATTCTCCTGATCGACCCGATCTTTGGTGGCTTGCTGCAGCCGCCCTCGAATCTGCTCAACATCTCCACCCGGCTAAACGTCCAGGCCGGGGATAATGTCCTCATCGGCGGGTTTATTATCACCGGGAACGATCCGAAGAAAGTTCTCGTCCGTGGCATCGGACCGTCGTTAGGCACATTCGGCGTGCTCAATCCCTTGTCGAATCCCACCCTTGAACTGCACAATCCGGACGGCAGCGTGGTGACCAACGACAACTGGAGCGACACTCAGCAAAGCGAAATCAGCGCCTCTGGTCTTGCCCCGACTAACGACCTCGAATCGGCCATCATCGCGACTCTGGAGCCCGGAACCTACACGGCGATCCTGAGCGGGAAAAACGGGGGAACTGGCGTCGGCCTGGTTGAAGCCTACGATCTTGACCAGGCGGTCGATTCGCAACTCGGCAACATTAGCACGCGGGGGTTTGTCCAGGCGGGCGACAACGTCATGATCGGCGGCTTAATTGTGGCCGGTGGCGGAGAGGGTAATTCCACCGTCGTCGTCCGGGCCATCGGCCCGTCGTTAGGCGCATTTGGCGTGGCTAATCCCCTGCAGGATCCGACCCTCGAGTTGCATGACGGCAGCGGCGCAATCGTCGCCTTCGACGACAACTGGCAGGATTTGCAGGAAGCGGAGATCACCGCGGACCAGCTCGCGCCGAGCGACGACCGCGAATCAGCGATTGAGGCGACGCTTTCTCCCGGCGCCTACACCGCGATCGTCCGGGGCGCGGGTGACACCACGGGCGTCGGTCTGGTGGAAGCCTACAATATTCGGTAACCTCTCGCGGAAACAGGCCGTGTTGGCCAGTTTTGCCATTCGTGCTGGTTCGAACGCTACGGCTGTCAACAAAGCGTCGGCTTTATTCGCTATCCTCCACCGCGGATCCGTATTCACTTGGGACTCATCCTGACCGACGAAAACGTGCTGCCATTTGTGCGAACAGCCGTTTCGCGAGGCGGGAAGGCAGCTTTCCGGTGAGTTGTTCGAGTCCGTCGACCAGGGGCCGGGGTATGCGGCGCAGAAAAAATTCCGTTTTCACGTGACCGCTGGTGAGAGGATTGGCAGACAATGTCAGCCTCTCAAGCACGAGCCCGGCGCGGGCCGCGAGGGGTTCGACCTCCTCGGGGTGGAGCAAAAAGATGTGCCCATCTGTGTCCGGTTTGAATTGAACCGATTCATAGGCCGTTGGGTCGGACGAATCGGTAAACTTAGGGAGTTTGTTGCGAAAATAAGCGCCGTTTGGAGTCGTCATCACAACATAACCCCCGGGCCGCACGAGCTGCGCCGCGCGAGCCAGCAATTGATCCGGATGAGCTGTGTGCTCGATTACCTCGGTGATGAGGACTCCGTCGAAAAACGAAGGGAGATCGACAGTAAAGGCGTTTCCCGGCGCGAAATGAATAATGCCAAACTCCTGTTTCAGCCGCACGTAATCTGCCAGCTCGGCTCGCATGTCGTTCCAGGTGACTTCGTAACCCAACTCCGCGAGAGCGATGGAAAAATTTCCCTGGGCCGCCGCAACATCGAGAATGCGGGCGCGGGGGGGCAGCACTTCCGTGACGAGAGACAACGCGGCGCGGCGGCGCCGATCATAGGCGTAGGCGTAGCCGTGGTTCTTGATCTGGCCGTAGACTTCTTCCAAGTCGTAGAGATAGGACGCCTTCCATGAGGCCGGCCAATTTTCGTCGAGATCTACGCGCTTCAAGTGAGAGGTTGCCCGATCGGATAAATCCCTGAGCTGTCCAGAATGACGAAGCTGTGATCATGCCAGACAATGACAGAGGAGGGAATGGGAATCGCACGGTCTGAGACGCGCCCCGGGTTCCCGATTCGCGTTGGATTAAGGACCTTGCAGGGCGCGGTCGGGGTGTTGTGGAGGTATCGGCTGATTCTTTTCTATGAATCCTTCAACCATCGTGCTGAGATTCTGGCCTTGCTCAAAGACTCCAATGATCTCGTTTTCGAATCTGATCGCCACCAGGCCCTCGCGCCCATAAGCAACTTCATCGCTTTGCCTTACGACTGCGCGTCGGCTGTGACCTCCGCCCTGGCCGCGCTCGCCTATCCGATTTCTTTGCCTCGTGGATAAGCTGCCGGTGCCGGTCTCGGTCATCGTGCCGATTAAGAACGAGGCTCAAAATTTGCCGCGCTGTCTCGCCTCAGTCGCGTGGGTCGATGAGATTTTCGTGGTCGATTCGCAAAGCACGGACGGCTCACAACGCATCGCGGAAGGCTTCGGCGCGCGGGTCGTGCAATTCGAATTCAACGGCACCTGGCCAAAGAAAAAAAACTGGGCGCTGGAAAATCTCCCGTTCCGGAACGAGTGGGTTTTCATCCTCGATGCCGACGAAGCAATGCCGGCGGAAGCCGAGGCAGAGTTTCGGACTGCGATTGCGGCTGCGGGTCAGACGGTGGGATATTGGATCAATCGTCGCTTTATGTTCATGGGTCGCTGGCTGCGGCACGCTTATTATCCAAACTGGAATTTGCGGCTATTTCGGCATTCGTTAGGCCGGTACGAAAAGCTGACCGCGGTACCAACCGCAAGCGGCGACAATGAGGTGCACGAGCACGTCGTGGTCCAGGGTCCAACCGGCCGACTACATTGCGAGATCGATCACTACGCGTTTCCGTCGGTCGAAGTTTTCGTCGAAAAGCACAACCGTTATTCCAACTGGGAAGCACGTGTCGCGATGGCGGAGAAAGGCGGAGGAGGTTCCGGCCACTTACAAAGCGTGCGGGTCGCGCAACGTCGCCGGCTCAAGCGACTCTCGGAGCGGCTGCCGTTTCGGCCCTTTCTTCGCTTCCTTTATGTCTACGTCTGGCAAAGGGGATTTCTGGACGGCCGCGAAGGATACTACTTTGCCCGTCTGCACGCCTTCTACGAATTTCTTTCCGTGGCCAAGAGTTACGAGCTGCGGAATCCGCCTTCGGCTGAAAGCCACTTTTGATCCGGTCTGGCAGGTCTCGCCGGTGGCAATGATTTTCATCGTCGGGCCGGAACGCTCTGGCAAAGAGACGAACTGAGCCGTCGAGCGTCGATTGCCTTCGTGACTAACCGGAATTGGGGAACGCAAAGACAGCCCGTCGGCGGCACCGTTGGTCGAATCACTGCTCCATGCCACGAAAAGTCCGGAAAGTTGGAGTTGAGGAAGGCTAAAACTCTGCGCTACCGGGCGTGCGGGCGAATGGAATGACGTCGCGGATGTTTGCCACGCCAGTAACGAACATGACCATGCGTTCGAAACCGAGGCCGAAGCCGGCGTGCGGGACCGTGCCGTAGCGCCGCAAATCCAGATACCATTTGTAATCGGCAAGGTTCATCTTGTGCCGGCGGAGGTTTGCTTCCAAGACATCCAGCCGCTCTTCGCGCTGGCTTCCGCCGACGATCTCACCAATCCCGGGAACAAGCAGATCCATCGCGGTGACGGTCTTGCCATCGTCGTTTAGGCGCATGTAAAAGGGCTTAATCTCTTTCGGGTAGTTGTAGACCGTGAGTGGCGACTTGAAATGTTTTTCAGTCAGCCAGCGCTCGTGTTCCGATTGCAGGTTGAGGCCGTATTCGACCGGGAATTCAAATTTCTCCCCGCTCTGCCGGAGCAGGTCGACGGCTTCGGTGTAGCTGATGCGTTGAAACGGGCGCTCGATGACGAAGTCAAGCCGAGCAAGCAATTCTTTGTCGACAAATTTCCCAAAAAGCTCCAATTCGTCGGGGCAATTTTCTCGAACATCGCGGACGAGATATTTGACCAGTTCCTCTGCGAGATCCATGTCGCCCTGCAGATCGCAAAAAGCCATTTCCGGCTCGATCATCCAAAACTCGTTGGCGTGCCGCGAGGTGTTTGAGTTCTCCGCGCGAAAGGTCGGCCCAAAGGTATAAACCTTGGAGAGCGCGCAGGCGAACGCCTCGGCTTCGAGCTGTCCGCTGACCGTCAAATAGGTGGAGCGCCCAAAGAAATCCTTCGAGTAGTCGATCTCGCCGTCAGACGATCGTGGCGGATTTTTCGCATCGATCTGCGTGACCCGGAACAATTCGCCTGCGCCTTCGCAATCGCTTCCGGTGATGATCGGGGTGTGCACGTAAACGAAACCCCGTTCCTGAAAGAATTGATGAATGGCAAAGGCGAGCCGGCTCCGGACGCGAAAGACGCAGCCGAAGAGATTTGAGCGGGGGCGCAGATGAGCGATTTCGCGCAAAAACTCCGGGGTGTGTCCTTTCTTTTGCAGCGGATAGGTGTCGTCCGATGTGCCGATGATCTCGATCTCATTGGCCACGACTTCCCAGCTCTGTCCTTTGCCTTGCGAGGCGACGAGCGCCCCGCGTATTCGGAGAGAGGCGCCGGTAATGAGGCGCTGCACCGCTGCGTAGTTTGGGAGCGTGTTTTTTGCAATGATCTGCAGGTTGCGTAGGCACGACCCGTCGTTCAGTTCGAGGAATGAGAGGTCCTTCGAGTCACGTCGCGTGCGCAGCCATCCCTCCACCAGAATCGCCTCTGCCGGAGCTGTGCGTTGCAATGCATTCCTGACCGAAATCGGTTTGAGCATGCGGAAGTTTGCCGGACGATCGCGCTCGGACAAGTGAAACGAAGCGCTTTGTGACCGCTTTCCTCCGCAAAAGCACGGGGGTCAGCCTGAGGCGGAGCGCCTTTCTGGTCGCGAGATCAAGGGCCCCCTTCGCAGAGCGAACCGCTCTACAGACGGATCTTGCCTTTGTCGCTCAGCATCTCGGCGATGCAGTTCACCATGTCCTCCAGAGGAAATGGATTCGCGACAAAGGTGTAGCCGCCGAAAAAGCCGACCGAGCCAATCTGGCCGTTCGACGCGAGGCTCGTTAGGCAGACGACCGGGACATCCTGAAGCGAAGTATCAGCATGGATTTGTTGGGCGATTTTGTCGACCTCCAGATGTTCCGGAACGGCGTCGAGCAGGATCAGGTCCGGCTGAAAATGGAGAGCAGAATGGAGTGCGCGGCGGCTGTGGCTTTCCTGCCGGATCAGATATCGTCCGGTGGCTTGCAAGGCCGACCCGACAACCGCGGTGAGATGCGGCTCGTGATCGATCAGGAGTATGCGCTTGGGAAAAGTCATCGGCCCGACTAACGAACTTTTCTATTAGCACCCGGTATGCCATGGAGGATCGGTTCGCGGCGACCAAGTCGGGCTTTTTAATTAGTCTTGGTATGCTTAATTGCCCCCTTGCCGTTATGTCGAATCAAGCGAAGAAGCCTGCGCCCGAAGCGAACTTCGAACAGGCGATGAAACGGCTCGAGGAGATCGTGGAGCAAATGGAATCCGGCGAACTTCCTCTTGAAGATTTGATCGTCCGTTACGAGGAAGGAATGAAGCTGGTCAAAGTCTGCCAGGAACGTCTTGTCTCGGCTGAGCAACGCATTGAGATCATCACTCGCAACAGCAGCGGAAAACCGATCGTGAAAAATTTTGAACCGGCCGCCGCGGCTCCGTCCGAAACCCAAGGAGAACCTAAAAATGTCGATATCAGCCTCTTCTAAGATCGCCGAGAAGAAAACCCGTTTGCTCGATGGGATTCACGCGCCGTCGGATGTGAAAGCCTTGCCGGAGGAAAGCCTCCCCCAGCTCGCGCAGGAAGTGCGCGATGAGCTGATCAGGGTCCTTTCCCAAACCGGCGGCCATCTTGGGCCCAATCTCGGCGTGGTCGAGTTGACCATTGCGCTTCATCGCGTTTTCACCACGCCGCACGACAGGTTCATCTTCGACGTCAGTCACCAGGGTTACGTCCACAAGATGTTTACCGGTCGACTCGATCGAATTCATACCATGCGCCAGTATGAGGGGCTGAACGGCTTCCTCCTCCGCACCGAAAGTGAGCATGATTGCTACGGCGCGGGACACGCCGGCACGGCTTTGTCGGCCGGCCTGGGCATGGCGGTTGGACGCGATTTGTTAGGCGGAGACGAGAACGTCGTCGTGGTGGCGGGCGATGCGGCATTCACCTGCGGCATCAGCTACGAAGCCCTGAACAACGTTCGGGCGCAGACCAAGCGGTTTATCGTGGTCTTGAACGACAACGAGTGGTCGATCGCCAAGAACGTCGGTGCGATCGCGGCCTATCTGAACAACATCGTGACGAATCCGACCTACGCGCATTTGCACGAAAAGGCCGGCCGCTTTATCAAGGCGATCGCCGGCCAGAGCGCGTTACATCTCGCGCACAAGGTCGAAGAAGGGGTAAAAAGCCTTCTCCTGCCGAGCGTCATTTTCGAAGAACTCGGCCTCCGTTATTACGGTCCGATCGATGGGCACGACATCCCGCTTCTCACCCGGACGTTCGAATTTCTAAAGAGACAGGACGAGCCGGTCTTGCTTCATATCCTAACGAAAAAGGGCAAAGGCTACGAACCCGCCATTGCCAAGCCGGACAAGTTCCATGGCCTTGGCAAATACAAAATCGAAAGTGGCGAGACCGCGCCCGCGCCGACCCCGACCTATTCCGAGATTCTGGGCAAAACGTTAGGCAAATTCGCCGATACCAACCGCAAGATCGTCGCCATCACCGGGGCGATGCCGAGCGGGACCGGGCTGGGGTTTTTTCAGGCGCAACATCCCGATCGCTACTATGACGTAGGGATCGCCGAGGAGCATGCCGCGCTCTTTGCCTGCGGCCTCGCGACGCAGGGACTAAAGCCGTTTCTCACCATCTACTCGACTTTCATGCAGCGAGCCTACGACATGATCATCCACGACATTGCACTGCAGAATTTAAACGTCGCGCTCTGCATGGATCGCGCCGGCTTAAGTGGTGATGATGGACCAACGCACCACGGCCTCTTCGACATCGGTTATCTGCGCCACGTACCCAATATCATTCACATGCAGCCGAAGGATGAGGACGAATTCGTCGACATGCTCTGGACGATGGCAAACCATGATGCGGGCCCTATAGCGGTTCGCTATCCGCGCGGCGCCGGCACCGGTGCCAAGCCAAAGGCGACGCCCAGGTTGCTCGAGATCGGCAAAGCCGAAGTGGTCCGGCACGGCAAGGATGTCGCCATCTTTGGCCTCGGGAACATGTTTGAGATGGCGCAGGAAGCCGCCCAGAAGCTCGAGGCGCAAGGCGTTTCCGTGGCCTTGATCAATCCGCGTTGGATCAAGCCGCTCGACACCGGCACGCTCGAATTTTTCGCGCGCAGTGTGCAAGTCGTTTGCACGCTCGAAGATCACGTCCTGCACAACGGATTTGGCTGCGGCGTGATGGAGCATCTGCACACCCAGATGATCAACACACCGGTCGTGCGGATCGGCTGGCCCGATCAATTCATTGAACACGGCAACATTCCGGTCCTGCGCCAGAAGCATGGCTTGACGAGTGACGCGCTCGTCGAAAAAGTCTTGCCTTTGCTGCGCAAACTAAGAGGGCAACAGCGCTCCAGCGCGGCCTGATCTCTCCGTCATCCTGAACGGAGCGCAGCGGAGTCGAAGAATCCTCCGCGGTCGCCCGAGGTGAAATGCTGGATGCAGATACCTCTCGATTTCGCCACAGGATTTGAAACCGCAGTCGAACCTGATGCGCGAGCTGCGTTAGAGCTCGACTTCGCTCGGGATGACGTAATCTAGACCGATGAGCGCGATCGAAACGAGCGGGCTCACGAAAGTTTACCGGACTTACCGCAAGGAGAGCGGGCTCTGGGGTTCGGTCAAAGGGCTCGTTAGGCGCCGGCATGAAGAGACTCGCGCGGCAGATAACATCTCCTTCTCGATCGAGGAGGGCGAACTCGTCGGATTCCTGGGCCCGAACGGCGCGGGTAAAACCACTGTCCTCAAGATGCTTTCCGGGCTGCTCAACCCGACCTGCGGGCGAGGCTCGCGTGCTTGGCTTTGTTCCCTGGGAGCGGCGTGATGAGATGAAGCGGCAGTTCAGTCTCCTTATGGGTCAGAAGAACGCGCTTTGGTGGGATCTGCCGGCCCAGGAATCGCTTGAACTGAATCGCGCGATTTACGGAATCGACCGCGGGCGTTTCAAAAAAGTGGTCGGTGGCCTGAGCGAGTTCCTCGAGGTCCAGGATAAGATGAACGTGATGGTGCGCGAGTTATCGTTAGGGGAACGAATGAAGATGGAGCTCATCTCCGCCCTGATCCACGAGCCGCGCGTTCTCTTTCTCGATGAGCCGACTATTGGCCTCGATGTGGTCAGTCAGAAACGCGTCCGCGAGTTCCTTCGTCTGTACAACCAGGAGCACCGGATTGTCACGATGCTGACGAGTCACTACATGCAGGACATCGAGGAGCTTTGTCATCGGGTAATCATCATCGATCACGGTAAGATTTTCTTCGACGGGCCACTTAGCGCGATCATCGACCGGTTTTCGGGTCACAAAATTATCAGCCTCACTTTCGGTGACAAACAAGAACGAGATTTTTCCGCGATTCGGCGAAGTGGTCGAGCAAACGCCGGTCAGCGTACAGTTGAAGGTTCCACGGGCGAAAGTGACCGAAGTCTGTCGACATTTGCTCAGCGCCTGTTCGGTCTCGGATATTAACGTCCAGGAATTGCCGGTCGAAGATGTCATTCGCCAGCTTTTCGGTGAACGCAGCTGCAGAGAATCAGGCCCCGGCCGGGCAGACGGCGTAGTCGCGTGCGCCGAGTCCAAGAGCTCTGCGCCGGGTGGGGCGAGACTCAGTCGAGGCTTGAGGAAAAACGTCGTCTTGCAGCTGCGCTCCTGCCCGGCTCGACAGAGTCTCGCCCTACTAAAGTGTTGGGCTGCCCGCCACGCGAGCTCGCTCGGAGAGCCACCTTATACCCAGGCGCGCTGCATCGAGCTCTTGAGTTCGTGGGCGTAGGCAGGATTGACCTCGAACTCCATCGTCGCCATCTCTGGCGATGTGACCTGCTCGTGATACGGTTTGGTCTCAACGTAGCCGGCGGCAAGCAATGCGTTCAGAACGTCGGTCAAGTCGTCCAGCTGAATTTGCGTATGTTCCGAAGCTGTTCGCCGGGAATGGCCTCGGCAAAGCCGAGCGCCTTCAAGACGGCGCGTTCTCGTCCGCTGAGTTTGATTCGACGCATCGGAGGCAAAAGAGCAGGTCGCATACCCCGGTTGAATTCTGCAGACCCGGCGTGGAGCAGCGGGGCGTGTCGCCCCGACCGCTCATTCCTGCGCCGGCCATCGCAGCGTCGCGGCCGCGCTCTAGACCAACGTTTCGGGTCGCCATTCTTTACTCCGGGAGCGCGCGCGGTAACTTCCCACTCCCATGCCTGTCTCCGAGGATCAGATTAAGGAAACGCTCAAGACGGTGAAATATCCCGGCTTTAGCCGTGACATCGTTTCGTTCGGCCTGGTCAAAGGAATCGAGGCGCGCGATGGCAACGTCATCGTGCAGCTCGCGCTGGCCACGAACGACCCGGCAATTCCGCAGACGATCAAGAATGAAGCCGAAAGTGCTTTGCGCAATCTCGCCGGAGTGCGCGAGGCAAAGGTGAGAATCGATATTCAAGCCCCGCCCGCAGGCAGCGGTGCCGCCGGCGTCGGTGCGACGAGAATCGCCGGAATCAAACACGTGATCGCGATTGCGAGCGGGAAGGGCGGCGTCGGCAAATCCACTGTCGCAGCGAATCTCGCCGTCGCGCTCGAGCAAACCAAGGCCGCCGTCGGTCTCTGCGATTGCGACATTTACGGGCCCAGCATCTCGCTCATGTTCGGCTCGCGCGAGCGGCCGATGGCGACCGAAGACAACCGCATTATCCCGGTCGAACAATACGGGTTGCGGTTGATGTCGATGGGTTTTCTCCTCGACGACGCGGCGCCGGCGATTTTGCGCGGCCCGATGGTGACGCGCTATACGCAGCAATTTCTCCGACAGGTGGAGTGGGGTGAACTCGATTATCTCGTGCTCGATCTTCCACCCGGCACTGGCGACATTCAGCTGACCATCGTCCAAACGGTCGCGCTGGCCGGCGCGATCATTGTTACGACGCCGCAGGAAGTCGCGCTGATCGATGCGCGCAAAGCTTCGGCCATGTTCGAGAAGGTCAATGTGCCCGTCCTTGGTCTGATCGAAAACATGAGCTTTTTCGTTTCACCCTCGGATGGCGTGCGTTACGACATCTTCGGTAGCGGCGGCGGGGAGCGCGAAGCAAAGCGAATCCGTGTGCCGTTGTTAGGCCAAATCCCGATCGACATCGCGACCCGCGAGGCCGGTGACCGCGGGATGCCGGTGACGGCGGAAACGAAGGGCTCTCCCATCAGTGCAGAGTTTATGCGAGTGGCGGGCCGACTGCGGGAAATTTTGCCTACAACGTAATGCTTGCCTTTTTCCGCGCAGTTGGCCTAAATAGCCGCCGCTCTGGTTCGTCTAATGCTAGAGATGTTAGGAACTGGTTGGGCAAACTATTCGCCATGAACAACACCGCTGAAATGGATTCGTCCGATGATGCTGGCGCGCACTTTCTGAAAAATTCGGTGCTTTATAAGGAGTTCCTCGCCGAGCGCGAAGAAATCTTGAAGCACAAATGGATCGAGAGTGAAAAAGCCGGATCCGACATCGGGTTTGAAAAGGCGCTCCTTGATTGGATCGTGAAACATCGCTCCCATTGGCGCGAACGGAGAGTGCGCGAGATGAAGCTGACGAAAGCGGCCGCCTGATTCTCGAGCACTTCCTTTAAGGCGATCCCGAGAGGTTGCGAAGGAAATGAGCAAAACCGGACTGACAAAAGAAACTGCCGCGATCCGCATCTTCGACGCGGACGCGATGCGCCGGGCGTTGCGCCGGATCGCGCACGAAATCATAGAGCGCAATCGTGATCTGCCCGCGCTGGTTCTGGCTGGAATTCCGGCGCGCGGCGTCGAACTGGCGCGTCGGATTGCGGCTGATATCGAGGCGATTGAAAAGGTGACCGTCGCGAACGGCGTGATCGATGTCTCGATGCATCGCGACGACGTTGGAACGCGGGCCGGGCTTCCTCTCGTGAGAGCCTCTCAACTCCCGCTTCCGCTTGAGGAACGAACCGTAGTCATTGTGGACGACGTCCTTTTCACCGGGCGCACCTGTCGCGCGGCGATGGACGCGCTTGGTTCGTTCGGTCGGCCGGCCTGCATCCAGTTCGCCGTGCTGATCGATCGCGGCCATCGCGAATTACCAATCCGACCCGACTACGTGGGAAAGAATCTCCCCACCGCGCGAGCGGAACGGGTGCGGGTTCGACTTGAGAATATCGATGATGAACCCGATGGCGTCTGGCTCTTGAAACCGAATGAGTAGCGATCCGCAGCGCTGGACGCGCAAAGACTTGTTGGGCCTGCGCGAGCTCTCTGCGGAGGAGATCAATTTCGTTCTCGAAACCGCTGATGCCTTCAAGCAAGTCGGAACACGCGAAGTGAAGAAGGTCCCGGCGCTCCAAGGCAAGACGCTGATCAACCTCTTCATCGAACCGAGCACCCGGACCCGCACTTCTTTCGAACTCGCAGCCAAACGCCTGAGCGCCGACATCATCAACATCTCGGCTTCGACTTCGAGCTTAACCAAAGGCGAGACCCTCAAAGACACCGCCCGGGTGCTTGAAGCGAATCATGCGGACATCATCGTCTTGCGGCACAGCTCGGCCGGCGCGCCGCAGTTTCTCGCCAGTCGCATCGGCGCAAGCGTGATCAACGCCGGCGATGGCGCCCACGAGCATCCGACCCAGGGCTTGCTCGACCTTTACACGATTCGCGAAAAGAGAGGCGCAGTGGCCGGTCTGCATGTCGCAATTGTCGGGGACATTCTTTTCAGCCGAGTCGCGCGCTCGGACATTTTCGCCCTCCTGAAAATGGGCGCGCGGGTCACCCTGGTCGGGCCGAGCACGCTTAGTGCCGCGCGATTTTGAGCAGCTCGGGGTGAAGGTGTCGCACAACCTCGAAGAGGTCCTGCCGACCGCCGATGTGGTAAACCTGCTCCGCATCCAACACGAGCGACAACGGAAAGAATATTTTCCCGGACTCGGGGAATATATCCGTCTTTTTGGCCTAACGAAGGATCGGGCGAAGCTCTTGAAACCGGATTGTTTGATCATGCATCCCGGACCGATCAATCGCGGGGTCGAGATCGACAGCGAGCTGGCCGATGGCGCCCAAAGCGTGATTCTCGATCAAGTGACCAACGGCCTCGCGGTGCGGATGGCAGTTCTTTATCTCTGCGGCGGCATCGCAACCTCATGAAAATACTGATTCGCAACGGACGAATCATCGATCCGGCCAACGGGCGCGACGAGATCGGCGATCTATTCATTGTCGATGGACGGATCGCGAAACCGTCGGAAATGGGCAATCAGCAATCAGCGATTGAAGAGATCGACGCAACCGGTCTGATCGTCAGTCCCGGTCTCATCGACATCCATGTCCATTTTCGCGAACCCGGTTTTGCTTGGAAAGAGACGATCGAATCGGGCGCGCGGGCCGCGGCCGCGGGCGGATTTACGACTGTCGTTTGTATGCCCAACACCTCGCCCGTGGCGGACAGTCCGAGCACGATCGCCTGGATCAAGGACCGGGCGGCGGAGGTGGCTTGCGTTCGCGTTCTGCCGACCGGCGCGATTTCCAAAAATCTGGCCGGTGAAGACCTGGCGCCAATTGGATCGCTCGCGCAAGCCGGGGTCGTGGCAATCACCGACGACGGTCACTGCGTCCAGAATAACGAATTGATGCGGCGCGCGGTCGAATATGCGCGAATGGTCGGAGTGCCGGTGCTCGATCATTGTCAGGATTACAACCTGGTGGGTAACGGCGTTGTCCATGAAGGCTACTGGAGCACTTTGCTCGGGCTGCCCGGCTGGCCCGCGGCGGGAGAGCAAGCGATCGTGGCCCGCAACGTTCTGCTCGCGGAATCTTGCGACCATTGGATTCATTGCCAACATATCAGCGCGGGCGGAAGCGTCCGACTCTTGCGAGAGGCGCGCGCGCGCGGGGTTCAGGTCAGCGGCGAGGTTTGTCCGCATCACATCGCTCTAACTGATGAGTCGACTCAGAATTTCGATACCGATTTCAAAATGAATCCGCCGCTTCGGGCGCAGCGCGACATCGACGCCCTGCTCGAAGGAATCGCCGACGGCACCCTCGACATCCTGGCAAGTGATCACGCGCCGCATGCGAAGTTCGAAAAAGAAGTCGAGTTCGATGCCGCTCCCTTTGGGATCGTGGGTCTCGAAACGGAGCTTGGTTTGTTCGTCGAGCTCCTCGTTCATCGGCACAAGACGATTGGTTTGCCGCGACTGATCGAGATGCTGACGTCAACCCGGCGCGATTGTTAGGCCTGGAGGGCGGCACGCTTTCGTTCGGCGCGCCGGCTGACATCACACTAATCAATCCCGATCTGGGATGGGTGGTCGATGCAGGCGCCTTCCAATCGGCCTCCCGTAACACCCCGTTTCACGGTTGGGAATTAAGAGGTCGCGCAGTCCGGACAATCGTCGCGGGAAGAACGGTCTGGCAGCTTTAACTAGCAGGGATAGCCCCCAGAGATATAATCGCGCAATTGGTCGAGGGCGGCGTTCTGGGTGGAAATGACTTCTTTAACCAGGTCTCCGATCGAAATCACTCCGCGCAACGAGCCGTCCGCGATAACCGGGAGGTGACGAATTCGTTTCTCCGTCATGAAACGCAGGCAGTCTTCGACTGTTTCCCGGGGGTGCGCAGTCGTCAGTTCGGTCGTCATGATTTCGCGCACAGTGCTGGTGCGGGAGGTCTTGCCGCGCAACATCACTTTGCGCGAGTAATCGCGTTCGGAAACAATCCCGACCAGCTTTTTATCTTCCATCACGAGGAGCGCGCCAACGTTTTTCTCCGCCATGAGGGCGATCGCGTCGTAGACGGTCGCATCAGGGGTAATCGACCAGATCTCCCCAGTCTTTTGGCATAAGATCTTTTCGATCGTGCCGCTGACGTCCATGCGAGCGAGAATACCCGCGAGCCGAAAATGACGCAACCAATTAACGTCTGCGGCGCGCGAATCGAGCCGCGATCAACGCCTCGAGATTCGCGACAATTACCGGATCGGGGAGACGGTCGAGCACTTCGTTAAGGAAGCCGCCCACGAGCAGCTGACGCGCAACCGGGGTCGGAATGCCCCGGGCGCGGAGATAAAACATCTCGTCTTCATCGATCTGCCCGGAAGTGGCGCCGTGACTGCATTTCACGTTGTCGGCCATAATCTCGAGACCCGGCATGGAGTTGGCTTCGGCGTCGTCGCTGAGCAGAAGGTTGCGCACTTTTTGATATGCGTCGGTGAAATGCGCATGCGGCTCGACGCGAATCAAACCGCCGAACGTGTTTCGGGCACGCCCGCTCAGTGCGTTTTTGAAAAGCAGGTCGCTATTGGTGTGCGGGGAAGTGTGATCCTGCAAAGTGCGTGCATCGAATTCCTGTGTTTCGTCACCGATCGAAACAGCGAGAATGTCGCTGTGCGCGCCTTCGCCCGCAAGGCGGCTCAGACTTTCAAGACGCGAATATTTTCCTCCGAGTCCGAGGTGAAGATTCAATGCAGTCGCATCTCGAGCGACGGTAGTGGCATTGATTTGGATGCTCAACGCTTTGTCGCTCCAGTCTTGCGCACAGATATAGGTCACTTTCGCGCCGGCTCCCACGATCAGATCGTTTACGCCGCAGGCGAAGCCCGCGCGTTGGTGATCCGTCGAGCGAAAATATTCGACCAAAGTCACTTTGGACAGGTCTTCGGCAACGACGAGCGTGTGAGGAAAAATCGCGGCGTTCTCCGCATGCAGCCAGTGAAACGTTTCGAGCGGCAGTTCGACTTCCACTCCGCGCGGCACGTAAAGAAAAGTTCCTGACCGAACCAACGCTTCATGAAGCGCAGCAAACTTAGCCGAGCCAAGCGTGGCCGGCTGGCTCATGAAATAACGGCGGAACAAATCCTTGTGCTCGATCATCGCCCGCTCGAGAGGCTGGAAGATGACGCCGGCATTGCGCAGTTTTTTCGCCAGCGCGTCGCGCTCCAAGAATTGATCGTCGGCGAAAACAAGCCGGCCCGAGATTTCATCGAGACCGGTGGATCGATCGAGAATTTCGCGTCCTTCGGCTTCGCGCAGCGGTGGTGCCGTTACGTAGGGCGAAAGATCGAGGATCCCAACGCTTGAAAAGCGCCACGCCTGATCGGTCCGCGCGGGCATCGACAAGCTCTCGAATTGCGTCCACGCCGCTCGCTGCTGATCGGTCAGCCAAGCGGGCAGCTTGCTGTCGCCGCGGCTCTGAAGCCCACCGAGAATGCTGGCGGGCTTCGGTGCGACTTCGGGCTTTTGTTCGAGAACGGCTGACGGGTTGCTCATAGCGGACTGAGACGCGAACGGCGGTCCGAGACCGCCGTCAAACTGCGTCCACTTCTGCGGGGCGAAACCTAGCCGACGGAGCCTTCCATCTCAAGTTCGATCAGACGCTTGAGCTCGACCGAGTATTCCATCGGGAATTGCCGCACAAGATCGTTGACGAATCCGTTGACGCTTAAGCTCATCGCTTGCGCTTCAGTCAGCCCGCGTTGTTGCATGTAAAAGATCTGCTCGGCGCTGACCTGGCTGACGCTCGCTTCGTGCTGCACAGAATTTCCGGTGCCGCGCACGGTGATTGCCGGATAAGTGTCTGTGCGGCTGGTTGCGTTGATTAGAAGCGCGTCGCACTCGGTGTTGTTCTTGCAATCCTTCAGATGCTTCGGGATGTGGACGAGGCCGCGATAGGTGGCACGTCCGGTGCCGATCGAGATGCTCTTGGAAATGATGTTGCTCGTTGTTTCATCAGCGGCATGGATCATTTTCGCGCCGGTATCCTGATGCTGGCCGTCGCCGGCGAGCGCGATCGAGAGCACTTCACCGCGGGCCTTGCGGCCTTTCATGACCACGCCCGGATACTTCATCGTAAGGCGCGAGCCGATGTTGCAATCGATCCATTTCACTTCGGCTTCCTCATGCGCAAGCCCGCGTTTGGTCACGAGGTTGAAGACGTTGTTCGACCAATTCTGGACGGTGATGTATTGCAGTTTCGCACCTTTCATCGCGACCAACTCGACCACCGCGCTATGTAGCGTGGCAGTGTTGAATTTCGGCGCGGTGCAGCCTTCCATGTAGGTCAGTTCCGCGCCTTCATCGACAATGATAAGCGTGCGCTCGAACTGGCCGAAATTCTCGGCGTTGATCCGGAAATAGGCCTGGAGCGGATGTTTCACTTTCACGCCCGGTGGCACG
This sequence comes from uncultured Verrucomicrobiae bacterium, assembly GCA_963720895.1. GTDB lineage: Bacteria > Verrucomicrobiota > Verrucomicrobiia > Chthoniobacterales > UBA10450 > Palsa-1392. The sequence continues at coordinate 61,275 of CAVRGZ010000009.1, forward strand.
TAGATGAACGAACCACCACTGAAGACGGCGCTATTCAGTGCACTGAATTTGTTATCGCCGATCGGGATCACTTTCCCGAACCATTTCCGGAAAATCTCCGGGTGATGTTTCAAACCGTCAGCGCTGCCTACGAAAATAACGCCTTGCTCGCCCACCGCTTTTTTGATGTTCGAATAAACCGCCTCGCTGTCGAATTGCGCTTCGACGCCCGCCAGGAATTTGCGCTCCTGCTCAGGAATGCCAAGTCGCTCGAAAGTGCGCTTGACATCGTCTGGGACGTCTTCCCAGCTGCGCTTGGGCTGCGTCCCGCCGCTCAAGTAGTAACGGATGTTGTCAAAGACGATCGCCTCCAGATCCTTGCTCGCCCAATGTGTCGGCATCGGTTTGCTAAGAAAGGTCCGCAGACGCTTTGAGCCGAAATTCCCTTACCCAATCGGGATCTTCTTTCACGTCCGAGATGTAGTGGATCGTCCTTTCGCTCAAGCCAATGCCCGCGTCGTGGGTATGCGTTTCTGGGTAAGCGAAATTGCCGAGGTTCCGTTCGATATCGAGTGTTGCGTTTTCCTTGACCATTTTATTTTCCTTTTTTCCTTGTTAGACGAGCGCGGGTTCACTGACGTCGTCCCTCACCCAGTCATAACCCTTTTCTTCCAATTGCAGGGCCAAATCCTTGCCTCCGCTGAGTTCGATCCGACCGCGTACCATGACGTGCACGTGATCGGGTACGATGTAGTTCAAAAGCCGTTGGTAATGGGTGATCAGAAGCACGCCAAGATTCGGTCCGCGGAGTGAATTAACGCCATGGGCCACTACTTTGAGCGCGTCGATGTCGAGTCCGCTATCGGTCTCGTCGAGCACCGCGTACTTCGGGTTGAGCATCGCCATTTGCAGAATCTCGTTGCGCTTTTTCTCGCCGCCGGAAAAGCCTTCATTCACGGAGCGGGAGGTGAAGGAGCGATCCATGCCGAGGAGATCCATCTTCTTATAGAGCTGCGCATAATAGTCGGTCGCCTCCAATTCTTCACCCTCCGGTAAACGCGCCTGGACCGCGGCGCGGAGGAAATTGGCGATCGTCACACCGGGGATTTCGCTCGGGTATTGGAAGGCCATAAAAAGACCTCGCCGTGCTCGTTCATCGGGGTCCAACTCGAGGACGTTTTCACCGTCCATCAGCACGGAACCCGACGTCACGAGGTAGTCCGGATGGCCCGCCAGCACCTTGGCGAGGGTGCTTTTTCCGGAGCCGTTCGGCCCCATGATGGCATGCACTTCTCCCGCGGGCACGGCTAGACTGAGCCCGCGGATGATTTCCTGCCCGGCGATTGAAACGTGTAAATCCCGAATGACCAATTGATCCATATTTGCACAACGAACATACGCTGATTTCTCGATTTTTGCGAACGCGATTCCGGGTCCTTTTCGGGATAGGTTGCCCGAACGAGGTTTCCGCTGTTAAGCTCCGACTTCCCATGGTCCACAGCGCAAATGCTTCTGACGAAAAAGACCCACGGCTTCGGGCATTTGTGCTTTGCGGCGGGCTCGGTACTCGCCTTCGCTCGGTCCTGAGCGATCGCCCAAAATCAATGGCGCCTGTGGCAGGTGCTCCGTTTCTTCAACTGCTGCTGGAGGACCTGAAAGCGCAGGGAATCAGGGAGGTGATTCTCGGGACGGGTTACCTGGCGGATCAGGTGGAAACTTTTTTTCGGGACGGCGAGAAGTTTGGCTTGCAAGTCCGTTATTCGAAGGAAGACGAGCCACTCGGCACCGGAGGGGCGATCAAGCTGGCTGAGCCATTTCTGAGCGACCCGACAGTAGTGCTCAATGGCGACAGCTATATCGAGTGGAGTCTGGCGGCGACACGCGATCTTTTCGACCGGACAGACGCGTCAGTGGTGATGATCCTGCAAGCCGTGCCGGACGTGGCTCGATATGGGAGCGTGACGATCGAGCCGGATGGCCGCGTGACCGACTTTGTGGAGAAAGGTAAGCGCGCAGGTGCAGGCTTGATTAATGCCGGCGTCTATTTGTTGCGGAAGGAGGTCGTTGCCGGGCTGCCGGCAGGTGTGGCGGTTTCACTGGAAAGAGATGTCTTCCCAGGGTTGCTGCGCGGCAAAGTTTATGGCCTGCTGTCGGAGGGTCTCTTCATCGACATCGGTGTTCCCGCGGATTTGGAGCGCGCGCAAACGGTCCTCTCGGCGAAAGCGCGCGCGACTAGGCGCTGATTGCCGGTTGCTGTTTCGGCGCAGAAGTCATTTCGGTCAAAAGGCGGCGCCGGTCGATCTTGCCATTGCCGGTTCGCGGCAGCGACTCTCGGAATTCGATCTTTTCGGGCACCATGTAGGCAGGGAGCTTTTCCGCGCAATGCCCCTTAAGTTGTGCGGAATCGATCGTGGCGCTATCGGCGAGCGTTACCACTGCGTGGATCGTGTTTCCGATCGCTTCATCCGGAATCGGTAGCGCAACCGCTTCATCGATAGCTGGATGCGCGACCATGACCGCTTCGATTTCGCCCAACTCCACTCGGTAGCCTCGGGTCTTTATCATGTGATCCTTTCGTCCGACGAACAGATAATTGCCACTCTCGTCGAGCGTGACCCAATCTCCGGTACAGTAAAGTTTCTCCCCACGGCCAGCGGCAAAAGGATTTGGAATAAATGAGGCCGCAGTGTTTTCGGGGCGTCCGTAGTAACCTTGCATCACGGTGGAACCCCTCGCATAGAGAAGTCCTTCTTCGCCAGGACCTTGGATCCTCTTTCCTTCGGCGTTAATAGCAATGAGATCGGTGTTGGCACAGGCTTTGCCGATCGGGATGGGTGCTGTCTGGTCGGACGAGAGCGGCTCCACTTCGTACCAGGCGCAAACGTTGGTCTCGGTCGGTCCATAGAGATTTGCATAGCGTTTGTCCGGCAGCTTTTCCATCAGCGCACGCAGATGCTTGGTCGGAAAGACCTCCCCGGCAAAGAGGATCAGGCGAAGCGCCGACAGATCGTGTTGCTCAAGCTTTCCACGAGCTTGAAGGAGCGTTAACACCATTGGTACCGAATACCAAACCGTTATCTTTTGGTCCTGGATAAAGGACGATAGCTGAAGAGGAAAGACCGATAACCCCTCCGGGACAAGTGAGATAGCCGCGCCGGCCTTAACCGAAACAAAAATGTCGAAAACCGAAAGATCAAAATTAAACGGAGCGTGATTCGAGAGCCGATCGTCGGAGGTGATGCCAAACGTAGCGACGCTCCAATTAACGAAAGTCAAGGCATTAAGATGGGAGAGCATGACTCCTTTAGGCGTGCCAGTAGAACCCGAGGTAAAAAGGATGTAGGCCAGATCCTGATCGATCACCTCCACTCCGGGATCCTCGTCGGAGTAGGCGGATAGCCCGTCGCCATAAACAACAGTTGGGAGCGGCAAGGCCTTATCTGGGGACTGGTCGACGAAGAAAATTGCGCTCATCGGACACTCGCGGTGGAATGTTGGATCCAGCTTTTGATGGAGAACGTGGCTCGTGACCAACGCGCGAAAATTGCATTGCCGACCGATCTCGAGAAGACGTAAACCGGGCGCGTTGGCATCGACTGGCACGTAACAGGCGCCGGTTTTCATAATGCCAAAAATGCTGGCGATCGCTGCCGGCGATTTGTGAAGATAAATACCGACGCGATCCCCGGGTTTTACCCCGTGCTCGATGAGGGCATGCGCGACCTGATTAGCGAGCCGGTCCAGCTGCCCGTAACTCAAGGCCTGATCGCGCAACCGAACGGCCTCCGCATCTGGACGAAGCACTGCGCTTTCCGCTAAAAGTTGATGTAGGACGTAGGCCATGATGATTAAAATTCAGTGTCAAAATCGACGCTCCTGTCGGATAATTTTTAGCCGGCGGCGCCTTTCGCAGTCTGACCTTGTCCCATGAAATGGTCTCGAAAGGTGAGACGATTAATTGTCCCGTTTTATCGCATTTGGCCCGTCGGGTCAACCGTTCATCCTGCAGAGGACAGGAAGGCGGCGCTTGACGCGGGAGTCGGAATTTGGTTACAATCTCTGGACCGTTAGCTGCTATTCTACGGCTTGGACGACATCGGTCGCTTCAAAAACGAAATGGAATCATCATTGGCTGCTTCTCACGCCGCACTCCGTACCTTAGAAGGGTGCGATGGAGGACATTATCGTGATGATACTACGATTGGGATGGAGCCATTTCTTGGGGTGGACCCGATTCAGACCTATCGCCGATTGATTTCGGCGGGACAAATTTGACCTATGAAAAAACGAGAAGTCATCATCATCGGAGGCGGTCCAGGAGGTTCTGCAACAGCGCTTTATCTCATCCAATTGGGCATTAAGCCTCTGATTGTCGAGCGCCAATCCTTTCCCCGATTCCACATCGGCGAATCGCTCAGCGGCGAATGCGGTAACTCCATTCGCAAACTCAATTTGGAATCGGAACTGATCGCCCAAGACTATCCGATCAAATACGGCGTCAACGTCTACAACCCGCGGGGTGTACCTTTTTGGGTGGAGGTGAAGAAACGCTGTCCGGAAACCAACGAAATGATGCCGAACTGGACCTGGTCCGTTACCCGCAGCAGCTTTGACAAGATCCTGCTCGACGCAGCGCTACAACGCGGTGCGGAATATATTTCGTGCGAGGCCGTGGCCCCCTTGCAGGAGAACGGACGCGTTACCGGTCTCCAAATCCGCACGGAGGGCGGCGCACTCGAGAACCTGCATTGCGAATTTTTGGTCGATTGCTCAGGGCAGGCTACATTTCTCGCCAATCGCGGAGTGACTGGGCCCAAGACTAAGGGTGGCTATGCCAATCAGATCGGCGTTTTCTCGCAGATCGAGGGGATGACCTTGGACAGCGGTTCGGAGCGGTCGAAGGCGCTGGGTAATACCCTGATTTTTTACAAGGAGCGGGATCACTGGGCCTGGACCATCCCGCTCAGCCCGGAGGTTGTGAGTGTCGGAGTGGTTGCGCCTGCGGCCTACTTCAAAAAGCTGGGCTTGGATAGGACAGAGTATTTGCGCCGAGAAATCGTCACATTGAATCCAGAGTTAAGTCGGCGACTAACTAAGACCTCCTTTGTCGAAGAGGTTCGTTCCGTCACCAGTTACTCCTACGCAACGACGAACTATGCGGGCCCCGGGTTTGTCTGTGTTGGTGATTCGCATCAATTCACCGATCCGATCTTTTCCTTCGGAGTCTTCCTTGCGATGAAGGAAGGTGAATTCGCCGCTGAGGCGATTGTGAAGCTTTTGGGGGTGGACGGGAATGGCAAGGGCGATCCTTTCGCCGAATACCAGAGGGTCACAGCCGAAGGTCAGGACGCCATTCGGGACGTGATCGATACTTTCTGGGAATATCCGCTTGTCTTTACTCGAATGGCTTCCGGTACGGCTCAAGACGACATCACCGACCTTTTTGCGGGAAGGGTCTATGGGGAAATCGTGCAGAAAAACGCTTCTCGCGCGGCGATGCGACGATTGCTGACGAAGCGTCGCGGTCAAAACGCACTTGCTGCTTGTGCGGGTGCCGCAGGAGATAGGTAAGTATTGCAGTGGGACCGACTGTCGTCGACCACGAGACGAATCGATCGGGAGTGTAACCGGTCCGCAGTATGTTCGGTCATCTAAACTAATGAGATCGTCCTTCCCGAGCGGTAGTTGCCCGGGATCGACCCTCCCACTATGATTCGCGAAATGGATGGCAAGGCGCTAATTTTTCTTCACATTCCCAAGACTGCCGGGACGACACTCAACCGCATCATCGAGTGGCAATACAATCCTCTTGCCATCTTTACCATGGATCCCTATCGCATCCGGGCGACTCCCGAGCGCTTGGGGAAGTTGTCGGAGGGACGGCGACGGCGCCTGCGAATGGTGCGCGGGCACTTGTATTACGGCATCCATGAACTACTTCCGCAAGGCGGCAACTATTTCACGATGCTCCGTGAACCTGTGGCCAGATTTTTCTCATCATATTACTTTATTCAGCGGCGCCCCCTTCACCCAATGCATCGTAAAGTGACGACGGAGAGGATCGGCGTTGAGGACTTCATTCGCCTTACTCCGCGCCGTCAAAACTTGCAGTGCAGTTTGATTGCTGGATTAAAGAACGACGGAGTATGCGATGACCGCGTTCTTGACCTGGCGAAGGAAAATTTAACGAAATCCTTTGCCGTTGTTGGGATCTCGGAGCGTTTCGAGGAAAGCCTCATGCTTATGGCCAAGACTTTTAATTGGGAGATTCCATTCTATGAGAATCGCAAAGTTTCAAAAACGCGACCGCAGATTGATCCCGGCGCGGTGGACATGATTCGCGACCACAATCGGCTTGATCTGGAGCTCTACGAATTTGGGAAAAATCTCTTCGAAGAAAATTTGCGAAAGAAGGAGACCGCGGTCCGGGAAGGATTGGCCGCATTGCGCACGCTGCCGAAACCGGGTTCGGTTGAGGGCTTTTGTAACTCGACCTTGGGAGCCGGTCGCTTTTTGGTAAACAAGATCGCATCAGCAGTATGAGAACTCGGAAAATACAGATTGAACGTCGTCACCGGCTGCTCGCCCCGCTGTTTCTGGTTGTTGCCCTGGCGATTTGGGCGACGCAGCCGGCCGAGTCAGCCGAGGGGCGGCGTCGCCGGGCGGATTTTCGCGATATTAATATTGTGCGCAACCTGGTTTACAAACGTGTCGACGGCCACGACCTCCAGCTCGACATTTATTCGCCCAACTCGGTCACGCATCCATTGCCGGTCGTTCTCTGGCTTCACGGGCACCGTTGGAGTTATGGAAGCAAAGAACAGAGACCTCCTATCAACCTGATGGCTCACGGTTATATCGTTGCCAGCGTAGACTATCGGCTCTCAGGGGAGGCGCCCTTTCCAGCCGCGATCGAAGACTGCAAAGCGGCGGTCCGTTGGTTGCGCGCCAATGCCGCCACTTACCACATCGATCCCGATCACATCGGCGCCTGGGGCCATTCTGCTGGGGGACATCTGGCAGCGCTCCTTGGCACCTCGGGTGGCGTGGCGGAATTGGATGGTGTCGGCGATAACTCTGCTTTTTCAAGCCGGGTGCAGGCGGTCTGTGATATGTCGGCGCCATCGGATATCCTGGAACTCTACGAGACTGTGTCGAGTTTGAAGGATGGTTCGGGCCACAGAGTCAAGTCTTCTGTCGAACAGTTTCTGGGAGGCTCGGGTGAGCAACTTAGGGCGAAGGCGATTGCAGCCAGTCCGATTACCTATGTTTCCAAGGACGACGCGGCGTTCCTCATCATCCATGGAGAAAATGACAGGTCGATCCCGGAGAGCCAAGGTGAGGTCTTCGTCAACAAGCTGAAGGCCGCGGGAGTGGATGCAACCCTGGAGGTCGCCAAAGGACGGGGCCATAGCATAGGTACTCCAAGGTTTGCCAGAGAGATCATAGGATTTTTCGACAAACACCTAAAGCCGATTGGCTCGCCTTAGAGAAGGCGTTTTCTTGCCGATGCGTCCGCTTTATGGATTGTCTGCTTCGCAGGTCTTCCTTGCCGTCGCGGCTATCGCATCATTCTCAGCTCACCCGCTTTTCGCTACCAGCGGGCCGCCCCTCCGGACCGGGCTCTGGGTCATGCAAAAGCTGCCCGAGAACGGCGCAAGGTTCGACGAGTTTTCTGCTCAGGTCCGAGACAACCCTAACCTATCCGGCGTTTGTTTGCATATCCCTTGGGATCAGATCGAAAAGCAGCCTGGAAAGCCGGACTTTACCACGATCGACAGGACCGTGGCGGTGCTCCGCAATATCGGCATGAAGTATCAGCTCTGTTTGAAACCTGGCGTTCATACACCAGCGTTTGTGTATGCAGATGGCGCGCGGCCATTCCTGACCAAAGTTACAAATCCTCATCGTGCCAATGTAGGCGAAACAGTTCAGCTACCAATTCCTTGGGACCCGATCTATGAGCGTGATTTTTCACGAATCATTCAACGGCTGGGCGAACATTACGCCAACGATCCTCTTTGCGTCAGTGTGGTCGTTACGTGCGCGAATTTCATGAGTGCGGAAATGCACCTACCCAAGACACGCCAGGACCTTTCCACCTGGCGCGCCCTCGGTGATTACGAACGCAGGCTGCTTGACGTCTACAGGAATTTTATCGAGGTTTGGGGCACGGCCTTTCCAAAACAGGAGCTCTCTCTGCACGTATCGAAAATTCTGGATTTACCGCCATCCTTCTGTGAACGCATCATCGACGCTGGACTTAGTAAGTTCCCGGAGCGTTTTAGCATTCAAAGCTGCCAACTCACTGGGCGCAAGGAAGACACGGGCGGGATGACCTACGATCTAGTACAGAAAGTACCGCGATCGAGCCCATCACGGCTTCCAGAGCCTGGCTGGCCTCAATCGGCCGGATGGACGAATGGGCTCGCCCGAGATCGCCGCGCTCAATCTCGTCCACGCCGGGGCTGAATACTGGGAGTTATGGCATGGAGACGGCTTCAGTGTGACGACCTCAAGCCAGGCAGCGAGTGCCTGGCGCGAGGCAAGGCAATTAGGCTACGAAGCTTACAAAAAGAAATTGATCGCGGAAGGAAAATATCGCCAGCGCAGATGAGCCCAAGCCCAGCAGCAAAAACGGCAATTCAGTCTCAAGATTTAGCCGTCGGTCCCGGGGGCGGGCGGGAAGCCGTCATCTTTCTTCATCTGCCCAAGACCGCGGGCACGACTCTCAATCGCCTCATCGAGTGGGAATATCGGCTTTCGGAGATGTACTCAGTTGATCCTGTTCTCTTTGAATGGTCGGCCGCGCATTTGCGCAAACTTTCCCTGACTCGCCTGCGCAAGACGCGGATGTTCAAGGGCCATATGTTCTTCGGATTGCATGAAACTCTGCCCCAGCCATCCACTTACATCACCGTTCTGCGAGATCCTGTTGAGCGGGTGCTTTCGGCGTTCTATTTCATGCGTAGCTACAAGCTGCATCCCCTCTATTGGAAGCTCCGACGTGAAAAATGGACGATCGAGGATTTTGTGGAGCGCTCCACGCGAGACAATGTGCAATGTAAGATCATAGCCGGAGCGGACTATCATGCTCCTTGTACCGAAGCGATATTGGAGAAGGCAATATATCATCTGAGTCATTACTTCAGCGTAGTCGGGCTCTCTGAGCGTTTCGAAGAGAGCCTAGCCTTAATGAAGTTGCGCTTTGGCTGGCAACTAAAGTTCTACTCGAGTTTCAATGTTACCCGCGCGCGACCCAAAACAGCGGACCTGTCGCCGACCACGCTTGATTTGATCACGAAACGAAATCGGTTCGACGTCGCTCTTTATCAGCATGCTGTGACACTTTTTGAGGCGGCGGTGAACAAGCAGCCGGGCGAAGTAAATCGAATTGCGATCGAATTGAAAACTGCGCGACTCCGCGAGCAAGGATCCTTTGCTGCCGCCTTGTTCTCGTTCCGGGCGGCGATGCGTAAGGCGATCAATCGCGCCTACTCCGCCATTTAGGCTACGGAGTCTGTGCCACGGCGGAGCTGGGTTGTGCTCCTTCAATCAAATAAACCTTTGCCCGATAGCTTTCGAATTCCGCTCTCGCGTTTTTGTGAATATAATCCAGCACGGTCGGGCTATTGAGCATCTCAAACGAGGCATAGGGTGCGAATACGACCCAAGCACGGCCCGATCGGTTTACGACGTCCTTCAACTCGGAAATATTTCGAATTACCGGTAAACTGCCAAACTTGTCGGAAAACCTCGGCTCGTCCAAAAGCTGGTTGTACGGGACCTTGGAACTAAAAAGCGTGTTTAGGAAATAGTTACCTGGAAAGCCTGTGTAGTAGTTAAAGACGTGCGGGATACCGGGCAGTATCACATCCCCGGGTCGGGCATGAGTCTTGACGAAGTCGGCTGCCCCCCGGTAATCATAGCGATAGGTGCCCATTCGGGACATCATCTGCGGCGCGTCACCGTTGCTCGAGAGTTGATATTCCTTCAAGACAGACTCGTTACTTTGTACGAAAAGCAGAAGTAAAAACGCCAGTCCGGTGGCGTGGGCCGCGACCCGCCCAACACTTGAATCCCCGGTCCATCGGGTGAGCGTCAGAAGGCGATCATAGAGCATGACTGTGGCCGCGACGCCGCCTATCATAACGAGTGGCTGAAAATAGTAGCAGTAGCGCGGAGAGAGCGCAGCGAGAAAGTTGGTATGCAGGATAAAGAGCGTTCCCAGCATGACCACGACATAGCGGAAACCGGGAGACTTCCAGCAGAAGGGCAGCCCCGCGAGAATCATGATGGTGAAAAAGACGTGATTCTCGGAAAGCAGCAGCTTGTCGATATAGTACATCGGTTGATAACCGGGCGCGAGAAAGAAGAGCGATGGTCCACTAAGATTGGATAGACCGGAACCGACATTAAGATAGGGGGCACCGGCAAGCATGCGGGAGCAATATTGGGCGACGACCAGGGCCCCCATAAAAAACAGGCAACGATAAAGATGAAACTCCTTTAGCCACCAAAATTGACCCCAGCGAACAACGAGCAGGCCCATGAAGAGTGCAGGGAGAAGGAACCCGGTTCCTTCCCAAGAGAGATAAGCTAAACAGAAGGTAACCGTTGCGGCGGTGAGGAACTTCTGCCTAAAAGGTCGAGTTTGGATTGCTTCGTAAAAGAACCAGTAGGTCAGCATCGCCATGAGCTGGCATTGCGAAAGATAGAACGCATTTTGGGCCCATCGGATATTGAGCGGCAAACAGGCATAGACGAAGGCTGCAAAGAGACCAGTTCTCCAGTCAAACAATCGTCTTCCCATAAGTCCGATAACGCCAATACACAGTGTACCCATGAAACACGCCGGGAGGCGTAGGGACCACTCCGAATAGCCAAACAGAAATCCGAAAAGGGCGAGTGGGTAAGGAACTGCTTCGTAGGTGGTCGTCCAGCGCACCTCGCCTGCAGCAAGTGTGTAGGGAAAGCCCAGACTAAAAACCCCCTTCGATTTCGCGATTTGGCCCATTTCATCATGATCAAAGGACATGTAACCAAGGTTGTGGTAACGAAGGCCAAGGCCAAGGAACATGATGAGGATGAGGATCAGGAAAGGCAGTAATTGACGAAAGGGAATGTCGAACAGCTGAGGCAGACGCAGGTCGCGAGAAATTAGCTCTTTTGCTTGGGATCTTCGCCTTTCCCATTGTGTGCTCGCTTTAAGCCGGTCGAGACCGGCGCGAGTCGCTACCGGCGTCCATCGATCGGCAAGGAGGTGCAAGAGGCGAATTAAGATCAGGACGGAAAAAGCTCCGACGACAAACTTCGGCTGAAACGACCACTCAAGCGGGAATCGCGGATCGTAGTTCGGAAGGAGCATTAATAATAACCCGGCAAGAATCGGTCCGTGCAGCAAGGCATCTCGCGCCATCGCACTCGCGAGTGGCTCACCACGCCAGTTGGAGACGACGGCTGAGACGATTAGCCAGAGAGCAATGACTAGTACGAGAGTCAGGCCTACAATGGCCCACGATTGGAAAAGAGTGGCAAATCCGGAATGGTCGAGAGGCCGCGCCAATTCCTGCGGTAAATAGCCCCAGGGAGCGACTCCATCCGGCCCAATCTGGATCGCCCGCCCCTGCGCAACGCCCTGGTCTGAATTCGGTTGATCGCCCACTCGCCAAGCAGCATTTGTGGAAAAGCGGTCGATCTTATCTCCTTTCACGATGAACCCGTCGACATAGAGGCTGGCGGGCATCTGCTCGCTCCGAACGCTCGCTACGATGACGTTTTGTCCCTTCTTGATCCAGTAACTAATGTCGTAAGCAGAGAGGTCGACGGATTGGAAAGGCGTGCCGTTTAGCTTGACAGGTGTATCTTGATTTTTTGCGACGCGCCCATATTTGTCGGCCTGAGGCGGGCTGGCCTCGGCAGAGGGCAGATGCGGCAATTTCTTGCTCCCCTTCGCCGCTGAACTTGCGAGGGTGACGATATGCCCGTTGATGGCCAAATCCAGATCGCCGGCGCTGGCGATTTGAATCCACGTCTCCTGTTTCGAGCGATCCGCGGTTATGCTCGTGGAAAAAACCGCTTCGGACGACGCGTTACTCGCCATTATCCAATATCCGATCCGGGGTAGCTGCAAGAGAAGGGGATTGGTATCGACCCAGGAGATGGGAACGTGATGGTCATTGAGCGGCGAGCGGCGTGCCGTCGGCCACGTCTGATCCGGGACGCCCTTCTCGTTCCATTCTTCCGTGCCCTCGACGATTCCTGTTCGGTTGGTTACTCGCCAGGTTTCATCTGAAAGGACCTGAGTCGTTGCGCCGCTGGGGGCGACGATCTCTCCCCGAATACGCAGCTGTGCCGGCCCCGGATAGGAGGTGCGCGAAATAGAAACGGCGATGACGTTGGTCCCAAGTTTGAGAGCCCTCTTGATGTCATAAATGCCAGTTTCGAAAGTTTTAATGGAGGCTTGATTGCCGATCGTGTGTCCATTGACGATCAAACCAAAGTTATCCGAAGCCGCAATTTCAATCCATGCCTGTGCCGGGGAAGAACTCAGATAGATTTCCTTTCGGAAATAGGCGATCGGGGCGGGGGATTCGGCGGGTTCGATCCACTCTGCCTTGCCGAAATCAAGATGATATTGTCGATGTCTTGGGAGTCCGTAGGTCTGAAGGAAATAATACCCAAGCAACAAGCCGCAGACAACGACCAGCGCCCATGACCAGCGCAGTATTTGCAAAGGCGACACTTTTTCCCGAGCTGAACGATCTTCCATGACTATTCGCCGACGAGGCCTGTCAGCGCCCAATAATTCAACGTTGGATCAGCGGCAAGCGAGAGAGTGTAATAACGGCGGGCTTCCGTCTCCTTGCCAAGTTTAGCGTAGCAATCGCCCGCCGTCGAGTAGACATTGGCGAGCGCAAACTTGTGATCTTTGATCAACTTTGCCAAGCGCTCGGCGGCATCGATCCCAGCCTGGTAACGACCCAAGTCGTAATAGCCACGAGCGAGATAGGGCAGAACATAGATCAGAGACGGATCTTCCGTCAGGGCCAGCTCCCAGTTGATAACGGCACTGCTGATGCCACCCGATCGATATAAGGCGAGGCCAAGCGACATACGGGTTATGGCTATTTCCCGTTGCGTCGTTTCCGCCAACGCCCCCCTCCCTTCAGCGGCACGGCTAAACTCGAATAGAGCCGCTTCAAATTCGTTTTCACTTCGTAACTCGATCGCGCGGTTGATGTGGCGTTCCGGAGAGTTATGCGAAATACCCGCATGCTTTTGCAGTTCGCCGACCGTCGCATAAAGATCGATATCGTGTGCGTGCCAGGCATCCCATCGCATCGCCTTACGATAATTACTAATCGCTTCCTGGTCGTGCCCAAGTGTTGCCGCCAGGGCAGCATCCGTATAGTAGTGCTGCCCAATGGCCGGCGGTATGAGAATGATGGCGAGGGCCCCAATCGGGAGGCAAAGGAGGAGGAAAAGACGGGTCAACCTTCCGCTGCGAGTTTGCGCCATGGCATAGACACCGACCAATAATGCGCCCAACCCAAAGCAATACCAACCGAGACGCAGAAAGGAGCAGGCAGCAACGAACCTTCCCCAGGCACTGTAAAGAATGAGCCGTTTCGGCAAAAGTTCCGGCGCGCCATAGTTTTGCAAAAGATATTCCTTCGAAAAAACATTCAGGATCGGATTCACCTGTAACTCATAGGTTAGCCGGCGAAGCACCGACGGCTGCCGGAAAGCTATCTGCGCGGGAGCGATAGCCCAAAGCATTATGAGAATGGCCGCGGCCAGCTCAAGAAAAATGGGATGTCTCTTGCGAAAAAGAATCCCAACAACGAGGACGGTAAACCCTATGACGCCAGCAGAAAAAAGGGTGAAATGCGGGACGACACCCGGATCTCGCAGAAAAGAAAATTTCAGCCCGGATACGTTGTGACTAAAGGGAAATTGAACCCATTTTAGAATGATCGAGCCGAAGGCCAGACCAGAACCGATAATCAAAAGACAGTAGCGGGCCCAGATGCGCGCTCCAACCGATGCCCACAAAGTCACGCGCTTTAGCCACGGTGCTAAGCTCTTCGGAATCTTCACGGGTCGCGCTTAAGCTTTTTCGCCCAAGATGCCACGAAGGGCGAGACGAAAGCGATTCCCTCTCTTGCCTGGCTGATTTCCTCACTCGAGAAAGTGCGCAGGCCAAAAAGGACGGCCCCGTATGACAGGATTGACAAACCCGCGCCGGCTATTTGCCAGGCTAAGGATGAGTTGGCGCAAAGATAGAGCACGCCGGCCATAGCCGCTCCGGCCGCGAGCGGTCGCCAAAGGACATTCCCAAGATGAGCGGGATAGCCCAGCTTATACATCTGAAAAATCCACAACCCCACCGTCAGCGTCTCAGCGCAAACAAAAGCAATCGCCGGGCCAACGTAGTTATAGTGGGGAATCAGCGCAACGAGGAGACCAACGCGCAGGACGGAGCCAATCATCGTGGTTACGAAAAAGCTTTTCTGCGCGTCAAGAGCGGCAAAGAGGTATTGGAAAAGCGTTGAAATGAAGAAAGGAATCAAACCGAGGCCAAGAAGCTGCATGGCGGGCAGAGCGGGCAAGAATCTGGCTCCAAGCGCCAAAGTCAAAAGCTGTTTGGACCAGGCGATAAAGAAGGCCGCGAATGGGATACTAAGGAGACAAAAGAATTTCAAGCTCTGGCGGTAAACATCGTCAAAGCGTGAAGGCGAAAAATGCGCCGTCCGCGAATACAGGGGGTAGAGCGGCAAGGAAAGAGTCTGCGGGATGGTGCGGAGCGACCAACTGAGGCGATAGGGTCCGCCAAAGAGACCGACGGTTTGCATGTTGGTCATTAGTCCCAGAATAAAAATATCTATCTGCATGGCGAGTTGCCGAAGCATAACGCCGCCGCCCATCGGTATGGAGGAAAAGAAAAGTTCCTTCCAGAGTGGCAAATCAATCTTCAGCTTTACCTTGGTGTAAAACCTGGAAACGATGAAGTGGTAGAAAGTCCACATGAACAAGTTCGAGAGCAGGTGAGCGAAAACGAAGCCGACCATTCCAGTCCTGAAGTGGAGCATGGCCAGGATTAAAGATAGGAGCAGAATCTTTTGCAGAATGAAGGCCAGATAGTTTAGTTCGTTGTCTTCGAACGCGCGGAGTACTGCGCTGTAGCCAGCGCCATGAAACGTACACAAAGTCGCCAAAGTCATAACCATGACTGCGATTTTCATGTCGTTTCCGAAAGGCAAAAAGAGGGCGATAATCCCTACGACCAAACAGACCACGAGTGATATCGCCCAGATCAAACCCGCCGCGGCGCCGATTATTTTTCCAACGCATTCCGGATCCTTGGCGATCTCGCGAATCATCATTCGGGGCAAACCAGAATCGGCCACGAGCTGGGCGATCATCGCGAAAGCCAAAACCCATTGGTATTTGCCGAACTCCGCGAGACTAACGTTGTGGTTCCGGGCTATGGCTATGGTGGTAGCCAGATAAACCAGCCCACCGATAACGCCGGCGGCGACGCCAACCACGGCGTTCTTTACTATCCGCTGAGATTGCTTCATTTAAACCACTTCCAGGAGCCACCCGAGGCTTTCTGGAGGGCCGCGTAGAGCATGAGCCGGCGCACCTCTAGACCGTCCAGATCATCCCGTTTTGCGATGAGATGCAATTCTTTCTCGATCGTCGCCAGCGGCGTGGCGATTCCCTCTTCCTGTTGCGAGCCGGTGACCTGGACATCGCGATCAGCTTTCGCAACCTCCTGCTGCAAAGTTAGGATATTCTGACTGAGAACGTAAATGCTTTGATAAATCGTCACGATTTCAAAAGCCACATCATCGGCGACAGAGGATAGCCGGGAGCGTTCTGCCTGATATTTCGCCAGGCGAGAGCGGGTCGTCGCCTGTTGCGCGCCGAAATCGAAGATCGGCACGTTGACCGAAACGATGCCTGCATAGAGGCCGGCACTGGAAGAGCCGAAGTCATCGATATGGATCGCGGTACCCTCGAGAGTCACAGAAGGATACAACCGGAAGTGTTCGAGCCGGTAATCCTGTCGGGCCTGATCGGTAACTGCTTTCTGAACCTCAAGCGATGGGTGATGATTCAGGTTCGGACCCAGCAAAAGCTTAGCACTTGGGGGTTCGGGCGGTTCCGGAAGTTCGTCGGAAAGTTTGAGCTCTTCGGGCGAATCGAAACCAAGGGAGCGGGCCAACTGGATTTTTCCCGCCACAGCCTGCTGTCGGAGAATCTTAGAAAGCGTTTCTGCCCCGCTCAGCTGGCTCTGCGCTAGCTTAAGATCGATGGGCAGAGTCAGCCCCTGCTTTTGCTGTTCTTGAGTGATGTTAACCTGCTGTTGCAACAGCTTGACTCGCCGTTCCGCATAACCCGCGCGATTCTCGGCCGAGACTGTAGTGATGAACGCGTCGGTGATGCGCGCGATAACGTCTTCACGCCTGAGGCGACTCGTCCAGGCTAAATTCCTTCGCCGAGCCAGCTTGCCGGCTTCGGCGGGACCGGTGTTGAGACCAAGAATGCTCCCGTCTCTGAAAAGCGGATAAGAGAGGTGAGCCGAATATACTTCGACCGCACCCGACGTGATCGCGTTGTTGGTCCCAATGCCAATGCCTGTGCCAGCGTCTACGATGGAAAATTTGCTGGTCGGACTACCCGAAAAGAGCTGATAGCCAGCCCTGCCTGTAATTTCGGGAAGTGTCTGATCGCGCGCAGCCCGTGCCTCTTCTGTCGCGGAGGCGACATCGAGCCGGCTGGCCTCCAAGACTGGACTTTCGTTCAGGGCGAGCGCAATACAATTTCTCAACGTCAATGGCCGAGAATTGGAACTAACCTCGTCTTGTCCCCCGTGCGTCAATGGGACGGCGAAAAAGAAAGCTATTAAACTGAGAACAACCCTATTTCTCAAGCGATTTCTCTGTTGTGCGCACTTTGTCATTGTTGTTGAGATATAGCTGGCCCACGCTTACGACCCTTTCGCCCTCTTTTAAACCCTCCCGGACCGCAGTCATGGCGTCGACAACAATCCCAGGGCGAATCTTACGCAGAGTGGCATGGTTATCCGAGTCGACGACAAAGACAGACGCCTGCTCGCCCGATGGATTCATGATTGCAATACTTGGCACCGCGAGCACGTCTTTGGCTGAGCGACGAATACGGGCGAAGCCGGAAAGACCGGGTTTCAGCCGGAAGTCATCGTTATTAATTTCCACATAGGCGGTAAAGTTGCGGGTAACCGGATCGATGTTCGGGTCAATCTTGACCACCTTGCCTTCAAACCGCTCGCCGGGGAAAGCGGGAAAACTTGCTTCGGCGGCCAGGCCGACCTGGACGGAATGCACTTTCTCCTCGCCGATCTTTGCGGCCAATAGGACATTGCTGAGCGAGCCCAGCTTCATCACGATCTGGTCGCGGTGGGTGTTTTCGCCGGGGTTTACGAGACGCTCCAGCACAATGGCGTCGAGGGGGGCATTCATTTTGACATGTTCCAGATCGAGTTCCGCCTGGCGGAGAGAGAGAGTCGCCTTGGCCAGATCCTCTTTAGCGTCGGCAAGCGACATTTCACTCTTCTCCAGCTCCAAGGGCGTGCCCATCTTCTTCTGTTGCAATGCCGTGTAACGTTCGACCTGCCGGGTTTCGTCCTTAATCTTGATCTTGCTCGAATCGACGTAGGCACGATTGGCCTCCAAAGTCGCCTCGATCAGGCGATCATCCCAGCGCACGAGAAGACCGCCTTTCTTGACCACGTCCCCGATCTTGACCTGGACTTCGAGCACTTGCGCGGTTACCTGGCTAGTCAACTGCACGGTCTGCGCCTGTTCGATTGCTCCGCTTCCGCCGATCACCTCGTTCAGGTCCTGTCGCCGGACAGGTACTGTCTCGACAGGCGCGGGAGCGTGAACCAGGCGTGCTTTCGAAGGGGTGGTGTCGATCACGTGGATGATTGTCAAGAAGACGAGTAATCCAAGTATAAGGCAGATGGCGAAGAAAATGATCCAGTGCGAGCGCTTCATTTGCGGTGTCGGAGTTCGGCGAGCAAACGGGTCACCACTCCCGGAACGCGTCGGTGCATCCGCCAGTTTGTTTTTCGTTTCCATATGGGTTATAAGAGGTCTTCTAGGGTGACAGAAGGGAAGAGTTCATACGCAGCCGAGCGGAAGTTGTCGATATGAAGTTCCAAGATCAGGCAAAACTAATCGAATTGTAATGCCACGGGATGCAAAACGTCAGTGCTCTGCCGCGGGCTGGGTCGCCGGTTCATTTAGCGGGTGCGGGGTGGCGTTCGCCGCCCCGAGAAGTTGATCATAAATACGCTCGATCGTGCGGCAAATTTGCCGCCAATCGAAATTAGTCAGAACGGTATTGCGCGCATTGGCCCCTAACTCGGCGGCGAGCGCCCGGTTCTGTAAGATCGTAACAATACCGTGGCCGAGCGCTTTGTAATCGTGGTTGGGAACGATAAAGGCGTCATGCAAATGGCGAACACCCTTGGCACCGCCAGCAAAGGAGACAGCCGGTTTGCCGGCAAGCATGTAATTCAGCAATTTTACCGGGTGGCCCGGACATTCGGGTCGCGGAACGACTGTCACATCGGCGAGGGCGAGATAACTGGGCAGGTCCGCCAGTGCATGGGGAGAGATCCAAATGATCGAATGTGAGATACCGAGTTGGTCGGCAAGCTGTTTGTGTGCCTCTTCATGGGTCGCGGAGACAAGAGGACTAACGATCAGCAAGAGAGCATCCGGTTGTTCCTGCAAAACAATTGCGAAAGCACGGAGCAAGTAGTCAACCCGCTGAAAGGCATTCAGCACACCTGTGTACATTACAACCGGTCGGCCGTTGATTTGATATTGCTGCCGAAATTTTTCAGGCGCCGGATTGTCGAACATCTCCGGCTCGATACCGGCGGGTACCATGTCGATTTTCCCGGGCGGAACTCCGTGGTCAACGAACCAGTCCCTCAATTCAGGCGAAACCGCCGTGACGTGATTTGGAAAAATAGGAATAAACCAATCCAAAGCGCGGGCGATCCCCTGAGCGAGCCACGCTGGGCGGATGAACCGGTAGCCTGCCAGCTCATCTGACATAAGATTAACGGCGTTATAGAGAAGCGGTCGGCGTGTTATCCATTTGGCCATGATTCCGACGAGTGCGCCCTCATAATTATGGGCGTGAATGATGTCTATTCGTTCACGACGGATAACGCGGCAGAGAAGACGCAGGAGCTGAAAATCGAGGAAAAACTTATCTGCCGAAGGACCAACCTTTGCATTGGTTTCGGGCCGGAAGGACGCCGTCCGATGTACTTTGGCGCGGCGGACGCGAATATCCTCTTGGCCAATCGGATAGGTGACGATGTGAACATCGTGACCCATGTCCACGAGTGTATCAGACATCTCCCGAATGCTCGCAGCGGAGCCATGATTGGCCGGGAAAGGACAAGCCGCCACCATCGCGACTGAGTAGCCGCCCCTCCTGATTCGATGATTAAAGTTGACGTCGGTCACGAAGTGGTTGTGGCCGGAGTCGTGGCGCGAACCGGGACCACAGGGTTCTTAAGATAGGGGCTGGTCGCCTCGCGTGAGATAATTCGTGCCGGGACACCGAAGACCGTGGCTCCGCTTGGTATGTCGGTAACGACTACTGAGTTTGCGCTCACGACGACGTTATCGCCAATGGTCACGGCGCCCAACACCTTGCAGCCTGCGCCGAAATAGCAGTTGTTACCGATCGTCGCACGACCCACTCCACGAACATTCATGATACTGGCCCCCTGGTTGAGAGGTACAGCTATGGCCAATCTCTTTTGCCAGGACGAGAATGCCGGAAAAGTTGTGGATGACGAAGCCGGGCCCAATCGTGTTTTCGCGCGCGATGTGAATCCCGGTGACCGCCATGCAGAAAACGTTGATAAACAGATAGAGCGTGATCAGAATCTGGCGAATGACTGGAATCTTTACGGTATAGGCCCAGGAGCCAAACCGATAAACAATTACGGCAAAAGTGCCAAATTCGAGGAAAGGGGTGATCCGTTTACGGAAGAATGTCTGATCTTCCGGACGAACGCCGAAACCTCGCATCTTGCGATCGAGGTCGGCACGAATGAGTTCAAACATAGGATTGCTTTGGTTAAGTGGATTACTCGAGGTAGCCGAGAGCTTGGAGCCGCTCCTCGACTTTGGCCGACTCTTCGTCGGTGTAGCCGCTGGGACGATCGCCTCCTGACGTGCCGGAGGCATCGCCAGCCTGCACAGGATGTTCCGCGAGGAATTCGGGACGGAAGGCATCGATTAAAACACTGCCATCCATATCTTGGGGAACCGAAACTCCAAGCAAGTGAAGGATTGTCGGAGCAAGGTCAATCAGGTGCGGATTTTCGATTTCCGCCCCTCTCTTCAGGGCCGGCGCCCGGGCGATCAAGATGCCGTGAAGGCGATGCGTACCGCCCCATTCCGAGTTCTCGGGTGGCTTGTGTTCCCGAATCATTAGGGCCGGTTTATCTGTATCCTCCGGAAAGCTCGGTTGAGTGGAAAAGAGGCTGTTTTCGCTCCACCAATCGAGCACGAGATCAGCACCTTCATGGGCGAATGGACCATGAAAAATCTCGTCGCGTCGGTAGACACGGCTGATGACCGGCTCGCCGTTACGTGGATCTTTCAGCTCAGCCAGTTTTGCAATGATGAAGTTAACTAGATCCTCGTAATCGGCCGGATCGACGGTTCCCTGAGGCTTTACCCCTTTGAGGTTGATCCAAATGCTCGGCGGCGACGCGAGTACTTCGCTGCAGTAGGCCTTGGTCCGGCTCCAATCGATGCTAGTGAAAGCCGAATAGGCCATTTCGCTCTTTTGCACGAGTTTTGGAAATAACATGGAGAGCCGACTCTTCTGCCGTGAAGTAAGAGTGCCGCGGAGAAGGCTAAATCCGAACCGCAACAGCTTTGTCGGGATGGTCCGTAGGCCGCCGGTTGCTTTTGGCTTGTATTTTAGGAGCCCCAGCTGGGCCAAATAGCGGTTGAGGAAGATAGTTCGGTCAACAACCGGCCCGCCGCCGTGATCGGAAACGACCAAGAAAGTGGTCTCGGGCGGTAGCCGATCGATGATCTGACCAGCCGCGGCGTCGAGACGCTCGTAAACCTTGCGGATTGCATCGCCAAACTTCGGCGCCAGCTTTGGATCATGGATGAAATGATCCGCGTCCATGTGCTGCCAGAAGTGGTGCTGGACTGTGTCGATCGACATGAAGACGAACATCATGACATCCTGAGGGTGAGTCTCGAGCAGGTAGAGCGCGGCCTTCGTCCACTGTTCATCCATTTGCTCAATTTCGGTGAGCACCTGACTCCGCCGTTCGTCGGTCGACATCGCCCCGAGGAATCGGAGATCGAGTTGAATTCCACCAAGGTGTTTGACCAACTCTTCTCGCAGAGAAGACGGATGAATAAACGGACTGTTTTCAGACGGGGTATCCATCCCCGAGATCTGGAATCCATTCAGGGGCTCGGGTGGATAGGTGAATGGAACGTTCATCGTGCCGACGGAATAACCGGCGTTGTTCAGGAGCTTCCAGACCGTGGGCGAGCGACGCGAGGTCGCATTCGCGTAATTCATCGCGTATCCGCCGTGCTCGGTCTCGACGAAATGGAAAATGCCGTGCTTGCCGGGGTTCTTGCCTGTCATGAACGATGTCCAGGCCGGAGGAGTGATTGGCGGGAGAACGGACTCAAGCGTGCCCGAAACGCCAGCTTTCATTAATTTTGCCAAATTCGGCATGCTGCCTTCCGCCATCCATGGCCTAATGAGGGTCCACGTCGCGGCGTCCAAGCCGATGATCACAACCTTTGGAACCGTCTTCATGTGGCGAGGAGGTTAGCTGCCCAACGGACGGGCGTAAAGTTGTGACAGGAAATGGTAATCA
This sequence comes from uncultured Verrucomicrobiae bacterium, assembly GCA_963720895.1. GTDB lineage: Bacteria > Verrucomicrobiota > Verrucomicrobiia > Chthoniobacterales > UBA10450 > Palsa-1392. The sequence continues at coordinate 83,206 of CAVRGZ010000009.1, forward strand.
TTTGTAAACTCGCCAAGTTTGCATGCCGACGGGATCGAAACGGAAATCGGTCACCGTGGTCCCAAGTGCGCTCAGGCGTTCCCGAACGATGTGACGCTTGTTAAACGGGCAATAGAGCAGGAGATGGCCGCCCCCGCCGGCCCCTGTAATCTTGCCCCCGATTGCCCCCGCCGTTCGCGCCTCTTCGTAAAGCTCGTCGATGCGCGGCGTGGTGATGCCTTTAGCCATCTGTTTCTTCTGCAGCCACCCCTCATGCAACATTTCGCCAAAGCGATCAAGATCGCTCGCGAGCAGCGCCTTTTTCATTTCGTAGGCGATCGCCTTTACCTGGTCCATGGCGGCCAGCGGTGCCGCTTCTTTCTTTTTCGCGCTTTCCATCTGGCTGTCGATGATCGGCTGGGATTCGCGACTACCCGTGAAGCAAAGGATGAGGTTGTATTCCAGTTCGTTGATCAGGTATTCGCTCAGCCGCAGAGGCGTTACGACGACTTCTTCGCCTTTGAATTCCATGAAATTGAAACCCCCAAAGGCGGCGGCCCATTGATCTTGACGTCCACCTTTGATTCCGACGTCGTTGCGCTCAATGTCGTAAGCCAGTTGAGCCATGCCATTCGAAGTGATAGGTAATCCGAGGAGCTCTCGGAAGAGGCCGATCAACGCGACGGTAAAGGTCGAGGAACTACCGAGACCGGATCCGGGCGGAGCGTCGGCATGAACGAAAAGATCGAAGCCGTCGGTCCGGAATTTGTCGAGTTCAAAGCGTTTGAGCACCCCTTTGACGAGATCCATCTGGCCGTCAAATTGAAAGTGTTCTTCCTGAGTCCAATAGACGACCGTCCCATAATCGAAGGAACGAAACCCGATCGAGCGTTCGGATTTTGGCACTAGCGTTCCGTAAACGTAGCGTGAGATAGTGGCGTTAAGCACGCACCCGCCGTGCGTGTCTGCATACGGCGAAACATCAGTTCCTCCACCGCCAAAGCTCAAGCGGAGTGGCGTCCGAGCGCGCACCATCTTGATCTGACTGAGGAAGTTTTTTGGTTGCGGAGTCATTGTCCGGCGAAAAGCGAGCTCTCTAATTTACGAGTGGCTTACCCTCCATGTCAGGTGGAATGGCCAGTCCCAGGATCTTCAGAACCGTCGGTGCCACGTCAGTGATCTTCGCGCCGTCGATTTGACGGGGGCCCTGAGCGCTCCGAGCAGGGCGCCACAAGATCATGCCTTTTTGCGCGTGGTTTGCGCCGTCCGGGCCGGTGTCGTTTTCGAAAGTGTGCAACTTACCGCCACCGATCGTGCCAACGGACCTCCAGTAGAGGTCGCCGAAATAGACGATCAAGTCTGGGGCCACCCCACGGACTTCTTTGTAAAGGTCCTCGGGACGGTAAACTTGGGTACCAATGTCACGCCCGTTTTCGTCCGGGATTGATTTCAGCCCGGCGATAAGCTCATCGCGCACCTTCTCGTAATCCTCCGGCGCGATCGTGCCTTCCGGTTCGCGCCCGGCGACGTTGAGAAAGATGCGAGCGTAGTAGCCACCATCGCCCCATGCCTTAGTCTGTGGCCAATCGATTTTTACCTTGGAGAACGGAACTGCACCAGACGGTTTTTCCTTCAAAGCCAGATAGCCATTGGCCATGAGCCATTCGTTCACACAGATGCCCCCGTCCATCCGCTTCGCCCCATGATCGGATACCACCAAAACATCCGTGTTTTCATCGGCGAAACTCAAGAGCGTGCCAATCTCGCGATCGATCTCCTTATAATAGTCGTGAATCGCGCTTTCCAGCTTATTCCCCGGCTCGTAGAATCGATGTGCCGGGTCCATATTATCCCAGAGCGCGTGATGGATGCGGTCGGTGCCCATTTCCACCATGATGAAATAGTCCCAGTCATCCTTGGCCAGAAGATGGCGCGCGAGTTGGAAACGTTTGCGGGTCATCTCGTAGATGTCGGCTAGAATCTTTTCCTTGTTGCCGGAGCGAAAGTCGCGCACATCCAGGATGTATTCTCCGACAACGCGTTCGATCTCCTGCTTGAACTCTGGCGGGTGAGTGTATTCACAGGAAATGTCTGGCGTGAGGAAATCAGTCACCATCGTGCCGTTGAGCGGTTTTGGAGGGTAAGTCCCCGGCACGCCGATAACGATGGAGCGCCTCCCCTTCTGCGAGAGAATCTCCCAAAGCCGGTCTTCCTTGATCGCAAGCGAGTTGGCGATCGAGTAGCGATCATAGGAGTGATCCGCACGATTGCGAAATCCGTAGACCCCAAGCCGCCCGGGGCTTTTCGAGGACATCATGACCGACCAGGCCGGCACGGTGATTGGCGGATCACACGAGCGGAGGTCGCCGTGCATTCCGCTTTCGTAAAGCGACTTCAAGTTCGGCAGGTCATCAAGCCAGCGGTCAAAGATCAGCTCAGGCGCCGCGCAATCGAGTCCAATGACCATGACGCGGCGGCGCGAGCCGTTAGTCGACCCATGCGAAGGCTTGGCCGGAATTTCATCGGCAGATTGACTGGAGAATAGTCTTTTCAACATGGCGATTCGGAAGGCTGAATTTAGCAGATGCTAGGCCAATGAGATACGCTGCGGAAGACGGTCAAAGGACGAATGCAAAGGCGTCGGTCGCGGTATGCGAACTGCTTCTTTTTTATCCATAAAGAACTCAGACATAAGGCGAATCAGGAAATCGAACTCCCGAAAGACAATCTGCCACCCCTTTTCCCGATATGCGCTCCGGAGGAAGAGAAACAAATTATGAAAGTAATATTCATTGAGCCTCTACTCGTACTGGCAAGTTCGATTCTTTGGATTTTCGTATTGCCTCTCGCCGCACTGATCCAAGCCGGCATCGCCTTTCTGGACCAAGTCGATTCATTGGCGCCTTGCGGAATCAGCTTTGGTTCGCCCGGCTAAGCCAACAACCTTCGTCCCGAAGCCGTTCCGCCTGATGACCGGCGGAGGATCAGGCCGAACTGCCAGGCTTAATCAGCAAAACAGCGACTGCCCGCGGGAGACCGACCCGTTTGCTCGCCGTTCAGGTGAGCGCTCAACACCGTCGATCCCCCTCGCACCGAGTCATACCCACTTTCTTGCTGAAACGAAGACGTCTCCATCAGCGCCGCCTCTGTGCGAAACAGCCCCGGCTGCTCATGCGTGACGTTGCGTAGCTGCCCCCACAGTCGGAAAAGTTCCCGGAAAGCCTTTGCGATCACCCGCAAATTTGCGCCGGACGGTTTCCCTGCCCGTCGGGGATAATGGCTCACTTCCACTTCGTGGATCCGCATCCCGAAGCTGTTCGCCTGTGCCAGGATCTCGGTGTTGACCATCGCGCCAACGGAACGGATTTGCACCCGATCAAAAACCGATCGTTGAAAAATCTTAAATGCGCAGTCGATATCACGGACTTTCACTCCGAGCACCATTCGGACGAGTGTCTTCCAACCCCAGGCGTTGATAAGACGATGCGGGGGATCCTGCCGCTTGCCTCGGTAGCCGGTTACAATTTCGTAGTGGCTCGCCCATTCGATCAGGTTTTCAAGTTCCTGCAAATCGAACTGCCCATCCGAGTCCGTAAAGAAAATGTAGTCGTGGCGCGCCGCGAGAATGCCACTTTTAAGTGCGGCTCCGTAACCACGGTTCTCCACGTGATGAATCGCCCGTACTTCCGGATATTGTTCCGCGAGTTCGTCGCACATCGGTGTCGTCGCATCCCGGCTTCCGTCGTTCACCAGGATGATTTCCCAGGTTTGCGCCAGTTTTGGGAGCACCAGCCGAGCCGCCTCGACGGTATATCGGATATTGGCTTCCTCGTTGAAGGCGGGAAAGATCACTGAAAGCGTCACGGGAAGGGTCGACTGTGATTCGCTGCAATCTTTGCGACTGTTCTCTGCGCTGGATAAGTCTCTCATGAGAATAAATGGTAGCTGCTAATTCCTCCTAAATCTTATGAAGTTTTGGAATTTCTGTATACAGAATTCGGATTCCGATGGCATTCCAAGCGTGTCCGATGCCTCAAAGCACGAATCACGCCGCTTTTGTTTTGAGTAAACCCGAGACACTGAATCCTCTGGCACTAAGCCTAAGGGGCAGCTCCTCAAAAAGGGGTCGCATTGTCGCGCCCCGATCGGATTACTCGCTACTTTTCTTCTACGACAGAAAACCTCCGAAAATCAAGCTAAATGAGATTTCAGTCAGATTTTGTGGCAGCGGCGACATGCAATGCGCTTCGGATAATCGGTTGCAACTCCGGTTTTCCGATTGTATCGGCAGCAAGATTTTGTCCGCCCAGGTTTGGAGGAGGACGCAATCGCCGATATGAATTTTTTACAGGAATCGATCCGCGCTGCTTGTGACACCTTTGAGTCACTGCACGAGCTTGCTCAGCCGGTTAATCGGGCGGTTGATGCGATGGCGGAATGCCTCTGCGCGGGACGAAAATTGCTGGTTTGCGGCAACGGCGGTAGCGCGGCCGACGGCGCTGATTTTTCGGCAGAGTTCGGTTGCCGTTTCGTGACGGATCGGCGGCCTTATCCGGCGCTCAACCTTGCGCAGGGCGGCAGCTTGATGAGCGCGATCGGCAACGATTACGGCTACGACGAAGTTTTTGCCCGTCAGGTCGCGGGACTTGGGCAAAAGGGGGATGTTCTGGTCGCAATCACGACGAGCGGCAACTCGAAAAACATCCTTCGCGCCTTGGAAGAAGGAAATTCGCGTGAACTGACGACAGTCGCATTGCTTGGTCGAAGCGGCGGACCGGCAAAAGGAATGGCGAAAATTGAGCTCCTCGTGCGCAGCGAGACGACGGCGCGAATTCAGGAGGCGCACAAATTCTTGCTCCATGTCATTTGTAGTCTGGTGGACGCGCGATTGCCCAAGGCGTGACCATCGGCACCTTTATTTAGGGAGCAAATTTCGAATCGCTTCGTCCAGCCGCTCAAAGTTGATCGGCTTGGTGAGATGCTCTGAAAAACCGGCAGCACGCGCCTGGCTGACGTCGTTTTCCATTCCAAATCCGCTCAGCGCGATTCCGCGCAGCGAGTTTGTCGCTCGCAGTTCCTTCATTAATTCATAGCCGCTTCGGTCGGGCAGGCCGATGTCGCTGATCAGCAAATCAAACTTTTCACTCTGCGCTTTCCTAATCGCCTGATCTGCGGTGTGGGCGAGCGTGATTCGGTAGCCGCGGCGCTCCAATAGCATTTTCATCCCCAGACAAGTGTCCTGATGATCGTCTACCACCAGGAGGTGACCCTTGCGCGCAGTCTTTGCCTGATCCTCGTTGGGTGAAATGGCGGGCGCGGCTGATTTCGTGCTCACCGGCGTTGGCACAGTGTTGAGAACGACAGTGAAAATCGAGCCCTTCCCCGGGCCGGCGCTTTCGACGGAAATCGTACCGCCATGAGCCCGCACCATGGCTTTTGAAATCGCGAGTCCCAAGCCAAGGCCGCCGAATTTACGCGTGATCGAGCTTTGACCCTGCTCGAAAGCATTAAAAATTTTCTTGATCTTTTCGCGTCCGATTCCAATTCCGGTGTCGATTGTCCGGATCGCAATGCGATCGTCGCTCAGATTGGCCGTTTCGACAATGATTCGTCCGCCCTGCGGCGTGAACTTCACGGCATTCTTGATCAAGTTCCAAAAGACTTGTTGGAGCCGCGCCGGATCGCCGTTGACGTATTCCTTCTCCGCCCGAACTCGGAACTCGAATTCGAGATCCTTTTGCAGAATGTCCTCGCGACAAATTTCGTAGGCGCGCTGCAGCGTTTCGTGAAGGGAGGTCACTTCGAAACTGAGCTGGAGTTTGCCTTTTGCGATGCGGGTCACATCGAGCAGGTCGTCGATCAAGCGCGCTTCCAGCTCCACATTTCGCCGGATGACGGCGAGCGGCTGGCGCACATCGGGATCGTTCGACGAACGTGCTTCCAATTCGCCCACCATGGCGATAACCGGCGAAAGCGGATTGCGCAGTTCGTGGGAGAGCAAGGCCAGAAACTGATCTTTCGCTGCATTCGCCAAAATCAATTCCTGGCGTTGCCGTACGTCGCGCGTTTTGTCTTCCACGAGGAAAAGCACGCCTTGCACGGTTTGCTTGGAATCTTGCAGGCGCAGCAGATTCACGTTGACGAAATTTGTGCTGCCCGCGCGATCGACGAGCGGTTGCTCGACAAGCTGAAAGGGAGTTCCAAAGGCAAGCACTTTCTCGATCGCATCGGTCGGCGCGATATTTACGTCCTCGTAAGTTGCGTCGCGCATCTCCTTTTCCGCTGGCAAATCCCCAAAGCGCCGCGCCATTTGCCCGAACGCTTCGTTTGCTTGCAGGAAACGCCGGGTCTCCGGATCGACCAACGCAATGCCACTTGGCATGTTGGCCAGGATCTTGTCGTTGAAGATCACTTCACGCTCGATGCGCGCGGCCGCCTCTCTCTGCCGCCGGTAGAACTTTCCGGCCAGCCAGGCGATGATCCCGGTCGCGACAATCAGCCAGGTCGCGAGCACCGTCATTCTTTCGAGCAGGTCCCGCACCGGCCTAAAGGCGACGGAACGAGGTTGCTCGACAAATGTGATCCAGCCGGCCCGTTCGACACCTGCGGAGGTATAGAGTTTTCCTCTCCGCTCGATGTGTCCGCTTTTGTCGGAACGAATGTCGCTAATCAGCGTCCTGGTGGCATCAGAAGGTGGGCCCGGATTTGCTTTAAGATCATCGCTGAAAAGCGCGGTACCGTCCTGATCGACAATCTGGCACTTTGCCTGTTCGGGTAAATCGATCGCGGAAAGGCGGCGGCCGATGCGTTCGACCAGGACAGAGACGCCGATAAATCCGAACGTCGTCCCATCCGGTCCCCGAATTGCGCTCACGAGATCGGTGGCGAGGCGGTTGTCCGACAAGCGCGGGTGCACGGGCGAAACGTAGAATTCTTGCGCGGTGCGCGCGGCGGCCAGCCACGAACGCGAGATTCGATCGTCCAGCATCCTCGCCGGAACGTCTGGTATCGAAGCGATAAGGCGCCCGTCTGCTGTCGTGATGAACATCCCGTCAATATGCGGGTGGCTAAAATAGGTCTCTTGGAGCCATTTTTTCGCTTCCACATCGGGATAGCGCGCAGTGAAGATGTTCGCGATTGGCGGGTAGGTTTGGTAAAATGCGACGATCTCGCCGCTCCGAACGAGATCGTCGCCGACGAGGTGCGCAATGATTTGAACGAAACTCTGGCGATCTCGCTGGATCTTCGATTCAAGCGTTTTGGTCAGGATCGTATACGAGACCACGAGCATCAGAATCGAGGGCACCCAACCCGCGATCAGGATGGCAATGACAACGTTGAGGCGCTCGAAACGCCCGCGAGGCCGGCTCCGCAGTTTGTCTAGCTCTTGCACGATTTCGATCCGACTGCGCGATCAGTTTTCGGCTGCTTCGTGGCCGAAGCAACTGGCGATTTCATGCCGGTGCGACTTCGCACCCGTACGTTTGCATTGGGCGCTGGCGCCCGTCGCCAATCGTCCGTCTCGGCAAAGTCAGTTCGGGCGTGGGACGCGAGACGGCTCGCTTCGCTGGCTAAATTGCCGGACGCGACCTTTCTCTGCCGGCTGCTTTACCGCGACATTGCGTGACCGTTCCGTCGGAGATTTGATTTGACCCAACCCGCGGAAGCGGCATCATGACGCCTCTGTGCGCCTTAACCAGCGGCACCGTCTAGTATTGTTATGGAAGGAAGCCTTGTGGATGTAGTCTGGACATTCTGCTACCTGAGTGTCCTTATTGGTCTCTCCGGTTACGGATTGCACCGGTATTTCATCGTTTATCTGTTCCTGAAAAACCGGAAGCGCGTGCCGCAGCCGCTCTCGCACTTCGAACAACTTCCGGTCGTCACCGTGCAGTTGCCGCTCTTCAACGAAATCTATGTCGTCGAGCGCCTCCTCAAGTCGGTCAGCGAACTCGATTATCCGCGCGAGTGTCTCCAGATCCAGGTGCTCGACGACTCGACGGACGAGACCCGGCAACTGACCGCCTCGTGCGCGCAAAGACTGACCGAGCGTGGCTTCGACGTCGAGTTGATCCATCGAACCGATCGCATTGGTTACAAGGCGGGGGCGCTTGAGGCAGGGTTAGCCACCGCCCGCGGCGAATTCGTGTGTATCCTCGATGCCGACTTCGTGCCGCATCGCGAGTTGCTCAGGTCAACCGTCCACTTTTTCACTGATCCGAAAGTCGGTATGATCCAGACGCGCTGGGGACACATCAACCGCGGCTATTCCCTTCTCACGCGCGTTCAGGCGATGTTCCTCGATGGTCATTTACTCCTCGAGCAAGTCGCCCGCAGCCGGAGCGGCCGATTTTTTAATTTCAACGGCACGGCCGGCCTCTGGCGTAAATCTTGCATTGCAGAATCGGGCGGCTGGCAACATGACACCCTCACTGAAGACCTCGATCTCAGCTATCGCGCCCAGCTCGCTGGCTGGAGATTTGTTTTCCTCACCGATGTCGTGACACCCGCCGAATTGCCCGTCGATATGAATGGTTTCAAATCCCAGCAACATCGCTGGACCAAAGGCTCAATCCAAACGTGCAAAAAATTGCTCCCCCGCATCTGGCGCAGCGGGCTGCCTTTGCCAATCAAGATCGAGGCGACCGGCCATTTGACTTCAAATTTTGCCTATCTCCTCCTGGCCTGTCTCTGCGTGCTTCTGCATCCATCGACGGGCGGTCCGCAATCCGGTTGGCTGCGCACCTTTCTGCTCGATGTTCCGATTTTTCTTACCGCGTCAGTCTCGGTGGCTGTCTTCTATATTTGTGCACAGCGCGAACTGCATCCGCGCACCTGGATGAAGGAAATTCTCTTGCTGCCGGCGTTAATCGCGCTCGGTGTCGGTCTTTCAATCAACAACGCGCGTGCCGTGCTCGAGGCTGTTTTCAATCATCCGTCGGAATTCACGCGCACCCCGAAATACGGGATCGAAAGGAAACGACAGACTTGGCGGTCGTGCCGCTATATGCCGCTCAAATCGCTCCTGCCGATCGTGGAAATCGGATTCGCGATTTACTTTAGCTACTTTGTCTGCTATGCCGTGGCCCACGAGCAGTATTTCACCCTGCCATTCCTCGTTATGTTTCAATGTGGATTTCTTTACGTTGCTCTTTGCTCGCTGGCCCAGTGGTGGCCGCGAATGAATTTCCCGAGTGCGCGGGAAGTTGCATTTCCGGCATGACACGATCCGTGTGTTCGCTAAATAGGACGCCAATGTTTTATCGCCTCGGCTTTCTGGCTTGCGTTTTTCTCGCTTCGGCGAGCGTTGATTTATTTGCCGCCGCCGAAAATACTGTTCCGCCGCGCGTTATTATCAGCGTGCGCGATCAGAAATTGATGGTGGTTGATCATGGGCAGCGCGTTGCAGTTTATCCGGTCTCGACTTCAAAGTTCGGCATGGGCGATCGTTGGGGCAGCATGGCGACGCCGTTAGGCTGGCTCCAAGTGGCGCAAAAGATTGGCGACCACGCTCCCACGGGAGCGGTCTTCCACAAACGGCGTTTCACGGGTGAGATTCTCCGGCCGAATGCCCCGGGTCGTGACCCGATCGTGACCCGGATCATCTGGCTGCGTGGACTCGAGCGCTCAAACGCCAATGCCTTTAACCGTTGTATCTATATCCACGGCACGCCTGAGGAAAAGATTATCGGCAAGCCCGCCAGTTACGGTTGCGTCCGGATGTCCTCAAGGGACGTCGCGGAGGTCTACGCGCAGATCCAGATTGGCGCGCTCGTCAAGATCATTCCCGACTCGCTTCCCAACCTGCCAAAGTTGAAGGGCAACCCGGGCAAGGTCATTTTTACGGCCGCGACTCCTCAGAAACCTGCGTCGACCGATTCCGCCGTGGCCGGGAAATCGAGCGCAGCGCACAAGCACGTTTCGCAGTCTGCTGCGCCACACCGCGCGAGCGACGCCTAAAGCAAATCGGGTAGGCGATATTCCGTCGAGCCGGGGAGCAACGTCGCCCCCGCGGTGAGCCCGACACCGCAGAATCAGGCGAACCTTATTTGGCCAGTTGCGCCGGCCCCGGGCCGCAAATTTGACCCCGTCCCGGCCGTTTCTATAATGCAGTTCTCCCTCGCATACTTTACCGGAGCATTTTATCTATGGCACTCGCAATTGGCAGCAAAGCACCTGATTTCACACTTCCCACGAAGGGCCCCGATGGCCCACGGCCAGTCCGTTTAAGCGAAAACTTCGGCAGGAAGAATACTCTGCTCCTGTTCTTTCCGATGGCCTTCACCGGCACCTGCACCACCGAAATGTGTGGAGTCGGCAACGGTTTGCGGGAGTATGGCGATCTCAACTGCGAAGTCTACGGCATCAGCGGGGACAACCCCTTTTCTCAAGAGGCGTGGGCTCAAAAAGAAAAAATCAAGGTCACGCTTCTGAGTGACTACGAACACAAGGTCGCGAACAGCTACGGCGTTGCTTATGAATCGTTTCTTCCGCAGCTGAATCTTGGCTTCGCCGGGGTGGCCAAGCGCTCCGCGTTTCTCGTCGATCGCGCCGGTGTCATTCGTTACGCCGAAGTGCATGACGATGCACGCGAGCTGCCAAATTTCGACGAGATCAAAGCGAAGCTCACGGAGTTAAAATGATGCGGCCCAACCCGCTGTCGTCCGGAACGAACTCGAGGGATTCCGCGGCGTGAGTTTGACGTCTGCACGACGGAATCCGTCGACTTTGCTTCGCGCCAAGTAAGGAACCGATATGCCCAACGACTTCAAAACCCTAAGAAAATTCAACGCCAGCCCCGGACGCGAGGCATCTCTCCATTCTCTTCCCGCGCTCGAGGAACAGGGTATCGGCCCGATCTCGCGCCTGCCGGTCAGCATCCGGATCGTGCTCGAATCGGTCCTTCGAAATTGCGACGGCCGGAAGGTTGGTCGCAAAGATGTTGAGAACCTCGCCAACTGGAATGCGAAGTCGCCGGCGAACGAGGAAATCCCCTTCGTTGTCGCGCGGATCGTGCTCCAGGATTTCACCGGTGTCCCGCTGGTCGTCGATCTCGCCGCGATGCGCAGCGCGGTAGGGCGATTAGGCGGCGATCCGAAAATCATTGAACCACTCGTGCCGGTCGATCTCGTTGTCGACCATTCGGTGCAAGTAGATTTTGCCGGATCTGCAGCAGCTTTGCGCCTGAACATGGACATGGAATTCAAACGCAACCGGGAGCGCTATGAATTTCTGAAATGGGGACAGCAGGCGTTTAAGACCTTCGGCCTCGTGCCGCCGGGTATCGGCATTGTGCACCAGGTCAATCTCGAATATCTCGCCAAGGGAGTGCTTCATACCGGCGATCTTTTCTACCCGGATACGCTCGTGGGAACCGACTCCCACACGACGATGATCAATGGCCTCGGTGTCGTGGGGTGGGGCGTTGGCGGCATCGAGGCGGAAGCCGGCATGCTTGGCCAACCGGTCTACTTCCTTACGCCTGAAGTCGTCGGCGTCCACTTGACCGGTTCATTACGGGAGGGCGTTACCGCGACAGACCTTGCGCTGCACATCACTCAAATGCTGCGCGCACAAAAAGTGGTTGGAAAGTTTGTTGAATTTTACGGCACTGGGGCCGCTTCGTTGCCGCTTCCGGATCGAGCCACGATCGGTAACATGTCGCCCGAGTATGGGGCGACGATGGGCTATTTTCCGGTCGATGCCGAGTCGGTCAATTACCTACGGGCGACAGGTCGCACCGATGAGCAATGCAGTGCTTTCGAAGGGTATTTCCGTGCGCAAAAAATGTTTGGGATGCCGCGCAAAGGCGAGATCGATTACAGCGTCGATCTCGAACTTGATCTCGGCGACGTCCAACCTAGCGTGGCCGGCCCGAAACGGCCGCAGGATCGGATCAACCTGGGCGAGCTCGGAAGCGCATTTCGATCCTTGCTGATCAAGCCGCTGCCGGAAGGCGGTTATGGAAAGTCGCCTTCTGATCTTGAGCAGCGTCATCTGGTGCATCTCAATGGCTCGGCGCCAGAGACGGAGGAGATGGTTTCGACCGATCGCCCCGATCAGGGCATCGAACCGGGCGACGAGCAAAACAAAGTGGAGATGGTTTCGAATCGGCCGACGCCGGACCCGGGTGACGAAATCGAGGCGGAGAGCACTGAAGTGTTTCATCATGGTCAGAGCCGTGTCGGACACGGAAGCGTGCTCATCGCGGCAATTACCAGTTGCACCAATACGAGCAATCCGAGCGTGATGCTGGCCGCGGGCCTGCTGGCCAGGAAAGCGGTGGAGCGTGGACTAACGATCGATCCAGCAGTCAAGACTTCGCTCGCCCCGGGTTCCCGCGTCGTCTCCGACTATCTGCAAAAGACCGGGCTGCAGAAATATCTCGATCAACTCGGATTCAATATCGTCGGTTACGGCTGTACTACCTGCATTGGCAACTCCGGGCCGCTTCATCCGAAAATCGAGAAAGCGATCGCAGACCACGATTTGATCGCGGCCTCGGTCCTGTCCGGCAACCGCAATTTCGAAGCGCGCGTGCACCAAAATATCAAGGCGAACTTCCTTATGTCGCCGCCGCTCGTGGTCGCTTTCGCGCTCGCTGGCCGGGTCGATCTCGACCTGAACAAGGATCCACTCGCGCGGGACAAGGACGGCCACGACGTTTATCTGAAAGATCTCTGGCCGTCGTTAGGCGAAATTCGCGACATGATGCAATCCGCGCTCACCCCGGAGGTCTTTCGTAAACTCTATCGCGACTTCGCCGACCAGAATCCGAAATGGAACGAAATCTCCGCTCGGACCGGTGAAGTCTATCAATGGGATGAGAAGAGCGATTACATCCACGACCCACCTTTCTTTGCCGACTTCTCGATGTCGCCCGGACGGATCGAGGACATCCGGGACGCTCGTCCGTTAGGCATTTTCGGCGACTCGGTTACGACCGACCACATTTCTCCTGCTGGTGCGATCAAGGCGAACTCACCGGCCGGGCGTTACCTCGTCTCGCGTGGGATCAAACCGGAGGATTTCAACAGTTATGGAAGCCGGCGTGGTAATGATCTCGTCATGACCCGTGGCACTTTTGCCAATGTCCGGATCAAGAATCTGATGGTGCCGGGGGTGGAAGGTGGTGTGACGAAACACTTCAGCGACGCCGCGCCGGCCGGCGCGCAGATGTCGATTTTTGACGCGGCAATGAGGTACGCCGAGGCGAAAACGCCGCTCGTCATTCTGGCTGGGCACGAGTACGGCACCGGTTCGAGCCGCGACTGGGCGGCGAAAGGGACGCGATTGCTGGGCGTAAAGGTGGTCGTCGCTGCGAGCTTCGAACGGATTCACCGCTCCAATCTGGTCGGGATGGGAGTGCTCCCGCTGCAATTTATCGAGGGGACAAATGCGCAGTCGTTAGGCGTGGACGGCTCGGAATTCTTCAGCGTGACGGGTCTTTCAGACTCAATCCAGCCGGGGCAGACGCTCACCCTCGAAATCAAACGGGCCAACGGTGAAACGCAGGCGGTGCCGGTGAAGTTGCGCATCGATACGCCGATCGAGGTCGATTATTACCGGCATGGCGGGATTCTGCCGTTTGTCTTGCGCGAGCTAGTCGAAAGCCAACGGAATTGAAGCGACCTTACCGGGTAGGGAAGCGCTAAGCAAGACAGCGCTCGACCGGTTGAGGATAACGGCGGAGGTGTCATTCACATTCTGCAACCGTCGTCGTGAATGTCGAGCGGCCTCACGAAATCACAGAGCGTTTTAGCGCAGAAGCTTGTCCAGACTTGGATCCGGCTGCGCGCCGAGGGCGAGCGCCTTTTCATAGTGGCGTCGCGCCAGTTCTTTGGCTGGCGGTTCTGCGGACGAGTAGATGACGGCGAGATTGAAATGTGCGTCAGCGTAGTTCGGATTCTCTTCGATCGCGGCGAGCATTTCCTTCTCGGCTGCCTCCTGCCAGCCTTTCTGGCTTGCGGTGATACCGAGGTAGTTGTGCGCTGTTGCGCTCTTGGGATTGATCGCGAGCGATTGGGTCAGTTCGGAAAGAGCGTCGTCAAATTTGCTCTGTTGGTAATAAACGATTCCGAGCGTGGTGTGGGCGAACTCGTCTTTCGGCGCGATCGCGATTGCTTTTTTGAGGGTCAGTTCGGCGGCTTTCAGCTTGCCGTTGTGAAAAAGGACCACCCCCAGATTTGAGAGTGAGTAGAGGTTGTTAGGGCTTTTCGTCAGGATTTCCTGATACTGCTTTTCCGCCTGCTTAAATTTTCCCCGGTCGAAGCTGGTTTTCGCTTCTCGTGCGAGGGGCATGAGGTCAGGGGGTACTAGTGGATTGAAGGCCTCGTCGACCTTGGGACCGATCGTATTTCCGCCTCCGGGCCCGACCGACTCGAGCGAGGCTTTTCCGGTTGTCTCCGAGATCCCGGTTGAATCGCCAATCGTGACCGAACCGGGCGGTTTGGCTATCGTTAGGCTGGCTTTGATCGTGCCGGGCTCCGTATCCGAAATTGCCACCACCGGTGTCTTCAACAATGCCAGTTCTTCCGCACTCAATTTGGTGATCGGTTCGGCGAGCAATTGGATTTGTTGATCGAGGACATCGGATTTGATCTTCAGTTTGTCGAACTCGGCGAGCATCAACTTCTTGGCTTGCTCGCGCCGCGCTTCTTCCTGTCTTTCTCGGACCACGATCGCGCGCAACATCTGGTTTTCTTTGGCCAGACGCTCTGTTTCTTCCGGGGTCGCTCCCTTTAGTTTGGCGGTCGCGAGCTCGCCGCTGGCCTCGTCCAGCTGGGCGCGCAGGTCGGCGATCATCTTTTCGGAATCCTGATTTGCTTTCTGGCTTGCGACGAGCTGGCCGCGTAGCTTTTCGAGTTGTTGTTTTACGCCCTGCAATTCCTGCACTTTTCGGGGCCGATCGGCGCTGATTTCCCGCACGGTATTTTCCGCGGCCGCGAGCTTTTTCTGGAGGCCAGTATTTTCCGCCATCAGCACCTGGACACGGGACTTGGCGTCGCCCGCGATCTTCAATTCGCGCAAGGCGTCATCGCGCTCACGCTGCATTGTGTCGCGTTCCTGGGACACAATGGCGGCTTTTTCCTCGGCGCCGGCCAACTTCGATTTGCTTTCCCCGCTTTCCTTTTCCGCTGCGGTTCGTCCAGCTTGAGCCGCCTCGAGCGCCTTCTTCAGCTGCGTAATCTGACCTTGGAGCGCGGCCGCAGCCTTCTGACCCCCGGTGCCACTTGATTGAATGACTTGGAGAGACTCCTCGGCGGCAGTCAACTGGTCGCGCACTTCCTTTTCGGTTTGGGAGGTCTTTGCCAAGTAATCTTTCGCTTGTTCCAGTTCGGCGTTCGTCTTTTGCAATTTGCTTGAGATCTCGGATTTCTCTTTTTGTGCCGTCGAAATTTCTTTCTGCGACTTCTTCAACTCCGTTTCCAGCGCCTCGACACGGGCGCGCAGTTCCTCAGTCGCATCCTGGATGGCAACCTGGACTTCGACCGAGTTAGGACGTGCGGGCCGAGACCCGATCTCCACAATCGGCTCGGAGGAAGCGACCTCAGGCGAGACGGTTTCCTCGCTCTCGGTGGGCTTCGATTGAGCGGTCGCAGCCAGGTCGGTTTGAGTTTCGATCTTGCTCTGAACCCGCAGGATTGCCTCGCCGATCTTGCGGCTGCGGTACTCAACGATCGCCGGCTGCCAGTCGCCGTTGCTTTTTTTCAACTCCTCGAGCATCGAGCCGGCGAAGCGGAATTTGGCGAGGGCTGGTTTGAATTGATTTTCCCGCTCAAGCTTCTCCGCCTGCTGCGCGGTCATATAGGCTTTGAGGAAGGCCTCGGAGGGATCGACCTCCTGCGCAAAGGACCCGAGCGGCATCGCGAGAAGCGCGAAGACGGGAAGGAGAAGCAGCCCGATTTTATTCATCCCAAAGACGGCGGAGGATAGCCGACCCTCCCGGCGCTTGCAATGGTCGCTGCTGACGGGATTGCGGCTTTGCCTTTGCAATTGGGCGCAGAAAAATTAGAGTCGCTGCGCGACGGTGGCCATAGCTCAATGGTAGAGCCCCAGATTGTGGTTCTGGCTGTTGCGGGTTCGAGTCCCGTTGGCCACCCCACTGGCTCCCGCGGTTTTTTTCCGCAGGTGTGCCAATACCGGCGGCGAGCAAGTGCCCTCAACGAGGAGGAGCTTTGGTCCGGTTAGGGCCCTCGAAAATCACGGGCCGGTGCGAGACCATCACTGCGCCGGAGGTGCGTTGTCGCTTTAGGACTGGCGAAATTTGGTTTCTCGTAGTTTCGTCTCGCAGCCGTGCCTGTAGCTCAACCGGATAGAGCTTCTGACTTCGGATCAGAAGGTTGGGGGTTCGAATCCCTCCAGGCACGCGGTTGATTATCAACAACTTATACGGATCAGGCCACGATAAATAAAAACCCTGAGTGCCAGCTGCTTGCCACCTCTTGGGCGAAAGGCTTGCGTTTAGACTTGCGAGGAAGAGGCCCAAAAGCCGTCCCCACTCTCCGAGGTTGCCGCGGAATCCAAGCTCGCAGGCTTGCTGCCAACTGAACCGCGCCGACACATGATGGAGTTTGGTTCCGCATGGTAGCGAGGATCGTTTGGCAACCATTTTTTTGATTCACAACAAGAGGCGCGAAGCCGTCAAATGGCGCGCCAACGGATTCGAATCAGGCGGAGGACATTTGTTCCGCTAGATTCTCCGCCCCTTCCGGACCGCGAATACGGTTGAGGGCTAATTTGCATTGCAAGCAAACAAACATGGCAACGGCAACGGCAACACCCCCATCGGAGAAGTAGCGCTTTTTAGCAACACGAACAGAGCTGCTAACACGGCCATCGGCGGTAATGCGCTGATTAAGAATACCACCAGCAACAACAACACAGCCGTCGGTGACGATGCGCTTCAGAACAACACGACCGGTAACGGCAACATCGGAGTGGGCCCCTTGGCCGGTGTTCTCGTTATTTCCAGCAGTAAAAATATCGATCGGTAACATCGCTGTGACTGGTGACCAAGGCGTCGTCCGCATCGGAACGGCTGGAACTCAAACGGGGACCTTTATCGCTGGGATTCACGGAGTAGTGATTGCAGGCGCTCAGTCGGTCGGCGTCGACGACAATGGTCAGTTGGGCGTCAAAGGCTCCTCCACCCGCTTCAAAGAGGCGATTCAGCCTATGAATATGGCAAGTGAAAGCATTTTTTTCCTTACATCCGTTCAGCTTCCGTTACAGGAAGGACCTTGATCCAAAGGGAACCCCCAATTTGGCATGGTAAGGAAGGAGGAAGCGGAAGTTGATCCAGAGCTGGTCGTAAACAACGACAAAGGCAGGCCGTTCAGTGTTCGCTACGACGAAGTGAACGCGATGCTGCTAAACGAGTTTCTTAAGGAGCACCGAAAGGGTGAACAGCAAGATCGCAAGATCGAGGAACTGAGAACAACCGTTGTCCAGCCACGATCGGTGCTCAAGGAGAAAGCAGCGCAAATCCGAAAGGTGAACGACCGGCTTTGAGCACAAGCTCCGGCTACCCGTGCCGTCGCGAATGATTGATTTGCCGAATCAATACATTTCAATGTCGACAAACGTTGGCACCGGTGCCGCCGGCGTGGCCTTTCTCGCCCCGCCTTCGGGAGTCCCGGCAGGTCACTCTCTCTCTCTCTCTCTCTCTCTCTGTCAAAGCAACCTCACTCTGTAAGCCGACGCAACCTGCACTTACTAGATACTGGAATAAGCCCTGCTCATTGCTTTCCGGCCAGCCGCATGGATCGAAAATAGGGCGGAGCCAAGCGGCGTCTCACTTCGACCTCGCGCCAATTGCAACTCATGCGTGATCCGGCCAACCTCGAGGGCGTGGGTGTTGAGGCCGGTTTGCAATATATTTGAGGCGTACTCGTAGAGTGAGATATCAAAGGAGTTCTTCTCTTCAATCAAATCGAGAGCCGATCGCGGAACATCGATTTTCCTCGGGCGCGTGCGATTAACATTGAAGTTCGAGTAGCGTTTGAGCGTCCAACCGAATTTCAGCTTCATCAGGGCGAGGCTTTCTTCGAAACGCTCAGACAGGCCGACCACACTAAAATAGCGGAACAGGTTCTCCTTCGCCGTTTCATAGAACTGCACCGTACAAGGTTTCGCATAGTCAACTCCAGCGAGAATTTTACATTGGACGTTATCTCTTGGCGAGCGCCTAACAAAATCCTCAAGAGTCCAATTCTCCCGTTTGAACCTCCAGTACAACGGGTGCAGCTTGTAGCTGCGCATAAAGTAGAACGACGAGAGCACCCGATCCACCGGGTCGCGCAGCACGGTAATGTAAGTCGCCGACTGGGGAAGGATCCTGTGAAGGCCAAACAACATATGGCCCTTGAAAAGCTGTATGTTTTCAAGTCGCCTTTTTGACAGGTGCTGCAAATGGGCCCATGACCATCGGTAGAAAACTGGGTCGATAGAGTACATCCCGGCGACAGGATATTCAAATTCAATCAACCGATTTAGCGTGGAGCCCGCGGCCTTGGGAACATGGAGAAAGATAATTGCTTGGTCAGGAGCGGTTCCGGTCATTTTGGGTGCTTTATCTAAATGCTAGCGCCGCGTCAGGTAACCACTCGATATCGTGACGTCAGATTGCAGATACAATTTTGTTCAAGAGGAATCTTGCGGCGCCCGTGCCTGATCGGTAGGAGCGGCTCAATATGCCGGGGCTTGGAATGGCGCGTAGAGTCGCCAGGCCGGTTTTAATAGCGCCTTCATTGTTACGCAGGCTTTGTTCAAACAGATTCTTCCCGAACTCATAAAGCTCCACATCCAAGCGGTTATATTCACTTACCAGATCGACTAACTGCCGGTCGGCTATCGGGCGGGTCTTCGCGACCTTATGATTTTGATAGGTGGAAATTGTCCAACCAAAGGTTTGCGAGATGAGGATCAGGCTTTCGTCGAACCTTTCAGAGATTCCGACGACGCTGAAGGACTTTGTAAGATTCTCTTTCGCCATGTCCAATAATCGCTCGTCGCCGATGGCCGTATTCTTAACGCCGGCAATAAACCTGCACTGAGTGTTATTGCGATCAGGAAATAGCCGAATGCAGTCTTCTACTCCCAGTCGCTCTCTCTTCAATTTCCGGTGCAGCGGATTGAGGGGTCGGCGCAGAGCAAAATAATAGGAAGAGAGAAGCCTGGCCACCGGCTCCCGGAGCATGGTTATATAGGTAGCTCCCTGCGGCAGGAATTCATGAATGCCGTAGAACAAATGTCCGCGCACCACCTGCAAGCGGCGACGACGCGCTTCCGGAAGTCGGGTGAATCGTTCCGCGGTCGCCCTGATTCGATGGGGATCCATGGTGAAAATCGCGGAAGGGCTATATTGCCGTTCGATGATCCGGTTCAGGGTCGTCCCCGCGGTTTTGGGAATGTGCAGGAAAATTAGTGCCTTTTGATCCGCCGGGGAAGAACAATCGCGGTGTGGGTATGCTCGTTCTTCGAAGTTCACTTGGCCGCGGCATTCGCCGAGACGGTCTCAAAGACCTCGCCCAGCCGACCGCTCTCATTAATCGCCTGGATAACGTTGTGAGAGTGGCCCGGCTGCGGGCAAAGCTCTACGCCAGGAAGACCCTGGATATGTTCGGCGTAGGCGCGGTCTCTTCCATTCCCGTCGCAATAGAATATTTTGTAACGGGTTCGGCCATTGTGTTTCGCCAGAAGCCGCTTCAGATCCCGGTGTTCCTCGGTGATGCGCCAGACTTCCTTGCTACCGCCGAACCTCTTCAGATCGTCAAGGTTAATACGTGTCACCGGCGCGAATGCATACACGACATCCACCTCGAGATAATGGCCGAAGAGGATCGCCGCATAACCACCGGACGAGGGTCCGGAACAGTATGTTTGCCGGACATGAGGTAATTCTTCACGGCACTTCCGGAGGCGCGCGAGGACGGCGTCAGTGTCCGGTATCTCTGCGTTCAAGCCTGCCTGGTAAAAGAAACGGTAATAATCCTTGAGCAGAACCAGGTTGGTCCGGAGCAATCCGGTTTCGCGGAGGACGGTCAAAGGCTGAATTCCCAGCCCCCCCGCCATTCCGTGAAAGACATAATACAGCTGACTGGAGTTCTCTCGTCCCCATACGATTAGGGCGCCGTCCGGCTTCTCCCCGATCTCCCGCTGCAGTTGCCGGTTGTAACGCTGCGCGCGATACCTCGTCGGCACGAGCTGGAAGAGAAAGCTTCTGATCGTAGTCGTCTTAGGAGGGAAATAGTCATCGACCCCGTTCATCTCGCTGCGACGGGATAGAAACCTTCTGATCGGACTCATCCTAGGAAGACGATTGTGCCGGCACCTCCGGCCGCAAAGAACTGCGGGCCTTGCTTTGCAGGCGTTCGCGCATCGATAGACCCAACGCGCTCACATAACCACTGGAGTGCATCTGGTTAGCCAATAGCTCCTCGTCGCCACGTTTTTCCAAGGCGAGCAGTTCCAGCGTGTTCGTATGGAAAGTCTCGTCCATGTTACCGAGCACCCAAGCGACGGCATGGACGACATGGTGGGCCTCCATAATCTGCAGCAGCCTACCGTCGGTCAATTCCTTGCGATTTTGATCGATCAGGCGAATTACGTCCCCGAACTTCATTAAGCCGACGTCATTACCGAAATCGACGAATTTCTGCAGCCAGGCCTCGCGGAACAGGTGGAGAACGGTGAAGAGGAATTGATAGTTGGGGCGGAAACAGGGCAGGGTGACCCCGGGCATTCCGGGAACAGATTGCCCGACACGGTCTTCAAGGGCTTCCTCGACCGGGACGTCAAAGGGGCTCTTTGTCCAGGTTAAGCTATTGGCTACATCGATCTGGATAGTCCGATTCCCAGGCTCATCGACGGTGCGCGCGAGCTTAGGCAAATGGTCCTGGTTCAGGCGGCTGCTGATTTCTTCGCGGCGGGCATCTTTTGCATATTCGAAGGACGGGCGGAAGCCGACCTCTTGTAACACACTCATCGCCGCTTCGCGGTCTCGGGGCGCAATCATGAAATCGATGTCATTCATGAATCTCGTGCCGAGGCCGCCGTAGAGCGTCGATTCGAACGCGATGCCTTTGGTCACCACAAAATGAATTCCGCGGTTGGCGAGGCCTTGCGCGACGCCGACCGCTTCGCGTCGATATACCTCAATCTGCCAGCGATTCCACTCCAGGGCTGATTCCAAGTGCATGTAGATGCTCGTGGGGAGGTCGTAGCGGAGGCCGGTGGAGATGATATGGTGGGCCAGCATCGGAACCATCTTGTGCCGCAGCGCCTGCTCCAGAAGCTCCCCCCAATTCAGGCTCTCTCCCACCAGGAGGTCGCGAACCATCTGCCGTTCCGAGTCATCGACGACGCCCCGGGCAAGCAATTCCAGGACCGGCCACTCAGACCCTAATGATCGGTCGGGCAAACGTCTGGTCATGCCGCTTGGCGCTCACGGAGCATTTGGACGGCTTCTTTCAACTTTCCAGCGGTGCGAAAGGTACCTTCAACGAGCATTTCGTCGGGAAACCGAATCTTGAACGTCTTTTCCATTTCAAGGAGCACAGCGACCGCGGTCATCGAATCCAAACCGAGCTGCACGAGTTCCGTGTCGTAGTCGATAGCAGCTGGCTTCGCCGAACGGAGGTGTCGGCGCAGGGCCTCCTCGAATTGATTGGTTATGTCGTCCATATATTAATTACTGGTTTTTAAATCAGGATTCATTTCACAGGTCAGGTCGAAATACACTCATGGCCTGTGCGCAGGCGACGCACCGCGACCACCGAGGTCCCCCGGCAACAGACCTCTACGGGGGGTTGCAGTCCCGTAAAGGCGACCAGACTGGCAGTAAGACCGTAGGCGCCGACGTTCGGTATCGCCACAACGTCGCCCGGTTTCAAAGGAGTAACCGATGTCTCGCGCGCTACGTAATCGAGCGCGTAATCCGTCGGACCCACCACGTCGACGGAATGAAGTTTTTCGCCATCAGGCCCGGCGAGCGGCTCAATCGAGGCGACCGCGCGATAAATCCGGCCGAGGCCTGCCATCCCACCCAGATGAATCATTCCAGTATCAAGGATGATATGCGTCTTGTCTTTCCAGACTTTTACATCGAGCACGGTCGAAAGGAGAGTGCCGCAAGAAGCTACAAGATAGCGTCCGGACTCAAACCAAAGCTGCGCGTCAGCAGTTAACCTGCGGAGTGCATTAACACGCTGTAGTTTTCCCTCCAAAGCGGAGATGTCCGTTGGAGTATCCGAGGTTCCAAATGGCCATGGAAACCCGCCGCCCAGATCGAGAATGCGAAGAGGTACGCCAGCCTGAGCGATTTGTTCGGCGAGATGGATTGCGTGTTCGAAAGTGACCGCCAGCTTGTCGGCGCTCTGGATTTGACCGCCCGAATAGATATGAATTCCAGCCAGTTGGGCGCCTTGCAACGCGGCAACCCGGGCGGCCCCGCCCTCGAGTAATTCCGCCGGATCGGCGCCGAAATGGCTTTGCATCGCGCCGACGCCGACGCTTCCGCTCGGTGCGCCCGAAACTTGAAGTCGCAATAGAGCATTCGCAGGCTTCTTTGTTTCCCGAGCGACACCCGCCAGGCGTTCCAAGTCGTACCACGAGTCGCACGAGAAATGTGTCACGCCGGCGAGCAACATTTCGCGCACGAGCGGAACGGTCTTACCCGGGCCGGAGCAAAGAATTTGATCAGGCGCGAAACCAGCTTCGAGCACAATCTGGAGTTCGAGCGGCGATGCGATTTCGACCCGGCACCCGGCTGTTCGTAAAGCCGCACACAACTCTGGAATCGGGTTTGCCTTGACCGAGTACAAAATCTGCGCGGAGTTCGGAAGGAGTTCGAAGAGCGCCTTGGCTTGACGCTCGGCTTCGTCGAGATCGTAGATATAAAGGGGCGAGCCGTATCGGTCGAGAAGCTCCCGTCTGAAACTATGTGTGATCATGAATGGTTCTCCACTGAAGTTAAGACGGCGCGCTTTTCCAGAAATAACTGGCGAGCCAGGACGCGATCTACCTTTCCTCCACTGCCGGTCGAGGGGAAGGCCTCCAAATGGACGAACCAGCGTGGCACCATGTGATGGGGCATCTCAACGCGAAAATGGTCGATCAGTGTCTCGGAGGCGAGAGGAGTTCGGTCCGTGGTGGTGTAGACCACCGCGATATCCTGCCCGATCTCAGGATTGTCGATGCCGAACGCCACCGCGTCTAACACGTCCTCGAATCGACGCGCGTGCTCTTCAACTTCCGTGGGACTGACTCGAAAGCCACGCGTCTTGATCATCGAATCCATTCGGCCAAGGAAGTAAAGATAACCTGCCTCGTCTCGCCGCACGAGGTCGCCGGAAAAAACGACAGTTTCGCCAGGGAAACGATCGATCTGCCTAAAGCGCGCGGCGGTGGCTTCGGGCGCGTTCCAATATCCCTTTGTTATACATCCGCCGCGATGCACCAATTGGCCCGGGACGCCCGCGGGAGACTCGCGTCCTTCTTCATCCAAGACGCATAACTCCACCTCCGGAATCGCTTTACCGATCGAAGTGGGCCTGGCGGCGAGTTGATCGGGCGGCAGCCAGGAGGATCGAAAAGCTTCGGTTAAACCATACATAAGTACAATATCGGTCTCTTGGAATGTTCTCTGAAGTTGCTCGATCATTCTCGCGGTTACAGGCCCGCCCGTCGTGCAGACGTAGCGCAGCGCCGAGAAATCAAGAGCATCTTCGGGACCTGAAAACTGCGAATCGAACATACGACTAATGATGACCGGCATCACTGGCAAGGCGGTAATTCGCTGTGCGTCGAGCAGGCGAAACACGTCGCGCGGAAAAATCAAATCGTGCAGGTAGAGTGACGATCCCGTGAACAAGGTCTGCCAAAGCTGATTCAGCCCGTAATCGAAATTCAGTGTGAGCACGCATGCAATCCGATCGCTGGCTTTCGTCCCAAGATAGCTCGCTACGATTCGGGCACCATCAGCGAGGTTCCGGTGCGAGATGACGATACCCTTGGGCCTGCCGGTGGATCCCGACGAGTAGATGATTGCTGCCGTGTCCTCTCCCTTGCTCCGAAAGAAAGGCTTACTGTCCCGAAATTCTTGTCGAAGCTTTTCGAGCGAGGCAATCCCCTGTTCGGTCGGGCCACGCCCAAGCACAATACGCCCATGCGTTGCATCACTGAGTTCCTCGACGCGGGCAGATTCCGTGATCAGGAATTTCATATCGCAGTCGTCGACCATGTGTCCGATTTGATCGGCCCGGAGCACGGGGTGAATAGGAACCAGGATCGCGTTGGCCCAAAGCACTCCCAGAATCGCAACGACCTGATCGAGCGTTTTCTGCATGCAGATGCCGATGCGATCACCAGGTAACGCACCAAGCGAAGCAAGGGCCTGCGCAGCTGCCAGGGCCTCAGCGTAGAGTTGGCGGAAGGTCAGCGATTCGCTCCCATCAAAAATAGCGGCTTTGTCGGGAAGAGCCGACAGCGTTTGCTCGAATTGTTCGGGAATGGTCGTCAGCTGTCTGGGAGCAGCGATTACCACCGCTTGGTCTGTTGGTAAATGCAAAGCTCAGAAGGTGTTCAAGTTCTGCGGACTGGCGGGCTTCCCATTTTGCGATTCAAATACGCTAACCGTTCCCGAGAACAGGTAAATTGGATAGCAGAAACGCGTTTCGTCGGTCAAGAACAAAAACCGCGGTTTGTCTGTGTCCGACACGGCCATCGTTCCTGTGATTCGGATGTTGCATTCCTCCAGCATGAATCGCGCAGCGGAGTGTGGTTGGTTCTCGCCAGATCCGACGCAGGCACGTTGTCGATCAACACAATCTGGCATGCGAGACCGCCAACGTTTCAGGTTTTAGTTGACATAACTCGTCTCGATCCTGCAAAAATGTCTGCAAGAACTTCGAATGGAACGAGTTCAGGAGTTCTTTTTAGCGAGAGTGGAATGAAAACCGATGTCGCGATTATCGGCGGCGGTCCCGGCGGAACCGCGACTGCCATGTTCCTCGCTCAAGCCGGCCTCCGCGTTACGATAATCGAGAAAGAACCTTCACCTCGCTACCATATCGGCGAATCCCTCACAGGCGAGTGCGGTAATTCACTGCGAGCCCTCGGGCTCGAGAAAGAAATGACTGCGCGCCGGCATCCGATAAAGTACGGTGTCACTGTCTATGGGCCCGGAGGAAAAAATTCCTTCTGGGTTCCGGTCAAAGGATGGCATCCGGAGTCAGGCTTTTTCGATTCGCATACGTGGTCGGTGCGTCGGAGTGATTTTGACCACATGCTTTTCACGCAGGCTGCGGCGGGCGGAGCCTCCGTTATCGAGGCAGATGCCGTCGCGCCGCTTTTGAACGGCACCGGGATTTGCGGGGTGCGTGTTCGATCAAATGGCGGTGCGGTGGAAAACATCGCATCGGAAGTGTTAGTCGATGCTTCAGGGCAGGCTACTTTCCTTTCTAATGCCGGAATGACTGGCCAAAAGGTCCGCGGCAGTTACGATCGGCAGGTGGCGGTTTTTTCGCAGGTCGTCGGAGCGATCCGCGACCCCGGTGCGGCGAGCGGGAACACGTTGATCTTTCATCGCGAAAAAAATCATTGGGCCTGGTTCATTCCACTCGACGACCAAGTCGTTAGCGTTGGAGTGGTCGTGCCCGTCGATTACTACCGCGGGAAAAATGAGAGCAAACATCAGTTCCTCTTGCGCGAGCTTCAGCAGCTCAACCCGGAGCTGACACGGCGTCTTTCGCAAATCGAATTTGTGGAAAAGGTGCGCGGAATTTCCAACTACTCTTACCGGATCTCGAATTTCACCGGAAAGGGATTTCTTTGCGTCGGCGACTCCCATCGCTTCATTGACCCTGTCTTTTCCTTTGGGGTCTTTTTCGCGATGAAGGAAGCTGAGTATGCCGCCTCTTCAATTGCGTCATTTTTCGCCGACTCTAAGAGAGAGGTGCCAAATCCATTTGCCGATTACGAGCGACTTTGTGACTGTGGTCAGGACAACGTCCAGGAAGTTATCGATGCATTTTGGGATCATCCTTCTGCATTTTATATGCTCGCGCACCATCGATATCCGAACGACACCATTCACATTTTCGCTGGCAGGGTTTACAACGAACCCCCCTTAACGGGTCTTCTCTCGATGCGGTTAATCAATGAGCAGGGACGAAAAACGAAAGTGGCTTATAAAACTGCATGAGTTATTGACTAACTACATCAACAAAGAGGTCCGGCCCGAATCTTTGGCGAGGCCAACCTGGCCCTCAAGTCGTCCGATCAAGCCATAGACTTCGATCCCGCTCGTGTACCAACGGTCCCATTTCATGGCCTTGCGGTAGTCAGCGATCTCCTGCTCGCTGAGCTCCTCGTTGAGACAGCGGTCAACTCGTCGTTGTCGCCTGCGGCTCGCGCTAAAGAGCCGCGGTTGAAATAGTGTTGCCCGATAACCGATGGAATAGCCAGAATGGTCAGCGCACCTATGGGCTGAGAGATAAGTACCAGCCCCGCCGCTACCCGCTCGCCCGGCAGGCGGCCAATGGCAAAACAGGCTACCAGAAATGAGCCCAGGCCAAAGCAACACCACCCGGCCCGAGGAAAGAGAGCGACGCAGCCAATCGGCCAGAGGGAGTAAACAGGTCGATGTGTTTTGAAATTTTCTTGCTCGAATCATAGTTCTGGGAAAGAGATCGCATAGTGAAAGTCTGATAACTGGGACGGCCTGATTTTCTTCGCTCAATCGGAGAAGCAAAGGGGGCTGCCGAAAGATTTGCCGAACCGACACGAGTACCCAGATCGTCAATAAGATTGCGGCTCGGAAAAAAAGTGACCGCCGAGAGCGTTTGGGAAAGTAAAAAGCAACGGCCAGAGATGCAATGCCGATCAGACAGTAAGAAAATTTCTGAATATGCGGGACTAATGCTTGTGCCGGTAACTCAAAACCGGCAACATTGAAGCTGTAGGGAAACGTCATCCACCTCGGAATAAGAGAAGCAACAATTAGTAGGCTGCCGCAAATGAGCAGCTAGTAGCTTGCCCAGATTCGGCTAGCAACATCCAGCCAGCCTGCATGTGAAGTCGTGATGGTTTGATTAATTTCTTCTCTCCTGGCTGGGTTCACGTCTCGTTTTTTACACGATTTTTGATTTCTCTGTTAATCTTCAAATTGTTTTTGTTCTCTAGTGTGGAAGCCTCGGCTAACTATCAATGTGTTATGTGCATTTGCTCGAGCCGCAATCCTGTTCCTCGGCGGAGGAGGATAGATCTGAGGGACTAAGTCGGCAGCGAACAACACCAGCATCTGGTTTGGGGTGGGATTGTTGATTCCTCTCCAATCCAGACTTCGGTAGTTCAAGAAACACCCGGCCGGAAAATCAAACATAATTAATTGGAATGACTGCATGGAATGGCAAAAGTAATTGGGATCCGCACAAGAGCGTTGCGCTTCGCACTGGGTTGTCGCATACTCGCGATCCATAATCGGCCATGGCAACGATTCTTAGTCATACGCGATATGTCGAGGTCCTCGGCGCGGGCGCAACCGATCCGGGCCTGCTTGGCGGCAAAGGAGCGTCTTTGGGCCGCCTCGTGGGTCTCGGGCATCGCGTTCCGCCAGGCTTCGTTATCACGCGTGACGCTTTTCAAAATGCTCTCGAAGCGATCGGGCTCGCTTCCGCGATTCAGAGGCTCGACGCGCTGCTCGCCGGCTCAGAGGAGATGACCGCATCCGCCGAGCAAATAAGTCAGAGCATTCTTTCCCGCCGGATTCCCTCCCGAATACTCAAGCCGATCATGCACGCGGTCGACGCCTTAGGACTTTGGGAGCAGCCTTGCGACGGCGTGATCATTCGCTCTTCTGCCACGATCGAGGATGGCAGCGCTCATTCCTTCGCCGGTATTTTTGAGTCAATACCGATCAGCACTCCGGACGAATTTGAACCGACGGTTCGGGAGATTTGGGCGTCCGTCTTCTCACCTCGCGCCCTCACCTATTTCCGGGAGATTGGGGTTCGCGAGACCCCGGCAATGGCGGTCGTCGTCCAACGTTTCCTGCGCGCCGAACGTTCGGGGGTCATGTTTACGCGCTTTGCCGGACCTGATGGAAGACAGTGCGTTCTCGTCGAGCACGTCGAGGGTGATTGCGAAAAGCTGGTAAAGGGTGAAGTGACGCCTGAAAGGCTTTGGCTGAATGAGGCGGAAGATATCCCGGAATCGCTCGCAGGACCGCTTCGATCCGTCCATGCCCGTCAGTTGGTGCAGGTCGCCAAACAACTGGAGGAAAGCTTCGGAGCGCCGCAGGACGTCGAGTGGGTCATCTATGACGATGCGCTGCACATCGTCCAGTCCAGGCCGATCACAGCCGCTTTCTCCGATAACGCGAATGCGGTGCCGGAATCGTCCCTCACCGCCGCCGCCATCCTCACCGGAGTGCCTGCCAGCGCTGGAACGGGTTCAGGCCCCGTTCACCTCGTCTTCAACATTGAACAGGCGCTTCAACTCGAGTCCGGATCGGTCCTCGTAACGCCGATGACAAATCCCGACATGGTGGTCGCGATGCGAAATTCGGCGGCCATCGTGACGGATGTCGGCGGGATTATTTGTCACGCCGGGATCGTGTCGCGCGAGCTCGGTCTGCCCTGCGTTGTCGGAACCGAAACGGCGACGACGACGCTGGTGGCCGAAGAGCTTATCACCGTCGATGGATCAAGGGGCCGGATTTACCGCGGCCGCATCGAAACGGAGGGCGGGACGAAGCCAGCGGGGCCGGTGCAATGGTCCGACATCTGGTCCGCCTGGACGGACGTAATAAGGGAGCGACCCGACCTCGTGCCTATCGTCTCGACAACGGAGGCATTGAAAGTCATGCCTTCCAGTGTCACGCGCGTCGTCCTCGTGCCAGATCTTGACCTGAGAACGAACAGGCAGGGGCTGTGGAACGACCTCGAAGCGCGGCCAGATGACGCTCGCCAGTTTGCATTCGACAACTACATCACGGAGGTCGCCAAGGTCGTTTCGGAACGGGCGAACTCGAAGGTGTATGTAATGCCGTTAGGCAGCCTGCCTCGCCACGAACTCGGTGAAGCGATCGCGCGTCTCGCAAATCCGGATGTTGCGCTTTACGACAATGACCGCGCCCCTTTTCCGTTGATCTTCAATCCGGGAGCAGCCTGGCCGGAGGGATCCGCCGCTGTTCCGCTCGGCTCCGCGAGCGCTACACGCGCCGGCGCTGCAACAACGCGCCAAAAAATCGGTGGAATGGAGGAAGCGGAAGCGGCGGCACTCGATACGATCAAATTCTTCGGACACAAACCGGGAAGCAAGATCACGACCATGCCCGCGCCGGAATCCCGGTCGAGATGGTGGGCCGTGCTTCCGGAGTACGAACGCTTCCACAGGGAATTTGCCACGGCTGCAACGACAGGGGACTTCGAATGGCTGGAAGTGCGTCCCGAGTTGGTTATCTCTGCTCTCCTGAAGTCTCTGGTTCAACCCGGCTTCGAGATGGTCCCGCGTGTTCTCGGATTTCGAAACGTTCCACCACTCCACATCAAGTGGGTGAAATGCCGCTACCACTTTCGCTCCGACACCTTCGCTCTGGTCTGGCAGTCTATTGTCCGCTCGACCTGGAACGAAGCGTTCATGGCCGATTATATGCGCCGGATACGTGCTTCCTACGATCGGCTGGCTGAAGTTCTTCTTTTATTTCCCAAAACTGACGTGGATTTAAACTCGATTTCCGGAGATCGGATGGTCGCATTGATCACGTCCTGGTGGCCTCGCTGGGTGGAGTTCTTCGCGCTCTGCTGGTTTATTCAGGCCCAGGGAGACGATATTCTGTTCCCTTTCATTGATGAGACGGTCAATCACAACTTGAGCTTTGTCGGCCCGCCTCCTTCCGACCGAGCGTGGCCCGGTCCCGCTGATTTCATCGCGCCGACCACTCCTGTTCTAAGCGGCGCCTACATGGCCGACGTTGCGATGTTACGCGAGGCGCTGCTTGCGACCGGTCTTCGCTCGAGAGAAGAGGCCGAGTCCGCTCTGGATGCCGGACAACATCCTGCGATTGCGCAGACCCTGGCCGAACACCTGCGGAAATGGCACTGGATGCGCGATCGCGATCTGCTCTTCGAACCATGGGATACACGCGGCCGTGTTATTGAGACTGCACTCAAAACTGACCCGCATGCGGTCATGCCCTACGAACATAACCTGCAACGCAACATGCTCGCGCTAAGTTTCCATTTCGATCTGGCCCAGAGCAGCGGCCGCGGCGCTTGGGCTGAATCACGCAGCACGTTTCGTCCACGACCTGAATGTCGAAAGGGAGAATCATCACGTCCTCTGGCTTAAATACTCATATCCGCTGCGCGAGCTTGCAGTCGAGATCGAGCGACGATTGATCGCGGCCGGCAGCTTGGATAAGGGAGATATTTTCTTCCTCCAAGCTCCGGAGCTCATTGCAGCCGCGAGGAACCTCCCGGCGCCATTGCCATCAGATCTCGTCTCGAAGGTAAAAAACCGGCGCCGAGGCTACCTCATCGAAGCCCGGCTTGTCGGCTCGGATACCGAGCCGGCGCTACCCGAGGATGATTACTACTGATGCCATCACAATCCAGGTTCCTCGTTATTGAAGGTTGTAACGGTGTCGGCAAGAGCACGATCGCGGAATACCTGAGCACCCGCGCCGGCGCTTCGTCGTTTCACTATCCGCCCGAGTTCGTGAACTTTCGCCGCGACGTGCATCTGGATGAGCGGGTGGCGCCGCTTCCCCGGCTTGTCTACTATCTGGCGGCAACATTGCACCTGTCGGACCTCGTGCGTGCTCAACTCATACAGGGTCATGTTATCTGTGATCGTTATCTGGCAAGTCCCCTTTCCCTGATGATCGGCGAATCGGCGATTGATGAGACGGAGGCTTGCCGCCTGACCGACCCGTTCGGATCATACCTGTGCATTCCCGATCTGACTCTTCTCTTGACCGCGGAGCACGCGGTGGCCAGGGCAAGGATTCAGACCCGTTCGGTTAAGTCAGGCAAGCTCACGCCGATTGCGCGAAGGATGGTCGAGTCGAAGGAGTTTTTTCATGAGAGAGAAAATGTTTGTCGCCGCTTTGCAATGCGGCTGGGCCCATTTTTAGAGTTGGATACAACTAACCTATCCTCCGAAGAGATGTGCGAGTCCGCCTGGTCGTTGCTGGCGCCCAAACTTAACTGGTAGCGTCCGCCTGCCCGGGACTCTGCAGTGGCGAAGGATTTCTTTCGCCTCCAGGAAACTGTGAATGACTTGAAGCACCTTAGCCCCGACTCTCAGCCTGCTCTCGCCGGAGGTGGAAGACGCGCTTTGATCCCCCTCCGCTGGCTCCGCGACAAGGCCCGGCGATTGCTCCGGCGCCTCCGTTCTCGAGAAATGCAGACGACCGCCGCGTGGATGGCATGGTACAAGGATGTTTTCAAAAGCCTCGGTGACCGTGCCCTGCAATCAGGTCGGCCGGGAGAACCCGTGCCGGAGTTAGTTCTCCACGACCTGGAAGGCAATGATCAACAGCTCAGCCGCTGCTGGGAGAAACAACCGGCGCTGCTGGTGACAATGTCGCTTAGTTGCGGTCGGACTCGGCGCCATGCCCGGCCTCTGCAACAAGTCTCGCAACGCTTCAAACGGTATGTCCACACAGTGATTATCTATGTTGTCGAAGCACACCCCGTCGATGTGTCTTCGCGTTAAACGGACGAGATATGGCTGACGCCACTCAACGAAATAGCCGGCATCCACTGTGCTCAGCCCCGAACTCTTGAAGGGCGCATCGCGCTGGCACACGAATTGAGGCGCCGGTTCCGCCTCTCCACTTCCATGCTGATCGATGCGATGGACAACCGCGCCTGGCGCGCATTTGGGAGCGCCCCAAACGTGGCGATCCTGGTCGATCGCGACGGCCGAATCGCCATCAAACAAGGCTGGTTCGAGCCGCGGGAAATGTCACGCACGATCACCGCCTTGCTGAAAGCCCGCTTGTCACCGGCGACTACCGGAATGTCACATCCCGGGTAAGAAGAACCAAGATTTGGCGGCGGTGTCTTGCTGAAAAAATTCTAGTAACATCGTTGCGACTTTCAACGCTCCCTGCGCGGATGGATGGACACCGTCCAGCTCAAAGTCACTTCGCACCCAGAAAAGACCGTCGCTCCGCGGCATCAGGCCATTGGCCCATAGGTAAGGACCCCATGAGACCCAGGGCATGGACCTGTCGGGAATCCAATTGTTGATCTGCTCCTCGATCAACCACTTGACTGCGAAAGCGGACTCATACGCGATGGGTTCCGGACTCAGATCTATTTCCGAAAAGCCGCCATAGATCCGGCTGGAGAGATACACAAGTTTCAACTGCGCAAACTGGGTCTTCAGTATTTCCAAGATTGAGCGCAACGCGCCCTGCAAAAGGAGAGCCTTCTCCGGAAAACTATGTGACTCATGACCAAGGGCGGTTTTGAGCCATACAATCTGAACCTGGGCCGCGGATATCTTACTGCCCTGAAGCCGACGGTCCACGTGGGACCAATAGTCTCCCCCTGGAACGGCGATGTTTCTCGCGTTCGCTCCGTCCTGAGCAGCATCGACGATCACCAGGCTGGAGTTTTTGCGTGGGTCGGCGTTGGCCAGTCGAATAAACTCCGAAAATTCGCGAGACGTGTTGGACATGCCGATGGAGACCATGGCGACTTTTCCGGAGGTCGACGGTTTGCCGTCTTTGTCCACCGGTTGCACTCTCGCGCCCAGCGCCACTCCAGCCTGCGCGTGAGCGGACGGGCGCGAGTTTTTTCCGTTCGGGTAGAGGCCGCCCGCAAAGCCGAGATATTGTGCCGATTCAAGATCGGTGAGAGGAGTCACCGATCGACGCGCCTCTCGGTTACCTTACCGGTGTAACCGTCCACCTCCAGCAATTCGCCATCCTGAAAAAGACTGCGGGCGTCTCGAATGCCTACGGCGGCAGGTATGCCGCATTCGCGGGCAAGCGTCGTTGCGTGCTGAAGAATCGCGCCTTCCTCCACGACGAGTCCGGCGACTCGCGGGAGCAACGGGGCAAGATGTGGGTGGAGGATGCGGATAACGAGAATAGAACCCGCCGGAACGGCCATAATATCTTCGGCGTTACGTATCACGTAAGCCTTCCCGCTGGCGCGTCCCGGCGCGGCGCCGAGGCCGGAGTGGACGGTCGTTGAGTTTTTCCCGCTCATGAATCTCCCAGCATTGTTCTCAGTCGAATCGAATCCACACCGTGCAAGGACAAGTACTCAGCGTTTTCCATGTAGCGACGTCGGCGCGTGTCAATCACCACCGGATCAGCGATTCCCGCAGCCACTTCGCGAACATCGAGAAATAACAGATCCGCCAGTTGAAACTTGGGGATTTTCTGGCGATATCCTGCCGCCAGCTGCTGCAGGAGCGGTCGCATGCCGACAAAAAACGCGCGGCGCGCATACCAGGTCTCCCGTTCCAGAAAATCCAACCAAAACCCCAGGACACGCCTAAGAGCAGCAATCTTCGTTGAGACACCGGCAGGGGACAGAGCGATTGCGGGTCTGTGGGCGAAAGACAGGCGCCGACGGACTTGTTCTGCATCGATCTCGTTGAAGGCCGAGTGGAGCAACCGGATGACATAATTTGGATCTTCATACCCGGGCGAGTCCCAGGCCAGCGGACCAAAACCTGTCTGAGAATGGCAGAACTCGCTTACGAGCTGAAAGACCTCCGGCGACACGTGTGGCCACTCGCGTTGTAATCGTTCCGGCGGATAGCCGAGGTCGCGGCAAGCCTTATACAGGGCGAACGTGTTTTGCATAAGTTCGGCGCCAGCACTCTTCTCGGGAAAGGGCGGCGGCTCAACATCTCCGGCATCCGCGAGCGCTCGCAGGAGGACATCGGGCACAAATTTACTCAAGATTCCATAGGCCAAGACAAGGGCCATGCTATTCGCCAGACTTTCAGACGATTTCCTGGCCGCGCCGTCAAGGGAAGCGGCTACACGAGCGGCGTTTTCGCTCGCATTAACCAAGGCATCGCAAGCAGCGGCGTGCCTTGTATGCATAAGAGCGAGAGTTTCCGGTGTGAACCATGAGGGCAAGGCTTGACTCAGCGCAGCGACCTGCGATCGATCCAAAAAGAGGTCGCCGTTTTCATCCAGTCGCGCTGGAAAATCCAACTCGGACGATAGACCGGGCAAACCAATCGTTGTCGCAGCCTGAGCTGTCAGTCCGAACAACGAGCGCTGCAACGGCAAGCCAATGATATGTCGGCGATATGGCTGCGCGGATTTTTCCTCCGTCCGCGCCATATTGCCAACGTGCCTGACTTCATCGAGCATCGCGCAATTCTTTCGCGGTCAGCCGCGGGAAAGCGCCACGGAGGGCGTTGAGTCGTCCTTCCGGTCCGAGAGCCGCCATTCCGAGCCGTTCCGCGTCCTGCGGGTCGTAAGCAACGAGGTGAATCGAAATCGGATCAATGACCGTTCCGGGAAATTTCAACATCAGCGTAACGGTCTCCGCGCCCGAGGCGAGCATCTCGTTGGGAACGCTAAATTGGTAAACGCCGGGCAACAATTTGCCGTCGATTTCAATAAAGCTTCCGGCTTGATGCGCGCCCAGTTTCCCTTCGACGAGCGGAATCCTCCGCACCTGAGCTTCTCCTTCGCGAATGTAGGCGGCGCTGGATTCGGCGGTCTGCGAGTTCAAACCCGTCTTGCCCGAACGCATGTCGTTCGCGTCGAGGGCGTAGACGAGGAGCATCTTCGACGTCGTTCCTTTCTTCAGTGCATAAGACATATGCTTACAATCCTTTCTCCGTGCTTATCTTTGCGGCTAGTTCTTTTTCGGTTTGCTCGCCCAATGCCAGCTCCATTTCCGTAAATCGAGGTAATGCCTGCCGCAGAAATTCGTGCCGCTTGTGACCGGCCAGGCTCCACACGCCGATACGTTCCGCGTCTTGGGGGTCGTATGCGACGAGATGAATTTCGACCGGCTTGATCACCGTGTCGGGAAAACGAATCAAGAGGACTGCTCGGGCAGAACCTTCGGCAACCATTTCATCCGGCGCGCCGAATTGATACAACCCTGGGAGCAACTCGGAATCGACTTCAGCCAGGGCGCCCGAGCCCCATTCGCCGACCCGACCCGGGACGATTGGGACTCGCCGGGCTGCGGAGTCCCCCTCTCGAATGTAGGCTGCAGTGGCGGCGGAAAGATTTTTGACCAGCCCCGTCTTGCCGGACGTACTCTCTGCCGACATGGCATAAACAAGTAGCAGTTTAGACCTTGTTCCAGCTTTCATCGTGTAATTGTGCTGTACGGGCATGAAGATCCTCCTTTGAATGCGACTCCGAATATTTAGTCTACTAGCAACCGATTGAAGTTGTCCGGGACGAGTTCTGTCAACAAAAAACGTGAGAAGTGCGTGGGTCCTGAGAGGTGTCCGGACGTTGTCAGTTTGTCAATTCTCCTCGTCGTCCCTCGAAAGCAAGTGGAAAATCGAGGACGAGGACGACGAGAACAAGAACGAGTCGCCCAACTGACAATTGGCTAACACTAGCCTGGCCGCGCATGCGCCGGCTTATTGTTCGACAACGATGCAAGTATCGGATCTGGCGAAAGCACGCCGCGTCCAGACACTTAGCCTCCCTCGAATGCTATCATTCACTCCGCGTCGGGATGGGATGCCGGGTGAGAAACTCGGGTTCGAAAAGTTCTTCCAGGACGCGCCCGTCCATATCATCCGGCACAGGTTGTCCCATCAGGTGCAGGATTGTGGGCGCCATATCGATCAGCCGGGCGCCTTCGACCTCAATTCCCTGGCGGAAGGGCTTGCCGTGGGCAACCAGAATACCGTCGCGGCGATGCGTTCCCCCCCATTCGTTGGTCTTGGGAGGTTTGCGCTCAATGATTTCAACCGGCGGTTGCCCAGTATGTTCGGGAAGACTTGTGCTCGTGGAAAAGAGGCTGGTGTCCCACCAATCGAGGGTCAGATCCGGAGCTTCCTCGCGGTAAGGGCCATGAAAGATCTCGTCCCTGCGGAAAACGCGCTTTACGATGGCTTCGCCCGTTCGTGGATCTCTTAGCTCGCCGAGCTTTTCCGTGATCAACTTTAGCAAGGGCTCATATTCGCCCTGATCGACGATGCCTTCCGGCCTAACTCCCTTGCGGTTGATCCGGATGCTTGGGGGTGAGGCGAGGACTTCGCTGCAGAAGGCCTTCGTTCGTGACCAGTCGATGTTCGCGTATGAGGTAACAGCAGCTTCGAAGCTTTTCCGCAAGGTGGGCAAGGCGCTTGCGAGCGTGGTTTTCTGGCGGGGACTGAGGGAGCGGCGCAAGACATCGTAAGACCAGCGGAGGAAACCGTTCGTGATTTTCGGGAGCGGAGAGTCTTTCGTGTCAATGTAGTGGAGAAGGCCGAGTTGAGCGAGGAAGCGGTTGAGATACAGAACTCGATCGGACGTGGGGCCGCCGCCATGATCGGAAATCACAAAGACGGGAGTGTCAGGTGAGACTTTCTCGATCATTCGAGCGACCCCGATGTCAAGCCATTGGTAGACGCGAAAAATAGCGTCGCCGAACTCCTGGGAAGCGCCTGCATCGTGATAGTGATGCGTCGGATCCATGTACTGCCAGAAATGATGCTGGACGGTATCGATCGACATGAATGTGAACATCATCACGTCAGCCGGATGCTTCTCGAGCAAATAAAGGCTGGCGCGAAGCCACTGGTCGTCCAGGTCCTTCATGTCGTCGAGAACCTGATGCCGGCGATGATCGGTCGACATAAAACCGAGGTATCGGACGTCGAGACGAAATCTTCCAAGGCGGCCCTCCAGTTCGGTCCGGAGCTCCGGCGGATAGACAAAGGGACTTGTCTCGGACGGAGTAGCCATGCCCGAAATTTGAAAACCATCGAGGTGTTCTGGCGGGTAGGTGAAGGGAAGGTTCATGGTTCCCACCGTGTAGCCGGCCTCATTGAGCATCCGCCATATCGTCTTTGTGCGGCGGGAGCTGGCATTCAGGTAACGCTGCGAATACGTCCCCGGCTGCGTTTCCAGGAAGTCAAAGATGCCGTGCTTACCCGGATTTTTTCCTGTCATGAAAGAGGTCCACGCCGGCGGAGTGATCGGTGGCACGACCGAGGCAAGCCGTCCCGATGCGCCCGATTTCATCAAGCGTGCGATATTCGGGAGTTTGCCCTCCGCGACCCAGGGGTTAATCAGGTCAAGGGTCGCGGCGTCGAGGCCGATAATGAGGAGCTTGACTGGTTTCATTCCGTCAGCAGGCAAGTGTTTGCGAAGTTACGCGTGACAGGCGAGGACGGAGCGCCCTTCGGAATGACGTTAAGGTCCATAAGGCGCTCGCGAGCTCCCGGCGGGTCGGTTTCCCCGTGACGGCCGTCTGGGCTAAGGAACTAAAATTCATCCGCCAAGTTATAGCGGGCGCAACCGAAGACGCCAAGGATCGGTTTTGATTGTAAATTTTTTGTTGTCCTAACCGCGCGCTGCTTGCATTGCCTTCAGTCACGCACAGTCTTGCTATTTTTTTACAGGCGTTCGTTGCCGCCTCAATCTTTGTCGTTTGGGCGTGCGCCATTTCCGCGTCGCCGCGGACGTCAAACAATTGCAAGGTGCCGACTTGCAACCTGCCGAGTTGGGTGCGCGATTTGCTGGCGATTCTGAAAATCAGCGGCGATTTTGCTTTGGCTGGTATCGATGGTCTACGGGCGGCGAACTCTGGCGGCCTGATGATGCGGTCCTGATGGCGGGTCTTTACCCATTTTCGAGTGTAATCCATCCCTCAAGGTTCTGCTGTCGGTCGCTTCTCGTCCGCGCGCTTGCCGTGGCCTCTCTCAACTACCACCTCAACTTTCCAATATGATTTACGCTCGGAAAACAGGCGGACGGGAAAGGGATTAATCAGGAACGTAGGGAAAGAAGAGTTTGAAAACCTGACGACGGACCGCGTGCTCTATTCTGCTTTCCTGATTCATTCCTTGCCCCCGCTTCCAGGTCTATCGACGCAAGAAGGACGGAACGACTACCTACAGATCAACCCGGTCAACCTTAGAGGGTGACATGCACTTTTCTGAAGGAAGAGAAGGAGTGCGTACCCGAGCAATAAAGAAGCGAGCGGGGGCTGGTTCCGGAAAGCGCGGGCGTCTCGGCTGTTTTTTGCGCCTCGCGACAAACCTCTGGAGGGGCGCCGTGTCCGGGATGGATGCGATGCGCCCGATGCCCCGCGAGGCGCGTGGCACTGCGGGGTCGCCGCGGCGACCGCTCCCCGGATTCAGTGCATCCATAGTGCATGACACGCTCTAGGAATTGACGTCTCAAGGGCGCGAGGATCATGGCAGGCAATAAACTTCAATCAGGCCGACACCGTTTTGTTCGGTGTTGCTACGCACAATAGCAGTGTAGGCGCCCGGTGTGAGCCAACCGAGAGTGGCGGACTCGTGCGGATCACTTGGCGCGAGAGCCGTTGCTTCCAGATCGAGGGCTTGGGTCTCTTCCCAATTGTCGTTCGCAGTCACGAGCGCGCCGTTGGCGTCGTGCAGTTCGAGCGCCGGATCGGCCAGGGCGCCGCTGACGCCGAGCGCCGAAAGCGAGGGACCAAGTGCGCGCACGATCACTTTCGAGCAGCCCGTCGCTCCGCCAATAATAAATCCGCCGATCATCACGTCATCCTGTGCGCCGACAAATCCGCGGGTACTGATATTGGCGAGCTTGGAATCCGAAACCGGATTCAGGTCATAGACCTCGACGAGGCCAATCCCTCCACCATCTGCCTCGCCTGACATGACGGCCGTGTAGGCGCCCGGTGCAAGAGTGAGTCTGACGGCGGCCTCGGCAGCGTTGGCCGGTGCGAGACCGCTTGCTTCGATCGCGGTTTTTTGCGAGTCCTGCCAATCGCTATTCGAGGCGATGAGCGCCCCGGTTTGATTGTGGATCTCCAGCGCCGGATTTGCGAGCACTCCGGCCACGCCAAACTGCGCGAGCGATGGCCCGATCGCCCGGACCAGGACGTCTTTTGGTTCGTTTGCCGAGATGATAAAACCGGCGATAGCCTGGGTTTCCCCGGCGCCGATAGTCAAGCGACTGGAAATATTCACCAACCCCTCTCCGATCGTAATCGCGTGTGGCGACGAAAGCACGGTCGCATCGTTGTTCACCGTGCCGCCGCTTGGATCACGTGGGAATTTCGCGTAGGGCAAACGCGCGCCCTCGAACACAGTTTCATCCGCTCCGATTGCCAGTGGAGTTAGAAAATTCTCGGTCCCCGACGCCGCGACGAGGTCATCCTGGTCGACGCCATCGCCACTCACCCCGATCGCGCCGATCATCTGGCCGTTGCGGTAGAGCGGGAAGCCGCCGGGAAAAATGGTGATGCCGTTAGGCAGATCGGGACTGGGCTGAAAGGCCGGGTTGGGTGTCACATTCTGCCCCGCGCCTAACAAACCCGAAAGAGCTTCCTGCTGTCCGTAATAGGGGCCGCTATGATTGGCATCGATCCCGGGTGGATAATGGCTTTGGGCGAGGAAACCAACCGTGCGCGCCGACATCGCGACCGTGTTTCCGTTGTTGGAAAAGGCGATCGCGGTCCGCGCCTTTTGCACCGCGACATCCCAGCTGAACATAGTCGCTTCCCCAGTCCGAAACGTCCCGAGAACCGTCGGCGCGACTCCATCCTGGTTCGGAAAATTCACCACGCTGATGAACGCCTCCATTTGAATGCCGATCGGCAAGCGGATCCCGGCGCGGGTCGTCCGGACGCGGTCGGCGCCGAGGGCGAGAATGCTGGTCACTTCCGCTGCCGTCAGGCGTGCCTGGCCATTAATTGTACCCGAAATTGGATCACTGATAATGGGCTGTCGAATTTCTCCCTGCACGCCACCCAGGGTGGCGACCGGATAAGGGAAGGGAGGCGGTGCGCTCGAAATCGGGTACCCAGCCGCGGCATTTCCCGGCAGCGTCAGCGTTCCGGGCAAGCTGGTCGTGCTCTCGACGTACTCGAGACTAATGCCGTTGATGAAAACATTGGTCGCGAGGATATCCGACGACGGCTTGTAGCCAATCTGCCCGGCCAGGGCCACGTCTTCGTCTTTGTCGTAACCGGCAATAAAGACGAATGGATTTTCTGCACGGAAACCCGCAATCGCGGCTGGGATGCCGTCGCCGGTGACACCAATGCCACCAACAACGTGTCCGCCTTTGTAGAGCGGCATCCCGCCTGGCGTTCCGTCGAGCGATGTGTTGGGTACCTTCACAATCGTCGAGCCCGGTGTGGGACTAAAGACCGTGACGCTGCCCGGTCCCTTGAATTTATTGATGTCGGAGAACGAGAGACTCGACAATCCAACACCGACGAGCGGTCCGGTCGGCGTATTGAAAACTCCGGGCGGGAAATGCTGTTGGATGATGAATCCGGCAGTGCGCGAGGTAAAGGCGTTCTGATCGCTGCTCAAGAACGCAGCCGTGCCCGCCTTTGAAACGCAGGTTGCGATCTGCGGGATGGTCGGTTCGCCGCCGGCCACATTCCAAACCCCAAGGACAAAGCCTTCGCGATCCGTAACCGCGATCACGCTGGTGGGAGAAATTTGCTGCTGCACGCGAGGCGGCTTGGGTGATGATTTTTTGCACATCGTCAGCGGTCAGTTGTGCGCCCGCGGATGGGGCCCAACAAAGGGCTGCGAGGAGGAGGGCGAGCCGACGGATAATCATCCGACTGACCTTGTAGCAAGCGAGAGCGCGAGTTGCCAAGAAGAAACCCCAATGCGAGAGGCTTGCAAAACGATGATCGATTCCGTCATCCTGCAGAAGCGATGCGCAAAGGAGCCCCGCCATGACTTGCTTTGCTCTTCCGTTGGACGTTGGACCTTCGCCAGAGCGAATCTGTCCTGTGGCGGATTGGAGGTTGAGCGTTCGCCGGGCCAAATCCGTCATTTGGCGGATTGGATGTTTTTCTTTGCTTCTTTTCCTTGGTTCCTCCCTAACGAACGCGCAGGAGCCCGCATCGAGCCCGAATCAGGAATCAGGAAAGAGAACGTCCAACGTTCAACGGGGAAACGAGAACGACTCCCTAACCCTGCGCGATCTCGCTTGCTGGGATCTGACCTTTGCCGAGTTGCCGGCGCCATCCCCTTCGGCGCCTATCCAGTTCAATCCTGATCCGGGCGCGCCGAACGAGCCGGAATCAATCGAACCGCCGAGCTTGTTTCCACCCGTGATCCCGCCCCTGCCGCAGTACGGCGAAGAAGCGCTTCCGCGCTCGCTTGAGCTACCGCGCAAAGACATGCGCGAAGTCGTGCCCGATCGCCACAAGCTCGAATACGAAGACTATCCTGAGGCAGAGCGCGGCCGGGGTCTTCTCCCCAGCTCTCAGGCGGTGCCAAATCGTTGGTTCATTGGCTTCGGACGTTGGAAGCGCTACGCCGACCCCTCCACGGAGACTCCCTACCAATCCGGCGGCCTCAAACGCTGGCATCCATATTTGCAGAGCACGCTGAAAGGTGACGCTCCGATCATTGGCGAGGACATCTTTCTTAATCTAACGCTGAGCGACTTTTTTCAATTTGAAGCGCGCCGGCTTCCCACTCCCAGCGGCGTCAGCAGCGCGCGCCCAAATAGCTCGGAATTTTTCGGTCGTGGCGAGCAGTTTGCACTCGCGAACGACATATCGATCGGGATCGATCTCTTTAAGGGCGAGACCGCCTTCAAGCCGGTCGAATGGGCCCTTCGCGTTCTCGGGGTTTACAACAACAACTATACCAGCGTGCAGGAAACCACGGTTCTAAATCCCGATCCGCGCTTGGAAAACTTGACGCGCTACAAGGACTTTTTCGCCCTCCAGGAGGCGTTCGCGGAGATTCACATCCGCGATCTCTCCGATAACTACGACTTCATTTCTTCGCGCTTCGGCATTCAGCCATTTGTGAGCGATTTTCGCGGCTTCATTTTTAACGACACCAATCTCGGGGCACGCATTTTCGGCAACTACGACAACAACCGCTGGCAATACAACGTTGTTGCTTTTCAAATGCTGGAAAAGGACACCTATTCTGACCTGAACACGTTCAACTCGCGCGATCAGCAGGTCTTGATCGCAAATGTCTTTCGACAGGATTTTTTCTTCAAAGGCTATACTGCGGAGCTGAGTTTCCTCACGAACCTCGATGGTGCGAGTCGTCATTACGACAAGAGCGGTTTCGTCACCCGGCCGGCGCCGATCGGTAAGGTGCAGGATCATTCACTCAACGCCTA
Organism: uncultured Verrucomicrobiae bacterium; assembly: GCA_963720895.1. Lineage (GTDB taxonomy): Bacteria > Verrucomicrobiota > Verrucomicrobiia > Chthoniobacterales > UBA10450 > Palsa-1392. Next base: position 125,468 of record CAVRGZ010000009.1, read on the forward strand.
CTACCTTGGCTGGACGGGCGACGGCCACATTGGGTGGCTTAACCTCACCCATGCCTTCTACGAGGTGTTGGGTGAGGATAACCTCAACGGGATTGCGGGACGCCGCGTCTCGATCAATGGGCAGATGGCGGCGCTCGAACTCTCGATCGATAAGGACTGGCTACGCCATAAGATCACGCTCTTTTACGCGAGCGGTGACGACAATCCCAAAGACGACCGCGCGACCGGTTTCGACACGATTCTTGACCGGCCTTTTCTCTTTGGCGGCCCCTTTAGTTACTACCTCCACCAGGGCTTTAATCTCGCTGGCACGGCGGTGAATTTTAAGCAGCGCGACAGCCTCGTGCCCGATTTCCGCACGAGCAAGATCGAAGGGCAAGCCAACTTCGTGAATCCAGGTGTCTTTATCTTTGGTTACGGACTCGATGCCGACGTGACGCCAAAGCTAAAGGCCTTCGTGAATGTGAATCACATTCAAACGATTCACACCGAGGTTACCCAACAGGTGCTTTTCACGAATAATGCCAATAACGACATTGGCTGGGACTGCAGTCTGGGAGCGCAGTGGCGGCCGCTCCTGACGGATAATGTCATCGTTACTGCCGGGATTGGTTTTCTCGTCCCGGGGCAGGGCTACAAGGAAATTTATCGGGCGAATACTCGGCCGGTCCCAGGATTTGGGAATCCACCGGCCGGTGATGTAAGTGGGTTTCTTTATAGCGGGATTTTTACCGTGACGCTGACCTATTGATGAAGAAGAGGAAAGAAACGATTAGAAGGAAGGGAGATGGACGCGTTCGGGAAGAGCCGGGTGAATATGGCAGTGCCGCGAAACGAACGTTGAACGTTGAACGTCGAACGTCGAACATCGAACAAGGAGAGCAGAAGAGCGGGTCTCCAACTAACAAGTACGATCTCGACGATCGATTGCTCGAATATGCGGTGCGAATTATCCGCTTGGTGGAGGCTCTGCCTCCCTCCAAAGCGGGCAGACACGTTGCCGACCAATTATTGCGCTGCGGAACATCGCCACTCGCTAACCACGGCGAACTGCAAGCCGCGGAATCGCGCAAGGATTTCATTCATAAGCTCGGCGTTTGCCTGAAAAAAATCCGTGAAGCGCAGCGCTGGCTGCGCCTGATTCATCGTGTACCTTTGATCTCGGCGCCAAAGATCGAGCCCCTCCTAGCTGAGACAGAAGCTCTGATCAAAATCTTCCGTGCCAGCGTTCGAACGGCACGGAAACAGAGCCGATGATGCGCCTTTCTCTTCCGTTCAACGTTCAACGTTCGGCGTTCAGCGTTCGACGTTTCCTTTTGCTGCCTTTCATCGCGTCCTTCGCTCATGCCCAGCCGCAGGCCTTGACGAGTGGTTACGGTCCTCCCACTTCCGTTCCCCCTAACGAATCCATCACCCGTCCCATTGCTCGTCCGCCCCGCAACTGGATCGATCAAACCCAGGCCCAGGCCGACGCGAAGAGCATCGGCTGCAACCAGTGTCACAATGGGATCGAGCCGATGCACGCCGCCCCGCATGTCGTGCTCGGCTGCACCGACTGCCACGGGGGCAACCCGGCCCGCGGCCTGACAAAAGAACAGGCGCACGTCCCACCGCGTCATCCCGAGTTCTTTCGGACTTCAGCCAACCCCCCGCGTTCCGACGTCTGGCTGAATCACGAATCGTCGGAGTTCATCCGTTTCATGAATCCCGGCGATCTGCGCGTTGCGGAGCAGACCTGTGGCCTTTGTCACGGCGAGATCGTGCGCAATGTCGATCACAGCATGATGAATCACGGCGCCATGCTCTGGGGCGCCGCGCTCTACAACAACGGCGCCGTTCCCTACAAGAATTACCGCTTCGGGCAGGCTTACGGCGCGGACGGCGTTCCGCTGCGCCTCGTCAATTACACACCGGTCACGCCTAACGACACCAAGGTCCACGGCATCCTCCCGTTCCTCGACCCGTTGCCGCGCTTTAATCTGAGCAACCCGGGCAACATTCTGCGCATCTTCGAAAAAGGCGGCGAGAAACAGTTGCAGCTCGGCATTCCGACAATCAATGAGCCGCCTGGCAAACCGGCGCGCCGCTTATCCGAGCGCGGGCTCGGCACGCTCAACCGCACCGATCCGGTCTTCCTCGGCCTGCAAAAAACGCGGCTGCACGATCCGCTGCTCGGTTTCCTCGGCTCGAACGATCATCCGGGCGACTTATCGCATCAGCGGTTGCTCGGCCTGCCACGTCGTTTATGCCAACGATCGTTCGCCTACGAACTCCGGCTGGTGGAGCAAATACGGCCATCAAGGGCTTGAGTTTTACGGCCGACAAAACGATCCCGAAAAACGAGCGCGGCCATCCGATCAAACACCAGTTCACGCGCTCGATTCCGTCGAGCCAGTGCATGAATTGCCACATGCATCAGGGCAATTTGTTTGTGAATCCGTATCTCGGCTACACCTGGTGGGATCAGGAGACGGACGGCGAGTTCATGTATCCCAAGGAGCAGCACAATCCGACCGACGATGAACTCGTCCGCTCCACCCAGAGCAATCCCGAGGCGGCCGCGGCGCGCGGACTTTGGGGCGATCCGGATTTTCCGCGCACACGGCCGAGCTTGAATCCCAAGCTGAAGCACACCCAGTTTGCCGATTATCACGGGCACGGCTGGATTTTCCGCGCGGTCTTCAAGCAGGATCGCAAAGGGGAACTTGCTCGACCTGCAGGACAACAAAATTTCGCCTAACGATCCGCAGAAATTTGCGAAGGCGGTCCATCTCAAGGACGTGCACCTCGCGCGCGGGATGCAGTGCGTCGATTGCCATTTCCTGACTGACGTCCACGGCAACGGCCAGCTCTATGGCGAGCCGCGCAACGCCACGACGATCACCTGCGTGGATTGTCACGGCACCGATTGCTGAGCGGCCCACGCTCATCACCTCCGGCAACGCCGGCCAGGTCGATTTGGGCACAGAGCAACACTCCCTGGGGGCCCGCGTTTTACTGGGAGGGCACCGCGCTTTATCCAGCAATCATCCATGTCGCCCGACGTGCGCTGGGAGATTCCGCAGACGATCGACACGATCGATCCGGCCTCGTCCCATTACAACGCGAAGTCGGCCTACGCCAAAACGCTGCGTCGCGATGGGAAAACGTGGGGAGCGGTTCCGCCCAATTCGAAGGAGCGCTGCCGCGCGACCTCGCGCACGATAACGGCGCGATGGATTGCCAGATCTGCCACACCTCGTGGGCGACGAGTTGTTTCGGTTGTCATCTGCCGATGAAGGCAAACCAGCGCGTCGCCGCTGAACAAATACGAAGGCGTGACCGACCGCAATTTTACCACCTACAATCCGCAGGTCGTGCGCGACGACGTTTTCATGCTCGGGCTCGACGGCTCGGTGAAAAAGAATCGCATGGCCGTGATCCGCTCCTCGAGCGCGGTCGTCGTCGGCTCGCAAAACGCGAATCGCGAATGGGTTTATTCCCAGCAGCAAACTGTTTCCGCGGAAGGCTACAGCGGCCAGGCCTTCAATCCGCATTTCCCGCACACCACCAGCGGCGTCGGGACAACAAAGAATTGCACAGACTGCCATCTCTCGAAGGAGAACGACAACAACGCCTGGATGGCGCAATTGCTGGGCTTCGGCACCGGCACGGTGAATTTTTTCGGTCGTTATGCCTACGTCGGCGAAGGGCCCGACGGACTGCGCGCGGTCGTTTGGACCGAAGCAGACGAGCCGCAGGCGGCCATCGGCAGTCATCTGCAGAAAATCGCCTATCCGGATGATTACCGAAAACATGTCGAAGGCGGCTCGGTTCTGACCGAAGCCTACGAGCATCACGGGCACGACATTCAGGACGTCGTGCTGCGCGGCGAATATCTCTACACCGCGAACGGGCCGGGCGGCTTCGAAGTTTTCGACGTTGCGAATATCGATCAGAAAGGATTTTCCGAGCGAATCGTGAGCGCGCCGGTTTCGCCGCTGGGTCAACGCACACGCATCCACACCAAATACGCCACGAGTGTTGCGCTTCCGAGCACGCTCGCGCTCGATCCGGGGCGGACGCATAGACCAGAGAATGAAGAGCAACCAATCGATCCGTTTTACGCCTTCGTTTACGTCTCCGATCGGGAGGAAGGTCTGGTCGTGGTCAATGTCGCAACCCTCGTCGACGGAAATCCGGACAACAATTTCGTCAAAGAGACGGCACGGTTCAATCCGGACGGCGTCCTGACCGGCGCGAGTTTTGTCGCGGCGGCTGGGCACCGGCTTTATCTGACGACTCCGCGCGGATTGTTCGTCATTGATGTGAGCGATCCGGCGCACCCGCGTCTCACCGGCCAATTAACCGGCGATTTTCTGCGCAACCCGAAGTGCGTCGCGATCCAATTCCGTTACGCGTTCGTGAGCGATGACGACGGCCTCAAGATTCTCGATCTGGCGAATCCCGACCGGCCGATTCCGGTGCGTAACGGATTCGTCAGGCTAAAGAACGCCGGGCGGTTGTACGTCGCTCGCACCTACGCCTATGTCGCGAATGGTTCGGATGGCCTCGCGATTGTCGATGTCGAAAATCCGGAACGGCCGCGACTCGACCAGATTTTCAACGCGGGTGGCGCTCTCAACGACACGCGCGCCGTGCAAATCGGAAGCGTCAACGCCTCGCAGTTCGCCCTGGTTGCTGATGGAAAGAACGGATTGCGCGTTCTTCAACTGATCTCGCCCGACACGGTGCCCGGTGCGATGGGATTCAGTCCGCGCCCGAATCCGAAATTGATCGCGACTTATCCGATGAAAGGCGAAGCGATCTGCATTTCGCGCGGGTTGGAACGTGATCGCGTGGTGGATGAAACCGGCGGGCAGACCGTCGTCTTCGGACGACGCGGCGCGCGGCCGTTTCATCTTTCCGAGATGCTGCCGTTCCTGCGTCACTTCGAAAGCATCTATCCGCACGATCCGAATGCGGAACATACCGGTCCATTTTACCAAGTGGAAAATGTCACCCGCCGCGGCGAGAAACTTTTCACAAGCAGCGGACACGAATTGCTGCCATTGGGGACGCCAACGCCTTCACCAAGCCCTTTGCCGGGCACCGGACCGCCTAACGAATAGGAGTCGGCGCGCGTCGTTATTCCTTCGCCCCGGATCGGCGACGATCTTCTTGAAGCGCGAAGGGCCGTGGAGATCTGCCGCCGCCTAGCGATTGGCACTCGTTTTCGGCATGACCCCGACCTTTTGCGCGAAGGCGATGAAGCGCGGGTCCTCCTTGTAGGCGCGCAGGAAGGGATCGTAAAGCATTTCGATTAAACCGCTGTCATGCGTGATCCAGGCGTGCTCCAGCCACTCGAACATCTTCTCCGGCTCCTTGCGCAAGGCATAGACGGAGGCGATCTGGCTGCCGTTCTTCTCCGAGTTTTCATCGATCAGTTTCTTCAACTGAGCGTTAGCCTCGGTCCGGTCGCCGCGGGCAAAGTAGGCCAGCGCCAGCGCATAGGTGCGCCAGGTCGGATCGGTTTCCTTTTTCGCCAGTTCCACCGCAGCGTTCGGATTGCCACGCAGAATCTGAATGATCGCCAGAGAAAGGTAGTTGGTCGCAGATTGCGGTTGGAGCGCGATTGCCCTGCGTAGGGCTGCTTCGGCCTCGTCGTAGCGGCCGAGTGCAGTGAGATAGAACGCGAGATTTAGGTGCCCTGCGACGCGTAATGGATCGATTACAATCGCCTGCTGCGTGAGCGCGACGGCTTCGTCGAGCCGCCCAAGATAGGCCAACATGCCCGTGAGGTTCCGCATCGCCTCTGCATTCCGAGGCGCGAGTTCCAAAGCGCGGGAGAATTCCGTTTCGGCGCCGGCCAAGTCAAAATCGAAATTCAGCAAAACTTTACCCTTTGCCAGGTGGGCCTCGGCGAGGTTCGGGTCCAGGCCGAGCGCTCTCTCCGCCGCCGCCCGCACTTTCGCGATCGCCTCCTGTCTTTCTTTTGTTGCCCCGCTGCCGTAGATGTTCGCCAGAGCTTCCACCGTGAGCGAGAGCTTGGCATAGGCGAGCGCGTAACGCGGATCGAGCCGGATCGCCTCCTCATAGTAGCCGACCGCTTTGCGGGTATCCTCCGCGGTCCGGCGCTCGCGGTAGAAATTCCCCTGCAAAAGAGCGTTGTAAGCCTCGACATTCTGGTTCGAAGGCGTCCCAGCGGGCGGCAACTGCGCGGTCTGGGTGTTGTTGCCCAGGAGGGCGACTTGTAAATGCTTCGCCACCGCACCGGCGATCTCCGATTGCACCGCGAAGATGTCCTTCAATTCCCGGTCGTAGGTTTCCGACCAGACATTGGCGCCATCGGCTGATTTGATCAGCGCCACCGCGATCCGCACCCGATCGGCCGATTTGCGCACGCTGCCCTCCAACAGATAACGCACACCGAGTTTTTCCCCAATCGTCTTGCTGTCGTCCTTCGTATCCTTGAACTGAAAAGAGGAGGTCCGCCCGATCACCTTCAGCTCGCTCAACCGCGAAAGGGAGGAGATGAACTCCTCCGACATGCCATCGGAAAAATACTCGTTCGCCGGGTCGCCGGTGGAATTGGCCATCGGGAGGACGGCGATCGATTTTTCTGGAACTGTGGGACCATTCGGAACTGATCGATGGGTGAAGAAATAGAATGTCGCTCCGGCGGCGAGAAGAACAACGAGCACGAGCGCGGCGACCAATCCGCGCGAGGCACGTGTGGACTTTTCGGAGTCCGTCTTTGCCGCAGCGAGTTGCGCTTGGCTCTGTTGGAATTTTTTTGGCAGCGCCGGATTGCCAACCTGCTCGGCGTAAAGATTGACCAAATGAAGGCGAACTCCGTGCTTCACTTCGCAGTCACCGACATCATGCAGGCGCGGCGCCCATTGCCGGTATTGCACCAGATCATCCGCCACATGCTGGGAGAGGAGAATGTGCCCGGCGTCGCCGCAATCCATCACGCGTTGGGCGATGTTGATCCCGGCGCCGGCGATGTTGCTCCGCCCGCTCACGTCAGTCATGGCGCTCACCGGCCCGCTATGAATGCCCATCCGGACCGGAATTTCCGGATGCTTTCGCAGCATCTCGGCGATCTCGAGCGCGCACCGCGCCGGCTCTTCCGCACTGTGATGGAAGACCAGCGCCATCCCGTCGCCGGTCGGCAGCCTGATGAGTTGTTCGTCGGTCGAGTCGCGCACCTGCGACGTCCTGAGAACGATTTTGGTCAGTCGGTCGAGCCGCTCCTTCTGTTCTTCGATCAGCAGCTTCGAGTAACCGACGATGTCGAGGAAGAGGACATACCCGATCTTGAGCGGCAGATTGTCCTCCGATTCTGGCGGCACTTGGTTGTTTCTAGGCTGTTGGCAGATCGTTGCCCATCTATTTCTGCGATCCCGTCATCTTCGGCGGGAGACCCGATTCTTACGCGGGCGGCGATCAGGCAGAAGGGAGGCGAAAACTTGAAGGTCAGCGACTGCGACAACCGTCTTATGGCGGCGGGCCGGTCGTGGCCTTTTGCTCAGGAGACCCGCGCACCAGTGGCATTCCGGCGAGCGCGAGGGACGCTGGCGCGTGGTAGGTGTGGCAGGTGATGCATTCGGCCACGACCTTCCCTTTTGGGCTATGACAGGTGACACAACTGGCGATGCCCGGCATGAGCACATCTGAGGTGAGACGACTCTGCGTCGCGTGATGGCAGTCATCGCATTTCACCATCGTGTGCTTCGCGTGGTCAAACCGGGCCTGCGGCATCCAGCGATCGACGAAAACCGGTTTCGCAATGAAGGGCGCCGCGTTCGCCACCGGCTGCACTTCGTGGCAAAGCGCGCAGCCGTAAAATGAGGCTCGCACCCTCGCCTCGGTCCCGGGCTGAGGCTTGTAGGGATCAGCGACGAAAAAGACCTGGTGCTCAAAATCCTCGCCAGACCGCACCCGTTCGCGCAGTTGCAGCATCTGCCAGGTAACGAAGTTTTTGATCTCGTTAGGCTTGGTTATTCCTTTCTTCACCGCCAGGTCCGCGTACTGCGTCGGCAGCGTGCGCAGAAACCCGCGCACCGCGATCGTGTCGCCGTGCGGCAGAGTGAGCTCGGGATTTTTAGGATCGAATTGAAGCGAGTGACAAGCCTGGCACTGTGCTGCAAACGTGATGCGCTGATTATTGTAGCGCCCCTCTGAGTCAGGCAGATGACAGTAATTGCACTCCAACTTCTTACCGCCCACCATTGGAATGTTCGGGGCGAAATGCCGCTCGTGATTGAACTTGAGGACATCGGGATCAGGCGCCGGTTCCCGTTTGAGTTGAAATTCCGGATGACCATCCCAGAACGACGCGAACGTCGCCGTGTAGCCGTCTACGGGGCGCGGGAGAGTGTAAACGATCTGTTGCGGTGGATGCGGGTGGCGCTGGAAATTTGTCCAGTTGAGCTGCCGGCCCTTTTTGACCGAAGCTGCCATCGTTAGGGGATTGTCATGGCAGGAGGCGCATTGGGCGCTCGTCACCGCCTTCATTGGTCCGGAACCCCTATGTTCCTGATGACAAACGGAACATGAACGATCCTTCGCCACGTTGGGTTCGTGAAACACGTAGGTCCGATTGTCCTGTTTGAAATGACAGGCCTCGCAATTTTGGTCGATTGGGTCAAAGGCAACACCATGCTGAAATCGATCGCTCAGCACTCCCTGGAATTCGTCCGGCGTCAGTCGACGGCCGGTGAGCAATGATTTGTCGTGACAACTCGCGCAGTTGTCGACCAACGCGGCGTGACTGGTCGAAAGTCCTCCCGGATTGAAGAATCTTTCGTCCCCGCGCCTTTGATAAGCGATGATCGCGGCGAGGCCCGCGGAGATGGAGAGGAAGTTGACCAGAAAACGCGCCAGGCGCCCCGGCTGGATCCTTTTGAAATAGTCAAGATTGGCTTTGTATCGCTCGGCGATCTGCTTTTGCGTTCGTCGGGGCGTGGCCATCGGCTCAATAGTAAAAGAGGGTGACAAATGCGTGCCACGCGGTGAGGAGGAGAAGCAGAAAAGAACAGGGAACGTGCACGAAGAGCCAACCGTGCAGCCAATGGTGCAAACGGATTTGCAGATCGAGCATTCGGCGCTCGTCGCACCACGCCTGAATTTCTTCCACCCGGCTGCGATACGTTTCCGCCACATTGAGTTTCACAAAGCGGAAGGTGTCGTCCGAATAACGGCTGTCACCGAGCCGAAACGTGCCGCCGCGGCGTGCGTTCAGATAAGGCATGACTTGATCTTGAAGAAAGGTGACGAGCGCGGCTTCCGATTCCGGATCCACGGCTAGCGCTCCCTCAGCGACTCTTGGCGGCGCGGCCGGAGTAAAGGAGTTGCACATTCTTTCCGCGGCGAGAGCGAGCCGCGAACGAATATGCGGGATTTGCTCATAGACCATTTCGGTTGGCAACCGTTCCTGCATGACGCCAGGCATCCGGTGTTGCAGGAACAAGCCGTAGATGCCGCTCACCATGACGATTCCATAAAGCGTCATGAGTAGCGTGGTCATTGGCGCGCCGAGCCGAAATCCGCTGTGCAGAAGAACGAGAGGGATGGTGAGGAGGGTGAGCCAGATATGGGCGCGCATCCAGCTTTGGACCGTGCCGATGGGCCAGAGCACAACTCTTTTACGCAGACTGAGGAGCGCCCCAAAAATGAAAATCGCAAACGCAACCGCCCCGAAGATCAGACCGACAGGAGTGCCACCGATGCTGCGATGTTCCGAAGCCTTTTGGACGAGCGCGGGCGGCAGATGCAGTCCCGGAGGCAAACGCGCGGGACAAAAATTACCAGCGTAGATCCAGCAGGCCGCGACCGTCGCGAGGACGACAAGGAGCAACCAGGGAATGTGCGCGCGGTTAAGTATTCGCATCTGCGCTCAATGCCTCGATCAACTGATCGCTGCGCGCCGCCTTACCGGGGTCAGCTTTTTGACAACGTCCTGCATGCGGATTTTCCTCGGGGAGTCGGCGCCAGAATACTCTTCCTGCATTTTCAGGGAAGAAATTTTGATTCGTTAGGCGAAAGTGCCGGACGATCAGTTATTGTCTGGCCTTGCTTTAGCGCTCTCCGCTAACGTCGGGGGCGTGAGTGATCGCGCATTTCCCCGGTGGCATGTGTTCGCCGCGGCCGCGATTTATTTGGCCGGGATCTCGGGCGCGGAAGTGATCGCCGCTCCGCTACAGAATGATCGGTTTATAGGAGCGGCCGGATGCAAGTCCTCCAGTTGCCACGGTGGAGCGGGTGAAAAGCGCGACCAGTATCTCACCTGGGTGAAGCAGGATTTTCACTCCCGGGCCTACGCCGTATTGGTCAATGCCCGTTCTGCGCGAATGGCGGAAACGCTCCTCCTGCCGGCCGCGCAAACAAGCGCTCGCTGCACGATCTGTCATTCGCCGCTGCAATCCGTCGCGCCCTCTCTCCTGATGAAGACGGCGCAGCCCGATGAAGGCGTCTCCTGCGAAAACTGTCACGGGGCTGCCAGCCAGTGGCTGCGCGGGCACACCCGCAGGGACTGGATTTATGCCACCTGCGTCGGCGCTGGAATGCGTGATCTGCGCAACTTTTATGTCCGGGCCAATACCTGCGTCGCCTGTCATCAAAACCTGGATGCGGATTTACTCGCCGCCGGCCACCCGGAACTGACCTTTGAACTCGATGGCCAATCCGTCGCCGAGCCGAAACATTGGCGCGACGAAGATCCATGGAGCGGGCCGCGCGCCTGGCTCGTCGGGCAGGCCGTGGCCTTGCGCGAGATGAGCTGGGCGTTGGCGAATAGCGAAACGCCCGATGGAGAGGCACTTTCACGCTGGAGCGGCCTCGTCTGGCTGCTCGCAAAGACGACGGCCAGCCAAACGCGGCTCCAGGTGATCGACCCGCCCGGTGCCACGGCGAACCGCGCCACGTTTGCGATAACCCAAAAGCAAGCCGATTTGCTCGCCCGGCAGGCGGCAGCCATTCCCTGGGACAATCAGCGCGCGCCGAAGATGTTGCGCGCGGTTGCGGCGACGGAATCTGAGTTCGTTGTCTCGCCGGCGATCTCACCGGAGCTGCTTTTTCGTCGCGCCCGGAGACTTGTCCTTGCCCTCGATCGCCTCTCTCGCGCGACGAATCACGAGCCGGCAGACCGCGGCCACCAGTTCGACTCTCAGCGCGCTCAGCGGTGAGGTTCGCGCACGGCCCGATTTTAAGCCGACGAAATTTGCCGCCGATCTGGCGAGTTTTCGCGCGACAATAGAACGGGGTCCGTAATAGCATTGCCGTCTGACATGTCCAACAAACCGCGGATCTTCGCCAGCGCTGCGCCAGCACGCAGTGATAAGTTTGGAGAAGGAGAATGGCGACCGAACGGCTGACTTCGTATTCACCGGTGCTTGTACCGGCTCTGCACCGCATTCAGGAGCAATTCGGCTATTTGAAGCGGGAAGCTCTGGAGGAATTTTCCAAGGAGTCCGGTGTGCCGCAATATCGGCTCCAGGCGGTGGCCAGTTTCTTTCCCCACTTTCTTCTCACCCGTCCCAAGAACGTCGTGCTGCGAGTCTGCCGCGATTTGTCATGTTACCTGTCCGGTTCCGGCAAAATGCTGCGGGAATTGGAGACACTCACGGGCGAGCAAGTCGCGGTCGAGGGAACCTCGTGTCTGGGCCGGTGTGATCGGGCGCCGGCCGCCTGCTTGTCGGTGCAAGGCTTCGAACACGAACGCTATTATCTGGCGCGCTCGAGCGATGAGTTGACGGCAATCGTCGCCGCAACTCTTAAAGGGGAGTCACCGGCACCGGACCATGATGTCGATCAGAGTTTTCTCGGCGCCGGCGCCCTGATCGACCCCTACGAGGGAGATTCACCAGACTATCGGGCGGTTCGCGCCGCGATCGCGGCGCGCGACGCCTCGTTAGGCGCGGCGATGAAATTTCTCTCGGTGAAGCCAGGGTGGACTCTGGGTATGCTGGAAAAGTTTCGCCTCGCTGCCATCCATCAAATGCGGATCGATTTCGAAATGGAGCCAGCCATTGGTGATGCGGTGCGCTGCTGGCAAACGGAAGACGATTGGGCGAAAGGCCCGAGCCTGGGCGGATGGGCCGACCTCCTTCTCGATGAGATCCGCGACGCCGATCTCCGCGGCATGGGCGGCGCTGGAATTCCCGCGGTACAAAAGTGGCGCGATGTGCGCGACGCCGTGCGAAAGGCCCGGACGCGGGAATCGGACGATCGAGCATTTATCGTGGTGAACGGCGACGAGAGCGAACCAGGCACCTTCAAGGACCGCGAGCTTCTCCTCCGCACCCCGCACCTGATCGTCGAAGCGGTGATATTGGCCGCTCTGCTCACGGAGGCCACCCAGGGTTTCATCTACATTCGCCATGAGTACGCCGAACAAATCGAAGCTTGCCGGTGCGAGATACTTCGCGCGGAGCAGCTTGGACTCTGCGGCGAGAATGCGATGTTCATCGGGCGATCCTTGCCTATTTCGGTGTTCGTTAGTCCGGGCGGTTATATTTGCGGCGAACAGAGCGCGCTGATCGAAGCGATGTCGGATCGGCGCGGCGAGCCACGGAATATGCCACCGAAATTGGAGACCAATGGGTTGGAGGACCTCCCGACGCTGGTCAGTAACGTGGAAACGTTTGCCTGGGTTCCCTTCATCTGCCTTAAGGGCGGCAAGTCCTACGCTGAACAAGGCCTGAATGGCTGGAAGGGTCGCCGAATTTTCTCGGTTTCAGGAGATGTCAATCGTCCCGGGGTTTATGAAGTTCCAATGGGATTAACCCTACGCGAACTCATTTACGGTGATAACTACTGTCGAGGGATCGTGGGCGACAAGCAGCTCAAAGGTTTAGCTCCTTCTGGCCCATCCGGTGGATTTCTTCCCGCACGTCTTGTTGCGGGTAACGGCCTGCCTCGCGACCACACAAACAACAAGACCTGGCAGGAGCTGGCAACTCGGCGCGGCTTTGATCCGGCCTCGTCTGGGCTTGACATCCTCGATCTCGAGCTGGAGTTGAATCTCTTCCGTGCCCTAAGTCCTACGCAAGCGCTGGGCGCCGGGCTAACGGTTTATGCGGAGGGCCGGGACATGGCTGAGCAAGCGGTCAATTCCGTCGAGTTCTTTCGCAATGAGTCATGCGGCAAATGTGTCCCGTGCCGGCTGGGGTCGCAGAAGCTGGCCTCGCTCGGATCACACTTACTGAGTGGGCAGATTCAAGCGGCTAACTGGAAGAATGAAATTGTGCCGCTAATCAAAGAGATGGGAACGGCCATTGAGTTGGCCTCGATCTGCGGCCTCGGCCGGTCGGTTCCTATTCCTCTTAAGACGGCCGCGGCGTTCTTCGAGGAAGACGTGACAAAACATTTGTCGGGAACTGATGCGGCCTCGGCCAGAAAACCTGGCTAGCATATGCCGCAAGACTCGGATTTCGTTGCCGGCCTCTTCGTTCGTGACGACGACGAAGGATTATTCAGCCGCGACATCAACGGGCAACTCGTCCGGCTGGATACGCCGACCGAATCCGACTACGAAAAAAATGTTACCCTGCAAATTGATGGCTTGCCGGTGACGGTGCCATTGGCTGAGCCTTTAACCGATGCCAATGGCAACATCGTGGTCGACTTGGAAGGCCGCACGACACCGCGTTATACGACGATCTACGATGCGGCGCGGAAGCTCTATGTCGAACAAATCGGTGACGAGCAGAAGATCCCGATCCCGGTCTTGTGTCATCAGCCCCACATGTCTCCGGTCGCGGTCTGTCGCCTTTGCATAGTCCAGATCTACGGCCAAAAGCGCGGCCGTCGGGCGGCGGAGCGCAAGTTACTGCCCGCCTGCCAGCACCAGGTCAAGGAGGGAATGGAGGTTTTCACGATGAACGCCCCTGGGGCCGACGGCGATCGAGTCCGACAGACGGTCAAGGTGGTGACGGAACTGTTGGCGGGCGATCATTTGAAGCCGGCGCATCCTCCGGAGCTGGAGAAGGAGTTTGCGCAGTTCAATGAACTCGGGCAGATGACGCAACGATGCGGAGGCGATGCCTCGCGCTTCAAGCTGGAGATCTTCTCGAACCCGCCTCCGCCTGCGCGGCCGCTCGCTGGCCGGCGCGAAGTTGACTCATCCTCTCCTGTCTTTCTGGTCGATCACAGCGCCTGCATTCTCTGCGATCGGTGTGTGCGTGCCTGTGATGATGTCAGGGAGAATCATGTCATCGGGCGGACCGGCAAGGGAGCGAGGACCGGAATAGGATTCGATCTAAACGTTCCGATGGGGCAATCGACCTGCGTGAAATGCGGCGAATGCATGGTCTCCTGTCCGACGAGTGCGATCACTTTCAAGCCCGTCGCGCAGATCAAGGTTCTCGCAAAGGGCCGATCCGTTGCGGCGTTGACGACGAAAGAGTTGACTTCCGATCCGGTTTTCGCGGGCATTCCACCAAAGTTTTTGCTCTGGCAACAGGGCCTGGTGATTCGTCGACGAGTTAGAGCCGGACAGGTCCTATGCCGTCAAGGGGATCCTGGTAACACCGCTTTCATTATCCGCGACGGCAGGTTCAGGGTAAAAATTTTTCCCAGATCGCCGTCGGGAAATAGTCTTTCTTGGTTTGGTCGTCAGAAGCCTATTGTTAGAGAACGGACGCCTGCAGATGTAATCATCGGCGAAATGGCATGTTTGAACGGAACGCCCCGGACCGCCAACGTCACGGCGCTGGAACGTGGCGAAGTATGGGAGATTCGTCGCAATGTGCTCGATCGGCTCATGCGGCTCCCGAGCCAGCGTCAGAGGTTTGAGAGTGAATACCGTGAAAGTTCACTGGACCTTGCGTTACAAAACACGGATTTGTTCAATGGCATCGAGCAGGACGAATACGGTCGGATCGTCGACTATCTGCGACAGCGACTTACGTTCGTCCGGGTTCAAGCTGGTCAAACCCTCTTCAAAGAGGGTGATGTCGCGACTCGTTTGTATCTCGTCCGCCTTGGTCACGTCCGTGTTGGCGTGCAACAGCATGGCAAGGAAGCCAAAATCGTCACGAAAGGCCCCGGCACCATTCTGGGTGAGATCGGATTGCTCGCGCTTTCCCTTTATGATGAGCGAAAGACGGTCGAGGAAATCGACCGGGCCTTAAAACGTAAGCTTGATCAAGCCGGCGACGACTTAACCGCTGCCCTTCCTCCAGGGCTGCGCAGCGCGACTTGCTCCGCGTTGAATCAACTGGAGTTGGCCCAACTTAGCCGGGCTGACTTTCTTCAGATGTTGCGCCAATTTGATCTCCTTCGCCGAAGGATCGTCGAGCAATCGGTCGCTCGTTTGTACAGCTCGACCGTGGGTCACCGCGTGCTCGACCAATATGTCGAACAAGGGCTCTACGAAGGTCAGAGCATCCTTGTGCTCGATCTGGATAACTGCACGCGGTGCGATGCCTGCACCAAAGGCTGTGTCGAGCAGCACGGAACGCAGACGCACGGTATTCCGATCCCGCGCCTCCTCCGGGCTGGAGAACGGTTGGATAATTTCATGGTCGCCACCTCCTGTCGGTCCTGCACCGATCCACATTGCATGGTCGGATGTCCTGTTGACTCGATTCATCGAGGCAAACACCTCCAGATTGTCATCGAGGACCACTGCATCGGGTGCGGTTTGTGCGCCGAAAACTGTCCCTACGGTAGCATCTTCATGATCCCTAACGATCGGAACCGAATTGCGGTGCCCGACTCGGAGCACCTCGGACGAACTCACCTTGTTGGCCAGCTCAAAGCCGCCAACTGCGATCTTTGCGACGCGGTCGGTGACCTGTCCGCCCCGCGGCCCGCCTGTGTGGCGGCGTGTCCGCATGATGCGGCCTTCCGCATGACCGGACCGCAACTGCTCGAGCGGGTGATGGGAGCGCACGCGGAGGACCTCGCCGCGGCCGGTCTGCGCAGTCGGATGACCGCCTGATCCAGGTTACGGCGTCGGGCCTATTTCTCCGATAGTTCGATAATCCCGTCCCAATTTTCCATTTTTTCTTTTCCGGAGAGGGCTGCGATCTTCCGCAGGTAAAACTCAGCCGGCCCATCGGTGCCGCCGCGAAGTTCAAGAGTACGGGTCATCAACTTCGTCGCACTGGGAAATTCTCCGGCTCGGAATACACCCAAACCTGCTTCAAAGACCTCGATCCATGCCCGCTCATTCTTCTGCGCCGCGTTGCGACAGAGAAGCTCGTGTATGATCACGCCATGTGTTTTCCCCGCGACCCTAAATTCTCCCAGGCGCCGGGTGACAAACTTGCCGTCGAGCCGTTCGTGAACCGCGTCGGAAATCAAAACCTGGGTGCCAAGGTATTTGTTGAGGGATTCGAGACGTGAGGCAAAGTTCGTCGTATCTCCGATCATAGTATAATCAAAGCGGAATGAGGAGCCGAGATTGCCCGCCAGCACTTTGCCGCTATTGACGCCAATTCGCGTCCGCAACTTCTTCCCTCGCACTTCTATCTCCGTTAGGCCGCGAAGATCACAAGCTGCCTCGGCGGCGCGCATGGCGTGCGCTGGCTCATCGACGGGAGCGCCCCAGGCCGCCATGACGGCGTCTCCAACATATTTGATGATGGTGCCCTTATTCTCGAGGATACAGCGGGTCGTTTGTTCAAAATATGCGATCAAGATGGCGGAGACCTCCGCCGGATCCAGGTCTTCAGACAAAGTCGTGAAGTTCTCCAAATCGGTAAAAATGACCGTGGCCTCGACCACCTTTCCGCCCGGGTGCAGATCGAAATCAGAATCTGCAATCAAGTCAGCCATCTGTGGCGAGAGATAGAAGCCGAAGGCTTTTCGCAACTCCTTGCGCCGGCGCGATTCGAGCAGGTATTGAGAGCTAACACTCCAAACCAGTCCGAACGGGACTTGGATGGCTGAGGGAATCAACCAGGCAAACCAAATTCGTTCGTGCCAGACGAGGAGGCAGGCAGAGCAGGCGAGGGCGCCGGAAATAAGGAGCGCCAGAAGCGTCGCCGGGAACGGACGCAAGAAGGCGAGCGCGCCCGCGAGCAGACCGATGAATAGGATCAGGCCGGTCTCCTTGGTTGACGCCATGCGCGTTAGCCAATCGCCGCGCAGGAGGTTCAACAGTATGGTCGCGTGAATCTCCGCTCCGGGAGTGAATTGGTGGTTTGATCTCGAATAGGGGGTGGCGAACTCGTCCCTTCTGACTTCGAGTCCCCCAACTGCGAATTGTCCGCCCACGAGAACGATCTTGTCCTTGAAAAAATCGGGAGGGACCCCATTTGGCGTGAGCGCTTGCGCGATACTTACGGCGGCAAAGCTATCTCGCGGGCCGTAGTAATTCACCCAGTGCGGTCCAAGCGAGTCTCGTGTCTCGTGGGTAATCTTCGCTCCCAAGAATTTGGCGGCTTCCCAGGTCCCAGTCGCCTTGACGCTATTGCCGAAGTAGATGCGTCGCACTCCGTAATCGGGATCGACCGGTCTGAAGGCAAGGATGCCCCAACCAGCCGCGGCTTTGCGCAATAACTTTATCGGAGCGGAAATGCTCTCCGATCTTATACCCTGCCGCTCCTTAAGGTCGAGAGCCGCGCCCAAAATGACTCTCCCGCTCCGGCGAATGGAATCCGCGAACGCCGTGTCGGCGGCCGGGTCGCCGGCTGGTTGGTCGAAGACAATATCGTAGAAGACAAGACGAGCCTTGTCGTCAGTCAGACGATCGAGGAGCGGTGCGTGCAGCGCCCGATTCCAGACGTCGTCAAGCGGCTGTTTCAACTGTTTCGCGGAATATTCATCGATATAGATCAGGACGATCTCGTGGGTGTCGAGCGGCGCGCGCCAGAGGAAGGGAAGATCGTAGCTCAGCCGGACCAAAGGTTCCGCAAAGGAGTAGCGCAGACAGGCAAGCCCCAATCCCGTGGCCAAAGCGGCGCCGGCTGCGATCGTTAGGCCCCGGGTTAGATGCCTGATCTGGCGGATCTGCATCGACTCAATTAGCGTCGCCGCTGATTCTCATAGAACATTAACTATTGGGATCACACCTGAATGTTCTCAAGAACAGAGTTTCATTCCGATCCCGACGTGTAGGGCGCGCCATTTTGGCCGCCACCGGATAAACGCCGGCGCCCTGGACGTTGCTGGGGAGGTCCCTCCCGGGCCGGCGGGATGGGGATGACATGCTCTGCATCGCATTCATGAGATGGTGTTAGAAGTTCAAGCGCACCTGCACCGCCAGCGTCCGCTCTCGAGGCAGCTCATTATAATAGTTGAGCGGGTTCAGCTTGTAGTCCTGATCGTTGATGTCAAGAAGGCCGAGTGTCACGTCGCCGTAGTTTCGCCGAAATCGGAATCCGGCGTAGGCATTAAGCTGAAAGATGTCATCGCCCGGTATGTCCGGGGAATAACCGACATTGCTTTGCCCCGCCCAATAGCCTTCCAGACGCCCGAACCAACCGGAAGGGTGATTGTAGATCGCGAAAATCTGGCCCTGATGCAGCGTTGCTTTCACCCGGCTGTCCGCCAGCTGCGGAGAAGTCGATTTGGGAATGGCAGGAAGCACGGTTTGGAGATCGGCAAAGGAGTATTGATAACTGGCGCCTAACGACCACCGGTCGCCCAGCAGTTGATTGAAGGTAAAGAGGAGATTTTGTTCCTCGTAATCTAGCTGCTGCGGAGTCGAGGAGGTGGCAAATGGGGGAATATTAACAATCCCGGTCCCGGGCAGGTACAAAGCGTCGAAGGTGCCGATGCGGCGATCCACTTCAGAGCGCAAAAGCGTCGCTTGCAAGGCAATGTAGGTGCCCGTGCCGAACTTGTTTTCAATCAGCAGGCCAGCGTTTTCGAAGGTGGGCGCGGCGACCGAACCAACCATCGATTCGGAGATGATGCTCCGAAACACCTGATTGAATCCGGCCACCTGATTGGGCTCCAAGCTGCACACTTTCATCAAAGCTGACTCCGCCTAATGAGCGGGTGTAGGCTCCGCGAAAAGTGAGCTTGCCCATCGGATTCCAGATCAAGCCCGCTTTGGGCGAGACACGAGAGCGCGACGACTCTGAATCGAGAATCGGCGGATTGCGGTAATCGGTCGGATAACTCAACCGATCGTAGCTGATACCGCCGGTGAGCGACAAGCCGGGAAACGGGCGCCAGGTGTCGTAGGCGTAGAAGCTCTGGCGATCGAAACTAGTGTTGAAATCCTGGGCGGCCGCCGGGTCGTTGAAGAATCGAACCGCAAAAGACGGCGGATTGTCCAGGTTGATCGCTGGTGTGAAATTCGCCTGCCTGAAAACGCGCGCCGGCGATCAACGTGTTGTTTTCGGTCTCCCAAATCTGGTTGAGCTCACCCGTATAAGTCGTGAACGTGCTGTGATAACGCAGATCGAGCGGCAGCGTGAAGAGCGTAAAGGGAGGAGGCGCAACCGCGCCGGTCGGGTCGCGCGCAATGATAATCGATTGGCTCACATTTGGCGGGTACTATCACGGTGCGATCGAATTGCGCTGAAGATCGGCGGCACTATTGAGATCGGAAAAAGTGATGTCGTCCGCAAGCCGCCCCACGAGCATAAGAGTGTGCATTCCCGGTGCCCATTCGTGATGATATCCGACCAGGAGGATCGCCGGCTGCTGCAGCTCGCGGAAGCTGACCCCGGGCTCGGCCTGGGTTTGGTCGTAGCGCTGAAGAAGATCTCCCTGTCGTGTATCCTGATATTTCGTCTGGAAAAAGATGCTGTCCTGCGGAGTCACCTGCACCTTGGCCTGGGCATAGGATTCGGAACGCGTGATCTCATTGTTCGGCCGGTATCCGTTGTTGTATTGAAACTCGGTGTCGAGCGAGTAACTGACATTTCCATAGATTCCCCACTGCGACGCGATCTCGCGCAATTCGCCCGTGCTTAGATAGGTGGAGGTCGAACTAATCCCGAAGCGATTGGCTTCGAACAGTTTCGAGTACTCCTGCTCGGAAACAAACTGAGACAACGGCCCGCCACCGACCGGGGCCAGAAGATTGGCCAGGAGCAGTTCGTTAAACCAGGGCGTCTCATAGCGCAGGTTAATCCGCGTGGGATCGCGCAGGGCGTTGTAGCTGTTGGCAAGAAACAAATGCGAAGAGGCATTTGAGTAATCGTCATTCACGCCGCGGGTTGCTTCGCGCACGCTCAGGTCGTACATCCCGTCATCCTGATAAATCGCGGCAAGGTTTGCGCTTCGCACCGCGCGATCCTGGTCGAGCAGAAACTGTGAGCGATAAACCCGCCGGTTGTCGTTTAAGCTCGATTGATTTCTCCAGGTCCCGGACAGCTTCGTTGATTCGGCTATCTTGCCGGTTTTCGATCGCGGAATAGATCCACGGAGTGGGATCAAGCGGATCCAGCGCTTTGGCGCGACCCAGTTCTTTTCGCGCCCTGCTCTCCTCGCCGACGTTGCTGAAAGCCTTCCCGAGATAGCTGTGAAAGATTGAACGATTCGGCTCCAGCGCCGCTGCGACCTGGAGATCGCGCCGTCCAGCTTCTTCGTGACCTTGCCGGATCAGACATAAACCGCGTCCGAGCCAGGCGTTGCCGAGCGCGCCGTCGAGTGACATGGCCTTTTCAAAGGAATCCTTCGCGTCGTTGATATTGTTTTCCGCACTCAAGAGAAAGCCGCGCAGGGCGTGTGCGGAAGGGTTGCGCGGAGCGAAGCGAAGACCCTTTTCGAGTGCCTCTTTCGCCTGCGGCACCCGGCCGAAACTGAATTGCAAGTCGGCCACCCGCGTCCAGGCAAAGCCGAATGTCTCGATCCATCGCCGTGGCCTGCTGCGCCGCTTCCAGAGCGCCCGCGAGATCGGTCTTCGACTGCCGGTAGTAGGATTCAGCGACCCAATCGCTCGCCGTTGTTGGTGGCCGGGCGCTTGCTCTTTTCCTGCAAGGTAACCGCCGCGATCAAGGTGGAGAGCGCGTCTCGACCGGGGGCGTCGTGATCTACCTCGCGCAACAGACGTTCTGCTTTCTCTACCTGACCGACAACCAGAAACAAACCGGCGCGATAAACTTTCTCCGCAGAAGAGCCGGGCGACCTCTGCCGAGGATATGTCTTGAGCGCACCGAGCAGGTCGCCTTCGTTGTAAGCCGCGAGCGATTCTCGCAATGCGTCTCGGGTTCCGGGAGAAAGATTCAGATCCTTCAGATCAAGGACGCCAGGATAATAGAGACACCATTGGACAAGATTAACCGTCATGATCACGGCCGTCTTCGTCGGTTTACGGCCCGGCTCGGCATCCGCGCGTTCGCCGCTTCTCACCAAGACCGAGCCTTGTGCGTTCGAGACCTCCACCTCACCATCGAGCATCGTGAAGCTGCTATGCCCGTTTGCCGCCACCGTCACAACAAACTCAGTTCCGCGGATCGCCCCATTGGCCGCCGGGGTTTTCACATTGATCTCACGCGATTTTTCGCGGCTGAAAAAATAGTCAGTGCCTTGTTTCAGATCCACCGTCGGTTTGGCACTCGCCGTCTCGGGAGGCAGAATCTCCGTCTCGGTTAACTCATCCACGCGCAGGACGCTCGAATCACTCATCCGCACCGCGGCACGGCTATCCTCACCAGTTCGCAGTCGCTCATGCCAGACCAGCTTCTGGCCCACCGTCGCAGGATGCCACGTGGCCGCCGGCCGCGCCGTATCCACAGAATTTTCCTTGGAGAGAATCTCCGCTGCATCCGGATTGTTTGTGATTTGGCCGATCGTGCTGTGAAAAAACGGTGCTCCCAGGAATAGGACGACAAGCAATGCCCGTAAGCGGCTCGTTCTAATGCTCCCAAAAATCTCGCGTCGTTCCCGGGCGAGCGGAGGCCTAACGCTTTGAATGCCCTGGCGATGCATGACTGGAAGTTTGACAGCCACAATCATGCCGGTGATCGACCTGATGGGTCGATCTTTATCTTGCACCTATCGCGGCAGGCGGATTCAAATTCGGATGCGTGTGCTTGATGGCAGGTGATGAAACGTCGAAAGCTGGATGCGCTGCCTTCGATCCAGACCGCTCACGGGCATGATGTCCCAAGGCAAGGGTTTCCAAAATAAGCTTCTACCAGCCCAACTCCGGTCGTGCCATTGGCTCCGCGTACTGTCGCGGTATAGAGGCCTTCGCCAACCGGAAGCGTAATCAGGATCGCCGACTCGAGCGCATTAGCCGGCGCGAGTCCTGTCGCCATGACATCCGCTTTATGGTCAGTCATCCAGTCGTCATTTGCGACCACCAACCCGTTAGGTCCGTTCAGCTCGAGAGTCGGGTTCGCCAGCGCGCCACTGACCCCAAACTGCGTTAGCGACGGGCCAATCCCACGAATCAAGACCTGGATCGGAGTCGATCCCTGATTGATAAAGCCGCCGATCATGACGTTGTCACCGGTCTGCACACTGCCCCGGGTTGAGATGTTGGCCAAACGCGCCTCACTCGATATGTCCATGCTGGCGGCACCCAGATTGTAGACTTCGACCAGCCCAACCCCTGTCCCATTGTTGGTTCCCTTCAGGATCGCGGTATAACCTCCCGGATCCAATATCCCCAGAATCGCTGACTCAAGAGGATCTGAGGGAGCAAGCCCGGTGTTTTCGATTGCCGCCTCCTGGCTGCCTCCGCCCAAGTCATCCTTCCAATTGTCATTGTCGGCAATTGTGGCGGCGCCGCTATGAAGCTCAAGATAGGGATTTGGAAGCGCCCCGCTCACTCCAAACTTCGTCAGCGATGGTCCTATCCCACGCATCACAACCTTCATTGGCGCGTTTCCTTCGGTAATGAACCCGCCTATGAGCACGTCAGCGTCCGTGCCAACACTGAGGCGCGTCGAGATATTGGCCGCCCCGGTGGGAAGCAGAAAAAACAGACCCTGGGCGGCGCACCCGCTCGAATTGCAGGCGAAGATTTGCGTATTAGTAACAACTCCGCCCGCGAGTGAAGGCGTGGGCTGCAAACCAAAAGCAAGATTTGGGATGCCCGTAATGACGCCCGCGTCGGGATCAAGGCCCAAGCCCGGAGGCAGCGGGCCGACCTTGGAATAAGTGGCTGGATCAGCCGAATCAGGAATCGGCGCGTCGATAGTGAAAAGAAAATCCAGACCTGGAAAGAGGAAGGCGCTGTTCGCACTCGTTATGACCGGGACTGCGAGATCGGAGGTAAAGGTCAGTTGCAGGGTCGCTGTATTGGTTATGCCGACGTCGGTCGCGGATAGTGTGACCAGAAAGCTTCCATCCGCTGTCGCCGTTCCAGAGATTTCTCCCGTGACCGAATCAATGCTTAGATCGGCGGGAAGGCTCGTCGCACTCACTCGAGTTGCGGCCGTGCCCCCGCTCGTGATCACTTGGAATTTGAAAGGGCTCCCGGTTCTACCGGTCGCGCTGGTGACACTGATAATCACCGGACCTGCAGTCGGGAACGGCTGGAGTGTGAGAACGAGGGTCGCATTCGTAGTCCCGGCGCCATTTGAAGCGCTTAGGTTCACTTGGAAAGTTCCCTCCAGCAGCGGAGTGCCGACAATCGCGCGCAGCGTAGAATCAAACCTCAAACCATCGGGCAAGGCTTGTTCGTCGACTCCTATGGAGGTCGCGCCGGTTGCTTCGAACTGGTAGCTAAACGGGAGATCGACGGTGGCCGTTGCTTCTAACGGGCTAATAATGGACGGCGAGGCCGAAGCGTACAGTTCCGCGCTCGCGGAGACAACGCCACCGCTCTCAAATCCCCCTGCGACCAACACCATGCCGTTGGGCAGCAAGGTCGCCGTGTGACGATAGCGTGCGGTGTTGAGGGCGCCGGTGGCACTCCAACTCCCGAGCGCCGGGTCATACAGTTCCGCGCTCGCGGAGGCAACGGCACCGCTCAGAAATCCTCCTGCGACCAGCACCATGCCGTTGGGCAGCAAGGTCGCCGTGTGAACAAAGCGTGCGGTGTTGAGGCTGCCGGTGGCAGTCCAAGTCCCGAGCGCCGGGTCATACAGTTCCGCGCTCGCGGACACGGTGCCACTACCATCCGGTCCCCCTGCGACCAGCACCATGCCGTTGGGCAGCAAGGTCGCCGTGTGAGAATAGCGTGCGGTGTTGAGGCTGCCGGTGGCACTCCAGGTTCCAAGCGCCGGGTCATACAGTTCCGCGGAAATGATGCTACTGCTCGCAAATCCCCCTGCGACCAGCACCATGCCGTTGGGCAGCAAGGTCGCCGTGTGAGAATAGCGTGCGGTGTTGAGGCTGCCGGTGGCACTCCAGGTTCCGAGCGCCGGGTCATACAGTTCCGCGCTCGCGGAATTGCCGCTAACACTATCAATTCCCCCTGCGACCAACACCATGCCGTTGGGCAGCAAGGTCGCCGTGTGAGAATAGCGTGCGGTGTTGAGGCTGCCGGTGGCACTCCAGGTTCCGAGCGCCGGGTCATACAGTTCCGCGCTCGCGGAATTGCCGCTAACACTATCAATTCCCCCTGCGACCAGCACCATGCCGTTGGGCAGCAAGGTCGCCGTGTGAAGATAGCGTGCGGTGTTGAGGCTGCCGGTGGCAGTCCAGGTCCCGAGCGCCGGATCGTAGAGTTCCGCGCTCGCAGACACGGCGCCACTACCATCCGATCCCCCTGCGACCAGCACCATGCCGTTGGGCAGCAAGGTCGCCGTGTGAAACCCGCGTGCTGTGTCGAGGCTGCCGGTAGCCTCAAAACCACCGGAAGCGACCGCGTGCGGCGGAACAAATATGAACCCTGCGGCGAGGAAAAGCGTTCCGCGCAACGCCCAAACGATGAAGATGAACGGCAGAGGAATCTTTCTCATAGCGATTGTGTTGGAATAGCGAGGCGTTGCAGGGCGAGCCAACTGGGCACAATCAGAGCATAACCTTGGCCGCAGATTTTATGAAAATCCGTTTCCCAGAGAAGCACAAATGCAACATTTGGGCTGTGAAATTGAAATTTTATTCATTGGCCGATTCGGGGCTGGTCGTTGGACCCAGGGACTTCGCGGCACGAAGCGATCTCAATAGGGAGTTGGCGACTGACTTGTCGTCGGCCTCTTCTGCCTGCCCTTGGCCTGCTGCCGGGCAGCGGGTGCGCCAGGGACGATCGCGCCACGCGCCGGCTGCGCCGGTTTAGGTTGACGAACCTGCTGACCCTGCGGCGGACGCGCGAAGGGCGTGGGACGCGGGTTACCCTTGAGACGTTGCGGTTTCGCGCCTCTGGTTGTCTTGGAAGGCGGGGTATCCTTCGCCTGAGAAGGTCTTGGGCTTTCAGTTGTTCTGGGACGTGTGTCACGGCCCGAGGAGTCGGGCTTCGGACTAGGAGTTCTCTCCGGACGCGTGCTCTGCTTCTGAGAGGACGGCCTTGGGCTTGCGGTCATTCTGGTGCGCGGGATAAGTCTCGGATAATACGGCCTCGGGCCAGCAGTCATTCTGGGGGGCGGAATAAGTCCGGGATAATACGGTCCTGGGTCTGCAGTTATCTTAGAGCGTGGGGCACGTCCCTTTTGTGTCGTGGCCTCCCGAGCGGTGTCGCTGAAATCCTTATCGAGGTAGGTGCGAAAAATTGCGCGATTAGGCTCCAGCGCCGCGGCGGTGAAGAGATCGCGCCGGCCGGCTTTATTGTGACCCTGGCGAATAAGACACAAACCGTGGCCGAGCCATGCGTCGCCCAGCGCGCTGTCGAGATCCAGGGCTCTTTCGAAAGACTTCCTGGCATCACTGAGCTTGCCGTCCGCGCTCAATATAAACCCGCGCAGCGCGTGTGCGGCAGGATTGCGCGGCGCGAGGCTGATTCCTTTTTCCAATGCCGTTTTCGCCTGTGACGCTCGCCCCATCCCAAGTTCCACCTCGGCAACCCGGGTCCAGGCAAAACCAAAGTTGGGATCAAGAGTGGTTGCCCGTTCGGCTGCCTGCCGCGCGCCCGCAAGGTCGCCTTGTGATTGGCGGTAATAGGATTCCGCGAGCCACTCGCTAGCGGTTTGCGGTGATTCCGCATCCTTCTTGTCCTTCAATGTAACCGCTGCAATGAGCGTGGAGATGGCTTGCCGATCACGAACCTCTAGCTCTTCCAAGAGATCCTCCGCTTTAGCAACCTGGCCGCTAACCAGGGATAGAGCCGCCCGATAAACTTTTTCTTCCGGTGAAGCGGGTATCTGGTTGCGCGGGTATTGTTGGAGCGCCATAAGCAGGTCTCCATCGCTGTACGCAGAGATCGATGCTCGGACCGCGTCGCTGTCGCCCATTGAAGCCATTACTTCTTTCGGATCGAGAACGCCCGGATAGTAAAAGCACCACATGGCTGAATTGATCGCGTTGCTCACTTCGTTCTTCGCCGGCTTTCCTCCCGGTTCTATGTCTGCCCGTTCACCGCTTCGCACTACGAGCAAGCCGTCGGCGTTGGAAATCTCCACTTCGCCGTCAATCATCGTAAAAGTGGTGGAGCCATTGGCCGCCACGGTCACGACGAACTCCGTCCCGCGGATCCCGCCATTCGCGGCTGGAGTTTGCACATTTATCTCTCGCGATTTTTCGCGGCTGAAGAAGTAAGCAGTGCCTTGTTTGAGGTCGACCGTCGGTTTGGCGCTCGCTGCTGGTGGTGGCAAAACCTCCGCTTCGGTCAGCTCGTCCAGACGCAAAATGCTCAGATCGCCTAGTCGCACCGCCGCCCTGCTATCCTCGCCCGTTCGTAATCGATCATGCCAGGCCAGCTTCTGGCCGACCGCCGCGGGTTGCCACTCGGCCGACGGTGTTAGGCTATCGACCGAGTTTTCCTTGGATATGATCTCCGCTGCGTCCGATTGGCCGGCGTCGTCGGCGGTCGCGATTCGCACGAAGGCGCTTCCCAGGCTCAGGACGACGACCAGAATCACCGACCGATTCATCTCGCGTCCTGCGGTGCGGCACTATCGTCGTTCATTCCTTTCCCAGACCCTACTCCAACTATGTCGATATTCGATGCGCGAATCGCCATTCCCGGGCAACACCTTCGCAGAGGAGAGAGGGTGCCAGTTATCGATAAAGCGCGTCGACCAGACGGAGGGACTTATTGTTAGGCAGGATTTTCTTTTCCATCTGGTTCATCAGATAGGCGAAGGCGAGATTGTTCTCAGGATCGGCGAACGCATGGCTGCCACCCGCACCGGGTTGTCCAAAGGCGGAAGGCGAAGGGCCGAAGATCCGCCCTTCTGTCTCGGGTGGGTCTTTCATGAAGCCGGCGGAAAACGCGGTTGGGATCTCGAAGACACGGTCGATGCCGGCGGTCAGAGTTGTTGTCATCTGCCCGATCGTGTCCTGCGAGAAGAAACGCTTGCCGCCGAGCTCTCCGCCGTTGGAGAGCATGGCGTAGAATTTCGCCAGTGAAGTTGCGCTGCCGATTCCGCCAAATGAGACGAACGCGCGTGCCCGATTCTCCGCCGTGTTCATGGCGCCGACCGCGTGCAGGCCGCGCGGTGAGGTAAAGGCTTTGCGTTGGATCGTGCCGGGCGTGGCTAGAGCGCGGTAAAAGTCGTCCGGCGACGTGGCACTCGAGGCTTTGGCCGGATAAACGGTCGCGGTTCGGGCGTTTTCTTCGGCTGGCAATCCGATCCAGATGTCGAGATCAAGCGGTTCGGCAAATACCTCACGCCAATAATCTGGGATCGACCGCGAAGCCATTCGCCGGACGAGTTCGTCGAGGAGAAACCCAAAGGTGCGTGCGTGGTAGCCGTGAGCCGTCCCGGGCGGCCAAAGTGGTTTCTGTTTCTCCAAGGCCCTGACGACCGCCGCGTAATCCAGGACGTCGACCGGGTCGTCGAGCGCGGCCAGACCGGCTTGGTGCGAGAGCAACTGAGCGAGGGTAATTTTCTCCTTCCCGCCTTGTGCAAACTCCGGCCAAAATTCCGCGACCGGCCGCTCCAACGCGATGCTGCGCTCCTGCAGAACATGTAATAAACAGGCGCTCCCCAGAGCTTTCGTCGCCGACCAGAAAAGCACGATCGTCTCGCTCGTCCACGGTATCTCTCGTTGCGCATCGCGAAAACCGCCCTGCAGTTCGAAGACCGATTCGCCGCTTTGCCAGATTGAAATGGCCGCGCCCAATTCGCCGAGGCTAAAAAAGTTCTCTTCGAAGAGTGGCGTGAGCCGGCCCCTCAAATCATCCATCTCGAGCGCCATCCGACTTCTTTTTGCCTAACGAGTGATCAGTAGGCGCGCACGTAAGGATATTTTGATTCGTTCCCCAGCTCTGGCGGAAATTCGCCGTAGCCGCGATAAAGCCACGGAATGTCGCTCCGCAGGACAGGAAAATAAGTTCCCTTGTAAACCGGGATCGGCCAGAGCAGTGCCTCGTAGAAGCCCGCACCGAAGCGCGCAAAGGCCCGGCCGGTTCCCCGCACCACGCCGTAACTGGCGGCCGCGGCGTTGCCTTCGTTGGTATTGATTCTGTCGATGGTAACTGGAATTTCCGCCCAGCCGTAAAGCATGTTGGAAAGTCCACGACCTAGTTTTCTCGTCGGACCGTAATCCGCCGCCGGTGGATCCTGGATGTCGGCCAACGAAGTAAGGGCGAAGCCGGCGCCGAGAAGGGTCACGAGCAGCAATTTCATAGACAACGGCTTGAGTAGACCGGGTTGAGTCCGCGATTGCAATCCTTGTTTATTTTGCCCTGGGAACCTTCTCATTTTTGGTCGCGAGGAGTGAGGCGATGGTCGTTGTGGTCAGCACCGTGATGATGATGAGCAGCGAGAGCCAGCTCGGTATCCTGAACCAATGTTCGACCAGCATCTTAAGACCGACGAAACAGAGAATAATCGCCAACCCGATGCGCAGGTAGATGAAACGCGCGACGAGATTGGCGAGGAGGAAGTAAAGAGAGCGCAAGCCGAGGATTGCGCAGATGTTTGAGGTATAGACAATGAAAGTGTCTCGGGTGATCGCGAGCACCGCGGGGATGGAGTCGACCGCAAAAACCAAGTCCATCACCTCGATCACGATGAGGACCAGCGCGAGGGGAGTGAGCATACGCCGGCCGCCGACGAGAGCGATGAATTTTGGCCCGTGGTAATCGTTCGTCACCGGGACCATGCGGCTGACGAATCCCAGAACGACGTTGTGCTCCAAATCGATCGGCTGCGATTTGCCGAGCATCATGCGCAATCCGGTGATCACCAGAAACGCGCCAAAAACATAAAGAATAAAATGGAAGCGCGAGACGAGTGCCACCCCCAACCCGATCATGGTGGCCCGCATCACGAGCGCACCCAGAATTCCCCAGATCAAGACCCGATGCTCATAGCGCGGCGGAACCCGGAAGTAGGCGAAAATCAGACCGAAGATGAAAATGTTATCAACGCTGAGCGAGTATTCGATCAGGTAACCGGTAAAGAAATCGACCGCCTGGTCGGGGCCCTCCAACCACCAGACGAAGGCGTTGAAAGTCAGGGAGAGGCCGATCCAGAGAAAGCTGCGCCGGATGGCACTGGACAGACTGATCCGCTCGTGCGCCCGATCGCTGAAAAGATCGACGAAGAGCGCGATGAAAACTCCGAGATGAAAGGCAACCCAGAACCAGATGCTGACCGACACGAGGCGCTAGGCTTCCACGAGTGCGGGTGGCGGGCAATCGGAAACAACGCGGCCGGCGGTTTGCGAGGCACGGTGGGCCGTGCATCATTACCTCCCACATTTTTATGGACGCGGAACTGCAAAAGTTGGTGGATGCCGGAAAGCTGACATCCGCCGGCGCAGCACAGCTCAATCAACTTAAGCCCGGTGCCTTCTGTCTTCACAAGAGCTGGGGTTTCGGCCGGGTCGCTGATTGGAATCTGCTTCTCAATCAAATCCTGATCGACTTTGAGAAAAAAAAGGGACACCCGATGCAGTTGCAGTATGCGGCAGAAAATCTGACCCCGATACCCGGGCATCATTTCCTGGCCCGGAAAGCGAACGATCTTCCCGCGCTGAAAATCCAGCTGAAGGAAGATCCTGCGGGCGTGATGCGCAATATTCTCGAGGGCTTCGGCGGCAAGGCGACGCAGGCCCAGATTAGCAGCTTGTTTTTGGGCGATGTTTTCACTGAGGCGGAATTCAAACGCTGGTGGGACTCGACCAAGAAGGTGCTCAAGAAAGAGGGCCACTTTCTTATCCCAACAAAAAAGAGCGACCCGATAGAGCTCCGGTCCGCGCCGGTCTCGCGCGCCGATGAGCTTCTCACGCTTTTTGAGCAAACCCGCCAGCCGAAGGAACAGGCCGCCGCGCTCGACCAAATCATCAAGCTGCACGACGAATTCAAGGAGCCCGAAAAACAATTGCAGCCGCTCGTCGACGCGATTGAGGAGACTGCGCGCCGGAACCAGCGGCTCAATCCGGCAATGGCCTTTGAGCTCGTCCTCGGCCGCGACGATCTGCTGCAGCTGGGGCCCAGATTGCGCAGTTCCAATCCCGGCTTCACGCTTGAGCGCTTGATTGTCGAGGAAGAGCCGCGCCTCGCGAACATTCTGCCGAAGATTCCATCGGCCAAAGAGCGCCGCATCCTCCACGCCATGCCGGCTGCGCTCGGTGAACGCTGGATTGCCCGCGCCCTGCACCTGATGCAAGGCAGCAACGCCCGGCTGGTTTCGTCGATGCCGAAAGTCTTCGCCGAGACTGGCAAACTGGACGAGCTGCGCGCCTCCCTTGAACGCAGCTTGCGCGAACATTCTGCGACCAGCGAAATGCTTTACTGGCTTTGCAAGAACCGGACGGATTGGCCTCAGCTGGTCCATCCGGAATTGCTCAGCGCCATTCTCTCCGCCTGCGAACGCGACCAGCATAACGAGAGCAACAGCCGGAGCACGCGCCTGCGCGACCTCCTCCTCTCCGATCGCTCGTTGATCCCCGATATTTTTGCCGGCGTCGAGCTTGGGATCGCGCGCGACTCGATGCGCCGCCTCATGCTCAGCCCGGTTTTCGATGAATTGACCAAGCGCTCTCTGATGGCGCGTATCATAAAGTTATATCCGGATCTCCAGAGTCTGGTCAGTGGAGAGCAAGCCGAGGAAAAAAGTGAAGCGCTTGTCGTTTCCTGGAGCAGTCTGCAGAAACGCAAGGCCGAACTCGAGGAACTGGTGAAAAAGAGAATCCCTGAGAACAGCAAGGAGATCGGGGTTGCCCGCTCCTACGGCGATCTCCGCGAAAATTTCGAATTCAAAGCCGCCAAAGAAATGCAGGCGGTCTTGATGCGCCGCAAGTCGGAGCTGGAGCGCGCGCTGCATCTCGCTCGCGGGACGGCTTTCGAAAATCCCGACACGAGTCAAATTTCCATCGGTACTGTGGTTACCCTGCGCGATACCGCGGCCGACCGCCAGGAAACCTACACCATCCTTGGCGCCTGGGACGGCGATCCAGAGCGAAGCGTCATTTCCTATCAAACGGCGATTGGCCAGGCACTGTTAGGACGGCGCCTCGGCGATATCGTGGAATTGAATTCTGAAGAGGACACGGGCCGTTACGCGATCATCGCGATCGAGCCCGCGCCGCTCGATGAAGTCCCGGCCGACCCGGAGTTGCTCGAGCCGGTCGTGTCCGATCTTTAGTGCGCCTCCCTCTGGAGGGCCTCTGATTAGCGTCGCCACAGGAGCCGGTGATGAAGTGCCGGAACATCTTCCTGAGATCGCCATGCGACTCGTTCTGCATGAGCGGAGTTACGGACCTCGAGCGTGTCATGCACTATGGATGGACTGAATCCGGGGAGCGGTCGCCGCGGCGACTCCGCAGTGCCACGCGCCTCGCGGGGCACCGGGCGCATCGCATCCATCCCGGATACAGCGCCCCTACCAGAGGTTTTTAGCGAGGCGCGAAAAACAGCGGGGTCGTCGCGGCGACCTCCCCGGAACCAGCCCACGTTCGCTTCTTTATTGCTCGGGTACGCACTCCGTCTCTTCCCTTCAGAAAAGTGCACGGCACCCTCTAGACAGATGCCAGAGAGGCGCGGGTCTTGGTCTGGCAGAGTTTTTCGAACGACTTCCAATCCGGCGCTGCCCAGAGCAAAAGTGTCTGCAGCCGGCGCACAGGACGCCGCCTTTAGGTTTGGACTTGAGAAGGTTTCTCGCGAGAATGGGAGGGCTCGTGAAACTAAGACCCCTAACGATTGGTCCCGTGGCGCTCGGTGGAAAGCAGCCGGCCTTTATCCTCGGCCCGTGTGTCATTGAATCGGAAGCGTTCGTTAGGCGAATGGCGCGTAAGATCACGAAGATCTGCGCCGCGCAAAACGTTCCTTTCATCTTCAAGGCGTCCTACGACAAGGCCAACCGTACCTCGGTTCGCTCTTATCGCGGAATCGGAGCCCGTGAAGGGTGCGCATTATTAGGCGAGATCGGGCACGAGTTCGAGATGCCGGTCACGACTGATGTGCATTCGCCTGCGGAGGCTGAGATCGCGGCCGAGTTCATCGACGTTCTCCAGATTCCGGCGTTCCTCTGTCGGCAGACCGATCTCATCCGCGCCGCGGCAGAGACCGGCCGGGTCGTGAACGTGAAAAAAGGCCAGTTCCTCGCGCCCTGGGATGTGCGCAATATCGCGGAGAAATTGCATGCTTTCGGGGCCAAAAAGTTTTTCTTTACCGAACGCGGTAGCACATTTGGCTACAACAATCTCGTCGCCGATATGCGTTCGCTTGCCTGGCTGCGAAAGGCCGGGTATCACGTCATCTTCGATGCGACCCACTCGGTCCAGCGGCCGGGCGGGGCGGGCGACGCCACTTCCGGCGATGCCGATCTCGCCCCGGTGCTGGCGCGAGCGGCGCTCGCCGCGGGGTGCGACGGTATTTTCATGGAGGTGCACGAAAACCCACGGCGCGCTCTCTCGGATGGGCCGAATCAAGTTCCGCTAAAGGATTTGCCGAAGCATCTGCGCATGTTAAAAGCTATTCATGCTGCCGTGTCGTAGCGGGTCCCGCTTTTTTCGCGGGGCGCGCCTGAGTTTCGTCTTATTGCTCGCGGGCAGCTGTCTGGTCGTCGCTGGCGGTGGCAAACATCGCAGGGCCGTGCCGACCGCGACACCCAACGGGTCCAAAGAAGATCTTGGTCTCAAAAACATTCCGCTCACAGTCGGGCACGAGGCCAAGGGCTTGGTTCTGCCCAATTACGATCTCCAGGGACACTTGCTCGGCCGCTTTGAAGCCGCCACCGCCGCGCGGATTGATGAAAACCACGTTCACTTTACGAATTTAAAAATGGTGACCTACGACCAACAGGAGAAAC
Organism: uncultured Verrucomicrobiae bacterium; assembly: GCA_963720895.1. Taxonomy (GTDB): domain Bacteria; phylum Verrucomicrobiota; class Verrucomicrobiia; order Chthoniobacterales; family UBA10450; genus Palsa-1392. The sequence goes on from CAVRGZ010000009.1 coordinate 158,617, forward strand.
CCGCCTTCAATGTCGATATGGCCGACGCCACTCTGAATCTCGAAACTCGCGTCATCGATTCAAAGCGGCGGACCATGGTCAAGCGCGTCGATTTCGAGATCGCGGGGGACACTATGCAGTTCAACACTGTGACGCACCAAGGCACGATGATTGGCAACGTCCGGATGACGATCTTCAACCAAAAGGAACTCGCTGGCCCGGCGACGAAACCATGAAAATGGTTTTTGCTGCCGCCTATCTCCTTGCGATCGTGACCGCGATGCGGTCTGACGGGCAGGAGGCGGCGCGAGCCGCGCCGGCCGTCCCGCCGGCAAAAGCGCAAGCCTCCCCCGCGCTTGCAGCCACGGACGCAAGAGGCCAGCCGATCACGACTCAGATTTTCGCCGACGAAGCATCCTTCAATACTGAGAAACGCCTCGGCGTTTTCACCAAGAACGTCCGGGTTTTCGATCCGCGCTTCAACATTCAGTCAGACAAACTGACCGTCTTCATTCACAAAGAGGAAGGGGAAGGTCTCGAGAAAGCGATCGCCGAAGGACATGTCGGCGTGGTGCGGGACAAGCCCGATCCGAAAGGTGGTCCGCCGTCGAAAGCGATCGGACTTTCCGAGAAGGCGGTTTATACTTCCTCCGATGGAAACGTGGTGCTCACGGGGAGTCCGCGCGTGCAGCAAGGTCTCGATACCCATATCGCGACGAGCGCGGATACAGTCATGGTGCTGAATCAAGATGGTCACCTCACGACGCACGGCCCCAGCCGGACCGAGATCCGGCAGGAGTCCAAGAAGAACAAGAACGAAAAGCCGTCTCCATCTTCAACTCCGGAAACGAACAAGCCATGATTAGTCAGACTGTGCCGCCACCTGCGTCCGAGTCGGCTCCGCGAACAGCTCGCCCTAACGAGCACGCTGAAGTGCTGATGACAGACGAGCTGGTCAAGATCTACGGCGGCCGTGCCGTCGTTAACGGGATCAAACTGAACGTTGGGCAGGGCGAGATTGTGGGTTTGCTGGGCAAGAACGGCGCCGGGAAGACGACGACTTTTTACATGATCGTTGGTCTCGTCAGGCCAAACAGTGGCCTTGTTATTTTTTCCGGGGACGATGTGACGAATTACCCGATGTACAAACGGGCCCGGCTCGGGATGGGTTACCTGCCCCAGGAAGAGTCGATCTTCCGCAAAATGACGGTGGAACAAAACATCCTGGCCATTCTCGAGACGATGCCCTTGAGCAGGCAGGAGCGCCGTCATCGCTGCGACGAGTTGCTCCACCAGTTTGGGATCGAGCGGATCGCGAAAAACATCGCGTTAACCCTGAGTGGCGGCGAAAAGCGCCGCCTGACGATCGCGCGCTCGCTCGTTACCCGCCCGAAGTTGCTCATGCTCGACGAGCCCTTCAGCGGGGTCGACCCGATCGCAGTCTATGATGTCCAACAACTGGTCGTGAACCTGCGCAAATCCGGCCTCGCGATTCTCATCACCGACCACAACGTGCGCGAAACCCTTTCGATCGTGGATCGCGCCTACCTGATCGACGAAGGCCGCGTCGTGAGCGAGGGGACCAAGGATTTCCTGATCAACGACCCGATCAGTCGCCAGCTCTACCTCGGCGAACGCTTTCAGATGTAAACCAAAGGAGCCGCATGCAAACCGTCAACGCCAATCCGAATGTCAAAGTCACCGGGCGCCATCTTGCGATCACCGACGCGATCAATGATTACGCCACGCGCAAAATCGAAGGGCTGCATCTCGACTATCCGAAAATCATCGAAGCCCACGTCATTCTTGGTGTGGAGAAATACCGGCACTGGGCCGAGGTCGTGCTCATTTGCTCGAACCACATCACAATCGAAGCCCGCGAAGAAACGGACGATCTTTATGCCGCGCTCGATGCAGTGATGGACAAGATCGCGCGCCAGATGCGGAAGTATAAAACGCGCCTCCTCCGCCGCCATCGACCACGCAAGGAAGACATCCGGCACATCGAAGAGCAGATCCTTCATCCGGAACCGATCGAGGAAAACGAGCATCACGAGCACACCGTGGTGCGGACCGAGCGTCACCCGGTCAAGCCGATGTTCGTGGACGAAGCGGTCCTGCAACTCGAAATGTCGACCCGCCAATTTCTCGTTTTCATGAATGCACGAAACTCGCGGGTCAACGTTCTCTACCGGCGCAAAAGTGGAGATTTTGGGCTGATCGAGCCGACGGCGGGCTAAATATCCAGGACGGTTGCGCCTCTACTGTAGCCGGGGTCGCTGACCCCGGTCCCTTTGCACTTCGTTAGGGGAACCGGGGTCAGCGACCCCGGCAAGAGGTTGCGGGAGCGACCTGTCAGGCGCCGAGTGTGGGATACGCGGGTAGAACCGACCTCTCCATTCCGATCGGGAAGGTCGGAAACTTCGGTTCCCACCCGAGGGCGCGAAGGTTCCGATTCGACACCTGTTTGTTGCTCGCGCCGCGTTTCCGTTCGCTCGGCTGGGCAGCGACCACGGGAAGCGGGCGATCCATTTTTCTCGCCAGCCATGTGTATGCCTCTCGCTGGGTAATCGGCTGATCATCCGCGACATTCACAATCGACGGCCCCGACAAACGTTCGCTGGATGACGCGACGAGGTGAAGCAGGGCCGCGGCAATGTCGTCGCGGTGGACCTGGTTTAGGTAACGCTCGCCGCCTTCTTCGAGGCGCGCTTCCCCAGAAAGAAACTTACGCAGCAGCGCGGAGCGGCCCGGTCCATAAATTCCGGCCAGGCGCGCGACCATGCCGTTTTTTTGCCTAACGAGTTCCTCAGTCTCGCGCAGGATCCGGCCGGTTTCGTGCTGGGGTTCGGCGGAGCTCGTTTCATCGACCCATTCGCCGTCGGTCTGGGCGTAAACGGAGGTACTGCTGGTATGAATAAAAGTGCCGGGATGCAAAATGGTGAGGAGATTGTTGGCGCCCTCGAAATAGACGCGCCGATAACTTTCTGCCCCCCCGCCGCCAGAGCTGGCGCAATGAATGACGGCATCAAATTGCGCCGCAGCTTTCTTCACGGCTTCGCTCGCGGCGATATCGACCGCTCGAACCGGGTAAGGCTTGCCGCGCAATTGCTCAACCGACTGTGGCGAATGCGTCCAACCTTCCACTTCCCAGCCCGCGGCGTGAAACAGATCCGCCGTCGCGGTGCCGACATATCCGCAACCGGCAATCAGAATCCGGGGCATTATTGCGCGAGCGGCGCGATCTCGATTTCCTGAAAAGGATCCGCTTGGATTGCGCGCACTTGTTTCAGCCGGATCAATTCGAGCAGGGCGAGAAAGGTGACTACGATTTCAACCCGCGACGCCATCCGCGCGAAAAGATCCGAAAAACGGACCGACTTGCCTCCTGCCATGCTTTGCAGAATCCGCTCGATCTTGTCCGAGACGGTGAAATTTTCGCCAAAGATTTCGCGTAGATCCTCCTTCGCATCGAGCCGCTTGAGGACATTCTGGAAGGCATTGATGAGCTGAAAAATCCCGACCTCGCCGAGATGTAACGGGACGACCTCGGGGACGACGCCGTCGCCGATGCGGGCGAAGATCCGTTCCTGCTCCAGCTCGCGCGTCTGCAATTGTGAAGCGGCTTCCTTGAATTTCTTGTACTCGATCAACTGCCGGATCAAATCCCAGCGGGGATCATCCTCGTCTACGTCCTCTTCCGGTGGCTGTTGATCGGCCGGGAGCAGGCTACGGCTCTTGAGGTAAATCAGGTTCGCCGCCATGACCACGAACTCGCCCGCGACATCGATGTTTAGCTCCTTGAAGGCCTGCAAATATTCGAGGTATTGCTGGGTGATCCGCTCAAGCGAGATGTCGTAGATGTCGAGCTCATCGCGCTTGATCAGGTAAAGCAGGAGATCGAGCGGGCCTTCAAAAATCTCGAGCCGGACTTTGTATTCGGTCTCCATCGTTGGGCCGCGATTTTAACGGTGGGACCGCTGGTTGTCACCTCTGGAAGGTTCTTAGGCCGGGGGGCCGAAGGGCCTTTCTGAATGGTCATGCCGATCCGGTGGAGCGCGGAGGGGGACCTCCCGGTTGCGATAGAGACCATCAAATCGGGAGAAAGCACTGATTGCAATTGCGGAGTCTGTCACCGCTTGAAACGCTGGGCTCGCCCTTTCAAGCTGCGTTGCGGGCCGACCTTTGGGTGAACAACGCGAAGAAAAATCCGCGCTTAATGCTTCACCCGATTCCAAATTTCGTCCATCGCCACGAGATCGACTTCGCCGAGCTGCCGTCCCTGCCGCAGCAACTCCCGCTCCATCGCGTGGAAACGCGTGATGAACTTCTCCGTCGCCGCCACCAGCACCGTTTCGGCATCAAGCTTGTTCTTCCGGACGAGGTTCACGACCGCGAAAAGAAGATCGCCGATCTCATCAGCGATCGCGCCGGCGTCCCGCGAAGCGATGGCTTCCTTCGTTTCCGCGAGTTCTTCATCGACTTTAGCCGTTACCTCTCCGAGTTCACTCCAATCGAAGCCGACGCGGGCCGCTTTACTCTGCGCCTTTTGGGCAAGCATCAGAGCCGGCAAGGCCCTCGTTAGGCCGTCAAAGTAGGGCCCATCCTCGGCTGCGCCACTCTCCGCGCGCTTGATCGCGTCCCACTGTTTCAGGACTGCGCCGGTGTCGCGCGCGTCGCTTTCGCCGAAGACATGGGGATGCCGCCTAACGAGCTTATCGCCGATCTCCCGGGCCACTTCGTCAATCGTGAAACGGCCGGTTTCGCTCGCGATCTGGGCATGCATCACCACCTGGAGGAGCAAGTCGCCCAGTTCCTCGCGCAGATTGGCTTCGTCCTGCGCTCGGATCGCCTCCGCGACCTCGTAGGCCTCCTCGAGGAGACCCGGGACTAACGACTGATGCGTCTGCTCGCGATCCCACGGGCAGCCGCCGGGGGCGCGCAATTGACTGACGATTTTGCAGAGCCGCTCGAAGGCGTCGCTGGACGGGGGTTGAAGTTTGATCGCCGAAAAAGTCTCCATGGCTTTCCATCGGCCATCGTCCCTCAACCATCAACCGCTCCTCAAATCCTCCAGAGCGAACGATGGCTCCCAAACTCCGAAATCTCACCGGAAGACCTCCGCCCGACGTAAATCGCGATCCCAATGACGGTGATGAGGGTGCCAAGGAAAATCACGAGGACGAACCAAGGTGCGATGTGTCCGACTCGCATCGCCCGATAGAACGCGTCGAAGCTCTCGATCGGCTCCGAGGCGTGGAGGAAGAGTTTCATGATCCAGGCGATCACAATGAGGAGAAAGATGAAGACGTAGTTGCGTTTCAGGCGCCGCCCGAGTGCCTCGAGCATGCTGATTTTGAATGACGGCAGGATCAGATCTTCGCAGACCAATTTTTTCCATTCGCCCTGCAACAGGTGGCGATTTTCCATGACCATCGGGACAAGGAAATGCGCCTCGAGCATGCGGACACGGGCGCGGAAGGCATCGTAGAAGCGATAACGCCGGGCCTCGATCCAGAGCATGATCCAGACGATCGCGAGATTGAAAAAGAAGATGAGGTGCGGGACTCCGGCGTTCGAGAAAGCAATCGTGATGATCGCGGTCGTTCCGGTCACGGCCCAGTTTGTGGTGGTATCGAGGCGAGTGCGCCACACCATGATCCGGCCCAGCTCACCGCGGTAAAAGTGCGACATGGCGTTGACATAGCCCTGGTCGTAGAGGCTACCCTGGACGGAGTGCGTCGGTTCGTCGGTCGATCCGTGAGTTTCGTTCGCCACGCCTGACGAATGATTCGACTTCGGCATGGTGCGCGTCAATCTATCAATTTATTGCTTTTCGCCGACGCGGTGCGTCCAAATCCCTGGCCGCCGATTTACAAGGATGAAAAACAGATCAAGACACTCAGAAATCTGTGAGAATCGCAAGTTATCTGTGGCCTGCCGAATCGGAACTGCCCAATGATTTCTCCACTCCTCGATGGCCTGCTCGATCCGAAACACCTCGCCCTCGACCTGGTTGGGAGCACAGCCGGCGAAGGGGTTTGGGAGATCGTCGAGCTGCTCCGAGAAAGCGGCGAGCTGAGTAAGCCAAGGGAATTTTTCGAGGCGGTGATGGCGCGCGAGGAAAAGGCCTCGACGGTGGCCAACGGCGGCGTCGCCTTCCCGCATGCGCGAACTAACCTTGTCGATCAAATTCTCCTCGGCATCGGACGGAGCCGGAAAGGAATCGCCTTTGGCGGAGAGAAAGATCCGGTGCACCTCGTTTTCCTTATCGCGGTGCCGCAACAGATGGTGAACGATTATTTGATCTGCGTCGGCGCGCTGGCTCGACTGCTGCGGCACGAGGGCACGCGACAGGCTCTTCTGGACGCGCCAACGCCGGCCAAATTCTTTGACCAATTGCGGTCGGGGAGTTGAATCTCCAAGCGCAAGAAAAGTCCGGAATGGAACCGAATTTTGTTCGTTCCGAGGGTGGCGAACTGAACGAATAGCGCCCTCTTATTGGCCTTCGGTTATGACAAGCGTCTGATTTGTTGGAACTCTACGCAGAATGCTAGTTTGTCCGCTCGGCCAATTTACGGTGATTTGTTTGGCGATCGCCGCTTTGCCCAGGCCGAAATGGAGGGGGGTGTCCCCTTGCGAGAGGTAATGACCTTCAGATCCATTGTTTTCCCGGTATAGGTTGATCCGACCAACCTTCACGGTCACTTTCGCGCCCAAGCCCTGGCGGCTACTTGTCGTGCCGACCAACTTGATCTCTAACCAGTGATTGGCATTACCTGCGTTCCGGAAGAGAAACTGGGGCCCTTGCACATAATCAGTGTTATCTTCGCCGTTGGTAACGAAGAGATCGAGAAAGCCGTCCTCGTCGTAGTCTGCCCAGGCGGCCCCGCGGCCTCGACTGAGAACGAGTGACTGCACGCCTGTGCTGGCCGCAACGTCTGTGAAGGTCCCGTTGCGATTATTATGGTAGAGATAGTTTGGGCCTTTACCCTCAGGGTCAGCTCCGGAATTGACGACATACAGGTCCAAATAGCCGTCGTTATCGAAATCCCCCCAGGCGGCTGCGCGATTATTGCTGATCGCTCCCAACCCCGCCTCGTCGGTGACGTCGGTGAATGTTCCGTCGCCGTTATTCTGATAGAGGCTTTGCTTTATCGAGTCGGTACCTCGCGAGATGAAGAGGTCGAGGAAGCCATCGTTGTTATAGTCCCCCCAGGCAATGCTTCGACCGTCGTTGAGCGGCGCGATCCCGGCCTGCTGAGTGACGTCTGTGAAAGTCCCATCGCCGTTGTTCTTCATCAGGAGGTCAGTGGACGTTCCGTGCAATTGAACGTCGGTGCAGAAAATATCGGCAAAGCCATCGTTGTCGTAATCTGCAAAGGCCACTTCGACGTAGTGCAGGTCACTTAGCCCGGCCGCGATGGTCGCATCAGTGAAGGTGCCATCTCCGTTGTTCCGATAGAGAACCATGTTGGTTCCGAGGTTACCGAGCAGGAGATCGGGATATCCGTCATTATCATAATCGCCCCAGGCCACGCTTCGTCCTCTTCCCCAGGTATTGGTCACGCCCGCCTCCGGCGAGATCTCGCTGAACTGATTTCCTCCCAGGTCGAGAAGCATTTCGTCCTGCTTCCTGCCCAAGGCTCCCCCGCCGTTCGCACCCAGATTGATGTGGAGATCTAGATCGCCGTCGTTATCAAAGTCGCACCAGCCGGATCCATGGCGGTCTCGGATTCTTACGAGGCCGAGTACTGGGATAGACGTTGGTGAAGGTTCCGTCGCCATTGTTCAGGTAAACATAAGGCGGCTGGTTGTAGTGATTATCAACAAAGATATCAAGGTCTCCATCACCGTCGAAATCGCCCCAAATCAGGTTCCCGAAAGGAAATCCCGCCGGTTGAAGGCCCGCAGAAGCCGTCACGTCGGTAAACACCGGATAGGGCAAATTTCGGCCGGGAACCGAGGCTGAATTCCGTTCTTCGGAGCCGCCCGCCGCCAAAATGCCGCCCGATGCCACATGGATAAAAATGGCAGCGGCGAAACATAACTGCGTCGTGAAACGCGGGGTCCACTGCCATATGTCTTTGCTTCGGTTCATATCGAATAGCTCTACCCGGCGCGCTGTCGCGGAAACCTGGACAAGCGCGCCGATCAAAACGGTTAAGGGCCGAGAATGTCAGACCGGGGCGCAAACGTCAAGCGTGCAATTTAATGTGGGCCGCGATAACAGTCGGACCTCAGCAGCGCCGGCAGACTTGTGACACTATCAGCAAGAATTTGCTTGGCTTTTCAGCGCTGATTTGGTTTTATGGGAGGAACTGCAGCAAAACAACGCCGTAGAGGGGGGATCTTAGTCGGCGATCACTTTAGACTTCTCTGGACGTCGATGGCGAACTCTGCGAGCTATCTCGCGGGCTTCCTCAATTTTAAATGATGGACACGATAAAAAACAACACTTCGATTCCTGCTCTCCTCCGTCGACGTTTGGCCTTATGCTGCTATCTTGCCGCTCTTTTCGGCCAGGTCGCAGTAGGGGGACTCGTCGCCGGCCAGTCGCTAACACACGGGCCGGTCGTCGGAGGGGTGACGGCATCGACCGCAAATGTGTTTCTGCGAACAAGTGCGCAGACAACCGTTTCGCTCCGCTACGGAACCGATCCAAATCTAACGAGTTTCGAGGAATCAAGCACCTTCGAAACCTCTAGTGAAAGCGACTTTACGAAGATCGTCCCGCTTGCAGGTTTGGCCGCAGAACAAACTTATTATCTCAATCCGGTTGTAAACGGCGTTCCTCAGCTCGGGGCGCCTTATCCCTCTTTTGCGACCTTTCCGGCAGTTGGCAGTTCCAGGACATTCAAATTCGTCGTCCTGACGGACTTCGAGACGGTGAGGAACTTGACCAAGACAACGTCGACCTTCGCCAGCGCCGCCGCTGAGTCTCCGGCCTTTGTCTTTATCGGTGGCGATTTCGACCATCGCAACCCGAAAACACTTGATCAAAAACGAGTGATGTTAAAGGATCTCTACAACCCGTCTACACTCTATATGAGTGGCTTTGTGCCTTTGATCCTGCGGAGAATGCCGATCATTCATCAATGGGATGATCATGATGCTGGGCTCAATAACCTGGATAAGGCCTATCCCAATTGGCAACTCAGCCAAGAAGTCTTCCAGGAGTATATACCGACTTATCCGCTCCCAACCGTCACGCCGGGAATTTGGCAAAAATTTAGCTATGCCCAGGTCGAGGGCTTCGTTCTCGATTGTCGCAGCCAGCGGGACGTGGAGACCGATCCGGACGACGCGAATAAGAGTATGCTCGACGGGAACAACCTCGGTCCCCTCGGACAACTGACCTGGCTCGAGAATGGGTTAATGACATCGACCGCGCGTTGGAAGATTATCTTTACCTCTGTGGTCACCAATACGAGCACGAAACTCAATGATGGCTGGGCGGCGTATCAGACTGAATGGAATGCCCTGAAAAGCTTTATCACCAGCAATAACATTGAAGGAGTGGTTTTTGTCTCCGGCGATCTTCACCTTGGGGCGATCGACGATGGGACGTCGTCGGGCTTTCCTGAAATGTGTGTCGCGAAAGCAAATGCCGAAACCGAGAGGGGGAACTGCGCAACCGCCGCGGAAGGGAATTGGAGCGAAGGCTACTTCGAGGATCCATGCAGTGGGTATGGGGTTGTCTCAATCGAGGAAAACCCTGACCGCCTCGTCCTGGAAGCAGTGGACGAAATGGGGAATATCCGAGTTTCATACGCGGTGACCGGCACGCCAACCCCAACCCCGACTCCGACGCCAACGCCAACGCCAACGCCAACGGCGACTCCGGGGCAGCCATCCATTGATGTGCAGCCCAGGAACAGGGTTGTCGTGCTTGGTAACTCAGCCAAATTCAAAGTCCTGGCTTCTGGTGCACCGCCTCTTCATTATCAGTGGGCAAAGAATGGAGCGGACATCGCTGGCGCTACGAGGCCTTCCTACCTCACTCCGCCTGCCACGTCGGGCGATAACGGTTCTCTTTTCGCTGTCAGCGTGAGTAACGTGGACGGAAGCGTGACGAGTCATACTGCAACGCTGACCGTAAGGTCAGCATCCTTAAGCGCGTCTGCGGTCGAGGACTTCAAATAATATTCTCGAAGGGATTCGATAGACGTTTCGCGCCCGGACTTTGTTTGCCTCCGGCCGGTTTCGCAAACCTTCCGTCCTGTTATCTCATCGCCGGGGCAATTCTTCGATGGCCGGGCCGAAAAGGACTGATTGCGTGGGCGTGGACGTTTGCGGGCGGTAATACCAGCGATGAAGATAGTGCGGTGAAAGGCCGCACTTAAAGAGCACGATGAAAACTCCGTTCTGAAGCGAAGTTCGCCACGATCCGCGTTCCAGATGGCGTCGATGTGATGATTCCAGCGGCGGATCGAGCACAGCCACTCTGCCTGCGCGCCGCAGCCGCCGGGAAAATTCCATGTCCTCCATTAGCGGGATGGGGGCGAAACCGCCGAGCGCGCGAAAAGTTTCCCGCCTAACGAAAACAGATTGATCGCCGAAAAAGCTTCCGCCATGCCGGGTAAGAAACCGTCCCGCCACCTCGAGCCAACGAAGACGCGGATGGCGCTCGTCAAACTTGCGATAGAACGCGCCGCCAATCACCTTCGGATCCCGGAGCGAGCTTTCGATGGCCGCGACATGTGCCGCGGTCAAAATCGAGTCGGCGTGATGAAAGATCAGCACGTCTCCGGTCGCGTTTTCCGCTGCCAAATTCATTTGCGCGCCGCGGTTGGGTCGGCGCGCGCGCAGGTAGACGACGCCCGCGGCTCGTGCTGATTCCGCCGCGCTTGAGCGCGGGGAGGCGTCGGCCACAATCACTTCGTGTAGCGTTCTTAGCCTGGCGAGTGCGGGAAGGAGCCGTGAGAGACTAACGTGATCGTTCCAAGCCGGGACGATGACGCTGACCCGCAACGGAACGGTTGCCGGATCATTCACTCCGATTTGTTCAGGAGCCGATTGCGCGCCCGATCGAGCGCACGCCGTTCGCTCGCGGTCAGGCTGCCGATCCCAGACTTGGAAATCTTGTCGAGCACCGGATCAATCGAATCGTAGATGTCTTCGGGTTCCACGACTCGGCGCGCGGTCGGTCGGGGGACGACGCTCAGCGACCGCTTCGAACGCCAGCGCGATGTCCATTGGGTCAGCCAGTCGAGTTCGGGGCCAGCGCCGCGCAGTTGGACAAAGCCATAGGCCAGGGCCACGCTCAGCCAGAGGACTGCCAGTTCCGACCAGCCGTGGTAAGCGACCAACTGAAGTGAATAGGCGGCGACGAAAATCAGCGCGACCCATTTCGCCATGATCCTGAGGAACAATTCCACGTTCGGATAGATTGCGGCGAAGGCGATGAAAATTGCGAAATGAATGGTCGCGGAGCCAGCCAGCCCGGTGCGTTGCCAAAGGCCCCAAATTGTCAGGAAGAGCGGCGGAACCAGCAGGAGCAGGAGGTAGAGCACAATGAAGGCGTGCCGACCGACGAAGCGTTCCACTTCCCGCCCAAAAGTGAAGAGCATATACATCTCGATCGCGAACCAAATGAGGCCGGACGGCGAATGCACCAGGGCGTAGGTCGCGATTTGCCAAAGTCGGCCTGCCGTGCAAGACCTGGGCGCTGTCGAAAGTGAGCACGCCAAGAAAAGATCCGGCGCCAACCGCAATCAGGAGACAGCCGACGATCATGCAGACCACATGAGTGATCACGAGCAAGGGTTGTGACGTGAATCGGGTAACGCCCCATCCAGGCTACCGGCTGGTAGTCGTCTGATGTCGCGACGCCGAACATAGCAACAGTAAACGGCGCGGCATAGCGAAGCGCAAGCGCGCTTCCGTGCTTGTAAAGGCGGCCGTGTTGGACCGAATTTTTATTGGGCTCGGCCACAGTCTGCGTTTCGGGGCAAAACGGCCGCCAGCCTGGCCTCGGCGTTTCGTCAATTTCTTCTTGGCCAACTGGCGGAAGCGTTCAAACTACAGATTCGCCCACTTGTCACGGGCCGCAAAACCATGGAAAATGTCGCTCCTGCCATCTCGCCGCCCACCGGCATCGGCGAGAACAAACCGGCCAACCAAACCGTTCTCGATTGGGTGCACGAGGTCGAATCCCTGACCGACCCGAAGAACATCTTCTGGTGCGACGGCTCAGAGGCGGAAAACGATTATCTGCTCGGCGAAGCCTGCCGGCAGGAGGTCTTGATAATACTGAACCAGGAAAAAAATCCAGGTTGCTATCTCCATCGCTCCAACCCAAACGACGTCGCGCGCGTCGAGCAATTCACCCTCATCTGCACTCCGACGAAAGAAGAAGCCGGGCCGACCAATAACTGGGCTGAGCCCTCGAGCGACGTATAGCAAATTACACGGGCATGCTGAAAGGCGCGATGCGCGGCCGCACCATGTTCGTTGTGCCCTACATCATGGGACCGCCGGAGTCGCCACTGGCCAAGATCGGGTTTGAAATTACCGACTCAATCTACGTCGTCCTGAGCATGCGCATCATGACCAGGATGGGCACGCAGGCTTCCGAGCGTCTTGGAGAAAAAATGGACGCCGAGTTCAATCGCGGCGTGCATTCGCTGCTCGATATCAATCCTGAGCGTCGCTTTATCTGCCATTTCCCGCAGGACAACACGATCATCTCCGTCGGTTCCGGCTACGGCGGCAACGTCCTCCTGAGCAAGAAATGCCTTGCTCTTCGCATTGCCTCCTACCTGGCGAGGAAGCAGGGCTGGCTTGCCGAGCACATGCTCATTCTCGGTGTCCAATCGCCGGAAGGGAAAAAGCATTACGTCGCCGCCGCCTTCCCCAGCGCGTGCGGGAAAACGAATTTTGCGATGCTCATTCCGCCGGAACATTTTGCCGGTTGGAAAATCACCACCGTCGGGGACGACATCGCATGGATGGAAATCGGAAACGACGGCCGCCTTTACGCGGTTAATCCCGAGAACGGCTACTTTGGTGTTGTACCTGGGACGAGCTACGCCTCAAACCCAAACGCCATGCGCGCGATTGAGCGCGACACGCTTTTCACAAATGTTGCCCTGACAAGTGATGGCGACGTCTGGTGGGAAGGAAAAGATGGCGATCCGCCGAAGGAAGCGATCGATTGGCAGGGCAACCCCTGGACGCCAGATTCGAAGGAGAAAGCAGCGCATCCCAACAGTCGGTTCGCCGTCCCGATGCGCAACAATCCAGTGCTTGATCCGGAGGTGGAACAACCGGCCGGGGTCCCGATCAGCGCGATCATTTTCGGTGGACGCCGCAGCGACACGATGCCGCTCGTTTTCCAGGCCAACGATTGGAAGCACGGCGTTTACCTCGGGGCCACGATGGCCTCCGAGACCACGGCCGCCGCGACCGGCGCGGTCGGCCAGGTACGGCGCGATCCGATGGCCATGCTGCCGTTCTGCGGCTACAATATCGGCGATTATTTTCGGCATTGGCTCGAGACGGGGCCGCGCCTAACGAATCCGCCGCTCATTTTTCATGTTAATTGGTTCCGTAAAGACGCTGCCGGAAAATTTCTCTGGCCTGGTTTTGGGGACAACATGCGGGTCTTAAAATGGATCATCGATCGCTGTGAAGGCCGGGGCGGAGCGGGGGAAAGTCCAATCGGCAGCGTCCCGCGCGCGGAAGATCTCGATCTCGCGGGACTGGAGGGCGTTTCACCGGAAAAGATGCGCGAATTACTCGCGATCAAGCCGGACGAGTGGGCGAAAGAGCTGAAAGGCCAGGAAGAGTTTTTCCAGACGCTCGAACCCTATCTGCCGGACGAGCTCCTCGAGGAGCACCAGAAACTGGGCAAGCGGCTCGCTCGTTAGGCCCAGACGAAAAAGAGGGCCTGCACTGAGGCGGAGCCGAATGTGGACCTCGATTTTGCAATCCAAGTTTCCTTTTTGGAAGGACGCCGCCACCGCAACAGCGGGATCCTTCACTCCCTTCGGGGATAACATTGAAGAGGCGAATGTCGTGCCCGCCTAACGAGCACCGCCGGCTCGCCCCACCAATAGGTATCAATACGCGGAACGCGGTGGTACGATCAGCTGGGCGACGGTTTGCGCGATGATCCCGCACTCGAGCGTCAGGTTCCAATTTTCCAAATACTCAATGTCGCAGGCGACGCGGTTTTCGATGTCCTTGCTCGTCTGTGCCTCGCCGCGGAAGCCCCGCACTTGGGCGAGCCCGGTGATGCCTGGCTTGATAAAAGTTCGGACCTGATAGTTCGCCATCAGCCGCGAAAACTGCGCGTTGTGTTCGACCAAATGTGGGCGCGGGCCGACCACGCTCATGTCGCCACGGAGCACATTCCAGAATTGCGGCACCTCATCCAGACTCAGTTTGCGAAACCATCTGCCTAACGGATAGACCCGCTCGTCTTCCGTCGTTGCCTGTCGCGCGAGATCGTGATCTTCAGAAAACATGGTGCGAAATTTCCAAATATCGAAGCGCCGATTTTGGATTCCGGCGCGCGTTTGCTTGTGAAAGAGCGGCCCGGGAGATTGCAGCTGCTGAGCGAGCCAGATGATCAGGGCGAGCGGTGGAAAAATGAGCAGCATGATCGGCAAGGCGAGCGCGAAATCGATTATTCGCTTGATCCCGCGATTGAAGGGATTTTCGAGCGGCTCCTCCCGTAGACCGATGAAATGAAATCCATCATCCTCGAAATGTGTCACCGGATGGCGAAACTTTTCCTCCAGGTCACTGACGATTACGAGTCGCACCCCGAGCTGGTCGCAGGTAGCGATGAGGTTACGGTTCAACTCGGTAAATTGCGGGAACTCGAGCATGATGACCTGGGTCACTCCATGTTCCTCGATCGCGCTGCGGAAGCGGTCGGGGCCGCCGAGAACCGGAATCTTGCCCTCCGTCCAGTCGGTGGTTTCATCGCAAATAATGCCAACCGTGTGCAATCCCATCTCGCCTTTGCGTCGCAGCCAACTGCGCAATTGGGCGGCCTTCGCGGTCGAGCCGACGAGCAACGTCCGTTCTTCCCGGCGAAAGATTCTGCGGGCGAGAAATTCCGGCAGAAAATGGTGCGAAAAGAGGAGCGCGATATAGAGCCAGGGGAGGAAGTTGAAGAAGAAAATTCGCGAAATGAAGGAGTCCTTCGTCGCGACCAGATAAAGGACGAGAACGCCGACGCTGGCGCAAGTCTGACGGAGGGCGATGCGGTGCTGGCGGAGGAGTTCGCTCTGGAGAAAATATCTTTTCGAGCCTTCGCGGCTGAGCGATTCAGCGAGGAGGCCGACGACGAGCATCGCGCAATAGATGCTGTAGCGACGCCAGGTAAGCTCCGCGCCTTTTGAGTAAAACGTAACCATCACCCAGACACCAAACCAGAAGAGTGCCGCCACGATTCCGATCTGGCAGAGCAGAAAAAGACGATACAATCCTTGCGTGCGCTGGGTGACCATGGTTATCGACTGGGGACCGGACCTGCAGCATACGCGGAGGAGAGTTCGCTAAGCCGACTGCCGAAAGAGACACTGGTTTGCTCCATTGTGAGAGCGCAAGTTCGTTACGCCAATCCCATTTCATCGCAACCAGACGATTGATGCAACCTTCCAACCCGGCACCCCCAACTCAATCGAGCGCTCACGGCTCGGCTACGACCAATGGGGCGGCGATCGCCCTGTCGCTCCTCGTAGTCCTGGCCGTCTGCCTTGGCGGCGCCACTCAACGCTGGAGCGTCGCTATTGTCATCGGGTGCTTTTCCCTCCTTCTGCTGGCTCGTCCGCCACGCCTTTCGCTCGGTCCGGCCCTAAATACGTGTGTGCTTCTCTTTCTCGGCATGGCCGCAGCGACGTTTCTTCCGGCACGCTGGTTTCTCCTCCCGCAGTGGCGCATAGCCCTAACGAAAGATTTTGGGATCCAGCTCGCCTCCACCGTGACCGTGCAACCGTGGATGACCCTCGACAGCCTGGTCTTGCTCGTCGCCGGCCTGGCCTGGATTTATTACGTCGCGACCCTGGATGCGCATCTGCGCGACATCCGTCTTGCGGCCCGAACTTATGCCGCCGGGATCATCGCGATTGCTGTTATTGCTCTTTACCTTCATCGCAAGCACGGCTCGCTGCCCTTCTGGCATAACGAACGCGGCTTTGGCCCCTTTCCCAATCGCAACCAGACCGGTGACCTGTTTGGCATTTCCACCCTCGTCGTCCTTGGGTGCATGCAGGATGACTTTCGCCGCGGTCACAAACGCTGGATCCTGTGGCTGATCGGAGTTGGAGTGCTCATCGCCGCGCTGGTAAATGCATTCTCCCGGGCCGGCATTCTCATTCTCGTCCTTGGCGTCACGGCGTGGATCGTGCGGCTGGCTTTTCGCAAATGGTCCGGCAGAGGAATCGCCGTCGCCTTCTCCGTGCTCCTCACGCTCCTTGCCGGGCTGCTTATTTTTGGGGGTGAAACGATCGAGCGTTTCAATATCCGTCTCGGAAGCGGAAGTGCACTCGTTTCCGAATATCGTTGGCTCGTCTTTCAAGATACCTGGGCGATGATCAGGGCATCGCCGTGGTGCGGCGTTGGGCTGGGAAATTTCGAGAGCGTGTTTGCGCTTTTTCGTAACGTTTCGCGCGGGGTCACTCGCTCGCTTCATCCCGAAAGCGACTGGCTTTGGGTGGTGGCGGAGATGGGCTGGCCTGCGCTCGTGCTGATTCTGGCCGGCGTCATTTTATTCGTTAGGCGAACTTTCCCCTTGCACGAGGGAACGAACCAACGACTGCGCTATGCCGCGCTCGTCGGTGGGTTGCTTTTCCTTCTTCACGGTTTGGTGGACGTTTCAGGCCACCGTTTCGGGACGTTCCTTGCCGGAACTTTGCTCCTTGGTCTAGCGCAGCTTCGCCCGCTCTCCTCACCACCGAGTCGCTGGCCGCCCATTCTCTTTCGGTTCGTTGGCTTGACGCTGGCCGCAGTCAGCCTGGCCTGGATTTTCGGCTGGCGGAGCTCGCTGTCGATACCGGGGCGTATGGGGGTGGAGAGTGTTAAACAAGCCGCTACCGTCGCGAACCGGGGCCATCGTTTTGCCGAAACGATTGCCCTTGTCGATCGCGGCCTGGAGTGGGCGCCGCTCGATTGGGAGCTTTACTTTCTCCGGGCCATTGCGCGAATCGGCGCGCGCGAACCGCCCGCTCAGGCGCTCGTCGATTTTCGACGGGCGCGTTTCCTCGAACCCAACGCCTACCAATTGCCGTTCGAAGAAGGGAAGGCCTGGCTCGGGTGGCAGTCAACTCTCGCTATCACCGCATGGCGCGAAGCCTTGCAGCGCCGCGGCGCGGAAGAGGCCGGCGTCTATGCGCTCATGCTGACCGATGCCGCAAATTACGACCCGAAGGTGCACGCGGCGCTGCGCGAGTTCGCGACCAACCACCCCGGCCTGACAATCAATTATCTCGAGGCCGCGACCCAGCCGCAATTTGAGGAAGCGCTGCATCATCTGCTCGCGACCGATCCCGAACTCCTCCGGTTCACCTCCGCGCAGAAGAGGCGGCTCTTCGAATTGTGGTCGAACCACGATCCGCTCGACGGACTGCTCCGCGCCGTGCAAACCCACCCGGAATGGCTGGAATTTGCCTGGCCGGGAATCGCTCGTTACCATGCCGACCGCCACGAATTTGAGGAGGCCTGGCAGCTTGTTAAGCGCCATGCGCAGCCGCCGACTCTGCCGCGGAGCACGGTCGCCAAATCAATTCCGCAGCTGAAACAGGAGTTTTACGCCAATCCTGCCGATTATGCGGCGGGCTATGCGCTTTACCGCATCCAAATCGACTCCGGAAAAACGGACGACGCGCTGGCCACCGCCCGGCACTTCACGGCCCGACCGGGTGCGCCGGCCTATTTTCATTATCTGGAAGCAGAAGCCTGGGCTGGAAAGCAAGACTGGGAACGCGCCTGGCAATCCTGGCAGGACTACAAACTGGCGAGCCGGGATTAGACCGCGTCGGCGCTTCCGGAATCGGAAAGGGTTGCCCAAGAGGAGGCTCGCGTGCGCTGGTGGGATTTCCTGTTTTATGCGCTTTTCGGGCTCGTCGTGACGAGCTTCGTTCGTATCGCCGGCGTCTTGCTTGTTTTCAGTTACCTGATCGTGCCCGCTGTCTGCGGAATCAATCTCGCTCGCTCGCTGACCAACCGTTTGCTTATCGGTTGGGTGGTCGCTCTGCTTGGTGGGGTGGCCGGGTTGTTTCTCTCTTTTCAGTGGGATCTGCCCTCGGGCGCGGCCATCGTTTGCACATTCGGTCTGCTTCTCGTCGTGATCGGATTTGCCAGCGTATTTCGGCGGAAACCAGCCGCTTGATCGCTTGCGCGCTCTTCCGTTCCGCGCATAGATACTGCTCGCCTATTTTTGATGATGAAACAGCGCCTCGCCATTCTTATTCTTCTCAGCCTTTTGGCTGCGGCCTCGGCCCGGGCGCAGCAGGGTGAATACATTCTGCTCGTCGGCGGACCGTCGCTCCATGTTTGGGAACAGTATAAGGGTCCGATTGCGCACGATCATTGGTGGGCGAATTTCGTCCATTCGGCGCGGGTCCGGACCGAGCAATTGCGTGTTCAGCTGGGTCCCGACGCGATGATTACCTGGCTGGTTTACAAACCGGGCTACGTCGATCGCGGCAAACAGGAGAAGCAGGACCTGATCGCAAATATCAACAGCGTGCGCGACAAGTTTCATCTCAACCTGGTTTACTTCGATCGTGGCGGGGACGTAGTGAGTTATCTGAACAACGGGCAGCCACGCGATCGGCTCAAAATTTCCGGTTTCGAATACTTCGGGCACTCGAACAAGGCCTGCTTCCTCTTCGATTACAGTAACGTCATCGACAGCGCTTCTAAAGCGTGGCTGCACGAAACCGAATTGAAGAGGATCGACCGGCACGATTTCGCGCGCGACGCGTATGTAAAAAGCTGGGGCTGTCACACTGGCGAGAGCATGAGCCAGCTCTGGCGCGATGCGACCGGCACCCGAATGTGGGGTGCAATCGGCAAGACCGACTATTCGACCGGCGAATTGCCTGCGCTTTCCTCAGTCGGCGGCAAGTGGGTGAACTGAGTTGCAATTCGTCTATTTCCTCTGAATCTGCTTTCCTACGGCGGGGCGGAGATTAAGAGGAAGTCGTGAAAAGCCTGGAATAATCAGACCCGTCTCGCCTCGTACTTGCAAGACGTGGCACTAATCTCGCTTGCTGATTTCCTTGGCGGTTCCTGTCGCCTCGATTACGCTCGCAGCGTGGCGGCGCTCAACTTCGAACAACTCGTGGAAGACTACTATACGCCGCTCTATCGCTTTGCGCTCTCGCTGAGCCGCCAGGAATCCGACGCGGCCGACCTGACGCAGCAGACGTTTTTCCTCTGGGCTTCCAAGGGACATCAGTTGCGCGACACATCCAAGGTTAAGACCTGGCTCTTCACTTCGCTTTACCGGGAATTTCTTGGGCGAAAGCGGCGGCAGGATCGTTTCGTCGAGGCGGAAGGCAGTGGCGAAGCCATCGCCGCGCAGAGCGTGCCCGCCTTGGTAGTGAATCAGCTCGACGGAGAGATCGTGCAACGCGCGCTTTTCGCGCTGGAGGAAATTTATCGGGCGCCGCTCACACTCTTTTACCTTCGGCAACATTCTTACAAGGAAATCGCGGAAACGCTCGAGGTGCCGATCGGGACGGTCATGTCGCGCATTTCCCGCGGCAAAGAGCAACTGCGCAAGGCGCTCGCGGACAGTGTCGGTCTAACGACAAACGAGAAGACAGGACAGCGGCATGGATGAGGAACAGGCACGATTGATTTTGCAGGCGTATCGACCGGGTGCGGACCGGGACGATCCGGAGGTCGCTGCCGCACTGCAGGAAGCGGCGCGCAATCCGGAGCTGGCCAACTGGTTCGCCGAGGAACAAGCCTTTGATCGCGCCATCGCCGCTCATCTCGAGAGCGTGCCGGCGCCGTTTGGCTTAAAGACTCGCATCCTGGCCCAGGTGGCGCCCCGGGCGACGCCGCGCCGATGGAGTTGGGCAGTAAAGCTAGCCGGGGTGGCCGCCCTTCTCTTTCTTCTCACCCAGGTTGTTAGTCTCTTCCGTCCGGCTGCCCCGGAAGTGCGGACTTCGAACTACGCACGCGAGATGGTCAGCTTCATTCGTCTCGGCGGTTCGCTCGACATGGAGAGCCATGATCTTGGAAAAATCAAAGAATGGCTCTCAAAAAAGGAAGCGTCGCCCGGGTTTGTGCCGCCGCGCCTGGCTGCTTTGCAACCTCTGGGCTGCCGGCTCCTTTCCTTTCGCGGCCAGACGGTGACGCTGATTTGCTTCGAGCGAGACAAAGACAGGCTCGCGCACCTTTTCGTAATCGATCGGACGGCCATGCCGCAGATGAAGTCGGGAGCCCCACCGGTCTTCGCTGGTGTCGGCGACTGGACGACGGCGAGCTGGGTTGAAAACGATCGTGTCTATATGATCGCGGTGCAAGGCGATCGCGCAGCGGTGCAGCACTATTTGCCGCACGTTTAGCGAACGGCCAAGAGCGGCTTGGCGTAGTCAGGGGTGATCGGCCGCGTCCTGCTTTCACGCGGCGTCTTTGCTCTCCACCTCGCCGAAGTCTCGCTCCTTCAAGAGTGGGAGCCTTGTTGTCTCGATCCGGTCAGGCAGAGCAAAACTTGTTCGAGCCAGGAGGATGATCTTGCTGCGAGACCGTGCTTTTCCGAGACAGATTATCATCTCGACGAAAGAAAAGGGTCGCTATTCTTCTTCGGCCACGGTGAAGGTGACATTGTCGATCTTTGCCACAGCAAGCGCATCAAGGACGTCGATCGTGCGGCTGTATTTCGCCTGTGTATCGCTGATGATCGTAACCACTGCCGGAGTCCGCGCGGCGTCGGCATTTTGTTTCAGGCGCATCAGCGTGCCCTTGAGCTTCGGCAATTCCTTGCTCGCCGCTGAATCAAAGGGCTCGTCGTTGAGGGAAATCTCGCCGCCATCGGAGATGGTAATGATTTGCTCATCGACAAAATCGGTCGAGGCCGATGTCTCGGCGGTGCCGGGCAGTTGCGTGTTCAGCTCATTCTCCACTTTCACCGCGCCGGCCATGACCATGAAGAAAAGCATGATCACAAAAACGACGTCGATCATCGGCGCGATCTGGAAGCCGAGATTGCCTTCGCCTGGATTTAATTCGAGACGCATGCGTTTGATCTTCGAAAGTTGCCCTTCTTATTCTTTATTCGCCGCGGAGAACGAGATATCGGTGATACCGGCTTCGGCGCAGGCGTTCATCGCCTGCGAGACATAAATCGCCGGTACATCTCGATCGCCGCGGATGACCGCGCGGAAAGCCGGATTTGCTCCCGCAGTAATCTTTTTTTCGCCCGTAATGCGGGCGGTCTTGAGCGGGCCGACCATCTCCCTCGCATTTTGATAAGCACGATCGTCGAAAACGAATTGCGCCTTCATCGCCGGCAGCTGCCAGCGCACGTTCAGGATGGCTTCGGCGCGGGTATTGTCCCTTTTCTGTGCGTCTTTCGCGATCGGCAACTGGATCGACTTGTCGACCTTCAGGACCTGGGCCGAGGTAATCGTCATAAAGAAAACGAGAATGGTCAAAAGCACGTCGATCATGGGCGCCACTTGAAATTCAGGTTCGCCTGATTCACTTCCTCCGCCTCCTCCTGCCATGGCTGTGCCCTCGTCAGGCCGGTTGCTCAGTTGGATCTGTCACGGGCTGCGCCTGGTCTATCAGCCAGTTTGGCGTGGCCGCGAAAAGCTCCTCATCGCTGAGGTGGACGCCGGCGAGCGACTCGTAAGGCATTTTGCGGAAGAGGCTGTTCACGATGTCCTGAACGTGATGGATCGAGCTGGTCGCGCGATTGCGCAGGAAATAAAACGCGCCGAAAGCCGGGATGGCGATGACGAGACCGCTTGCCGTCGCGACCAGCACCTCGCCGATGGCGGCGGAAAGGCCGGAAGGATCCCCGATGCCGCTTGAGCCGAGTTTGGCGAAGGCTTTGATCATGCCCGTGACCGTGCCTAATAAACCGATCATCGGGGTGCAGACGCCGATCACGGAAAGATAGCTGATGTAGGTTAAGAGGTTTGAATTTTCCTTCGCCAGCGCGCCCACCATGCCTTCCTCGGCGACTTGTTTGCCCTCTCCGAGCAGGCCGATCCCTATCCGCAAGACATTCGTCAAAGGGGACGGATTCGCTTTGCAATAGTTATGCGCACCGACGTAATCGCCCTGCCGGAAAAGCGTCTTGAGCGCTTCCCCCTGCTCGACCGGCGCGGCCTTTTTGCGGCTCGTCCGGATGATTCCGTCGCTGATCAAATAAAGAGTCGCGATCGAGCAGAGCGCGATCGGGAACATCACCCAACCTCCTTCCTTGATCTGCTCCCAGAGCGTCTTTGATTGCTCGCCGGCGGCGGGCCCGGGCGAGGCGGCGGCTTGCGTCAAGGCAGGCCCAGCGAGAGCGAGAAAGGTACCCGCCATAACGCAGGCAAAGAGCCGAGGGAGCCGTTTTGTTTTCGTTAGGGGTTCTGTTCGATTACTTTTTTCATTTTGACCACTTCTGCAACTCGGCCCGGGCGATCTCCGCCTCTGCCGATTTCGGATATCCATTGTTCAGGTCTTCGAGCGATTGCTTTGCCCTTTCGAGGTCTTCCAGGGCCCGGAAAGCGCGCGCGCTACCGAGAAGGGCGGTCGGCATCCAGAGTTTTTCGTTCTCGTAAAAAACTGGCACATGGAGGTAGGCGAGAACGGCGCCGTCCCACTGCCGCTGCGCGAAGAGTGCGTCGCCTTTATGCACCCATGCCTCGGCCAGCACATCACTCTTTGCACTTTCCCTGATCACGGCGTCACAGAGCCGCAGAGCCTTGTCGTCCTCGCCCTTACGCACGAAACCGGCGACGAGTTGCAATTGCGCTGAACGGGTGGTCTCCGGGTCAGTCGCGCTTTTTCGAATTTCGTCTCCCAGCCTCTCGGCCTCTTTGTCGAGCTGCATTCTACTGAGGGCGGAGACCTTGAGCAAAGCGGCGGGAGCCCACCAGTTGCCCGGAATGTCGCGAAAGTGCTCGTAGTATTTTACGATCGGCTCTATGTCGGCCAGTGCCCTTTCCGGTTGGCCCTGGGAAAGAAGAGTTACGGTGGTCTTCAGTTGAGACGGCTCGGGGAAAGCGATTTTGGCAATCGTGGCGGCCCGGTAGCCCACTTCACCGCTGCTCGCCCCTATCTGCACTTTTGTCATCACGATGTCGCCGGAACGACGGATGCCTTTGGTTTCGATCGTTTGGCCACTTTTGAGAATGATGGCCTGGGCGTGAACTGCCCTAACGAGGAAGAGGACGAAAAGGAGGACGAGCGGGCGCGGCGTGAGGGGCGTCGAGAACGCGCGGCTTCCCTGCTTGTCATCCCGAGCCGGTGCAGGACGGCGAGGGACCTGACAAGGAACGCTCGACGCGCGGTGTGTTTTGCGCCATCGCGCGACGCTTGCGGGGTCCCTCGCCGTCTTCGCGGCTCGGAATGACAAGCAGGGGTGGGAGAGCAATTGGTAAGTCTTCATCATCCTTGTCCGAGCGCTTGCAAGCGCCGTCGCGCTTCGGTGGCTTCGGGGAAAGTGGCCAGCTTTTCGTTGCGCAAAAGCTCGCGATAAGTGTTGGTCGCTTCCTGAGTTTGGCCGAGTTTTTCGAAGCTCTCGCCGCTCGCGATATAAGCCTTCGCGACCCAGGACAGAAACTTCTGGTAGCCAACGTAAACGCGCTGGAAATAAGCATTCGCCTCCGCCCACTTGCCGCGTTTGGCGGCAATCTGGCCTAACGAATAAACACTGCAAGCGGTCGCTTCCCCGCGCCATTCCCGGACCGATGCCACCTGCTCGAAGCCTTTTTGTGCTTCATCCAGTTTACCGAGCGCGAATAAGGTTTTGGCCCGACCGACCGAAAGGTCCTTCAACTTTTGCGCGGTGGCGATCTTGTCGGTGCCTTCGGTGAACTCGCGCAGCGCCTTGGGATAATCCTTTTGTTGGTAGGCGATTTCGCCCAGACCGTTGTAGGCGAAATCGAGCATCTGGCTCTTGGGGAAATCGTCTCGCAATCGTTGATAGAAGCCCGCAGCCTGATCTAACTTGTCCTTGCTCAGAAGGTAATCGCCCACTTTGCCGAGGAGAAACGGGCTCAAGTCTTCCGGTTTAAATTCCCGCGCGATCTGCGCGATTCTATTTTCCTCTTCATCCGGCTGTCGGCGGAGCCGGGCCAGCTCGGCCTTGGCGAAAAGGATACGGGCTTTGGCGGTGGACGATTTTTCATTGGCCCCCGAGGAAAGGAGGCGATCGAGCTCCGCGCCCGGATTGGTTGTAGTTGGGGATGACCCCGGCTCGCCCGTTGCCGGCATGGCGGATGTTTCCGCTCCGGAACCGGGGTCGAAGCTCCCGGCTACAGCGGGTTTCTTCTTCACACAGAGTTGCGCGAGTTGCGTGATCAGTTGCTCGACCGCATCCCGCTTCGGATCAGCGATGTATTTCCTGATTGTGTCGGCCGTGAGTTGTTTGGCGTCGTCGATCTGGCCTTGATGCGCTTTGGCTTTGCCGATCCAGTAAATCGCGGAGACGACGGTCGGATTGTCCGGTTTGTCCCTGATGAAGCCGCTGAAAAGCTCCGCAACTTTGCTCCATTCGCCCGTTTTCTGCAGAAGCTTGTTCGCCGCGAAGAGCGAATAGTTCATCACTTCATCCGTCGCCGCAGTCTGGTAGGAGCGGATGTAAACCGGGGTAGCAACGGCTTCACGATCACTCGCAGCGTAAGCGTCTCCGAGGAGCGCGAGCACTTCGCCGAGCTGCGAATTGCCGGGGAATTGTTTTTCCCACATCTGGCAATCGGCGATCACCTGGTCGTAAAGCGCGGCGGCATATTTGCAGACAGCGAGTCGATATTTCGCATCGGCAAGGAAGCTGCCGCTCGGGTGGTTTGCGACGTAATCCTGGAGCTGATCCATCGCATCCTGGTATTTCCCGGCGAAGAGCGCGCAGAGTGCGATGCGATATTTCACGTCCTCGGCGCTCGCGCCCTTCGGAAACTCGCCCAGATATTTTTTGTAGCCGGTAACGGCCTCGTCATAGTTGCCGGCCATGAATTTGGCGTTGCCTAACAAGTAGCAGATCTGCTCGCGGAATTGGCTCTTTGGTTGTGTCTCGAGGATGCGGCTGAAATAATTTGCCGCGGCCTTCGGTTCACCTGCCTGCAATGCGACCACGCCCGACAAATACCCGACGGTCGCGGCGTTCGGTCCGTTTTTGAAATCGCGCAGGTACTGCGCGCAGCGTTCCTCGGCTCGTTGCGCCTGGCTGAGATCGGACAGGGCGACGATCAGGCCGAAAAGCGCCGGTTCACACTCCGGGCCTTCCCTGAAACGGTCGAGGATTTCCTGATTGACGACGACTGCTTCCCACTTGCGATTTAGCTCGTAAAAGCTGCGTCCAAGGCGGAGGTAGATGGTCGGAGTGATCGAGGGGAGTTTCTCGAAATCCCCGAGCACTTTTTGTGCGTTCACGACGCTTGCCTTGAGCTGGCTATTGGCCGCCGTGAACAGGGTGATCCGGGTTGGGTCAGCCCGGATGGCGGCGAGGTTTCCTTCTATTCGGCGCTCCATCCCTGCGACGCGATCCTTCTGCAACCGGATGATTTCTTCGCGCGGCCGCGCATAGCGATAGCAGGCGAGCGCTTCCGTGAACTGGTGCTTGTCGTAGAACCTGTCACCGAGATCGACCGTCAGCGTGTTTAGTTCGACGATGTTGTCCGCCAGAGCAATCCTTTGATGGATCGTTTCGAGTATGCGGAGTGCTCGGGCGCCGTCGGCTTTTTGCGCATAGAGCGCGGCCAGCATGGTGGCGCCACGCATCGTATCGGACGTGCGGATTTCCTTGCCGGTCAGTTTTTCGAGGACGCGAATCGCGTCTTCGCTTTTGCCCTCTGCCTTGAATGCCTCGGCTTCGAAAAGCAGGGCTTGTTCGCGCAGTTGGGGATCATTCTCCAGCGTCGCCATCTCTGCCGCCGCATCCTTGAAGTTCTTGCTGAGCAAATTTGACTGGGCGATGGCGAAAGAGGCGCCCCCCGCGTGTGGGCCCTGGGGAAATTTTGTCCGGTAGTTTTTGAAGGCGGCGATCGCTTTGGGATAATCGCCGGCGTTAAAATAGGCGGAGCCGATGGTGTAAAAAATTGGCTCGATTTGCGGCGTCACTTCTACACGGGCAACGAGCGCCTCGAGATCCGTCGCGGCCTTGGCGTAATTGCCGGCCTGAAATTCCGCCATCGCCTGGCTGTGGGCGGCCGCGAGATCACGATTGTCCTGGCCCGGAGTGATCGCGGTGGCTCCGACCGAGCAAAGCGCTGCAAAAAAAATGCGCGCGCGCCAACCTGGGGGGTTCATGGCGCGAATATAGCAAAGGCATTGCACACCCGTCGATGGTTTTCGCAATACGACTCAATCGCGGATTGCTTGAATGAGAAAGATCAGAGCGCGGCCTAGTATTTCATTTGTGCCATCCGCTAAGTTTGTGGCTTTTCACCGCGGCAGAATTCGGCCATTATAGCCGCGGTCGTTGACCTCGGCGGGGCGTAACAACCGAGAAAAGATCTGGGTCGCCCGCGCCAAACCCCAACGGCGTGACGAGAGGGAGTCAACCAAGATCATCAATCTCGGCGACAACGATGTCCTACAGGACTAACGCGCGGTGCTGGCTGTCTTGGGCCCGGCACTCAGCCGGACGAGGTCGCTCAGGATGCTAAGGGTCTCGTCGCGTTCCGGGTCGACCGCGGCCACCTTGCCGTCATCGCCGTCAGCGAGATCGGAATCCGGATCCGAATCGTCGTCGGCGTCGGGAGCGGCTTCCGGCGCGACCTTCATCCCGCCTTTACTCTTCGCCTCGGCGATTTTCCCGGGGTACATGATCAATTCAAGTTTTGGGGCGTCGATCGTCTCCAGTGTGACCCGATAAATGTTCGGTTCTTCCTCGTGCCGGGCGAGACGTTCCTTGGAACGCGCCTCTTTCCGCGCTTTCTGCTCATTGACCTCGTGGCGGCGCACGTCTTCGTTCAGCGAAATGCGATTGTCATCCAGCTTCTTGCGCAACCGTTCCATGTCCTCCAAAACGTAATGAAACTCCGGATCAGCCGCGACGCGCGCGGCGGAGCGGGCTTTCAATTCGTCAAGGAAGAGTGGATGCGTGTCCGACCATTTGGTGAACTTCGCGGGTGGGACTTCATCATACGGGAGCGCGTTTTTCAGAGCGCCCTCGCCAAATTCGGGAAGATCGGTCAGTGTCGGAAGCACAATGTCCGAGGTGACGCCATGCAATTGCGTCGAGCCGCCGGCCACGCGATAAAATTTCTGGATCGTTAATTTGAGCGCGCCGTCATCCTGCGAACGGCTGCCGAGGAGCGAAGTGAAACGGCCGATCTCGAGGATGGTTTGCACCGTTCCCTTGCCGAACGTGCTTTTGTCGCCCACGATCACGGCGCGGCCGTAGTCCTGCAAGGCTGCGGCAAAAATCTCGCTCGCGGACGCGCTTTGCCGGCTGGTCAGGACGACGAGCGGGCCATCGTAGGCGATGCCCGGATCCGGGTCGGTCGAAATCACGACCCGTTCATTGGCGCCCTTGGTCTGGACGACGGGACCGGATTTAAAGAAGAGTCCGGTGAGGGAGATCGCTTCTTCGAGCGAGCCACCGCCGTTGCGGCGCAAGTCGATCACGAGGCCGCTGATTTTTTCCCGTTTCAACCGTTTCAGGAGCGCCAGCACATCCTTCGTCGTGCTTTTCTTATGCGAATCCATGTCGGCGTAGAACGATGGCAACGTGAGCCAACCAAGCTTTATTGGATTCCCGTCCCGGTCATTCTTGATGATGATGTCGGCGCGTGCTTCCTGGTCTTTCAGTTTAATCTCGTCGCGCACCAGCTCGATCGTCTTGCGCTGAGCCGGGTCGGTCGCACTCGCCGGAATGACGAGGAGCCGCACCTTGGTTCCTTTTTTGCCCCGAATCTGCTCGACCACCTTATCGAGTCGCATATCGCGAACGTCGACGAAATCCTTGGAGCCCTGGGCGACGGCACTGATCCGATCACCGACTTTCAATCGGCCACTCGTCTGCGCGGGACCGCCCGCGACGAGACTCTCGATCTTGGCGTAACCATCTTCGCTTCGCAGCATTGCGCCGATCCCGACGAGCGACAGGCCCATATTGATGCTGAAGTTTTTCAGATCGGACGCGCTCAGATATTCCGAGTGCGGGTCGTAGGCCTGGGCAAGAGCGTCAAGGAACAGCTTGACCTGCTCGTCGTTATCTTCCTCGTGGATGTTGCGCAGCATGCGGTCGTAGCGTCGCTCAACCAACTTCGGCCCGGGCTCGATTGGATGGTCGGCCAGCTTTTCTTGCAGGAGCTCGTTCTCGATCCGCTTCCGCCAAAGATCATCGGCCTCCGCTTCGTCCTTCGGCCACGGCGCTTTCTGCCGGCTCAGGAGGACGGTTGCGTCGGACTTGAAATCGACCGGCTGCTTGACCAGGGCCTTTATCTTTTTGACGCGATCTTCCACCCGCTTTTGGAAAACGGCGAAAATCTCGTGTGCTGGCTCGAGATTCCCGAGAAGGATGTCGTCGTCGAGAGTGGTGGCGTATTTCTTCGTGAAACTGTCGATATCTTTCTGGGTGAAAAAGAGATGGCTGAAATCCAGGATCTCGAGATAGCCGGTGAGGAGTTTGCGCGAAATGTCGTCATTCAGCGGATGATGCGTGTAATGGCCCTCCTCGAGGAGGCGCCCGACGGAGAGCCCGATCTGCTCGGAATCCGACTTTGCCAGGACCGGTTGCGCGCCGAGTGCGACGACGAGCAAGCCAGGCAGAGAGCGCGACAGATCGACGAAGGAAGTTTTTCATAAATTCGGAAAAAAAAGCTCGCAGAAAACGATTTGAAAGCAAGGTGAGCGAGCGGGTCACAAAGCCCGGAGGTGAAGACTGAGACAACGCTCCCCGGCGAAGATTCAAATTTAGATTCGGATGCAGGCCCTCCGGAACGCTGCAATTTCCGTTCCCTCCCGATATTTCCTGCTCTTGCTTCTAATCCTGCTCTGGACAAACTGGATTAGGATTAGGAGCAGGATTAGGAATTGGCGTGATCAATTACCAGAGCTTTACCGGCGGAATCTTCGAAACGAACTGCTACGGGTTGGAGGCACCCGAGGGTTGGATCCTTTTCGACGCTCCGGAGGGCGCGTGTGACTGGCTCGTCCGGCAGGGAATCGAGCTGCACCTCCTCCTTCTCACACATGGGCACATCGATCACATCCAGGACGTGGCGAAGATCAAACGGCGCTTCGGCTGCCCGGTGGGTATTCATCCAGCCAGCGCGATGATGCTCTCCGACCGGGATTTCTTTCGCAACTTCGGTTTCCAGTTCGAGATCGAACCGGTCACACCCGACCTGCTGATCGAGGCAACGCCATCCCGCGATTTTCTGGGGGTGAGGTTCGAAGTGCTTGAAGTGCCTGGCCATTGCCCTGGCAGTCTTTGCTTTTTCTCGCGCCAGAACGACCTCCTCATCGGCGGTGACGTTCTCTTTGCCGGCGGCGTTGGTCGCTGGGACTTGCCCGGAGGGGACGGTGAAATGCTTTTCGCTGGAATTCGGGATAAACTCTACCCGCTAGGCGACAACGTCACCGTGCTACCCGGCCACGGGCCGACGACGACGATCGGCGCCGAAAGGCGAAGCAACCCCTTTGTTCGGCCCTTGTAGCTGGGGACGCTGTCCTCGTTCGGTTTAGATGCTGCGTCTGATCTTTGCCCGGCTGCGCTGCGATGGTATGTCCTGAACGGGGCAGTGGCCCCCGGGTAGAGGGACGCATCTATTTTGTGCTGGTTGGCGAAAGCTGACGCAACAAGCTGCGCAACGGCTCCAAATCGTGGATTCCAGCCAGAACCTCGCCTAATGACCGTATGGCCACAGGAATGTGATCGAGGAACAGATCATACCCTTTCACATTTCCCAGGTAACCATAAGCACCGAGTGCCTGCATTAGCCGTTGCATCGCGCAGAGCTGGAACTTTTCCTCGAAGGCCGAGCCGCTCATCGATACCTCGTTCCGATAATACTTCAGCGACTCCTGCCGCTCGATCGTGCTCAGTTGCACATAAGGATCGTAAAGGAGCGAGGCGAGATCGTATTCCGCGAGTCCGGGTCGCATCCCTTGGAAATCGATCAGGTAAGCCTGGCCCTGGCGGATAATGATGTTTTGCGATTGAAAATCGCGATGAACAAGGACCCGCGGGTAGTTCGCGAGTTGCTCCGCAATTTGCTTCAGTCGGGGAAGGTGCGCTAACTCCCGCAACTTACTCCCATCCACGCCGAAATGCCGGCCGAGGCAATGCTCCATGAAATAGTGTTGCTCCCAAAGATAAAGCGCGGTGTCGAAGGGCGCCGGGACATCGCCCCGGAACTCTGAGCGAGTCGGCCTCCGAAATGCGATGGAGCTTCGCGACGTCTTCGAGCGCGGATTCATAAAGGACACGCCGCTTTGACCAGCTTTCCTCGCGCTGGCTCCAGAGATCGTTTTCGCCCAGGTCTTCGATCCAGATCAGACCCTCGTCCGGATCGTGGAAATGAATTTTCGGCGCCCGGATGTCGTGCTCGGCAAGGAATTCGGCGATCTCGACGTAGCGCTGATTTTCCGCCTGATCGAGGGTATATTTTACGAGCACGACCGTCTCGCCGGGTGCAAACTGGATGCGGTAGAACTTGCGTCCCGAGCCGCCTTTTTCGATCGGCAAGATTTTCGTTTCCGCTTCTTCAAAGTGCGGAAAGTGAAGGCGCGTCTGGCGGAGGAGTGTCTCGGCAAGAATCATCGGGAAAGGGAACTGGGGGAAGCAGAAGATGAAATAATCAGGAAATCAGGAAGGCAGGAAAAAGAGTTAGAGCTCGTTTCCTTTCCTGATTTCCTGATTTCCTGATTCATTCTTCCTCTGCACAACCTAAATAACCGCGTCGATTAGCGTGCCCTCCGCGCCGCGCTCGGTGCGGACAATGCAGCGATGAAGCCGGGAATATGAGGCAACTTTTGCGCCGGGCCAAAGAATCGAGTCCTCGACAATCGCGCCGGCGCCGATACGACAGCCGGCTCCGATCGATGAGCAACCCTGCACTTGTGCACTCGGATCAACGATCGCGTCGGACGCGATCCGGACGGGCCAGGCGGACGACTGGACGTAATCCGGCCGCCAAGTTTCCTCACTCAGCGTGCGATGGACCGCGAGATACTCGGCGCGCGACCCGAGATTCCACCAGCGACCTTCCTGCGAAACGACGCCACCGATTTTGCCGCCGCCGCCGATCCATTCGGCAAGAATCGGTATAAAGGAGACTTTGTTGCCCGATGGAATGCGCTCGAAAATCTGCGGATTCCAGACGGAGACATTGGCGTAGTCGTAATTGCCCGGGTGATGGTAGCGATTTCCGATGTCGATGACTCGTCCGTCGGATTTGCGAAATGCGATATTTGAAGCCAGGCCTGTTTCGCGCAAGGCGAGGGTGACGTCGTTTCCGCTGCGGAAATGTGCCTCGACCAGCGGCCAGAGTGGGAGGTTGGTCAGGATGTCGCCGCTGTAGGCGATGAACGGCTTTGCCCCGAGCCAGGGTTGCGCATTCCTAATCCCGCCGCCGGTTTCGAGCAATACGGGCTCGTGCACCAGCTTCACCGGATGCTCCCGATAAAGGCCGTTTACGAAGAGCCTTTCAAACGCGGCAGGCAGATGATGGGTGTTGACGACGAACGACTTCACACCCGCGGCCGCGAGATGATCGAGGGCGAAAGTGATAAGCGGCTTTTGGAAGATCGGGACAAGCGGCTTGGGCAGGTCTTCGGTGAGCGGACGCAGGCGCAAGCCGAGCCCGGCGCCGAGAACGAAGGCCTGGGTGATCATGCGCCTAACGACGATCAGAATCGTTTGCATTTTCTCACCGCGCTGCATCGGACCAGCGAGTCTCGATGTCAAATTTGCCGTGCGGCGAGCCGCGGCGAACGAGGGGCGAGTAACCCGTGCCCTCGAGTATGAGTAAGTCATGGTGCGACCAGTCGTCTTCGGCGACTGGAGGCGCCGCCAAGACCGCAAGACACGGAGGAGGACGCGATGGTATTTTTCAGTCTCGGAGACTTACGCTGCGGCGACGTCACAACGGACCGAATGCGGGTGGTTTACGACTTGCGCCTTAATGCAGGTTGTAAGCTTCCACCAACCCAACCCCGGTTCCGCCGTTCTTGCCGCTTTCGATCGCGGTGTAAGCGCCGGGTGCGAGACTGATCAGGATCGCTGCTTCGAGGCTGTTTGAAGGCTCCAAGCCGGTCGCCAGGATATCTGTTTCCTGGTCGCTTTGCCAGCTGTCGCTGGAGGCGATGAGGATGCCATTGGCGTCATAGAGATCGAGCACGGGATCGGCGAGAGGATCTGCAACTCCGAAATCGCTTAACGAAGGCCCCAGGCCGCGCACCAACACCTGGCTACTCCCCCCGTTGGCGCTCGCGACGATGAACCCGGCGATCATGACGCTGTTGCCGGTACCGACGAAACCCCGCGTGCTGATGTTCGCCAGTTCGGGGCCGGCGCCCGCGGCCAAGTCGTAAATTTCGATCAACCCGATACCGGTCGTGGCTTGCTTTCCGCGTTCGATCACGGTGTAGGCTCCGGCGGCGAGGCTGATGATGAGGGCGGACTCGGCGTCGTTACTCGGCTGGAGGCCGGTCGCCTCGATCTCCGCTTTCTGATTCTTCATCCAGTTGTCGTTCTCGGCGATGATGACGTTGTTCTCGCCGCTGTGCAGTTCGATGATCGGGTCGGCCAGGGCGCCGGTGATCCCGACGCTGGCGAGCGAAGGACCCAGGCCGCGAATAAGCACTTCCTTGAAACCGGATCCGACGACAATGAATCCGCCGTCGAGCACGTTTTCGCCGGTCAAAATGTTTAGCCGGGTCGAAATGTTTACCAGCGTGGCAGTATTCTGGACGGCGATGAAAGCCGGGCTAAAACCGGTAGTGGCGAAGAACAACTCAGTCCCGTCGGGCGTAATCTGCTCGATTGTTGAGGTCAGATTGTTGACCACATAAAGGTTGTCGTCGCCGTCAAAGGCGAGACCGATCGGGCCGCTCAGGCCGACGGTAGAGAGGGCACCGAGATCAGCGCCGCTTGGGGAAAAGACCTGGATCGTGTTGGAGCCGTTGTTCGCGACGTAGAGATTGCCCGTCGAATCGAAGGCCAGGCCCTCGGGATTGTTCAGAAAGAGGCTGGTAAATGGGAGGAGCGGTATGCCGAGGGGCGAAAAGCGCTCGATCGTATTCCCGGAATTCGCGACATAAAGGTTGCCCGCGGCATCGAAGGCCAGACCGGTTGGGCGGGTGACGTTGGCGAAAACCCCGAGGTCGAACCCGTTCGGGCCGAACTTCCGGATCGTGCTCCCGCCGTTGTTCGCGACGTAAAGATTGCCCTCGGAATCGAAGGCCAGGCCCATGGCAAAATTGATACCAGTGCTTGCGAAGACGCCCAGATCAGCGCCGTTCGGCCCGAATTTTCTGATCACGTTGGCGTTTGTCGAGACGTAGAGATTGCCGCTCGAGTCGAGCGCGAGGCCGTAGGGGCCGTTCACAAACCCGCCGGCGAAGGGTAGGCTGCCACCATTGTCATCGTACTTCGCGATCGAATTGATGCCGGAATTAGCAACAAAAAAATTATCGCCCCGAGCGAGGGAAGCGAGAACAAGAAGGCCGGTGGCAATCGTCAGAGCGCGCTTGAATTTCATAAAGTTGAAATCGGAGGCAAGGACGGTAGCCTAACTCTCACAGCAGGTCGCGCACCGCGCTCCGTTGTGCGGACTCTTTGCCTGACGCATATTGCAGCGAATGTCCTACGAGCTCGAATCCAGCTACCGCCCGCGTGGCGACCAGGGCCAGGCGATCGCCAAGCTGCTCAAGTCCGTCGCAGCCGGCAACCGTCATCAGACACTCCTCGGCGTGACCGGTTCCGGCAAAACCTTCACGATCGCGAATGTCATCCGTGAGCTCGACCGGCCGACGCTTATCATTTCGCACAATAAGACACTCGCGGCCCAGCTTTACTCGGAGTTCAAGCAATTCTTCCCCCGCAACGCGGTCGAGTATTTCGTCAGCTACTTCGATTACTACCAGCCGGAGGCCTACATCCCGCGCTCCGATACCTACATCGAGAAGGATTCGTCGATTAATGAAGAGATCGAGCGCCTCCGGCTTTCCGCGACGAGCGCGCTCCTTTCGCGGCGGGACACGATCGTGGTCGCGAGCGTCTCGTGCATCTATGGCGTGACCTCGCCGGAAGATTATCTACGCATGCTGTTGACTGTGAAACGTGGCCAGCAAATCTCTCGCGAAGCTGTCCTCGGGCGCCTGGTGGACATGCTCTACGAGCGCAACGACATGAACTTCGTCCGGGGAAAATTCCGGGTGCGGGGCGATGTGGTCGAGGTTTATCCGGCGACCGCGGACGAGGAGGCAGTGCGCCTGGAATTTTTCGGCGACGAGATCGATGCGATCACGCGCTTCGATCCGCTCACCGGTCACGCCCGCGAATCATTGGGTGTGATGACCTTTTTTCCAGCGAAACAATTCGTCACTCCCGCCGACAAACTAAACCGCGCCCTCACTTCGATCCGCACCGAGCTCGAGCAACGGATCATTCAGCTCGAAGCACAGGGGAAACTGCTCGAGGCGCAACGCTTGAAAATGCGGACTGAATACGATCTCGAGATGTTGCAGGAGATGGGTTTCTGCAACGGAATCGAGAATTACTCGCGGCATTTGTCCGGCCGGCCACCGGGTTCGAAGCCGTTCACGCTCCTTGACTTTTTTCCGAAGGATTTTCTCCTCGTGATCGATGAATCGCACGCCACCATTCCGCAGATCGGCGGGATGTACGAGGGCGACAAATCGCGCAAGACCGTTCTTGTCGAATACGGCTTCCGCCTTCCCAGTGCGCTCGACAACCGGCCGCTCAACTTCCCCGAGTTCATGGGCAACGCGAACCAGCTTGTCTACGTCAGTGCGACGCCCGCCGAGTTTGAGATCAAGAACAGCATCGTCGGGAACAAAGACTATTTTCCGCACAAGCGGGCTCGGATCGGCGAAGAGGAACTGGTTCCGTTTGTTCTGCCAGGGGGAGAACGTCCAACGTCCAATCCGCCAAAGGACGGATTCGCTGCGGCGAACGTCCCACGTCCAACGGTCAAAGAGGAGAGCCAGATTTCGAGAACCGATCAGCCGCCGGCGGAATTCGACGTTCACACAACCGGCGCGCCGCTCGTCGTCGAGCAAATCATTCGCCCCACTGGCCTGCTTGATCCGAAAATCACGCTCAAAGAGCTAAAGAATCAGATCGACGATACGATCGAGCTCTGCCGCCAGCGGGTGGAACGCCAGGAGCGCGTCCTTGTCACCACCCTGACGAAGCGGACCGCGGAAGACCTCTCCGATTATCTGCGCGACGTTGGCTTGAAAGTGCGCTACCTGCACAGCGACATTGACACCATTGAGCGGGTGGAAATCTTGCGCGGCTTGCGTGCGGCCGAGTTCGACATCCTCGTCGGCATTAACCTCCTCCGTGAAGGACTTGACCTCCCGGAAGTCTCGCTCGTCTGCATCCTTGATGCCGACAAGGAAGGCTTCCTTCGCAGTCAGACCTCGCTTATTCAGACCGCCGGTCGCGCTGCCCGCCATGTCAACGGCGAGGTCGTCCTTTTCGCTGATACCGTCACGCAAAGCATGCAGGCATTGATCTCGATCTCCGATTACCGCCGGAACAAGCAGATGGAATACAACGAAAAGCACGGTATCACTCCGCAAACCGTGCGGCGCGCGGTCCAGGAAAGCCTCCACACAATCCTGCGCGGACGTGAAATCGCCGCCTCCGTCATTCAGGAAGCCGGCGGCGACTTCAACCTCACCGAGCTCCTGCGCGAGTTGGAAGAGGAGATGCAACAAGCCTCGGCCAATCTTGAATTCGAGCGCGCCGCCTTGTTGCGCGACCAGATTTTGGAAGTAAAAAGCGGCACCGGCCTAACGAAGATTGAGCCAAAGCGCAAACCAGTAAAATACACCCGCGGCTCCGGCCGGCGCCGCTCGCGGGTCTAGGAGACTGTTAAACTACTGGAATGGCCCGCGTTGCTGTCGAATTTGGGGCTGGCCGAGGCGCGAGCGCAGTGCCAATATCCATGCGATCTCGGCCAGCGAGCAACGCCGGCCAGCCCCAAATTCGGCGCAACCCTACGAGCGCGCGGGCCACTCCAGTGTTTCAACAGTCTCCTAGAAAGCAATCAGCCGTTCAGTTCTGCCGGTTTTCGTCGTTTGCCTATTCTGAGGAGTTTAAAGCGCAGGTAGGCCGTACCTCGAAAGAACCAACGCGTCATCTCATTGCAGGCCTGATAAGGATAGGTGGCAAAAATGCGCCGGGCTCGAGAAAG
This sequence comes from uncultured Verrucomicrobiae bacterium, assembly GCA_963720895.1. Classification (GTDB taxonomy): domain Bacteria; phylum Verrucomicrobiota; class Verrucomicrobiia; order Chthoniobacterales; family UBA10450; genus Palsa-1392. The sequence continues at coordinate 195,129 of CAVRGZ010000009.1, forward strand.
TTTCAAATAAGTCCCCGGCTGGACAGAGGAAAGGAAGGGACTCTCGATCTGGGAAGCGGGAAAGGGGCTAATACAGGCGGCTCGCAGCCCGAGAAACCATTCGCGATCAAAGGCGTGATCATATGGCAGTCGCATCGGCAATAGCCGGGAGAGCAAAGCCGCCGCCGCGACCCGGTCAATCACGTAGGCGCCTGCCCCTTTCAACCGGCCGAGGTTCACGCAAAGTGAATAATCGTCAAAAAGCCTGACAAGTCTCGCGGGATGACCGCGACTTAGTCCTGTGACTCGGAGGATGTTCCAGGCGTGCGCATACCGCATGGCCGCCTCGATCGCGGCGTCGAAATCGGGACGGAGAACCAGGTCGTCCTCGGCAATCAGGGCGTGTTCTTCATCGCTCGCAAGAAATGTCTCCATGGCCTTGAGATGGCTGAGATAACAGGCCAGCTCACGTGGATTGGGAGTCCGACCGTGAAACCACCGATAGAGTTTCTCAGAGTATTGGGCGTGCGGAAGGGTGAGAGTCTTTCCATTAACCGCCGGCACTCGACAAAGGGCGAGCTGACTTGCAGCAAACCCAGTTTGAATAAAAGTCCATCGGTCGGTCGCGGAGTCCAGGTTGATGATGAACGCGCGCATGCTTCACCCCGATCAACGATACCTTGAGATCAGTCCACCGAAGATTCCGCGTCTTATTTGCCTTGCAGTCTTCCGCCAAACCACGCACAGGGTAGAGCGCTGGCGGCAATTGCGATTGGATAGCAGGCTGGGCCGAGGTGCATCGGGATTGTGGCGACCGCGCCGGCGGTGCCGATGACGAACCCGATCATTCCGAGAATCCAGGCATGAAGCATTGGCGATGAAGGAGCGAGCCGGGCGGCAATACAGCTGCCCAGGACGGTGTAGATGATCCGCTAGGAGAGCGCGAGCAGGTTAAGGCCTGGATCGTTCATTGGCTGATTCCACGGCGGATAGACCCGGAGCAAATGAAACACTTCGTCGGTCCCCATCGACAGGACCACGACCGTGACAAAACCCAGAAAGACTGCGAGGATGCTCCGTCCCCGGCGCCGCGGATGGTTTGTCATTGTTAAATTCGTCATTTGTGGACGTCAGTTAGCACAAAGGCCAGGAGATGGACAAGCCTGTGGTTATCGCCCTTCCCTCTCGGTTTTGTTCACCTGGCGATACTCGCTTCCTAAACCTCACCAAGGTGTAGCTCAAAACCCTTCGAGCGACTGCCGGTGAAAAAAATTGTGTCGTCGGCGCGGTGTGAAACGCGCGCTCGCCTTGAAAGTCGCCGACCTGACGGACGACCAGGATTTCAACCGCGAAATTCTCTTTGTCCACTTCAGGCGTGCCTCGTCGGGAGATATCGCGGTCGCCAGGGGCGATTTTGGCGAGGCGCCAAAAAGGGCGGGCGGGGCGCCCGCGCTCCCCGGAACATTGATGATCACTCTTGCTTAGCCGTTGGCGGTCTGCGCCAGCACGATCAGGAGCGAGACGAGCGGCCAGGCAATGAGCGCGACAACGACCGCAAACACGGTTAGCTCGAGTGGATCGATCTTTTCGTGCTTCGCCAGCATATCCAGAGTCATCCTGCGGAACGCGCGCCGTGCCCCGTCGCTGGAGCGATTTTGGGCGCGGCTAAGGGGGCTGTCAGGTTGCGGTCGGAAGAAATGGTCGGTCGCCGGGAAGGCGCGGTTGGCCTGACCACGACAGTCGTGGCGGGCGAACTGGCGTTCGATTTTAGAGATAGGTACGAGGTTTCATATTGTTTTGGTGGGTTGAGATTTGAGGGAAATTCCAGATTCGCTAAGGAAGACGAAGGAAAAGTGTCCCGGAGGACAGGAGGTTGAGCCGGAAAATTCGCCGCGGGCGATTCTGGTCGGTCAGACACCGATCGCAGATTGCCGCAACTGGGCGTTCTGTATCGAAGTGTTGGTTCTCATGATGGCCAAAACGCTATCCCGGGAACGCGGATTGTCGAATTTTGCCGCGTTACATTCCGGTGACAACCTGCCAAAGGGCTCGGAACGGGCCCGATAAGGAATTTGGAAGTCAGAAAACCAGAAAAAGGGGGAAGCCGCGGGGCGCGGAAGGCTATTGGTGTTTCCGCCGTCCGCTCTGAACTTGGGGAAGGCGCTGCGTCTGTTTCTCTATCGGCAGAAGAGAAACGAGCCGCCAAGGACGGTAAGCCTTCGGTCCGGGAACGCGATCCGGGGTCAAACGGTCGCGGCCGAAAGATTTATTCTTCGAGCGGCTCGAAGCCGGCGAACATGTCTTCCGCTTCCGGAAGGGTTTTCAGGGGCACGCAGTCAATGACCGCGAACATTTCGCTCCACAACCCGAGCACATTAGGATTTCGGTGTGCGTCGTCGATCGCGTCCCGCGATTTCCATTCCGATACCTCGATGATGGTCCCGTCACGGCCACGCATGATTGTCGGCACGCGGTCTGTCACGAGTCCTTCCCCACGGAGGAACGGGACGCGTCGCCGGACGATTGCCAGGACCTCGTCGTTCGTTTTGCCGGGTTTCGGTTTGTAAGCCACGATCACGATGACTCCGCTCATGGCCACACTTTAACGCGATCGTATTGTCCGGCAACGGCGCGATCTTCTCCGGAGGGAAGGAAGACGCCCGCAAACGCGGAAGAATTCCGTTACGATTTCCAGTCATCCGAGGCATCCTGGGCGCCCCTTTCCAAGTTGATGGCCCCGGGGGAATGCCGCTCCAGTTGCCGCGCGAGCCATTGGAACCATTCGAAGCTTTTGAGGGATCCGCTGCGCCGGCGTTCTTCTTCGACGTAAGGACTCAGTTTCCGCCCCGCCAGGCGGACGGTGCCGTCGACCAGTTCGGCGACTACGCGCAAAGGAAGGATCCGGGCGAACACGGAATAGCCGAGGCCTTCGAGAGTTACTCCCACCGAATGTGCCGCTTCCAAGACCCGCGGGTCGGCCTCGATCTCGGCCGCAGTCAAGCCGTTCGGGATACCGTGGACGACGATCATCGACTTCATCCATTCGGAGCTGAGAATCGCTTTAACCGCCGCGAAGGGGGCGCGTTCCTCACGGTCGAGACGTGCTCGGTGCATTTCGATGACGCCGAAGGCCAGCGCGATCAGCACTGCGAGGGAGGTGGCAACCTTCGCGATGGTGGAGAGTTCCATGGCTTACCGCAACGAGAACAAACTCCTTTCCCACCGGTGCTGCGGTCACAAGCGGAAACAGTCTCCGTGTCACGACTTCGTCGGATCAGATCGTCGGCCGGCGATCAAGGTTTTTCACGAATTTGAATCCCATTCGATGGTTGGCTGCATCATAAGGTCATGAGAAGCATGCGCGCGGTTGTTTTCCCCGTCTTTTGGTTAGGCGCGCTGTTGCCGTGGTCGATGGCCGCTGCGCCGCCGCACGTTTATCCGCTTGAGATAAAGGAGGGCAAGCTGGCCGGGACGGGCGCGGACCTAATCCGCGCGGAGTTGCCGAAAGCGCAGTTCATTCTCTGGGGTGAGGACCATGGGTTTGCCGATTCGCCGATTGTGTTGCGGGCGATTGCGCGGGAGGCGCGGCCATTCGGATTCACGCGACACGTGGTCGAAGTCGGACCCCTTTCGACGGAAATGATTGCCACTACGCTTAGCCGGGACGGTCTGCCCGGATTGCAGAAGCTGGTGCACGAGGTTCCGCTGGGGATTCCGTTTCTCTCGCTGAAAGACGATGCGGAACTAGCGAGCGATTTTCTCGGTCACGATGCGAAAGGGGTGCCGTATCTCGAGGGCATCGACCAGGAATTCATCGGCTCGCCTCCATATCATTTGCAGAGGCTCAAGGCGATCGCTCCAAACGCCACGGCGCGCGCGGCAGCGGAGAAGCTCCTGGAGGAAGAGACGAAAGCGGCGGCCGTTGCGGCGCAGGACAAGTTCCTCCTCGCGCGTTTTCACGACGCGGACTTCGATGCCCTAGCCTCGCAATTCAAAGGAACGGCCGAAGCGGAGAAGATCATCGCGGAGTTGAAGGAAAGCGCCGCGATTTATCAACTCTGGATGAGCGGTCACAACTACGAGAACAATGCCCGTCGGGCGCGGCTTCTGGCGAAGAATTTCCTTGCGGCTTACGCGAAGGCCGCGGATCCGCAGTCCAAGTTCATCTTCAAGATGGGAGTGGAGCACGTAGCGCTGGGCACCACGACGGTGAATACGGTGGATGTCGGTACGCTTGCTTCGGCGATCGCGCGGACGAATAACCGCACGGCGTTGCGGATCGCGTTTCTGCCAATGGGAGGACACAACCTGGAATTCACGCCGAAGCCGGGCAATCCGACGACGATTACCAGCTATGACAGCTCTGAAACGAAAGAGTTCTTTGCTGCCTTCGGGCTCGAGGCAGCGGCTTTGCCGAAGGAGGGCTGGGCGGTGGTGCCGCTGGAACCGATCCGTCAGGCGATCGACAACAAGGGGCTCGACGCTCTCAAACCGTTCGCCCGTTTTGTCCTCATCGGTTACGACTACCTTGTCACGACGCCCGATGCTAAAGCCGGTGTTTCGCTCTACTGAAAACGTGACGATTTCTGATTGATCTCAAGGTGGCGAGCAAATGATGACTCTGTCAAAGCGTAGCTCTCTGGGCATCTCGCTGGCCGCAATCGTCCTCTCCTGGACCTATCAGATTGTCTCGCAACGTGCGGATGCGCCGCTGCCCGCGCATTTCTCGGACTTGGTCTGGCTCATCGTTCGCAATAAGATCATCGTCCTCACTGCGCTTTTCCTGTTGCTCCGTCTGGAGGGCGAAGGGTTTAAAGCACTGGGCCTGAGCGCTCGTGAATGGCCGAAGCATCTCGGCGTGGGTTTGCTCTTTGGCCTGGTTATGTTCGTCGCCTTGAATGTCGGTCTCAGCTCGGTGATGAGCTCGCTGCTTCCTCGAGCGGCGGCGAGCGGGCCGTCGATTTTGACCTTTTTCAAGGAACCGGGAAATTTGCTGGCCTGGCTGCCGATCGGGATTTTCGGCGGAGGCATGGTCGAGGAACTCCAGCGGATCTTTATTTTCACGCGCTTCGAAAAATGGCTGGGACGACCGGGTCTCATTCTCGGAATCACGCTGAGTTCGGTCATGTTCGGCTTTGGACACCGTTACCAGGGGCTTGGGATCGCGATCTCGACTGCGGTCTCGGGAGTGCTTTTCGCCCTTGTTTATCTGCGCCGCCGCTCCGCTCTCGAGCCCATTACGGCGCATGCGTTCAGCGACGTCCTTGCCATGCTGGGCGCGACGATGCAGGCAAGGTAAGAGGTATTTATTTCCTTTCGTCGATCAAAGTTTCCCAGCGTCTAATGCTCTTTGGTTTGAGGATGCCTTGCTCGAGCCACGAGTCGATCGATAAACTGGGCGTGTTCCTGCCAAAACTTTTCTCGCGTGCCTTTTGTTAAAAATCACGATTTGGACCGGCCGAGGTGATCATAACGAACGTCGTTGTCATTTTCGGAAAATCTTTCAATGAGTTGGTATTTAACCGGAGGAAAACGGAACTGCCTGACAATTCCAAGCGACGCGATCTTCCTTGTTTTGGGGACTGGCGTAAGGACACATCCCTTTCCTTCTGACACCTCGTCAGGCAACGGACGGATCGAGTCCGGAACCGCGATCGATCGGAAGCGCGAAGCTAAAAGAGCTGCCTTGGCCGACGACACTCTCGAGGGTCAGCGTGCCCCCGTGGATCTCGATGATTCGCCGGCAAAAGGCGAGACCAATCCCGCTTGATTCCCGGGGATCCGCCGCACGATCGATGCGCACGCCTTCGCGAAAAATGCGTTCATGATCTTTCGCGGCGATTCCAATACCTGTATCGCTGACCGTAAAACGGACGACGTCGGCGCCGTTTTCCAGCGCAGGTCGAGTGGCGAGAGAGACCCGGCCGCCGCGGGGGGTAAACTTGACGCTATTGGCGATGAGATTCACGAGCGCCCGGATGAGATCATCCGGCCGGGCGAGGATCGCTGGCGAAGGCGCGACCGCGTTACTTTGCAGTTTGACGCCCGCCTTCTCGGCCAGCAACGCTACCTGATAGATGGCTTGGTTTACCAATTCCAGAGGCTGACAACGGACACGCTGGTCGAGCGGTTTTTGGTCCTGCGCACCGATCTCAATCAAGCGCTGGACGAGATCACGCAGCACATCGGCATTATTGCGTGCGAGCGTCACGCAATCCTGTTGTTCAGCACTCAATTCGCCCATCATCGGTAGTCCGTCGAGCCCGAGGTAGAGCGCGTTCAAAGGCGTGCGCAAATCGTGCACAAGCTGCCGGGTCTCGATCTCCCGCTGGGCGGTGGTGGCCCGGAGCGCGCCGAGGTCTCGATCAAGACGTTTGACGCGTCTGCGCAACGTGATTTCGGCCATGATTTGGCGAGCGAAATCGCGCAACGTTGCCAGTTCGTCTTCGGTCCATTGACGCGGCTTGGTATCGATCGCGCAGAACGAACCGATGGTGAAGCCTTCCTCGGTGGTCAAGGGCAGCCCGGCATAGCCGACAACGCCGAGCTCGGAGACGGCGAGATTATCGCAGACAAGCGGATGTTCCCGGGCGTCTTCCACGATCAGAGGTTCGCCAACAGCGGTGATGTATTGGCAAAAGCAATGCGAGAGTGGTGTCTCGCGCTGCTCCGCCCACGGCGACGGCAGACCGATCTGGCTCTTGAAAAACTGCCGATCAGCGTCTACCAACGACATGAGAACGACGGGGACGTCGATGGCGCGGGCGGCGAACTGAGTAATAAGATCGAAAAAAGGCTCCGGAGGCGTGTCCAGCAGTTCCGTCTGCCGAAGGGCCTGCAATCGATTCGCCTCACGCGCCGCTGGGGAAGACACTGCCGCTGTCATTTGGAGCAATCCTACACATTTCGAGGGGATTGGGCGAGTCTCCTCGTAGCTGGTGCGACGGCCGGGTAATTACCCGCAATTCATTGTCTGTCGCCCGCTCGCGCATCATTGGTAACTCCCATCGAGAGGCAGAGCGAGTGATGAAGAGGACAATTGGCCTCCTCTTTGAATTGTGCAGTCTTATTTCGGGCCGCCCTTGCCGCGAGCACTGCCGATTGCCGCAACGGCGAAGCAGAAAGCGGCGAAAACGAGAATGATCGGGATGACAATTCGGTCGTTGCGATAAGCGAAGATGGCAAACGCCAGATCAACGATCATGGCAAACGTATAGAGAAGCGTCTTGGACATTGCGGCCAGCATCCCTGAGCGGAGCGCAAGCTGTCGATAGTAAAATTCCCGGCCGAAACTTTACTTGAAAAACGTCAATCTGGTTAAGTCCCGATCCCGCAGATGTGGAAGCGATTCCGTTACGGATCCCAATCGTCGTAGGCATCCTGCGCGCCTCTTTGCAGGTTGGTGGCGCCGGGCGAATGTCGCTCCAGTTGGCGGGCGAGCCATTGGAACCATTCGAAGCTCTTTTGCGATCCGCTGCGACGGCGTTCCTCTTCGACGTAAGGACTTAGTTTCCGCCATGCCAGGCGGATAGTGCCGCCGACCAGGTCGGCGACCACGCGCAGAGGAACGATGCGGGCAAAGACGGAATAGCCGAGGCCTTCGAGAATCACCCACCGAATGCGCCGCCTCCAGAACGCGCGGGTCTCCCTCGATCTCAGCCGCAGTCGACCCATCGGGGATACTGTGGACGACGATCATCGACTTCATCCACTCGGAGCTGAGAAGCGCTTTCACGGCCGCGAAGGCGGCGCGTTCCTGCCGTTCAAGACGCGCCCGGCGCATTTCGATGACGCCGAAGGCCACCGCGATCAAGACTGTGAGGGCGGTGGCAACGTTCGAGATGGTGGAGATATCCATGGTTGACCGCAGCGAGGATAAACCCTTGCTCAACGATAGCGCTGTCACAAGCGGAAACAGCCGCTGCTGTTTCACAATCTGACTACTGTCTAATTCGCAGTTGAGACAGCTAGAAGGACGCCCGCCTTAGCGCCGACGGCAAATTAACAGAAACCAATTGGAGCTTCGTTGTTCTGTTTCTAAGTAACTCTTTCGTCATCGACCCGTTATGAGGCGATGAGCAGGACGCTCGACTAGTTTGAAACTCGCGTAGGCTAGTCCGATGACCAGAACATGAGCGCTCAATAGCCAAACCGCTCCGCCCCAGAACGGAAGCCTTGCCTTGAAGCTGACCGGCGTGTCTTGACAAATCCAAAACACGAACCCGTGAAGCATATAAATGGAAAAGGAGATTTCACCAAGAAGCACCATCGGTCGCCACTCCAACAGATAGCTAAAAGGGCCTTCGGCCAGACTCAATGTCAGAATCAGGGCAGCGGCCAAGGGAATAAAATATATGTCTGACTGGGTGTAGGTAAAGATGACGAAAATCGTGCAAAACAACACCGCTGCGACCGTGTCGAAAGCTACGCTGATATGCCGGGCCGCGAAGATCTCGTGGGAGGCTCTCCAAGCGTGGAGCGGAGTGTAGATGCAAAACAAACTGACGCCGATGGCTACCTCGATCAGGCAACGACCGAGACCCCAACTCTCACGCAGCTGGTCAAGCGTGCCTTCTCCGAATCGAGTTTCGTACCAGACGAGGAGCGCGAAAAGCGCCGCGATTAAAAGGAGATGGGTTCGGCCGCGGCGCAGCGGATGAACGAACAGGAGATAGACCGGTAGAAGCAGATAGGCTCCCCATTCACAACTCAGAGACCACGACGGGAAATTGAGCGGCGGGGCGAATTGGTGTCCCCAGCTGTGCACGAGAAAGAAGTTCGTCGCAATGGAAGCGCGGTTGAGGTAACCGCTGCCATACTTAAGGAGGAGATAAACGATGGCGATGCCCATCGTCACTAGATGCAGGGGCCAGATGCGCGCGACTCGCTGCCAGACGAAATGGCCATAGCTCGGCCAGCTCAAGGTCCGGCAGGTTTCGCCGTAGCGGTAGGCGAGAATAAAGCCGCTCAGAATAAAGAAGAAATCGACCCAGAGATAGCCCTTGTCCCCAAAACGAAAACTGAAGATGTAGGCATCGAACCAGGGAACGCCCACCACGCCGTAGCGCAGATGAAAAAAGGCCACGAGAAGAGCGGCCACTCCACGCATTGCAGTGAGGCTGGCAAAGGTTGTCCTGGGTCTGGGAGCCCCTGGCGACGCCGGAACTGGCAAGTTCATTTCGGCCGTCGGTGGCCGGGAAACGATGAGGGCCGCTGGCGCGGGTCCTGGCAAGTCGATGAGATCGCGCTCGAGCAAAGGAGTTGCTGATGCCCGCGGCCAAGAGATCTGAGAACTCATTACCCAAGCGAGAGCAGGGGCAGTGCCGCACCACCCCGGAGTGAAAAAGCGAATCTGGAACGTGTACGTCCAGGGAAATTCGCAGAAGAGTTGGTCGGAGATTGCGCACTCCAACCGACTGCTGTTCGTTGCCGTAACATGAAACCCGCACGTCGCCGAACCTCGGACGGCGTGTTGCCAGACAAGGACCCGGCGGCGGCATTGGACTAACGATTATTCTTCGAGCGGCTCGAAACCAGCAAACATTTACTCCGTTTCGGGAAGGGTATTCAGCGGGGCGCAGTCGCAGACGGCGAACATTCGTTCCAGAAGGCGAGCACGTTGGGATTTTTGTGCGCGGCATCGATCGCGGCCTGTGACTTCCATTCCGACACTTCAATGATATTACCGTCCCGGCAACGCATGATGGTGGGCACGCGGTCCGTTACAAGTGCTTCGCCGCGCAAAAGCGGGAGTCGTCGTCGGACAATCTCCAAAAGTTCGCTTTCTTTGCCCAGCTTCGGTCTATAAGCCACGATCACGACCACACCAGTCACGGGCGCACTCCAGCGCAGTCGTATCTTCCAACAACGGCGCCTGTTTGAGGTCACCATCTCCGAAATTTAGGAAATATGTCTTGGCGCACTGCGTGTTTTGCCGGCAGGAAAAAGCCGAGTCATGAAAACCCTCTCATTCGCCGCGCTTTGCATTGTCAGTGTGATTCTCTCTTTGCTGATGCCATTCCCGGGCCGGGCAGCGGAGGAGCATCCCGCCTTGCTCAGGAACGAATTGATCAAATTGGAGAAACAATCGTGGGCGGCTTGGAAGAATCACGATGGAAATTTCTTCAAAGGATTCCTTTCCGACGACCATATGGAGGTTGGAGTTGGCGGACCGTCAAAGAAAGCGCAGGTCATCACAGGGTTGGCGAGCGGAGTCTGTGAAGTGAAGGATTACACGCTGAAGAATTTCGAGCTGCACCCGCTGACGGAGAACCTGGCATTGCTAACTTATTACGAATCGCAAGAGACCAGTTGCGGCGGCAACACGATGCCGTCTCCCTGCTGGGTGAGTTCGCTTTACATGAGGCGGGGCGGGCGTTGGTTCAACGTTTTGTATCAGCAGACGCAGGCGGCGAAATAGCATCGCGGAAAAGAGTTTCCAGTAACGCATACCGGCCAGCTACCTCGTGCTGAATCGGCAAAATACGAGAGGAACGGCGTATTCGAACGCGTGCAGTTCGCGACTACGCGGAGACTAAGAGGACGGCAACGTTGAAGCTGTCCGAAGCTGAAAAGGTCCCTCGCAGATGCTGTCGCTCAATTTGCGGCGATCGTTAGGGCTTTCGGCTTTTTGCAGTTTTTCCGGGAGCGATTCTTTCGCGCCCGGCTTGCCCACTGCGGCCATGGCTTCAACCTGGAAGTCATCGGGGATTTTGAGCTCGGCCCGCGCGCGGTCGTAGTCGAACCCTTGCATGCCGTGGACGACAAGGCCCTGGCTGAACCCTTGCAAAGCGAAGTTTTCCCAGGCGGCGCCGCAATCGTAGGAGTGGGTGATGGAAAGGTCGCCGTTGTAGTCGAAATTTTTGGATGAAATGAAGACGACGAGGACGGCGGCGTTTAGGGCCCAGGATTTGTTTCCTTCCACTAATAATCCGAGGAATGTGGGCCAATGCTCGGTCTCCCGCCGAGCGTAAAGGGCGCGCCACTGCTGAGAGTTGAAGGAGGACGGTGCCCAGCGCGCGGCTTCGAAGAGACGCATGAGCTCTTCGCTGGTAATGCTTTCGCCCGTCATCGCGCGGGGCGACCAGCGGTCGAGAATGAATGGATCAACCGCGTGGTCTGCTTTGCGCCTGTCGCTGCCTTTGATCATAAGCAAGAACGAAACGCGGAGGGAGCAAACTGGGCAAACTGGAAGCGATGGAAAGTGCCGGGCGCGCAATCAACCAGCCGCGGCTGCCTTGGCCTGAGCGCGTTCGTTCCAGTCGGCTCGCAGGGTTTTCATCTCGGCCCTGAGGGCCAGCATGCGGGCGGGTACCCCTTTGTATTTTTTCGTGACGCCGTTGACTTTGCGATCGACCGCTCCCTGGCTCACGAGGCTCTGCAGCTTTTCGTAAGACCGCAGGCGCAGCATCTCTTCGCCGCCGCTGGCCGCATTGCGCTCTCGGAGATTGAGCAGCAAAATGTCGAACAATGGCTTGAATTCGTAGGAGGCTTTGGAGGAAAGCACCGCAACTAACTCTTCAGTGATGATGTCAGGCGCGCGACGGGAAAAAAAGGTGCCGGATGGTTTAGACATCGCTGACTATAGCGCAAATCTGGAGAATAACGACCTCCGATTATGTTGGGCGAACTTGCTCTGGCAGAATGCACAATGAAGAGGCCGGTTCCGGCTTCATTTCGGACGAATAAGCGGTTCGCTGTCAACGCTCGATGGTTTTCCCAACCATCGAGATACTTGCGTGGAGAGGCTTGCGGGTCGGCGGTTCTCTGCTTTTCACTGAATGTCGCATCGGATGACGCGCGTCCCGTCGATGGCCGTTGTGCGGTGACCGCAACCACCGCGTTCGGCTCGCGGTCATCCGTGAGGGAAGAAGAGGGTATCGGCCTGACCAAGTATTTCAGATGCCTTGGCTCGTTAGGGGAGACGGCCGCCCAATTCTTTATTGACCGAGCATGTAAACTTCAACCAAGGCCACTCCTTGGACGTTGTGCGCGTCTTGCACGATCGCGGTGTAGGCGCCGGGCGCCAACGTTGCGATGATGGCGGATTCACTCTCGTCGGAAGGCGCGATGGCCGTCTCGATGATTTGCTGGGCCTGGTCGGTGCGCCAATTGTCGTTCCGATAGATGAGCGACCCATCCTTGTCGTGCAGTTCCAGAACCGGATCGGGCAGCACTCCAGATACCCCAAACGCAGCCAGCGACGGACCAATGGCGCGAACCATGACTTTGGCGGAAGAAGTCCCGCCGATAATGAACCCGCCGATCATGACGTCGTCGCCGATGCTGGCTTCTCCGCGCGTGGAAATATTGCGGACGCTGGAGCTAGCCGGGGCAAGGTCGTAGAGCTCGAGAAGTGCATCTCCCTCAGCGCCGTCCGCGCTTCGGAGAACAGCCGTGTAAGCGCCGGGCGAAAGGCTGGCCACGATAACAGCTTCGCCTGGGTTGAGGGGTTCAAGACCGGCAGGAACAATGCCGCCCGGGAGCGTGACCCAGTTATCGTTTTGTTGGATGAGCGTTCCCTCTGAGTCATACACCTCCAGAATGGGGTCCGGAAGAGCGTGTTTGACGCCCAGATTAGCGAGCGACGGCCCGAGGGCACGGAATACGACATCCTTCTTGGCCTCGCCTTCGATAATGAAGCCGCCGATCATCACGTTATCGCCGCCGCGCACCCGGACTCGTGTCGAAATGTTGAGCAAGTAATGACTTGGCGGCGACGGATCTGGTGTTGCTGTTGGTGACGGCGTTGGTGACGGTGTCGCTGATGGGGTGGGAGTGGGGGTCTCAGACGGCGTCGCTGTTGGGCTTGGTGTTGGGGTCGGAGTGGGAATTGGCGTTGGGGTCGGTTTCGGTGTTGGACTTGGCTTCGGTGTTGGAGTCGGAGTGGGTTTTGGCGTTGGCGTTGGCGTGGGTTTCGGTGTTGGGGTCGGCTTCGGTGTTGGGGTCGGCTTCGGTGTTGGAGTTGGCTTCGGTGTTGGAGTCGGCTTTGGTGTTGGCGTCGGAGTGGGTTTTGGCGTTGGCGTTGGCGTTGGCGTGGGTTTCGGTGTTGGGGTCGGCTTCGGTGTTGGGGTCGGCTTCGGTGTTGGAGTTGGCTTCGGTGTTGGAGTCGGCGTGGGAACTGGTGTTGGGGTTGGAGTGGGTTTTGGAGTCGGGGTCGGTTGTCGGGGTCGGCTTGGGTGTTGGAGTCGGGGTGGGAGTCGGCGTTGGTGTCGGCGTTGCCGTAGGCGTTGGAGTGGGCGTCGGAGTTGGAGTCGAGCCAGGCGGCGGAATGACGGCGGAGAGTTCTTCCGAAAAATCGCTTTCCACCCCGTCCTCGTTATAGGCCGTAACGGCAAAGTAATATAGGGCGCCCACTGTCAGGTCCGGTATTGTCAGTGAGGTGTTACCCTCGGCGTCGGATTGATGGCCGTATTCTCCGCTTGTGGTGCCCCAATGGACAAGGTAGCCGATTTCCTGCCCAGCACTGGCGTCCCAAGCGACGTTGACACTGTTGGTCCTGGCAAACGCGACCGTAGCGGTGAGAAAAGTGGCGGCGAGACCGAGTAAATTGGGCAAAATAGATTTCATTACAGAAAATACCGTAGTTATGGCGATTATGAGCAATGTCTGTGCCGCTACTCTCGCGATCGCAGGCTTTGGCCTTTGAACGAGGCCTCCCGTCGCCTGGCCTCCTACTGAAATGAGGCGCTAATTTCGCGGAGGAGGCCGGGCCCGCGAAAAATATATCCGCTGTAGATCTGAAGGAGCTCAGCTCCCGCCTCCGCCTTCTCCAATGCTGACTTCGCGTCGCCTATTCCGCCCACTCCAATAATTGGCAGCTGGGTCTGGCTCCTCAAGAAGCGAACGATAGCGGTGGAACGGGCGCGCAGAAGTGTCCCGCTCAACCCCCCCGCTTCATCGTTTCCGATTAGGCCGGCATGATCAATCGTGGTATTGGTTGCAACCAGACCAGCCAAGCCAAATACTTCACAAACGCGAACGATCTCAGCCAACGCATCCTCGGCAAGATCCGGCGCTATTTTGAGGAGCAAGGGTTTGGGCGAGTCCAACCGCGCAGTCTCCTCTGCGATGACGCGCAAGAGCTCTTTCAGCGCGTCGCGTTCCTGCAAGGTGCGAAGACCCGGCGTGTTGGGCGAACTGACGTTGAGTGTGACGTAGTCGGCTACCGGGGCGAGGTGGCGAAAGCTCTCCCGGTAGTCGGCCACCGCTCCTTCAAGCGAAGTTGCCCGGGACTTTCCAAGGTTGACCCCGATGGGAATCGAAGGTGCAAGGCGGCTCTTGCGCAATCGGCGAAGACGCTCGGCCACGACCGCTGCACCATCGTTGTTGAAACCAAGCCGGTTGATCAGGGTTTCCTGCCCCGGGTAGCGAAAGATGCGAGGCCGCGGATTTCCAGGCTGCGGTTTGGCGGTGACGGTGCCGATCTCGACGAAACCAAACCCAAGCGCCTCCCAGGCGGGGATGGCAACGCCGTTCTTATCGAAACCAGCGGCGAGACCGATCGGATTTCGAAATTGCAGTCCGAAGAGCCTTTGCGGTTGCGGCGGCGGAGCGAAGGAGCGCAGGAACGCGAGCGCACCGGGGATTTGTGGTCCGGCGCGCAGCAGGGTGAGCGCAAAATGGTGTGCGGCCTCCGGATCCATCTGAAAAAGAAGTGGTCTTACGAGGCGCTCGTACCAATGACTCGTCAGGCGTTTCATTTTCCGATGCAGAAAGTGGCGAAGAGCGCGTCGAGAATTTTTTCCATGTCGGCATGGCCGATCACTTCGCCGACCGCCTGCAAAGCGCTACGGAGATCGATCGCGACAAACTCGGGCGCGAGATTTTGCGCGAAAGCGCTCCGTGCTTCATCGCAGGCCGCGAGCGCGCGCCGCAGACAATCGCGATGGCGCCGATTGATCGCGACTGCGCTCGGGACGTCCCAGCGCTGGTCGCTCACTTTTGCCAGAATCGCCTCCTCCAGACCGACGAGGCCGTTCTCTTTCGTGCAGGAGATGTGCAAGGCTTGAATGTCCGCCCAATCGACGTGCTCGGGCAGATCGCTCTTGTTCAAAAGCAGGAGCTCTGCGCGGTCGCGCGGGCACGATTCAAAATGCGACGGCTTGGCCTCGCTCGCGTCGACCACGTGAAGAACGAGGTCGGCATTGGCCAGTGAGCGCTCAGTGCGAGCGATTCCTTCGTTCTCCACTTCGTTCGCTGCGCGCGCGCGCAGCCCTGCCGTATCGGTGAGTCGGAACGCAATCCCGCGGAGGTTAACCACTTCCTCAATTGTGTCGCGGGTTGTGCCCGGTGTTTCACTGACAATGGCACGGGGAAAACCAAGGAGGCGATTGAGCAAGCTCGACTTCCCGGCGTTGGTCGCGCCATAAATCACCACACGCACGCCTTCGCGAAAGATTCGACCCTTGTCCGCGGTCGCCAGCAGAGCTTCGATCTCCTGCCGGATGGCGTCGAGTCTTGCGACAAATGCCGTGCCCGTATCTGGCTCGATGTCTTCATCAGGGAAGTCGATGTAGGCCTCGAGATTGGCGACGAGCGAAATCAAATCGTCCCGCAACCCTGAAATTTTCTCCCCCAGCCGGCCTTCCAGTTGTTCCGTCGCCGAGCGGAGCGCGAGATCGGTTTGCGCGCGGATCAAGTCAATGACTGCCTCGGCCTGCGTTAGATCAAGTTTGCCGTTTAGAAAAGCTCGTTCGGTGAATTCACCCGGGCGCGCCGCCCGTGCACCCGCGCGCAGGCAGGCCTCCCAGATGCGAGCCGTTACGAGCACGCCGCCGTGACAGCTAATTTCCACGACGTCTTCACCAGTATAGCTCGCCGGCGCGCGATGGAGCGAGAGGATTACCTGATCGATGACACCTTCGCCCTCAACGATCTCACCGAATTGCTGGAAATGAGAAGCCGAATCCGACGGCTTTTGTTTGCCCCGGAAAATCCTGTCCGCCACCGCGATCGCCTGCGGACCGGAAAGCCTGACGAGAGCGATAGCGCCTTCGCCGGGCGGTGTCGAGACGGCGGAAATCGTCGCCGTTGTCTCTCCTGGAGTCATGCCGCCATCACCTCGCGGAGCGCGGCGATGCATTTGCGGTTTTGTTCCATCGTGCCAACGGAAATCCGCACCCACTCGGGAAATTTGTAGCCGCTGAGCGCGCGGACGATGACACCCTGCAGAAGGAGCGCTTTGAACACCGCTTTCCCGTCCCCGACCTTGACGAGGACGAAATTTGCAACGCTCGGGACGAAAGAAAGGCCAAGCGCGGCAAATTCCTCCTCCAGGTATTTCCGGCCTTCGTCCGTCACCCGTTTCGATTCCGCCTGATGCGCTTCATCGGCCAATGCGGCCCGGGCGCCCGCTTGTGCGATGCCACTGGTATTAAAGGGCGCCCGCGTTTTTTGCACCACTCGGATCAACTCGGGCCGCGCGATGCCGTAACCGAGGCGCACGCTGGCAAGACCGTGGATTTTTGAAAAGGTCCGCAAGACAATGACGTTGCGGCCTTCCCTGACGAATCGAAGAGTGTCGGGAGGATCGTGCAGATATTCGAAATAAGCCTCGTCGAAGACGACCACAACGTCCTCGGGCACGCGCGCCATGAAACGGTCGAGGGCGTCCTGCCTGACGAGCGTCCCGGTAGGATTATTAGGATTAGCGATGAAGACAACGCGAGTCTGTGGCGTAATCGCTTTCCCGACCGCGTCGAGGTCGAAGCGATGTTCGCAGTCTGCGACTTCGATCGCCCTCGCGCCGAAAAGGGACGCCACCAGTCGATAGGCGATGAACGCGTTTTCGGAGGTCACCAGCTCCACCCCTGGCCGGAGGAAGGCATGGCCAATAAATTCGATGATCTCGTTCGAGCCGTTACCGAGAATGATACTTTCGGGCGCAAAATCCAGTTTCTCAGAGAGCGCCGCACGGAGATAAAAACCGCCGCCATCGGGATAAAAATTCGCGCCCTTGAGAGCCTCTTGCATCGCGACCAGCGCGTCTGGCGACGGGCCGAGCGGGTTTTCGTTCGAGGCTAGTTTGACGATCTGGTCGACCGGCAGACCGGAGTCGCGAGCTGTTTCCTCAATTGGCTTGCCCGGTTCGTAAAGCGAAAGATCGCGCAGATGGGGATGGGCCTGATCCCAAATGGAGTCCATGCGATGGATTCTAACGAGGTTTGCGCGGTTGAACAGCCAAGGGAGCAGAGCGCGCAGCTCGGACTATAAATAAAGCTGTTCACCCGACGACTTCTGTCGAACGGTTCCGTCGCTATGAACGCTCCTTCTCTTGCCGCTGCCGCCGACTTCTTTCACATTACGCTGACCCCCTGGAAATTGTCGGCCTCGCCGGCAGTCTGATTTTTGGGTTGCGTTTTGTC
>CAVRGZ010000010.1:0-225087 GCA_963720895.1 uncultured Verrucomicrobiae bacterium
GGGGCAAAATGGGGTCAGATGTTCTCTCTGCTGCAAGTGAGTTTTTGCGCTGAGTTATTCTCATAGGAGTGCGTCGCTAGACAGGTTTGAACTGGAGCACCCAGGAACCGTGTTTGGTCTGGTTGCGGGTATGGAGCGCTTCGTCGTACGAGGAGCGGGTCTGCCACATTTTCCAGAGGATTTTGAGCCAGCGCTGGCCGAGGCAGCGCAAGGCGCAGGCGTGGCTCTGGCCTTTGGCGCGATGAGCACGGTAGTAGGTTTGTGCCCACGGGCAGGTCTTACGGCTGTGGTCGGCCCACTGATGCACTGTGCTGCGTAGGGTAAGATCACAGGCGTGGCGCAGGCGATGCCGGCGGATTTGGCCGGACTGGATAGTGATGGGTGCGGTGCCGGCATGGCATTGCAGGCTCTGCGGATCGTGGAAGCGCTCGCGGTGGTCACCCATTTCGGCGAGGAGGCGCGGGGCGAGCTTCGGGCCCGCGCCGGGAAGCGAGCCGAAGAGGCCGCTGTCGGGATGCTCCGCGAAGAGCACTTCGATGGTGGCGCGATAGGTCTGGAGCTGGCGTTCCAGGGTGAGGAGCACGCGCGCACAGCTCAGCGCGAGCAGGCTTTTCGCCGCGGTCTGCCCGGCCGAGCCGCGGAAGGCGCTGGCGCGGGCGAAGATCTCCATCCGACGCGGGGCGGTGTCGGGTCGCCAGAGCTTATGGGTGTGGAGGAACTTCTCCCATTTACGTTTCCCCGCGCTCTGCAGTTTGTCGGGCGTAGGGAAGCTCTCGAGGAAGCGCCAGGTGTATTCCTTGGTCCAGTTGTCGAAGGCTTCGAGCGCGGCGGGATAGTAGTCGTGCAGGGCTTGCATGAGCTGGTTGACCAGGGCGGTGCGTTGCTCGATGAGCACGATCTCGTCGCGACAGAGGAGCCGCAGTTGCTCGATCAGCGGGTCTTCGGGCACGAGCGCGCGCCAGCCGTGGCCATCGAGGCGCAAGGCGTCGGCCAGGCTCCAGGCGTCGAGCTGGTCGTCCTTCACTCCACTGGGCGCTTTGCGTTCGCGGTAGCGTTGGGCGCTCTTCGGGTTGACTGGATAGACTTCCAGCCCCGCTTCGATTAACTGCTGCACGGCCGCGCCTTGGTTGGTCTCCACCGCTACGGCCAACCCGGGATAGGCCGCAAGCTTCTGGCGCAGCTCCTCCCAGCCTGGTCCGCTATGGGCGAAGCGAAAACTCTCCACCAACTCACCCGCGCGATCGACCACCACCAGGTCGTGATGATCGCTCGCCCAATCCAGCGCCGCAAAATGCCTGCGCTCCTTCCAATCTTTCATCGGAACTCCTTTCTTGGTTAATGGAGTCCTTTCAACCTTGCCCCTGCGCCGAGTCGTTCTGATACGGGAGCCTTCGGGAGGCGTTGTTCTCTCAGACTTTGCCACAGGCGCCAGCGGCGAGGCCAGTGATCTGACCCGGTTCCTCTTGGGAAGAGAGCTTAAAGACTGTGTCCTCGCCGTGGCCGTTAGGACGCCGCGCTTTTTATCGCGCGCCGCCGAGTTGTTCACAAGCTTGTTCCGCTTTGCCTTATTGTCGCGCTCCGCTCGTTCATGAACAACTGCGGAGATGGTATCAGAGCCAAGTAACGTTTTCTGTCATTTAAACTAACGCGACGGCCGGAACTAATTCGACCAGAACTGTGGCCGCCAGCGCGTAGTCCAAAACTTGCTCGTGGGCTAGGGCAAATGCACGACTTGCGCGATCAACTGGTCGACCTCGCCTTAAGATGGGAGCAGGCTTTCGGCAATGCTCCACACATCACGGCGGCGCTTTCGGAGTTCGACGCCGCCCAGCTTGTCGGCTTTTCAATGGACGAATACTCCGCCGGCATGCGAGCAGCGACCGCTGTGCAGCGCGGTTTCGACTTCCAATTCGGTGGGAAGCGCTACCAAGTGAAGGCCAATCGGCCCAGCGGGAAGCCGGGAAGCGTCGTTACACTCGTCCCCAAAGCGCGGAATTTCGATTGGGATTTCCTCATTTGGATTCTTTACGATCGGGAATATCAAATCCGAGAGGCGTGGCTGTGGGACGTCGCTTCTTATCGACAGGCGTTTGAGTTCGTCAAACGACTTTCACCCCGTCGATTACAAACGCGGCAGGCGACTCGATTCAGCCGAACTGGTTGGAAGAGACTAGACCTGCAGGTCGGTGGGCCATAGGAAATACGGCCCTTTGCCCATGCGGAATTCGCCACCAGCCTCTCGCCCTTGGGGAGTGATGTAGTGCTTGTTCCCGTTGCGGAGCTCCAAGATATCCGCGTCCGATCAGCTTGTTGAATAGTTGCGTCGTCTGCACGCCAAGCTTCGCCGCGAGTTTGGCAGTCGTAAGCTTTCCGTAAACGGCCGCCGGTTCCTCGACTTTGGCTGTCCTCACTGTCGTCGCCGGTTCGGCTTCGCAACATCCGCCACTGATCCGAATGATCCGCTCCGCTTCCTCGGCGGCCTGCCGATAGAGCCCCGGATCAGCGACACGATCAAACAGGACGCCCATCTCCTGGTTTTTCGCTTCGCTGAAATCGTAAAGGTTTAGGCTCGTGATGATCCCCGTTTGCTCGTTCAGGTAACACTTCGCGTGAACGTTCTTGCAGAAGGCGACCTGCACGCCGGAGAGTTTCCTGAGCCCGTCCGCCGCATCGCAATCTTCCTTTTTCCCATAGACGACGCGGACGGCCACTTTCTGCCTAACGGCGTCTTCGATCAGCTCCCGGACTCGGGGACGCAATTTGAGATAAGGGCTAATCAAAATGATGCGCTCCCGGGCGCTCTTCAAGAGTCGCTCTATCTGGTAGCTGGTGGCGGTTGTGTCGAGAAAATCGGCCATCGCACTTTCCGATAGAGCAGGGCTGATACCAACGCCGCTTTTGAATGAAATCCACCTGTGAATCAAGTGCGCCTGCGTCTCGGCCACGTGCGTCCAGACTTCGCCCTGATTCTTGTTGAGCTTCGCCGCCATGCGCAGCTCCTTGCTTGAGAGAGATGATTTCGAGCTGGAAAAAGAAGCCGCCTCCTCCGCGACGCGCAGCCAAGCGTTGATTCGATGTTATGCGACAAGCACTTTTGAAAAGGTCAACGTCGTTCTTTTGCGCATGGCCTCATCCCATCTGCAGAGCACTCAATCCTCAATGATTGCGGTTTTGCCATCGCGCCAGATCTTGGCGATGAACGGAGGCCTGTTCTTTGCGACGACTTCACAAACCTTCGGCAACGCGCGAAGAAAGATCTCAGCCAACGTTTCTGCTCGAAGATTTCCCTGCGCGGTTAGCACGAAGGCGCGAACCTTCGCCCGGCGAAGCGCCTGCTTTTCGCCTGCCCGGTAGCGAATGCGTTCATCGCGCGTGATAACGATCCAGCGCTTTCTACCGACTGCAGTCAGCCACTCTGTATCGGAAGCGTTTTGCACGAAATGATCGTCATGAACCCGAACATTAAGTCCGGCGGCGCGCAGGATCGCCGCCATCTTGAGCCTTCCAAGCTGGCGATCGAGAAAGAAAACTAGGCTGTCAGGCCGCCTCAGCGAGGCTGAGCTCGCAGCGGATTGCTTCTTCAATCTTTTCGCGACCACAGCCGTAGTCGTCGGCGAGTTCGTCGGCCGACTCGCCAGCCTTAAATCGCTGGGCAACGATCTCGGTGCTTACGCCGGTGCCGGTAATCACGGCCCGGCCGAATGAAATAAAAGGATCGATAACGATGTTCCGGGGTTCGTCTGGCAAGCCCATGCGCGTGAAAGGATAAAGTCGAATCGGGATGCCGTGCCCATCTCGCTCGACGCGGCGCAAATGAGCCTGCAGAGAGCTCTCTCACAGCGAGCTGTCCTCCTTGCGAGACGGAGATGAAATCGCCGTAGTGCGAAATGAACAAGTCAATTCCGTCGGTCTCGAACTTGTGATCAGCCAGGGGATGCGTCGATCCAAATTCGGTTTTCAGAAAATTAACCGACCGGCGAACCGCCGGCATATTGACGCGGTGTTTTCGGCGAATCGCACCGAGGACATGCGCTTCGACGAGATTGATAAACGAGAGCACGACCGGCGAGGTCGCGGCGGGCTGGATCACCGGCTTGAAAAATTTCCGCTCCCTGTCGTTACCATACGACATACCGACCACCCAGGAGCGCAACGTCGCCCGCGGAATGCGCAGGTAATCAGCGGCCTCGGCAACCCCATACGCTGGCAATTCTCGGACGTCTCTCTCTGCGGCTGCCTTCACTGTGCGCATTCTCTTCGAAACGTCACTTAAGAGCAAGTACCGCGAGCATCGCTCGCCGGAGGCGAAAGGAATCTGGAATTGGGGTCAGGGTGCAAATCTTGACAGATGCAGGCTACGCCGTCGGACCATGGACTGAACTTGGAAAGTGTGAATCGGGGTCGCGGCCGAACTCAACCGCCGCGTCGAGATGCCGTCGCGTCCGGGCCATCCGCCCGCGAAAACAGCTCATCACCCTGCAAAAGCAAAAGACGAACATGAAAATCCAAAACCAAGCGCGCATGGCGGAAAAGAGCGGCGTGGTGAAGGCGAAGGAGTGGGATTAGTGTGAACCACATCAGGTCCGATGAAAGACTGTGATACATGCGGAAACGAGATACCGGATAAGGAGATGGTGTGTCGCTACTGCAATGCCCAACAGGCCGCTCGGGCGACGACCGGTTCGCGCGAGCGACTGCGCACGATCGATATGGAGGCGGGCATGCCTTGGAGGACCCAGGCGGGTTCAGTCCCAAGTATTGGCACATCTTGGTGAGGCGCGGCACGGAGTTCGACAAGAGGGAGAACGACTGCCGAGTCGACCGCCCTTCACGTCTCCACCCCAGCCGTCGCTCAGTCAACAAATCCAGAAACTCAAGAGCGGCACATCTCAAGATCGAGGAACTTTTTCTCCGTCATTCAGTTGCTCCGACGTGACTTCCCCGCAACTCGTCCAAAAGCTCCGGAACTACTGTAACATCCTGCGGGATGATGGCCGGAGGGAAGGCAGAAGGAGGCCGTAACGGATGCGAAGCACCGGCCGGGCTTTCAATGCAGAAGGAAGAATTTCAATGCGTATGAGCAGTCAAATTTTGCATGCGACGCTTGACGTCCGTGGTATTTTGAATCGTTAGCGCGCCGCCTGCTCCTCCTGTCGTCATGCCGTTTTCCTTTTCTCACCGCAAAGCCACCCAGGCGTTGAATTTTTTCGCTCTGAAGGCCGGGCGCAGCATCAACAAAATGAAGGCGTTGAAATTGGTCTATTTCGCGGATCGGTTTCACCTCCGGAAATACGGTCGCCCTGTGGTCGGTGATGAATACCTGGCAATGGCCTACGGACCGGTCGCCTCGGGCACGAAAGACGTCGCCGAGATGAGCGATTTTCTCGGAGAAGAGGAGGCGCGGTATGCCAAAAAGTTCATTCATCCGTCGGCAAGCGGACTCGCCTACAGTTCGGTGAGCGAACTCGATGAAAAGGTGTTTTCGAAGAGCGACCGGGAAGCTCTCCAGTTTGCCTGGGATCGATTTGGGCGAATCGACAAATTTGAACTTTCGAAGCTGACCCACCGGTATCCCGATTGGAGGAAGCACGAACCGGCCTTGAAGAGCAAAGTGGTCACGCGCGTGCCAATGAACTATCGCGACTTCCTCGAGGACCCCGATGGGAAGGCCGAGCCGTGCCATCATCTCGACGAAGACGAACGTGAGGCCATCGCAAGTGGAATCGATGAAATCGCCGCCTTCGAGAGGCGTTGGCGCTAGGGTGTGCCCGGCGATCCTCTTCCCACGGAATTGCGTCTCGGCTTAAGGGCCGGCAGTGTTTTTTATTTCCAAAGTCGCGAGCTGACTTCTGAGAAGCCGCATTTCTTCGTCGTCGTCAACCGAGATCCACTGCGGTCTGAGTTGCTCTTGCTGACAATTGTCACTTCAAATATCCCTGACGTTCGCACCCGGAATCGGACGAGGATGGAGACGGTGGTGGAAATCATGCCGCGGGAATATTCCGATTTCACAAAGCATTCCGCGATCGACTGTAACGTCGTGCTCGAGAAACCGCTGGCCGAGTTGGCGGGAATGGTGACGCGTAAAGAGGTGCGGTATCATCGCGATTTGTCGCCGGAGATTTTTGCCAAAATTCGCGCTGCGATTCTCGCCAGCCCTCTCGTCCCTGACGAACTGAAGGAGATGCTTTAAGCGATGACTGCGCCGGTGCTTGTCCGAGCTCTGGAACTACTGACCCCTATTTCTTATCCAGGACCAAAACCAAGCGCGGATGGCGGAAAAGAGCGGCGTGGTGAAGGCGAAGGAGTGGGATTAGTGTGAACCACATCAGGTCCGATGAAAGACTGTGATACATGCGGAAACGAGATACCGGATAGGGAGATGGTGTGTCGCCATTGCAATGCCCAACAGGCCGCTCGGGCGACGACCGGTTCGCGCGAGCGACTGCGCACGATCGATATGGAGGCGGGCATGCCGTTGGTGAAAGAAGGACTTGCCCGGCTCGAAAAGGAACTTGCGCGGGCCATGCAAGCGGGTGTCGATGTCGTCAGAGTCATTCACGGGTATGGCTCGACAGGGAAGGGTGGTAAACTCCGGGTCGCTTGCCGGACATACCTAAGTGGTATGCTAAAGGCTGGGAAAATCAGGGGGTTTCTGCCCGGTGAGGATTATTCCAAGACAACGAACTCGGGGCGCAACCTGATGAGCCGTTGCCCTGACTTGCGAGACAGCGAGCGCTTCGACAGGAAAAACCCGGGCATCACGTTCGTGGAGCTATGAGATCGAGGCGTGATGTGCTGGCCCGCCGTCAGTCCTTCTGGAAAAATCTGCAAGTAATGGTCTAACACTACAGAGCCACCAAATTTCTGTGCAAAACTGTGTCATTGATCCCGTGATCGCAGGTGTCGAACACCACGGTCTTCTGGCCGCGACGGGTGTCCACGCGCACTCGCGGCGGGACTTCCTGCCGGTCGGAGACGGCGTTCAGGTCGGCTTCGACTAAGCCATTGGCAAATCGATTTGGCGGTCACGGGCGCTGTCTCCTTTTCGGTCTTCCGATGCGAATTCCGCGATGGCCTCAAGAATCGTCGCGTCGAGCAGTTTGTTCCAGAGCTTGCGGAACAGGACCCCTGAACCGTAGCTGTCGGCGGTATTGATCTGGCCGTTGATCGCGAACGCGTAGCCCACCGCGTTTGGCTTTTCCTCGATGATCTTCGCCAGGGCTGCGCGGTAGGTTTCCTTGCGCTTCTGCAGATCTTTGTCCTCGACGGACAGCTGGTAGCTCGTGGGCGATGCCGCCATGTGGAGCGATTTGCCGAGACTTTCGCTCAAGTTCGCCTGCGTCTCGGCCACATGTGCCCAGACCTCACTCTGGTTCTTGCTGAGTTTCGCTGCCATGCGCAGCTTCTTGCTGGAGAGAGACGATTTCGAGCTGGAGAACGAGGCGGCCTCCTCTGCGTCGCGCCGATGCCAGCGCCCGCTCTCCACACAGAACGCCGGAATCGGCATCCGTCCTGATTTTGCCGGCAGAACAAAATCCACCCCGAGGGTGCGATCCTGCCGCCCGCCTTTCACGACATCTCCGGCCTGGATGTAAAGATCGAGAACGTCCGACAAGTTCTCGACTTCGAGTTGTCCGACGTTTCCGGTTTCGTGAACCGTGACGCATTTCTGTTCCAACGCTTGGTCGAGCGGGATGAAGCGATTGCCGTCGAACGCGTCGTTGCCCAAGAGGAGGAAGATGCTGAGATTTTCGTGCGTGTAAGGGCCGGCGATCGAGAGTTGATTCAAGTTCATTGACGGCAGTATGTTATTCTTGGTCGGACATCTGCCGTCCTACCCATGAAGATCCTTCGACATTCTTTGGTGCCGTAGAATGGATTGTGGGTGGGCGTGGGCCCGGCTGTAGGCCAACTCCCCGAAGAGGTGGATGGCCGGCGTTTTTTCAGAAATAAAGTGTTAGGTCGAAGCGACGCCAAAGTAGGTCTGAATAGCGGTCCGCAATGGATTGGGACTCAAGCCGCCGCCGAATATGGGTTTTAAGGCAGCGAGTATCCGCGGCCAATCTTCGGATCCATCCGGGAATACGGAAAGGAAGCGCGTCAGATCTGCGAGGATCGGCTTTGCAATCGCCGGTCCTGGCTCACCAGGCAGAGTCGCGGCCAGGCGTCGGATGAAAACGTCGGCGGTTCGTTGCTCGACGCGGCTGGCGTTCGGTTCATTCTAATCGTAAAGTTGCCGCGTGAGCAGCGACGACCTCAAAGGCATTATTCATTCAGATCCGGAGATCATGGGTGGCACCCCTGTGTTCGTGGGCACGCGTGTGCCGCTGCAAAACCTCATCGACTCGCTGGAAGGCGGAGAATCGATCGAAGATTTCCTCGATGGGTTTCCTTCCGTGAAGCGGGAACAAGTGATCGCCGTAATCGAAGCCGGCAAGCTGCGCATGCTCGAAACCGTGTGAGGGTGCTGATAGATGAGTGTCTCAACTGGCGGCTGGGCCGTGCTCTGACTGGCCATTACTGCACTTCCGTCTCGCGGATGGGATGGAGCGGAATCAAGAATGGCGAGTTGCTCGCGCGGATGCGTGAAGAGCGCTTTGACGTGTTTCTTACCGGCGACCGCAATCTTCAGTTTCAGTAACACCTGCCCGAATCAGGCATCGCGGTCGTATTGTTAAGGGCCAAGAGCACCAAATTGGCCGATACCCTCCCTCACATGTCCGAACTGCTGACGCGATTGTCGTCGCTGCAGCCGGGAACAATCGCCATCATTCCAGAGCGAATGCTCATCTGAGGCTCAGGACTTGCGAGGCAGCGAGCGCTCCGACAGGAAAAACCCGGGCATCACGTTCGTGGAGCCATGAGATCAGGTGTGAATTGCTGGCGCCGCCGTCATTCCCTTTAGTAAACCGACTCAGTTAAAATGGGAGTGGTTTCATAGCCAGGACCAGGTCTGCCCGGAGGCTTCCGGACAACCAGGGACTGAAGGGGCGGAAGCCCTCGTCGTCGACAATAGTCTTGAATCCAACCCGAGAAGAATCGGCAGGCTCGAGGATGTAATCCCATCTGATCGCTCAGCTCTCCATACGTCGTATCGCGCCTGGCGGAGGCGAGCTTTGGGAGTATGTCCCAGCGCGTCTCGCACGTTCTTTTTGATCAATCGCTTTCTTCATCTGGAAGTGATGGTCGAACACTGCAGAGCCACCAAATTTGTGTGCAGAATTGCATCGTCGATCTCGTGGTCGCAAGTCTCGAAGAGAACGGCCTCTTTGTCGCGTAGGGTATCGACGCGCACCCGCGGCGAGCAGGCTTTGGGCAGGCAGCGGGAGCCGGAGGGCTACTTGAGGTCTCGGCAAATTGAAATTTTGATCCTGGCGAACCGCGGCCTGGGGGTCAGCGCTTGTCCGGAGTCCTGTAACCTGATAAATTACGGTCATGAGTCGGGTGAAGGAGATTAAAGCGGCGATTGATCAACTCAGCCCGGAGGAGCGCTGTGAACTGGCGGCGCTGCTCAATCCCGCCGATGAGGATGAGTGGGACCGACAAATGAAGGAAGACGCTGCTCCAGGACAAAAATTGCACCGGATCATGGAAGCGGCGAACCAGGAATATAAAGAAGGCAAGAGCCTGCCATTTCCCAAGCCCGCTGAGTGACGTCCAAAACTTCGCGCGAATTTTGGAAGCTCTTTTACGGCCTTCCGATCGAGATTCAAAGGCTGGCTTACAAGAATTATTTGCTCTGGAGTAATCGCCGCTCGCCGCTCGCCGCGGCGAGCAGGCTATGAGCAGGCTCCGGGCAGGCTCTGAGCAAGGCGCTCTTTGACGCATGGGCAAATGAAATTTTGATCCTGACAGACCGTGCCCTGATCGTTAGATTCCGCCATGAGCAAAGCCGAGATTCTGCAAGAATTACCCAAGCTCACGCCCGAGGAGCGAAAGGAGATTCGCCTCAAGCTCTCCGAACTGGATGACGACCAGTGGCTGGACCACGACGATCCTCTGACGGACTCGGAGAAAGCGTTGCTGGAGGCGCGCCTGGCAGCTTACGAAAAGGATCCTGACGCCGGTAGTTCGTGGGCGGAAGTAGAAGCTCGCATCCGTGCCCGGCTCAAAGGATGAGCCACCGGCTGATCGTCCGCTCCGAGGCCGAAGCGGATATCACTGAAGCGGCCCTGTGGTAGGAGGGCCGCGAAGAAGGTTTGGGCTTGGAACTCGCGGCGAAAATCCGTGGGGCAATCCAGCGGGCGGTTGAGCGACCATTAACCGGTCTGCGCTTTCGCAAACAACCCGAAGTCCGCCGGATCCTTGCCCGGCGATTTCCCTATCGAGTCTTCTTCATGGTGCGCGCCGAACTCGATCGTTGTTTTCGCTGTTTTGCACGCGGCGCGCCACGGTCGCCACTGGAGAAAACGGGTCTGAGCGCGAGCAGCTCGTAGCTCGCGTTGGGACCCGGGTCAATCAGCAATGCCCCTTTCGATCGGCAGCTTGAGCGCTTTCAGTTGATCAATGCTCAGCGCATGGTTGCCGTTCAGGCGGATGGTGATTTTCAGACGAATGCTCTTCATACCCTTATCGCGCGACGGCTTCGCCGTGCGGACCAGGCGGGCGCGCACCCGCGTGAGTGCCCGGAAATTTCAATCTGGCGCGCGCCGCTGACGCCGCACTGCGTCGGCAGCAAAATGGATTTTTCAAATTTCTCCGAAACTTCTTTTCGATTTACCCGTAGAACATTGTTGAAGACGAGATCTGGATCTGGCGCGGACGTTTAACCTGGGGGCTTCCACCACCCTCTTTCAGACCTGCAATCGCAGGCGAATCCTCAGGTGAAAAGAAACGTCCCTATGTATGATTCGATTCAGCTCAGCAAAGCACCTTCATCCCGGAGAACTTCGCAGGTCACGCGGCGGAAAAGACTGCATTCCCTGATCGGTGGTCTTCAGCCGGCCGACCCCCTTCTCGCCGGGCGTATCGCGATTCCCCTGCTTTTCCTCAGTGTCGGGCTGATACTCGTGCAACCGTCCGCGGGTCAGAGCGGGAATTGGGAGGAGACTGGCAGCCTCAACACCGCACGCAATCTTCACACGGCAACCTTGCTGCCCAACGGCCTGGTGCTGGTGGCAGGAGGACAGGAAAATTACCGTATTTCCGCGAGCGCGGAACTGTACGACCCGGCGCTCGGGACCTGGACTGCCACCGGTAGCCTCAAAAGGGCACGCTATGAGCACACGGCGACCTTGCTGCCCAACGGCAAGGTGCTGGTGACAGGAGGATATGCGCTCAATGGAGACGATAGTGCTGAGGCTTTGGCGAGCGCGGAACTGTACGACCCGGCGCTCGGGACGTGGACCGCCACAGGCAGCCTTAACGCCGCGCGCTATGAGCACACGGCGACCTTGCTGTCCAACGGCCTGGTGCTGGTGGCAGGAGGAGAGACGATCGAAACGGGTGGCTATCTCAATGCTTTGACGAGCGCGGAACTGTACGACCCGGCGCTCGGAACCTGGACTGCCACCGGTAGCCTCAACACCGCGTCCTATGAGCACACGGCGACCTTGCTGCCCAACGGCAAGGTGCTGACCGCAGGCGGTTTCAATTTCTTCAGCGGTATTCTCTCGAGCGCGGAACTGTACGACCCGGCGTTCGGGACCTGGACTGCCACGGGCAATCTCAACACCGCGCTCGCTCATCATACGGCGACGTTGCTGCTCAACGGCCTGGTGCTGGCGGCCGGGGGGGAGAGCGCGGAACTGTACGACCCGGCGGTCGGAACCTGGAGTGCAACAGGCAACCTCAAGACCGCACGCATTCGCTACACGGCGACGTTGCTGCCCAACGGCCTGGTGCTGGTGGCCGGGGGTGTGGATGACGTTTTCTTAACGAGCGCGGAACTGTACGACCCGGCATTGGGGACCTGGAGTGCAACGGATAGCCTCAACACGGCACGCAGTAATCACACGGCCACGTTGCTGCCCAACGGCCTAGTGCTGGTGGCAGGGGGTGTGGACAGTAATTCGTATACTGTGGCTGAGGCGGAACTATATGAGGGGGCACTAGCACTGCCTACATTACTCAACATTTCAACCCGATCGCGTGTCCTTACCAGCGACAAGGTGCTGATCGGTGGCTTCATTATCACAGGAACCGATCTAAAGAGGGTCCTTATTCGTGGAATAGGTTCCTCGCTTAACGGAGTTGGCGTCAATTTGTCTGATCCCACTTTGGAACTACATCAAGGCAGCATGACGCTAACGAGCAATGACAACTGGAAGACCAGACCAGACGGGACGAGCCAGCAGGCAGACATCGAGGCCACGAGAATTCCGCCAACAAACGATTCGGAATCGGCAATCCTGGCGATGCTTAGTCCAGGGGCATACACCGCAATCCTTGCGGGCAAGAATGGAGGAGAGGGCGTTGGCTTAGTCGAGGTTTACGATCTCGGGCAAGGCGCGATTTCGAGACCGGTGAACATCAGCACACGGGGATTCGTGGACACGGGCGACAACGTCATGATCGGCGGTTTCATCCTGAGTGCCGGCCCCGCTGAAGTGATCATGCGTGCCATCGGCCCTTCGCTCACAAGCTTCGGGGCCGCGGAAGCGTTGCAAGATCCGACACTCGAACTACATGATGCCAACGGAGTATTGATCCAGTCGAATGATAACTGGCGGAGTGATCAAGAAGCGGAAATCATAGCGACGAACTTACCTCCTTCCAATGATTCGGAGTCGGCCATTGTGTTAACGCTCACCTCAGGCGCATATACCGCGATCGTTCGAGGCAAGGACGACACTACCGGCATCGGATTGATGGAAATTTACAATCTTCAATAGCGGGGCACTAAAGGCGGTCTTGCAGGGACTCGAATACGGGGATCTTGGCGATGGTGGCCTTTCGCAATCCACGAAAGCTCTCCGAAATCGGCGATAATGGCAGTATTTGGCAGTGAACAACCTGGCGTCCCGAGAACCTCATCCCCGATCCAATTTTCCGGGATGATTGCCCCGTTAACGATCAGCCACTGCCCTTCCCAACGAGAAACGATACGAACCTCCCATCCGCGGAGCGAGCACAGTCAAGGTGGAGCGCAGCGCAAGCGGGCAATACCTTTACGGCGCACAGCGGAACGAGAGAATCGAACGCTCGCTTCAGTTGCGGGCCTGGATGTGTGCACCAGCCTGGTGCGCAATTATATTGCCGATTGTTTGGCGCGTAATCACCGGTGCGGCAGACTAAGTCCCTGCGGGGCGGTCGGTTAACTCGCTGAATCCAAGTGGCGATATCGTTCGACTGTGCCGGTGCCTCACGGTCATCCGATCTCGAAAGCAAAAATGTCCATTGCGTTTGGTGCGATTAT
This sequence comes from uncultured Verrucomicrobiae bacterium, assembly GCA_963720895.1. Taxonomy (GTDB): domain Bacteria; phylum Verrucomicrobiota; class Verrucomicrobiia; order Chthoniobacterales; family UBA10450; genus Palsa-1392. Next base: position 13,361 of record CAVRGZ010000010.1, read on the forward strand.
TGCGTTTAATTCGTTTATGACAACAACGCTCCTGAAGTCTCGCCTGTCGACCCGGCTTGATCCGTCCCAGTTTTCTCCAGATGACACCGAGTCTGTCCGCCATCTGGTCGCCCTGTTTCGGAGTGAAACAAAACCTCCAGCGCTGGTGAATGAGAGTGGCCATAGGCTCGAACTGCCGCGCCCCATATATGAGTTGCTCGTCCGGGTCGCATCCGCCATGCAGGAAGGAAAGGTCATTTCGCTGGTTCCGGAAATGCAGGAATTGACTACTCAGGCCGCAGCCAACATTCTCGGCGTTTCGCGCCCTCATTTGATAAAGCTCCTCGAATCCGGCCAGCTTCCGTTCCACAAGGTCGGCGCTCACCGCCGAATTCGAATGAAAGACCTGCTCACATTCCAGCAAACCCGCGACCAGGATCGCCGGAAAGCCCTTGACGAACTGGCGCGGAAGGCGCAGGAGGCCGGGCTGTACTGATCAGCTTGCCTCTGCGTGAACGCCGACTTCCCGGTCATCCTCGACGCTTGCGCCTCGCCAACCAGCGAGTCACCGATCTGCTTCTCAGGCTAGCGGAGACGCCCCGGCTGTATCTGCCGCATTGGAGCGCGCGGATTCTGGACGAAACGGACCGAACTCTGCGGGACGAGTTTGCCTGGCCGCCGGATCTTGTGACCTACCGACGCGAGCAGATCGCGACCCACTTCCCCGAGGCTCTCCTCGAAGGCTTCGAGCCTATTGAGACTTGTGTCACTAACGAACTGAAGGATCGGCATGTTCTCGCCGCTGCGATCGCGGCAAATGTGAGGTCATCGTAACGTTCAATCTGAAGGACTTCCCCGCCGAATCGCTCGAGCCGTGGAGCATCGAAGCGCACCATCCGTCGAAGTTCCTCGCGAGCCTCTACTCGATCAATCAAGGACTCGTCGTGCAACGCCTCCACGAGATCGGCGCGACACTTGGGAAGTCGGTTAATCAGGTCATCGAACAACTTGCCGATCCCGTTCCTGCGTTTGCCCTGCAGGTCGCTACGGATATCGGCATCGAGATTTAGCGGAAGCGGTTTGGGATAACCGAATCATTTCGGCATTCGATTCTTACGCGACCGCGAGTCGACAAATCCGGCGTAGTCTCGGAGTTTGATCACGCCTGGATAAGTCTGCTTCAAAATCTCTTTCATCCGCGGCGTGCGCATCAGGTCTTGAAAGACTGGCTGCTCAATTGCTCCGGCTTTGACGATTCGCTCCAGGTGGCGAATTGCATCGTAGATCGGCGCTTTCGCGATGGCTCGGCGAAAACAGCTGATTCGGTAGGGATCGTTAGGATGCCATCGCGCACCGTTTGCCGCGAGGACTCCTATGCACCGGAGGGCATCCTCGCATCTGGAATAGCTACGGAACGTCGAATCCAGACTCCATTCGAATGCGGAGAAGGCCCACCGTATTGCACTATCTTCACCTGCTGCTTTCCGCACGTCGGCGCCGAGTTTGATAAGAAATTCGAGGAGCTCGGGATTGGGCCAAAAGCAATACTCATTGATCAGCGCGGTGACATCATCCCGCGCCGGATCAATGCCAATCTTCTTAGCGACATCGAACTGACCGCGGCGCACTGCTGTAACAAGCGCCGTTTCGAGATCCTCCTCGTCGACATCTGAATCGTCCATCCTGGGCACCGGCAACCGAGGATCAGCCCCTGCCCAGAGCAACAGCGACACCCATTTGAGATTTCCACCTGCGGCGTGATACCGAAGCGCCATTGTCGCCTGGCGTCGTGCCGTGGGAACCGTGTCTCTCACGGTCATATAAACGCCGAGAAATTCGCGGTGCTTGTAACAAAAGGCGCGCGCGATCGGATAACAATCGCATTCAAGATCGAGTCCTTTGGCGACAAACCAGCGCATGATCTGTGGATGTCGCGAGCATAGAAGGGTATCGAAATCGACCGTCCGAGGATCAGCGCCGTATTGTGCGAGCAGCTCAACAAGATCGAAGTTGCGATTATCGATCGCCCTGATCAGTGCATCATTCTTCTCTTCCTGATCGACCGCTCCTTCTTGGAGGAGAACTTCGACCATGCTGTGAAATCCGGATTCAATCCCAGTGCGGATTGGCGAAGTCGCAAAATTTCCTGGCGGCATCCGATAGCGCCGGCCTTCTCGAATCCACCGCTGGACCGCGAATAGCTTTCCAGCTCGGCAAAGTGAACAAAGCTCTTTCAGATCATCGGGAAGCTTTTCTCGTTTCGGCATGTCCGAGTGCTCAGCAACACACTGATGTGAAGGGCTTGTAAGGAAGCCGGCAATCGGGCTCGAACCGATGACCTGCTGATTACAAATCAGCTGCTCTACCAACTGAGCTATGCCGGCAAAAACTGAGCGCCCCTAAACTAGCGCGCCGAGCCGTTGAGACAAGCGTGTCACAAAGATGAGTTCGAGTAGGCCGAGAGAGGCTCCGCCGTCTCGAGATCCTTGATTACGGTGCTGAGGTAAACCGATTCCGGATAGAAGGCCCGATACTTCGTGATCTCGGCCCGGTTCATGACCCGGAAGCCATAACGTTCGAACATCTTTTCGCCCCGTCGGCTCTCGAAGGTCACGATCTGTCCGTAAACCTGCTTTTCCCCGCAGCGATAAAGATAACTCAGATATGCACTCATGAGCGAGCGTGTGGTCGACATTTTGCGCGCCTCAGGAAGCAGGTTGATGTGGAAATGAGGCATCCGAGCAGGCGCGGCCGGCACTTCGCGCCAGCCATTCATAATCATCCAGCGGATGAAACGCCGTGAACTCGCGCTATAGCGCGGGTAACGCAGCAGGGCGCGCAGGAAGAGGACGATGTTTTGCTGAAACGAATAAAGCTGGTTAAGCAACGGCTTGCGTGATCCGAGGAGGTAGCCTTTCAGTTCACCGTCCACCTCGAGAACGAAAGACGACTCCGGTTCGTGGTCGGTGTAGTAAGTGGTAAGGAAATCGGCGAAAAGTTCCCGGTCTTCGTAAACCGGATCGACCGGGGTGCCGAGGAAGCCGGTGCGGCAGCACAAATCCCGCACCGCATCGCGATCAGACGCCTGATAGCCGCGTATTGTGTAGGCGCGTTGGGATTTCATTTCCCCGGAGGTTACTACGCTGTTAACCCCTGGCAAGGCGCTCCCATGGCGCATTTGCTTGTAGGGCGCGCCATTTTGGCCGCCGCGGGGAATTAACGTCTATTCCGGCGAGGAGCTTTCCCTCCGGGCGGCATCCCATAGAGTTCCCAGAGCGCGATCATGACAACGGCGGCCAAGATGGCGCGCCCTACACGATAACACCATCCCACTAGCCTGGATGAAATCCTATCCGCACTTCGTCGTAGAGGCGGAAGAGTTTCTCGAAAACTACTGGCCACGCATAGTGCTCGCGCACACTCTCCGCAACCGCCAGACCCGACTCGTGAGTTTATCGTGGCGGCCGCTGCCACCGCCTCTGCCAAGGCTGGCGCGGAATTTTCCCGCGCCCAATGTTCCTGACTGCCGAAAATAATCCGGTCCATATAGCTGCCCCGAATCCCGACAACTGGCGTGCCGCAGGCCTGACTCTCCAGCGCCGTGAGGCCAAACGTTTCCTGAACGCCGGGGTGAACGAGCAGATCCGCCGCCCGATAAAGCCGCGCCAGCTCCTCAGAGTCGGAGCAATACTGCCGCCAGATCACCGACCCGGGGCGTTCCTGCAATCCGCGCAACTCCCCGCGCTGCAGGCCGTCGCCCACGACCAAGAGATGATAGCGCTGCGGGTCACGCGCGGTAAGCAACTTCGAAGGCGCTAAACAGAGTCTGCGTGTTCTTTTCCTGGGCCAGCCGCCCGACGTAGAGCAGCAAACAACGTTCGGACGGAATGCCTAACGACTCGCGGGTGACCGCCATGTCCTTCGGTTCCGGGCGAAAAACCTCCACATCGACGCCAAGATCGACGGCCCGCACATTCTCCACACCCCAATCGGTCAAGAGTTGCCCGAGACGTGCAGAGGGGACGAGCGTCGCTTCGAATTGATTGTAAATCTTCCGCACGTAGCGGCGGGCCAGGTCCATCACGAACTCCGTCGCGGTCCGGCCCAAATACCGCGTGCGTCGTGCGGAGATAGGCCTCCGGAAAATGGGAATGATAAAAGCCTACCACCGGGATGCGCAGGCGGACACCGGAGGCGATCGCTTTCCATGAGACCTGATACGGATCGCCTGACTCGATCAGGTCCGGCCGTTCCCGTTCCAAGATCTCCTCGATCGCGCGCAAGTTGAGGAGCGCCCGGTAGCGTGAGGTCCGCGAGAGCAAAGGTGAGGCGATGGAATAAATGCGGGAACGCTCCGCCGCAGTCATCTCCGTCTTCGGCCCCGGAATGATCAGAACGTGTTCATCGTCCGTCGCGCGCTGGATGTAGCGAATCTTCTCGTGCACATAGCGCTTCACGCCGCCGCTGAGCGGCGAATAAAACTGCGTGAGATCGCAAAGCTTCAAGAGATTTGCGAATTGCGATTTGCAACTTGCGATCTCCCAAGCGCACTCGCTGCGGTTTTCTCCGAGGATGCGGTGATCGCGACAAGTTCGCCCGGCTCAGTGGGCAGGGGACGAATCCGTTTCTCCCTAATTCCACCTTCGACAATCAACTCCAGCCAGAAGGCGCTCTCGGCGGCTTCTTCCTCCACCGTTCCGAGCTTCGAAATGAATTCTGCTTTTGAACGCGCCCTGCAGGCCGTCCGGTAATTCGCTGCTACCGATGTCCCGCTTCTCATCAATTGCGTTGCAATCGCTCGTCCTTGCACGCTTTTCGGCAAAGCGCCGACCAGCTTCATGATTCGCAAGGCGAACTGTTTAGTCCGCGCAACCCTCTCCCGCTCAGTCATGACGGGCTATCCAATAGCAAATTGCAATTCAACCGACGTGGCCGCTTAGGTATTTCTCTGCTTCGATCGCCGCCGCGCAGCCTGACCCGGCCGCCGTAACCGCCTGCTTGTAGACGCGATCAGCGACATCGCCCGCGATAAAGATTCCGGGATGCTTGCTCTCGGCCAGGTGCCTGACGAGCAGATAACCGTCGGGATCGGTCTCCAGTTTGCCGGCGAACGCTTTCGTGTTCGGATCGTGCCCGATCGCGACAAAAACGCAGGCCACGGGCAGAATCTTCATCTCTTTGGTTCCGACATTGCGCAGCTCGATTGCGGTCATCTCGCCTTTGTCATCCGCGATGTATCGCGTCACGACCGTGTTCCAGATTGGTTCGATCTTTTCGGCAGAAAGAACCCGGTCCGCCATGATTTTCGAGGCGCGCAATTGATCGCGCCGATGGATGAGATAAACCTTCGAGGCAAAGCGGGTGAGAAAGAGGGCCTCCTCGGCCGCGGAATCGCCGCCGCCGACCACGCAGACCGGCACGTCGCGATAAAAAGCGCCGTCGCAGGTCGCGCAACTCGTTAGGCCATGGCCGATCAATTTCTCCTCGTTCTCCAGTCCGAGATAGCGCGCGGAAGCGCCGCTCGCAATGATCAGCGCCTGCGTCTCCAGCCACTCGTCGTCAACTCGCAGGCGAATGTGGTCGCTCGTCATCTCCAAATCCGTCGCTTCCGCGTAGGAAAAACGGGCCCCGAATTTTTCCGCCTGCTGATGCATGTTCAGGATCAACTGAGGACCATCGATTCCTTCGGGGAAGCCGGGAAAATTCTCAACCATCGTTGTGGTCGAGAGCTGGCCGCCGGGCTGTCGCCCTTCGAGCACGAGCGGGCTGAGGTTTGCCCGGGCGGCGTAAATCGCCGCCGTCAGACCGGCACAACCACTCCCGACAATGATCAGCTTTTCCATGCGCGCCAAGGGTAGCATGGAGCCGAGGGACGATCTAATTTCCGCCCATGCCGGAACTCGCGGAGGTCGAATATTTTCGCAAACGCTGGGACGCCGGCCTTGGAAAAAAGATTGTGGCGGTGCAATTGCACGGCAAAAAACGCATCTTCCGCGGTAGCGACCTGCGAGCTATCGAGCGTCGGCTCGTTAGGCAGACCCTGCTTCACTCGGCCGCCCACGGCAAGCAGATGCTTTTTGTCCTGTCGGGCGGGAACTGGCTGGGAATTCACCTTGGAATGAGTGGAAAATTGCGGGTCGAAGCCGCAAATTTTGAGGCCGGCAAACACGATCATCTCGTCCTTCGCCAAAAGGATCGTGCGCTTGTTTTCAGCGATCCGCGCCAATTCGGACTCGTCCGTTTCCACCATGGCGCCGCGACGCCCGCATGGTGGGAAGTGGGCGTGCCTGAGATTCACTCCCGGGAATTCACGAAGGCCTCGATGCGGGAGTTCGTCGGGCGTCACCCGCGCGCCCCGATTAAAGCCGTCCTTCTCCTGCAGAAAGGGTTTCCGGGCATCGGCAACTGGATGGCGGATGAAATTCTCTGGCGGGCCAAAGTCGCGCCGCGGACGCGGGCCGGTGGGCTGAGCGAAAGAAAAGTAAGCGCGCTTTGGCGCAGCGTCCGCTTCGTCTCTCGCGCTTCACTTCAAACGCTCGGCCACGACAACTCCGATCCGCCCAAGACCTGGTTGCTGCACGAACGGTGGAGGCCCGGCGGAAAATGTCCCCGCCATGGAACGCCCCTGCGCCGCGCCACAATCGGCGGGCGGACAACGGTATGGTGCCCGCTTTGTCAGAGCTGACACGAGGCAGCTCTATTGGAGTGAGGTAAACCCTGGAGGCTGTGTCAATGCTGCGTCGGGTTGCAGCAAAACGCATGGTGTTGACCGCCCGATTGCGGAGGGCTTGGCTTTCTGCCCGTGGCCTTTTAAGATCGCGGAATGCCAAAGAAGACGCGGACGACGGAGGGAATGGGATGGAAACTGGTGCCCATCGCGCTGGCGATCCTTACGGCAGTTGTCTTCTCGCAGTCGATCCGACCGGTCCACGAGCCTTTCGACTACACATACCGGATCGCCACGGCCTTCCTGCACGGCCACGTCGGACTGACTTCGCGGCCACCTCCCTGGCTGAACGAGATGGTCCCAATGGAAGGAGAATATTATTCCGTCTTTCCCTTTGGCGCGGTTCTATCCGTCCTGCCAGTCGCACTACTAGGTGAAGCGGGCCTTTGGCAAAGATTTCCCGCCGGCCTCGTCGCCTCCCTCATCGCCGGACTGTGTGTTTATTCCTTTTACCATCTGTCAGGTTTGGAGCCGAACTCGAAGTCGCGCCGCATTCTGCTCGCTTTGCTGCCGGTTTTTGGAACCTGGTCGTGGTGTAACCTCGGCTTCGGCGGAGCGTGGCAAATTGCCCTTGGATTTGCGCTTCTCGGGCAGGTTGGCGCCCTTTATTTCACCTTGATCCGACGAAGGCCATTGCTCGCAGGCGCTTGCTTTGCTCTGGCATTTGGAAATCGCACCGAGCTCATTCTCACTTTCCCGATATACGTCTACTTTTGGAGTCCGTGGTACGATGTCCACTTGCCATTAGGGAACGCGGATCCTAAGGGCTCCCCTCGTGACTGGTGGAAATCAGTGGGCTGGTTTCTCGCAATCCCGGTCGCACTCGGCCTCTGCACAGCCGCCTACAACTTCGCGCGCTTCGGTTCGATTTTTGATTTCGGTTACGCGCGTATTGTAAACCTGGCCCAGGAGCCATGGTATAAGAATGGACTGTTTTCGCTCCATGCCATCCCCTGGAACGCGTACAAAATGTTGTTCGAGGGCATGCAGGATATCGCAAACTTCCCGTATCTTCGACCTTACCCGTTTGGCTGCTCTATCTTTCTCAGCAGTCCATTTCTTTTTCTACTTTTTCGGGAAGGCGGAATCCGCAGAGGTCCGGCTTGGATCGCGATTGGGCTCTTAACCCTGGTCCTTTGGTGCCACGGCAATCCTGGCGGCTGGCAATTTTCCTACCGTTACGCAATGATTCTGTTGCCGTGGATGTTTCTCCTCCTGGTGAGTAACGGACCGCGCAAGTTGTTGACCACGGAGTTGAGCCTTTTCCTTGTCTCGGTCGCGATCAATGCCATGGCCGTTTATCATTTTCTTTGGACTGATGACATTCACCCTTAACGACTTCGCGGCCGGTCGGATTCCCATCGGTACCGGTCATGGCTCAGGGCAGGTCAGCGGCCGTGGGCCAAATGCGATCGCGTCCTTCCCGCGCGATCAAGTCGCGGAGAAATTCTCGCGTCGCGGGGGCGATATTCGACTCTTTGCATTCGTTAGAGCCTAACAAATCATCGCAAAGGCGGTGCAGCGTCGAGCGATCATCCACGTCGTAGCATGCGGGAAGCAGGCGCACGGCGAGGGCTTTCTCGGCCGCTCGCTCCAGTGTCTGCGCGCGCACCCGGTCGGTACTCCATTCCACCGCATCAAACAGCTCAGGATGCAGCCTTTTCATGCCAATCAAATAGTAGCCGCCGTCATCGGACGGCCCAATCACTACATCATCGCCGGGAGAAGAAAGAGCGCGCGCCGCTGCGGCAAAGACAGATGCTGGGACGGTGGGACTATCGGAGTTTATGAGGCAGACTGAGGCAAAGCCAAGCGCAAGCAAATCCTCAACCGCGCCGACGAGGCGTTGACTTAGATCGCCCTCGCGCTGCGCGAGAAGCTGGAATTCAACCGGGAAAATATCCCGATACGTCTCTTCGGCGCCAAAGGGCGTGAAACAGCCGATTCCTCGCGCGTTGCCGCCTGCTTTGATGATCGTCGCCGAAATATCGCGAAGAAAACACTTGTTCAGTGCCGCGGCTTCCTCTGCACTGAGCGGCGGAGTGAGCCGCGTCTTTACCTGTCCCGCTCGCGGGGCCTTCGTCATGATCGCGAGAGCGCAAAGATTCGCCGAGGGCAAAACGGGTCGATTGGAATAATTCTTCACACGCCAGATGATTAAAGTTTTGAAAAACCAATCATCCTCTTAATCTTCAGCGTCTGAATAACTGCTGGTTTTTCATCGCGTATCCAATGAAAAAACGGGATCAAAAAAGTGTTTATAAATGGGCGCGGTTGGCTCTGCTAAAACGAAGCAGAGAGCAGTCTTGAACAATTGTTGATCCTTATTCGAAGTTGTTGGCTATTTGTTACATAAGGATATCAGACAAATGTGAGAAAGGGTTTTTTCGCGAGACGAAAGAGTGCCACATCAAGATTGCGCGAGCTTTCAGCCGCAGCTGTGAGATATTCGTGCTGTGATCAAGCGAATCTTGGTGAGATGTCCGGTAACAAAAAAACTCAATGTTACGGGGGTGGTGATAGAAGAAGATGTCTTTGCCGCCACCGAGCTCAAGCCCGGGAGAGTGGCCTGTAGCCATTGCGGTGAAACGCATTCCTGGGACAAGAAAGAGGTCATCTTAGCTCGCTAGTCTGGATTGATTTGCAGGGGGAAAGGGCGGCGCCTGCGGTGCTCGTCGCTTTTGCCCGGCGGGAATGAGCATTGACCTATGGGCGCTCTGAATTTAAGCGCATAGCCGGTGGATCTCCTTGATGAACTCCAAAGCCGCCTGGTTTGTGGCGACGGAGCGATGGGCACGATGCTGCTCGACGACGGCATTCCTCTGGAGCGTTGTCTCGAGGAACTGTGCATCAGCGAGCCCGAGAGAGTGCGCAAGATTCATCAGGACTACGTCGCTGCCGGTGCGCGGGTCATTGAAACAAACACGTTCGGCGCCAGTCGGGTACGCCTTGACCGATTTGGTTTTGGGAATAGAACACACGAGATAAATGCCGCTGCCGCCCGGCTCGCGCAGAAGGCTATCAAAGGAAAAGATGCGTGTGTGGCCGGAAGCGTCGGTCCGCTCGGCATCAGTGCCGATGAGGCAGCGACACGCGGCATCGATCGCGCGGCAGTCTTTCGCGAGCAGGTTGCCGGGCTGCTCGACGGCGGCGCGGACGCGATCTTCTTTGAAACATTTCTCGATTACGACGAACTCGAGCTCGCGTTGGGAGCAAAGATGAAATTATCGAAAGCCCCAACAATCTGTTCGCTGGCCTGTGAGTCAGAAGGCCGATTGTCGTCCGGTCTGACTCTGGCGGAGGCTTTCAGAAAGTTGACGTCTTTGGGTGCCGACGTGGTCGGGGTGAATTGCTTGAATGGCCCGCAGGCCACAGTGCACTTATTGGAGCGGATTCCGTTGGAGTTCTTGCTCTCTGCCTATCCCAATGCCGGGTACCCGCAATATCACGAAGGCCGTTTCATTTACTACACCTCGCCGGATTATTTCTCGAAGATGGCTCGCGAAATGGCGGCACAGGGAGCGCGATTGATTGGCGGATGTTGCGGAACGACACCCCGAACGATTGCCGCGATGGCAGCGGCACTGGCGGAGCTCGAGCCTGTACGAAGCAAAGCGATCAAGGTAACGGTCGAACCGGTGCGAACGACGGCTCCCAAACGGATCGCGCCGACAGAGGAAAGTCTCCTCGACCGAATCGCGGCTGGCCGGCGTGTCATCATCTGCGAACTTGATCCGCCGAAGACGCTCGCCCTGGAGAAATATTTCACGGGTGCTCAGGCCTTGGTCCAGGCAGGGTGCGATGCCATCACCCTGGCGGACAACTCTCTTGCCATCCTGCGAGTGAGCAACCTCGCTATCGGTGCGATGCTCAAGGAGCGGTTCGGGATCACGCCGCTACTCCATATGAGTTGCCGTGATCGCAATTTGCTCGGGTTGCAGAGCGAGCTGCTTGGCATGGCAGCACTTGGGATGCGACACGTGCTTCCCCTGACCGGGGATCCGGCTCGTGTCGGCGATCATCCCGGGGCGGCGTCCGTCTATGACGTCAATTCTGTCCAGTTGATCGCGATTGCCAAGAGGATGAACGAGGGATTTAACCACGCCGGCAAATCATTGAGCAGCGCCACCCAATTTGTCGTGGGTTGCACTTTTAACCCGAACTCGAAAAACCTCGCGGCCCAAGTCTCGCGACTTGAGCGAAAGGTTGCGGCCGGCGCGCAGTATGTGATGACACAGCCGGTCTTCGACGTGAGAGTCCTCGACGAAATGGAGAAACAGACGCGAGAGTTTGGTGTGCCCATTTTCGCCGGCATCTGGCCTTTGATGAGCGGTCGACAAGCGGATTTTCTCCACAACGAAGTGCCGGGGATCGTCGTGCCGGAGGAGGTGCGCCGTCACATGTTAGGAAGCGAAGGCGACGAAGGCCGGGCGCGAGGGCTCGCCATCGCGCGAGAAATTTCCCGAGCGGCTTTGGCGCGATTCCCTGGGGTTTACTTGATTACGCCCTTCTTGAGATACTCGACCACAGTCGAGCTGGCGGCATTTGCGCGCAGCCTTTGATATAGGCAAGTTGCGCTGATGTCCAAGGTGAGTCGGGCGGTCTACGTTCAAGTTGGCGGTCTTGTCTTCGTAGGAGGCTTGTTTTTTTTGGCCAGCCGATTCTTCCCGATCGCCGATTGGGTCGCGCAGGTGCAACAAAAGGTGATGCATCTCGGCGCCTGGAGCGCCATCTGCTATCCGCTCCTCTATGCGGGCTGCAACGTGCTCTTGTTGCCGGGCGGACTATTAAGTATCGGTGGCGGCTTCTTCTTTGGTCTTTGGTGGGGTTTCCTCATCGTGCTGATTGGCAATGTTGGCGGGGCGGCGATTTCTTTTGTCATCAGTCGCTGGCTCGGGCGGCGATGGCTGCGGCGGAAGCTCATGCGCAACGCAACCTTGGAAGCGTTGGAGCCGGCGGTGGAACGCGAAGGTTGGAAGATCATCTTATTGAGCCAATTACATCCTCTTTTCCCGACAAGCTTACTGAATTATCTCTACGGGCTAACGACGATCCGATTCCGGACGTGTATTTTATGGGTGGCAATCGGGCAGGCGCCCGGGCTATTCCTGTATGCCTATATTGGCACCTTGGGCCAGCTTGGCCTGAATTTGCTGCGTGGGAAGAGTCACCCGCGGGTGATCGAGTACTGCGTATGGGGCGGTGGATTGTTGCTTTCCTTTTTTGTCCTGGCCTTATTGGGTCGGATAGCGCTCCGTTTATTGCGAGAAGCGGAGGAGCGTGGTGCCACAACAACGGGGGAACGAGAACAAGGCCCTAATGGGCAAATAGTTGGGAGTGCGAAAATATGGGCGCACAAGTAAGTTGGATGGATTGTAAACGGCCCGCTGGTTCGATCTGATTCCACGTGGAACAATTTTTTCTCTCTAAATTCTACGATGTGGTCGTTGTCGGCGCCGGTCACGCCGGGATCGAGGCAGCTCTGGTGGCTGCGCGCTTGGGTGCGGAAACCCTCCTTCTCACTCAGAACCTGGATACCATCGGCCAGATGTCCTGTAACCCGGCAATTGGCGGCTTGGCAAAAGGACACATGGTGCGAGAGATCGACGCCTTGGGCGGAGCGATGGGGATCAACGCAGATGCTACCGGTATTCAGTTCCGAATGTTGAATCGGACCAAAGGCCCAAGTGTCCGTGCGCCGAGAGTGCAGTGCGACAAGAAAGCGTATCAATTGCGAATGAAGTGGCTTCTCGAGCGGCAACCAGGACTCGACGTCAAGCAGGGGGGCGTTACCAAGATTTTGACGGACAAGGGGCGCGCCGTGGGTGTTCAATCCGATTTTGGGCTTTCTGTTCGGGCTGGAAGTGTAGTGATCACCGCGGGCACGTTTTTGCGCGGCCTATTGCACGTGGGCGATCGAAGTCAACCGGGGGGGCGGATGGCCGATAGCTCTTCGCCCTTGAGTGACAACTTGCGCGAACTCGGGTTTACAACCGGACGATTTAAGACTGGGACCCCGTGTCGCATCAACGCGCGTTCCATCGATTTCGAATCGTGCCGCAAACAAGAGGGAGAGAATCCACCCGACCGATTCAGCTATCTACCGGCTACAGAAGAATTCGAAACGGAGGAGTTTTTAACGCTCAATCGGGCGCTAGACGGAACGTTCCATGTAGAACAACTGCCGTGTTGGATAACTGCCACCACTCCGAGAACGCATGAGATCATACGCCAAAATCTCCATCGTTCACCCCTCTACAGTGGGCGCATTGAGGGAACGGGTCCACGCTATTGCCCGTCGATCGAAGATAAGGTGGTTCGATTTGCCGACAAATCGCAACATCAGATTTTCCTCGAGCCGGAAGGGAGGCAAACGGAGGAATTCTACGTCAACGGAATTTCCACGAGTCTCCCCTATGAGGTGCAGATCGAGTTCGTCCGCTCGATCCCCGGGCTGCAAAACGTAGAGATCATGCGCCCTGGTTATGCAGTGGAGTACCGATTATTTTCCACCCACCCAACTTCAACCAAGTTTAGAGAGCAAGCTAATCGCGGGACTCTATCTCGCAGGTCAAATAAACGGCACATCGGGCTATGAAGAGGCTGCGGCACAAGGGCTAATCGCAGGCGCCAACGCCGCCCTCCGTCTTGCCGGAAAGCCGCCGCTAATTCTCAACCGGAGTGAAGCTTACATCGGCGTTCTAATAGACGATCTTGTCACGCAAGGTACTCAAGAGCCTTATCGAATGTTCACCAGCCGGGCTGAGCACCGCCTTCTCCTTCGACAGGATAATGCCGACCAGCGATTGACCAGAATGGCAGCCGGCCTTGGGCTTGTTGGCATTCGCCGCTTGGAGTTGTTGGAGGAAAAGTTACGGCAGCTCCAGGTGGCTCGCTCTATTGCGGACTCCACCCGCGTTGCTGGACAGACGCTCAGGCACCTAATGAAGCGAACAGAATTTCGCTCACAAGACATCCCCCAGCCTTCATTCGAGCAACTCGATGCTGAGGTTTGGGAATTACTAGAGACGGAAATCAAATACGAAGGTTATATCCGTCGCGACTCTCAGCACCTAGCATCCATACGAACTGCAGAATCGGTCACCATACCGGCCGGCATTGATTATGCGATGGTGCCGGGCTTACGAAACGAGGCTCGCCAAAAATTGACGGGAGTGAGACCCGAAAACCTTGGGCAAGCGAGGCGAATCAGCGGCGTCACGCCAAGTGACTTGGGCATCCTGACGATCTGGCTTAGGAAATATAGCCTAACAGATGTGACATCAGCTTCTTAGACGTGGATATGTACGGCCTTTTCAGTTATCTGCTGGCTGCAACGGTTGGATATCTTTTGGGCTCTTTTCCCAGCGGGTTGGTCGTTTCGCGCACGCGTGGCATTGACATCCGACAGCACGGGAGTGGCAACATCGGTGCGACTAATGTGCTTCGAGTATTGGGAAAGAAATGGGGCTATTTCGTCTTCGGCCTCGATGTGTTGAAGGGCTTTGCGGCGGTCCGGATTGCATTTGCCATCGCTCTTGCCTTTGGCCCAGCGGTTGCCCGACCCGAACTCATTGGCGTCGCAGGAGGTCTCGCCTGTATTCTCGGCCATACGTTCTCCGTCTGGCTCCGATTTCGTGGAGGAAAAGGCGTGGCGACCTCGGCCGGCGTTCTGCTCGGCTTGATGCCACTCGCGGTCCTGTCGGTTTTTGTCGTCTGGCTCGTTCTCTTTCAGTTCACCCGGTATGTGTCCGTGGCCTCGATTGGGGCAGCCGTCGCTCTTCCTTTCTTTGTCATGCTTTACCTGCGTCTCGACCTGTTGACGGGCGCAAGTTTGCTTCCCTTTTCGATACTTATCGCGGCTGTCGTCGTCTGGCGGCATCGTTCCAATATGAAACGACTTTTCCATGGGAAAGAGCAGCGCTTCGATCAAAAATGAAGATTAGCAAGATCGCGATTTTGGGAACCGGCGGCTGGGGAACGGCCCTTGCCGTCCTTTGGGCGTCGCGAGGCAACGAAATTATTCTTTGGGGACACACTCCACGCCGCGTCGAGGAGATCGCGCGAAGTCGACAGAACCCGGATTATCTGCCCCGGGCAACAATTCCCCCTAACGTTCTCCTAACGAGCGAACTGGGCGATTGCGCCGGGGCAGATTTGATCGTTTTCGTCACGCCATCGGTGGCGCTTCGGACGGTTGCGTCGGACCTGCGGGCCGGTTTGAAAAACGACGCGACTGTTCTGATGAGCTGTACCAAAGGGATCGAGCATGGCACCGGTATGCGAATGAGCGAAATCCTTGCCGAAAAATTTCCGTCCAGTCCCGTGGCTGTTCTTTCCGGGCCCAATCTGGCGGTCGAAGTGGCAGATGGATTGCCGAGTGCGACCGGTACTCGGATGTCGTGATGAGAGCCTTGCGGAGGAACTTCAGGCGACTTTGGGTAGTTCTCGATTTCGAGTTTACACCAGCCATGAAATCGTCGGAATCGAACTCGGCGGGGCCTTAAAAAATATTTTCGCGATTCCTGCTGGAGTGAGCGACGGCTTCGGCTTCGGTGACAACTCCAAAGCGGCCCTTGTCACGCGTTCACTCGCAGAGCTGCTTCGCCTTGGCGTCGCGATGGGAGGCGACGCCCGCACTTTCCAGGGGTTGAGCGGTGCCGGCGATTTGATTGCGACCTGCTTCAGCCGCCATAGCCGTAACCGGCGGCTGGGCGAACAGCTCGGGCAAGGCAAAAGCCTGGGAGACATCACGCGCGGAATGAAAACGGTGGCCGAAGGAATTCCGACCGCACGAAGCGCCTTCGAATGCGCGCGCAAACTCGGCGTCGAAACGCCGATCATCGACCAGGTTTATGCCGTCCTGCATGAAGGCAAACCGCCGGCCCAGGCGATGCAGGAGTTGTTAGGCCGCGATCAAAAATCCGAGCGCGGTTAGATTGGCGGGCCCGCTCGCTGCGCCGCCAGTTGACCGATTACGGCCGGAAACAGTTCACGTTCAGCACGCTGGATTCGTTCGTGGAGGATGGCAGGAGAGTCGTTAGGGAGGATCGGCACCTCGCGTTGTGCGATGATTTCCCCGCTGTCCACGCCGGCATCGACAAAATGGACGGTGCATCCCGTCATCTTTTCTCCCGCACGAAGTGCCTGTGCCCAAGCCTCACGTCCCGGATATTTCGGCAGAAGTGAGGGATGCAAATTGATGATGCGTCGGGGAAACGCCTCCAGCGTGATCGGTTTCAGGATTCGCATGAAGCCGGCGAGAACGATCAGTTCCACTCCAGCCGCACGCAGCAACCTTACAAGTTGATGCTCAACCTCCGGTTCAAGCTTCGTTCGGAACTTTCCGGGGGGAAGAAAAACGTCGGGGACGCCGAACTCGCGCGCGATCTCGAGAATGCCGGCATCGGCCACATCGGAGATGACGATACGCGCTTCTGCCATCAGGTGACCGGCGCGGATCTGCTCGAGGATCGCCCGACAATTTGATCCTTTGCCCGATCCAACGATGCCCAGCGCAAGTCGGCTCATCACTTACTGCTCGTGCATCCTTTGAATGAGCTGCGAGGTCGATTTCCCGGGGACGAGGGGAAGAATCACGGTTTTTGCTCCAACGTTCTGCAGAGCCGCTCGTTCCTCGGAGTCCAAACTCTCCGGTGTGTAGTCGCCCCCTTTGACATAAATGGCCGGCCGGGTTGTCTCGATCGCTTGTGTCGCGCGCATTCCGGGAAAGATCGTTACGAAGCTGACTGCCTCCAATGCGGCCAGGACCTCCGCACGATCCGCTTCGGGATTAAGCGGCCGTCCCGATCCCTTCAGCGCTCGCACGGACTGATCACCATTGAGGGCCACGGCCAGGAAGTCGCCCAGCTCACGCGCTTGTTCCAGATACCGCACATGTCCGACATGAAGGAGATCGAAACAGCCGTTAGTGAGAACAAGCCGCTTCCCAGACTGACGGATTTCTGCGGAGCGCCGGGCAAGTTCCGGGAGAGTTATTATCTTGGAATTCATGCGGGCGACAGGCTGGTCCATACTCTCGTCGAGTCGACTTCGCGGTCAATCAGGGGCATCGTTAGGCCGGCGGCGTCTTCACCTGACGAATTATTAACCCGTTTGAAAGACACGCACTTCGGGTTCCGAGAACGGTATCGAATCTTCGCCCCCAAAACGCTTTTCGTTGCTCGAGAGAAGCAGGTTCCAGACGCGCGTTCTGTCGAGTTCGGGTGCGCGATGTCCGCCCGCCAGATCTGCCAGGATCAGGCATTGCTCCGATCCTGCTTTTCCAAAGAGGAGCCGGACGATCCCGCCGATTGGTTCGAGAACGTGAAAATTGTTCCACGACCGATCGCGTAATATCACCGACCGCCGTCGGAGTTGCAGGAATTCGCGATAAAGGCGCAGCGTTCCGGCATGTCGCCCTCTGCCAATTTCCTCCCAGCGAAGCTTGGACTGGAGCAAAGCTTCCTCCCCTTGCGGATCAGGAATCTTTTCACGGGCCGCCGGATCGCGAAAGGCGGCGAATCCGCGGAATTCTTCGCGCCGTCCTTCGGTCACGAGGTTCCCGAGCTTCGGTTCGTGATCGGTAAAATACTGGAACGGGCTCGAGGCCGCCCACTCTTGGCCCATGAAAATAAGCGGGGTGAAAGGCACGAGGCAAAGTAACGCCGAGGCCGCGCGAAACGCCGCCGGCGAGACAAGATGATTAAGCCGCGCACCGAACGCGTGATTCCCGGTTTGATCATGATTGGTGATGCAGAAAATGAATTGCTCCGGAAGGAGTTCCCGGACCGCTGCTGGTTGACTACGTCCGCGAGACTGACGCTTCCCGCCTTCGAAAAGCCAGCCGCGCACGATCGTCGCGGCCAACTCCTCGATCGTGCCATCATAAGATTTGTAGTAACCCTCGCGTGTCCCAGTGAGCATGACCCGGACGACATGATGGAAATCGTCCGCCCAAACCGCGTCCAGACTCATTCCACCCTTTGCCGGTGGCAGGAGGAGCTGCGGTTCGTTGCGCTCGTCTTCCGCGGTGACAAATCCACCTAACGAATGCACAACCTCCGCGATTTCGGCGAGGACGTGTTTCTTCGACGTGTCTGCGATTGCGTGTGTCGCATCGAGGCGGAAGCCGTCGATGTGAAACTCCCGGCGCCAATAGGTGGTATTTTCGATGAAGAAATCCCGCACCGGTTTCAACTCGAAATTGAAAGCGTCACCCCAGGGCGTTTTGTGTTCCGGATTGAAATAGTCGCGGCTGTAGGCGCCGAGATAGTTGCCATCCGGACCGAGATGATTGTAAACCACGTCAAGAATGACCGCGAGACCGCGCTGATGCGCCGCATCGACCAAAGCTCGGAGGTCGTTAGGCCGACCGTAGACTCGAGCCGGCGCATAAAGCAGGACGCCGTCATATCCCCAGTTGCGTGCACCTGGAAAATCGGCGACCGGCATGATCTCGAGTGCGGTGATGCCAAGGTCGACCAGGTAATCGAGTTTGCCGGCCGTCGCGTGAAACGTTCCCTCCACTGTGAAGGTGCCAATGTGCAGCTCGTAAATGATCAGCTCGGATACTCGCGGCGGCGACCACCCGCCATCCCCCCACTTGTAATCGTTTGGGTCAATCACCTCTCCAGCGCCATGGACGCCGTCGGGATTGAAACGAGCGGCCGGATCGGGCCAGTCGCTTTCTCCAATTCGATATTTGTAGCGGTCGCCCGACCGTCCGTCAGGATCGATTGCGCTAAAATAGCCGTTGGGTTCCTTGCCTAACGAAACGACGCGTTCCTCCCGGCCGGCCGGATCAAAAATGACCGCTTCGACTTTTTCTTTTCCCGGCGCCCAGGTCCGGTAACGCACTCCGCTCTCAACGAGATCCGCTCCCTGGCTCCGAAGTGGTCTCGACAACTTGGTCACAGACCGCCGCTACCGCGTTGTCGAATCCGTACCTTCGGAGAAAAAGGCGGTCAGCGGACTGGTCGCCGAGGCCGTCGTGCGCGCTTCTGCGAGGCCGATCTCACGCGCGTCGCGACCGGCTTCGACCGCTTTGCGGAAGGCCTGTGCCATCCGTACCGGATCGGATGCGATCGCAATTGCAGTGTTCACGAGAACGGCATCGGCACCCATCTCGAGCGCTTCGGCGGCCTGGCTGGGTGCGCCGAGGCCGGCATCAACAACCACCGGCACGGTCGCCTGTTCGATGATGATTTCGATTTGCGCGCGAGTTTCGATGCCCCGGTTGCTACCGATCGGCGAACCGAGCGGCATCACCGTCGCGGTTCCCACGTCCTGGAGACGCTTCGCCAGAACCGGGTCGGCGTTGATGTATGGCAAGACGGTGAAGCCTTCCTTCACGAGGGTCTCCGCCGCCGCGAGCGTTTCTATCGGGTCGGGCAAAAGGTAGCGGGGATCCGGATGAATCTCGAGCTTGACCCACGAAGGCAGCCCCGCGGCGACGGCGAGTCGCGCCAGCCTGACGGCTTCGTCGGCGTCGCGCGCGCCGCTTGTGTTGGGCAGGAGGAAGAACCGCTTCGGGTCGATGAAATCGAGAATGTTGGCGAACGGATCACCGCGACCAGAAAGATCGGCGCGCCGCAGCGCGACCGTGACGAGCTCAGTTCCGCTCGCTTCGAGCGCATCGCGCATCAATTCGTTGGAGGCAAACTTGCCGGTGCCAACGAGGAGGCGCGATGTGAATTCGCGATCGGCGATTTTGAGCTTGGACGGTTTATCCGACATCAGGTAGTACTTTATCGAGCGCACCAGCGATGTCATCCCGATCCGGCGCGGAGAGAAACCTCGCTATGGCAAGCGATGCTTTCTTGAGATGAGCAAGCATCTATTGCAAATGGGGGGTCCTTCGCCGTCTACGCGGGCTCAGGATGACAGGAAAAGAGATGGAGGCTCGGTGGTGCCAAGTTGTACTTTGCTGCGGTGGCCTTAATTTAGCGGTGTGACCGAGTTCGAGCTTCATCTTGGCGATTGCGTGGCGGGGATGGCCCGACTGGAGGCCGCTTCGATCGATCTCGTGGTCACATCTCCGCCCTACAATCTGGGCGTTCTCTACGGGAAATTCACTGACACCTTGGATCGCGCGGCGTACCTCGACTGGTGCGAGCGATGGGCTGCGGAGGTGCGCCGGCTGCTCCGGCCTAACGGGTCGCTTTTTCTCAACCTTGGCGCGTCGCCGTCCAATCCGATGTTGCCCCACGAGTTGATCCTGCGGTTGCGCAAACTATTCGTCCTGCAAAACACGATTCACTGGATCAAGGCAATCGCCATCCCAGATGAAAAGGGGCAAGAAATCTCGCGCGGCCATTTCAAGCCGATTAATTCCACTCGCTTCTTGAATGACTGTCACGAATACGTTTTCCACCTCACGCCGAACGGAAAGACGCCCCTCGACCGCCTGGCTCTTGGCGTTCCCTACGCCGACAAATCGAACATCGCGCGCTGGAGTCACACCTCCGGCCGCGATTGCCGTTGTCGCGGCAACACCTGGTTCATTCCTTACGAGACGATCCAACGACGCGAGAAAGAGCGACCGCATCCGGCGACGTTCCCTGTCCAGTTGGCGACAAATTGCATTCTTCTCCACGGCCTGACGAGAGTGGAGCGAATGCTTGATCCATTTCTCGGGATTGGGAGTTCCGCTGTGGCGGCGAAACGCTGCGACCGCACGAGCTTCGTCGGCTTCGAAATCGACGAAGAGTATCTGCGCGAGGCGCAGCGCAGGATCGTGTAGCGCCGAGATCCCGCGTTCTCTATCCAGGCGAGTTATCGGAAAATTTCTCGAGCGCTTTGACCAGGTTGCCCGGAAGCGGTCGCACTCGCTCGAAGATCCGCGTCGCAAGCGGTTTTGCGATCGGATAGCCGGCAAAGATCATTTCGAGACGAGCGTCGAGATTGTCGATGTAGTTAAGCGCGAACGCTTCTGGCGTTTTCGGATAGACCGGCGATCCGAACTGCGGTTCGCCGTGATGCGAAGCGATCAAATGGAGCAAGTGCAGCCGGCAATCTTCCATCGGCGGGGAGAGCTCTTGCCATTCGGACACGCGCTCGTCGGTCTGGATTTTCCGCCAAAGCGAATTGACCACTTCGATCCCGAGCGCGATGTGCCCCAACATTTCGCCCTGTTCGTCGAACGGCATGCTGAAACCTGTTTCGGGCAAATAATTTTCCCAAAGCTTGCCGGAATCGTGGAAGAGAATCCCGGCGACTAATAAATCAAGGTTGAGATCGGGATAAAGTGGCGCGATTTGCGCGGCGACCCGCATCATCTGAGCGGTGTGCTCGAGCAGACCGCCGCGCCGCGCGTGATGATAGGTGCGCGCGCCGGCAGTGTTGCGAAAACGCTTTCCGTATTCTCCGATAAACTCGGCGCAAAGCGCATAGAGTCGGGGGTCGCGGATCGCCGCGGTGGTCGCGACAATGAATTCCCAATCGGTTGCCTGCTTCGCGCGGAGCGCGGGCGGGCCTTGCAAAAGTTGCGCTTGTTCCTCAGCGGCGAGCGGACGCGATTTCCAGTGGCGCGCATCGAGGCCGTATTGTTGATGCTGATAAAATTCCCCGGTGATCTCGACAAAATCTCCGCTCTTCAACGAGTCGCACGCTCTGTAGTTTGGACTGTCGCTCCAGACCCGGAGCGTCATGCGATCAGCCGCGTCGGCCAGCGTGAGCTCGCAATACGGTTTTTGCTCCCGGGTAAATTTCGACGCGACTGTCTCGAGCTGGACGTGCACGCGTCCCTCCCGCGGTCCTTGTGGGACAGCCTGGCGAATTTCTTTGAGAGTCATCAATTGCATCGCTGAAGGAAATTCGCACAGGTCGCCCAGTGTTGGACAGGCGAAAACTTCGCCAGGATCAATGCGAGAGCCGCAGGCGCGCGCCTTTGCGCCCCTCTATTCGCCGCAGAAAGGAGGTTCTCGCACTAGAAACCCGTCAAGTGATTAGGGCTTCGCAATGCCGATTACGCCGCATGCGACCCGGCCACCGGCATCACCCGTAGGCTGTGACTTCAGATCGTCGGCCTTTTCGTGTACGATCACCCCGCGGCCGATGATCGAATTCTCGCCGCTCATCGTCATCATGTTGTCGGACAGCTCGAGATGCGCTTTGCCTGAGCTGTCGGCTTCAAGGTTGCCCATGTCACCTTCGTGACGCTGCGCGACGTCGTGGCCGGCGTGCGGATTATTCGTCGGGTTGAAATGGCCACCAGCCGCTTTGCCATCCGGCGAGGAACAATCGCCGAATTCATGAATATGAAATCCATGCTTGCCCGGCGTGAGCCCGGAGACATCGGCAACGATTTTCATTTCATCGCCAGATTTGGTGAACGTGACAGTGCCTTCCACGTTGCTCCCTTTCGTCGGATGCAGGACAGCGACGGCTTTACTCGGTTCGCCGGCCAGCGCGGAGGCTGTCAGGAGGGCCAGGGAGCTGGCGGTGAGCAGGCATAGTCCAGAGCGGAGTATTTGGTTCGTCTTCATCGAGGAAACTACAACGCCGGCACGAAAACGGAAAGTCTTGAGCGGAGAAAGTCTGGATCTCTTCTCCGTGCCAAACCACAGGGTTGAAGCTATAAGTGTGATCCAGGCGACGAACGTCAGCATCTCGGGACACGGCATAGCCTCTCACCGTTGAGGCTCCACTTCCAGGTTAATGACTACTTTTCCGCGCGCGTGGCCCTTTTCGAGGTAGCGAATCGCTTCGGGCACATCGCTTAACTTATAACTCCGATCGATCACAGGAGTTACTTTCCCCGCCTGCATGAGATCGCGCAGATACATCTTGTCGTCCTTAGACGGGTCAGTCATCATCATCGCCATCTTCTGACACACGAACGGACTCAGAAGCATGATCTTGATCACCCGCGCGAACGGTCCGATCCAGCGGCCGTCTTCCGGTCCACCGCCCCCAATCATGATGTATCTGCCGTCTGGCGCGAGCGCGCGCCGGCAGTCGGCCAGGGAGTGGTTCGGAACGTTGTCCAGAATCACGTCGTACTGTTGCCCGTTCCTGGCAAAATCCTCCTTAGTGTAATCGATGACATCATCAGCCCCGAGAGAACGGACCATCCCAATATTCCTCGTGCTGCAGACTCCGGTGACATGGGCGCCGAGCGCCTTGCCGATCTGCACGGCAAAAGTGCCTACGCCACCGGAGGCCCCGTTAATCAGGACTCTTTGCCCGGGCTGAATCTTTCCCTCGTTCCGCAGCGCCTGCAAAGCAGTTAGTCCGGCGATGTGGACAGCGCCGGCCTGCTCAAACGTGATGTTATCCGGTTTCCGGACGACGCTTTTCTCACTTACGCAGAGATACTCAGCGAAGGAGCCGCTTTTACCTCCATAGACTCCGTCGCCTGGCTTGAACTCGGTGACGCTTTTGCCGACCGCTTCGACCGTTCCAGCAAAGTCCACGCCGACCCGGATGCTCTTCGGTTTCCGCAGGCCAACCCCGAGCCGCATGAGATAGGGCGTACCGCGGATGAAATGCCAGTCATAAGGGTTGACGGACGCTGCGCGTACTTTGATCAGGAGTTGGTCGTCGTTCGGGACGGGCTTGGCGATGTCGGCCAGCTTGAGCACGTCGGGCGAGCCGTAGTCGGCGTAGACAATGGCTTTCATGGTTTCGCCTTGGGGAGCGGTGAGGCGGTCATAGTCGTTCGTCGATCGCCAGTAAACGATGAAGAGCCACGCTCCCGCGAGAATGAGCAGAAGGACAATGGCGCGGATGGTCCATTTGATGGTGCCTTTAACGATGCGTTTTAGTTTCATACGATTTGAGGAGACGGCAGCTGGCTCGCGCCCGATGACGGCTTCAGTCCTTTGATCAGCAACCAAAGGCCGAGACCGACTTCGTAAAGACCCATCGGCAGCATGTAGCTCATTCCAAGCGCCGCATAGACGCGAGGGAAGATCAAAATGGCGAGACTAACGAGGGCGAGGAGAAGGGACGCGAAAATTCCCCACGGCGCGAGGGCCCTCGGAATGTAGCGCGATTGCAGCCAGACATAGCTGAAGACCGCCGAGCCGAATCCGAGAAAGACGAAACCGATGCTGAGCCCGATCCCGTAAACGCTGAGGAATAATCGCGTTAGGGCCTTGAGTTGCGCCGGTTCAAAGGGTTGCAAGTAGGCGGCGTCGCTCAGGAGTCGCAAGGCGATGAAAGCAGTAAGAGTCGTGACCGCGAGAATGGCATTCTCGACCAGTCGGAGGAAGGCGGCGAGCAGGGCGGCGTCCTGGTTGATCGGCTTAAGAATAATGTAGATGCCCCAGACGAGTCCGATAACAGTCGCATAAACAAGCAAATCGCCTGCGATGCTGAGTCGAAACAGGGTTTCCTCCCCCGCGATATTCGCCGCGGTCTGGCCTGCGTCCCGCACGATCAGCCGGCTACGGACGAAGGATTCGCCGAAGACAGCCAGAGCCATTTGGATGAGATAAAGGAATCCGACGATTTTGGCGGCGCGATGTTGTGCCGGCGTGATTGAAGCCGGTATGGATTCGAGTCTGTCTAACCCATCAGTCGCTACCTCTGTGCTCATGGTCCTACCTTTTCAAGCAATGGAATCAGGCAACAGGGGGATTAAAGCCGATGTCTGCGAAGCATCGCCTTCCAGAGTCACGGACTTCGCCACATATGCATTCTTGAAGCGAACGCGGATTAGCCAGAAAATCATCAGACGCCATTGTTGATCTTCGAAGTGTGTTCATTTTACTTTGATGACTGTTTTGCCGCGAGCGTGGCCTTGATCGAGGAGGCGGAGAGCCTCAGGCGCGTTATTCAAATTGTAAGCCCTCTCGATGACCGGCTTGATCTTTCCCGTCTGAAGGAGGTCGCCCAACAGGATGAGATCCGGCTTGCTCAGCTTCGTGATGTACTGGACGAACTTTTGCTCAGTGAATGATGACAATCCATGCGCGATGAGATTTCCAGCGATGCGTCCGATGAACTCGCCTCCTTTGGCCGAGGTTCCGCCAATGCCCACCAAAACGCAGATCCCTTTGGGAGTTAACACGCGACGGCGTGCGGCGAAGGAATGGTTGCCAACGTTATCGAAGATCACGTCGTAACGCTGGTCGCGCTTGGTGAAATCCTCTTTGGTGTAGTCGATGACGTGGTCGGCGCCAATTGATCGGACAAGATCGACATTCCGTGTGCTACAAACAGCCGTAACCTCTGCGCCAAAAGACTTAGCGATTTGAATGGCGAAGGTCCCAACACCTCCGGTCGCGCCATTGATCAAAACCTTCTGTCCGACCTGAATCTTTCCCTCGCGCAGGCCCTGCAGCGCAGTTTGTCCGGCCAACGGGACCGAGGCGGCTTGCTCAAACGAAACGTTCGGCGGCTTCATGACCAGGGCTCGTTCGGGAGTAACTGCATACTCGGCGAGCGAGCCCGAACAGATGCCGAACACTTCGTCGCCCACTTTGAATTGCGTCACGTTCTTACCCACAACTTCCACCTGGCCCGCGACATCGCGGCCGAGCCGTGTGTCTTTTGGTTTGCGCAACCCGAAGAACAAGCGGCCGAGCCACGTGTCGCGGATCATGAAGACATCAAGCGAGTTGAGCGAAGCCGCCCGAACCTTAACCAGGACCTGGTCGTCCTTCGGCACAGGTTTCTCAATGTCATCAAGCTTCACCGCACCGTATTCGCAGTAACGAATTGCTTTCATCGGATGGACCGGAGCAGGCCTGGTGTCGCAATCATTGGTCGAGGCCCAGTAGGCGATCAGCCCCCACCCGGCGAGCGTGAAGAACACGACTAGCAGGCCGCGTGTAGTCCATTTCACCAGGCGTTTGAGCTTCATCATGGGGTGAAAAGTTGAGTTAGGCGTGGGTGCGAATTAGATCGGTCCGCGATAACGGCGCAGCCGGACTGCGACCGCGAGAAATCCTGCGGCGACGATGAGCCCGATCCAGAGCCCTGGGCTACTCAGGTATTTTCCGGGCGTGAGTCGCGCCAGTGGGTCGAGTGGCGTGGGCTGGTTCTGGCCCCCGAAGGCGATGGGAAGGAATCCTATGAAGCGGCCGATCACTATGCCGGAGAAATACGAAGTATTGAACGCAAGCTTCTCGAGAATATTGATTGCGATGATGGGCAGCACCGCCCAAAGAAATGTCGCGCGCCGCGCCCAGGCTGAGACGAGGAGGAGCCAGCCGTAGATCGGCGCGTGCCAGAGCGTGATCACGATCAGGCTGTAGAGCAACATCGCCCATTGCTGAACCACCGGGAAATGGGCCCAGGTGCTCGCCGGACTCATACCGTGGACGACGAGGACTATGCCGGTCTCGATCAGCATGATCACCTGCACGCAAACGATCATCGCGAAAGCAATCAGCGGCAGGATTACCAGCGGAATCGTCACCTTCGAGAGTACCGTGGTGAGGTCCGAGACCGGTAGCGACTTCCAGAAGAGGATGCTGCGATCGCGACGTTCGCCGTGCAGCGCGTCGAGACAGTAGAATACGCCCACGATGAGCACGGTGAAGATCAGCATCGTTACCGCCACGTCATACGGTTCGCCGATGCGCGCTCGTTGCGCTGCCGGGTCGAGCAACAACACCGCGCGCCTCCGTTCGGCCAAACCAATCGTGCTGATCGCAAATCCGAACACCTGAACAGCGGCGACGATCAGCGGCGCGAGATAGATCGAGCGGTTCTCCCAAAGCTCGCGCCACACCGACCAGTAAAACGGCCGCGTCGCTGACATCCTGTAGCCGGGGTCGGTGACCCTGGAATTCCCAGGCCCGGTGTTCAATTCGGTATTCACTGCGCTCCCTTCTGCTCCTCGCGGTGAATTGATCCGGAGCCGGACGTAACATCTGACATCTGACCTCCGAACTCGGACCTCTGTCCCTTCGCCATCACGGCAACAAACACGTCGGCGATGCTGGGCCGCCGCACTTCACCAAGGGCAGCGAGCTGCTGCCGATCGGCCTGATCGAACAGCAGCACGCTTCGACCGAACACCGGCCGCTCGTGCATTGGCTTGAATGATCGCGCGGCTGCGAGCTGCTCGGGATGCACCATCACTTCCAAATACCGGGAATCGAATTCCTCCATGCTGCATTCGAGCACGATGCGACCGCGGTCGATGAACATGAGATCGGTCAGAACCTCCTGGATCTCTTCCACCTGATGCGTCGTCACTACAATCGTGCGGCTGCGATCGAAATAATCATTCAGCAGCGAGTCGTAGAACTGTTTGCGAAACAGGATGTCGAGACCAAGCGTCGGCTCGTCCAGCACGAGTAATTTCGCGTCAATCGCCATGACCAGCGCGAGGTGCAACTGCGCCACCATGCCCTTGGACAATTGCCCGACCTTGCTCCTGCGTTTGATCGTCGTCCTCGCGAGAAAACCTTCCGCCTTCGTCCGATCGAATCGCGGATGTACGCCGCCAACGTAGTCGAGCAACTGGGAAACCCGGATCCAGCGCGGCAGCACCGCGACATCGGCAATGAAGGAGACGTCACGCATGAGTTCCTCGCGCGCGGTCCAGGGATCGCGTCCGAGCACCGTCAATTTTCCCTGATACGGGGTGAGGCCGAGAATCGCGTTGAGCGCGGTCGTCTTGCCGGCGCCGTTAGGGCCGATGAGCCCCAGGATGCGGCCCTTTTCGACGCGCAAATCGAGGCCATCCAGCGCAATCGTTGGGCCGAAGGTCCGGCGAAGTCCGTATGCTTCTATCGTTGCCATGACTTCATTGTTTCTTTCCAGTTTTCCGCGCTGAGGTGTCGCTCGCGGCGGCGTCCAGTTCTTTCTTTGTCAACCCAAGTCGCTGAATGGTTGCGAAAACCCGCGGCCACTCTTCCGTCAGAAATTTCTCGCGTTCGCCCTTGAGCAAAAGCTCGCGGGCCCCCGCTTTGACGAACATCCCAAGCCCGCGTCGCATCTCGACCAACTGCTCGTCGACCAGTTCCTGGTAGGCCTTCAGAACGGTGAGCGGATTGACCCGAAACTCGGCCGCGACATTGCGCACGGAGGGCAGCGGGTCGCCTTCTTTGAGCACGCCGTCGAGGATCATGTGAACGCTCTGGTCGCGCAGTTGGCGGTAAATCGGCTGCCTGTCGTTCCATTCACGATCCATCCTGTGATCTACACTCAGCGCCTCTCCCTCATCTTGTGGTATAGTTAACTATAACACTAGCGCACAAGCAACTTCTTTGTTGTTTTTCTTTCCCCGCTGTTCCCGCCGCCCGTGCGCCCTTTGCCGGAAAACGTCCTGCTCAAGAGGCAAAAGGCCCTTGATTCAAACGAACGTTTGAATTATTTTGCGCTTGTCCATGGGAGAAGAATTGCATGCCACCAAGGTCGCTATCCTAAATGCGACCGAGCGTCTCGTCGCCGTTCACGGCTTCGGCGCGACGTCTCTCCGTGCCATTACCGCCGCCGCCGGAGTTAACCTCGCTGCGGTCAATTATCATTTCGCGACCAAGGACGCTCTCATCCTCGCAATGTTGAACCGGCGGATGAAACCGTTGAACGAAGCGCGCCTTGCCTTGCTCGATCGTTTCGAGGCCGAGGCCGGCGACGGTCCTGTAGCGGTAGAGAAGATTCTGGAAGCGCTCTTCCGACCTGTTCTCGAATTGATCGCGCGACCTTCCAAAGGTGGTCGCAGTTTCCTCCGTCTCCTCGCGCTCTGCCTCGCGGAACCGGGTGCGTACCTTAAACCTCTCGTACAAAGGGAATTCGCCGAGAAAAATCGACGCTTCCACGGGGCGCTTCGGCGCTCGCTGCCGGATCTTTCCGACGTCGACGTGCATTGGCGCCTCCATTTCGCGCACGGCGCGTTCATTCACGCCGTGGCCCACTCTCAAGTTCTCGAATTCTCTTCTGGCGGCCTTTGTCGCCTGACGAACGTCGACGCCGTCCTCAACCGTGTCATCCAGTTCGGTGCGGCCGGCCTCCGTAACGCCGCTTAACGATTCTAATATTATGCCTGCGCTCGAAGAAGCACCCGTTCGTAACAAAGCCACCCGGCACGTCAACAAAGACGTTCTGGTGGATCTCGAGGACCATCCGATCGAGAGCCAAGAGCCGCCCCTTTTTCGTCGCCGCAAGGTGGTGATTGGCGCGGCCCTCGTGCTCGTCCTCGCGATCTGTTATGTCGCGACCATTTTCTTTCACAACCTCACTCACGAGAGCACCGACGATGCCTTCATCGATGCACACATCGTCAGCGTCGCGCCCAAAATCGCCGGGAAGATTTCGGCGGTAAAGGTGAACGACAACCAGTTAGTGAAGAAAGGCCAGGTTTTGCTTGAAATCGACTCGCGCGACATCGAGGCGACGGTCGCACAAAAAAGGGCCGCACTCGAGGTCGCGCAGGCGCGACTCGAAAATGCGCGCATGTCGGCGGAGCAGGCCGAAGCGCACGTCAACACGCTGCTCGCGGCCTATGCTTCCGTGCAGGCGAGTACCAAGTCGGCTGCGGCCGAAACGGAAAAAGTGCGCGGCGACCTGGCGCGGAACAGCGATTTGGTGGCGAGCGGTGCCATTTCCAAGCAGGACTTCCAGCATTCAAAAAGTGACACGGCCTCTTCCGAGGCCACTCTCGACTCGAAAGAGAAACAACTTCAGGCCGCAGCTGCTTATGCGGAGGAGGGAAGAAAACAGGCCGGCTCGGCGCAGGCCGAGGCGAACGCTGCACAGGCGGAAGTGGCCGAGGCGCAGGCGGAATTGCATCAGGTCGAGCTGCAAAAATCCTACACTGAGATCACCGCGCCGGAAGCTGGGCGGGTGACGAACAAATCGATTGAACCGGGCAATTACGTTCAGGTCGGCCAGCCGCTCTTTGCGATCGTGCCGCCACATGTCTGGGTGACAGCGAACTTTAAAGAAACTCAGCTCACGAACATGCGTTCGGGACAGCCGGCGGAAGTGGAGGTTGATGCCTATCCGGGGTGCTCACTGCACGGTCATGTCGACAGCATCCAAGCGGGGAGCGGGGCTCGCTTCAGTTTGCTCCCGCCGGAAAATGCCACCGGCAACTTCGTTAAAGTCGTGCAGCGGGTTCCGGTAAAAATCGCGCTCGACGAACAACCGAGCGTGCAGGAAGTGCTTGGTCCCGGCATGTCGGCGGTGCCGGACGTAAGAGTGAAAGGCAGCTTTGGTCCGGCCGTGACCGTCACAATCATCGCTGGGCTCGCCATCCTGGTTGTCTTCGGTTCGACAATTTGGTGGCTGGGTAAAATCCAAACTCATTAGGCAAAGTGGCTGGGTCGGATTCGCCAAATGCCGTCTCCGGATGGCGGCCAAGTTACAACCCGTGGCTGATCGCCGCTTCGGTCATGCTCGCGACTTTCATGGAAGTGCTCGACACTTCGGTCGCGAACGTCTCCCTCCCGCACATCGCCGGAAATCTTTCCGCGACGACCGATGAAGCCACCTGGGTCCTGACCAGTTATCTGGTCGCCAATGCCATCATTCTTCCTGCGACCAACTGGCTGGGAAATTTGTTTGGCCGAAAACGTTTCCTCGTCTCCTGCATTGTCCTCTTCACCCTAGCTTCCGCTCTCTGTGGCGCGGCCGGGAGCCTGGGTTTTCTTGTCATCGCGCGTGTTCTGCAGGGCGCGGCCGGCGGCGCCCTCCAGCCGATTTCGCAGGCGGTTTTACTCGAGAGTTTCCCGCCCAAGAAGCGCGGATCGGCCATGGCGGTTTTCGCCATGGGTGTCGTCGTGGCCCCGATTCTTGGGCCAACCCTGGGAGGCTGGATCACCGACAACTACAGTTGGCGCTGGGTTTTTTACATTAACCTCCCGATTGGTCTCCTCGCCGGACTGATGGCGAATGCCTTCATCGAGGACCCGCCCTATCTGAAACGGGTGAGCGCGAGCAGTATCGATTATGTCGGCTTTGGCTTCCTCGCGCTCTGGCTCGCGACCCTGCAGTTCGTGCTCGATAAAGGGCAGGAGCTGGATTGGTTCGGCTCGCATACGATCATGTGGTGCCTCACGATTTCGATCGCGGCCTTTGTCGCCTTCGTTATTCGGGAGTTGACCGCAAGTCAGCCGCTTGTCGATCTGCGCGTCCTGAAAAATCGCAATCTCGCGGTTGGCTGCGTGCTCATCGGGATCCTTGGCGCGCTTCTTTACGGAACGATTGCGGTCCTCCCGCTCTTCATGCAGAACCTGCTCCACTACACAGCACTCGACGCCGGTCTGGCCTTAAGCCCGCGCGGAGTCGGCGCCTTCTTTGCCACGGTTGTCGTGGGACGCTTGGTTGGAAAAATCAATAACCGCATCCTGATTGCGATCGGATTTCTTGGCCTGGCTTATTCGTCTTTCCTTTTTGGGAAAATCAATCTCAGCATCGGGATGAGCAGCATCATCTGGCCGACCATTCTCAGCGGTGTCGCGATCAGCTTTATTTTCGTCCCGCTGGCCACGTCGAGCATGGGAACTCTCGAGCAGGACCAGATTGGCAATGCCAGCGGCCTCTTTAATCTCACGCGCAACCTTGGCGGGAGCATCGGGATCGCCGGGCTGACGACTTTCGTTGCTCGCGGTGCGCAGTCGAATCAGGCGGCTTTCGTCGGTCATTTTTCGCAGTACAACCCGGTCTATCAAGAGAAGCTCGCGGCCATTCAGCACGGGCTTGCTGCGCATGAGGGAGCGTGGCGCGCGGCGCAGCAGGCGCCGGAGATCCTATACGGGATTCTCGGACAACAGTCCCTGCTCGTGACTTATGCCCATAATTTCCGGCTCTTCGGCATTCTCTGCCTCCTCACGACACCGCTCGTGTTTTTCTTCAAGAAAGTGCGGAAAGGCAAGGCGCCGGGTGGCGTTCACTAGCTCCGAATTCAAAGAGGTTATCGTCGAGGACTGATTCCTCAGATCTGTCTTTCCCTCATCTTCGCCAAACGCCGCGTGACTCTGCTCCCAATAACTTTATTCAAATCTTTGACGGATTACCTCAGATATATCGTTAAGCGTTACTGCCATCCGGTGAACGTGCCCAGTTATGTGTCTTTTTGTAGCCTTCGCCTCGGCAAAGAATTGCTTGGTCGCAAATGACATGATTGTGCTTTCGGCTGTCACTAAGCCGTTCGCCAAACCCGGCAAATTTGCAATAAGAGAAGCGCATTTAATCAAGCAGGCGCTGCTCGATGCCTCCATAAGCGTCGATCCGGCGGTCGCGGAGGAAAGGCCAATGGGTGCGGTGTTCGTTGACTCGCTTCCATTCCACGTCGGCGAAGATGGTCTCTTCGCGATCGACACTCGCCTTGGCGAGAATCTCGCCGCTCGGCGCGACGATGAAGCTCTGACCCCAGAATTCGATCCCATCGCCACCGACCGGCGCCTCGTGGCCGACGCGATTGACGGCCGCGACGAAACAACCGTTCGCGATCGCGTGACTGCGCTGCATCGTCTCCCAGGCCGAATGTTGAGCGTAACCGTATTTCGCCTTCTCCGACGGGTGCCATCCGATCGCGGTCGGATAAAAAAGAATCTCGGCGCCCCGCAGGGTCGTTAGGCGAGCCGCTTCCGGATACCACTGGTCCCAACAAACGCAGACCCCGATCTTGCCATGCGGTGTCGGCCAGGCTTTGAAACCGAGATCGCCCGGCGTGAAATAAAACTTCTCGTAATAAGAAGGATCATCCGGGATGTGCATCTTGCGATATTTCCCGAGGAGCTCGCCATCGGTGCCGATGATCGCTGCGGTGTTGTGGTAAAGGCCGGCGGCGCGTTTCTCGAAGAGTGAGGCGACGATGACCGTCCCAGTCTCTCGCGCGACGGCGCTCAACGCAGCGGTCGAGGGGCCGGGGATTTCTTCGGCCAACTCGAAGTTGGCGTGGTCCTCTGATTGGCAAAAATACTGCGACCGGAAAAGCTCCGGGAGACAAATGATCTGCCCGCCCTGTTCGGCCGCTTCCCGCGCGCGCGCGACTGCTTTCGCGAGGTTGGCCTCCGGCTCGGGGCCGCATTGCATCTGCACGAGCGCGACCCTTGTAGCGGCGGTTTGAAAGCCCGGCCGTTGCTTCGCATCCGTTACGGGTGACCGCCAAATTTCTTTCTCAGGTTCTGCCATGCCTGACGACGAAACGTCGGCGGTCATAGACCGCCGCTACATTTATTTGACGGAATCTGCCGGGACAATCGTCACACTCTCGAGCGCAACACGGGTCTGCGGCTTACTTATCTCACCGCTCGCGCTGCGACTTACGGGTGTGGCGCCAATCTTGTCGAGCACATCAAGGCCTTTGATCACTTTGCCGAAGGCTGTGTATTTGTGGTCGAGCTGGCTGACGGTCCCGAGGCAGATGAAAAATTGGCTCCCGGCCGAGTTTGGATCTGCGGAACGCGCCATCGAAAGAACACCGCGGAGATGCGGGCGATCGTTGAATTCCGCGGGGATGGAGTAACCCGGTCCGCCGGTACCGAAGCGGGCTTCGTTGGAGGCATCCTTCGTCAGGGGATCGCCGCCCTGGATCATGAAGCCCCGCATGATGCGATGAAACGCGGTTCCGTTATAAAAGCCTTCGCGGGCTAGTTTTTCGAAATTTGCGACTGTTTTGGGCGCCACTTCGGGCCAGAACTCGACGACCATTTCGCCGTCGCTGGTTTTGAGCACCGCCACTTCTTTTTGCTTCGTATCCATGGGTTTCTTTTCTTCCGGTTTGTTGGCCTCCTGGCCGCGAACATTCGCCAAACCAAGAGAGCAGACGAGCAGGCAGCAGAACAACGTTGGTTTCATCTCAGACCAGTGACATGAATGGCGCGGCGATGCACTCGATTTTTCTGCGGCTTCTTTCTTCTTCCTGCTCTTGCTTCCGATCCTAATCTTATGAAAGACATTGAGCGAGAGCAGGAGCATGAGCAGAATTGGGAAGGAGGGAACGCACCTACAGTTTCAAATAAAGCGTGCGGGTGCCGAAGTCGATAATCGCGTTGTTCCGGCGGAGAAACTCCGAGCCTAGCAATCCTGCCACCGGCGGTTTGCCCTTGAGCAGATCGCCGTGGACCAAGCCGTCCAGATTCATCACGCCAACCTCTTTCCCTCTGACCAAAAACGGCCCGACCGCGAAGTGACGGATGATGGCAAGTTGCAGGCCGCGTTCGTCGAGATTAACCGCGCCCGAGGTGTAAGGCGTGTTGCGCGTTCGAAGTCGCATTTCGCGGACGAAAGGTCGATGAATCAGCGTAGTGAAGGCGCCGGTATCGATCATGAGTTGCGCCGGCTTGCCGTTCAGTTTGCTGTCGACGTAAAGATTCCAGCCTTTTGTCACGCGAATCGGTATGTTCTTCCAACCGCGGTGATTGATTCCCGGCACGGTGCCGTGGGCGTCTGGATCCAGTTTCATGAACAGGATCTGCTTTTTGCAATCCAGCACAGCCTGAGTGGGGAAGAGAATGTCTGCGCCGAGGATGCCGTCGAGTTCCTGCTCGTGAAATTCACGAGCGGCGCGGGCCGGAGCGCTCAGGTCGATTGAAACCATCGGCTCATCCACCAGGATGAGGGAGCCGAGTCGAAGCCGGTGCGCGATGGTGACACGGTTGTAGCCGCCATTGATGCGCAGCTTCGGCGGAAGCTTGGAGCTGCCAGGGATTGCGGTCATTTCGAAATGCTTGCGCCGCGCGGCCGAGATTGCGCTCACCGGCGCACCGGTGTCGACGCCGAGGAGAGCCGATTTGCCGTTGATCTCCGCGCGGAGAAGAAGATGATTTTGCCGCGAGCGTTCCAGTGGCAGGGCTTGAAATTCCGGATTCTCCAGGGCCGGTTGGGTGCCCGGCCGAGTGGCGCCAAAGGCCGAGGCGAGAGAAATAAAAGCGACAAACGCCGGCCTCAGACAACGGCAGACGAGGCGGACGTGGGAGGTTTTCACGGGCGAGAATAGCACGTTCGCGATTCCGGCGAAAACTCTCGACTCCGACTATTGCGATGAATGGATTTCGACAACGCCCTCCTTATGTGGAGAGTCGGCATGCCAGGGTAAGACCGTGAGCATCACAAAAAAGGCGATGACGTAGGCCAGGGCGACAGGCCAGCCATGCCGCACCCATTGCCAGACACTTCTCGCCTCGGGGTAAAGATTGGTCAGAGCCACTCCCGAGGAGGAGCCGAACCAGATCATGGAACCGCCAAAGCCGACGGCATAGGCGAGAAAACCCCAGTCGTACCCGCCTTGTTTGAGGGCCAGCGCCGTGAGTGGGATGTTGTCAAAGACGGAGGACAGAAGGCCGAGGCCGAAGGCCGAATGCCAGGAGGCCGGTGGCAATGTTTCGACCGGCATCATCGAAGCGCAAATGACAAGTGAGAGGAGGAAGATGGAGCCTTTGATGGTCTCCGGCAGCACTTCCCAATCTGGCCGGCGCAGGGCGACGGAAAGCAGAATGGCGACCCAGACAGAGACGCCGATAAATGGAAAATGGCTGGCGAGCGCGGGATATTTGAGGTTGATCGTGACGTTGGTCCCAATGGCGAGGACCAGGATCAAGGCGACGATTCCAACCCGCGGCCAGTCGACGTGCGTGTGTTCGTGGGTGTGGCGCAAGAGTGGGGAGTATTTCTGTTGTTTAATCGCGGCTGGGATTCCGAAGATGAAGAGGGCGACCGCGGAAGCGATGATCGCCTCAAAAACCGCGAGTGGGGAAACGCCGTCGATCCACATCATGGTTGTGGTCGTGTCGCCCACCACGCTCCACGCGCCACCGGCGTTGGATGCGGCGACGATCGCGGCGAGATAGCCGATATGCACCTTGGCGCGGAAGAGTTGGTGCGCCATGGCTCCGCCAATGAGCGCGGCCGCAATGTTATCGAGAAATGATGAGAGTACCCAAACCAGGACAAGGAGAGCGAAGCCGCCCTTCCATTCGTGTGGCAAGAATTTTGGCAGCACGACCGGCAAATGGCTTTTCTCAAAATGCCGCGACAACAGAGCGAAGCCGGTCAGGAGGCAAAGCAAATTGACGAGGATAACCCACTCGTGCTGGAGGTGGAAAATAAAGCCACTCGGCCCGGGCCCGGTCGTGAACCCGGTGAAAAGGATCTTGTAAAGCGCGATCGTGACCAGGCCGGTCAGAGCGACCCGCAGGGTGTGATGATGGAAAACGGCCACTCCGAGTAGAGTGAGTCCGAATAAAATGAAACCAACCGGGATCCCGAAGAGCAGCGGGACATCGGGCATGGCAGCGAGAGCGGCGGCAATCATCACTACAAGAAACCTTCAGTTTTCCGGGCGCGTCCGGTCTGAATGCGAGGTTGGCCGAGGACGATCAGGATTTGTCGGACCTGTCTTCGCGGGGTGCCGTTAACAATCGGCGATAGGCCCAAATCGTTGTTCCCCAAACGAGAAGGAGCGACGACAACATAAATATCCAACCACCAGTGTTCATTGATTAGTTCCTCCTCTGCTGTTGACCGTCCAAGTCCAAACCTGCGGCGCGCCATCTCCGCTCGCCGATCGCCACCATCACGATCAAAAGTGCGATCACCAGGCCGATGATCATGACCGTCCAAAGAGCCACCGGATTGTTTTTCAGCCCCGCCGCTTCCTGCCGGCCATTGGAATAAATGAACCCGCAAAGAACCACGAGGAGGTAAGCCGGCGCGACATATTTCATGATGAAGAAAAAGGGCCGCGGGATTTTCATCAGCGCACCCTGGTCGAGCTCCGCCGCTCCGTCCTCCACTCCCCAAACCCAGCCGAAGCAGATGATCTGCACGGTGGCGAGGAGGAAAATGCAAAACGTGCCGACCCAAAAATCCATCGTGTTGAGCGCCACCATGTCTTTACTGAACCACATCACCCAAAAAGAGCCGAGACCGCAAACAATCGAAACCCAGGCTATTGCCTTGCCGGAACTGATACCGAGGGCTTCCTCAAAGAATGTTTTGACCGGTTGCAACATCGAGATGGAGCTGGTGATGGCTGCGAGAAAAAGCAGAAAAAACCAGGCAAATCCAACCCAGCGCCCGATCACCCCCATTTGTGCAAAGACGACCGGCAATGTCTGAAAACCGAGCCCGAAACCGCCACCCACTCCACTGGCCCCAAGAAAAACAAAAGCCGCCGTAATGGTGATAAGCCCGCCGAAACCGACCTCGAAGAGCTCGTTCGTCGCGCTGGCTGTGAAACCGGAGAGCGCTATGTCGTCCTTTTTCTTTAGATAGGAAGCGTAATTCAAAATCACGCCAAAGCCGACCGACAAACTAAAGAAGACCTGTCCCGCGGCGGCGAGCCAAGTCTCGAAATCGGTTAGTTTGGAAAAATCCGGATTCCATAAAAAGCCGAGCCCGTTAAGGACATTTTGGTCCGGATGATCCGGGTGTGGCGTACCTAATGTCAGCACACGGATGAGCACGATGACCGCGAGCACCGCCATGGCGGGAAGAGCGAACTGGCAAAATTTCTCAATCCCGCCACTCAATCCGCGAAAAACCAAAACGATATTGATCGCAACCACGATGAGCCAGAAGGCCGCGCTCATGTTTAAGACCCCGTCCGTGTTCGTGCCGGTGGCGTGGCCGAAAAAGATAGCGGCATTGTGAACCTGCTGGTCGATCGGGCCGGTCAGCTGAATTCCCCCAATGAGATATTCCCAGGCGTAACGAAGGCACCACGCCTCGATGTAGACGTAATACATGTAGACGACCATCGGGACGAGGACCGCGATGATTCCGAGATAGCGCGCGATCCGACCGCGGCCGACCATTCCCAGAATTGCCGGGCCGCTATGAAAGCCTTTTTCGCCGCCGTAGCGCGCCATCGCCCACTCCGCCCAGCCAATCGGCAAGGCGAGCAGGAGGAGCGCGCAAATGTAGGGAATCATGAACGCACCGCCGCCGTGCGCCGCGGCCTGACCCGGGAAGCGCAGAAAATTTCCCAATCCCACCGCTGAGCCCGAAACAGCGAGGATCACTCCTACGCGCGAGCCCCATTCCATCTGTTTTTTTTCTGTGCTCATATGTGGGATTTCTGCGCAGCGTCAGTGGTTGCGGTATTTGAGATCGAGAGCCGATTTTTCAAGTCCGCCCTTTCTTTAGCGGCAATCGAGTTGCACTGGCAACGAGATTTCTTCGTCCCCCGGACGATTCGCCATTCAAGCTGGATCTCTGCGTCGCTGTGGATTCGTTAGGCTGGGCTGCTCCCGCCAAAGCCGCTTCCGCTCGCGCCACCCCAGCTCGCGCCGCCAAATTGTTCCGCGAGCTTCTTCCACTGGGCCAGCTCCTCGGCTGTTGGAATCGTCGCCCGGGCGGCTTCCAAAAGAGCGGCAATATCGGAGGCGGATGCTCCGTTGCCATTGCGCGAGGCCGCCGCCACGACCAGTTGCGTCCATTCATCCGGCGTTGTCGTAGCCGGCATTGCCATTGCGCTTTTCTGCAGCTTCGCCACGGAGCGCGCCAGCGTCGCGTTATCCGGTTCGGTCGCTCGAACCAGATCGAGCATGCGCTGAAAGCTCAGGTGAATCGGCAGCGTGGCAAATTGTGCAGACACGTCCTCGGACATGCTGTCCTGCGGGGTCGCCGTTTTCCCGGAGCGGGCGAGGCTTGTCCACTCGTCGTCCGCGAAAGAGCCGATCTCGCAGTAGTATCCCGTGCCTGCGGAAGCGACGTCGGCGTAACAATGACCCCGAAACGGATTGATCTCGCATGTCCCTTCGATCGACCCATCCTCGCGATAGATCCGGAGGTGCACTTGTCGCGGGGAAAGGCCGGCGCGCGCAAAGAGCCGCTTCCAATTAAGATCCCAGTAAACAAAAAGCGACTTCGGGTCGCGTGCGATGACGTAAAGCAGGTCCCTGTCATAGGATGCCGGCAACTCGTGAGAGGCGCCGTCTCGCGAGTCTGGAATCTGACTGGACCGCACGACGGGCTGGTCCGAAATGTGAAATCCTTGCTCAGGTTGCGAATTGGCAGGCGCGGATTTGGCGGGATCGTTCACGTGATTTTGCGGTGGGAGCGGCTGCATTAATACCCGAGCGCGTTGTGTCGACAAGCGGAAATCAGTCTGACGTGAGAGCATGCGGCAAGTGGGGCGGGGACAGGTCGTTAGTCGCGCTTCAACTGGCGCGGTGGCGTTCCTTGGCTAAGTTCGACCGATGCCTTCCGAGACCATCGAACTCCGTGGCCACATCATCGATTCGCTCATTTTGCCGAAGGTGCTCGATGAAATCATTGCCCGCGGGAGCACCTTTAAGATCGGCGAAATCAGGATCGGCGAGCAGCGCACGGATCAAAGTTTTGCCCGCATCGAGGTCACCGCGCCGGGCGTTCAGGAGCTCGATGAACTTATCCTGCGGCTCCGGCAGCACGGCGCCGAGGTGACGGAAAGAAAAAGCGTGCAACTGGCCGCGGCGCCGGCAGACGGGGTTTATCCGCAGGGATTTTACGTGACGACGAACCAGCAGACTTTCGTTCAACTGGAAGATGGCGAAATGGAGGTCGAGCCGGCTTTGATGGACAGCGCCATCGTCGTTGATCCCGTCGCGAAAACGGCGCAGGCGACCAAGTTCTACGGCGTCAAGAGAGGGATGGAGATCGTCGTCGGCCACCAGGGCATCCGCGTGGTGCCATTGCAACGCTCGACCGCGCGCGCCGACGTCTTTCAGTTCATGTCGAGCAACGTCTCGATCGAAAAACCAAAAAGCGCGGTCATTCGCGAGATGGCGCGGGAGTTTAAGCGCTCCCGCGAGGAACATGGCAGGATCCTCGTCGTAGGCGGCCCGGCGATTGTGCACACCGGCGCCGCCGAGCATTTCGAGAAATTGATCAATTGGGGCTACATCCAGCTGCTCTTTGCCGGCAACGCGCTCGCTGCGCACGACATCGAGAACGCGCTTTTTGGAACTTCGTTAGGCGTGAATCTGGAGCACGGTGCCCTCGCACACCAGGGGACGCAAAATCATATGCGTGCAATCAACGCCATTCGCGGGGCCGGCGGGATTAGACAGGCCGTCGCGAGCGGTCTGCTCAAGCGCGGCATCATGTATAACTGTGTGAAAAACAACGTCGACTTTGTTCTTGCCGGTTCCATTCGCGACGACGGCCCGTTGCCTGACGTCATTACCGACGCGGTCGAGGCCCAAAAAGCGATGCGGGCCAAGCTCGAAGGAGTCACGATCGCGATGATGATGGGCACGATGCTGCACTCCATCGCGGTTGGGAATTTACTGCCCGCGACCGTGAAAACACTTTGCGTCGACATCAATCCCGGGGTGGTGACCAAGTTGTCCGATCGGGGAAGTTTTCAGGCGGTCGGTTTGGTCACGGACATAGAGCCTTTCCTGCGCGAGTTAACCGATTTCATCGAGGAAGATCGTTAGCAACGACTCGTATGCGCGACCTTTTGCTTTGTCCGCCGGACTACTACGGCATCGAGTACGAAATCAACCCTTGGATGAGCCGCGCTCGCGGCGCCGATACACCGCTCGTCCAGGCGCAGTGGCGCGGATTGCACGAGAAACTCCTCAGCCTCGGGTGCAAGGTCCATCTCGTCCCGCCGAAGCCGAAGCTTCCCGACATGGTCTTCACCGCCAACGCCGGGCTGACCGTCGGAAAGAAATTCATCCCGAGCAATTTTCGGCACAAAGAACGGGCCGCGGAGGCGCCGCTCTTTGCAGATTGGATGGAGAAGCACGGCTACGAAATTGTCTGGTTGCCGGACGATCAATTTTTTGAGGGCGAAGGCGACGCGCTTTTTGCGGGTGACGCACTTTTTTGCGGCTACAAATTTCGCACCGATGTGAGCGCGCATCGGAGCGTTGCTGAGATTCTGAGCTGCCTTGTGATCTCGGTCGAGTTGGTCGATCCGCGCTTTTATCACATCGACACTTGCTTCTGTCCGCTCACTGATGGCGGCGCCGTCTGGTTCCCGGCCGCTTTCGATGAATACGGCCAGCGCACCATTCGCGATCACATTCCCAACCTGATTGATGTGGTGGAAGAAGAAGCCGCCCATTTTTCCTGTAACGCGGTCGTGCTGGATCGCGACATCGTCATGCCCGAGGGCGCGCCAAGACTCATGGAATCGTTAGGCGAGCGAGGCTTCAATTGCCACCCGCTCCCGATGTCGGAGTTTCTGAAAGCGGGCGGCGCCTGCAAGTGCCTGACGATGCTCATGCCGCAGCGGGAGTCCGAACTCTAACGAAGAATTGAAGAGAGAACCTCCCGCAGTTTGATTGTCATCCCGAGCGGAGAAAGGGACCTCGCAGTTGCAATCCTCGTGGATTTCCGAGCAGCGGCCATGAATTGCAATTACGGGGTCGTTTTCCCGCGGATGCGGGCGCAGGATGACGAATGCGAGCGCTTTCTCTGCAACTCGCGCTCGATTTTTCCTAGTGGCAGGGAATTGATCACATCGCTTTTTGTCAGCCAACCTTTGCGCGCGACGCCGACGCCGAACCATAATTCCGGCAGCCTCTCCACTGCGTGGGCGTCGGGATTGATGACACATTTCACTCCTTTTTCTTTTGCCAGCGGCCACCAACGCCAATCAAGATCGAGGCGCTTGGGGGCGGCGTTAATCTCAATCCACGTGCCCGTCTCGGCCGCGGCTTCGATGATCGCCGGGATGTCAACCGCGTAGGCTTCGCGGTTGAGAAGGAGCCGCCCGGTGGGGTGGGCGAGAAAGGTGACATGGGGATTGCTGATCGCGCGGATGATGCGCTTCGTCATTTCCGCTTCCGGGAGTTGAAAGGCGGAATGGACCGATGCCACCACGTAATCCAGTTCGCCCAGGGTGTCGTCGTCGAAATCGAGCGTGCCGTCGCGCAGGATGTCGCATTCGACTCCGGCGAAAAGGCGGAAACCATCGAATGTTTTGTTCAGCCGCTGGATCGCGGCCCCCTGGACGCGGAGGCGGGCGCGATCGAGGCCACCGGCGTGGATCGAGCTGCGGCTGTGATCGGCGATGCCGAGGTATTGCAAGCCGAGCTCCTGCGCAGCCGCGGCCATTTCCTCGAGGGAATTGCGGCCGTCGCTCGCGGCGGTGTGACAATGAAACGTGCCCCGCAGATTTTCCGGCTCGAGCAGTCGCGGTAAATGCCCTTCGGCCGCCGCTTCGATTTCGCCGCAGTTCTCGCGCAGTTCCGGGGGAACGAAGTCGAGATCGAGCGCGCGATAGAGCTGCGCTTCATCCCGCACTTCGGGAATCTTGTTTGCTGGTCGATTCTTGCGCGTGGCAGTTTCGTCCCCCGCGAGGCGATATTCATTCAACGTCCAGCCCCGTTGCAGCGCGCGATTCCGCAGGACAATATTGTGCTCCTTGCTCCCGGTGAAATAGCCAAGGGCAAATGGGTATTCTGTCACGCTAACCACCCGCAGGTCGGCCTGAATTCCGGAGCGCAACCGGACGCTCGTCTTGGTCGTGCCGCGCGCAATGACGCTCTCGACGAGCGGATGCCGGACAAAAAATTCGGTGACCTCTTCCGGCGCCCCGGTGGCGACAATGAAATCGAGGTCGCGCACCACCTCCTTCCTCCGGCGGTAACTTCCGGCAATGCTTGCGCGCGATGCAGCGGGATGCTGCCGCAGATCATTCTGTAAATGCTCGGCCTCGGTTGCGACCGCACCCAGCTGGAAGCTGCCAGCGTGTTTCGCACGATTCGCGATCGTTAGGGCTAGCTTGTCTTGTGTCGTTTTTCCAAAGCCCGGCAGTTCCGCGACCCGTCCGGCGGCACAAGCCTGGGTCAGATCTGCCAGGGAACCCACCTGCAGTTTCT
The DNA here is from genome assembly GCA_963720895.1 of uncultured Verrucomicrobiae bacterium. GTDB lineage: Bacteria > Verrucomicrobiota > Verrucomicrobiia > Chthoniobacterales > UBA10450 > Palsa-1392. The sequence goes on from CAVRGZ010000010.1 coordinate 55,742, forward strand.
CGTAAAGCACCTTGATCTTTTTCGCACCGAGACCGGGGAGGGAAAACAGTTCGAGGAGACCGGGGGGAAATTTGGCGCGTAGCTCGTCGTAAAACTGTGACGAACCGATGAGCGCAAGCTCGGTTATTTTTCCAGCGATTGCCTTGCCCACACCCGGGATTTCCTCGAGCCGATTTTCCTCCGCCATTTGGCGCAAATTTCCGCCCCAGGTCTCGATCGAGCGGGCCGCGTTCGTGTAGGCGCGGATCTTAAACGGGTTCTCCTCCTGCAGTTCGAGGAGAGTCGCGATCGTCTCCAGGACCTCGACGATCTGTTCTTTTTTCATCGGCGCCACGCGAAAGTCTTGCGCGGAAAATTGAACTCGTCGATGACGATGCCGCGAAAGGTGCAACGTCGGACACTTCTGGAAGGGAAGGAGCTCCTAAGCTTGATTGGCTTTGGCCACTGAGTCGCGTCACTCAGCCGGCCGTTAGCGTCTGAAAGCAAACAACCGGCCCGAGCGGGCCGGTTGCCATCCTAACCTAGCGAAAAAATGGAACCGCCGGGTGGGATAGGACCGCGCGGCGGTTTGTCCGTTGGGGACTGCTAATGGTTGGAGCGCGTGCTGCCATCCGTGGAACGGCTGTTTCGGTCCATGGAGCGGCTGCGTCCGTCCATGGAACGGCTGGAACCAGCGAGGCTGCGGGCGGCCCCGCCCTTTGCGTCCTTCGATGGTTTGAGATCGCGCACTTTTACTTCTTTTTTCTTGGTAGCCATACTATTTCTGTCTCCTTGTTTTGTTTGTTGTTTGGTTGATGTCAGTCGCGCCAAAGAGCAGTTGACGGCCGCCCGAGACATTTCCTTTTGGGATGAGGTCATCGAGCCGTATCAATTTGTCCTTCCTGCGTTTCTGTTTGGGTGATCCACCAGCCGGTGTATTTGTTTTGTCCTTCGGTGTGTTCACGTGCGTCTCCTATTAACACCATTCATGCCAAGGCTAGTCTGTGCTCAAAATCCAGCATGCGCAGAATAAACTGCCGGGCACAATCTCCCTCGTAAAAGAGAGACTCCTGCACAGAGCAAAATGTTCCTAACGAAACCTGGACCCACGCCCGGTCCTCCGATATGCCGGCCTTGATGCGAGGCAGTCTGGTCCAGTCTTACCCCCGGGCCGGATCAGTTTTGATCCCTGCCCGGAGATGGCGGGCGAGGGTCGCCCGCGAGATGCCGAGCAACCGCGCCGTGCGTCGCTGGTTGTGGCCGGCTTGACCGTAGACAAATTGCACGTGGCGGGCGACGGCCGCGGCGAGAGATAGATCACGCGTGTTTGCCTCCCCGTTAGGCAACGGCTCCGCATCGCGTTCCATTTTGGCCGGCGGGTGGGATTTCAGGTCGGGTGGAAAGACCACGTGCTCGGGGAGAATGACCCGGCCTTCGCAGAAAAGCGTCATCGTCCGAACGGTGTGATTGAGCTCGCGCAGATTTCCCGGCCAGGGATAAGCGATCAGCTTGTCCATGGCTTCAGGATGAATCGCAGTAATCTTCTTACCTTCGTTCACCGCAGAAGCTTTGAGCTCCGCTGCGATCAGCGCCGGGAGCTCCTCCATCCGTTCGCGCAAAGGTGGAATGAGCAGCGTGAGGCCGTTCAACCGATGGTAAAGATCTTCCCGAAATTTTCCCTGTCGCACCTGTTCGAGGAGCGAGCAATTCGTGGCGCAAATGATCCGCGCGTCGGAGTGCAGCATTTGCTCCGAGCCGAGTCGCTCAAATTCGCCGTACTCGAGCACGCGCAGGATTTTCACCTGCGCGAGCGGGCTCATGTCGGCAATTTCGTCGAGAAAGAGCGTGCCCTCGTTCGCCAGCTCAAATTTCCCTTTGACCGTCTGTTGCGCGCCGGTGAACGCCCCGCGCTCGTGCCCGAAAAGCTGGCTCTCGATCAAGGTGTCGCTCATTGCCGAGGCGTTGAAAGCGACGAAGGCTCGTTCTGCGCGCGCGGAGGAATTGTGAATGGCATGCGCAAGCAATGTTTTTCCCGTGCCGGTCTCGCCGAGAAGGACGACCGGCACATCGGAACTCGCTGCCAACGCGGCCAGCCTCAGGCAACGAGCCATGGCGTCGTTCGCGGTCGTCAGGTCTTCGACCTTGAGGCGGGAAAGGGCGCGTTGCATGGTGAGTTAGTTGCGCATGTTCTCGCGCAGCTGCCGAATAGGTTCGAAGGCGTAATCAATCATTGTGCGTCGCCCCACTACAACGCGTGCTTCGCCGCCCATGCCGACACGTAGGGCCAGGTGGCCCCGCTTAGTCAGCTCCGTTTCATCGAGCGAAGCCAGTCCGACGAAGTGTTGACCTTGCGCCGTCAAAACGGCGGAGGGACTGACCCAATCAAGTCTCGCGTTCACCACCCCGTAGCGCTGATAAGGAAAGGCCTCGAAGAAAAGACGAACGCGCTGCCCGCTAACCAATTTCGGCAGGCCGGTTTCACTGATGATCAACTGCGCGCGGGGTTTTGCTTCGGTTCGTGCAAGCTGGCAAAGTTCCTGTCCGTTCTGCACTACGCTGCCGGCATTTTGCTGTGCCTGAGAAATGACCATCCCTCCGTAAGGGGCTCGGACAACGAGCAAATTCTGTTTCGAATCTTCAAGATCACCGTGGAGCGCGCTTAGCCGCATTTTTAGCTTTTCAATCTCCGCCACGTTTTCCGCGCGCAGGCGCGCATGTTCGGCCTCCATTTGCTGGCGCTCGAGTTTCACCTGCTCCGAGGTTCGCTGCGCCACGCTCAAATCTTTCTCCGATTCCGCGGCATCGAGTCGATGTTGCAGCACCTCGATTTGGGAAATACCGCCGTTTTTCGACAATTTCTCCAGGCGCGTGAGCAGCTCGCGACTGCTCGCGGCGTGCTTTTCGCGAAATGCTACTTCGCTTTCCGCCTGCGAAATTTCCGCCTTCTTGATTTCAAGCGCCGAAGCATAGGCTGCGTCGGCTTTCGCCAAACCTTCCTGATGTGTGCGCAGATCTTCGCCCAAGGTTTGCAGGTCGGTGCCCCAGCCGCGGATTTCGTCGGAGCGCAAGACATAAAGTGGGTCGCCCGTCTTTACGGTTTGCCCGATCGTCACACTGACCTTGCTCACTACCGCGAGGCGAGGCGACTGAATGGGGTCCGCACCGCCCGCCGGGACGAGGATGAACGGACAAGTGACCGTCTCCGGCAGTTTCACGAGGACTGCGGCGAGCAGCGTGACGCCGAACATCGCGATGAGGAGCCAGGCCGTCGAGCGAACGAACCACGGTGGTGGATCCTGCGGCAACATCTCCGAATTGGCCTCGTTGGCGCCGCGCTGCATGAGTTCGGTGGGCATCGTCAGGTAAGATCAGATTCCAAGCTGCTGACTCGAGAGATAGAAATAAAGGCCGCGCTGCGCCATGAGATGATCGTGATTGCCGACCTCGGCGACCATCCCTTTTTCAAGCACGACAATTGAATCCGCTTCGCGAATCGTGCTCAGCCGGTGGGCAATCACGATGGTCGTTCGGCCAGCCGTCAGGCGGCTGAGGTTATCCTGAATCGCGCGCTCGGACTCGGTGTCGAGCGCGCTCGTCGCCTCGTCAAAAATAAGAACTGGCGGATTGTTGTAGATGGCGCGCGCGATTGCGATGCGCTGCTTTTGTCCGCCCGAAAGTGAGAGTCCGGATTCGCCGATCTTGGTTTCGTAGCCTAATGGGAGGCGCATGATGAAATCGTGAGCCGCCGCGGTTTGGGCAGCGGCCAGGACACGATCGAGGTCGGGCTCGGCGTCACCGAAAGCGATGTTCTGCGCGATCGATTCGTTAAAGATGTGGTTCTCCTGCAGGACCATCCCAATGTGTTGGCGGACGTCACGATAGTTAAGCGTCTTCAGATCGGTGTGATCGAACAGGATTGTGCCTTCAGTCGGTTCGAGCAGACCCGCGATTAGCTTGATCAAGGTCGTCTTTCCGCAACCGCTGCGCCCGACAAAGGCAACCATCCGCCCGGGCGCGAGGTCGAGCGTGATATTCGTCAGGATATTTGGCGCCTCCGGGCCGCCGTACTTGAAGCTGACACCGCGCAACTCGATCCGGCCTTCGAGACTATGCACTGGCGTGAGGCGCGAGCGGTCGCGTCCCTGTTCCGGTTCCTGTTCGAAGATGTCGTTCAGGCGATTGAGGAGCACAGTCGCGAGCTGCATGTTGTCCCACACACCGAGTGTTCGCAGGATACCGCCGTAGGCCATCGCCGTAAGCGAACTGAAAGCGACAAATCCGCCGATGCTGAGCGCGCCCGACATGACCTGGTTCGCGCCGACCCAGAGGAAGATCGCGGTCGAAAGCATCCCGATCGTTTGCAGCACGCTGTCATAGGTCATAACGATGAAGCTGCTCCGGAAAATCTTTTGCGAGACGGAGAGAAATTCGTTCAGCATCATGTCGCGAAAGACGTTTTCTGCCGCCGAAGCTTTGACCGCTTCGATGCCCTTGATCGCATCGATCTGATGCGAGCTGTATTTACCCTGGCTCTCCTCGACCCCGGCGAAGAGCGGGCGCAACACCTTTTGCGAAAAATACATCAGTCCGCCGTAAAGCGGAGTGGTAGCGAGGAAAGCGAACATGAGCGACGGGCTGTAGAGCGCCATGAGCGAGAGGGCGCCAACGAGCTGGACCAGCGCGAGGAGCGCGCCGATTCCATGCTGCACGATGAACTGTCGCACCTGGCGCGCGCCATCGAGCCGGCGCTGGATATCGCCGGTGCGGCGGCTGGTGAAGTAACTCATCGGCAACGACAACATCTGGCGGCTCAGGTAATCGAGAATCGCAGTGTCGAGGCGGACGGCGGCAAACGAGAGAAGATATTCCTGTGCGAGCGACGCCGCCTGGACGAAAAAGAGCGCCGCGCCCATCCCGAGAAGAATGGTTTTGAGCAAGCTGATGTCTTTCTCGACGATCACCTTGTCCACCACCATTTCGGTGAAGATCGGAAAGAGTAGTTCGAGGAAAGTGATGGCGACCGCGAGCAGCATCACCTGCAGGAACAAGGTGCGGAACTTGGTCAGGAAAGGGAGAATCCAGGCGAGTCCCGGTTTGCTCTCCGGAGCGTTGGCGAAGGCAACCGTGTAGTCGAAAAGCGCGGCGTAGCCGGACCAATTCTGCTCGAATTCCTTGCGCGCAATCTTGCGCAAACCAAGCGCAGGATCGGCCACTTTGACGTAAGTGTCGGCGACGTCGTAAAGCACCATCCAGTGGTTGCCTTCCCAGTGAATAATCGCCGGTAACGGCATCAACGGGAGATTGCGCAGCGACACCTTGAGCGCGCGGGCGGCAAGGCCGAGCTCGGTGGCGGCGCGACAAATTGCTTTCAAGCTCGTCCCGTCAGTCGAGGTGTGACAGAGCTGGCGAATCCGCGAAAGACTGACCTTGCGACCAAAGTGACGGCAGATCATGCCGAGACTCGCGGCGCCACAATCCATCTCGTCGATCTGTTCGATGTGTTCGATTCGCCGGATGCGCTTTTTCCTTTTCCGAAAAAGGCCGCTCTCCTCCGCGAACGGATCTTCGCTGTCGACCGGCTCGCTTGCCGCGGCGGCAGGCTTGTCGTCGACCCCAATCTTGTCGTGGGCCGCGACTTCGGCGGGAAGCATCTCGGTCGTAAAATCTAGTGGAACGCGTGCTTCCGTTTTCGCCTGATATTGGGCGAGGCGTTCCTCCATCAACTTTCCAAATTCCGGATAGCGGCGTTTCAGGTCGCGGACGGCTTCCGGTTCGAGGGCGAGCAAGCGGCATTGACTGAACGCCTCGACCGACGCAGCGCGCGGTGAGCCGTTTAGGATCGAGAGCTCGCCAAAAAAATCGCCCTCGCGATAGAAGGCGAGATTGTGTTGCGTACCATTGTCGGAGTGAAAAGCGCGGGCCCGTCCCTTCTCGAGGATGAACATCGCGCCTGGCGCATCGCCTTGTCGGATGATCGTGTCGCCTTTTGGCACCTCAACCAGCGTCAGTTTTTCCACCAGGCTGCGCAAAGCGGGGACCGGCAGGCGCCCAAAATTACTGAACTCGTAAAGAAACCCGTGGAGAGACCGATGGCGTGCGGTCATCTCGACATAATGTTTTAGTTCGGGGGTTTCCTCGGCCAGTTGGAGGAAATCCGAGCGATCAAGGCGCAGCGCCTCGACCGCTGTGCTGCAACGAACTGTGGCGCTACGGGTGCCGCCTTCGGAGAGCGCGGCCTCGCCGAAGCTGTCGCCCGGCTTTAAAGTGGCGAGAACAATTTCGTTCCCGTTTTGGTCGGCTTTGACGACGCGTGCCCGGCCCGAGACGAGAACATAAAAAGCGTCCGCCGGTTCGCCTTGCCTAACGAGAATGTCTCCGAACTCGTAATTTTCCTCCTGGAGGAGCGGCCGCAGCTGTTCGAAATGTTCCTCAGGTAGAAACTGAAAAAGGGACGAACGGCGCAGAAGATTCTCGTCGGTCGCTTTCATTTCGTTAATTAAGAAGAATTCGCCATTGAATGTGCCGCGTGGTCAGATCGGAGAAATGGCGATCGAGGATCCGTTCTTCAGCCCGCTTTGTCACGACCGGATCGTCCAGATCCGGCTCGGCCTTGCCGACGACCCGGCAAATATGGAAGCCGTCGCCGCGCGGGATTGGATCGAGGATCTCGCCGGGGTGCACGCTGAGAAATTTCTGCTGCAAATCTTCGGGAATTTCCTCGAGCAATACCTCCGGGTGACGGTAGGGATAGCGTCCCTCGGCAGCCACTTCTTCCATCGACATGCCGTCCTCGCGCGCGCAGAGAAGTGCTTCCCGGGCGGCATCGAGCGAATCCAGTTCAATCATCTCTAACTCGAAGCGGGTCAACGGCAGGCGGAGGGCAGCGACTTCTCGCGCACGCGCCTGGTGGGAAAGAAGCGCGCTGCAGTCGCGTCCGTGAATCGCTTCCATGATGAGTGCATCGCGAAACCATTCCGGGTCCCGGCCCAATCGTTGCAGCCATCCCGCCAGTTGATCCGCGCCTAGCCCATTGCGTTCGAAAAACCGTGCTTCCTCGTTCGCGATTAATTGCGGATCAATGGTGCCGTCGGCCGTCGCGCAGTGGGCCGCAACCCGCCAGCTGAGCCGCTGAGCCATTCGATCCAGCTCGTCCGAAAGGATCAACTCGTCGGTCAGCAGTTCATGCATCTCGTCAGGCGCGGAGAGGTAATCGATCCCTTCCGGTTCAACGTCGTCCCATTGTTCACCCCAATAGTGCCGGACAAAAAAACTGCTAAAGTCGGCCAGGGCGAGTCCGCGCTCAGCCAGCCAATGCTCGGTTTCCTCCGCTGTGATCAAGTCGTGGTTGTAGCGAAAACGTTCCGCCGCTGCGTCGATCGCGTCGTCGTCGAGATCGAGATCTTGTTCATCGGCCTTTCTCTCGGCGGCCAGGAGTCGGAGCAAATTTTTCCATTCCGGCTCCACTTCGCCTCGAAAAAGAGCGGCATCGATTACGTCGCGCAGAGTGAAGGAGCGGTCTCCGCAAACGAAAAAAATTCGGAGATTGATCGCTTTTGCCTCGGAATCAGACATGGGGACCGGTTTTCCGATTACCGGACAATTTTTCGGCGATGTCGAGGAAAACTACCACCCCGTAAGTCTTTGAAGGAGTTGTTTTCCATGCGGTTCGGAGCGGAATTCTAGCTCCTTTGAGGCGAAGCGCCTCATGCGATCTTGCGCTACCGTGCCAGTCGCGATGGTCGATTCCGTCCTTGCTTATCCTGGCCTGGGCATTGTCCTTCCTGGGTCGCGGCCGCTCGCCAGGCTGGTTTACTTCTCTTGCCTCCGGGCGCGAGCGCGCACTGCGAACCAGCCGCGCGGTCGGTTTGCAAATCAAATGCCATGGAAACGCCGCTAAGTCCGCTCGAATTGGCGCGACGTGCGCGCAAGCTTTATCCCAAACGCGACGCTGTCGTGGATGGCGATCGACGTCTGAACTACGAGGAATTTTTCGACCGTTGTGATCGTTGGTCGGCGACCTTGCAGAGGCTGGGTGTGGGCGAAGGCGACCGCGTCGCCTACATCGCGCCCAACACCGTGTCCCAGCTGGAATCGTTTTACGCCGTGCCGCAAATCGGAGCCGTCCTCGTCCCGCTCAATTACCGCCTGATCGCAGAGGATTTCGCCTACCTGATCAACCACAGCGGCGCGCGGGTGGTCTGCGTTCACTCCGAGTATCTCGAGGCGGTTGAGAGCATTCGCGTGCAGTTGCCTGACGTCTCGGCCTTTGTCGCGCTCGAAGGAAGCCATACCGGCTGGTTGAATTACGAGACTCTCCTCGCCGAGGCCCCGCGACATTTCCACCGGCCGGCGACGCTCGAGACGGACCTGCTGACAATCAACTACACGAGTGGCACCACGTCGCGGCCGAAGGGCGTGATGATTACGCATCGTAACGCTTACATCAACATCCTCGGCACGCTGCTGCATCATCCCATGACGATGGCGGATCGTTACCTTTGGACTTTGCCGATGTTTCACGCCAACGGCTGGACTTTTGTCTGGATTGTCACGGCTGTGGGTGCGGCTCACATTTGCCTGCGAAAGGTCGAGCCCCGGGCGGTTCTCCGGAAGATCGAAGCGGAGTCCGTAAGCATGCTGTGCGCCGCGCCGACAGTCTTAATCGGCATCGCCCACGCGCCAGAGCAGCTTCGCCGCGCTGCGCGTCCGGGCGTTCGCGTTCTAACCGCCGGCGCGCCTCCCGCAGCGGCCACGATCGAGCGAATCGAGGGCGAACTCGGCTGGGTCATCACCCAAGCCTACGGACTGACCGAGACAGCCCCTCTCATCACGGTCTGCGAACCGCGGCCCGAACACGAACGATTATCGTGCGCGCAGCGTTCGGTCATCAAGGCCTGCCAGGGAGTGGAGTTGCTCACCTCAGGTGAGTTGCGGGTCGTTGATGAAGAAGGTCACGATGTGCCGCACGATGGCGCGACAATTGGGGAAATCGTGGTGCGTGGGAACGTGGTTATGAAAGGCTATTACGCCGATCCCGAGGCGACCGCCGAGGCGCTGCGCGACGGCTGGTTTCATACCGGCGATGTGGCCGTCATCCATCCCGATGGCTACACGGAAATTCGCGACCGGATCAAGGATGTGATCATCAGTGGGGGCGAAAATATTTCGTCAGTGGAAGTGGAAGGCGTTTTGCTCGGACACCCGGCTGTAGAGGAGGTCGCGATCGTTGGCTTGCCTAACGAGCGCTGGGGGGAGGCGCCACACGCGTTTGTCATTCTGAAAGCGGGCGCCATCACGACCGCAGTCGAGCTCTGCGACTTCGCGCGGGCTCATCTTGCGCACTTCAAAGCACCACAAGGAATTACCTTTCTGCCCGAGCTTCCAAAAACCGCCACCGGCAAAGTCCAAAAATTTGTTCTCCGCGGGCAGCCCGCGATCTCAAAGCTGTGAGGAAAAGGCCCCGAACCTTATTGGATTGGGCATTCGCTTTCACGCGCGTTTTCATCCTGAGCCCCGAAGGCTTTCGGGGCGAGGACCTCGCATGCGCGGTGCACGCTTCCTCGCCATAAGGACGCACCTATTGCAACTGCGAGATCCTTCGCCGCGCGGCGCCGGCTCAGGATGACAAACCGAACGCTAGCTCCAGTCGAGCACGATCTTGCCCGAGTTGCCCGATTTCATCAGCTCGATCGCTTCCTTAAACTGCGTGTAGGGAAAGCGGTGGGTGATGACGGGTGAAATATCGAGCCCGCTCTGGATCATGGCTGTCATCTTGTACCAGGTCTCGTACATCTCCCGTCCATAGATGCCTTTGATCGTGAGGCCGTTGAAGACGACCAGATTCCAGTCGATCGCGGCCGTGTCGGGCATGATGCCTAACAAGGCGATCCTGCCCCCGTGAACCATTGCCGGGAGCAGGTCGGCCATCGCCTTTGGGCTGCCCGACATTTCCATCGCAACATCGAAGCCCTCTTTCATCCCGAGTTCCTTCATGGCGTCGGCCAGGTTGCCGCTGCGCACGTCGAGCACAAAGACATTCGGCGCCATTTTCTTCGCCAGCTCGAGCCGGTAAGGATTGATATCTGTGATAACCACGTTGCGCGCCCCGGCGTGCCGCGCGATCGCGACCGCCATGCAACCGATCGGTCCGGCGCCGGTCACGAGCACATCCTCGCCGATGAGATCGAAGGAAAGCGCAGTGTGAGTGGCGTTACCTAACGGATCGAAACAGGAAAGGACATCGAGCGGAATGTTCGGATCGGCGTGCCAGACGTTCGACTTCGGGATGGAAAGAAATTCGGCAAACGCGCCCTGCCGATTCACCCCGACGCCTTCGGTATTCGGACAAAGATGGCGCCGCCCGGCCAGACAATTGCGGCAATGCCCGCAAACGATGTGGCCTTCACCCGTTACCAAATCGCCCGGCGCGAACCCTTTCACGTGCGAGCCGACGCGCTCGACCACGCCGACAAATTCGTGTCCCACGACCATCGGCACCGGGATCGTCTTCTGCGACCACGCGTCCCAGTTGTAAATGTGGACATCGGTCCCGCAGATCGAAGTTTTCTTGATCCGGATGAGAACGTCGTCGTCGCCGACCGTGGGGACCGGGACCGCTTCCAGCCACAATCCCGGCTCCGCTTTTCGCTTGACCAATGCCTGCATCGTCGTTTGCACGGAAAGAAATTAGGCGAATCAGGAACGCAGGAAAGCAGGAAGTCATTTTCCCCGGTTTGTAATAAATCCGCCCGGTTCGATCACTAATGGGGCAGAAGGTGACGATGGAAGAAAGCGAACAGAAACAAATTTTCGACGAATGGCTCGGCCACCACAGAGGCCTGCTTTTCAAAGTCGTCCATGCTTACGGATTCACCTCGCACGATCGCGACGACCTATTCCAAGAGATCGCCACCCAGGTGTGGAACTCGATCCCGCGTTTCCAGGCGAAGTCCGCGGTCACGACCTGGCTCTACCGGGTGGCGCTGAACACCGCACTGGCCTGGTCGCGCAAGGAACGGAAGCACCGCGATCAGTCGGAGGCGCTCGCCGAGCAAGAACCTATCTTGCGCGAAATTTCGCGACCGGAAGATTCCCGGCTCAGCTGGCTCTACGAGCAGATCGCGCAGTTGGATCATGTCGATCGCTCCCTGACTCTGCTTTTGCTCGACGGTTTCAGTTACCGCGAGATGGCGGAGACGCTCGGCATTTCTGAAAGTTATGTCGGAGTGAAAATCAATCGCATTAAGACCCACCTCAAAAACCTAACGAAAGAGGAACTGGCACATGGACTTTAGTGAAATGAAAATGATTTGGGATTCGCAAAACCAGGAACCGCTCTATGCGATGAACGAGGCCGCTTTGCATGCCGTTGTTCAGCGCCGCAGCGAGGAATGGGATCGCTGCCTGGCGCGCTGTTTCGTGATGGAGATCACGCTCGGCCTCGCTTGCGGGCTGCTCATGTTGGTCTGTGCCGGCGCCCTGGCTTTCGGCCACCAAGCCTGGCTGGCCACTTTTTCCTGGGTGAAAGTAACGATCTTACCTTGGGATAGCCTGGCGCTCTTCGTGGCCGGTGCGATCTGGTTCTATTACTCTGCTTATATGTATCTGGCGCGGCGGCGACAGTTGCAGCGCGAGGAGCTGTTTGAGTCTACTTTGCGAGGCGCGATCGAACGGGCGCTTGCCCAGACGGAGTTCCAGGTCACGACCGCGCGAAATATTGTTTGGTGGGGCCTGCTGCCGGTCTGGGTAGCAAGTACGCTCTGGGTCTTGACCCTCTTGCATCTCGGAGCCAAGCCTGCCTGGACTTATCCCTTTATGGCTATCTTTATCATAGCTTCCCTGGTCGTCGTGATTTTGGGTAAACGGCGATCGGTCACGAATCGCTTTCAACCGCGCCAAGCTGAACTGGAAGCGCTCCGCGCCAAACTGGCTGATCCGCAGCGGTAAAGATCAAGGCACCTATCCAGCCATGAAAATCATCCTCCAACTTATTTTGCTTACTCTAGCTCTTTTGCCAGCCGCGCCACAGAAGTCGATTTCTCCAGCTGGTCATTGGGAAGGAGCGATCACCGTGCCGGGTACAAAGCTGGCAATCGCCGCCGACCTCAAAGAGGGCGACACCTGGACGGGCACGATCGATATCCCGGCGCAGATGTTGCGCGGATTCGCCCTCTCCGAGGTGAAGGTCGAAGGCGAGCACGTGATGTTTGAGATGCCGGACATTCCCGGAGAACCGGCTTTCGATGGCAAGCTAAGCAATGAAGGCGCGTACCTAACAGGTGATTTTCATCAAAATGGGCAGACGTTTCCCTTCGCGCTCGAGCGCCGTGCGCCGAGCCAGCGCTCCGGAGAGACTCTATCTCATGGTGTGCCCGGCAAGGGATTGGTCGGTCACTGGCAGGGCTCCCTGCGTCCGGGGTCGGCTCCGGTCGAGTTGCGGCTGGCCCTTCAAGCAGAACCTGTCCGAAAACCTTTCGGTTTTAACGGGCCGCAGGATTGGCCGTCTGCGTGGCTACATGGTAGACCTCGACCAGCCCCACGCCAGTCGTCCCATCTTTGCCGCTCACAGTCGCCGTATACAGGCCGTTTGTGAGATTGGCGTAAATGGCCGACTCACCGGCGTCACTGGGAGCAAGGTTGGCGGCCGTCACCTCGACGGAATAGTTATCAGGAGATGGATCTGTCTCCCAATTGTCGTTCATCGCCACCAGGTCTCCATCTCCATTCCGAAGTTCGAGGACCGGATCAGCCAACGGGTCGGTAACCCCGAAGTCCGCCAGCGAGGGGCCGATCGCACGCACCACAACGGAGGCGTCAAGACCACCCGCCGGTCCCACAATCAGACCCGCAATCAGTACATTCGCCTCCGTCCCGACAAAGCCACGCGTGCTGATGTTACCCAGCTCACCAACGGCTCCCGGATCGTCCAAGTCATAGAGTTCGATCAAGGCAATCCCGGTCCCGCTGTCATTGCCACTGACAACGGCGGTATAGAGCCCGGGATCCAGAGTCGTGATAATGGCCGACTCAAGGTCATTCGTCGGCGCGAGGTCGTGGTCGATGAGCGCCTGCTGGTCTGCTTCGTCATTGTCCATCCAATCGTCGTTGGTGGCTATAACGGCGTCGGTAGAGTCATGCAGTTCCAGGACGGGATCGGCGAGGGCCCCAGCGACGCCAGAGTTGGTCAAAGAAGGCCCCTTAGCCCGAATCACGACTAATTTGGGATCAATGCCTGTAATAATGAAGCCGCCAATCCCCACATTGGTGCCAGTTTGAACGTCCACTCGAGTGGAGAGGTTGAGAGCCTTGTCCGGCGGAGTTGGAGTTGGAGTTGGAGTTGGAGTCGGCGTCACACTCGGCGTCGGAGTAGGGGTCGCAGTCCCATCGTTCACGATCTTGAAGACATTCCCGAAATCGGTCAGGTAGAGTTCACCGGAAGCATCCTCTCCCATGGAAGTCATCGCACCCAGGGAGTAATTGCCCACCTTCGTCGGAAAGAGCTGTGAAGTGATCTCCTGGAAATTCGAGCCCGCTCCATTCCCGTAATTGAGGGTGAAAACGTGGCCGGTAGAATCGCTAGCCGGACCGAAGCAGTCGCCGAAAACGTAGAGGCCGTCCAATTCACTGACGCTTCCGTGGTAGACATAGCCGCCGATCACGCAGGATCCCGTCTCGCCATGGGTGTAGTCATAAATCGGATCGACAGCGTCGGGCGGCGGTACTTCATTAGGATAATGCTTATTCTGAATGAAGCCCTCGCGCGTCCGCCAACCATAGTTTTCTCCGCCGCCCGGGTTTGAGGCCGGTTGCACATCTACCTCTTCACGGGCCGTTTCGCCCACGTCGCCGATGAGCATGTCATGAGAGACAGGGTCGAAGCTGGCGCGAAAAGGATTACGCAGACCATAACAGAAAATCTCCTGCCTAACCGGGAGGGCGGCGCCGAAGAATGGATTATCGGGCGGGATGGTGTAACTCCCGTCGTCTTCAATGTGGATCCGCAGGATTTTTCCGAGCAGGGTCTCCGTGCTTTGAGCGTAGCCAAGAGGAAAGTCCGGATCGGTCGGCTCATCTTCGAGAACCCCGCCATCGCCAGTGCAAATGTAGAGATTATTTTCGTCTCCCGCCCGCGGGCTGAAGCCAATCCAATCCCATTCATGATCAGTATCGGGTTGTACGGCGCTGATGATCTGCTTTTCACTCGCCCTGTCGGCCACACTGGGATCTGACGAGACCTTAAATCGCGAGACATACGAGATGCTCGGATTGGTCGATCCATGGCTGTCCGTGGAGTAGGAGACGTAAAAATAGCCGTTTGTGGCATAGTTCGGATCAAACGCCATGCCAAGAAGGCCCGGACCCTGACCCTGGCCAACCGTATCGGTGAGATCGAGAAATGGCGTCGGAAGCACCGTGTTCGTCGTTAGGTCAATGATCTTGATCTTTCCACCCTGCTCCGCGACAAAAATCCGATTCACATCACCGGCCGGCGCGCAGACATAAAGAGGAATGGTCAATCCGGTTGCAATACGGGTGGCTTCCATGGCCTCGCCGATTGTCGCTGTGAGGGCCAGGACGATTGCCGGGAGAAGGCCGGCGTATAGGAGGCCCCGCACGGAGCGTGCGATGTCATGGAACTTTTTTGATCTTGGGTTCATCATGAGCAGTTTCCCAGATCCACGTAAAATCGGCAAAGGGAAAAAAACGATGTTATGAATATGTAATGATTTGACGCGCCGAATTTGGATCCGCTCGCCTAATGAGCGTGTGAAGTGGACGGCGCACCGGAGCAGGCAGGGTGCGCCAGGGTTGCATCCTGTGGGCGCCGCAGAGAACCAGGACTGCGAATGGCGACTCCGAAGTGGACAATTCCGCTTTGACAAGGATGATGCAGACTGCATGTCCGCCACGCTCGAAACCAACGAAACCAAAGCGGCGACACGGCGTTCCGTTTTCATTTTCCGCTTTGCCAGTACGATTGTGCTCTGGTCGGTCGCGCTGCTGATCGTTTTTTCCGGATACGAGCTCGCCTTCTACGGATTAATCAGCGTCGTTGGCATGATCGCGCTCTGGGAATTCTATGGGATGCTCGATCACAAGGGACTGCCGAATTTCAAGATCACGGCCATGATCTGCGGCGCCGTGATGCTTTGCGGCAGTTTTTATTACTTCGCAAAATTCGGTCCGGCTCGTTCCTACGACTTCGAATTGGCGGTGCTGTTATTTTTTTTGCTGACCGTTTTTACCCGGCAAATGTTCGAGAGCCTGCGGGAAGAGGAGCCGCTAAAGACAATGGCCTACACCCTCTTCGGGCTCCTTTATGTGCTCTGGCTTTACAATTTCATCACCAAAATCGTTTACGTGACACCGCGCGCACCGAACGGCGCCGTGACCGGCCAGTTCTATGTTTTGTACTGCATCGCGATCACAAAATTCAGCGATATGGGCGCCTACCTGACCGGTAGTTTGGTCGGCCGCCACCCGATGGTGCCGCACATCAGCCCGAAGAAGACCTGGGAGGGTTTTTTCGGCGCGCTCGCCTTTTCGTTGCTCGCGAGCGTCGGCCTTTTCAAGCTCATGCCAGGACACCTTTCGGTCCTGAATCTGACCCATTCGGTTGTCCTCGGGCTGCTCCTCGGCTTCGCTGCCGTGATTGGTGATCTCGCTGAATCGATCGTTAAGCGCAGCACTGGTGTGAAAGATTCTGGCAACATGCTACCAGGAATTGGAGGCGCGCTTGATCTTATCGACAGCCTTTTGTTCACCGTGCCGTTGCTCTTTTTTTATCTGCGCCTTGTGATTCGCGTGCCGTGAAATGCCTCGAACGAAGGCCACGAAGGACAGCGGCTTTTTCCTGGTGTGACTTTGTGTCCGTAGTGTGAGTTCCGAGATGAAACGAAAACGCATCGTCGTGTTGGGTGCGACCGGTTCGATCGGTGAGAGCGCGCTAAAGGTGGCGCGCGACATTCCCGAGCGAATGGAGATCGTGGGGCTCGCGGCCAAAGGCAACGCGCGCAAGCTGGCCGCACAGGCCAATCTCGTCAGGCCGGAGGCGCTTTGCCTGGTGGATGAAACGAAAATCGAGGAGTTGCGCGCCGCGCTCGACTATGAGCCGGTGATTTTTTCCGGCGCAGCCGGCCTCGAGGATATTTCGTGCCTAACCACCGCCGACATGGTGCTCGTTGCGGTTGTCGGGACAGGCGGCTTGCGCCCGGCCCTGGCGGCGATCGAGGCGGGCAAAGATCTCGCCGTGGCGAGCAAGGAAATCCTCGTCATGGCGGGCGAGGCGGTGATGGCGGCAGCGGCGCGGAAAGGCGCGAGGGTGTTGCCGGTCGATAGCGAGCACAACGCGATCTTTCAGTGTTTGGAGGGGAAACGTTCAACGCTCAACGTTCAACGTCCAGCCCCAAAGTCAGAGAGCTCACCGTTGGACGTTGAGCGTTGGACGTTGGATGTTTCTGATCTGCGTCGAATCATTCTGACCGCGTCCGGCGGTCCTTTTCGCGAGACGCCTAACGACCAGTTCGCCGCCATCACCCCGGAACAGGCGCTAAAGCATCCTACCTGGAACATGGGACCGAAGGTCACGATCGATTCGGCGACGCTTTTTAACAAAGGACTCGAGATGATCGAGGCGCATTGGCTTTTCGGAGTCGAGATGGCGCGCGTGGAAGTCATCATTCATCCACAGAGCATCGTTCATTCGATGGTGGAATTTGCCGACGGGTCCGTCCTCGCCCAACTCTCACATTCCGACATGTGTTTCCCGATCCAATACGCGATCACCTGGCCCGACCGCGTTCCGAATACCCTGCCGCCGCTCGATTTCGGGAAACTTCAGAAGCTTGAATTCGCCGCACCCCGCCTCGACGCCTTCCCGGCGCTCAATCTGGCCCGCTCTGCCGGCGAGGCGGGCGGCACCTTGCCTGCTGTAATGAACGCCTCCAATGAAGTCGCTGTCTCAGCTTTTCTCGATCGGCGGATTGCGTTCCCGCGCATCTGGCAGTTGGTCGAGGAAGTAATGAACCGTCACGCCTCCGTTGCCAACCCGACCCTCGATGCGATATTGGAGTCCGACCGCTGGGCGCGCGCTATGGCCGTTGAAACGTTAAGTCGCCAGGATCGTTAAATCGGCACGGACGACTCGATCACCACTCACTCTCACCAACCCACCTTTTCCAAGTG
Organism: uncultured Verrucomicrobiae bacterium; assembly: GCA_963720895.1. Classification (GTDB taxonomy): domain Bacteria; phylum Verrucomicrobiota; class Verrucomicrobiia; order Chthoniobacterales; family UBA10450; genus Palsa-1392. The sequence continues at coordinate 72,905 of CAVRGZ010000010.1, forward strand.
TTGCTTCACGTTCTTCGCATCATTTTTATCCTCCTCGAGGTTATCGTCCTTTTTAACCTCCTTATTGTGGTCCACGAGCTGGGCCATTTCCTCGCCGCACGCTGGCGCGGGCTGGTGATTGAAAAGTTTGGCGTTTGGTTCGGCAAACCGCTTTGGAAGAAAACGATTAATGGGGTCGAATATTCCTTAGGCTCGCTCCCCCTGGGGGGTTTCGTCGCGCTTCCGCAGCTCGCACCGATGGATATCATCGAGGGCGAAACTGAAACCGACCGGGCCAAGCTGCCCCCTATTTCGGCGCTCGACAAAATCATCGTGGCGATCGCCGGTCCGCTTTTCAGCCTTCTCCTCGCGCTCGTCTTTGCGACGCTCGTTTGGGTCGTGGGTCACCCAGTGGGCGAGGCGGACATGACGACAGTCATCGGTTATGTCGAGCCAGGGTCGCCTGGTGAGAAGGCCGGTCTCAAAGCCGGTGACAAGATTCTCGAGGTGGACGGCAACCGGGTTACGCGTTTTTCCGGGATGAACGACAGCGTAATTTGGAGTGTGATTCGGAGCGAAGGCGACACGATCCCGTTCGTTGTCGATCGTCACGGACAGCGACTCTCTTTTTCGGTTGTGCCCTACAAGGCCGCGACTGGCGGCTGGCGACGCAAGAGCGTCCGGCAAGTCCTGATTTATCCGGCGTCCAGGCCGATGATCGATCAGGTGGAAGCGGGCTCCCCCGCGGCGTCGGCCGGGTTGCGACCGGGCGATGTCATCCTGGGATACAACGACCAGACGATGTACAACGCGATCGCACTCGCGGATTTCATTCGGCAGCATCCGCACGATGAATTGAAACTGGATGTACAACGTGGCTCCCGGCAGTTCGAGACTGCGCTGCGTCCCGTGCCCATGATGACGAAGGGAAAGATGGTGCCTCGCATCGGCATCGGCTGGGACACGACCGGACAAGTCACGATCGCGCACCCGAATCCGATCGAGCAGGTCTACGACAGCGTCACGAGCACTTTGAATACGATCGAGGCGGTGGCCTCGCCTAAATCCGACGTGAAGTTGCAGCATCTCAGCGGACCAGTCGGGATTGTGCGCATTTATTATCTGCTTTTTGAAAGCGATCGGGGCTGGCAGTTGGCGCTCTGGTTCAGCGTGATCCTGAACGTGAACCTGGCAATTCTGAACATGCTGCCAATTCCTGTCCTCGATGGTGGGCACATCGTGCTCGCGCTGGTCGAGGCTGTGCGACGCAAGCCAGTTAACATTCGAGTACTCGAAATTGTGCAAACTGGCTGTGCGGTTCTCATCATCGGCTATATCGCCTACATCAGCTTCTTCGATGTTGGTGATTGGTTGGGCGAAAAACGCACCGACGACGAGCCGTCTCAAACGGCTAAGGCCAGCCCGAGTCCATAAGGCGTCCTGTCGCTGGGGAGTGCATTTTCAAAGCAGGGCGCTTCGTGCTTTGCTATTATCTCGCACAACGCTAACCGACTGACATGAGCCGCCTTTCCTATTGCGACGACCTTCTCCACTACGAGCGGCGTCTGTCGCGCAAAGTGATGGTCGGCCAGGTGGGCGTCGGCGGCACGAACCCGGTTCGCGTCCAATCGATGATTACCTGCGACACAATGGACACCGAGGCGTCGATCGGGCAGACCATTGAGCTGGCCGAGGTTGGTTGCGAGATCGTCCGCATCACCGCTCCAACGGTGAAGGACGCGGCCAACCTCCAGCATATCGTTAGGGGACTGCGCGACCGCGGCTGCGGTGTGCCGATCGTGGCGGATATCCACTTCAAACCGGAAGCCGCGCTCGAAGCCGCCAAGTGGGTCGACAAAGTCCGGATCAATCCGGGCAACTACGCCGACTCCAAGAAGTTCAAAATTATTGAATACACCGATGAGCAATATGCGGCGGAGCTAAAGCGGATTCGCGAGCGGTTCACGCCGCTCGTCAGGCTCTGCCTCGAACGCGGCATCGCGATGCGCATCGGGACCAACCACGGTTCGCTCAGCGACCGGATCATGAACCGCTACGGCGACACCCCGCTGGGAATGGTGGAAAGTGCGCTCGAGTTTGCCCGTATCGCGCGCGATCTCGATTACCACGCGCTCATTTTTTCGATGAAATCGAGCAATCCAAAGGTGATGATTGCAGCTTATCGATTGCTCGTCGCACGTCTGCGCGAAGAAGGCGAAGATTGGAATTATCCGATTCATCTCGGTGTGACCGAGGCCGGCGAAGGTGAAGACGCCCGGATCAAGAGCGCGATCGGGATCGGCTCGCTCTTGCGCGATGGGATCGGCGACACCATCCGCGTCTCGTTAACCGAAGACAGCATTCACGAGATCCCGGTCGCCCGTGCTTTGATCGAAAACACGAAATCGGAAGCAGACACTGATCTACCCCGGCTCGAAACACCATCGACTGGACTTTCTTTCGATCCTTTTTCTTATCAGAGGCGCGAATCGGCGAAGATTGCTGTCGCCGGGGTTGGTGGCGCCGGCCCCCAAGCCAACGGTGACATGCCATCCCCACTGGCCAGGGTTGGCGCCTCCGGTTACCGAGTCACCATCGGTGGCGAAGAGACGGTGCGTGTCGCGATCCGGAAAGCGAATTTCGAGAAGGTCGCGCACAAGGTCGAGCGGATGGGTGATTACAAGCCAGAGTTTGTCTCCGAAACAGTCGGTGTTGCCGAGCTCGACCCCCGAAATGACGCGATGATCGCTGCTCTCAACAAGACTAAGGATACGAAACTGGTAGCAGTAGCGAATGATCTCGATCTGCCCGTCATCGCTGCTTATCGGCTCCTCGCCGCCAGGCTCGACCCGCGCCATCCAATTCTCTTGAAGGACACCCTAACAACCGCGCAAAATCCCGAAGCGGAATTTCTGTCCACGCTCCTGACCGCGGCGACGAACATCGGCTCGCTTTTATGCGACGGCATCGGCGACGCCATTCTGGTGCAAGGCGAGCACGGTCCAGGTCAGGCCTTGCGCCTCTCCTACAACATCCTCCAGGCCGCCGGGACAAGGATTTTTAAGACTGACTATGTCGCCTGCCCTTCCTGTGGACGGACGCTCTTCAATCTGCAAACCACGACCGCCCGCATCAAGGCCGCGACCGTGCATTTGAAGGGGGTCAAAATCGCAATCATGGGTTGCATCGTGAACGGCCCCGGCGAGATGGCAGATGCCGACTTTGGTTACGTTGGTGGCGCGCCTGGAAAAGTGAATCTTTACGTTGGCAAGACAGCGGTGAGATTCAACATTCCTGAGATCGAAGCGGTTGATCGGCTCCAGGATCTGATTCGCGAGCATGGCAAATGGGTTGATCCTGTCTTGAAGTGGCGCCTTGACCGTGTAGGGACAGCCGGCGCGGGCGCCTGTAAATAATTAGAATTGCTGCGAATTTTCGAGAAAAAACTAAAGAAAAACGCAAAGTCGTACGCGCGCAAACCACTGTCGTGACCAGATAAATGCAGTCTCGCATTTGCAATTGTCAGGCGGGAAGCGCGCCTTGGAAGGCTTTGGTGGACCTTGGGTTGCTGGAAGATTTAGCTTGCCGGATAGATTGCCATTTCGTAATCTATTTCCCCTTCACAGTGGCGGTTTATCAAACAAGACCTGCCGGCGTCGTGTATCAGCTCAACTCAAAAAACAATCCATCAACTATGAAAAAAACGTTACTTCGATTTAACTCCGCACGGCCGTGGAGGCGCTTTGTCGTCACCTCTGCCTCGCTTTGCCTGGGGCTGGTCGCGGCTTCGCTGCAAGCGAGACCAGTGCCGCAAAACCTGGCCGGCGGCCTAGGCGCGCTCGTTGAGAGCAACATTGCCGTCAAGAGCGGCCAAGCCAAGGCAAGTTTCAATGGTTACGCTACCGTGCAGGCAGCGGATTATGCGAACCTCGCGATCCAGGACAATGACACCGGTCGGTTCCTCGTTGACATCCATCCGACCAACAATCGAGTCAACGCCGAGAAGCTCGCGGCGATGCTGCAAAAGCGCATCCCATCCTTCACCCTGACCGCTCTGGACACGAAGTATCGTGGTGTCGGCGTCGTCGAAGGGTTCATCTCGCTCGATGATGTCCCGGCGCTCGGCAACATGCGCGAAGTGCGTTCTGTCATCCTGGGTCTCAAGCCCGAGTTGAACCGGAAAGTCAAAGCAGGTGGCGGCATTCAAATCGGCACCACCGTCCCCTTACTCGGCACCGCGTTTGATCAAGGTGTCTACCAGCATCGCGTCGATCAGATCAACAAGTTCTACAACCCGAATGCTACATCTGACTTCGAAGGCTCCGGCATGAGCATCGGTTTCATCTCCGATAGCATCGGCGATCAAACGACCGATGTGAACAACTTCGACCTGCCCGGCGCAGGCAATAACCCGGTCAATACCCAGCCGGTTGTTGTCCTGCAAGATCTGCCCGGCACTAATGAGGGCCGCGGCATGGGTCAGATCGTTTACAAAATGGCGCCGAAAGCCCGTATTGCTTTCGCTACCGCCAACGGAGGTGAAGTCAACTTTGCTAATAACATCCGTGCCCTCGCTGCCTTGCCCGGATTTGAATATCCTCCGGAAATTCAAAAAGGCTTCAAGGCGGATGTGATCTGCGACGACGTTGGGTACAGCGACGAGCCCTTTTTCGAAGATGGCCTGATCGGTAACGCGGTCGACGACGTTTTCAATGCCGGAGTGAGCTATTTCTCTTCCGCGGGTAACGACATTGGCACCTATGACTACGACTCCGACTATCGCAATGTGCCTAACGGCCCTGGAGCGCTCGACGGCACCAACATCAATCTCGCCGGTGTGCCAACTAACCTTTATCAAGGTGGCTTCCATAACTTTAATCCAAATCCTGGCCAACAGGATGTAGCGCAGACGGTTAACGTCCCCGCCTCTCCGCCGGCGACCAATTTCCAATGGGATGACCCCTTCAATCAGGTGCTGAATTTCGATCCGAATCCGATCTATACCGACCACGGGGATTATACGAACATGCCCCTGACCTTCGTCACCCCAAGTCTGACTGCGGGTCAAAACTATGTCATCACTGTCACGGCGGACGCTGGCAGCTCGTTTGACGCGATCGTCACGATCAAAGATCCAAATGGCAACATCATTGTAAACAATCAGGACACCGGCACGGACGAGACAATCAATCTCTTTCCCCCTGTCACCGGCGCTTACTCCATCGTTGTAACCAACTTTGGCGGAACGACGGGAGCCTTCACGGTCAACGTTTACAACGGTCAGAATCCGCAAATCACGACCGACTTTAATCTGCTTACTTTCGATCTTGAGGGTAACTATCTCTCAACCAGCTCGCTCACGACAAATAACTACGCGACCAACATCCCATTTGAATACGGCGCGACTAAGCCAAAGGCTGGTGAGACGCAGGTGCAATATGTGATCGCTCGTGCGAGCGTGCCGACCGCGCCGGAGCCGGCGACCCACATCCGCTGGATCATCCGCGGTAACGGTCTCTCGGGGATCGGACCGGCGGAATACTTCACTGTTAATACGCCTAACACTCACGGTCACTCGATGGCCAATGGTTGCAATGGTACCGCCGCCTACAGCGTTTTCCGGATGAGCATTCCGGAATACTCAACCTCGCCTGGACCAGCGACCGTTTACTTCGACAACACGGGCAATCGCCTCTCGACCCCAGAGGTGCGCTTGCAGCCCGGCGTGGCCGCGGCTGACGGTGCCAACAACTCCTTCTTCGGAGGGGACGACCCAGGTGACCTGGATTTGATGCCTAACTTCTACGGGACCAGTGCAGCCGCTCCGCACGCCGCTGCCGTCGCAGCTCTCGTTTTGGAAGCGAATGGCGGTCCCGGCAGCGTGACGCCAGCACAGATGATGGACGTGCTGCATAAGAGCGCCTTCCCGCACGACCTCGATCCGAACTATGCTTCCGGTAAAGCGAACACTTCGGATGGCGGCGTGGTTAGGTTCACGGCCAACACTGATCTCGGGCTCAATCCGAGCTCGGGCGTAGCTAACGTCAACCACCTCACCATCTCGTACAAGGGACCAGGAGCGCTCACTAGCTTTGTCTTCAACCCTCAAGGCACTGCGGCAACTGCCGGTAACACTTCCGGCGGCAATAACGGCTTGGATCTGACCAACACCTACTTCAGCAATGTCTATCCGGGTGTTGTCTTCCAACCTCTGACGAAGGCCTTCACGGTGGGTGACTCTGATGTCAGCTCAAGCGACATCAGTGCCGCGTTCAGCAACCAGGCTCCGTTGCCCTCCGTCGCGGGTCAGTGGTGGACGATGACGATGTCGTTCGCGAATGACTCATTCACCACTGGAAAAACAGTGCGCTTTACGGTCGGTCACGGCCCACAGCACAATCGCGTCGTTAACCTCACCGGAGGTACCGGCCCGGATGGCGGTTCGACTTCGACCTCGTTTACGATGGCCGACCTCTTCGGGGGTGAATTGGTCCTGCCTGATGGTATGATAACTCGCCACAGCATGACCTTCAGCGGCACCACATCGGGCGGTGGTACCTTCAGCGGTAGCATCAGCAATCGAATCGGCGATGGCTACACGAACGTGGATGGTTTCGGGTTCATCAACGCCGAAGCAGCGGTTCAGGCTCCGCTCAACTAACGCCCTAATTCGGAATTAGCGAAACGGCAGGTCAGCAATGGCCTGCCGTTTTCGCTTTTTTCTGGCAATCTCCCTTTTCGGCCACTGCAGGTTGACGCGAGGATGGGTCGCGTCCATATTCGCGCTCCTTGTGGAGGGCGAAAAAGCTGCTCGCGAATGCTTTCGGAGCTTCGGCTCCCATCGCTGCCCCTCCGGTGGCCTCTCCCCGCAACTTTCGAGCTACTATCTCATGGACAAAATCCGCAACATCGCAATCATCGCCCACGTCGATCACGGCAAGACCACGCTCGTCGATCAATTGCTGCGTCAATCGGGCACCTTCCGCTCCAACCAGAAGGTTGAGGAACGAATAATGGATTCAATGGACCTCGAACGCGAAAAAGGCATCACTATTCGGGCCAAGAATGCCGCCTTTAACTGGAACGGCTACCGCATCAATATCGTCGATACCCCCGGTCACGCCGATTTCGGGGGAGAGGTCGAGCGCATCATGAAAATGGTCGACGGCGTTCTCCTTGTCGTCGATGCGCACGATGGTCCGCAGGCGCAGACACGGTTTGTGCTAAAAAAAGCGCTCGAAAACAAGGTTAAGCCGATCGTTGTCATCAACAAAGTCGATCGCGAAAACGCCCGTCCGCACAAAGTTCTCGACATGGTTTTCGATCTCTTCGTCGAGCTTAAGGCGAACGACGAGCAACTCGATTTTCCAATCGTTTATGCAAGCGCCAAAAACGGCTTTGCGATGCGCGAAGTGCACGAGAACAGCGAAGACATGACGCCGCTCTTCGAAGCCATCGTGAAATTCATTCCGGCCCCGACGATTGCGACTGAACCGCATTTTCAGATGCTCGTCTCCAACCTTCATTATAGCGATTACCTCGGACGGATCGCTCTCGGGCGCATCGTAAGCGGGCGGGTCGCGGTCGGCGACTCGGTGGTTTGCATTCATCGCGACGGACGCCGCGAGCGTGGCAATGTGACTGCGCTCTTCACCTATGCCGGTCTGGAACAGGTCGAGACACAGCACGCCAGCGCCGGTGACATCGTCGGTCTCACCGGTTTCGAGGAAGTTTACATCGGGGAGACTCTGACCGACCGCGAGGAGCGCACGCCGTTGCAATTTGTCGACATCGACCCGCCCACTATTCGGATGCGGATCCTGGTGAACGATTCACCCTTTGCCGGTCGCGATGGGAAGTTCGTCACCGCCCGCCACGTGCGCGAACGGCTAATCCGCGAAACCCGCGGCAACGTCTCGCTCCAGGTCAACGATACCGAAGCCGCCGGCGCATTTGAAATTAATGCGCGCGGAGAAATGCAGATCGCGGTCCTCGTCGAACAAATGCGCCGGGAAGGCTACGAGGTAATGGTCTCTCGCCCGGAGGTTATTTTCCAACGGGACGGGAATGGCGCCCTGCTCGAGCCGATCGAAAATCTTTATGTCGAAGTGCCTAACGAGAACCTGGGGGATGTCCTGCAATCGATCGCCGGACGCAAGGGCGAAATCGTCGGGATGGATCATCATGCGGCACGCGTTTCCGTCGAAGCCATCGTTCCCACCCGCGGTCTCATCGGTTTCGAAAGCGATCTTATTAACCTTACTCGCGGCGAAGGTATTATGAGTCACCTCTTCCGCGAATACGCACCCTTCAAAGGCGAGATGGAAGGCCGCAATCGTGGCGTCCTCGTGTCGATGGAGCCCGGCGTCAGCACGGCCTACGCGCTTAACAATATCCAGGCACGGGGCAAATTATTCGTCGGACCGCAGGAAGAAATTTACGCCGGCATGATTGTCGGCGAAAACGCGCGTCCCGACGACTTGCCAGTCAACCCCTGCAAAGCAAAACATCTGACCAACATGCGGAGCCAGGGCGATGGCAAAGGCATTCAACTGGAAGCGCCGCTCAAAATGAGCCTCGAGCGGGCAATCGAATACATTAGCTCCGACGAATACGTGGAGGTGACTCCCAAATCGCTTCGCCTGCGCAAGCGCCTGCTCGACGCGACGGCCCGCAAGCGCGCTGCCAACGCCGCTGCCGCCTAAAACTAGGCGGGGTGCATTCGTTCTCTGTGACCGATAGGTCCTATGAGAGTGATGGCCCGCCTGCACGGTTGACCCTTTGTTTCCCCACCGCTAGTCTCGGCGGAAGAAAGGAGCGTGCGATGAGAACCGAAATCCGGATTCGAGTACTGCGCGGTTTGAAACTACGCGCCAAGAGCCGTCAGTTTGGCGGCTAAGGTTCTCGATCTCGGCGATCGAATCGCGTCGCTTACCCTGGTTCCATCCAGCGGCGGCGCCTTCGAAGTCAGCGCCAATGGAAAACCGCTCCACTCCAAACTCGAGTCTGGCGAATGGCCGGATTTCGACGCGCTCGTGGCGCGAATCAAAAAGCTCTAATAATCGGGCCTGTCGACTCGCGTTTCTCGTCGTTGAACGTTCGCCGCAGCGAACCCGTCCCTTGGCGGATTGGACGTTTTCTTTTTCGCGGAGAGTGAAGGGTGCCTGGTGGCCCTCGCGATCTTCAAAATCGCTGTCGGTCCTCACCGACCGAGGTAGGTTCGATTCCTATCCTCTCCGCCACTATATTTTCGATTTCGGATTTCGGATTGCCGATTGTGTCATCGGGACGCGAATCGTCCGAAATCAGCTGTCGGCGATCATAAATCAACAATTCCGAAAGGAGGTGGTCCGCATGTCGCGAGAGCAAATCCGTAAATTGACCTCACTCTCGTCCTGCGCCGGTTGAGCTTCCAAGCTGAGCCAACAGGCCCTGTCGCAAGTTTTGCGTCAGCTACCGCAGTATCGAAACCGAAATGTCCTTGTCGGCTCCGCCACGGCCGATGATGCGGGGATTTTCCGTCTCGATCCCGACCGAGCCCTTGTCCAGACAGTCGATTTCTTCACCCCGATCGTGGACGACCCCTTCTCCTACGGTCAGATCGCCGCGGCCAACGCGTTCTCCGACGTCTTCGCGATGGGCGGCCGTCCAATCACAGCCTTGAATATCATGGGAATTCCCACCGATCTGGTTTCCGGAAAAACGATCGCCACGATCCTGCGAGGAGGCCTCGAGAAGGCGCGCGAAGTCCGTTGTGCCATCATCGGGGGGCACACCATCCGTAACCCGGAGCCGATCTACGGACTGGCCGTGACCGGTGTCGTCTCGCCGAAAAAGATGCTGACCAATGCGAGGGCGAGGCCGGGCGATCAGCTTGTCCTGACCAAGCCGCTCGGCATCGGTATCGCCACGACCGGCATTAAACGTGGCCTAACGAGTCACACGCTGGCCCAGACGGTCATCGCCTTGATGTCGCAAGTCAATCTGATAGGCGCAGAGCTCGCCGAACGCGGCCTCGTTCGTGCCGCCACCGACATCACCGGTTTCGGCCTGCTCGGTCATCTGGCTTCGATGTGTCGCGCAAGCGGCGTCAGCGCGGAGATTTTCGCGGACGATGTCCCGGCGCTCAGCGCGGAGATTTTCGAATTGATCGAGCGCGATTGTGTTCCGGGCGGGACGCGGCAAAACCTGAAAACCGCAGGCCGGTTGACGGAGTGGGGAAAGACGAATCGGCGACAGAAAGTGCTCTTCACCGACGCTCAGACCAGCGGCGGCTTGCTTCTCAGCGTCGCGCCAAAGCACCTCGACGTCGTGCTGCGAATGTTGAAGTTGCACCGGGCTGCAACGGCGGCGGTGATTGGGAAAGTCAAAAGGCCCGCCAGGACCCTCATTCGCATAGTTGCTGGGAATATGCCCGCTTTGTTATCCCGACCCGCGCAGACGGCGAGGGAGCTCACAAGAAATGCTCGACGCCGTTCCCCTACCGGTGTCGCGCGTGGCTCGCGAGGTCCTTCACTGCGTTCAGGATGACGAAGCGATGTGTCGTGCCGCGAAATGAACTCTGATCGTCGCTCCATCCCCGCGGTCGAAGCAGTTCTGCAAGTGCTCGGCGCCACTTCATTGCCGCGGCCCACAGTTGTCGCTCTCATTAGGCGAGAGCTGGCGGTCTTCCGCGCCGGCGATAAAGTCCCGCCGCTGGCGGGAATCATCCGGAGGATCCGTGAACGGATTGGCGATCTGGAGTCCAGCCGTCTCCAGACGGTGATTAACGGCACGGGGGTCATAATCCATACCAATTTCGGCCGTGCGCCACTCGGATCCGGCGCGATCCGTGCGATCGCCGAGGTCGGATCCGCCTACAACAATCTCGAGTACGATCTTACGACTGGTGCCCGAGGAAAACGCGCCGGCTATCTCGAAAACGGTCTGTCCCTCCTTTGTGGAAGCGAAGCCGCGACGGTGGTCAACAACTGCGCGGCGGCTCTTGTTCTGATCGTGCGCCATTTTACCGGAAAAAAACCGGAAGTGATCATTTCCCGGGGCGAACTGGTCCAGATCGGCGGCGGATTCCGGATCAGCGAAATTTTGGAAGCGAGCGGCGCGCGTCTGCGGGAAGTTGGTGCGACGAACAAGACCGCCCTCCGCGACTATGCGACAGCGATTGGTCCCGAAACCGGCCTGATCCTGAAGGTGCATCAGAGCAATTTCTTCATCAGCGGTTTCGCCGGCGCCCCGTCTACCGAGGAAATCGCGAAGCTGGCGCGGTCGAAACGCATTCCCTTGGTCGAAGACCTCGGGAGTGGTGCGGTCATGGCGACCGAGGGGCTTGGACTCGCGGATCATGAACCGACGCCTAACGAAACGCTGAAACGGGGCGTCGATCTTGTCTGTTTCAGCGGCGACAAAATGCTCGGCGGTCCGCAGGCTGGGATCATCGCTGGCAAGACACGCTTCGTCGCCGCTCTGAAGCGCGAACCGCTCTTTCGTGCCCTCCGTTGCGACAAGCTCGTTTTCGCAGCTCTGACCGCGACGGTCGATGCGCATCTGCGCAACGATCGGCCACAACTTCCCATCCTTGTGCTGCTCCAGATTCCAGTTGGCGAGTTGCGCAAACGCGGAGAAAAACTGATCGAACGCTTGCGTGACCTGCCGCTTCGACCGCGTCTTGTTGCGAGCAAAGCGCAGATAGGCGGCGGCGCCATGCCCCGCTCGGTCATTCCCTCGGTGGCTCTCGAGCTCGCCTCCAGCAATCATTCGCCTAACGAAATGGCGGCGCTCCTTCGTCGCGCCCGCCCGCCCGTCATCGGTTGCCTTGCACAAGGCCAATTCCGGCTCGACCTCCGCACGGTCTTTCCCGAGCAGGACGAGGTGCTCGCTGCTGCATTGCGGATCTGCGCAACGAATCCAACGTGACCGAGAATCACCTCATCCTTGCCACCGCCGGTCATATTGATCACGGCAAGACCGCGCTGGTTAAGGCGCTCACCGGGGTCGACACTGACCGGTTACCGGAGGAAAAAGCGCGCGGCATCACGATCGATCTTGGGTTCGCTCAGCTCGCGCTTCAGGGCTTTTCGATTGGTGTGATCGACGTTCCCGGGCACGAGGATTTTATTCGCAACATGATCGCTGGACTTGGCGCGATCGACCTCGCCCTCCTGGTGGTGGCCGCAGACGACGGTTGGATGCCACAGACAGAAGAACATTTTCAGATCCTGAATTATCTCGGCGTTCGGCACGGCATTGTCGCGATCACAAAATGCGACCTGGGCGATCCAGCACGAATCGCGGCGGACGTCCGTGAGCAGCTGCGCGGAACCTCGTTAAGCGAAATGCCGATTGTGCAAACCTCCGCCCGGGCAGCAATTGGCCTTGACGAACTGAAACAAACTCTTGCGAGTGTTTCCGCCGGTATCCCGCCACCGCGCGATCTCGGAAAGGCTCGATTGTTTGTCGATCGCGTCTTCACCGTGCGAGGCACTGGAACGGTCGTCACCGGCACCTTGACCGACGGTCGGCTCTCGCGGGGAAAAACCATTTCGGTGCAGCCCCAGAATCTTCGCGCCCGCATTCGCGCCATTGAAAGTCACAATCAATCGCGCGAAGTTGCGCTCCCTGGCACTCGCACGGCGTTGAATCTTCCGGAGCTGCGTCCCGATGAAATTCCTCGTGGCAGCGTGGTGACTACGATTGACCCCGCGGGATCGACCCGAGCGATCGACGCGAAAATCGAGCGATCTGCCCGGGCGTTTTTGTCTTCGCGTCCGCTCAAGAACGCCTCCGCGGTCCAGGTGCACTACGGGAGCGCGCGTTTCACGGCCCGGATTCTTTTGCTCGACCGACGTGAACTGCTCCCCGGCGAAACGGCGATCGCGCGACTGCGTTTTACGAAACCGGCCTTCGTTCTTGCCGGCGATCGTTTCATTATCCGTGATTCCTCGGGTCGACGAACTATCGCCGGCGGCCTCGTCTTGAATCCGAATGCTGATGGAACAAGATTCCGTTCCCCCGCGGAACGAATTTTCCTTGAGGCGCGATCGGCCGCGCCCAACGATTTGACCACGCTGCTCTGCACCCAACTGCAGCGCGACAAGTTTGTCCGCCGCGCCACGTTCCTTCTTCAATCAAGCTTCAGCGATGTAGAAATAGCGAACGTCGTCGCTCGTCTGGCGGACGAGAAGAAGGCGTTCATCAGCGAAACGATCGTTGCCGACGCCGTTTGGTGGGAGGCCCTGCGGCGACGCGCGATCGACGCTATCGACGCGGGACACGCTGCGCATCCCGAGCGCGCGGGCCTCGATCTGACCCAACTGCGCGCCCATCTTTCACTCAACAATGTGGAACTGGAAAACGTGCTGATGACCGATCTCCGCTCACATGAGTTTGTTTTGACACAGGGCGCGATCAAGCGCCGAAGCCACCAGCAGTCCCTGCCGGCGGCGTTGGAAGAAGCGGGTGGAAAGATCCGCGCGGCGCTCGCTGCACGGCCCTTGGATCCTCCGTCGCGCAAGGCATTGATCGCGGATGCCGCCGCGCGACAGGCCCTTCGATTCCTGAGCGAAACCGGTGAAGTCATCTTGCTCAATGAAGATGTTTTTTTGTCCGCCGACGCGTTTGCACGGGTGAAGTCGCGTATCGCTCAAGCGCTCCAGGCGAACGGGTCGGCGACCGTCAGTGAGCTCCGCCAAGTGCTCGGGACGACACGCCGGATTGTTGTCCCGTTGCTCGAACGCTGCGACCGGGATGGGCTCACGAGTCGTCAAGGCGACCGGCGAACACTGCGCTCGCCGCCCGATTGATTGTCAGGCTCCTTCGCCTTCTCCGCCGCCGATGTATTCCGCGTGTGCGATCGCGGCTACGATGGACGATCCCCCGATGATATTGCCAATCAGGATTGGCACCATATAGGCGAAGTATTGAGCGAACGTTTTCACTCCCGTGCCGACGAGATAAAACGCGTCCACCGAGCCCGCGATAATGTGGGAAAATTCTCCGATCCCGACGACGTAGGTGATGATAATGATAACCCCGACCCGTGCCGTCTCCGCAAACGGGAGAAGCCAGACCATGAGCGCGATCAGCCAGCCGGCGAAGATTCCACGGACCATGAGGGTGAAGAAATCGTGATTCATGCTGGCGAGGCCAAGTTCTTTCATCGCCTGCTGAACTCCCGGCTCCAGCGCATTCGTGTTGCCCATCACCCAGGCGACAAGGAATGCACCGACCAGGTTTGCCGCCAGAACAATGCTCCAGAGCCTAACGACATTGCCGAAGGTACGCAGATCGCGTTTCCGCAGGAGTGGCAGGATAACCGTTAGCGTGTTCTCGGTGAAGAGCTGTTGCCGGCCCAAAATAACTACGAGAAAGCCGATGCTGTAACCAAACTTCGTGATCAAAAGCCGCCAGGGAGTGGCGGGCAAATGGCTGCGCAGGAGCCCTTCGCTCAGAAGGGAAAATCCCATCGACAAACCGGCGGCCAGACCGGACCAGGCGAGTGCCGAGTTGGACCGCTCGAGTTCGTCCTGGCCCTCTTTTTGGACGGCTTTGTAAACGATGTGCCCGCCGGGTGAAGCACGTTTCTCGACCTCCTTTGCCTCCTCGCCAGCCTTCGTCGCTTTCTTCCGTACATCGTCTCTCGCCATCTCAGTTAATCGTTTCGTGGGGCGACAAAGATCGCCTCGAGATCGGTTACATCTCGCCGGTTTCCGATCGGCCCGGGATGGCGATGATGGGCTTCGACGGCGGCGTCTTCATCGGCTCGAATTTGAGTCTGATAAACGAGAGGGAACGGGTTAATGCTCTTCGTCACGTCGGTCGTGGTGGGTCTGTCCTCGTTTTGGGCAGCGACAACACGATCCTTAGATTGCCCGCGCTCGTCGTTAGGCAGGGGTGGCGTGATATTCCTGCAGACTCCTCACCGTCATCCCACCCTTCTGGAGCGAGCGAATACCCTTCGCACTGGCGAACGCGGCCCGCACCGTGGTCATGATCGGGATCCGCTGGACGAGGGCAGCGGTGCGGATTTTCACTTCGTCCTGGCGCGGCGTCTTGCCGCTCGGCGTGTTGATGATGAACTGGATCTGCCCGTTCTTGACCAGGTCGAGAACGTTTGGCCGGCCTTCCGCGACCTTGAACACTTTCGTCACTTCGAGGCCGGCGGCGGCGAGCTGCTCGGCCGTGCCGGAAGTCGCGATAATCCCGAAACCGAGCTGGGCATACTCGCGCGCGACTGCGATCACGTTTGGCTTGTCGACATCTTTCACGCTGATGAAAACGTTGCCCGCGGTCGGCAAGGGCCACTGACTCGCCAGTTGCGATTTGGCGAAAGCGAAACCCAAATCCGGGTCGATACCCATCACTTCGCCGGTCGATTTCATTTCCGGGCCTAACGAAATATTGGCGCCTTCGAAACGGAGAAAGGGAAAAACCGCTTCCTTGACGGAATAATGGGCCGGCACGATTTCACTCGTGAATTCGAGCTCGCCGGAGGGTCATTCCGGTCATCACTTTGGCAGCGAGCTTGGCCAGCGGCACGCCGATCGCCTTGCTTACGAATGGCACCGTGCGCGAGGCCCGCGGATTGACCTCGAGCACATAAAGCTTTTCGTCTTTGACGGCGAATTGCACGTTCATCAGACCGCGCACCTTGAGCTCCTTCGCCATTGCTTTCGTCGCGCTCGTAAT
This sequence comes from uncultured Verrucomicrobiae bacterium, assembly GCA_963720895.1. Lineage (GTDB taxonomy): Bacteria > Verrucomicrobiota > Verrucomicrobiia > Chthoniobacterales > UBA10450 > Palsa-1392. The sequence continues at coordinate 88,568 of CAVRGZ010000010.1, forward strand.
CTCGTCGCGAATCGAGCGCGACAACGAAAAGGTCGGAATCGCGCAGGCGCTGTCACCGCTGTGAATGCCGGCTTCCTCGATGTGTTCCATGATCGCGCCGATCACCGCGATCTCTCCGTCAGCAATGCAATCGACATCCACCTCGATCGCGTCCTCAAGAAAGCGATCGACCAGGACTGGACGGCGGGAGCTGACCTCGATCGCGCTTCGCATGTAGCGGCGGAGGTCTTCCGCGTGATAAACCAGCTCCATTGCACGGCCCCCGAGAACAAATGACGGCCTAACGAGAACCGGATAACCAATCCGCTCGGCGATTGCCACGGCCTCGTCTTCGCTCACGGCGGAGCCGCTCGGGGTCTGGCGCAGCCCGAGTCGATCGAGCATCTCGGCGAACAGTTTTCGGTCCTCCGCTCGCTCGATGCTTTCTGGCGCCGTGCCGATGATCGGGACGCCGGCGGCCTTCAGGCCGGCAGCGAGGTTGAGCGGGGTCTGCCCGCCGAACTGCACAATCACGCCCTCCGGCATTTCCTGTTCGTAAATGTTGAGGACGTCTTCCAGGGTCAGCGGCTCGAAGTAAAGTTTGTCGCTCGTGTCGTAATCGGTCGAGACCGTTTCCGGGTTCGAGTTGACCATGATGGTTTCGATTCCGAGCTCGCGCAGAGCGAAGGCCGCATGGACGCAGCAATAGTCGAACTCGATCCCTTGGCCGATGCGATTCGGGCCGCCGCCAAGGATCATGATCTTGCGTTTCGTGCTCCGTCGGATCTCGTTCTCGCTTCCGTAGGTCGAGTAATAATAGGGGGTGTAAGCCTCAAATTCCGCCGCGCAGGTATCGACCAGCCGATAGGTCGGGATGACCTCGGCCGCTTTGCGTTTTGCGCGAATTTTCTCTTCGGTTTGGCCTAACGAATAAGCGAGCTGGCGATCGGAAAAACCGAGCCGTTTGAAGTGCCGGAAGTCGGGCGTCTTGCCTGACTTCCTTTGCTCCGCCACCACCTGCCCGATATTCTGCAGGAACCAGCGATCGATCTTCGTTAGGCCAAAGATTTCTTCGATCGACATTCCATCCTCGATTGCCTGGGCCAGATAAAAGATCCGCTCCGCGTTCGGGACGCTCAGCTTGCGCCGCAGCGTTTCTTCATCGACCCGCGTCTCCCCACCGTCGCCGCAGAGGCCGAAGCGCTTGATCTCGAGGCTGCGCAGCGCTTTCTGCAGCGCTTCCTTGAAAGTGCGCCCGATTGCCATCGCTTCGCCGACGCTTTTCATTCGCGTCGTCAGGGTCGCGTCCGCTTCCGGAAATTTTTCGAAGGTGAAACGCGGAACCTTGACCACGCAATAATCGATTGTCGGCTCGAAGCAGGCCGGCGTTTCGCGGGTAATATCGTTCGGGATTTCGTCGAGCGTGTAGCCAACCGCGAGTTTGGCCGCGATCTTCGCAATCGGAAACCCGGTCGCCTTGGAGGCGAGCGCGCTCGATCGTGAAACGCGTGGATTCATCTCGATCACGATCATCCGCCCGTTGTCCGGATTAACCGCGAACTGAATGTTCGACCCGCCGGTCTCGACTCCGATCTCGCGGATGACCGCGAATGAGGCGTCGCGCATCGCCTGGTATTCCCGGTCGGAAAGGGTTTGGGCCGGTGCGACCGTGATTGAATCTCCGGTGTGCACACCCATCGGATCGAGATTCTCGATCGAGCAAACGACGACGCAGTTGTCCGCTCGATCGCGCATCACCTCCATCTCAAATTCTTTCCAGCCTAACAACGACTCTTCGATCAGGACCTCACTCACGGGCGAGAGATCGAGGCCATTCTCGACGATCGTCTCCAGCTCTTCGCGATTGTAGGCGATGCCGCCGCCCGAGCCGCCCAGGGTAAAAGCCGGTCGGATAATGAGTGGGAAACTGCCAATCTCGGCCGCGACGCGCTCCGCGTCAGCGAGCGAGCGCGCGATACCGGAGCGCGCGACGTCCAGTCCAATGCGGACCATCGCTTCCTTGAAAAGCTGGCGATCCTCGCCCTTAGCGATCGCGAGAGCGTTGGCGCCGATCAATTGTACCTTGTGTCTGGAGAGCGCGCCGTTGCGGTTCAGCTCCATCGCCGCGTTGAGCGCGGTCTGCCCGCCCATCGTCGGAAGGATTGCATCCGGCTTCTCGCGTTCCAGAATCATCTCGATCACCGCCGGGGTAATCGGCTCGATGTAGGTGCGATCGGCGAATTCCGGATCGGTCATGATCGTGGCGGGGTTTGAGTTCACGAGGACAACCTCATAGCCTTCTTCGCGCAGAGCCTTGCACGCCTGCACGCCAGAATAATCGAATTCGCATCCCTGCCCGATGATGATCGGGCCGGAGCCAATAAGGAGAATTTTGTGGAGCTGATTGTTCCGCGGCATGCGCAGCGGGAGATTATGCGAAAACCGCCCGATTGGAAGTCAGTCATCTTAACTGAGTCGGCAGGCAGCCTCCAGCCTGGCATCTGTTCGGCGTCCGTAATTTCTACCGACGCAGGCTGCGAAACGAGTCGCCGAGCGATCTCAGGAAGATAGTCCGGCACTTTGGCGCCGGTCTGCCGGCTTAAAAGTGCCGCGTCGTGGAGCGATGATTGGAGGCACACGCCCGACCGGCTGCCGTATCGCTCCGCGATGAGGAGACCTCAATTCGAGCAACCCGGCTCCGAAGCGCCGAGTTGATTTGATTGCGCCTCTCCGGGCAGCTCTGCTGCGACGCCACTCAGATACCCGGCCTGAACTCTAAAAGGCGACCGGTTCGATGAAGATGAGTCCATCCGACAGGCGGACTGGCAGCCTGTCCGCTGAGCAAGGACGGACGCTTTATTCCTACGCCACAGCTCTGCGCTGCCGGTCGAGGTAGACTTTGCAGATCCCCTTGATCCGTGTCAGGACGTAATAGGTTGTCTGGCTGCGTACCCGGACGAGCTCGGCGCCGACGATGCGGGTCACAAAATCACTCGGCAGATCGAGAATTTCCTGGGGCGTGGCGCCGTCGAGACCTTTACAGAGGATGGAGGTCATGGCGCGAGTCAGGGTCTGCACCTCCGGCCCGAGCGTCATGCGCAAGTGGGCTTTGCCCTCATCGTCAACCTGGAGATAGACTCCGACCTTGTCCGCGCACTCTTCATCCTTGCGCACGTCTTCGAGATCGAAATGCTCGTTGGCGCGCGGTTCCTGTTTTGGCGCGCTGTCGGAGTAAGCGACGAGGGTCTCGCGCCGTTCCACCTCCGGCAGATGTTCGAATAGATCGATGATGTTTTGCAGCTTCTCGGGATACACGGAGAAAACTTCCACAGATTCACGGATTTTCACAGATTGATCGAGGAAGAGTTGAGCGCCGGGCCGTTCTTCCAAAGACCTGTGTCAATCTGCGCAAACTGTGGACGAAACCTAGCTGCTGCGTTCGATCGGGGCGGCGACCTTATTGCCCCACTCGGTCCAGGACCCGTCGTAATTGCGCACGTTACCGAGCCCGAGCAGATAGGTCAGCACATACCAAGTGTGGCTCGAGCGTTCTCCGATGCGGCAATAAACGATCGTGTCGACGTCCGGTTTCACTCCGGCGCCCTCAAGGTAAATCTTCCTCAGCTCCCCGGCTGATTTGAAGGTGCTGTCTTCGTTTGTGGCCGTCTTCCACGGCACACTTTTCGCGCCCGGGATATGACCGCCGCGGAGCACGCCTTCCTGTGGGTATTCCGCCATGTGGGTGATCTCGCCCTTGTATTCGCCGGGCGAACGCACATCGATGAGCGGCTTCTTGGCCTGACTCTGGGCGAGGGCTTCGTCTGCAAAGGCGCGAATCTCCTTATCCATCCGGCGCGCCGGGACAGGATATGTTGTCCGCGCATAATGCGGCACTTCGCGCGTCAATTTGCGGCCGTCGGTTTTCCATTTGTCACGGCCGCCGTTCAAGATCTTAACGTTCTTGTGTCCGAACAAGCGGAACGCCCAGAGGGCATAGCAGGCCCACCAGTTGGCTTTGTCACCGTAGAAAATACAGGTCGTTTCCGGCGTAATGCCGTTGCGACTGCAAAGCTCGGCGAATTTATCCGGCGCGATGTAATCGCGGATAACCGGGTCCTGCAGATCGGCCCGCCAATCGATATGGACCGCGCCGGGGATGTGCCCGGTGTCATAGAGCAGGATGTCCTCATTCGATTCAACGATGCGGATGTCCTTGTCGTCGATGTGTTGTTCGAGCCAGGCAGCGTCGACCAACGCCTCGGGATGCGCGTATTCGGTCGGGTTTGTGTTCATTAGATCAGGATAAAGATGGTGGGCCGGGGCCCGCAAGTCAGCGTGGCACGATTTTCAAATCAATTCGCCCTTCGGAAGCAACGCCTTTTGCCGTTACAATGAAGGACTTGTAACTTCCGGCTGCGATCTGGTATGACAAAATCCCGATGAAACCTGTGACGAAAGCAAAGTCAGCTGGTCGCGGCAAAGCCACGGTCAGGCAACCTGCATCTGCGAGGAAGCCGAAGGCGGCGACCAAGAAATCGAGCCCGAAGAAAAAGCTGGCGGTTGCTCCGCCCGGTCTCGCTTTCGGTGAATTCGAAGCCCTGCGCAAGCAACTGGATCTTTCGCTGGACGAATTGACGGCGCGGCTAGGGCTTTCCCGCGCCACTGTCGCTCAGCGCAAAGCATCCGGCCGTTTAACGAATGGCGAATCCGGCAAGGTGGTTTGTTTTGCCCGCCTGCTCGGACATGCCGTGCATCTCTTCGGCGATCTGGAGGAAGCACGGCAATGGCTCAAGACGCCGCAACGCGGTCTCCATGGCGCGGTGCCTCTCGATTATGCCAAAACGGAGATGGGCGCGCAGGAAGTCGAGAACCTGCTCAGCCAGCTCGCCCATGGCAATTCCACTTGAGGGCTGGGGGAATCTTTGTCCAGCGGCAAGAGCCCCGGACCGAACCGATAGTCCTGTAGCCGAGGACGGTGTCCCCGGTCTGGTGCAAGCCAGGCCAGCAGTTCGAATCGTCGCAGCAAACACGAATCTCGCGACCAGGGACACCGACCCCAGCTACAGGAAGGCCCGGCCATACTGTGGCGGCGGAGTGATCTTTTGATGGAGCGGGCTCGCGGCGTTGAGCGGCCAATAGGGATGCCGCAAGAATTCGCGCGCCATCAGGATGAGATCGGCCTGTTCGAGGCGGACAATCTGGTCCGCCTGTTCGGGCGCGGTAATCATGCCGACCGCTCCAGTCGCGATCTCCGCTTCCCGGCGGATCTGGGTGGCAAACGGTAATTGGTAGCCAGGTCCAATCGGGATTTTCGCGTTCGCTACATTGCCGCCGCTCGAGCAATCGATCAGGTCCACGCCTAACGACTTCAATTTCTTCGCAAGCGCAACCGAATCGTCGCCGGTCCAGCCGCCTTCCGCCCAGTCGGTCGCGGAGATACGGACAAAGAGCGGATACTTCTCCGGCCACACTCGGCGGACGGCCACGACTGTCTCGCAAAGGAAGCGGATCCGGTTGGCAAACGAGCCGCCGTACTCGTCAGTGCGTCGATTGCTTAAGGACGAAAGAAAACTGTGCAACAAATAACCATGGGCCGCATGGATCTCCACCACCTTAGCACCGGCCTGTAACGCGCGCTGCCCAGCCCGTCCAAACGCCTCACATACCCGCGTGATTCCGTCGCGCTCCAACTCCTGTGGTTTTTGATAGCCTTCTGCGAAAGGCAGCCGGCTCGGTCCATGGATCGGACTCCAGCCACCCTCGTCTGTGCCTAACGGCTTTCCGCCTTTCCACGGAGTGGACGTGCTCGCCTTGCGTCCGGCGTGCGCCAGTTGCATCCCAGGCACCGCGCCCTGCGCTGAAACGAAACGGAAAATGCGCGCCAGCATTTCGATCTGCGCATCTTTCCAAATCCCGAGATCGTCCGGGCTGATCCGTCCTTCTTCCAGGACAGCGGCCGCCTCGGTGAAAACGAGCGCCGCCCCGCCGACGGCGCGGCTGCCGAGATGCACCAGATGCCAGTCGTTGGCGAAGCCATCGGCGCTGGAATACTGACACATCGGCGAGACCACGATGCGGTTGCGAAAAAGCACTTCGCGCATCTGCAAGGGCGAAAACAAGTGAACGTTGACCGGATTGCGCACCATTTTCGCTTTCGCTCTTGCCCGGGGCATGTCGGGTCCAGCTCTACGCACCGCTCGTCATCTCGGCAATTGCGGTGCGAAGGGTTGCGATGTCGATCGGTTTGACCAGGTGACGCGAAAATCCCGCCTTGATGCTCTGCTCCAGATCGGAATCCATTCCAAAACCGCTCAGGGCGATCCCGCGCAGGCTGTAGTCGGCGGAAAGCTTGCGCATGAGATCGAAGCCGCTGCCGTCGGGCAGACCGAGGTCGCTCATTACAAGATCGATCGGCGCGATCCGCATTTGCTCTTCGGTCAGCGCCAACGCTTGCTTGAGACTGCCAGCCGGCAGGACTTCGTGTCCCATCCGTCGCAGCAGGCGAGCGAGAATCGCCGCCGTGTCGGCGTGATCTTCAACGACCAGAATCCGCTGAGGACGCTGGGTCACACCAACCGATGGAGCCAGGCTCACCGCCCGGGCATTCGATGCGCCTTCAGCGCCATCTTCCTCTTCGTTGCAGCCATCGAAAGGAAGCGTCAGCCGGAAGGTGCTGCCACGGCCCGGTCCTTCGCTCGCCGCGGTTAAAGTGCCATGGTGCGATTCCGCAATCGCCTTGCTGATCGCGAGCCCGAGCCCGATGCCGCCAAACTGTTGCGTGATCTGGCGATCACCCTGCTCGAAGGCGTCGAAGACACGATCGATTCGGACGGAGGCAATCCCGATCCCGGTATCTTCTATTTCCACTACGATGATTCCATCTGCGTTGTCCACATTCTTGCGCGAACGAATCGTGATCGTGCCGTCGTCAGGCGTAAACTTGATCGCGTTCTTAAGCACATTCCAAAGAATCTGCGTGATCCGCGCGCTGTCGGCCAGGATGATGGTTTTCTCGGCGGCGAAATCGCGCACCAGCGTCAGATTTTTCGCCGCAAGATCGGGTTGGCAGGCGTTAATCGCGTCCTCGATCATTCGGTGGAGACGAACACGTTCGCAACGCAACGCGAGTTTGCCGCGTGTGATTCGGGTGAGATCGAGCAGGTCGTCAATCAGGCGTGCTTCCAGCTCGACATTGCGCCTCACGGTCTCGAGATCCTCGGCCAGCGCTTTCGGGATTGCGGCATCCTCACGCAGGCTGGAGAGAATGGCGAGAACCGGTGTGAGCGGTGTCCGCAACTCATGGCTGAGCGCGGCCAGAAAAAGATCTTTTGCCTTATTCGCTCGCTCCGCGGCGGCGCGTGCCTGTTGTTCCGCCTGATAACTTCGAGCCACGTCCATCGCAGCCGCTGCCTGTGCTGCGACCCCACGAATGACTTTTTCGTCCCGCGCGGTGAAGATCCCCGGCTTTTCATGGCCGAAAAACAAGCCGCCCACCACTTCGCCGGAGCGCGAGAGCACCGGCACGGCCAGATAACTCGCGACGGGCAGACTTCCCTTCGGCATTCCAAAGCACGCCCCCTTCTTTGCAAAGCGCGGATCTTGGCGGAGGTCGTCGAGGCGGATCACGCCCGCGTCGCGAAAGGCCGTTCCGCACAGTTCGCTTGCGTGCGACATCTGGACGTCTTCGAACGCCCCGCGTGGGACCCCTGAGACAACGTAACGGAGGCAGGAAACACCTTGCCCGTCGAGCTCGTTGAAAAAGAAGGCCCCGAACTGGGCCCGCGTCACGCGAGCGCCGGCGTCGGTAATGGTCTGCACCACTTTGCCCAGATCGAGCTCCGTCGAGATTGAAGCCGCGATTTCGTGCAGGCGCTCGGTGATCGCGTATTCCTCCCGCAGCGCTTTCTCTTTCTGCCGGCGCTCGGTCACGTCGTGAAACACCATGACCGCACCAATGACTTCGCCGGCTGGATTCTTGATCGGCGCCGCGCTGTCTTCGATCGGAGTTTCTGCGCCGTCCCGTCTTATGAGGATGGTGTGATTCGTCAGGCCTTTTACTTCGACATCCGCGAGCGCGCCTTCGATTGGATTCGCTACCCGCATGCGCGTTCTTTCTTCGATCAAATGGAGGACGTCATTGATCGAACATCCCATGGCTTCCGAGGTGTCCCAGCCGCTTAATTCTTCGGCGACCGGATTCAAAAACGTGACGCGACAATCGTTATCCACCGTGATGACCGCATCGCCGATGCTGCCGAGGGTGACGCTAAACCACTCGCTTTGCTCGCGCAGTTCCGCTTCCGCCACGATCCCTTGCGTGATATCACGGAAACTCCAGACGCGTCCGACGTTGCGGTCTTCGATCCGTTGGATTTTCGAAACCCGCTCAAAGACTCGGCCATCGGCCAGCTCGAGGAGATCATGGGTTTCGGGTGGCCACTCCTGGTAGATCTGTTCGATCCGCGCCAGGAACGAGCCTGGATCCACCATTTGTGAGCTCGCGACATCCCGCGGCCGTTGCTCTGAACCGGCCTGAAGGACATCCGGTGGCATGCGCCACATCTCCTTGAACTGCTGGTTAAAACCAGTCACCCGGCCATCGTAATCCGTGACCAGGATGCCGTCGGTCGTGGACTCAAGCGTGGCCCGCATCATGGCGAGTGAATGCGCCAATTCTCTTGTCTTGTGCTCGAGTTCCTGCTTCGCCTCCAGCAATGCCTGCTCCGTTCGTTTGCGGGCAAGGAGGACCGTGTTCGCGGTCTGGAGCGCAGTGGAACGGAGCAGCTGCTCCTCGCTCTCGTCAGGCGGCATCACTCACCTCCAATTGCTTTCGCCGCCAGCGCGGTGCCCTCGACCCGCGCCCTGATCTTGGCGAAAGCTGTCTCGCGACTGGTGGAAATGTCGTCACTAAAGGGAGAGAACCCACAATCATCCGTCGTGCCGAGTTGTTCGATCGGAATGTATCTCGCCCCCTCCAGAATACGATCGCGAATCTCCTCCGCCGTTTCAATCCGTGGATCGATCGGTGCCACCACCCCGATAAAAACCCGCTGCTCCGGTTTCAAGTGCTGGCGGATGATTTTCAGGACGCGGACCCGATCTTTTTCTCCAGCCAGAGCGACATAAAAGTTCCCGGCATTTAGTTCAAACAAACTCGGCAACAACTCGGCGTAATCGACATCGGCGCTGTGCGTGGAATCGCGATCCGCTCCCGGGCAGGTGTGCACTCCGATGCGTTGACGTTCCTCGTGCGTAAAACGCGCCAGAGCGAGATTGTTTAACTCGATGAAACTATTGAGAAGCTCACCGGAGGGATCGATCTTGATGGCGAGGCGACCCTCGGTGAAATCGATCTGCACCTTGTGCGCCCCCTTCATCAGGCAATTGCGCACTTCTTTTTCGTGTTCGCGCAGGAGGTCATCGATGAACTCCGCGCGGCTATAGCCCGGGATGCCGGCCGACGGATACATCAGCCCGAGGGCGGAGGGCGAGATAACCGCCTGCTTGAGGGGGCGCTGGGTAAAACGCCGGGCGAAATCGATAAAGCTGTCTGCGTAACGGTGGTATCGAAAAGGACCGCTCGTGAGGCGTGGCCAGCGACGGGTGTGACTAACGAAAGGCAGTTTGAACCCGTTTGGGGCCAGGTTGGGCAGGCCGTCGACGCAATACGTTCCGAAGTTATGATACTTGCGTTGTTCGCCGTCCGTGATGACTGGCGAACCGGTCGCTTCGAAGCCCGCGATCGTGTCCCGGATCGCTTCTTCATAAAGCGGATCGAGCATCGGGTCGGCGCTGTCCGTGGCAGAAAATGCTTCAATCAAACGCAGCGGTCGGGGAATGCTGCCGATCGGCTCAGTTGGAATGATCACGGGATGGCTGGGAGATTTCGGGTCGATCATAAGACGCCCGTCACTGGGGGCAAGCCCATAGCGCGACCGGATTTTGATTGTATGTTACGAATTCGTCTGTGCCCGTCTCGCGATCAGTTCGCGTCTGCCTCTTGCCCGCAGCCTACGGGAATGCCATCTTCCGCCTCGTTCGCGGGCCGAAGTAGCTCAGCTGGTAGAGCAGCTGATTCGTAATCAGCAGGTCACGGGTTCGAGTCCCGTCTTCGGCTCCCTCAAACGTGGCAGGAGAGAGAAACGCTGTCCCGTTTAGCTGAGTTGGAGCGCCAACTGGCGCGCCCGGAGCTCCAGCAAACGCGCGGCATCGCGGTGATCAGGGCTGGTATCATCGAGCGTCGCGACGCCGTTGAAGAGTTCCCGTACCCCGGGGGCGTCTGTCGCCTGGCCGACAATCGCGAAAACCGGCTTCTTTACGGCCCGCGCCATTTGTGCGACACCGGCCGGAGCTTTCCCGGCAAGCGTCTGTCGATCGAGTTTCCCTTCTCCGGTGATGACAATGTCTGCGCGCTCGATTCTGGCTCGCAGATCGATCGCTTCCGCGACCACTTCGAAACCCGAGCGCACCGTTGCGCCACAAAATGTGACAAGCCCAAACCCCAGACCACCCGCTGCCCCGGCCCCCGGGACATTGCGCTGATCGTTGTGAAATACTTGCGCCGCAACTTCTGCCAGACGCGCCAGGGAGCGTTCGAGAATCTCGAGCTGCTCTGGGGTGGCCCCTTTTTGCGGGCCGAAGGTGCGCGTCGCACCGTGCGGACCGAGAAGAGGATTGGTGACGTCGCAGGCGGCGGTGATGCGCGGGAGCGACAGATCATCAGGCGGCTCGATGTGCGACAGATCGAGCAAGGTGGTGACCGGGCCGGTGAGCTCGCGATCGTCACGGTCGATGAAGCGAAATCCAAGCGCGCGCGCCAGGCCGAAGCCACCGTCATTGGTCGCGCTCCCACCAAGGCCGATGATGATCTCCCGCGCGCCGTGAAGGATCGCTTGGAGCAGCATTTCGCCTACGCCGAAGGTGGAGGCGTTAACTGGATTTCGTTCGTGAGGATGGAGAGATTGAAGCCCAGCGGCGACACTCATTTCCAGGACGGCAAGGCCAGAAAGCGGCATCCAGGCGTAGCTGGCTTGGATCTCGCGCCCGAGCGCATCGTGTGCTGCACACGAGACCCATTCGCCTCCGTGGGCGCGGCGGATCGTCTCTGCCGTGCCCTCTCCGCCGTCAGCCAGCGGAAGCATTTCAACCTCCGCCGTGGGGAGCGCGCCGAGCACGCCGGCTCTGATTCTCTCGGCGACTTCTTCTGCGCCTAACGAGCCCTTGAATTTATCGGGTGCAATCAGAATCCGCATCGGAAATGCCACCCTACTTCGGATGTCCGCCGTTTGGCGAGCCGTTGCGTGACGACTTCTGCCGGTCTGGTGTGCGGCTGCGTCTTATCTCAGTCGGCACCAACGCCCGCCTCAGGCGGGCTACAATCTTTCGTCGCCAGTAGCTCGACGATTTCCATCGAAAGCGATCCGAGCTATCTCACTACCAGCTCTTATCGCTCGCCTCGCCGCTGTTGGATCCTTTCCAAAGCGCGAATCCTTCACGCCAGACATGCAATCTTTCACATCCGGCAGCACTCTTGAACGGCTGGTTTGCGAGGGTCGCCTGACTGTCGCGCTCGCGCTGCCACTTGCGGCCGGCCAGGTCAGTCAGATTTTTATCTCTCTGGCCGACACTCTCATGGTCGGGCGGCTTGGGGTGGTGCCACTGGCGGCGGCGACTTTTGCCAACAACGTTTTGTATGTGCCATTCATTTTCGGTCTCGGGTTTTCGATGGCTATTTCCATCCGCGTCTCGCAAGCACGCGGGTCGGGCGACCGTGAGGCCGCCCGAGCCGCGCTGCGCCACGGTCTATATCTGGCGCTCGCCGTCGGGGCTCTCACCATGTTGGGAAGTTTGGGCCTGCAGCCCTTTCTTGGATTTTTCCACCAGGATCCCGAAATCATCAGAGCGGTGCCGCGTTACTTCCTCCTTGTTGCCGCGTCGATGATTCCGGCGATGGGCGCGATGGCGGTGAAGAATCATGCCGACGCCATGAACAGACCGTGGACGCCATTTTGGATCATGCTGGCCGCGGGCGGATTGAACGTGGTCTTCAACTGGCTCTTCATCTATGGAAATCTCGGCGCGCCTCGGCTCGGGCTCGATGGGGCCGGGTTGGCCACTCTGCTGGCGCGTCTGGCGATGCTCGCCGGCATGATCTGGTGGTGCGTGCGGGCGAAAGCGGTGCGCGATTGGGTGCCGATTCATTGGTTCCACGCGCCGGAATGGCCAGCGGTGCGCGAGTTGATCCGGTTGGGGCTGCCTAACAGCCTGCAATTGCTCGCCGAAGTGAGCGCCTTTGTCATGGTCACGCTCCTCATCGGCACGCTCGGGCCGGCCGCGTTGGCTTCGCATCAGGTAGCGATGACGTGTGCCGCGACCGTTTTTATGGTGCCGCTCGGCCTCTCCATGGCGCTGACCGTGCGGATGGGCGAGGCCTGGGGAGCGCGAGAACCGGTCCGACTGCGTTTCATTCTCGTGAGTGGCTGGGGGCTTGCCATGGCCTTTACCGCCTGCAGCGCCCTGAGCTTCCTCCTTTTCAATCACAGGATAGCCGGTTGGTTTCTGACCGAGCCGAAAGCGATGGCGTTGACCGCAAGCCTTCTCCTCGTCTCGGCCGCCTTCCAGGTGAGTGATGCGATGCAAGTTTCGTCCGGCGGCGCCTTGCGCGGGCTGGGAGACGTCAAGGTGCCGGCCTGGGTAGCCTTTGTGGCCTATTGGATCATCGCGATCCCTATCGGTTGGTTCCTCGCTTTTCGTGCGGGAATGGGTGTAGCCGGGATGTGGTGGGGAATCACCCTTGGCCTAACGACCACCGCGCTCGCCCTTGGGGTGCGGGTTTGGAGGAAGACCGCTCTTGAGCCTTCCTCTTTTGGACAAATTGAGACTGAAATCGCTGGTACCTTGAATTCGAAAATTTGATGCAGCCAGATCAAATTTTCAGCAGGCGACCATGCGTCGGAGCGGCAAAGCGTCACGCAGACCGTTGGCGTGGCGGGCTTTCAAAGCTCGCAATTACAATCGGGACCTTTCTCGACGACCAGGCCCGGGTTGCAATTGTGAGGCCCGGCGACAGCTACTCAAACATCTCTATCGGCGGGCAGGTGCAGAAAAGGTTGCGATCGCCGTAAACGCTGTCAATTCGTGCCACCGCTGGCCAGAATTTCTGTCCCCGTGTCCAAGTTGCCGGATAAGCGGCCTGCTCGCGTGAGTAGGGATGGTCCCAGACGTTCGCTGTCACTTGCTCGGCAGTATGCGGAGCATTTTTAAGCAGGTTGTTTTTACGGTCGGCCTGTCCGGAACCGATCGCGTCGATTTCGCCGCGGATCGCAATCATCGCTTCGCAAAACCGATCCAGCTCGTCTTTCGATTCGCTTTCCGTCGGCTCGATCATCACCGTCCCCGGGACCGGCCAGGACACCGTCGGTGCGTGGAAGCCATAATCCATCAAACGCTTGGCCACGTCTTCGACTTCGACTCCGGCACTCTTGCAGGGCCGCAGATCGAGGATGCATTCGTGGGCTACCAAACCATTCTTACCTTTGAACAGAACCGGGAAATGAGCGTCCAGCCGCTTCGCGATGTAATTAGCGTTCAAGATAGCAATCTTGGTCGCTTTCGTCAGGCCGGCGGCGCCCATCATGCGGATATACATCCAGGAAATGGTGAGAATGCTGGCGCTGCCGTAAGGGGCGGCGGAGACCGGACCTGTGGAGCTGGGAGTTGATCCGGCTGTGCTGGGCTGTGGCGTGCCAAGTGGTTGCGAGTTGAGAGAGGGGAGGCCGGGAAGGAATTTGGTGAGGTGCTGGGCCACGCCGATCGGGCCGACGCCAGGGCCGCCGCCTCCGTGGGGGATGCAAAATGTTTTGTGCAAATTGAGGTGGCAGACATCTGCCCCGATGTCGCCCGGCCGACAAAGGCCGACCTGGGCGTTCATGTTTGCGCCGTCCATGTAAACCTGCCCGCCGTGCTCATGCACAATCTTGCAGATTTCCCGAAGGGTGGTCTCGAAAACGCCGTGCGTGGACGGATAGGTGACCATGAGCGCTGCCAGATCCTTGGCGTGGGACTCGGCCTTGGCCCGCAGGTCGGCGAGATCGATGTCGCCATCTTCCAAACAGCGGACCGCGACGACGCGGAACCCAGCCATGACCGCGCTGGCCGGGTTGGTCCCGTGGGCTGAGGCGGGAATGAGACAAACGTTCCGGTGCGACTCGCCGCGCGCCGCGTGGTAGCCGCTGATGGCGAGCAGACCGGCATATTCGCCCTGTGACCCGGCATTCGGTTGCAGGGAGACCGCGGCGAAGCCGGTGATTTCCGCCAGCCACCGTTCGAGCTGATCGCACATCTCGCGATAGCCCGCTATCTGATCGTTAGGCGCAAAGGGATGAAGGCGCGCAAACTCCGGCCACGAGATCGGGAACATCTCCGCGGTCGCGTTTAACTTCATTGTGCAGGAGCCGAGCGGGATCATCGAATGGCAGAGCGAGAGATCGCGCGCTTCGAGCCGGCGCAGGTAACGCAGCATCTCGGTCTCGCTATGGTGCGCGTTAAAAACCGGATGGGTGAGAAAATCCGATTCTCGATTCTCGATTCGTCGATTCTCGACCAGCGGCTACGGCCCCCGGCAGGACGGCACGGTTCTCGCCAAAGATCGCGAGAAGCGTCTCGACATCGTCAGGCGTAGTCGCTTCATCGAGCGAAATTCCGATGCTGTAAGGACCCAGGACCCGCAGATTGCAGGTTCTTTGCACAGCCCGACGGAGGAATTCTCCGCTCCCTCGTTTCCCCAGATCGACCCGGACTGTGTCGAAAAAATCGTCATGGGCGAGGTCGTAACCGAGCTGCTTGAGGCCACTGGCGAGGCGGCAGGTGAGGTCGTGCACGCGGCGAGCAATTTTCCTCAGTCCTTCCGGTCCGTGATAGACGGCATACATCGACGCCATGACCGCAAGGAGCACCTGCGCCGTGCAGATGTTGCTCGTCGCCTTGTCGCGACGGATGTGCTGCTCGCGTGTCTGGAGCGCGAGGCGGTAAGCCGGGCGCCCGGCCGAGTCGTGTGAAACACCAACGAGTCTTCCCGGCAAATGACGTTTGTATTGATCGCGCGTCGCGAAATAAGCGGCATGCGGTCCGCCACAACCCAATGGAACCCCGAAACGCTGCGAGCTGCCAACAGCGACATCCGCGCCCATCTCGCCCGGAGGACGGACGAGCGTGAGTGCGAGGAGATCGGCCGCCACGATGGCGAGCGCTCCTGCGGTGTGCGCGGACTTGATAAACTGCTCGTAATCGATAATCGCCCCCTCAGTGGTCGGATACTGCAGAAGAACCCCGAAGACTTTATCGGTGAACGAAAATGTGGCGTGGTTGGCGACCACGAGTTGGATGCCCATTGGCCGGGCGCGTGTTTGCACGACCTCAATGGTTTGTGGATGGCACATTTCCGAGACGAAAAACGTGTCGCGCCGGGGGCGGCCGGGCTCAGTAACCCCGGCGACAGCGGCGTGACAAAGCGCCATCGCTTCCGCCGCGGCGGTCGCTTCGTCGAGGAGGGATGCATTTGCGATATCAAGCGCGGTCAGGTCGGTGATCATCGTCTGAAAATTGAGCAGGGCTTCGAGGCGGCCCTGTGCGATCTCGGCCTGATACGGAGTGTAGGCGGTGTACCAGCCGGGATTTTCCAGGATGTTGCGCTGGATGACGGGCGGCACGACGCAATCGGAGTAGCCGGCCCCGATAAAACTGCGGACGACTTTGTTTTGCTCTGCAAGCTTTCGGAGTTCGGCGAGCGCTTCCTGTTCCGATTTGCCCGCGGGCAGGTCGAGCGGATTCGTCAGGCGAATATCTTTTGGGACTGTCGCGTCGATGAACGTATCAAGGTTTTCGAAACCAACGGCGGCGAGCATCGCGCCGACTTCGTCATCGTTAGGTCCGATGTGACGCGCGACGAAACGGCTCAGTTCTTCCTCCGCAGGACGGCGGGCGCTGGAAAACTTTGCGGGCTGGGCTGGAGCGGCCTTAGTAGACGTTTCGGTCTCGACTGAATCCATGGCGCATCCTACGAAAGGGAGAAAGTAGCGCAAGCTGGCCGGTTCGCGACAGGACGCTTTGCGGCTGCGGAACTACAGATCCGGCTTTCAACCGCAATAGAGCCCAGGGCAGCTTTCGACGGAACTCACGCACGAATCTCGATAGTCAGTCCTGCCCCCCATGAATCGCGATCCAGTGCCTAGAGGGCGGCGCGGATTTCAATGCCGTGCGCTCTCAGGTTCGCGAGGAGCTTTTCGAGGTGGTCGCGATCGCGCGTCTCCACCGTGCACAAGACATTGACAGTGGAAACATTTGAACTCGCAAACGCTCGATCGTGCACGACCTGCTTGATGCTCGCGCCGGCCGTCGCGATTTGCGAAGTGAGATCGGCCAGGCCGCCGGGCCGATCGCTGATCACGGCAGTGAAACGCGAGAGTCGACCGTCGGCGACCAATCCACGCTCGATGACGCGGCTGAGAACGTTTGGATCTATGTTGCCGCCGCAAAGAAGAATCACAACGCGTCTCCCAACGAGCTCTCCGAGCTGCCCGGAGAGACAGGCCGCGAGGGTGGTGGCGGCCGCGCCTTCTACGACAGCCTTTTCCAGTTCGACAAGGCGAAGGATGGCGAGTGCGATTTGTTCTTCGTTTACGAGCAAAACCTTGTCGGTGTGCTGGCGCGCAACTGCGAAAGCGTTGCTTCCGACTTGGGCGATGGCGAGGCCGTCGGCTAAAGTGGGACGCGTCTCGATCCGGACCGGTTTGCCTTCGCCTAAAGCTGCGGAAAAGCTGGCGACGTGATCCGCCTCGACCGCGACGACTTTTGCCTCTGGCCGCAAAGTTTTCACCGCGAGCGAAACGCCCGCGAGCAAACCGCCGCCACCGACCGGGACAATGACCGCGTCGAGATCCGGCACCTGCGCGACGATCTCAAGGCCGGCGGTTCCCTGCCCCGCGATGATCGCGGGATCGTCATAGCCGTCGATGTAGGCCAGTCCTTTTTCGCCCGCAATCTCGTGAGCGCGCGCCTTCGCCTCGGCGAAATCTTTGCCATGCAGGACCACCGTCGCGCCGAGCTTCTGGCAATTGTTGATCTTGATGAGGGGCGCAAATTTCGGCATCACGACAGTGGCGGGCACTCCTAGCAATCGCCCCTGGTAGGCAAGCGCCTGGGCGTGATTGCCAGCGGAGGCCGCGATGACGCCGCGGTGTTTCTGCTCCTCTGGAAGTTGCGCGAGGGCGTTGCGCGCGCCGCGTTCCTTGAAGCTGCCGGTGCGCTGGTGATTATCCAGTTTGCAATAAACTTCCATCCCGGTGAGTTCGCTCAGAGGAATGGAGCGGGAGCAAGGGGAGTGATAAACTGCACCCTTGATGCGGGCAGCGGCTTCTTCGATGTCGTGAAAGGCGGTCAGAATGGTGAATCGTAAAACCGATGAATCTTGACTCGTTACGACGCGGCGAGCGAGGATTTTTCGTTGATCAATCGAGGAGCATCAATTTCCAATAAGCCGGAAGCTGTGCGCAAGATCTCGTCCGACCTAGCGAGGTTACGAATCTCGAATCAACAATCCCCATCCAGCACGCCGCGAACTTTGCGCGCGAGCTCGTCGGCATTGAACGGCTTGGCAAGAAAACTCATGCCGGGTTCACGCCGGTCATGGGGATGAAGCGATTCCTCCAGATAACCTGAGATGAACATGACTTTTGTCTGAGGGCTGGTTTGGTGCAGCCAATTTGCGAAATGGCGGCCGCTGATTTCGGGCATCACCATGTCGGCCAGGAGCAGATCGACCTTTTTCGGACCGCGTTGGGTGATGAGCCTTTTTGCATCGTCGCCATGCGCGGCCTCCAAGACTTCATAGCCAAGATTGCGCAGGACGCGGACCGAGAGATGTCGGACCCCCACTTCATCCTCCAGCACAAGCACCGTTTCCGTGCCGGCGAGATTCTTGCGTTGCCCCGGTTTCTTATAGGTCGCGGCCGGAGGTGCAGCGAGGCGTGGAAGGAAGATACTGAAGGTTGTGCCTCGGCCGAGCGCACTCTCGGCGCAAATGTGACCGCCGCTTTGTTTAACGATGCCATAGCTTGTGGCCAGCCCAAGGCCGTTACGGTGCGCTTCTTTGGTCGTGAAAAATGGCTCGAAGAGGTGCGCTTTGGTTTCGTCGCTCATCCCGCGGCCGTTATCAGTCAGGGCGATGACGACGTATTCGCCGGTCGGAAGGTCTGCTCCGAGGCCCGACGCCTCGCAGTCAGGTGTGACCTTAAGGATGGAGGTGGCAATTGTGAGGCTGCCACCTTGTGGCATCGCGTCTCGCGCGTTGACCGCGAGATTGAGAATGATCTGGGTGAGTTGGCCGACATCCACCTTGACGTGAGCGCCCTGCTTCAGTTGGTGGAGACGACAGTCGATCGCGATGTTGTCGCCGAGCAGCCGGAGGATCGAGCCTTCGAGGTTGGTAATCAGGCCATTGATTTCAAAAACGGTTGGCTCGAGCGCCTGGCGCCGACTGAAAGCAAGCAGTTGATTCGTCAGAGTCGAGGCCCGGTCGGCGGCGTCGCGAATCTCTTTGATCTGGCGGGCGACCTGGCCTTTGACCGAGGTTTCGGACAAAAGCAGGTCGCTGTAGCCAAGAATCGTAGTGAGGAAGTTATTAAAATCGTGCGCCACACCGCTGGCCAGTTGTCCGAATGCTTCCATGCGCTGGGACCGACAGACCTGCGCCTGCAATTGTTTGTGAGTGGTGACGTCCATCATCGATCCGACCAGGCGTAGCACGACTCCGCATGTGTCGCGGATGATGAGCGCGCGCTCGAGAACATTCAAATATTCGCCGTCGGCCCGCCGGAAGCGATATTCGCCCGACCAACGTTCGGCCGTGCCGTTGAACGCTTCCCGCAGGCTAATCTGGACGGGTGCCAGATCGTCGGGATGAATATTCCGAACCCAAAAGCCGATCTCTTTGCAGTGATCGGACGGTGAGAAACCGAGCAAGCTTTCCAAGCCGCGGGGCCAGGCGAGCGCGCCGGTCGTTACATCCCAATCCCGAACCGCATCATTCGTAGCCTGGGCAACGACTTCAAAATAATCCGCATCCGTTGCTGGAACGATTTCGAAGGATGCCGGGGTTTGTTCTTGTGAACCGTTTTCATGCGATTTTCTGAGCAGTTTCGGTGTGGAATTAATGGTTGCTGTTGCCATTGCGGTCACGGCCGCGGCCGCCCGGCTGAAAAAGCTAGATCTGTGCCCACGCTTACCGTCAGTGCGATTGAATTCCCTTGCCTTTACCGGCCATCGAAAATATGGCTGCGCTCTAAGCAAATATTGTGAACGTGAAGCTGCTAGAATTGGCGAAGATGTGCGACGGCGAAGTGTCGGGCGAGACAGAGGCGGTCATTCGCGGCGCGGCTTCGCTCGCCGAGGCGACTCCGGGCGAGATCACGTTCTACGGCAATCCGCGTTACCTTGCGGCCTTTCGCAAAACGCGCGCCTCGGCCGCGTTTGTTCCACGAGATTTCACGGAGCAGATAGTTGGCGGGCAAATCCGGGTCGAGAACCCGACAAAGGCGTTTGAGCAGGTGGTGCTGAGGTTCGCGCCGAAACCGATCTCCTTTGCGCCCGGGGTTCATCCGAGCGCCGTGATCGCGGCCGGAGTGTCGTTAGGCGAGAATGTCTTCATTGGCGCCTACGCGGTTCTCGAGCCGGGGGTGGAGATTGGCCAGGGAACGCGGATCGGCGCACACAGCTATCTCGGTCACGAAACAACGATCGGGGCAGGCTCTTTGATCTACCCCAACGTCACGATTCGCGAACGCACCCGGATTGGGGAACGCGTCATTGTCCACAGCGGAACCGTGATCGGCTCGGATGGGTTTGGTTTTGAATTGGCTGCCGGCGGACACAAGAAAGTGCCGCAGATCGGCATCGTGCAGATCGATGACGATGTGGAGATCGGCGCCAACACGACGATCGATCGAGCACGATTTGGACGGACTTGGATCCAGGAAGGGGTAAAGATCGACAACTTGGTACAGATTGCGCACAACGTGGTCATCGGGAAGCACTCGATTATCGTGGCGCAGGTTGGAATCGCGGGGAGCGTTCGGATCGGGTCGGGCGTGGTGATCGGGGGCCAGGCGGGAATCATCGGTCACATCGAGATCGATGACGGGACGATGATCGGGGCGCAGAGCGGCGTCTCAAAGAGTCTGCATGGTGGCACGTGGTGGGCGACACCAACGGTTCCGCTGAAGGAAGCGAAAGAGCAGCTCGCGTGGGTCCGACGACTCGGGAAACTTTTTCAGCGAGTGAAGGCACTCGAGGAGAAGTTTGGTAAGAAACCCTAACGAATCGGAACCGCCTGCCCTAACGATTTCCGTCGCGGTTGTCATCCTGAAGACCCGAAGGCTTTCAGAGCGAAGAATCGTGCTCGCTGCGCTTCATCGGCGCGGGCATATTTTGTGCGAATCGCCCACGGAAATCGTAAGACGCGGAGCTTTCTTACGGCACGAGAAAGATCTTGCCGGAATAGGGATCTTTTACCTTTTGTCCGGGGCTGTATCCAGTCACGTCGACATAGCCGCCGTTCTTGTCGAACGGACTGAAAACGTAGCCGGGCTTGCCGGGAACCGGTTTGGCGTAGGGCAGATCGGCATTTTGTGAAATGGCAGATGTTCCCGGAGTTGGTGAATTCGATGGGGGAGGGTTCTGACTTTGGACGACACGTGGAGCGGCGGTCGGTTGTGGCTTGGGCTGGGATGGCGGCTGTTGCGCGGTCGCAGTGACCGGAGGCTGGGTTTGGACCGGTGGGACCGGCGGCGGCGAAGCCTGCTGAACCGGAAAAGGCTGCGTCGGCGGAATCGCCGCGGTGTTGGGCTGGACGCTCGTTTCGGTCATGGTCGTCTGTTGCTGTTCTTCATCCACACCAAGCTTGTGCCCCACATACGTGACAGGTGCAGCCACCACACGGTAGGTTGAAACTGCGGCTTTGTGCGCGGTTTCGCAGGAGGTAAAGAGGAAAAGCGCGAGGATTGAAGCAGGGATTGGCCGTTTCATTTCGTAAGTCTTATTAAAGTTCGGTCTGTCTGACGGGATCGGGCAGGTAAAAGTTCATTCCGCGCGGGACGACGTTGAGCCGCCAGTTTGCCGGCAGAGACGGTGTGCTGTCGGAGCGACACCCATAGCGCACGGGAGCAGGATGCAAAGATAACGGCACATGAGAAAATGGTCGGGCTGGGGTTCTTCCTAAGAGTAGCGCCGTTCGTGCCCTGCGCCAACGAACCGCTCTGCCTAACGAATGCGCCCGAACCCCTCGCCGCCTGCAAACGAGGCGTTTCACCTCAAAAATTCTGTGAAACGGCAAGGAGAGTTCCGGAGGCTGACATTTACCTTTGAGGCATATGTGGAAACTAACCAGCTGAAATCCCGACTTTGGCATTTCCTGCACTCGCGCTAGGATATGCGCCCTCGGAGCTTAATGAACGCCGATTTTCCCAGGGAACGAACCTCCTTTGTTTTCTCCGACCCTGCCGGGAGGCGCTGGCCCCGTCTCCGCCTGACACTTCTTCTTGGCGGCATCATTGCGTTTCTCGGTGCGGTATTTTTTGTTCAGACGCTTTTCGTGACGCCGCAACTGCGGGTTCCTTTCACTTTGCGCCAAATGAAGGGCCAACTAAAGTCGCTGCAAGAGAAGAATCCCGCCGGTCAACTTTCGCCCAACATTCCGCTCTGGCAGAAATTTGTCGCGGCTCGCGCTGCGGCCCGCAAACAGCCTTCGCCTTCCCGGATGACGCCGGTGCCCGGGACGCGGAAATTTGCCGCCGGCGAAGTGCGGCTTGGCTTTTATGCAAATGGCGATCCGTATAGTTACAGATCGCTTGAGCGGCATGCCGACGAACTGACTCACGTCTGCCCGGAGTGGTTCGCGCTCGTCGACGGGCTGGGGAATTTGCAGGTCGATGCCGATATTCGCATCCCAAAGCTCGCCGCGGCCAAGGGACTGGCGCTGATGCCGCTCCTGACTAACCAGGTCGGGGACATCTGGGAGCCCGAAGCGGTTGAGAATCTCGCGCATGGACCGCCCGAACGGCAGGAACATTTTCTTGGAGGTCCTGCTGAGCCATCTGCAAAACGCCAAGGCGGCGGGCGTGGTGGTCGATTGGGAACAGGTCGACCCGGCATACAAAGCCGACATCAAGAGACTGCTTAATAAAATGGCGGAGCGCCTCCATGCCGACGGGCGACAGCTCTGGCTCTGCGTGCAACCAGGGCAGGACCTCGATTACATCGATTTCGAGGGTGTCTCAGAGAAGGTTGATCGCTTCGTCGCGCTTCTCTTCGACGAGACTTCCGACGACGACTCGCCGGGCCCACTTGCCTCGCGGCGATGGTTCGACTCGTGGCTCAGTGCGCTGCTCAAGGATGCCGACCCCAAGCAATGGATTATTGCCCTTGGCAGTTATGGTTACGATTGGACAAGCGGCGGGCACCGCGCCGAACTAATTAGTTTTCCCGAAGCGATGAGCCGCGCGAGTAATGCCGGAATCGAGTCCGGTGTCGTCGCGCCACCTGATCACGGGTCGGATTTTTATTACGAGGATGCCGACAAAGAACACTCGGTCTGGTTCCTCGATGTCGTTAGTTTTCTGAACGAGCTGGACGCAGTGCGCGACCAAGAGGCGGGCGGCTTTGCCCTCTATCGGCTCGGCACGGAAGATCCGGCGATCTGGGACGCAATCAATTTCCCGCGCAGGATCAAGCTTGACCAATCGGTTAAGAATCTTCTCGAACCACTCAAGAGCACCGACACGATAACCGATGTCGGCGAGGGCGAAATCGTGAACGTCGACGAAACGCGGGCTGATGGCGCTCGCAGGATTGAGATCGGAACCGATGGGCTTTTGAGGGCGACGTATCTGCAATTCCCGGAATTTCCCACCCTTTATCACCAGGGCGCCGGCGGCGAACATCAGGTCGCGCTCACCTTCGACGATGGGCCGGACCCGAAATGGACGCCGCGCGTGCTCGACATCCTGAAGGCGAACGGTGTCACCGCGACGTTTTTTCTCGTCGGGGTGAACGCCGAGAAGTATCCCGATCTCGTCAGGCGGATCGTCGCTGAGGGGCACGAGATCGGAAACCACTCCTACTACCATCCGAATCTCGCGGCCTGTTGGCCGGAACATATCCGACTGGAATTGAACGCAACCCAGTTGCTCCTCGAGACGATTACCGGACGCTCGACCACTCTTTTCCGTCCGCCTTACAACGCCGATACCAGTCCCTCATCGTTAGCCGATCTCGCTCCGCTTCGGATCGCCAACGATCTCAATTATCTCGTCGTACTTGAAAATATTGACCCTCAGGATTGGGCCCGGCCGGGCGCCGACGTCATTCTGCATCGGATTAAGCAACAGCGCCGCGACGGTAGTATCATTCTCCTGCACGATGCCGGCGGCGACCGCTCGCAAACCGTCGCCGCGTTGCCGCGGATCATCGATTGGTTGGAGACGCGCGGCGACACCATCGTTCCGCTGAGCACCTTGATAGGCAGCTCGCGCGACGCTGTCATGCCGCCGGTTGGCGAGGGACAGCGGATTCCACGCCTCGTGAGCAGCGCAGGTTTCCGTGTCTTTCACGCGATCGAGGAATTTCTTTGGGCCTTCATGATCGTCGCCACAGCGTTGATCGTGATTCGTACTCTGGTCGTGATTTGTCTCGCGGCGCGTTTTCGGCGTTCGATCCCTGTTGTGGCGGGTTTTGCCCCTGCGATCAGCGTTTTGATTGCCGCCTTTAATGAGGAGAAGGTAATTTCCGCGACCTTGCGCGCGGTTTTGGCCAACGATCATCCGGGCGCAATCGAAGTGCTGGTCGTGGACGACGGTTCCTCCGATCAGACCGGCGCCGAAGTTGAGAAGATCTCGCAGGCTGACGCGCGAGTTCGACTCGTTAGGCAAAGCAACCGCGGCAAAGCGGTCGCCTTGCAGCGCGGACTGTCGCTCGTTCAGCACGAGTTCGTCGTTTTCCTAGATGCGGACACGCATCTGCAAAGCGACACTCTGCGTTTGCTCGTCGGGCCAATGAGTGACGGGCGTGTCGTTGCTGTTTCCGGTCACGCCAAAGTCGGCAATCTGCGCAGTTTTATTGCGCGCTGTCAGGCGCTCGAATACACCTGCGGCTTCAATCTCGACCGTCGTGCCTACGATCACTGGAATTGTATCACCGTCGTCCCCGGCGCGATCAGCGCGTTGCGCCGTTCGGCCATCGCGCGCGCTGGCGGACTGAGCCTCGACACTCTGGCCGAGGATACCGATCTCACCCTGGCTTTGCACAAGGGTGATAACCGAATCGTCTATACGCCCGACGCGATCGCCTGGACTGAAGCGCCCGAGACCTTGCGGACTCTTGCGCGACAGCGATTTCGCTGGGCCTATGGGACCTTGCAATGTCTCTGGAAGCATCGGGACAAAGTCTTCAACTGGCGCTATCGCGCGCTCGGCTGGTTCAGTCTGCCGAGCGTTTGGTTCTTCCAGATCCTGCTCGTCGCGCTGACTCCCATGGTCGATTTTTTCCTTATCGCT
Organism: uncultured Verrucomicrobiae bacterium; assembly: GCA_963720895.1. Lineage (GTDB taxonomy): Bacteria > Verrucomicrobiota > Verrucomicrobiia > Chthoniobacterales > UBA10450 > Palsa-1392. Next base: position 113,149 of record CAVRGZ010000010.1, read on the forward strand.
TCGCTCCCATTTGGTGCCTGGCGCGCGGTCCTGCCGTTCGTAGTCACCTTTGTTGCTATGGATGTGATTCTCGCCACGCTTGCCTGCGTCCTGGAGCGCGAATCGATTTTGCACGCCTGGCGGATTCTCCCGATGCGCCTGATTTACCGCCCGCTTCTCAGCTACGTGATCTGGAAAGCGATTCTCCGTGCGATCAAAGGCGCCTGGGTCGGCTGGGGTAAACTCGAGCGAACCGCGTCCGTCCCGGTGCGGGTTTGATGACGATTCCGGATGTCGTTAGGCGGGGGACACGACTGAGCCTCTTCGTGCTTTGTTGCCTTTCGTTCGCCTGCGAGAAAAGAGCCATCGTCAAGCTGCCGACAAACCCGAAACTTCCGGTCGAAGTTGTCCTGCCGGAAGTGGGCGCTTATACCGGCGCCTTTATTGATTTTGGCGAGGCGGAAGACGCGGTCGCGCTCGAGACGATCGAGGATTTCGAGCAGATGGTCGGCAAACATCAGGCGATCATCGCGTCGTCGAGCTATTGGGGGGAGCAAAGTTTTCCGACCGCGAATCTAAAAATGATTTGGCGGCACGGATCGCTCCCGCTGGTTTTCTGGTCGCCTTGGGACCGGCCCTATGAACAAAAGAGAGGACCCGATCGGTTCGGTCTCGACGCGATTCTTGACGGCGCCTGGAATCGTTACATCGATGACTGGGCCGACGCTGCGCGCGAGTTCGGCCACCCATTGATCGTTTCTTTCGGCGACGAGATGAATGGCGACTGGTTTCCCTGGTCGGGCGTTTATTATGGTGCGGGGAAACCGAGCGTGAGTCGGCCTAACGAATGGGAGGGTCCCGAAATTTTCAAACGCGCCTATCGTTATGTGGTCGACCGCGTCCGGGCGCGGGGCGCGCGCAACATTCAGTGGATGTTCCAGGCGAATAACTATTCCTTCCCAATGGATACATGGAATTTTGCGCCCGCCTATTATCCGGGCCCCAATTACGTCGATTGGCTAGGCCTGAGCGTTTACGGCCAGCAATTCAACGACGAACCGTGGGCAGATTTCCTTGGCCTGGTCGATTGGCCGTACCAGGAAATGGCCCGGCTTGATCCAAAAAAGCCGATCATGATTGCGGAATGGGCGACCGGCGAATTTCCGAATTCCGGCGACAAGGCGGAGTGGATCCGCGCAGCCTTTTCCGTCATGAAGACGAAGTGTCCGCGAGTTAAAGCGGAAGTTTACTGGCATGAACGGTGGCAAAACCTCGACCAGAGTTACAGCAATCTGCACATCAATTCGTCGCCCGAAGCGCTCGCTGCCTACCGCAGGGCGGTCGCGGATCCGTATTGGCTAGGTAACCTGATTCTGCGGCCGGCATCTCGCGAGTCAACCCGCTAACCAACCCTTCTCCGCCTAACGAGGGTGCAGAATTTCGAGTGCCAGTTTCCAGTTCCCGGCACGATCCTTGCGCCAGACCCGGAGGTAGTAGCCGGAGATTGTTTCGGCAGTGTATTCGCCCCAGGCAACTCCCAAGTCGCCGCCACGGGAAACTTCCCCCTTCCCTACGCCGAAGGTGATCGATTTCCCAGCGACTCGCAAAGCCGTCGCCGCTGCGCTCTGGCCGAGGATGGGAAATTCCTTCGGTGGATAAGATCGGATCGATCCCTCCGCGACCGAGGCAAATTTCCCGGCCCGGTCGGCCGCGTAACTCCGATCGATCGCGAGCATCGCTGCCAGGGCCGTGACGGGTGATTCGTTAGGGGCGCGGTTTTCGACCAATTGCAGCTCGGGAACGGGCCCAGTTGGGGACGGGTTTTCGGAGCCGATGTCGAAGAGCAGCTTCCACTGCCCGTTCTCCCTTCGCCAAATCGAGACGAACTGGCCGAAAGCGGTTGCTTCGTTGGCCGCGGCGCTCTCCTTGAACGACCAGGGACCGGTCGTATAACCGAGGTCGCCATTGGTCGCGGTCGCCGCCAGGATTGGCCGCCATTGCAGGACTCCGCCGCCCGTTGTCGGTTTCGCTTCCCACGATTTTTTGCCGTTTTGGGGTCCGGGTTGGAAAAGGATGCCCTCATCGGAGAGGGCATGGAGAAACGCGGCGCGGGTTCCTTTCTCGACAGATTCCCGGGCGAACGCCGTCTCCGCCGCGGCAAGGGACTTTGCATTGCCGGTGGTCGACAGATCTTCGGCGAAGAGGGGAGCGGCGGTGATGAGGAAAAGAACCGGACCGGCGCTGCAGGAGAAAAGTTTCACTGGGCTAGACAAAAGCTGCATTTGGCGGCGTCTCAATTCTAAAAGATCGTGAAGAACTCATGGAGAACGCGCGTCCCGAAATTGATTGGCAAACCTGTTTTACACAGCTTGGGCCGGCGCTGCTTCTTTTTGCCCGTCGCTGGACTAATTGCCGCGCCGAGGCCGAGGACATCGTGCAGGAAGCCTTTGTCCGTTTTTGGCGGCGACAGCATTCCATCCAAAATCGCGCGCTGCTTTACGCCACGGTCCGCTCGACGGCCCTCGATCGGTTGCGCAGCGACCAGCGGCGCGCCCGCCGCGAAGCCGCGGTCGCGCTGGACGGCGCGCAGCATCTGGAGCCGCAGTTCACGACGGTTGACGAAGGCCAGCAAATGCTCGCCGCGGCAGTGGAGCGTTTGCCTAACGAACAACGGGAGGTCGTCATTTTGAAAATCTGGAATGAGCTCACTTTCGCCGAGATCGGGAGCGTTCTGGAGATCTCGCAAAACACTGCCGCCTCACGCTACCGCTACGCTCTCGGCGCGCTCAGGAAGATTTTGCAGCCCCATGAATGATTTTTCCGAACTGGAAGCAGAGCTGAAGAAACTGCATCCTGCGCCGGTTTCAGCGGAATTGTTGGCCCGCTTGGAACATGCAATCGCGCAGTCTGAAACAACGCCAACCGCCGGCCTCCTTCCGCGAAGAGCAAAGCACCGAAAGGCCTGGTGGTTGCTCGGCCTCGGTCTTACGACCGCCTCTGCGCTGGTTTTAATCTGGCTGGGCTTCTTTGCCGAACCGCCGCCGGCGGGGCCAATCGCTGCGCAAAAAGCGGCGGCTCCGGTCGAACCGCTCGGCAGTGGCCTGCAACCTTCCGCCCTCACCCGCGTCGTCTACCGCCAGCGTGACGAGGGTCTGGTTTTCTCGCCTAACCAAACGGAGCGTCCGCTCCGGCGGGTTCGCTACGACACCCGCGAGACGATGCAGTGGCGCAACCCGCAGACCGGGGCGTCACTGCGCGTCTCCTATCCGGCGGAGCAGATCATCCTCACGCCGGTCTCCTTTCAGTGAAATGCAACAGAGAAACCGAATGAAAAAACAAATCATACTACCGACTGCCTTGGTCGCGATGTTTCCGCTGGCCGCTTTTGCCCAGTCACCCACCGCGATCCCGTCTGCCCCTGCGACCCAATCGATCCCGACGATCCCACCGGCGGCTCCGGCCCCTCCAGCGCCGCCTGCTCCGCCGCGCGGACATTTCCATGAGCACGAGAATGGCCCGAAAGAACCCGTCACTTTTCTCGGAGTCGAGACATCCAACGTCCCGCGCGTTCTTTCGGAGCAGATGGGTCTGCCGCGCGGCTTTGGCGTGGTGGTCGACTATGTCGTGCCGAATGGCCCGGCGGCCGCCGCGGGCCTGCAGCCAAGCGATATCATCCGTTTGCTGAACGATCAGCAAATCGTCGATCCGGGCCAGCTCGGTAAGCTGGTGCGGAGTTTCGCCGAAGGCACGTCGGTCGATCTCACTCTTCTCCGCAAAGGCAAGGAAGTGAAGGTTAGTATCAAGCTCGGGAAAAAGGATGTCCCGGTGGGTCGCGGTCCTTTTGGTTTTGAACAGGAATGGAATTTCGACGACTTTGACAAAAGCAAGTTTGATTTCAAGGCGCCGGACATGACCGCGGTACGCGAAGCGGTTGCCCGGGCCAAGGACCAGGCGATGCGGGCGAGGGATGAGGCGCAGCGGGCGGTGCGCCGACTACGCATCGTTACGACCGACGATGGCCTGACGAAATCAACGCGGATCGACCTGGGGAAAGCGACGATCACTTTCTCCGATGATCAGGGCGAGTTGAAGATGGAGCGGGTTGACGGCAGGAAAATGCTAACCGCAAAAGACGCGCAGGGAAAAATGCTTTTTAACGGTCCGATCGACACCGAGGAGGATCGGGCGAAACTGCCGGCCAGCGTGCGCCAGCGTTTCGAGAAGCTCGAGCACCAGGAGTTGCCCGAGGTTCCGGAAGCGCCGGAAGCACCGGAAGCACCGGAAGCGCCAGAACCACCGGAAGCGCCTCACTCTTCCGGAGCGGAAGAATCGGCGCGTCTGCAAGATGTCCACTCCGAGCGGGCATCGCTTGCGCCTAACCATCGCAGCGGCTGGGTCCGTAGCACGTTTGTCCTGTAGATAGCTTCGCTCTGCGAAGCGCGAGCGTCAGTCTGGCAGAGAACAACGGACTCCCGCTGTGCAATTTCCCCCCGCGTTCGAAAGCCCAGCGGTTGCTTCGCATCCGTTACGGCGCAGAACGAAACGTCTGTAGCGCGGAAGCGCCTTGCGACGGTCGGCACCGCTTCTAGAATCTCGTGCGCCCGACCCGCGGCCGCGCACGACAATGCCCGAGAGAAAACCTTACGCGCCTCCGCCGACGGTCGAGAAAACGCCCGCCTCGCGCGATCCCTACGCAGCCTTTCGCTATCGCGGGTTTGTCCTTTTTGCTCTCGGAAACTTCGTCTCGATCGCCGGCCGTCAGATGCTGACGATCGCGATTGAGTGGGAAGTTTACGCACGCACGCATTCGGCTACGGCGCTCGGATTAGTCGGGCTTGTCGCGGCGGTCCCAATCGTTGCGCTCTCTCTCCCAGCCGGACATCTTGCAGACCGCCTCAGCCGCAAGTCGATCATTCTATTTTCACAAGTCGCGAGCGCGCTCTGCTCGATTGGCCTTGCGCTGATTTCCTGGAACCACCTCGCCATTCCACCGGTGCCGCTTTTGCTCCGAGGCAACGATTGGTTGCGCGCGATCGCGACCGTCTTCGAGCGGCATGCGACGTTTCATTTCGACGATCTTTCGCTGCCCCTGATTTATCTGATCATGCTGATCTCGGCCTCGATCCGCACTTTTGGCTGGGCAGCCCGCAGCTCCTTCTTTCCCACTCTGGTGCCGCGCGAAACTTTCGCCAACGCCGTCACCTGGAACAGCAGCATATTTCAAATCAGCTGCGTGCTCGGTCCGGCAGTCGGCGGATTTCTGATCGTGCGCATGGGGTTTCCGTTTATTTATGCGCTCGATGCGGCCTGTGCCCTGTTCTTTTTTTCCCTTGTTTTGCCGATCCAAAAAATTCGACAGGCCCGGCGCGTAGCGGGGAGCGCATGGAGCAGTCTGGCGGCGGGAATCCGTTTTGTCCTCGGCAAGAAGGTGATTCTCGCCACTATCACACTCGATCTTTTTGCGGTGCTGCTCGGCGGTGCGACCGCCCTGCTTCCAATTTTTGCCGATCAGATTTTGCATTGCGGACCGATCGGCCTCGGCTGGTTGCGGGCCGCGCCCGCGATCGGCGCTTTTTTTATGGCAGTGGTCATCGCTTATCTGCCTCCGATGCGCCACGCAGGGCGGACACTCCTCGGGTGCGTGACCGGCTTCGGCATCGCGACAATCGTTTTTGGCGCCTCACGCTGGTTCTGGCTTTCGCTCCTGATGTTGTTTCTAACCGGTCTCTTCGACAGCGTCAGCGTAATCGTTAGGCAAACGCTCGTCCAACTGCTCACCCCAGACGAGATGCGGGGTCGCGTCTCGGCGGTGAACAATATTTTCATCGGAACTTCGAACGAGTTCGGTGCGCTCGAGTCGGGTCTCACCGCGGCGATTTTCGGACCCGTCGTGTCGGTGATTGCTGGGGGCATCGGGACAATCCTGATCGTGCTGGCGGTTGCGACGAAATGGCCCGAGACGAGGAGGATTGGCGCGCTGGATAAAAATCTGGCCTAACGAACCGTCGTCATTTCTCGAATCTGCTCGGCCGGAAGGGCAGAAAGGCTTCGAAAAGGGAAGTCCGCGATCGCAGGCCCGGGGTTCAGTCCTCAGCCTCGACGTAAGTGTCCGCGTCTTTGTCTTCCTCGATTTCTTCGTTTTCGAGCGAGAAGCGGCGCTTGCGTTTGTTTGCCGGCAGCGGCGAGAGAGTCATGGTGATATTACGGCCAGCGGCCTTTGGTTCCATCTCCACCTGAGCCATGGTCGCGAGGTCGTCGCGCACTTTATACATGAGTTGCATCCCAAACTCCTGGTGGGCCATCTCGCGGCCGCGAAATTGCAACTGTACCCGGACCTTGTTGCCCTTGTCGAGGAACTGCTCGCCGTGTCGGATTTTCGTCAGGTAATCGTGGTCGTCGATGTTAACTCGAAATTTGATTTCCTTCAGTTTGGTTCCCGACGCCTTTTTGTCCTTCTCCTGCTTCGAGATGTCATAACGGAATTTTCCGAAATCAACTATCTTGCAGACGGGAGGGTTGGCGGTTGGGGCCACTTCCACCAAGTCGAGACCCATGCCCTGGGCCCGCTTAATCGCCTCGGATAATTTCATCACTCCGAGCTGCTCGCTGGTCGAGCCAAGGATGACGCGGACTTCGCGTGCGCGAATCCGGCCGTTTACACGAATTTGTTGTTGCAGAATTGATTATCTCCGGGCCGGCGACGAGGGAGTGAGACTGACGCCGTCATTCTTATTATCGCAATCTCCCGTCGCGCCACTCTGGAGCGCGCCGCACTCGGAAATCTTCGCGCCTGCGAGGAGCGCGTCGACCGGTCCGCGGCAAGGCCCGAACCGAGGGGAAGTAGTATCCGACATCGGGAAACTCGCAAGGGGTTTCTGATTGGATGCGAGCCAGCTTTGACCATTCCATTTCAGCGCCATGGATTAAGCGGGAGATTCGCCGAAATGGGCAGCGTGCGCGCGATATCCAATGAGATCGTCGAGCATGGCATCGATCGTAGCGGCCATCGGCGCGGCTTTGGCGAAGCCGGAGAAGACCGCGCGATCGCCAATCGGGGTATCAATTACGAAGGCCGGTCGTTGCGTAACGTGGAGTGCATGAAATTCCGCTGTACTCTTGGCGCACGCGGGCTTCGATCTCCGGCAATTTGGCGCGCTCGGCCAACTTGGCGACGTCGAGTCCGGCGGCCCGGGCGCCGATTTCCGCCGATATTTCCCATCGCCCCGTCTTCTGGCCTTCCAGGAGCTCGGCTCTAATCAAGGCGAGCCAGACCCGGTCGTCGTCGATTCCGAGGTCGCGGGCTGCTTCCGCGGTGCAATTTGGGGCCAGATACTCCGCGGCGCCGGGTTCGACCCAGCTTGCATTCAACATCACCGGCGAACGCATCAACATCCCGCTGCGTCGGTAGAACCATTCCGTGTGCTCCCGAGTCGGCGGGAGCGCCGCCTTGTCCATCAAGGCGATCTTCCAGCGAAAATCGACCGAATCGCGGTAGCGCTGCTGCAGTTCCTGCCAGGCCGGGATCGCCCAGAAACACCACGATGAGATGACATCGAGGTAGTTGGTCATGGTAAGTCGCATGGAACCTATATGACCTATCCAACCGCGCTCCGAAAGGGACAAACCGCGCTCCTTGACAAACCACCGGCCAGTAACCGACTTCCTCTGCTCCTGACCCAGAAAAATTTTGATCGATCTCAATCATATTCTGCTCTTTATCGCGGTCGTCTCGCCGTTGATCCTGCTCGTACGCGTTGCGCGTCTGCGCAACCCGCGGAACCACGGCTGGAGAATTGCCGCGCTCATCGTGCTTTTGGGCTCCACGGCGTCCTGGCTGATTTTGCCGTCGGTCGCCGGCTTCATCGGCGGGATTCTTTGGTCTTTGCTCCTCCTCGTTCCCTCACTTTCGGAACGCAAGATCGAGGATCTGCTTCTGGCCCGGCGCTTTTCGGATGCCCGACGTTTCGCGGTCGTTAGGCGAGGGCTCCATCCGTGGGAGGATTCGCCCTATCGACCGAACCTCATCCGCTGTCTCGAGCAAGCCAGCGCTGGCGAGCTCGATCGCGCACTCGATCGACTTGCCCTCGAACGGGATGGGACCACACCGGCCGGCCACTACGCGGCCGCGCTGACCTTTGCGCTGACGGAAAATTGGCCTGGCATGGTGCAATGGTGCCAGCGCGATTTTTCGGTTACCGCGAATCCCGCAGTCCTTGCGCTCTACTTCCGTGCCCTCGGCGAAACCGGCGCGCTGGACGATCTTGTCCTTCTCCTGGCGTCGCATGCTGAAGCGCGGGAACCGCGCCTAACGATCGACTTGCCGTGGCTTTCCAATCTCGCCACGGTCGTGGCCTTTTGCGGAGAGACGGGCACGCTCGTCAGGCTATTGGAAATAGATCTCCGGCGGATCCCGATCGATCAACAGCAGTATTGGCTCGCGACCGCCGAGCTGGTGGCGGGCCGAAACGATGCCGCCAACGCGCGGCTCACTCGGTTGCGCCTGGAAACGCACGACGCTGTCATGCGGCGCTCAATCGATCGGCGTCTCACCCAGATGTTTCAGTTTGTGCCTCTCTCCATTACTGGCCAAAGACTCCTCGCCCGGCTGGCGACCGAGACAACCGGAGCAGGCGAGGCGACGCGCCGGCGACCGGTTTCGAGTGCGCCCGCGGTCTGGGCTTTGATCCTTTTGAACGTCGCGATGTTCGGGATGGAAATGGTACTTGGGGGCTCAACGAACTCGCGTACCCTGCAGAATCTCGGCGGTCTCGAGCCGGCGGCCGTCGTCGTGAGGCACGAATACTGGCGTCTCTTGACCGCGCTTTTTCTCCATTATGGTGCGCTCCATCTCGGCATCAACCTTCTCGGCCTCTATCTCCTTGGTCCGGCCTTGGAACGGATGATTGGCGCGACGAAGTTCGTGCTCAGCTATCTGCTCAGCGGGCTCGGCTCGAGTGCCGGCGTAGTTCTCTTGTGGTCGCTTGGCCTAACGAAATCCGATCTGCTGGTGGGTGCTTCGGGTTGCATCATGGGCGTGATTGGTGTCTCGGCCGGATTACTCCTTCGTCATCGCCAAACACCGCTGGCCGGCCGTCAACTGCAAAACATCATCGCGATTGTTGCCATTCAAACGGCCTTTGATCTTTGGAGTCCCCAGGTGAGCCTCGCCGCGCACCTCAGCGGATTTATCAGTGGTGTCGTCATTGGGCTGGTAATCGCCTCGGAAAGCCGGCGCGAGGGGCCTGCAAGGCCCCCTTAGCACGGTCAGACATCGGGAGCCCGGCAAACGGAACACTTGCTGCTGGTCATTTTGCTGCCAGAATTTCGCCTCTCGCAGAGGCACGCTCATTCGCCATGCCGAATATCCAGACCTACAACGTCATTCCGAATCTCCCCACGCAGCTCGAACCGCTGCGCGAGATCGTTTTCAATCTCTGGTGGACGTGGGAGCCATCCGCGCGCCGGCTCTTCCGGCATCTCGATCCCGAGTTGTGGGATCGGACGAATCACAATCCGCTGCGCATGCTCCAGCTCTCGCGACAAGCGCGGCTCGTCGAGGTGGCGAAGGACGAAGTGTTCCTCCGTGATCTCGCGGAGGTTTATGGGGCCTACAAGAAATATCTTGGCCGGAAGGATACCTACGGGAAACGAGGGGCGGGACGGGAGATCAAGAAACCGATCGCTTATTTCTCGGCGGAATTCGGGTTTCATGAGTCGCTCCCGAATTACTCCGGCGGTCTCGGGATTCTTTCCGGCGATCATTGCAAATCGGCGAGCGATCTGGATCTGAACTTTATCGCGGTCGGTTTGCTCTATCGGCACGGTTATTTCAAGCAGCAGATCAACAAGGAGGGCTGGCAGGAAGCGATCAATCTGAATCAGAACTTTCACCATCTGCCGATCCGCGAAGTGATGCGCAACGATCAGATTCTGCTTGTTTCGGTATCGCTCCTCGGACGAGAAGTCTTCGCCAAGATCTGGGCGCTGCGCGTCGGCCGGATCAATCTGTATTTGCTCGACACCGACATTGCAGAGAACCGCGCGGAAGATCGATTAATTACGGCCGAGTTATACGGCGGCGATCTCGAGATGCGGATGCGCCAGGAAATCGTTCTCGGGATCGGCGGCGTGAAGGCCCTGAGCGCCCTTGGCCAGGAAGCGGAAGTCTTTCATATGAACGAAGGACACTCCGCGTTTCTTTCGCTCGAACGTATTCGGCTGCACGTCACACAGCACAATCTCGATTTCTACTCCTCTCTCCAGGTCGTGGCTGCGGCAAATGTCTTCACCACCCACACGCCTGTCCCGGCAGGCAATGACTCTTTCCCGCGCGAGATGATGGTGCGCTATTTCACCGACTTCGCGGCGCAACTCCAGATCCCGTTCGATGAGCTGTTTCGTTTTGGCCAGACGACGACTGATCCGGTGGCGAGCTTTAGTATGACGATTCTAGCTTTGCGCATGAGCCGGCACGCCAATGGAGTCAGCAGCCTTCACGGACAGGTGAGTCAGTCGCTCTGGCGGGATGTCTGGGCCGGGGTGCCGGTCCACGAAGTTCCAATTACGAGTATCACGAACGGTATCCATACCAAGACCTGGATGGCGCCGGAATTCTCCGCTCTCTATACAAAGTATCTTGGGCCCTGGGAAGATCACCTGACAGAGCCCGATTTTTGGCGCGGGGTGATTGAGATCCCCGATGCGGAGCTTTGGGAAACCCATCAGAAACTCAAGCTCCGGTTGGTAAATTTCGTGCGCGACCGTGTGCGGGTCCGGCGCGAGCGGATCGGCGAATCACCCGAATCAATACGGTCGGTTAATTCCATCCTTGATCCGGAGATTCTGACAATCGGTTTCGCCCGGCGCTTCGCGACCTATAAGCGGGGCGCGCTTTTGTTTAGCGACCCGGATCGGTTGTTGCGCATGCTCAACGATCTGGCGCGGCCGGTGCAATTCATCTTCGCCGGCAAAGCGCATCCTCGCGATGAAGGTGGCAAGGCGCTCATTCAACAGGTCTACAAGATGAGCCGCGAAACGGGCTTCCATAACCGCATCGTCTTTATCGAGGATTATGACACTTACATCGCGCGCCGTTTGGTCCAGGGCGTGGATCTGTGGCTGAACAACCCGCTGCGTCCCCTCGAAGCCAGTGGTACGAGCGGAATGAAACTTCCGCCAAACGGTGGTCTCAATCTCAGCGTGCTCGATGGCTGGTGGTGCGAAGGCTATAACGGCAAGAATGGCTGGGCGATCGGCGCCGAGATCGAAGACGGGGACGGTGAGTTCCAGAATGAGGTTGACGCCGCTAGTCTTTACCAACTTCTCGAGAATCAGATCATCCCACTCTATTACGCCAAACCGGACGGGAAACTTCCGCTCGCCTGGTTGCAATTAATGCGTGAGTCGATCCGCAGCGTCACTCCTGTGTTTAACACTCATCGGATGGTCGAAGAATACACCGAACGCCTCTATGTTCCTGCAGCCAAGGCGCACCAAGAATTTTCCCGCGATGGCTGGCGCGCCGCCACCACCTTGAGTCAGTGGAAGGCGCAAATGCGGAAAGATTGGCCGCAGGTCCGCATTTCCGACGTGCAAGTCGGTAACAAGGACCGCCAGAATATTCATGTTGGAGATTCGCTGCAGGTGGCCGCGCGTGTCCATCTCGGGCCGCTGGATCCGAAGCATGTGCGAGTGGAGGCTTACCATGGGGAAGCCGAAAATGATGCTTTGCGCAATCCCACTGTTACAGTCCTGGGAGAAGGGCGCCGCGTCGGTGATGACGGTGATTACATTTACGAAGGTTTGATTCCTGCGTCGGAAAGCGGCACTTATGGTTTCAACGTGCGTGTTATTCCGACTTACCCGCATTTACTCCAGGCGCATGAGTTGCGGCTCGTTGCCTGGGCGTAACGCTCGCTCCGGTTCTTTAGCACGTTAGTTAATCGGGCAGGGCGCAGATAATGAGGGTAACCGAACGCCCCATCATTTTTCAAGTTAGAGCAAAACATTGCTTGCTCAATCTCCAGCATCGCTTATAACTGCGCCATGGACGTATCTGTTAAACAACTGGAAGAAGCAGTAGCGGTAAAAAAACAAATCAACCAACTGCAAATTCGACTCGCTGGTCTCTTGAGTGGCTCAAGTGCTCCGAGCACTGCTGCCAGCTCCGCGCCGGCTAGCACCGCCGGGACTGCCGGGACTGCGCGTAAACGCCGCGGCGGTCTTTCGGCCGCCGGTCGCGCGCGCATCGCCGCCGCGGCGCGGGCTCGTTGGGCTCGGGCCAAGGCTGGCACTGCCAGCGCGGCACCGGCCGCGAAGACCTCGAGCGGTAAGAAGTCCCGCAAAAAAGGCGGGATTACTCCGGCTGGTCGCAGGAAGCTGTCGCAAATGATGAAGGCCCGTTGGGCCGCCCGCCGCAGAGGCTAGGGCCAATTTACCAAAGCCACACTTCGCCAGGTTGGCCAGCGACTTAGAGCGCGGCCACTGTGCGAATAAAGTGTCGATAATCCGCGGCTTCGCGCGCTGCTTTGTTCAGTGCCGCGAGCCGCGGATTGTCATTTGGATGGGCCAGCTGTACCCGTTGCGGGACGGCTCCGTCGGCAAAGACAATCTCATCCCATTGGATGGATTTGATCTGGGAGTCAAATCGCGCCACGGATCGTCCCCGGAAGTAAGCCCGGGTGTCTTCCGGGGGAGCGAAGATGGCGTGCTTGATCTTTGCTTCCGCCACAAAGCGGCGCATCGCGCCCTGGCAGATCAATTCATAATAGAGACCCGCCTCAGGCGCGATGTTGTGATATTCCAAGTCGATCGATTGCAACCAGGGATCGGTCCAGGATAACTGCTCTTCGTTAAGCAGTGCCTCGAGCAACTGTTTCTTGGCCACCCAATCAACCCGATCGCGGCACAGCCCGACATCCCGATCCAGATCGTTGAGAACAGCTTCCCATTCCCGCAGGAGCCATGCGACTTCCTCATCGCGCTCCTGCGCCGCTAACTTTGCGCGCTGCCGCGAGGTAAATTCGTTGCACATCAATCGCCGAAATCTTGCGTCCGTCGGTTAGCTCTATGATCCAGTCATAAGTCTGATCGCGGCTGATCGACTTGGTGGCATCGATGGGTTGTGCGATCTCAAGCTGAGGCGCTGCGCCGCGTTCGATCAGGTCCAGCACCAGGGCTGTCGTGCCGATTTTCAGGGCTGTGGCCCACTCACTCATGTTTGCGTCGCCGAGAATAACGTGAAAACGCCGGAACTGGCTGGAATCGGCATGCGGTTCGTCACGCGTATTGACGAGCGGCCGCCGGTTCATCGTATCGATACTCACGAGCACGGAAAAGAAATCAGCGCGTTGCGAAATCTGGTAAATTCCCGGCTGCCCCGCTGCGCTCTCCGCCTCGATGCCCATCTTCCCAGCGCCGGCGAAAATCTGTCGGGTGACGAGAAACGGGAGGACCCCGGCAACGATCCGGTCCCACGGCACGTCTCGCCGCATCAGGTAGTTGTCGTGGCAACCATAACTGTGTCCCGAAAAATCGGTGTTGTTCTTATAGAGCCGAATCGCTTGACCGTTAGGCAACTTCAGATTGCGCCGGCGCGCGCATTCCGCCAGGATTCGTTCGCCGGCTTTCTCTTGTGCGACGAGGTCGCGCAAAGTTGTGCATTCCGGCGTGGAATATTCCGGGTGAGCATGATCGTTGTAGAAGCGCGCGCCATTGCTCAAGACGAGGTCGCTCTTGATTTCCTCAAAGCTCAGGGGCCGATTGCGATCTATTTCAAAGTAAGCCGATTCGTCAGTGTCCTGAAGCAACTCCGGGGCGCGGAATCCGCGCGCGTCGCGATGAGGATCCTCCAAGTCGTAATCCCACTTCATATGCGCGCCGTGTTCCGTATAGCCGCGCACAAGCTCGATCGATTCCGCTACCACGTCGATCGACTCTGCCTTATCGACCGTGATCCCATACTCAGTTTCCAGCCCAAAAACCCGCTTCATCACCGGATACCATACACATTCGCGGCTCCGTCTTCTTTCGAGAGGTGAGAGGTCGGGGGCCAGCCTGCGCACCTGGCGTCCGGGTGTTGGCGCAAAGGTCTAGCAAATACGGGGCAACTGCTCGCCTGACAGCATGTCCACGACCCGACTACCGCCTACGCGCGTTGTCATAACCACGAAACCGGGATGCTCGGTCGTGACTTCCCCGATCATGGCCGCTTCTCGGCCTAACGGATGCGTTCGCATCGTTGCGAGCGCAGTGTCCGCCTCCCCGGGCGCAACGATTGCGATTAGCTTGCCTTCGTTTGCGACATAGAGGGGATCGAGCCCAAGAATCTCACATGCGCCTTTGACTTCTTCGCTGATCGGGATCGACGATTCGTTCAAGACGATGCCGACGCCGGCGGATTGAGCGATCTCCGTCACCGCGCTCGTCAGGCCGCCGCGGGTTGGATCGCGCAAGACATGCACGTCTTTACACTCACCCAAAAGGCCGCTGACCAAGCCATTGAGCGCTGCCGTATCACTGGCGATCTCCGTTTCAAATTCCAATCCTTCACGAACCGACATGATGGCAATGCCATGGACCGCGATCGGTCCACTAATGATGACCTTGTCACCCGGCTGCGCGCGCGCCGGATGAATGTTCACTCCTTCCAGCACGAGGCCGATGCCTGCCGTATTGATGAAAATTTTATCGGCCTTGCCGCGGTCAACCACCTTGGTATCGCCCGTGACCAGTTGGACCCCGGCTTCGTCGGCCGCCGCCCGCATCGATTGCACGATTCGCCAGAAATCCTCCATCGGCGGTGCCTTCTTCGAGGATGAAACTAACCGAGAGATACATCGGCCGCGCCCCGCACATTGCGAGGTCATTCACCGTGCCGTGAACGGCGAGTTTGCCGATGTCACCGCCGGGGAAAAAGATCGGACTCACCACGTAGGAATCTGTGCTGAAAGCAACGCGTCCTTCGCCTAACGAAAAGATGGCGCCGTCATGCATCGGCGCGAGCAGATCGTTGGCGAACTGCGGCGCGATGATCTTTGAGATCAGCTGATGGCTCAACTTCCCGCCGCTCCCATGTGCGAGCACGATCTCCTTATAGTCTGTAATTGGCAGCGGGCAGCTTGCCGTGAGCAGATTCCCACCCGCAGCGGGCTGATCGGAGATGCTGGCGAGCGACGGTTCGCTAGGTGACATCCTCTGCCCCCAATGCGATGTGGACCAAATCCCAAATGATATGGACCGCGGTCGCATGCGTTTCCTGGATTCGATGAATACTGTAGGAAGGGACGATGAAGCAATAATCCGAGACCTCGGGGAAGCGCCCGCCATCCTTCCCCGAGAAAGCAACGGTCATCATCTTTTTCTCCCGCGCGGCTTCCAGCGCATAAATCAGGTTGGGCGACTTGCCGCTCGTGCTGAAAACCATCGCGATGTCGTCGGGCGAGGCCTGCAACCGGAGTTGATTGACGTAGACCGGGTGAAATCGAGATCATTGCCGATCGCAGTCATGGTCGCGATGTCAGTCATGAGCGGAATGGCGGGGAAAGCGACGCGCTTTTCGATGATCGGGTGATTAAACTCGACCGCGATGTGAAGCGCGTCACATAGACTTCCGCCATTGCCCGCCACGAAAAGTCGTCCTCCGTTCGCGAAGCGTCCGCGCCAGGGCGCGCGACATTTCCTCGAGCTCCTCCGCGTATTTGGAGAAGAAGAGCTGCTTCATCTCCATGCTCTCGCCGCATTTGCGCAGAATTTTCTCGCGGAAAGGTTCGGTCATCCGATCGTTTGCGGCCTCGATCGTCGCACTCATCAGCTAATTCGCTTTCGCAAGCGCCGTTTTGCCGTTCGAGCGGTGCGGCCGGCTTTTGGAGATGGCGTCCGTAGGCGTAGTAGGCGGCACAGGCCCCTTCCGCCGAAACCATGGTCGCGCCTAACGGATGCTCCGGCGTGCAGAGAGTTCCGAAGGCCGGGCAGTCGTGCGGTTTCTTGACCCCGCGCAAGACGAGGCCGCTAATGCAAATCTCAGGTTCCTTCGTGTCGATCTCGCGCACATCGAAGAGGCGCTCCGCATCATGCTGATGGAACTCGTAACGCAGTTTGTAGCCGCTTTTCGGAATCGAGCCAACGCCGCGCCATTTCCGGTCGCCCACTTCGAAGACTTTATTGACCAAATCCTGCGCCACCCGGTTGCCGTCGCGACTAACGACACGCGGATACTGATTTTCCACTTCCGCCCTGCCCGATTCGAGCTGGCGAACGGTCATCAAGGTCCCTTCCAGAATATCGATCGGCTCAAAGCCGGTGATCACAATCGGCACATCGTAGCGCTCCGCGATCGGTTCATACTCGCGGTAACCCATGACCGTGCAGACGTGTCCGGGTCCGAGAAAGCCCTGCACGCGGTTGAGTGGCGATTGCAAAATGGAAGCCATGGCCGGCGGAACAAGGACATGCGAGACGAGGATGGAGAAATTCTTGATCCCTTGTTGGCGGGCCTGCCAGACCGCCATCGCATTCCCCGGCGCGGTTGTTTCGAAACCGATGGCGAAAAAGACGACCTTCTTCCCCGGATTCGCGCGCGCGATTTTCAGACAATCGATCGGCGAATAAACAACTCGCACATCGGCGCCGCGCGATTTCAAAATGAGCAAATCATCCTTCGAACCCGGCACGCGCAGCATGTCCCCGAAGGAGCAAAAAATAACATCTGGTTTCTGGGCGATGGCGAGCGCCTTGTCGATCATCTCGAGGGAAGTCACACAGACTGGGCAACCCGGGCCGTGGACCAGTTCGATTTCGTTCGGCAACAGGCGATCGAGCCCGTATTTCACAATCGAATGAGTCTGTCCGCCGCAGACTTCCATCAGGACCCAAGGTTTGGTGACGATTCGGCGAATCTCTTCAACGATTTTCCGGGCGAGAGCTTCGTCGCGATATTCGTCGAGATATTTCATGCGACGCGGGAAGAAGACTGCTCCCGGACGATCGGTCCAGTCAGGAGGATGTTCGCCGTTTACTGAAACAGGCTCTTCTATCGCCGCTCCGTCATCGGCCACATCTGGAATGTCCAATTCCGTCAATTGTTCCATTCGTTCGAGCGCCTGATAGGTGCGGGCCGCTTCCGCTTCGTCCACTTTGCTCAGTGCGAAACCGACATGGACAAGAACGTAATCGCCATTCTCCACCTCGGGCGTGTACTCGAGGCAGACCTGTTTCACAATTCCGCCAAAGTTCGCTCTGCCCATCCGCACCCCGTTCGCATCGGTGCTGATCTCAATGAGTTTCCCAGGTATCGCCAGACACATGTTTCGTCTCCCCTTCGCTCGAGTCTGCAACCTTGCTGATCGCCACCCCGTCGCAGACTAAAACTCTATCACCTTGTGCGGCATCCGTCAGGAGGCCGAGCGGTATTTTTTTGATCGCGCCATGAACTCGAAGCCGACCGACCAGAACACCGTTTTCCGATAAAACTTCGACGATTTCTCCGTAAACCAGATTCATGTCAGCTCCCGGATCGGACTGGTTGCCAGGTATGCCTGACCGAGCGCGATCCCACCATCGTTAGGCGGAATTCGCTGGTGCCAATAAGGCTGAAACCCGGCTGCCAGGAGCTGACGGATAACGCGCTCGGCCAAATAACGGTTTTGAAAACATCCGCCGCTCAGGACGACCTTTGATTGGTTGCAGCGGCGGGCGACCGCGAGAATCGTGTTGGCCAGTAGATTGTGGAAGCGGGCCGCCATCACCCCACTCGCAACCCGTTGTTCGCGATCATTCAGCAGGGCGCGGATGGCCGGCTCCCAATCGATGACGAGCGGTTCCGTCTCGCGCAGGACGAAAGGGTAGCCTTCTGTGACACCGGGCGTGACAGCGAATTCGAGCTCCATCGCCGCCTGCCCTTCGAATGTGGTGTGTGTGCGTAGCCCGATCAGCGCTGCCACACCGTCGAACAGACGCCCCGCGCTGGAGGTGATTGGAGAATTGACTCGATGGTTCAACATGCCACGCAAAGTCTTTGTTTCGGCGTCGGTAAAATTCGTGAGCAAATCCCTTTGCTCCCAGAGTTGGTCTCCCAAAATCTCATGAAGCAAGCCCAGCGCGCTGCGCCGCGGTTCCTTCACTGCGGCTTCACCGCCCGGTAGACAAAAGGTCCGCAGATGAGCCACCCGACGACAGGAATCTTCTTGCGGCAGAAAGAATTCGCCGCCCCAGATCGTCGCGTCAGTGCCGTAGCCGGTCCCATCCCAGGCTACACCGAGCAGTGGCGGTTCGATTTCATTCTCCGCCATGCAGGAAGCGATGTGCGCCCAATGATGTTGCACTGCCACCCGCCCACCCGCTCGCTGCAAAGCGTACTTGGTTGAAAGGTATTCCGGGTGGAGATCGTGTGCGGTGACCTCCGGTTTCGCCTCGTAGAGGCGCGGCAGATCCGCGGCGGAGCTGGTGAAGGCGTCGTGCGCCTGTTTTGTCGCGAGATCGCCAATATGCTGACTTACGAACACATTCCGCTCCACGCTAAGCGCGACCGCGTTTTTAAGGTGCGCTCCTACGGCGAGAACTGTCGGCTGTGCCCGTCGCAACGTGATCGGAAGTGGAGCGTAGCCCCGGGCGCGGCGCAGCATCATTCCCCTTCGAGCAATAACCCTGACGATCGAATCGTCCACGTGCCTGACGATTGGACGATTATGGACGAGAAAGAGATCGGCAACGGCATCGAGACGTCCCAGGGCCTCGCTTTGGTCGATGCAAATCGGCTCGTCGCTCAGATTCCCGCTGGTTGCGACGACGGCAAAATTCAATTCGTGCAAGAGCAAATGATGGAGCGGCGAATAAGGGAGCATGACGCCAACATCGGGATTCGATGGAGCGACGGAATCAGCCAATTGCAGGGCGGCCGCTTTGGCTGCCTCGGCAAGCGAAGGGTTTGCCCTACAATTTCGGATCAGCAATACGATCGGAGCCTCCGGCGAGGCAAGCAATTGCGCCTCCAATCTCCGAGATTTGGCAGCACTCTCGGACTCCTTCGAGGGAGGGAAACATGACTGCGAATGGCTTTTCTTCCCGATGCTTACGCTGACGCAATCGCCGGACGGCTTCATCGTTACGCGCGTCAACGAGGAGCTGGAAACCACCAATGCCTTTTAGGGCAACGATTTTGCCAGCGCGGATCTCATCCGCCGCCTGCCGGAGAGCGGAATCTGTCTGGGCAAGAACTTCGCCGAGCGAATTCCAAAGAGACAGTTGGGACCGCATTGCGGGCAGGCGGTTGGTTCGGCGTGGAAACGTCGGTTCGCGGGATCGGAGTATTCATGCGTGCAATCGGCGCACATCTCGAACTCTTTCATCGAGGTATTGGCCCGATCGTAGGGCAGCGTTTCGATGATGGAAAAACGCGGTCCACAGTTCGTGCAATTGGTGAAGGGATAACGAAAGCGCCGATTTCTCGGATCAAAAATCTCGCGCAGACAGTCATCGCAGGTCGCGATGTCGGGCAGGATGAGAGCGCTTTTCCCCCCATGACCGGTGCTCTCCCTGATTTCGAATTCTTTGTATCCGATTGGGTCGAGATGGGACGACTCGCAACTTTGAATGACGGCGCGAGCGGGCCTTTCTGTTTTCAATCGGCGCGTGAAACTCAAAACGCGATTGGATGCGCCCTCGATCTCGATGAAGACGCCTTGCGCGGAGTTAACGACCCAGCCAGCGAGCTCCAGTTCCTTTGCCAACCGATAAACGAAGGGTCGAAACCCGACGCCCTGAACGGCGCCCCGAACGACCATTCTCACGCGCTTGCGATTCATGTTGCTGCTGGGGTCGTTGCCCGGCTTCACTTCACGAAAAGACCGTCGACGTAGCCGATCTGGTAAACAAGGAAGAGCCCAAAGCCCAGACTTAGCATGCCGGCCGCCGTCCCGAGGTGACGGTGGAGGAATTGAAAACGCGTCGAGTAAGAAACCGGCACCGCGATTGCGGCCGTGATCAACATCATGCCGGCGATGGTGCCGACTCCGAAGATAAGCAGATAAGCCATTGCCCAAACGGGATCATGAATGATCGGGAGGACGAGGAGCGCGACGGCAGCGGAGCCGGCCAGACCGTGGACCGTGCCAATAACGAGCGGCCGCAGCACCTGATAAAACTTCGAGCTGCCAAACCAGCGATCGAGTTTCGCCGGCGGAACGGCTTCTTCGGCATGACCATGACTCGCGAGCCCGTGGCCGTGGGTGTGGCTGTGCACGTAATCGCCGTGAAGATGCATATGCCGGTGGGGCGAGTCGTGATCGTTATCGGCCGCGACATTTTCTACCGCGCGAAAGGTTGCTCTCAAGTTGAGCGCGCCAAGCAAGATCAACATAAGGGCGACGCAGAATTCCAGGCTCATCCCGAGACGTTGTGGAAGCACAACGCCGAATAGAATGATGGCTCCGCCAACGACGAGCAGTGTCAGGCTGTGTCCAATGCCCCAGAAAATTCCGGTCCAGGCGGCGCTCCCGATCTTGTGCTGCCGGCTAACGATAGTGGTAACGGCGACAACATGGTCGGAATCGGTTGCGTGCCTCATGCCGAGAAAGAAACCGAAAAGCAGAATCGGAAAAAGTGTGCTCATGAAATGGATCTCGCGATTTCGTTAGGCGTAAAGCGGATCGAGCGGATCGCGCATTCCTCGCCTTCGACTACGCGTGCTGCTTTCCCGCAGCCGGGACATTCGAGGGTGGCGACCGGCACCCCATGCAAGGCACCGTCCCAATATTTCGGCGGTCCGCTGTAGGAGCAGCGCGAACAGGCGACTTTGCCCAGGACCGATTCGATCGTTAGGCGGGAACCGGTAATCGGCATCTCTGTGATGATCGAATCATAGCAGAAACGCAATTGTTCCTCTTCGATCTGCGTGAACTCGCCAATCGCAACTCGCACTTCGACGATTTTCTTGTCCGGATTTTTCTCCGCGAAATCGAGAAGCTTTTCGACCAGCCCGGACGCGATCGAAAACTCGTGCATGATCGGAGCGACTAAACGGCGAGCAAAGTTTCCGCAATTTCGTCCAGACCGGCGCCGGTTTTGCAGCTCGTCGGGATTACCTTGATGTCGGGCTTGAGGGCGTGCACGTCGGCGATCAACTGGTCGACACTCACTTCCATGACTTCGGCCAGGTCTATCTTGTTGATCACCACGACCTGTGATCCGAGAAACATGTGAGGATGTTTGCGCACCATCCAGGGACCTTCGGTTACACTCACAACGACGACGCGCGCCTTCGAGCCCAACGGGAACTCGGCCGGACAAATCAGGTTTCCGATGTTCTCGATGAAAATCAGCTTGAGATTCCCGAGATCGATCTTCTTCAAGCCTTTGCCGACGAGGTTGGCGTCGAGATGACAACCGTTGATCGTCGCGATTTGCACGACCGGCACGTTCTGTTTTGAAATCGCGTCGGCGTCGTTGCTCGTGGTGGCGTCGCCGTTAAAAACGGCGACGCCGATTTTGTCCTTCAGCATGCCGACCAGCTTCGTAATGAGAGTGGTTTTGCCCGAACCGATCGCACCCATGAAGTCGATTGCGGTGATGCCATTCTGGTCGAGCAGCGCGCGATTTTCCTTGGCCAGTTTGGCGTTTGCCTCGAGCAGGCTGTGCTCCAGTTCGATGTCGTAAATCTCGTCTGGTGATGCTTCCAACATCACCTGCACCGCACCTTCTCCTGCCATGATCAGCGAGCCAGCCCGGCCAGGGCGGTGGGCGTGTGCATCTGCTTCAGCATTTTGCCGCCGCCGAGATACATGTGGACGCCGCAAGGCAAACAGGGATCGAAACTGCGCACGGCGCGCATGATGTCGATACCCTTGAAGTTGTCCGGGCCGTTCTCCTCGAAGATCGGCGTGTTTTGCACCGCGTCTTCGTACGGTCCGGGCGTGCCATAAATATCCCGTGGATTGGCGTTCCATGGTGTTGGCGGATACGGATGGTAGTTGGCGATCTTGCCTTTGCGGATAACCATGTGGTGCGACAAAACCCCGCGCACGGCTTCGTGAAAACCGCAGCCGATCGCTTCGTCCGGCACTTTGAACGGGGTGAAGGTCGCCGTCCTTCCGGCATGCACTTCCGCCATCGCCTTCTCGAGGAAGTAAAGCGCGCAGCAGGCGGCATAAACCTGGAAGTAAGTGCGCGCGCGGTCGCGTTCGATCGCGTTGCTCCATTTCGGCACTCTTCCATTCGAACTCGACCTCGCCTTTCAACGCGGTCTTCGGGAAGCCGCATCTTCACGCTGTGGCCCGTAGCTTCGACGTAGCCAATGTTGACCAGCTTCGCGAGCGCCGTCGCCCAGAGGCGTGCAATCGGGCCACCTCCAGTGTCCATCGCCAGATGATCGCCAGTCCGTTTGTCAAGCCAGCGGGGCGACATGACCCAGGTATAGTTGCCACCGAAGTCGCGCCGTTGTGGCTTTGGAATCGTGGTCTGATTCCAAGGATGTTTCTTGTCGACCGGATTGCCTAACGGATCGTTCTTAACGAAGGTCTCGGAGTTATCCCAGTCGTCGTAATAGGATGAGCCGAGCAGGATGCGGATGCCGAGGTTGATATCGACAAGATTGGTCGTGACCAGCTCGCCGTCGATCACCATGCCAGGCGTGACAAACATGGCGTTGCCCCACTTTTCCATCGTCCGGTAATCGTAGTCGCAGACATCGGGATCCTGAAACGATCCCCAGCATGCGGTCAGGATGCGACGGCGGCCGACTTCTTCGTAACCGGGCAGAGCCTCATAGAAGAAATCGAAAAGATCGTCATGGAGCGGCAGGCACCGCTTCATGAACTCGATGTAACGCATCAAGCGCACGGTGTAGTCGGTGAAGATCTGAATCGACGGAACGGTGCCGACGCCGCCGGGATAGAGGGTCGATGGATGGACGTGGCGTCCTTCCATCAGGCAGAACATCTCGCGCGTGTAGCGACTGACGTGCAACGTTTCGCGATAGAATTCGCCCGAGAACGGATTGAGCGCCGTCATGATGTCCGCGATCGTCCGATAACCGTGATCATTGGAGTGTGGGGCGAGCGTCGTCTGCGCCTTGGCCCAAACACTCGGGTTGGTCTCCTTCACCATCATTTCGCAGAAGTCGACCCCGACGAGGTTGTCCTGAAAAATGTTATGATCGAACATGTATTCGGCGGCTTCGCCGAGGTTGACGATCCACTCGGCGAGGGGCGGCGGTTTCACGCCGTAGGCCATGTTTTGAGTGTAGACCGAACAGGTCGCGTGGTTATCTCCACAGATGCCGCAGATCCGACTGGTGATGAAGTGCGCATCCCGCGGATCCTTGTTCTGCATGAAGATGCTGTAGCCGCGGAAGATCGATGAGGTGCTATAGCACTCGACGACTTTTTTCGAGTCGAAATCGATCTTGGTATAGATCCCGAGGCTGCCAACAATGCGTGTGATCGGGTCCCACGACATCTCGACAATGTTACCCGGACGGCGCGGAAGTTTTGCGTGGCTGGTGCAGTTAGGATATCAGGCATTTTAGTGTTCCAGTTGAGTTAGCAATTTTGAAGTTCCCATTTAATTGCGCGCGTAGTTTCTTGGCTCGTAACCCGTCGTGAGTTCCGCGCGCGGATGCCGCCATTTCGGTTCCTTATTGACGGTTGTGTTAGTGATGGCCGCTCAGTTTGCGCAGCACTCCGCCCCACATACCCACCACTTTGGTCGACAAGGCCGAACCTGGAGGTGCATCCATGAAAGGCATGAACTTGTCCGGGAAATCCCGGCATGGTGCAGCCAATGCAGATCCCGCCCACGTTAGGGCAACCACCGATGCCGGCCATCCAGCCGCGCTTGGTTACGTTACAATTTACGACCGGGCCCCAGCAGCCAATCTTCACGAGGCATTTCGGTGAGCCATACTCATGGGCGAAATCGCCCTGTTCGTAGTAACCAGCGCGATCGCAGCCTTCGTGCACTGTCTTGCCGAAGAGCCAGGTCGGCCGGAGCTGTTCGTCGAGCGGAATGAGCGGAGCAAGACCGGCTACCTGATAAAGGAGATAGAGCAGAGTCTCCATCATATTGTCGGGTTGGACCGGGCAACCCGGGACATTCACGATTGGAAGACCAGCCTTTGAACGCCAGCCCCAGCCGAGATAATCGGCCAGGCCCATCGCCCCCGTAGGATTGCCTTCCATCGCGTGGATACCTCCATAGGCGGCGCAGGTCCCGCAAGCGACGATGCCGAGTGCCTTCGGAGCGAGTCTGTCGATCCACTCGTTGGTCGTGATCGGTTGACCCGTATCGGGATCGGTGCCGAGAGCGGCCCAGTAACCCTCTTTTTTAATTTTCTCGTTCGGAACGGAGCCTTCCATCACGAGCACAAATGGGTCGAGCTTTCCCTCCGCGGCGTCGAACCAGTATTTCATGAACTCGTCGCCGACTTCGTAAGCGATAACCGGATTGTGCACATGCACCTTCGGTAGTCCGGGGATGTTCCCCATGACCAGGTCCTCGATGCTCGGCTGAGTCGCCGCTGTGATGGAGACAGAATCGCCGTCGCAACCTAATCCCGTCGTCATCCAGATGACATGAATTTCTTTAACCGCCGACTCCCGATGCTTGAAAGGTGCGTTTGCTGTTACCATAGGTCTTTCTCCCGGTCGGGCGCGAGGCAGAGCTCTGATCTGGTCGCGTCGCTCTTTCTGTTACTGCTGGCTTACATACCGAATAAAATGGATAAAATTGAGAGAGGGGAAGAACAGACGGTTACATGTCGCGCAAACGAAAATAACGCCGCATTTCCGGAATCATCGAAAGGAAGGAAATGACTGCTGTCAGGACGATCCCGCCCAACAAAACTAACCAGCAAATCTCCGCAGTATTCATAGGTGGTTCTTTTTTCATTCGCTTATGTCATGAAATGGAGTTCAAACTCGATTCGTTATGCGCGACGCCCGCAACTTCACACCCCTGAAGGATTTCCCGGATGAGCGTTTCGATCATCTCGATCGCGGGAGCGACGGCCGCCTGAACTTTTTCGCTCAGTCCCATCGCTCCTTCCTCCGAATCGAGGAGAGCAGGCTCGCAGCCCACGACACATAACCAGCCCGCATTTCCGCCTAACGAGCGGACCAGTTGCAGAACGCGAACCGGATTCATGCTATGAGCATTAACGGCCTCCTCGGGTAGCTCGTCCAGTTTTTTTATGTCCGGTTCGATCAAATAAACTGTGCCCGGTTCCGCTCCTTGCGGAGTGGCGTCGACCAGGATGGTGGCGTCATAGCCATCCATGATGGCGTAGGCCAGATCATAACTTCTAATTCCAAAGTCGGTTACGCAGAACACCTTCGGGCAGCGGCCGCCGCGCTAACTGACTGGCAACTTCGCAACCAAAGGCGTCGTCACCAAAAAAAATGTTGCCGATTCCGGCGACAAGAATTTTTTTCAAGTGTCCTCTTTCACGGGTTCTACTTCGTCGGTTGCATAGAAAAATCGATGTCCGGGCTGACGCATCATCCCCAGATCGCGACCGGGATCGTCGTCCAAAACCAGGGCGAGCTGGACGCCGCCTTCGACGTCCTGTTCGACGGCTTCGATCACCGCGAATTTTCCATCCAGCGCCATGTCCATGACGTCCGCACGTTTCTTTGGGCCGAATGCGGACTCGATCGCCCGCTTTGACCTGGAGGTCGCCGACCATCGCGGTTTCCAAGCGCGTGCTCGGATTAAAGAACTCTTCGTTCGACGAACGGTACACTGCGCATCACGCCATGCATTTTAAGCAGGTGATCGCTCGGCATGTTTTCCGTCCGCTCTAGGATTTTTCTCGCTTGCTCGTCCACCTGTCGCATTTCGATTTTTTCAGAGTCACTCATCGCCATGACGCGCAAGGTGAGAATCTCATCGATCTCGAGCCCATCGAACAAAGCGCCGGGGCTTTCGGGCGCGATCTGCGGATAATCGTAGAGGATAATCGGCGACGAGAGCATCGCATCACGCTCATTCTTCGCTTGATCGCCGACGAGGACCGGCCAAGTGCCGATATTTTTGCAGGCGGTGGTCGATTCCGCATAGGCGGCAGGCGGATCGGTCAGTGAAAGCCATTCGCCGCCCTTGCGCGTGCAAAATGGTATGCGTCGAAGTGAAGGTGCGCATGATAATCGCACTTTGATTTTCCAGATTCGTTAGGCGGAACAGGCGTTCGATTCAATACCCGGACGGTGATTTTGGAAACCGTTTCGTCGACTGGCTGGGCCATGACCTCGACCACCCCCGGACCGCATCCTGCCGGCGCACGAGAAAGCGCATTGATCTTGCCGTCCTCGCCGCGAATCGGTTCGAGCGCGCGCGACGAGGGAAAGTCGAATTCATGCGCCGTCTGCCACGCTTCGCGGAGCGGAAAAGTTGGGACTTCCACCTTCCGCTCCACCACTTCCTGCCAGGTCTGGTAAAGTTGCTCGCCGACCCGGAAATCCGGCACCACCTCAAAGTCCGGCGCACTCTCGGCGGGCATCTCCTCGATCGGCTCCAGTAACATTCCTACTTCGCGCGCCATCGGGTGAAGAAAGCGGAGGCTGATCGTGACGATCGCGTCCTTCGACTCGTTGCGCACGAGGCATTCGGTCTGCATTGCGCTCGGTTCGGCGCCGTGCTGTGCGACGCTGTAGTCCTCCGGATAAACGCGGCCGAAGGTGAAACGCTCGCGATTTTTCTTCGACGAAGCGCGATACGGATAAAGAATGTAGCCTTCGTAAAGAACTGCGTTGACGACCTTCTCGACGAGCGCGGTGTTCATGGTTGAAAAGCCGGCGCGTCCTTCGGCTCGCTCGGGGCGGGCTTGGCTCCCTCGATTCCGGTTTCGTTAGGCGGAGGGAGGAGACGCGCGAGGGTGGCCTCCCACGTCGCCAATCCCTCCCGCCGCCGAAAAGCATAAAGCTGCTCGAACAAATCGCGCTCGAGCGAGAGCCACGCCGTGTTCGGATAATGGTGATCCATCATCTCTTTCCATACGCTGATGGGCAGCCGATAGGTGCATTCCTTGTTCCAGGAAACCTGCTGAATCTGCAAACGTTGATCGGCGTTCTGGTAAAAAATCGTGCCGCTGAAGAGGAAGAGAAGCGGCGCCTCCCCATCTTCGAGCGCGTAGAAATATTTCGTCGCCGCGACGTTCAAATCGAACGTGCACGGCACGGACAAGATCGCCTCCGTTTTCCCGGAGAATTGCGGCACGTTCACGTTGGCGTGCGTCCAGAAACGGGCGCGCAAAGTTTGCCCCCAACGATCGGGCGCTCCGAAAAGCTCACCCAGCTTTTCTTTCTCCTCCGGTTGATAGGAGCGCAGCGTCGGATGAATCTGGATCTGCGCCTGCAGCATGACGCTCTGAATGGTTTCATCCGCCGGCTGGTTGGTGACTTCGAGCTTGAAATGGAGGAGCGGTGCGATGCCGTAGTTTGCCGCCGTCACGCCCAGAATTTTGAAATCGAGATCCGGCATCAGCTCCCTTTCAACCGGTTGAAAAATCCATCGATCTCGCCCCAGACTTCTTCGCCGCCGGAGAGCCCGCGCCAGTGAACTCGAATCAAACCGACGAGCTCAAAACAGATATCGATCGGGGCCAGAAAATATTCCCGTGCCTCATGCACGCGATTCACAAGGAGCGTTTCCACATCGGGCCGTATCTCCCGCAGGATAGGATTTGCCGCGGCCAGCGCTTCCCACGCCGTCAGAGGAAGGAGCGATTCCGTAGCCCCGGCCGGACTGGGATAGTAGGCTGCCATCTTTTCGTTAGGCGAATCGTAAAAAAAGAAGGCCAGGCTGATCGGGAGAGCGAGCCCTTCCCATTCCATATCGGTCATCTGAAAATCCGGCAGTAGTCGCGCATCGCGCGGAATCAGTTTGAATTTCCCCTCAATCACGTTCTCAAAACGCAAAGCGCACGGATCGCAGGAGCAGACGATCCGCCGCGTCGCCATCTCGACGAGATGGCGATGGATCGGCGCGAGCCGGATGCTGCAAAGCTCGCAATGCTCCATCTCTGGTGTCGGCGCGGGCGCTGCGCCGTTGTTTCGCGGCGCTCCCGCAAAACGTCGCAGAGTCGCGAAGGAGGATTGTCCCATTCTTATGGAATTCTTGTAGCCGGGGTGGCGACCCCGGTTCGCTTGATCGTGGTTCCGCCGGGGTCAACGCTCCCCGCTTACAACTACGAAGGCTGCAGATTGGGCATGTCGGGATGGATCGGCGCCCGTGCTTCCGGATTGATCCCGGTCGCGTCCCGCGCAGTGGTATAACTCTTCCCGCCTTCGCCGCGGCCGGGTTCCTTACTTTCCAAAGCAAGCTCTTCGCCTTTCACGGTTCCGGGTATGTGGACTGGTTGTGGTGGTTTGTTCATATTTCTTCTCCGTTTACTGTAGTTTGCCCATGGCCAATTGGGAGCGGGCAGTCAGTAAATCTTGGAGGAGGAGTCGAACCGTTGCTCGAGACCTTTGGCGTTTCGTCAGGAAGGCCTTCGACCTCGAGCCCGACAAGATCGGGAGCGGCGGCGTAGAGCGCCTCCTCAATGGAGAATCGCAATGTGAGCCGCGACGAGGGACATTCGTGACAATTCCCCTGGAGCTTTAGCTGGGCCCGGCCTTCGGGAGTAAGGCCGAGCAGTTCCACACTGCCTCCGTGCAGACCTAGCTGTGGCTTTACGTCCTCGATCGCATTGCGCACCCGGGTTTCGAGGTCGAGGGGATGCAGTCCGTGGAGCAAGAGTAAACCGGAAACCAATTGATCGTGACTGAATTCATCGATCATCGTCGCGCCGCCAGCTCCCGATTCATAGACGACGCTCAGAACCCGCTCGAGGCCGCTCCCATGAAGGTCGAGCAGGGTTTGGATAAGTTCGCGGACTTGTTCGCGGATGGTCTGGTCAGGCGCGCTCTCCAAAGCCGTGATTAATTCCTCCACCCGGCTAAGCCGTTTTTGGAATTCTTGCGTCACGGTTTTGTCCACGATCGTTTTTCCTAACTCATAAAGTTACGCTTTGTCCGAAACGCCAGATTCGCGCCGACTTTTATTTACGGCCATTCTCTTGCTCTGGCAATGCCGGCGACCGGCGGACCAAGCCGTACAGGATGGTTTTCGTCAAAGGCGTGTCCATTCTCTACGTGGCGGAAATGGTGTCGCGGGTGAAGCGAAGTTTGGTTTACCGCAAAATATCCACGCTTACTTCTCGGGCGTATTTTGCACCTATCTCGGAGCGAAAAACTCAGGCGAAGGCTGACGACTGGGCAGGTTGATCTTTACCAGGCATCTCCGAGGAATGGCCGGACGGACTAACTTCGAAGGCTCATCCTTACTCTTCCATCCGACTTGCCTCGCTCGGAAAAACGATGCTATGCGGACGACGAGCTAGCGAATGGCTCCAGTGTTGGGCAAGACCAAATCCAGCCCGTTTCGCCACCAATAATCGCGCCGATTCGGCTCGCCCGTCGGCTCTAATAGCCCAATTCCGCTTTCCTCGCGTCAGCGGTCGGCAGGGGATCTTTTTTCGTTTCGATGGCACCCTGCCCTGACTCTTGCACTCGCCTTGCCTCGGTCGCGTTGAGTTCGATGTCAGCTTGAAATTCCGGCGGAACATCCTCCTCGGCGTAAATGGCATGCACCGGGCACTCATCCACGCACGCCATGCAGTCGATGCACTCCTCCGGGTGAATGAGAAGTTGGCTCTCCACTTCGTAAAAGCAGGCCACCGGGCAGACCACCACGCAGTCGGTGAATTTGCACCCTACACACTTAGTCGTTACAACATGCGGCATAAATTATTTTGTTCTGTTTCGTTCCCGAGCCGACAGCGGACGCTGCGGTCTTGGGATCTACCTCACTGTTGACTTCCACTTTGCAGATCGCTTCCTCTTCCGCAATCATTTGTTGCCGCGCTTCTGAGCTTTCGCAGTGAATTGGGGATGAATTTTCTGGCCGCCGAAGCCCGGCTTCAATGTCACGATGAGGATCAGCTCCAAGTCCGGCAGAATGCCAGTCAGACCGGGAATCTGAAATTGCCGGGTCGCGAAGCGTTAGAAACTTTACCCAATGCCGAGAGAAAACCTACCGAACGACCCGTTTTTCATCACTATCGTCGCGGCAATTGAAAAGAAGATTGCGGAAGGCGACCGCATCGCCCGCGCCAACAACATTGCCCTGAGCGATGCACAGATCATTTCGCTCTTGGCAAAAGTCGCGGGAGCGGATCGTGGGAAATTGGCAAAAGTCAGCCCGCCCCGACTCCCGCGAGATCAGATTCTGGCTGCCCTCGCTGAGCAACTCGCCCTACTCAGGGCGTCCATTTTCGAGAAGAAAATTGGAACAGGCGGCGCGGAAGAGGAAACCCTTCTCTCGACGGAACATTGGAACGCGGCGTTGAAGGTGGTGCGAAAATCGATTCGTCTCGGGACGGGCCGTTTGCACGGGTCGCGCGGTTTTCTCGACTCCTTAAGTATTTTCATGACCCGAGCCGCGTCGGCCAGCGGCCAGAGGTGAAGGTTGGAGTGACCAGGTGGGGGTTATGTGAGCCACCGACTCGTCAAGCAAGCGATGCAATTCGGCGAAGTCCGGGTAACGTCTGATTAGTTCGTTAGGCTGGAAATTCGTCGAGCGCTGCGCCGAGTCGCTCCAGGCCCTCTCTCAGGTTTGCAGTCTCGCCGCCAATGCCGAGGCGGAAATGTCGTGGCATTTCGAAAAACTCACCCGGCACGACCGAGGTTTCATATTTCTCGCGCAGCAGCTTGAAGAATGCATCGGGTTCTCGCCCTGACAAACGTGGAAAAACCACCGAGCCGGCGGGCGGCCGCACGCATTCCAAGTCGAGGCGCGAATCGAGAAAGGCGTCGAGCAGTGCTCGATTAGCGATGAGCAAGGTGCGCGCGCGTTCGCGGAACTGGACAAGATGATCAAATGCCATGAGCGACATTCGTTCGGCGGGATGAGCAGGGGTCGCGGCAAAGAGATCGTTCAGGCGCCAGATCCGCCGGGACAACTCGGGAGCGGCCACGATCCAGCCGCAACGCAGGCCGCTCAAGCCGTAGGCTTTCGTCAGGCTGCTGGTCACGATGAAGGTTTCGCCTAACGAGAAAGCGGATGGCGGCGCGGAATCGAACATCATGTCGAGATAAACTTCATCGACCAGCACGCGCGCACCGACCCGCCGCGCCATTTCGCCAATCGCGCGCATCGTCTCCAACGAAATCAAGGCCCCAGTCGGATTGTGCAGATTGCTCAGGACGACGAGGCGTGTCGTCGACGTGATCGCCTGCTCCATTTCCGCCAGCGCGAGGTCGAACTTGTTTTCGAAAGTGCGCGCAATCCGTTTTACGCGCGCGCCAATGTAGTTGGCGACGTCGAGCAGAAGTCCATAAGTTGGTCGTTCGATCAGAACTTCATCGCCCGCTTCGAGAAGCGCGGCCATTGCGAGGTGATTTGCCATTGACGTTCCCTCGGCGGTCACGATGCAGTCCACCGGCGCGCCGGTTTGTCGCGCGATTCTTTCGAGCAACGGCCCGTAGCCGTATCCGCCGCCGGTGATTTCAAGCTCTTCCAACCGCAACGGAAATTCCGCCATCGGCACACTCGTTAGGCCGCTGGTCGCGAGATTGAAGCGCGCGCTGGAATGAATCTTCGCCCATTCCATGTAGCGCGAGCGTTTTCTATCTTCTCTCTGTTCCATGGATCGGGAGGGTAAACCTGCCAAGCGACGTTTTACAGGGCGACCGTTTCGGTTCCGCGGGTTGAGGATCGGGCAGGCGAAGCGCCCGTCCTACAAAGCCGATCTGCGCCAGAGAAAATAAATCGGCAAACCGGCCAACGCGATGCCGAGCCCGATGCACGCTCGTTTTGGATCGTGCGTAAAGGTGCTAACCACGATTATCCACTGCGCCGCGATAAAGAGCAGCGTCGTCACGGGATGTCCCGGCACGCGGTAGCTCGCTGGAGCGCCCTCGCGTCGTCGCAGGACAAAGAGACAAACCGCCGTTAGGCCAAAGAAAATGCAATCCATCGCCACGACATAATTCACCACCTGCGCATACGTCCCGGCGAGCGCGATTACGATTGCCCAAACGCCTTGCAGGACGATCGCGACCACCGGCACGCGGGTCCGCGGATGCACCCGCGCCACGCCGCGAAAGAAGACGCCGTCTTCCGCCATCGCAAAGTAAACCCGCGGCGCGGTCAGGATTGATTGTGCGAGGAATCCGAAGGCCGAAATGGCGATGCCCGCGGCGATCAGCTCTCCGCCGCGTGCCCCGAGGAGCCTGCGCATGACCGACGACGCCGGTGTGGTTGAATGCGCCAGGCCTTCCGCCCCGAGCACGCGCAGATAAACGAAATTGACCGAGACATAAACTGCAATCACGCCGAGCACGCCGAGGATTAATCCGCGCGGCAAAGTGCGCCGCGCGTCACGCACTTCGCCGCCAAGAAAGCTCGAGGTTTGCCAGCCACCGTAGGCGAAAAGGACCGGCGTCATGGCCGCACCGAAGGCGAGCGCGAGATTCATCGATGCCGGGCGATCAAGCAGCGGATGCCACGCGATCCGAGAGGAGTCGCCGTGCCAAAAACTGGCCGCTTCCAATAACGCGATCGCTGCGATTGCCGTCAATGTAAGTGTCGCTTGCAGTCGACTGCCGGCCCGCACCCCGAGACAGTTGAACGCGGTCAGCAACGCGAGGGCCGCGGCCGCGACGAACGAATCGTTCAACGGCCATCGCGTTAGCTCGAGAAAATAGCGGGCGAAGGTCACCGCCACAGCCGCCATCCCGCCGGTCTGGATGACGAGCAGCAGCACCCAGCCGTAAACAAACGCCACCGCCGGATGCAGCGCCTCGCGCAAATATGCGTATTGACCACCCACCACCGGCAGCCGCGCCGCCAGTTCTGCGTAAATGAATCCGCCGGCGAGCGCAATCACTCCGCCTGCAACCCAGGCCCCGAGGATCAGCGTCGTAGTGTGAACGCGCTCCGCAACAATGTAGGGATTGATAAAAATTCCCGCGCCGATGATGCCGCCCATCACCGCCATCGTTGTGCCGAAGAGACCGAGCTGACGAACGAGCTTGCCGCTGTCGTTGGGCGCCTCGCC
Organism: uncultured Verrucomicrobiae bacterium; assembly: GCA_963720895.1. Lineage (GTDB taxonomy): Bacteria > Verrucomicrobiota > Verrucomicrobiia > Chthoniobacterales > UBA10450 > Palsa-1392. The sequence goes on from CAVRGZ010000010.1 coordinate 146,219, forward strand.
TGGCTCCGCAGGGCGATTCATGCCGGGAGCGGCAATGAGGTTCGAATTGTTGGCCGGGCGACACTCGGGCGAGAACGCGTCTCCGGCTCGGCGAAGTCTCGCCCTACCAAGTCGGGCTTGGTCATTTTCCCGGTTCGTCCCACCACTTGGAGAGCCGCGCCGACGGCACTGAAGGAATCGAGCGCTCGGACGGTGAATAGTGTGAGGTCGAATTAAAAAGCGTCAGCCGCGCGCGCGCGGCGTCTTTGAAATCGACGATGTTCAAGGCCGCCGGGCTTTGGTCGAGATTGTCGCGATAACGACGTGGATCAAAACCAAGGAGAGAACTAAGGAGCAGGCGAATCGTCGCCTTGTGCGAAACAATGATCACGTTCTGGTCGCGGTGTGTCCGGACGATCTCCACCAACACCGGCAGCGCGCGCGCTGTCACGGCCAGTCCGCTTTCCCCACCCTCTGGCGCAAATGTGTAAGGATCCTCTTCCCAGGAGGCAGCTTCTTCGGGAAATTTTTCTTCTACCTGGCGCCGGGTCATCTGTTCCCAGTGCCCGTGCGATATCTCGCGCAAACCATCGCGCCTCACGACCTCAAGCCCATGTGGTCGCGCGATGATGCTCGCCGTCTCGACCGTCCGGCCAAGCGGTGAGGCATAAACAGTTATCACCTTTTCCGTCCTCAACCGCTCCCCGAGGAGCCGCGCCTGTTCCCGTCCTTCATCAGAAAGTTCCACATCGGTTGCTCCCGCGAAGCGATCCTCCGCGGTTAGGACTGTCGCCCCGTGCCGAATCAAAAAAACGCGCGTGCTCATCCAGTGGAGAATAACCGGCCAAACAGGAAGTGGAAGTCCGCTTCAGCTGGCGCCCACGTCCTCGGAATGTAATTCTGCACCGACTAGATCCGGATCCGGAGTGGAAGTTATCCTGTCTTTTCTCCCTCTTTTTAGATCTGTAGTCGCAGGTCTATCTGCCGGAAAATTTGTTTTCGTTCTGCGGCCGGTTTACTCGATTTCCGTGAACGCGCTACTGACTCCGGATTGATCGATTGCTTCTTCCGTTCCAAGATCGTCCCGTTCTCCGCTCAGTTCACCCTGCGGTGCCGGTGCCCCAGAACGTTGCTCACCTGGGCGTGGCTCCGCCCGCGTCAGTTTCTGTCCCCGGCGCGAGAAGCCCGGTTTGCCGACGGTAACGCAAGTGCAACCAGTGCCTTCCGCACAACCCTGGCAGCAGTAAGTTTCGCCTCCATGGGTATATCCTTCCCCTGGCCACTGGTTTTTAATCATTGTGCAACCGGGACAGGCTGGCAGTGGTTCAGATTTCTGGCTTTGCTTTTGCATCTTGATGATCTCGATCCAGCCAAATTGCTGGGTTGCCTTTTCAAACATTATATCGTCTTCCTCCGCCATAGCGGACGTTGTTCCCTCCTTTCACCCTCGTTCTCAAAGAGAGTTTGGAATCGAGATCGTGGCGGGCTCGTGGGACTATGGCGCGGCGGATGTGGGTGCGGGTTCGACTGACGGCTCGGTTTGGAGCGGCGAAAATTCGGTTCCCCGGCGGGTGGCGACGACCAGGGTAGATTGCCGCGGACTCCAACGGTAGCCGATTCCAAACCCGAGCGGCGCGGGATTGCTTTGTTGATAAAGGCCCTGCAGCTGCGGTTGGTAATATTGTTTGAAGATGTCGATCGGGCCGGCATAGCTGCCAAAAAAACGAAGCAACCATTTCGCGGGATCGAAGGCCGCAATCGGAATCCCGGAGTCGTCCTGCACGATCGCTTTGCTTCGGGTGAGAAGAAAGTCGCGCACCCGGCTGAAACCGTTCTCAAACATCAAATATGAGGCCGACTTGAGCAGGCTCGCGCCCGTGCCCTGGGCTTCACAGAACTTCAAAAAACCGGGCTGCTGGCGAATGCCTTCATTGGAGAGATCGGTGGTGAAGTAGTAGAGCGTCTGCGACGGCGTATCGGGACCGCTGGTGAAGGTGATGCGCACCCCGGGGGTCAGGCTTTTCGACCGCTCGTTAGGTGCGGTCGAGTTCGACTGCCCACTCTTGTCGAGGGTGACAAAAGTGATGTCGGTAATGGTTTTCCCGGCGCGGGCTAGGAAGACATAGAAGATCGGCAGGGTACCTTTGAGTTCCTCGCGCTGGAGGTCGATCTTCATGTCTTTGGTGATGAAGAAGGAAAAACTGAGAACGCTGTTGAGTGATTTTTGGAGATCCTGCAGGACGGGCTCGAGCGCTGGACCGGCGAATCGCAAGACATCGGGAAGCGGTCCGATCGGTTCAGTGCCAGCGAGGACGTAGGTGCCGGCATTCGGGAAAAACTGGTGCGCGTAAAGAAAATCCGGGCCGCTAAACATATAGAAGACGACCGGGAGCGGCTGCGTCGCGTCGGGGAGATAATTGATTTCCCAGTTACGGATGCCAACGAACTGCCGGGCGATGAGTTTGGTCCAGGCCTGGTCGAAGAAGGTGGCGTGTTGTTGCCAGGCCGGATTCTGGCTCAATGGGGCGAGGGGCGAGCCCTCTGAAACCGGAAGGCCGGCGAGGAAACGCGCCGTGTCGTTCACAGATGCGGCAACGCTCGGAACGTTCGGCGCGGGAGTGGGGACGCTCGGGGGTGGCGCGGTCACCGCGGGCTGGACAGGAACGCCGGGCGCAACCGGCGGCGGGGACGTTTCAGCTGCCGGAGGACTCACGGGAAGGGCGCGCCGAATCTCCTGTGCCTCCAGTCTGGCGACGACAAGGCACCACGCGACAAACGTTAGCCTGACGAATTGTTTTGGAAGTGATCTCACCGGCTTTGACGTTGCGCCGACGGGTTGCCCATCAACGCGACCCTTTCGGGGTTGCGATCTGCTGTCTTCCCCGCGCGACGCGCGTCCGCAAGCTCACGACTTCGGCTAGCATGCGCAAGCTGTCGCGCATGATATGCACCTTGCTTCCCTCGTTGTGATCCCAGCGGACAGGCACCTCGAGCATGCGCAATCCGGCGCGCTGCGCGAGGAAAAGCATTTCGACGTCGAAGCCGAAGCCATCGATCAGCGCCTGCTCAACGATCGGTCGGGCGGCTTCCATTCGAAAGGCTTTAAAGCCGCACTGGGTGTCGGAAAAGGGAAGACCGGTCGTTAGGCGCACGACCCGGTTGAAGACCTTGCCGCCCTGTTCGCGCCGCCACGGTTGGCGGTGACCGATCAAGCTCCGGTCGAGGGCACGGGAGCCGAGGACGATGTCGTAATTTCCCGCTTCGATCGGCTCGACAATCTTTGGCAGTTCTGTGAAAGGGGTCGAGAGATCGGCGTCGGAGAAAACGGCGATCGGCGCCTGGGCAGCGAGAAGGCCGGCCCGAACGGCATGACCTTTGCCGCGGTTCACGGCGAATCGCAAGACGCGCGCCGTCACCTCGGGTCGCCGCGCGAAAAGTTCTTCGGCCACCTGCACCGTGCCGTCGTTCGAGCCGTCATCGACCACGATCAACTCCGCTTCCGGTCTGTAGCTTTGCAGATAGCTCAGGAGGGTTAGCAAGTTATCGGTCAGGCGCCGGGCTTCGTTAAACGCCGGGACGATGATAGCGAGTTGCGGACGGGTCATTGTCTAACGAGTGCCTAACCAAGCGCGCCGAAGGCCAGCCCAAGGCCATAGGTAACCACCGCCTCGAGCACGCCCACGACGGTCATTTCCAAGCCGGAGGCCCACCAGGAGCGAATGGTGATGAGTGATTTCACAGCTCCGACCGCGAAGTGCGCCACGATGCTGATAACAAAAGCCACGATCACGGCCGGGAATCCGCTCATGAAAAAGAACGGGATGATCGGAATAAACGCGCCAATAGCGGTCGAGAGTGCGGCAGAAAATGCGGAAGTCCATTGATTGGGAAAATGGTGTTGAGATAAGCCGAGCTCGCTTTGGGCCATCGCCTGAACCATCTGCTCCGGTTGCTCGGCTAGCCGCTCCGCCATGCGTTGCGACTCTTCAGGCGAAAAACCCTGGAGCTGATAAAAGAGCGACATTTCCTCGATTTCTTCCGCGGGATTTTCTTCGACCTCGGTTTTCTCGCGGGCGATCTCCGCCTCATAGATTTCCCGTTCGCTTTTGTTCGCAAGCCAGGCGCCGGCGCCCATCGAAAGAGACGAGGCCATCATGCCGGCGAGACCGGCGATGAGGATGTAATGCTGCTGATTATCCGTCGCCCCGGCGACGCCCGACACAATCCCGAAAACGGCGCCAAGGCCATCGTTTACCCCATAGATCGCGTCCGCCACCCAGCCTCCGCCGCGTCCGTGCCAGCGCTCGCGTTTCAGAATCGTATCGAGGAGACCCTTCGGACCTAACGATAACGGCGCGGTGGTCATCGTATTCAAAACGCGGGAATGGGCTTTCTCTTCGAGCGCGGTTTGGCGTAGAAATTCCTTTTCCTCCTCGCTCCCACCTAATTCGCCGGAGCGCTGCGCTTCGTAACGCTCCTGGTCACGATCTTCCGCCGCTTCCATTCGGCGAATGGCGACTTCCGCCCCGGCAGCACGATTCCACCAGCGGTTGAAACGCCGGCGAAAATCATTTTTTAGAACCGGCGGCGCGGCACCAAGTTCCCGTAGTCTGGCCTCCCAACGGATAGCATGGCGTTCCTCCGCTTCCGCCATGCGCAAAAGAATTCCGCGGCGCTTTTCATCGGCCTCGTTCGCTGCGAGGTCGCGATAAACCAGCGCGGTTTCTCGTTCCGCGCACCAGTTGGCCTGGAGAGCGGAGACCGCTTTGGCGTCTTCCGGCTTCATTCCGTCACGCTCTATTAGCTGGTTTCACTTCGATTGTGCAACTGTGGGCGCGAGAGGAGCGGGATTTTTTCCTTTGCCTGTTGCGCCGTGATAACAACTGCGACGGATCCCACGATGATCGCGGCGGCTACCGCGGTGCGAAGTGTCAGCGTTTCGCCGGCAAAAAGGGCGCCGAGCAAAACGGCCACGACTGGATTGACGTAGGCGTAAGTGGCGACCTTTGAGGGATCGCAATGGCGCAGGAGCCAGATGTAAGCGGTGTAGCCCACGACCGCACCGATCAAGACGAGGTAGGTAAACGCACCTAACGATAACTCGGTCACCTGGCCGAGGTGAAAACTGCGCGCTTCGCCGTGGGCGAGTCCGGCGATGATCATGAGCCCGCCGCCACAGAGCATCGTTTGCGCGGAGGAAAGAAAGGGCGAAGGGGAGTTGCGCGCGCGGCGCGAATAAAGCGATCCGATCGACCAGAGAAGCGATCCGAAAAGAAGGATGAGCATTCCCAAACCAGCGTATTGCGATCCGCCGCCTGGCGGTTCGGACAGGGCCGGGCCGACGAGAACGCCGACGCCGACAAATCCAGCGGCAAGCCCAAGCAAAACCAGCGGGCGGGGACGCGGCGCAGCGCGAGTGAGCCAGGCGAGAAGAGCAATGTAGATCGGGACCGTCGCAACGAGAAGAGAAGCCAGTCCGGAAGAAACCCATTGCTCGGCGACAGTAACGCTGCCGTTACCGCAGAAAAGCAGACAGGCACCGAGGATAAGAGCGGCGCGCCATTCAGCGAATGAAGATTTGGGCGCCCCCCGCCAGAGAGCGATCGCATACATGATTACGCCGGCGAGAAAAAACCGAACGCCGGCCATGAGGAGTGGCGGAATCGATTCGATCGCAAAGCGGATCCCAAGATAGGTCGAACCCCAGATGATATAGAGCGCAGCGAAAGCGGCGATGAGGGTAAGCTTGCGCGGCGCTGGCGTCGGCTCGCTCACGAAAAGCGATCTTCCGTCCAGGGATCCGCCGTGTTGCTATAACCACGGACCTCCCAGAAGCCCAGCCTGTCCTCGGCGGCAAACTCGATCTTCTTGACGAATTTTGCGCCCTTCCAGGCGTATAGCTTGGGAATGATGACCCGGGCCGGCCCGCCATGTTCGCGCGTGATTGGTTTGCCCTCGAACTGGGTCGCGATCAGGACGTCATCGTCGAGACAATCGGAGAGGCGAACATTAGTCGAGTAACCGTCGTAACTGGTAAAGAGAACATGCTCCACCTCCGGCTTTGGCCTAACGAGGTCGACGAGGGTGAAGAAGGCGACGCCCCGCCAGCGACAGTCGAACTTGCTCCAGGTGGTGACACAATGGAAATCGCTCTGGTCCTCGAACTGCGGAAGAGCGTTGAATTGTTCCCAGCTCAAAGTCTGCGGATTTTCGACCAGCCCGCCAATCTCGATGCGCCATTCGCCTAACGAAATCTCGGGACGAATCCCAAGATCGAGAACGGGAAAGCCGGGCGTGAGATGTTGTCCGGGCGGCAGCCGGCTTTCCGAGCGAACGGTTGGCTTCGCTTTCCCGCTCATTTTGCGGGCCCAGCGTTCCTTCCGCTCGGTCAGGCTGGAATCAGACGCCGCCATCTTGGAGGGACGTGCTTCTGCAGGTCCAGGAGATCAAACTTGACGACGAAAGAGCCTGGGCCCGCGGAGCAACGCCTTTCCAAGAGATCAACTTTCGACCTCGGGGCGCGTCTTGATCAGTCGGATGGCGTCGCGCAATTCCGCGGCACGCTCGTAGCGCTCGCCTTGGATGGCGCGTTCCATTTCGCGCTCCATCACTTCAAGTTTCGATAGCGGCCGCTTCGCGCGCACTTCTTCAAGCCATTCGTCGAGAAAAGCGATCTCCGAGCTCTTCGCTTCCAACTCCGGGAAAGCCGATTGCTGGAAAAATTCGCTGATCCGGTCGCGGCCCTTTTCAATCTCGCGGATGGCATCGCCAAACTGGCCGTCGGCAAGGAGGATCGAGACCCGCGCCCGGGTGTTCATCATGAGCACGTAGGGGCGGAATTGCTGGAAACTCCAGACGAGTTCCTCTCTTTCACTGTGTTCGTCGACGAAGGTAAAGAGATCGAGATTGCGCTGGGTGTCGCGAATGACTCCTTCAAATTCGTCGATTTGAAAGAGGCTCAAATAGCGGTGGTAATATTGGATGCCTTCCTGTTGCAACTCGCCGCATTGCTCGGTTGTAAGTTCATATTCTTCACCCCGTTCCGCCGCGCGGAGTGCGCGCCGCTGATGGTAGACGAGATACGACTCGCAATTGTGGGGTCGCTGGCCATCAGGCCGACCTTCGATCTCCATTTGCAGCAGGCCGAGGTCGATCCGGAGCTGCAGTTTTTCGCGGCCATCGAGACCGGGGACTTTCCGGACCTTGATCGCGCCGGATTCATGCGGCCAGTCTTTCAACAAGCTGTTTAAGTCGAGACTCATCGCAGGAAACAATCCAGTCCGTGTCTGCTTTGTCAACGCGCGGAAGATAGCAACGATTCCGGCTTGCACAGAGGAGGGAGGACGCGGGAAGCTTGCGTGACATGGAACGTGAGATCGAGGCGTTTATTCGCTTCCTCGCAGTGGAGCGCGGTCTATCCGAAAACTACCAGCTTTCGACTCAGCGTTCGTTAGGCGAATTTGCCGCCTGGTGTGCGCAGCGGAAACAGATCTCGCAGCCACGCGAGGTCGGATTGCCGTTGATCAGCGAATACCTCGCGGAACGGAAGCGCGGCGGGCTCTCGGCTTCGTCCATCAAGTTGATCGTGGTCGCGCTCAAGATTTTTTTCCGTTTTGCGAGCGCGCAGGGCTTCGTTCAGCGCGATCCGACGGATTCTTTATCGCTCCCGCGGATTGAGCGTTATCTGCCGGAGACGTTGAATGAACTGCAGGTCGAACAGTTGCTCGAAAGCGTGGATTGCAAGGCGCCACTTGGCTTGCGGGATCGCGCGATGCTGGAACTGCTTTACGCCAGTGGACTGCGCATTTCCGAGCTGGCTGGGGCGAAGCTGGAAAATCTCAATCTCGATGAAGGCGTCGTGCGCGTGACGGGAAAAGGGAACAAGACGCGTCTTGTGCCGGTGGGGGGCAAGGCCTGCGCGGCGATCGCCATTTACCTGAAAGAGGAGCGACCGCGACTCGTTAGGCGGCGGACCGGGAGCGAGGTTTTTCTTTCCATCCGCGGTGGCAGACTAACGACGGTGCGGATCTGGCAGATCGTGAAAGCGGTGGCGCGACGTTCCGGGCTGGAGGCGAATGTTTATCCCCATTTGCTCCGGCATAGTTTTGCCACGCACTTATTAGGGAATGGCGCCGATTTACGCATCATCCAGGAAATGCTTGGACACGCCGATATTTCCACGACGCAGGTTTACACGCATGTTGATCAGCAGCGGTTGAAGGCGGTGCACCACAAGTTTCATCCTCGCGCCTGAAAAGAATAGGTCCTAAAGGACTAATGGGTCCCATGGGACCTAGTTGCAGAAAAGCGCGATCGAGGCGGTGTAGCCGTGCAGATAGCTGGCATTCCCAATCGGGCCGATTTCGCCGCCGCAGAAAAATCCGGCACTCGGCACAGGTCCGAAAATCTCGGCCAGCGTTGCGGCATCGTGATCGGGAATGCCGAAGAAGCGATGACCGCGGCCGTTGCAGGAAAAAACAAGAGAGGCAAACGGCTTGCAGCCGCGCAGGTCATTGATCCTGGCCAGTTCGATCAGGTCCGCATGGGCTGTGATTTTGTCCCGGAGTTGATATTGCAAAGTTTGTCCAGTCCGAGCTCGCGCGCCAATCGCAACCGCACCCGTTTGCGGATCGGCGCCTAGCAAGTTACGGACGAGGAAGTCGCCGCGCTTCAATTCCGCGACGTATTCGGAAGCGGCCAAACCCGCGAACAGATTTCCGCGGGCCCGCTCTTTTTCATCATCCGAGAGGCTGTTGAAAGTCTCGCTCAAAACCTGGTAGGCGGGACGCGAACCAAGGGCGTAGATAAGATTCTCGTCCGCCTGCGTGATGGTAAAAGGCTCGCCGACCGGCTTGCAGCCCTGGCTAACGATCGTGCGAATTTTCCCGCCTTTGACGGCGAGAGCGAGGACGGCGGCGTCGATCGCCTTGCCATCAAGCAACAGTGTATTTTCGCCGTTCTCCGTGGCGCCGCTGGAGATTCCGCCGATGCTCGGCGCGTCAGGGAATGCAACGTTCCATTCCGCCAGCCAACGCTCCAGGTGTGGCGTGAAGGGGTTGGCAAGAACGATCCAGGAATCGACATCTTCGGGTCCGATACCCGTCTCCATTTGCCAGTAGGCGGGCCCGGTCGATTCCTCAATTTGTCTGTTTGAAATGAGGACAGGCGTCAGTTTGGTTTCCGGCAGACTAAGGAGAAGCAAAGACATCCCCGCGACCCCTTCGGCCTCCTGGCTGCGACCGATGAGGCCCGCGCCAATCGAGCCGAGGAGGAGCGGGATGCGCCCGTGCAGGCGGACAAGGTCAAGAACCTCATGGACCTGGGACAGCCAGCTGGGGGCGAGAAAAAGAAAGCCGCAGGTCGGCTGTCCACCGCATTCGGCGAGGGATTCTTCGGCGGCGGCAACGACGGCGCTCTCTCGAAACTCGCCCAGGATAAGGCGGGAACCGGCGCATGTTTCCATGCAAGGAGATCGTCGATGCGCGGCCAAAAGTCGAGAGCGAGCGCGGCTCGCGACGGCGCGAATTGATGCGAAACTTCGCCGATGAAGAAGCTTCTTGCAGTGCTCGGGATCGCGCTCGTGGCCGCGACGGCCGTCTGGGTGGCGATGCGAATAGAGATGGCGAAGAGCGTCGCGCTGGTTCCGGAACTGTTGCCGCAGGGAACACTCCTGCTCGTCGAGCTGCCGGATTTTCAGCGGACACGGACGCGCTGGCATGAGAGCGATCTTTACCAGATCTGGCGCGAACCGTCGGTCCAGGCTTGGCTGCAAAAACCGTTGGCCCAACTGCCGAAGGAGAGTGATCGCAAGACCCTGGAGGATTTTCTCGAGCTTGGGCCGACCCGTGGTTTCCTCGCCCTGACCTCGTTCGAGAATAACGAGCCAAAGTTAATCGGCGGTTTTCATTTCGATCAATCCCCGGAAAAGGCGCAAAAATTCATCGAGCAGTGGGAGAGAGATCTTCTGGCAAAAACGGCGAACCCGAAACGCGAGACGATCGTTTACCAGCAGCACGAGATCGAGACGGTCAACGTATCGCATTTCGTCTTCGCCCGAGTTTACGACAACCAGTGGTTTTTCGCTGCGAACGATGTTGCGACGCTCAAGGCGTTGCTTGACCGGGTCGATCATCGTCGGGAGAAAACCGACGGCTCGCTTCAGAAAAACGAGGCTTTTGCCGCGGCCACGAAACATCGGCCTGACGAATACGCGGGAATGATCTTTCTCGATCCGCGACCCTTTGTGGAAAAACTGATGCCGCTCGTTGCCATGACCGGGCAATCGCTGCCAATGAACCAAATGCAACGATTAAGGCAGGTGCGCAGCGTGGCCGCGTCCGTCGGCTTCGATCACGGAAAAATGCGCGAAACCGATTTTGTTGCGATGCCGCAGGTGGGCGCGGAAGAAAAGTTGAAGCGAACTCTCCTCGGCACTGCTGGAGCGGACACGTTTCTTTATTCAGCGTCGCGAGTTCATTGGTCCGACAATCTCCTCGCCCCATCAGCTCCGGCTGCAGTCGGTTTGCCAGCGTTGGTCCGACAATTCATCGCCGCGATGAGTGCCCGCGGGATTTCGCTCGATGAGTTGCGCACGGCGTTTGGTGAAGAGTTCGAAATCATGGGCGATTGGGCGGTGGACGCGCAATGGCCGACGCTGGTTGCGACGCTGCCGGTGATCGACGCCGCCCGCGGACGGAAGATTGCGGAGGCTCTGACTTCCGTCGAGATCGCCGGAACAGCCTGGACGCGCAGCGATGAAAACGGCATGACCGTCTACCGCATTCAACCGTTCGGGGGTTTCGTTCCGGTGCGACCCGCCATCGCCATTTCGGAAACGATCATGATAGTCGGGTCGGACGCTGGTGCGGTCGAGGCCGTGCTGAGTCGAGTCGCGCAGCCGGCGGGTGAGTTGGAGAAGAGCGCGATTTTTCGCGATGCCGCCGCGCAAGTGCCGCCGGCGGATTCCGCCTTCAACTATGTTGATACTCGTCTCTTCTACGAACGGGCCGATGCTGCGGCCCGCCCGCTTCTCCTCATGGGCGCGGCGTTTTATCCCGCGCTCGCGCAGACGGTCGATTTCTCAAAATGGCCGACGCCGGAGGCGATCACGAAACATCTTTCGCCGATCGTCATGTCGCAGCGCTACGATCACGATGGCTACGTGACGGAATCGGTCGGTCCGGTGACTTTCCGGGAAGCAACGATTGGATTGGCGGTTGCGGTCGGCGGCTTGTTTTTCTACCTGCAGGACGGACTCAAGAACCGCGATCTGTTACCTGCCAGCTCGACAAATCCCGCAACGGTCCCTGCCGCACCGTCCGTCTCCCCGAGCGTGAGCCCGTTTTAGCAAAGCGGTCAGCCGGCGCGAATCAGGGGCGCCGTCAAAGGCAGCCCACCAGCACGCTTTGAGCGCGACTTTTCACCGCTTAGCCTTAAGGAGCAGCACGGGGACGTCCACCTGATGCCGCACCTTATCCGCGGTGCTGCCATGGAGGAGATCGCTGATGAAACGGTGCCCGTGGGTGGACATCGCGACGAGATCGACTCCGCGCTCTGCGGCCACCTTGACCACTTCGTCGGCCGGTTCCCCGAGCGCCAGAAGGTGATCGACGCTAAAGCCTTCGGCGCGCAGCTCGGCAGCACGCGCCGCCAGGTAAGCCCGGTCCTCGCGCATCTCCTCGCTCTCGGCAAGTTCGAGGCGGTCATAATTGCGCGCCACCCAGCCATCCGCGACATGCAGGAGCAACAGGCGCGCGCCGGTCAACTTCGCGAGCGGCTTGATGTGATCCAGAATGGTCTCATCCGCCGCGCTATGTTCCAATGCAATGAGGATGTGCTGATACATCGCGATTCCTTTACTCCACTGGCAACCCGAAGAAACCATAGAAGGGTTTAAGTATCGAAGATGGAAGAAAGGTATCGAGCAGCAGCTTCACGTTGAGGATGATAATGAGGCCGGCGATGAGCCAGCCCAGAATCCGCATCCAGGGCCGGTTCGCGAACTCGCCCATTTTTGCCTTTTCATCGGTGAAACGCATCAACGGCCAGACGGCGAATCCGAGCTGCATACTGAGGACGACCTGACTGGCGATGAGCAACTCCGTCGTCTTGCCTTCGCCGTAATAGCCGATCACGCCGAGCGCGGGCACGATCGCGATGGCGCGAGTGATAAGACGGCGCAGCCAGGGGCGCAGGCGGATATTGATGAAACCTTCCATCACAATCTGCCCCGCAAGCGTGCCCGTGAGAGTTGAGTTTTGGCCCGAGGCGAGGAGCGCGACCGCAAATAAAACGCTCGCCACTCCCACCCCGAGCATCGGGCTAAGCAGTTTGTAGGCGTCTTGAATTTCCGCCACATCCTGATGCCCCGACCAATGGAAGGCGGCGGCGGCCAGGATGAGAATGGCGGCGTTGATGAAGAGCGCGAGCATGAGAGCAACGGTCGAATCAATTGTCGCGAACTTGATCGCCTCGCGTTTGCCGGTGGGTGTCGGCTCGAATTTTCGCGTCTGCACGATGGAAGAATGCAGATAGAGATTATGCGGCATAACGGTCGCGCCGATGATGCCGATGGCGACGTAGAGCATTCCCGGATGAGTGACGATTTTCGTGCTCGGAATGAATCCGAGAAAAATGCCGGCGAGGCTCGGCCTGGAGAAGAACAGCTCGGCCGCGAAACAGGTGCCGATCGTGGCGATGAGCGCGATCACGACCGCCTCGATGTAGCGGAAGCCTTTGTTTTGCAGAAAGAGCACCAGGAGCACATCGAGCCCGGTGATGGCGCAGCCCCAGACCAGCGGGATACCGAAAAGAAGTTGGAGCGCGATCGCCGAACCGACGATTTCGGCAAGATCACACGCAGCGATCGCGATTTCGCAGAGAACCCAGAGAAACCAGACCACCGGGGTGGAATAATGATCGCGGCAAGCTTGCGCGAGATCACGCCCCGTGCTGACGCCGAGCTTGACGCACAAGTGCTGGAGGAAAATCGCCATGAGATTTGAGATCATGACGACGGCAAGCAGGCTGTAACCATATTGCGCGCCGCCGGCCAGATCGGTCGCCCAGTTGCCCGGGATCCATATAGCCGACCGCGACAAGGAAACCGGGGCCGGAAAAGGCGAGGAGCTTACGCCAGAAGGAAGCGTTCACGGGAACCGTGATGCTGCGGTGCACCTCGGGGAGCGAATATTCGCCGGCTGCCCGCCGCCAACCCGAGTTGTGGATCCCTGCGCCTGGGTCTTTTAAATCATTCATGGCGGTTTCGGCAATTCTTGATGCAAGATGGGACGCTCGCGAGCAAATCTCAGAACCTGATTGTGGCGCCGGTGCAGGGATTAGAGTCGCCCGATGCCTGAGCGAGACCAAAATTGCAGCCGCCATCGAGAACGAGCAAATCAAGCATCGGGTTGTTTTATTAGCGCAGACTTAACAATGTAGCAACAGCTACAAATCGAAGTAGGAGTTGTCAAAAGATATTTCTTCGGTTTGCTCTCCGCCAGCAATGGCTGGCCAAACGTCAAAGAAAAGCAGCCGGCGGGCCGCTACGGCCCGGCGCACGCGCGACGAACACGCCCAGGAAACGGCGCAGGATTACGTGGAATTGATCGCCGAGCTCATCGCCGGGGCGGGCGAAGCACGGGCCATCGATCTGGCCCGGCGCCTCGGCGTTACCCATGTCACGGTAGGCCGCGCCATTCAGCGCTTGCAGCGCGAAGGCTTTGTCACCGCCCAGCCTTACCGCTCGATTTTCCTCACCCCGGCCGGTCGACGGCTCGCTCAGGAATCGCGCCGGCGCCACGAGATCGTGGTCGCTTTCCTCCGGTCGTTAGGCATTCCCGAAACGACAGCGCAATCCGATGCCGAAGGGATTGAGCACCACGTCAGCAAAGAGACGCTGAAGGCCTTCGTGCGGCATCTACGCCGGAACAAGCGGAGGTAATGCGGGGGGTAGCGTTAGGTCGATCCAGGCATCCTGCCATTCGCTCATCGTCCGTGAGGCTGGTTGGCCGCTCAATCGGCGAGACAGGATGCCCATGTTACCCGAGCCGGAAACGAAGGTCGCGAATCGCCCGGGCGCCGTAGCGCTGTTTCAACTTGCGCAGGATTTCCGGTTTGTTGACGCGATCCAGTTCGTAATGCAGCGCCGGTTGCAGGACGTGCACGTAGAGAATGCCTTCACGAAGCGCGATCGGCGATGAGTGCGCCGCGATGAATTCGCCCACCAGCGTTTTCCACGCCCCGAGGATTTCGCTTTCCTGCATCCGCTCTTTCAACCCGAGCTTCTGCATTACTTTCGGGAGAAGCTCGGCGGTGGATTGCATTCGATCGGGTCGCGGCGGGTCGGAGGGCAAACCGCGCCATTCTGCAATGACCGCACGACGGAGCGAGGGCGTCATGGCTGAGGTGGGACGGCTGTCTCAGCGGGTGTTGCGGATTGATTCGCCGGTCTCGCGCCAATTTGATCTTCGGCCGCCAGTCCCGCTGCGGCGGCGGCGATCATGGCTTGGAAGCGGGGATCGTCGCGGAGTGGGTCGAGGTCCGGATCGATCCTGGCGTGGTTCAAGAGGCCGGTGGAAATTGCCGCGAATGCTGGTCCGAGCAATTCAATCGCTGCCTCGCGTTCCTTCGGGTCGGCCGCGAGACCGCAGGCAAAATTATAGCGCATGTGAACGTTGTCCGGGTCAATCAGGAGAGCACGATTGATCCACTCCCTGGCGCGTTCGGACTCGCCAAGGATGAGAAGAGCAGCGACGCCCCAGCCCGTGACCGCTCCATTGTTCGGATCCTGCGCGAGAGTCTTTTCCGCTCTGGTAAAGGTGACGTCGGCCGCGCGCCGCGCCGCCGGGTCATCTCCGAGAGCTGTGTAGCAGGTCGTCAACATCGAGGGGGAGGCGACGTCGGTTTCGACGAGAGCGGTCGCCTTTTCCCAGTAACGAATTGCGTCTTTCAACCGCTGCTGTCGAAAGCTCAAAAGCCCTGCCGATCGATTCACTTCGAAGGACTCGGGGGCGAGACGAAGGCCGTTCGCGATTTCGGCCGACGCTTCCTCGTGACGATCGGTCTCGGCAAAAATTCTCGCCTTTACGGCATGGGCCTCGGCCAGGTTGGGATCCAGGGCGAGCGCCCGTTCCGCGGCCGCGAGGCCGTCATCGCCCTTTTTCCCGTGAATGAAGTGCACGATCATCTGACCAAGAGCCATCAGTGCCCAGGCGTCTGCGTAGTCAGGATCCAGTTCCGTGACGCGGGAACAGATGCGGATGGCCGCCTCCATTCGCCGGGGATCGCTCTCGCCGCCTGTGACGTAGTTCTGGCGCGCCATCAGATAGAGATTGTAAGCCTCGACATTCTCCGTCCCACGCCGCTCGATGGCCTTTTTTTCGTCGGGGAGAAGTTTCAGCTTGAGAGCCTTGACGATGGCTTCGGAAATTTCATCCTGGAGCGCGAAGATGTCGTTGAGATCTCGGTCGAAGCGTTCGGCCCAGACGTGATCGTTAGTCGTGCCATCGATCAGCTGGGCCGTGATCCGAACGCGACCGCCTGACTTTCGCACGCTTCCTTCCAGCACGTGGCTGACCTTCAACTCGCGCGCGACCTTGGGAAGATCGACATGCCTGCCCTTATACACGAAAGCGCTGTTGCGTGAAATAACGGCGAGGGCGGAAACCTTGCTCAGGTCAGTGATAATATCCTCGCTGATTCCGTCGCTGAAATACTCCTGCTCGGCATCGCCGCTCATGTTGGCGAAGGGCAGCACGCAGATCGACAGCTTGCGAGGTTGTTCCGCTTTGTCTTCCCGGATCTCGCCACGCCTGGCAGCTGAACGGACAGAGAACACATGCACCGGACGCTCGATATTTTTCACCGTGTGCTCTCCCATATCTTCGAACGCGCAGGGAGCCTTCCCTTCTACCTGATCTCGGACGACGCGGGAGAGCGCCACGCCGCCCACCGGAGCGAGCGCCTGAAGCCGCGCAGCCACGTTGACACCCTCGCCATAGATGTCATCGCCCTCGACGATGACTTCGCCAAGATTGATACCGATGCGGTAACGAATGCGCCTGGTTTCGGCAATCTCTGTCCCGGCCTTGTCCGTCGCCTCCTGGATCGCCATCGCGCAGTTCACCGCGGCGATAACGCTGGAGAATTCCGCCAATGCCCCATCGCCCATCAGCTTGAATACGCGGCCGCCATGAGTGGCAACATGGGGATCGAAAATTGTGCTCCGGTTGGCCTTCAACCGTTCCATGGTCCCAGTCTCGTCGATCTCCATCAGGCTGCTATAGCCCACCACATCGGCGGAGAGGATGGCCGTGAGTTTGCGTTGCATAATTCCAAGCGGGGCGCGCAGCTTACCATGGACTCCATTCCAGGCGCAATTTGGGCGCAGGTTGCGGGCCGAGGTCAGGGCGTAAAAGTCTCGGTGCTTCCACGTTTCGCCGTGAGCCGCGACGCCTAATACTTCCGCCGCATGTTGCTCGGCAGAATATTCAGCTCGGTCCGGTATTTCGCCACCGTGCGCCGGGCGATCGGGATGCCCCGTTGGCCGAGGATTTCGACGATTTCCTTGTCGCTCAGCGGCGTGCTCCCGGCCTCGCTTTTCACCAGATCGAGGATCGCTTCTTTCACGCTCGTGTTACTCATCGAGACGCCGCTCGAAGTCTGGTAGCCCGGAGTGAAAAAATATTTCATTTCGAAAACCCCTTGCGGCGTCGAAATGTATTTTCCGGAAATCGCGCGGCTCACGGTGGTTTCGTGCACCCCAACCGCGTCGGCGATTTGCACCATCGTCATCGGCTTGAGATGCGCCGACCCATGCTCAAGAAATTCTTTCTGCCGCGAGACGATCTGGTGCGCAATGTTCGAGATCGTCTGCTGGCGCTGGTGGATCGATTTAATGAGGAATTTACCGCTTCGGATTTTGTCGCGAATGTAATCCTTCACTTCGCCGTTGCTCCCGTCCTGCGACATGATGTCTTTGTAGGTGTTGCTAATCCGCAGGTGCGGGATTTGTTCGCCGTTCAGGATGATCTGGTATTGGCCCTGGATTTTTTCCACCGTCACATCGGGCAGGACATAATTTTGCGGCGCCTCGGCAAAGATCTGTCCAGGTCGCGGATCGAGCTGCGCGATGTTGTTGGCGGCTTTTTGCACCTGCTCAACGGTGATCCCCATGCGGCGGGCAATCTCAGGAAAGCGCCGTTTGCCGAGGTCGGTCATATGATCGGATACGATTCGGTATTCGAGGCTCTTTTCGCGTCCCGCGCGTTTCAGTTGAATGAGGAGACACTCGCGCAAGTCGCGCGCCCCCACGCCCGGCGGATAAAAGCTCTGCACGAGCGTGAGCATGAGCTCGAAATCTTCCTGCGCGATACCGGTATTCATCGCCATCTCTTCCGGGGTCGTCTGGAGGAAGCCGTTGTCGTCGATGTTACCGATGATGAGTTCGGCAGTCTTGCGATCGTCGCCGCTGAGTGCGGTCTGGTTCAATTGGCCGACGAGATGTTGCTGCAGAGTCTCCTGCGTGGCGATGGAATCGAAAAAGAACTGCCGCTTTTCGTCCTCCTCCTTCGAGCGTCCACTGTAACTGCTCGATTGCGCCATGTAATCGCGCCATTCGTCATCGAGCTTCGCCAGCTGATCGAATTCCTCCTTGAAATTGTCTTCCGCCGGCTCGCTCTCGGAAACCTGGCGCTCTTCGTCAGTTGGGTCGGCCAACTCTTCGAGCACCGGATTGGTCTCCATTTCCTGTTGCACGAGATTGCGTAACTCGAGGAGCGGGCGCCTGGAGAATGAGCAGGCTCTGTTGCAGCTGAGGCGCCAGAACCTGCTGCAGGGAAAGATTCTGTGATTGGAACATTCCCGGGCCTGCCATGCGCAGAGGGTAACAACTGAGCCTCCTACCGCAAGCAGTTTTCGCGCCGCGGACCGATCCTGGAGTTCGCCGCGACGTATCCGGCCGCGTCGCGGAACGTGACTTGCTTCGCTAGTCTGGCGACACTTTCCTTATGAAAAAACTGACGCTTCTGGGCGCGCTCGCCCTTTTCGCCACTTCCATCGGCGCACAAACGCCAGCGACAGACGACCAAAAGAAGATGGAGGCCCTGCTCAAGGAAGTGCAGGCTCAACAGCTTGTCATCGCTGACAACCAGGTGAAGATCGACGCGAAACTGGCCGTTGTGGCCGAGGCGATCCGGGTTGCTCGGATCTACGGCAGCCGGGGGGGACGCTAAAATGAGATATTACCTGGTTGTTTTTTATGCTGTGATCGTCAGCCTGCTGCCTTTGCTCAGTAGCCGTGGGCAAACGTCCGTGCCGGCCGTTATCCAAGCCGCTACTCCCGAACCCGCGATCGTCGCAAGACCTGCCGCGGCTCCGGAAGGAGACCTGAAAGCGACGCTGGAACTTCTCCAGGACATGCAGGCGACCAATGCCTCTACGATCAAGAAGCAGGAAGCCACGCTCGCCCTTCTCGATGAACTCGAGCAGGCCGCCAACGAACTCAAAATTTTTAGCAAGCGCGGCTAGACTAACGAGCGCGCCGTAGAGCCCTTGATTTGGCAGGCAATCCGACAGCGCAGGACCGGGGAATTCACCGCCGATGGCTTGCTTCCCGCGTCGACGGTACGAGCCTGACCGGCAAGATATTGTGCTGCTCGAGCCGGCTATTCTTCTTCCCGAGCAGGTAGAGCGTCTGGTCACCTGCCGGTCCGACCGAAATGACGAGATGGCTTCCTTTTGAAGGAGACGTCCTGCCACTCCTCGATTGCGTCACCTTCTCGTCAAATGTCGATGCTCACTCGCAGCGCAAAACCGCCGCGGGGTCGATTTTTGCTGCGCGATGCGCCGGTGCGAGAGTGGCGAGAAGAGCGACGACAAAGAAAGTAAGCAGGACGGCGCCGTAGGTGGAAAGATCATAGGGAGGTACGTCATAGAGGAGTGGCTGGAGAAGGCGCGCAATGAGCAACGCGCCGCTCACGCCTAAGATCGCTCCGATCATGGCCAGCCCAAAGCCTTCGCCGACAATCTGACCTATTATATGCCCGCGCCGCGCACCCAGGGCCACGCGGATCCCAATTTCGTGTGCGCGCTGCGTCACTGTGTAGCTGAGCACCCCATAACATCCAACCGCCGCAAGGACGAGAGCGACCAGCGAGAAACCGCCCAGTAGAGCTGAGTTGAACCGCTTCGGTGCGTATGAGGCCCGAATCAAGGATTCCAAAGTAGCGACGTTTCCGATTGGCTGATCCTGGTCAAGATCACGGACAACCGCTCCGATTTTCGCCGGCAGATCGGTGACCGCTTCGCCCGCTTTCACCAGAAGGCAGAGGTCGTTTACTCCGCCTCGACCGGCTGGCTTGATTTCCGTCCAAGGCAGATAGAGCACACCAGGGCCGTTTCGGTCGAGGCGGTCGTGCCTGACCGATCCGACCACGCCGACTATTTCACGCCAAGCGTCATCACCCGGAAGTTTGACGCCTTGTCCAAGCGCGGTCTCGAATCCGGTTCCCGGGAATTGTTCCTCAACGAAGATTTGATCAACGATGAGCCCATTCGTTTCGTTCGGGCGAAAATACCGGCCGGCCAGAAGCGGAATTTGCAGAGTGCGATAGTAGTCGTGACTGACCGCCAGGATGTAGGCTTTGGGCCACTGCGCCGGGTTATCAGGTTGCGATCGACCTTCGATCCAGAACGGCGCCTCTCCCGATCTTCCCATGGGGAAACCAGTCGCGATGCCGACCGATTCGATCCCGGGCAGTGCCCGGATCCGTTCGATTGTCTTCTGGAAAAATGAATGGGTCAGTTCAGGACTGGAATACTTCGACGGGGGCAGGACAATCTGGAGGGTAAGGACGCCGGTGCGATCGTAGCCTGGGTTCACCCGGGTCAGGTGCCAGAAGCTTTTCAGGAGCAAACTCGAGGTCAAGAGAAGCATGACCGAAAGTCCAAACTGGGTTACCACGACGCCCCGGCGCAATCGATGGTGAAGCGATCGCCGGACGAACCGGCGCGCGCGTTCCAGAGAAGGGGCCCGCACCCAAATCGCCGAGAGTCGAAAAAACGGGAGCGATTGAAAAAATACTGTGACGAAGAAAGCCAATCCCACGACCAGAGCGAGTGGCCAGAAGTTCAGGGCGGCATCCTCGGCGCGCGGCAGGGTCCCGATTGCCAGAGACCGCAACCACGAGAGCACCGCCGCGCCCAGAACGGTTCCGAGGACTGCGCCACCGAGGCAGAGAAGCGCAGCCTCCGCGATGAGCAAACAGAGAACGCGTACCCGGCTACCCCCCAGAGCCAGGCGCATTGCAATTTCATCATACCGGGTCGCACCCCGCGAAAGCATCAGATTGGCGACGGTTCCAAGAGAAATGAGAACGACCAGAGAGACTGCGCCAGTTAAGGCCAACAAGGTGGGGCGGATGCCTGTGAAATAGGTTTCAAGAAAGGGCTGCAGGAGGATGCGTCGGTCGGTCTGCGACTCGGGATGGCGCTGCGCCAAACGCTTCCCGATTTCTTCCATCTCGCGCGAGGCAGCATCCAGGCCGACTCCTTTCTTCAGCCGTCCGATGACACTCACTCTCGGTGCCTGGCGATCAGCCAGGAGCGGCTCGTCCGATATGCGACCAAGCGGAATGAAGAAGTCGTTGTTTGGGTTGATTCGGCCGTAAAAATCAAAATTCGAAGGCAGAACCCCGACGACCCGCCAAGGTTCCCCATTGAAATCGATCATCCTTCCGACCACGCCTCGATCGGAATGGAAACGGCGTTGCCAAAAATCATGGCCAAGGACGAGCGCTCGCTCACCAATCGGCGCATCCTCCGCATCCGTGAAAAAGCCGCCCAACTTGGGGACCGCCCCGAGAGCACGAAAAAAATTGGCGCTAACCATTCGCCCGCTGACGCGCTCGGGTTTCTCGCCTCCGGTAAAAACGCCGTCGGTTCGCATCTGCGCTGCCAACTCGACAAACGCGCGCTGCTCGGCTCGCCAGTCCTGATAATCCGGATACGAGACGAACTCGATAACGGAATTGGGTTCTAGTTGGCGTATTTCAACGAGGCGGCCCGATTCGGGGTAAGGGAGCGGCCTTAGAAGAATGCTTGTTACGAGGCTAAAGATCGCCCCTCCAAAGCCCACCCCGAGAGCGATTGTCAGGCACACCGCCAACGCAAAACCAGGATTTCGGCACAAAGAACGTCGCGCGTAGTTAATATCTCGGGCGAAGCTCTCGACGAAATATCCGGGCCGGCTTTCCCGGATCTGCTCCATTACCTGCTCGATTCCGCCGACCTCGATGAGGGCCGCACGCCGCGCATCCGATTCATCGGCTCCGTCCCGAATCTTCGCTTCGGTGAGCGATTCCACATAGAATCGCACCTCTTCCTCGTCCGCGGCCTCAGTCTCATTTCGACGCAGGTAAACACGCGCCAGAGAATTCAGTCGGGAAAGCAAAGACATTGATTCTCGCCCACTGCGCGCCGATGCGACCGGCGCCGACTCCCGAGCGCGTCCCGGATTCTCGCAAAGTCAGCCTGAAATACAAGCTTCCACCCCGAGCCTTTCGTCACGCTTCGCCTCGAAGCGGGGTAGACGGGTTCCCTCCCGCAACCCGTGCCTACGGCCTATCCTTGAATTTTGTCGAAGCGGCGCTTTTTCGTTTTGGGGCGTCAGTCGCGTGTGCTTTTCAATGGCGTCAGATCATAGACTTCGATCAGGCCGATTCCGGAATCTTGCAGCGCCGGGCTTGCAATCGCGGTGTAAAGTCCTGGAGAAAGAACCGCGCGAATGGCCGCCTCCAAAGGCGACTCTGGACCGAGACCGCTGCTCGCAATCGTCGCCGCGTCGGCGCCGTCTTCCCAATCGTCGTTGGCGGCCAGGACAACCCCCTCTGCATTGATTAGTTGAAGTTGCGGATTCCCAACGGCATCGCTCACTCCATGTTCCTGCAGCGACGGTCCGAGTGCGCGGAAAACTAATTCCTTCGCTTCAATGCCTCCAAGGATGCAGCCCGCTATCATGACATTGTCGGCTGGGAGAATGTTGCCACGGGTTGAGATATTCGCAGCCCGGTTCTCGCTCAATTGGAGATCGTAGAGTTCGACCAAGCCCACACCGGTCATTGCCGGCCCAATACCGTCGCCCGGCATAGTGTCTCCAACCCCTCGAACGAGGGCCGTGTAGGCGCCTGCCGGGAGGGTCGCGCGAATCGCCGCTTCGAATGGACTCTCTGGCGCGAGACCCGCGGCCTGGATCGAGGCTGCATCGGGCCCGGTCTGCCAGTTGTCATTCGAAAAGAGGAGAGTTCCGCCTGAGTCGTAGATCTCGAGAAATGGATCTTCCAACGCCTCGCTTACGCCGAGCGCGGCTAGCGATGGCCCGATCGCGCGAACCACGATCGACGTTGAGACACTACCCTGCAGAATGAAACCGCCGATGAGAACGCCCGTCTCGGTGCCCACAAACGCCCGCGTTGAAAGATTCAAGAGATTGTTCGCCGTCGTGACAGCACGAGGTGGCTCGAATTGAAGATTTGCCGGGTTTGCCAGCCCCGTGGCAAAAGTGCTTCGCGTCCCAGAGGGCGCGAAGCGGAAGATCGTGCCCGAGTTATAGTCCGCGGCGAAGAGATCGCCGGTCGAGTTGAACGCGATACCATGGGGACCATTCAATCCTGAGGCGAATGTTGTTCGGGTGCCCCCGGGAGTGAATTTCAGGATGGTCCCGCCCAGAAAATCGGCCACAAAAAGATTGCCCGCCGCGTCAAAGGCAAGGCCGTGCGGGTTGCCGGTTGCAGAGGCGAATGTTGTCCTCGTCCCACTGGAAGTGAATTTATAGATCTTTCCGCTCCGGAAATCCGCCACGAAAAGTTCATTCGACGAATTGAAAGCCAGATTCGCCGGACCATCGAGGCCGGTGGCGAAAGTGGTGCGAGTGCCGTCGGGCGCAAACTTGTAGATCACGTTCCCGAAGAAATCCGCATCGAGAAGATTACCGTCGTCATTAAAGACCAAACTTGCCGGACCGTTCAGGCCGGAAGCAAAGGTACTCATCGTCCCATCAGGCGTGAATTTGTTAATCACACCGGTCCCTGTCTCCGACACGTAGAAATTCCCGTCCTCGTCGTGCGTCATCCCTTCGGGATCGTGCAAGCCGGATGCAAAGACCTTTCTCACGCCGTGCGGATCGAATTTGTAGATAATCCCGCTGCCGAAATCCGCTTCGAAGAGATCGCCCGGACTTGCCGCAGCCAGGGGACCAAAAACCGCCAGGGCGAGACTTGCCACGGTCGAGACAACGAAAAAGCGCGCCTTTCTCACGTCGGCAACCGAGGTGATAGCGGAAAGGTTCTCATCGGCCACATGAACGAATAATCCGGTTCAAGCTCGCTTTAGTTGAGCGTGTAAAGTTCGACCAATGCGACTCCGGTGGTGTCCTCCTTGCCGCGCACAATTGCGGTGTAGGATCCGGGTGGGAGAAGGGCGACGAGGGCCGACTCGGCATCGTCGGTCGGCGCCAGTCCCGTGGCTTGGATCTCGGCCTGCTGACTTTCCTTCCAGTTATCATTAGCGGCGACCAGAGCACCGCTGCTGTCGTGCAGTTCGAGGGTTGGATCAGCCAGCGCATTCTCGACCGCGGCGTCTAACGAAGGACCAATCGCACGCAAGATGATGCTGGTTTCGGTCCCGCCACCCGGGCGCACGACGAAGCCACCGATCATCACGTTTGCGCCCGTGTCGACGAATCCGCGTGTACTGATATTCGCCAGTTTCGAGGGCGTTGCTTGATTCAGGTCGTAGACCTCCGCGAGTCCAATGCCGGTACCGTCGTTTGTCCCTCGCACGACCGCGGTATAGGTACCCGGCGCGAGCGTCGCGACGATTGCCGACTCGAGGTCATCGGTCGGGGCGATAGCGGTGGCGTCAATTGCCGCCTGCTGGTCGCCGGTGATAACGCCACCCAACTGAGTCACGCGCCAGTTGTCGTTCGCTGCGATGAGCGCGCCGGTTGAGTTGTGCAATTCCAAGGTTGGATCGGCCAGAACACCAGTCAAACCAGCGCCGGCCAGGGAAGGACCGACCGCGCGCACAATTACATCCCGCGGCTTCTCCCCGGTGATGATGAAGCCGGCGATTAAAACATTGTCTCCGGTTTGCACGGCAAGGCGGGTGGAAATATTCAGGACCTTTGCTTCGGGAGTGAATGCAAGGCTGGAAGGATTACCGAGAGGACTACTCGAAATGCTCAGCTTGAAAGCACCGCTGGTCCCATCGAATCGAGCGACCTCCCGAGAAGTAAAGCTAGCGACATAGAGATCACCGTCGGGCCCAAAAACTAACGCATCGGCATCGACCAGTTGCCGGCCGCTCGTGAATACTCCCATGAAATTGCCCGTCGTCCCGTTGAAACGAAAAATCGGATCGTTGGTACTCGCGCTCACATAAAGATTACCGTCCGGCCCAAAAGCGACACCGAAGGCCGTTTTTACAGATCCGGAAGAGGCAAAGACCTCCTTGAATGCTCCTGTTATTCCGTTGTAGCGCAGGATGTGACCATTGGGTGAGTTGGCCACGTAAAGGTCACCATCGGGGCCGAAGACGAGATGCCACGGACTGATGAGGCCGCCGCCGGATGCGAAAACACCTTCATAGGTGCCGCTCTTTCCATCGTAGCGAACGACTCTGTTAAGCGCATTGTCAGTGACATAGACATCGCCATCCGGACCGACGGTGAGACCAACCGGTCGCGACACCTCAGTTCCTGATATTTTTGCCTTCAATTGGCCGGTGGTTCCATCGATGCGATAAACAGCCCCATTATTGAAGCTGGCTCCGAAGAGATCACCGGTCGGTCCAAAGGCGATGCCCACGATGGAAAGTCCGGGTGTAAAGGTCGATTCAAAGGCACCAGTGGCAGGGTTGAACCTCTCGATCCCTCGCTCCCTACCCGTATCCACGGCCTCCGGAGCGGATATGAACAGCGATTGCGCTCGCGCGGCGGCAAATGGGAGAAGCGAGAACACTAGCGCAGCGCAGAGGGCCGATGCCGTGCGCGAGGAACAAATTCGTCGAACGCGCGTTCCGCATTCGAGCAAGCAGGACGGATGAAGTTTCATAGTTTATTGACGCTACGCTTCAGTCATATAGAACGTCAATATGAAAGAATCATATTATTTGAAGTTTTCGAATAGCTTCGCCCTATTGTTTAACTGAATGAAAGCGCCTTTTTTCGCTGCTGGAATGATGGCGCATTTCGTCCGAAGACCCCGGCAAAGTGAGAGAAATTGACAACCTGCCGAGGGGCGAATATGCCTGAAAAAGAAACCGTGAAGAAAGAAGCTACGAAAAACATCCCGAGCGAGATTGTGCAAGGCACGCTCGACTTGCTCGTGCTCAAGGCCGTCGGACCGGGTCCGCTGCATGGCTTGGGAGTCTCCCGACGAATAGAGCAGATTACCAATGGCACCTTCAGCGTGAAGCCTGGTTCGCTCTTCCCCGCTTTGCATCGTATCGAGGCAGCGGGCTGGCTTCACTCCTTTTGGGGTCGTTCGGAAAACAATCGGCGGGCAAAGTTTTATCAGCTGACCAAAGCCGGTCGCCGTCAGTTGGAAGTCGAAACGGCGGAATGGGAGAATATTGCCTTCGCCATGTCAGCCGCACTCAAGACCGTGTAGCTGCCGCCTGCGTTTCACCGCACTCGGCTCGCTCTAGTTCAACGAATAAAGTTCGACCAATGCGACTCCGGTGGTGCCCTCCTTGCCGCGCACAATTGCGGTGTAGGATCCGGGTGGGAGAAGGGCGACAAGGGCCGACTCGGCATCGTCGGTCGGCGCGAGCCCCGTGGCTTGGATCTCGGCCTGCTGACTCTCCTTCCAGTTATCGTTCGCAGCGACAAGGGCGCCGCTGCTGTCGTGCAGTTCGAGGGTCGGATCAGCCAGCGCATTTTCCACGATGGCGTCTAACGAAGGACCAATCGCGCGCAAGATGACGCTGGTTTCGGTCCCGCCACCCGGGCGCGCGACGAAGCCACCGATCATTACATTTTCCCCGGTGTCGACGAATCCGCGCGTGCTGATGTTTGCCAGCTTCGACGGCGTTGCTTGATTCAGGTCGTAGACCTCCGCGAGTCCAATGCCGGTACCGTCGTTTGTCCCTCGCACGACCGCGGTATAGGTACCCGGCGCGAGTTTCGCGACGAGGGCCGATTCCGCGTCGTTGGTGGGCGCAAGTCCCGTCGCCTCGATCTCGGCCTGCTGGTCGTCCTTCCAATTATCATTTGTTGCGATGAGTGCGCCGGTCGAGTCGTGCAATTCCAAGGTCGGATCGGCCAGAACACCGGTCAGACCAGCGCCGGCCAGAGAAGGGCCGATCGCGCGCACAACGACATCCCGCGGCTTTTCCCCGGTGATGATGAAGCCGGCGATCAACACATTGTCGCCGGTTTGCACGGCAAGGCGGGTGGAAATGTTCAGGACTTTCGCTTCCGGCGTGAAAGCCAGACCCGAAGGACTACCGAGAGGGCCGTTCGAAATGGCGAGCTTGAACGCGCCGCTGGTTCCGTCGAATCGATCCACTTCTTCCGAAGTAAAGCTTGCGACATACAGGTCGCCATCCGGCCCAAAAACGATGCTACGGGCATTGACCAGTTGCCTTCCGCTGGTGAATGCCCCCATGAAAGCGCCCGTCGTCCCGTTGAAACGGAAGATCGGATCATTCGTACTCGCACTGACGTAAAGGTTGCCATCCGGGCCGAAGGCGACGCCAAATACCGCCTTGACGGACCCGGAAGAGGCAAAGATTCCCTTGGAAGCCCCGGTGGTTCCGTCGTAGCGCAGAACGGTCCCATTCGTTGAGCTGGCTACGTAAAGGTCTCCATCGGGACCGAAAACGAGATCCGATGGAGCAAACACGGTGGCGAACACACCCTTGAAAACGCCGCTCCGGCCGTCGTAGCGAACGACTCTGTTGAGTGCATTGTCGGTGACGTAGATATCGCCACTTGAACCAACCGTGACGCCGGTCGGCCGCGACACCTCGGTTCCCGATATTTGTGCCTTGATCTGGCCAGTGGTTCCATCGATCCGATATACGGCTTGGCCCATATTGTTGGCTGCGAAAAGATCGCCGGTCGGACCAAAAGCGATGCCGTAGGCAAAAGGGCCAGGGGTGAAGTTCAATTCAAAAGCTCCAGTAGCCGGGTTAAACCTCTGGACGCCAATCTGCCAATCTGGATTCAAGCCGTCCGGAGTAGACACAAACAAGGACTGCGCTCGCGCCGAGCCAAATGGCAGGAGCGAGGCAAATATCACCGCGAGGAGAATGGAAGCGGAGCGCGGGAAACGAGTTCGCCGACGGCGTGCCGCGGGTCCGAGCACCAAGGGCGGACGAGGTTTCATGTGATCCCGAGGCTATCCCCGCTTCTATAGAGCGTCAATATGAAAGATTGATATCATGCTATCGTTCCGATAGAAATTCGATCTATCGTTCGACAGATGAAATTACCTTTTCCCTTGGCGGGCCGACGGGCAGCTCAGGAATTGACAGCACCGCCGAGCTAAAAATGTGTCTGCAGGAATGGGAGAACATGGCCGTCGCGCTATCAGCCGCGCTCAGACCGGGATAGTCCGAGCACGGCGACAACCAGACCGGTGGCGATCCAAAGCGGCGACATCGGCGTGGCGATGCGCAGAGAATGCAATCGCTGGTGAACCTCGAAGCCGACCCAGACAAGACCGAAGGAACTGAGCGCGGCCGGCAACGCATCGCTGAGAATGATCGCGGGACCTCACGGATCAAAAACGCCGGCGGCTGCAGCTAAGAAGCTGGCGCCCGGTAACGCGATCAGACCAAAGCCTGCCGACGCCAGCCATGCTCCACCCTCAGATCCGAGGAGATCGCGTGCCCGATTGAGTCTCCGAGGGAAGCTGTTAACTTTCGCTCTTCATGGCTGACGAACGCAAAACACCCGACCAACGCGCCCAGATGACCGATCTGGAACGGCTCCGCCATTCCGCCGCGCACGTCCTCGCCACCGCCATCTTGAAGATCTAGCCGGAGGCGCAATTCGCCGCCGGGCCGCCGGTTGAAAACGGCTTTTATTACGACGTCGAACTGCCACACCGCATCTCGCCGGAGGATTTCGAAAAGATCGAGGCCGAGATGAAAAAGGAGATCAAGGCCAATCACCGCTTCGAGCGGGCTTGGCGCACCCAGCGCGCAACCCGAGCCGAGCAAGTTCAAGCTTGATGTCATGGGCACGCCAAGTTACATGGCGCCGGAACAGGCGGTCGGAAACAACGCCATTGTCGGACGTTTGACTGATGTCGACGGACTTGGCGCCGTGCTTTACCAACTGCTCACCAGTCATCCGCCCTTTGCCGGGGCACCACTTACGAGATGATCAAGTTGTTGCTCGAAACCGGGCCGAAGCCACCGCGCTTCTGGAACCGCAAGATCGACCGCGATCTCGCGACCATTTGCCTGAAGTGCCTGGAGAAGAATCCAGCCCGCCGTTATCGCTCTACGCTCGCGGAGGATCTGGAACGCTGGTGGAAACACGAACTGATCGCGGCCCGCCGGATCGGGTTCGTTTGGCGAGGGACGAAATGGGGCGCGGCGCAATCGGAGCAGGGCGTTGCTTGCGGCGGCGTTGGTCGCGCTGGCCGCGGTCGCGGGATGGCAAGCCTGGAGAAGCCAACTTGGCCAACCGACGATGACCACAGGCATCGCGGTCTTACCATTTGAGAATCTGAACGACCAGAAAGAGAGCGGCGCTTTTGTCGACGGTCTGCAGGACGACATCCTAACCAAGCCGGCGAAGATCGCGGAACTCAAAGTGATCAGCCGCACCAGCGTGATGAAATACCGCGGGGAGCAAAACGCCCGCCAGATCGGAATCGCCCCGCGGGCCCCGCATCGGCTCCGGCGGTGCAGAACCAATCCCCTAGGGAAGCCGGTAAACTTCCACCAGAGCTACACCCGTTAGGCCGTCTTTCCCCGCCACAATCGCGGTATAGGCGGCCGCGGGAAGGCTCACAAGTATGGCCGACTCCAAATCATCCGGCGGTGGGAGATTCGTTCCTTCGATCAGACATTCCTCGGTGTCTTTCCAGTTGTCGTTCTCCTCCACGATGGCTCCGTTGGCATCGTGCAATTCCAACGTGGGATCAGCCAAGGCACCCCCTACTCCCAGGGCGGTGAGCGACGGGCCCAGCACCCGGATCAAGACGTTGGTGTTTCCAGAGCCATTCCCCAGGATAAAGCCACCGATCATGACGTTGCTCTCCGTCTCGACAAAGCCACGCGTGCTGATGTTGGCCAGCTGGGAATCCGCCGCCTGGTCGAGATCGTAGGCTTCCACCAGGCCGACTCCACTCGTGCCTCCCTTGCCACTGACAATCGCCGTGTAACTATCCGGCGTCAGCGTGGCCACGATGGCTGATTCCAAGTCATCCGTGGGCGGCAAGCCGCTCTCTTGGATTTCCATCTCCTGCGTATCTCTCCAGTTATCGTTGCTCGTAATGAGGCTGCCGTCACTCCCGTGTAACTCGAGCACCGGATCAGCTAGGACACCGTCGATACCGGCATCGGCCAAGGAAGGGCCAATCGCGCGCAACAGGACCTGCTTTGGATCGGTGCCGGTCACGATGAATCCGCCGATTAAGACGTTATCGCCACTCTGCACCCGTAACCGTGTCGAGATATTGAGTAATTGCGCCTGCGAAGCCGGCCGCGGGGTCACAGACGGACAGGGTGTCGGGGTTGGAGGGGGCGTCGCGGCCTCGACGGTGACATGCCCAATCATGCCCATCATGTAGTGAGGAATGCAGTAATAGGGATACGAGCCTGCATTAGGGAAAGTGTAGGTGAAGGTATCGCCCGGCTTCACGAGACCCGAATTGAACAACCCGTCAGGCATGCCGGGAGGTCCGGAGGTGATCGTATGAGCTAAAACACCCGTCACCTCCCAGCTAACGGTTTCGCCCGGCTGAATTGTAATGCTTGCCGGGGTATAGCCGGGCAACTCACTGCCGCCAACCACAACGATCCTAATCGCTCCCTGTAATTCAGGAGCGGGGAGGACCTGGCATAGAAGGATAGCGATGGCGCAGAGCGCAACTTTTCGGCAGGTTTCTTTCATTTTGTGGCTGAAGTGCAGGGCTGGTATTTGTGGGGCGGACCTATTATCTGCCCGTCACTTCCATAAACGCAGAACAGTCCGAAAAGTGATCGTTGCGCTTAAAAATTTCTGCGCGAGAGATGGTCGCGGGAAGTTCGGCAGGCCCACTTCTTCCCGGCCGGACGACCCGCATCCGACGGGAAAAATACCGAGCATTAGGAGAGAAGAGACGTTACACTTTGTCTGCTTAATGGAATCGTCTCTTGACTGCCCGGAAAGAGTGAGTGCACTGCTGGCGGATTGGCGCAATGGCGACGAGGAGGCTTTCACCCGGCTCATTCCCCTGGTTTACGAAGATCTGCGGCGGTTGGCGCATCGGCACATGGCGGGGCAGCGTCCCGATCACACGCTGCAGACAACCGCGCTGGTAAACGAAGCTTTTTTGCGCCTTGCCGGGCAAACCAGGCCAAACTGGCAGGACCGCATCCATTTTGTCGCAGTCGCAGCCAGGGTCATGCGGCAGATTCTGGTGAGCTACGCCCGCAACGCGCGCGCCCAGAAGCGCGGCGGCGGTGCGCAGAAGATTGAACTGGAAGAAGCGGCGCTAGTATCCCCCACTCAATCAGAAGAGATCGTTGCCTTGAATGAAGCACTCGATCTCCTCGCCTCCCTCGACGCGCGCAAGGCCGAGGTCGTCGAGTTGAAGTATTTTGGCGGGCTCAGTTACGATGAAATCGCCGAACTGCAAAGGGTTTCCACCGTAACGGTCCGGCGCGATTGGAAATTTGCCAAGGCGTGGCTTTACGCAGCATTGCATGGCGGCAGATGACCCGCACCGGAACCCCAGGGCGACTTTGGATATGACTTCCTCCCGCTTGCAAGCCATTGAGGAGATTTTTCATTCGGCTCTGGCAGAAAGGGCCGACTGTCGAGCTGCGTTTCTGGACCGGGCGTGCGAGGCCGATCGATGCCTGCGTGGCGAAGTCGAGACTCTGCTCGAAGCGCACGAACGCGCCACGGATTTTGTAGAAACACCGGCCATTGGATTAGCCGCCGAGGCGCTCGCCCGGACTGCACCGGACCTGCTCATCGGGCGGAGGATCGCTCATTACGAGTTGTTGCAGCGGATCGGCAGCGGTGGAATGAGCGATGTCTATCTCGCCGCCGATGTTGTCGCCGGTCGCCAGGCTGCTCTGAAGCTTCTGCCCCTCTTTTTCACCGCAGATGAGGAACGTCGTCGGCGTTTCGAACAAGAGTCCCGCGCCGTGGTCGCGCTGAACCATCCGAACATCGTGACGGTCTACGAGGTCGGAGCGGATGAATCTCTCCCCTACATTGCCAGCGAACTCATTCACGGTAAAACCGTGCGACAGCTTCTGAGCGACGGACCCTTGGAATTAGAGCGGGCGCTCGACATTGCCATCCAGGCCGGCCAGGCGCTCGCTGCCGCGCATGAGGCCGGGATCGTGCATCGTGACATCAAACCCGAGAACATCATGCTTCGGCCCGATGGCTATGTGAAGGTGCTGGACTTTGGGATCGCCAAGCTCGCTCGGGCAGAGACAGCCATCAATCCCTACAATCCTCCCCCAGAGTCGCTCCTTCAGACCCATCTTGGCTCGGTAGTTGGCACCGCGCGCTACATGTCGCCGGAGCAGGCGTGCGGAGAGCCAGTCAGCAGCGCGACCGATATCTGGAGTCTCGCCGCGGTCTTGCATGAGATGATCACCGGCTCTGCCCCCTTCGCCGGAGACACAGCCAGCGAAGTCATTCGAGCTATTTTGACCGAGGAACCAGCCGCGCTCCGCGATGTCACGGGCGCAGAGGAACCGCGCCTTTCCACCATCGTGAGGCACAGCTTGCAGAAGGATCCAGCACAACGCTTCGCCAGCGTGCGGGAGTTGGTCGAAGAGTTGATCCGCTACCGTCGCCGACTGGATCGCGCGGCGGAGCCGCCACCCGTCCATTCCTATTGGAACCGGATCCGCGGTTCTCCCATTGCCGCCGCGCTGACTCTTCTCGTCCTCGTTCTGGGTCTCGGTCTTGCGGCCGTTTTATATCACGACGTCATCACTCGTCCGATCCCCGAGAAAAGTATCGCTGTCCTGCCTTTCACGAATCTGACTGCTGATAAGGCAGGCTCCTCCTTTTCGGCCGGCATCCAGGATGAGATACTGTCCGACTTGGCGAAGATTTCTGATCTCAAGGTCATCAGCCGCACTTCCTCGAGTGCCTTTCCCTCCGGAAAAGCGCGCAATTGGCACCAGATCGGACGTGAGCTCGGGGTGGCGAATCTCCTGGAAGGCAGTGTGCAGCAAATCGGCGAGCGCATTCGCATTCACGCACAGTTAATCGATGCCCGGACGGACTCTCATCTGTGGGCACAGACTTTCGACCGGGACGTCTCCGACATTTTCGCCGTGCAAAGCGAGATCGCCACCACCATCGCGTCTCAACTGCGTTGCGAGATTTCCGGCCGGGAGAAAGCGTCAATAAACCGGCCCGCGAGCCAAGATCCCATGGCAGCCGACCTCTATCAGCGAGCTTTCGCGCTCGAGCAGGATCAGGATTTTACGAGCCAACCGAATCTGACGAAGCGCATTGATCTTCTCCGCCAAGCGCTGGCGCGCGACTCGAGCTTCACCCTCGCCTACTGCGCGCTTGCTCGCGCGCACTCGAGCTTTTACACGCAAGGTTACGACCGCACGGGGGCGCGGCTTGCGCTAACCAGAGCCGCTTTGGAAAATGCCCGCCGGATCGATCCGGCAAGCGGCGATGTCCATCTCGCGTGGGCCAGTTATCTCGCCCTCGTCTTGCGGGATTACGATCGGGCCCGGGCCGAGCTGGAACTGGCCCGTCGCACTCTGCCTAACGATCCCGCGGTTTATGCCCAGACCGGATACATCGACCGGCGGCAGGGCCGCTGGAGCGAGGCGATCATCAACTTGGATCGAGCCGTCGAGCTCGACCCGCGCAACTTTCATTGGCTGGTCAATACCGCCTTCACCTACGCGCCGATGCATCGGTATGCGGAAGCCGAAGCTCTCTTCCAACGGGCGCTGGAGATTTCTCCCGGCGATGTGGCTGCCCGCATCGGCTACGCTTTGGACTCGTTCGATGAACGGGCTGATCTTGGAAGGTTGAATCGCGAATTCGAAGCGCTCACCGAAAATCGTTATGACCTCTTGTTCTGGGTCGATGAACTTTTCAACTACTCCCTTTGTCGCCGCGATCCGGCCACGGCCGAGCGGGCTCTCGCTCTCATTCCGGCAGATGGAGTGCCGGGAATGGAACTACGGGTGCCTAAAGCTTTCTACGAAGCGGAGTTGGCCGCGGCTTTCCATCGTCCGGAGACCGCCATTGCCGCCGCCGAATCTGCTCGCGCCATCCTAGAAAGGCTAACCCGCCGTCAGCCCGACAATGCTCTGGCGTGGAGCACTCTCGGCAACACCTACGCGCTGCTGGGAAGCAAAGAGGATGCGGTCAAAGCCGCTCGCCACGCCTGTGAACTCCTGCCCGTCACCAGGGAACCGACCGCCGGCACAAGACCTTTGCGATGCCTCGCCGGCACCTACGCCATGCTGGGTGAGAATGATCTCGCGCTCAAGCAACTCGCCGCCATCGTCCAACGGCCGATGGGTTTCAGCTACGGCGAACTGAAGCTGCACCCCGTCTGGGATCCGCTCCGGGGCGATCCGCGCTTCGAGCAGCTCGTCGCCTCGCTCGCGCCGAAGCGCTGAGGCAGACGCTAAAAGCCTCTCTTCCCCGATGGGGGACACCGGGCATCTTCCCTAGTGGTTCCGTCGTCGGTTTGGCGCGGATCGAACGCTGAGCCAACCTGCCGTAGGCTTGATCACCGACACAGCATCGCGACCAGAGTTCCGTCGATCTCAGTGACGTAGAGAGTGCCCGTGCTCTTATCGACCCCGCCCATCGAAATGATCGTGCCGGACGCGAATCTGCTGTTTTACGCTTACGACACCAGCGCGCCCTTGCACCGGCTCGCGCGCCGCTGGTGGGAGGGAGCGCTTTCCGCCCATGAGCCAGTCGGCCTGCCCTGGGTGGTCGTCCTCGCCTTCGTCAGGCTCATCACCCATCCGACATTATCCGAGCACCCTTTCACCGTGCCGGCGGCGGAGGCGGCGGTCCGCCAGTGGCTGGATTGCGATCACGTGCAATTTTTGCATGCCCGGGAAACGACTTTGGAGCGTTTCTTTTCGCTGCTCGATTCACCGGGTTGCGGTGGGTCGATCCCCTCGAAGCCAAACGCGCCTGAGCGGTGCCGGCCGGATGCAATTTCACCGCCCGGAGCGCCACGGCGCGCAGGATACGCGAGCGCCCTCCTTTGTTACCACTCCCGCTTCCGTTTGCCCCCGTCCTCGCGTGCTGGCATCGTCGGCTAAGAACGATATTTTTTCGTCTTGGTACAACCATGTCCGACGAACGCAAAACACCCGATCAACGCGCCCAGATGACCGATCTGGAACGGCTCCGCCATTCTGCCGCGCATGTCCTCGCCACCGCCATCTTGAAGATCTGGCCGGACGCGCAATTCGCCGCCGGGCCCCCGGTGGAGAACGGTTTCTATTACGACGTCGAACTGCCACACCGCATCTCGCCGGAGGATTTCGAAAAGATCGAAGCCGAGATGAAGAAAGAGATGAAGGCAAACCATCCCTTCGAAAGGGTCGAACTCTCACGCGCTGACGCCTTGGACATGGCCGAACCGCGGCGAACTTGGCGCCCTCGGTGCGAGACTTGAATCAAGCAGGTTCAAACTCGATATCATCCAGGGCATCCCGGAAGGCGAAACGATCACAATCTATCGCAATGGCGATTTTACCGATCTCTGCGCCGGCCCGCACGTCATGCGGACCGGCAACATCGGCGCCTTCCGCCTCACGAATGTGGCCAGCGCCTATTACAAGGGCGACGAAAAGAACCCGCAGCTCCAGCGGATTTACGGGACCGCTTTCAAAAACAAGACCCAGCTCGACGAATACTTCGCCATGCTCGAGGAAGCGAAGAAACGTGACCACCGCAAGCTTGGGAAAGAACTCGAACTGTTCACCTTTGACGACGATGTCGGACCGGGCTTGCCGCTCTGGCTCCCGCGCGGTGCCGCCATCATCGAAGAACTCGAAAAACTGGCCAAGGAAACGGAATTCGCCGCTGGCTATCAGCGCGTCCGCACTCCCCACATCGCACGCGAGAATCTCTACCTAACGAGTGGGCATCTTCCCTATTATGCCGAGTCGATGTTCCCGCCGATGGCATTGCTAGAAGAGACGGATTAGAGTCAGCTTGAGAAAGCGAATGCGATAATCGCGCGTTTTGCCAACTATGACGGAAAGCTTTCGGATGAAGCTCTTCAGATGGCCAGATCGGGAAACCTGTCGGATTCACAACGAAGAGGAATTGCTACTCGCCTTGAATTAGTTCGTGACGAAGAGCGCGCAGACTGACGAAAAACTAGGACAACTAAAGCAAATCGCGGGAGCGTCGTAGATCGGTGGGAGATCGCTACTACCTCAAAGCGATGAACTGCCCGCATCACCACAAGCTTTTCGCTGCGGTGCCGCATAGTTATCGCGACTTGCCTCTTCGCCTCGCCGAATACGGCACGAACTACCGCTACGAACAATCGGGCGAACTCTTTGGCCTCATGCGGGTGCGCTCGCTGCAGATGAACGACGCCCACATCTACTGCACCGAGGAGCAGTTCGAAGAAGAGTTCAATGCCGTCAATCAGATGTATCTCAAGTATTTCAAGATCTTCGGGATCGAGAAATATGTCATGCGTTTTTCGACCCACGACCCATCCAAGTTGGGCCAGAAGTTCGTCGATAACCCCGGACTCTGGCTCAAGACCGAGGAGATGGTCCGCGGCGTCCTGCAACGGAGCGGGATCAATTACATCGAAGTGCCTAACGAAGCCGCCTTTTACGGGCCGAAGATCGACGTCCAGGTCTGGAGTGCGATTGGGCGCGAGTTTAGCATCGCGACTAATCAAGTCGACTTCGCTGTCCCGGCTAGGTTCGGCCTTGTTTACAAGACGCGCGAGAATACCGAAGCGACCCCACTTTGCATCCACCGGGCGCCGTTAGGCACGCACGAACGCTTCATCGGATTCCTGATCGAGCATTACGCTGGGAACTTCCCTCTCTGGCTCGCGCCGGAACAAGTCCGCGTCCTGCCGATCGGCGATGAGCCGCCGCTCCTCGACTATGCGCGCGGCGTCGTTAACGAACTCCGCGCTCACGAAGTCCGCGCCGAACTCGACGCGAGCAACGACCACATCAAAGCGAAGATCTCCGCCGCCGAGCAAATGAAAGTGCACACCATGCTGGTGATCGGGAACCGTGACATGGAAGCCAACGCCGTCAGCCTGCGCGTCCATGGCCAAGGCAACCTCGGCGCCAAGCCGCGCGGGAGCGCGCTGGCAGAGATTCTCGCTGCGATCAAGGAACGTCGCGCCTGAGAAAAACGCGACCTTCCGCCCAGGGAATTGAATGCGGGGCCTCTTTAGACTTCTTCTGACTGGCGCCGTCGCCGGACTTCTCCTTTACCTTTGGCTCGGGGAGTACAGGCGGGAGCAAAGCCGAGCAGAAAGAATTGGAAACCCGCTTGTCGTCATTCTCGACCGCATCGCGCGCCGCGCAGACTTGGGGAAACCCCTCTTCGCTCCCCGATCATTTCGCACGGCATGGCTCTGATTTCGGCGCTGCAACTGAGGAGGATTATGCGCGGCTCGCCTGGCAGTTTCTGCAACGCGCCAAGGCGGAAGGGTTACCCGCGAAAGTTGACCCGACGGGAACGCTTCGGATCTACGATCCCGAGAGCGGCGCATTCGGGGCTTACAATCGTGACGGCACGGCGAAGACATTTTTCAAACCGGGCAGTCCGGGCTATTTCGATCGGCAACCCGGACGCTCGGTAAACCTGAAAACGTGGAAATAAGATGAGTCACAAGTGCCCAGTCTGCGGCTACCCGAAACTCGAGGAGTCGCCGCGCACCCAGGCCGGTGGCGGCTCTTACGAGATTTGCCCAAGCTGCGGTTTTCAATTTGGTGTGAGCGACGACGATTGCGGGTTCACCTACGCGCATTGGAGGAAACGATGGCGCACCGGCGGAATGAAATGGTCGAGCAAACAACCGGCGCCCCCGGGATGGGACCCGGCGCGACAACTCGAAGAAGTTCGGAAAAAGCGCTGACCTGCGGGTTTCGGCGCCGCCGAAGAAGCAGCGTCTCGTCGCCTGCCATGGACGGGTCTTGTTTTTTTCTTTCAACAATTGCCGTCCACCGAATAATCACCGAGGAAAGATGATGGAACGCATTCGAGTCGCATCGCTGCAGTACTTCATCCGCCCGGTCCAAACCTTTGATCAATTTCGCGATCAGGTCACTTCGCTCGTCGACACCGCGGTCGATTACAAATGTCACCTCATCGTCTTCCCGGAATATTTCACCGTGCAGCTGCTCACCCTTGGCAACGTGCGCCGCCCGATCCGGGAGCAGATCGTCGACCTGGCCCAGTGTGTTCCCCGGTACATTGAGCTTTTCAGCAATCTGGCGCGGGAGCACCGGATTTACATTGTGGCCGGGACCATTCCCGTGCTCGATGAAGCAAAAGGGACTCTCCATAACGAATCACATTTCTTCGGCCCATCCGGCGAATACAGCGTGCAGGGGAAAATGCACATGACCCGTTTCGAGTCCGAAGAATGGGACGTGCAGCCGCGCAAGCAGCTAAGAGTTTTCGAGACCGATTTCGGAAAGATCGCGATCGCCATCTGTTACGACATCGAGTTTCCCGAGATTGCCCGTGCCGCTGCGCACCAGGATGCGCAGATCATTATCACACCGAGCTGCACGGATGATCGACAGGGTTTTCTCCGCGTGCGCTATTGCGCCCACGCGCGCGCGATCGAAAACCAGGTTTATGTCATCCAGTCGTGCACCGTTGGCTCACTCCCAATGGTGCCGGCAGTCTCGCTCAACTACGGTCAGGCTTCCATTCTCACCCCGAGCGATTTTTCCTTCTCGCGTGACGGCATTCTCGCCGAGGGCTCGGTCAACCAGGAGATGATGGTGATCGGCGAGCTGAACCTCAAGACGATTCAGGAAGGGCGCGAGTCGGGCACCGTCCTGCCGTTACGCGACAGCAAACGAACTCAGGACATGCTCGCGCACACCGAAATGGTAAAACTGCTGTGAGTGGACCGAAACCCACGCGGGCCGCCGTCATGGTCCGGAATACACGTCCGGAAGATTTTGCCCAGATCATCGAAATGACATGCGAGGTTTATCAGAACAGCCCCTGTTGGAAAGTCGAGCAGCTGGCCTCCCACCTTGAGGTTTTCCCCGAAGGACAGTTCGTCGCGGTGGAGGAAGAGACTGGACGCGTCGTCGGGATGGCGGCCAGTCTGATCGTGTTCTGGGAGGATTACGACATGACCTCGAGCTGGCGTGATTTCACCGAGCACGGGACTTTCACCAATCACGATCCGGAAAATGGCCGCACTCTGTATGGGGCCGAAGTGATGGTCCGGCCGAACGAGCAGGGTCAGGGTATCGGAAAGAAAATTTACTCGACGCGGCGCGCACTCGTGCGACGGCTGGGCTTGTTACGCACGCGCGCTGGGGCGCGTCTTGCCGGTTATCATCGCTACGCTGGCCAATTGACTCCGGAGCAGTATGTCAAGCAGGTGGCAGCCGGAAAAATGAGCGATCCGACGCTCTCCTTTCAGCTCAAGCAGGGTTTCGTTCCCTTGGCGGTCGCAGCGGATTATCTGCATCATGATCCCGAGAGCCTTGGCTTCGCTGCAGTCATCGAGTGGCTCAACGCCGACGTCGCGACGGCGGAAAACTATTCGCGCCAAGAGGCCAGATTTCGAACGCAGTTCCCTTGAACCTCGCCCCCGCCCTCAAGAAACACTTCGGCTACACCGCCTTCCGGCCGTTGCAGGAGGAAATCGTGCGCGATGCGCTCGCCGGCCGCGACGTCTTTGCCCTCATGCCGACGGGCGGCGGAAAGTCGCTTTGTTTTCAGCTCCCAGCTTTGCTTCGCGACGGCCTGACGATCGTCGTTTCGCCGCTTATTTCATTGATGAAAGATCAGGTCGATGCGCTCCAGGCGAGCGGGGTGGCGGCGACGTTTTTGAATTCTGCGCTCGATGGAACGCAAGCGCGCTCGCGGCTGCGCGGACTCTACAATGGCGAGTTCCGTCTCCTCTATGTCGCTCCCGAACGGCTCATGCTCGAGTCGTTTATCGAAAGGATCCAGGGTTGGAACATCGCGCAGATCGCGATCGACGAAGCGCATTGCATCAGCGAATGGGGACACGATTTCCGGCCGGAATATCGCGAGCTGGTCAGGCTGCGCGAGATCTTGCCGGATGTCCCGATCATGGCCCTGACCGCGACCGCGACGGAGCGGGTGCGCGGTGATATTCTTCAGCAACTAAAACTGCGCGAACCACAATGCTACGTCGCCAGTTTCGACCGGCCCAATCTTACTTATCGGGTCGTGCCGAAGTCCTCGCCCTACGATCAATTGCTCGAGTTCCTGGAGAACCGGCCTAACGATAGCGGGATCGTTTATTGCGCCAGTCGCAAGATGGCTGACTCGGTCGCGGCGAAGCTGAATGCCGACGGGATCCCGGCGAAGCCTTATCACGCCGGATTGGAAGCGAAAGAGCGGGCAGAGAATCAGGAGATGTTCCTGCGCGACGACGTCCGGGTGGTGAGCGCGACGATCGCCTTCGGGATGGGAATCAATAAACCGAACGTCCGCTTCGTCGTCCATTACGACCTGCCGAAGAACATCGAGAGTTATTATCAGGAAACCGGACGGGCCGGACGCGACGGGCTGCCGAGCGATTGCGTCCTTCTTTTCAGCGCGAGCGACGTCGTCAAACAGACCCGCTTCATCGAGGAAAAGAGCGAGAGTGAAGCGCGAATTGCGCGCGAGCAACTCCGGCAGATGGTGCACTACGCCGAAACCCGCGCATGCCGCCGCACCACCCTCCTGCGCTATTTTGCGGAGGAACGTCCTAACGAGTCTTGCAATGGCTGCGACAACTGCCTCAATCCCCGTGAAACTTTCGACGGCACCGTGGCTGCGCAAAAATTTCTCTCCTGTGTCCTCCGCGTGCAGCAAAAAAGTGGATTTGCTTTCGGCTTGAACCACATCGTCGAGGTGTTAACCGGCGCCGATACCGAACCGATCCGGCAACGCCGGCACAATGAAATCTCGACCTACGGTATCGGCCGGGAATTGAAACGTGACGCCTGGCAGGCGATTGGGCGTGAGTTGCTCAGGCTCGGGCTGGTCGAGGTGGCGCCCGGAAAATTTGCCACTTTGCAGGTAACCGACGCCGGCCGCGTTGCGTTGCGCGCCCGCACTCCGATTACGCTCACCCAACAGCCCGAAAAGCCCGAAACAAAAGTAAAGCAGCGAGCAGGCGCGATCGAATGCGACGAAGCCCTCTTCGCGCACCTCCGCGGCATCCGGCGCACCCTGGCCGATGTGCGTAACGTTCCCGCCTATGTGATCTTCTCCGACGTGGCGCTCCGCGAAATGGCGCGGATGTATCCCACGACGCCGGCCGAATTCCGCCGCATACCAGGTGTGGGCGAACAGAAGCTAAAGGATTTCGCCGAGCCCTTCCTGGCCGCGACCGTCGATTATTTGCAATCGAACCCACGCCAGTCATTCGCTCCGCCTACGGAAACACGGAATACGCGACACCCCGTATTGAACGACAGCGAAGCAGAAACCCTGCGACGTTTCCGGGCCGGGGAATCGATCGATCAAATAGCGAAAACTCGCGGCTTCGTCAGCAGTACCTATCCTCGATCATCTCTCGCGCGCGATCGAAGCGGGCGCTCCGCTGATCATCGAGCAATTTTTCGCCGAAGCGCAGGTGGCAGAAATCGCCGCCGCGATGAAGCGGACCGGGCCGCGCAACCTGACCGGTCTGCGCGACGTTCTGGGCGGGAAGTTCGCGCTCGGCGAGCTGCGGATCTTTCGCGCTCTTGCCGGGGGGATAAACAGTGGTCGTTAGGCCAAATAAGTCTCGTCAGACCGAGAAGAAGCTGATAATCCTTCGACTAATCATGAATAGGAGCATCTTTTACATCATCGGCGTGATCGTCGTTATCATCATCGTTTTGAAACTGCTCGGCTTGTTTTAGCCACCGCCCTCTCCGTCTTAGCTTAGACAGCCACCGCGCCGCATTGCTGCGTCCGCTCGGCTTGCTGTTCGCGAATTTTCCAGCTCGCGATGCCACGCGCTCCGGCGTCTCTGATCTTCCGGGCCGCATCGCATGTTCGAGGAGCGCGACCCTAAAGACGATGCATTCGAAGAGAGCGGCGCAACCGAGGACGACATAGCTCCAAGTCGGATCCTACAGAGCGCCCGGGTGAAGGAAATAAAGGATGCCTTCGTAGGTGGAAATGCTGCCACCGCCTCCGAAGATGAGCGCGGCCACGATGAGCGACCAGAAATAGAGCTCTTTCCCATGCCCGAAGGGGTGATCCCCATCGGCCGGCACTTTACTGCAACGGATGCCTAACAAGAGGAGCGCGCCATTACCGGTAGCGACGAGCGAGTGAATGCCTTCTGCAAGCATCACCTAACTGCCGGTAAAAAAGGTCGCGACGAATTCACCGCTACGATCGGGAAGGTGCGCAGACCGTTGTGGCGGCCGGTTCGCTTTCGTTCTCAGGCGAGCGGGAAAGCCAGGACGAAGGCGATCAGCATGCGCAGCAAATTCACGCCCGCGCTTTGCCCACGAAAGAAAATGAATCGACCATTGGTTCCAATAAGAATCGGACGAGCCTATTAAAACAGGACAATTACCCGATGCATCCCGATTGTTAAGGGATGTTCTTTCATAGCTGGAGCGGGCTGGGCCGGGTGCTGGTGGTCGGGATTTGTGCTTACGGCGGACTTGTTCTGATCCTGCGCATCTCAGGGAAGCGCACCCTTGCGAAGATGAACGCCTTCGATTTCGTGGTCACGGTCGCGCTCGGCTCGATCCTTGCGACCGTCCTGCTCTCGAAAGACGTTGCCCTCGGGGAAGGACTTCTCGCGCTCGTCTGGCTCATCGGCTTGCAATGGCTCGTGGCCTGGCTGGCGGTGCGTTCCGCTGGTTGGCGCAATGTAATCAAGAGCGAGCCGCGTCTCCTCGCTCTTCGTGGAGAGTTGAACGAAGCGGCGTTGAGAGACGAGCGAGTCACGCCCGACGCCGTCTTCGCGGCCGTGCGGTCGGCCGGGCACGCCGCGTTAGG
The DNA here is from genome assembly GCA_963720895.1 of uncultured Verrucomicrobiae bacterium. GTDB lineage: Bacteria > Verrucomicrobiota > Verrucomicrobiia > Chthoniobacterales > UBA10450 > Palsa-1392. The sequence continues at coordinate 188,610 of CAVRGZ010000010.1, forward strand.
TGAGGTCGAGGCGGTGGTTCTGGAAAATGACGGAAGCCTGAGCGTGATCGGATCCAACCCGCAGCGGCTGGACGCTTCGGCCTTAAGCGGGCTGAAGGAATTTCGGTCGGAAAAGTGAAGGTCGGAGTTCACTTTTGCTGGATCGCCGGCACCACCAGGCGCTGCAGGTAAACGCGCAGGGCCGCCGCCAAAGGAAGCGCGAGAAGCGCGCCCACCACCCCGGAAAAAGTGGCTCCCGCCAGCACGGCCACGACCGTGAAAAACGGCGGCAGATTGACATTGGACCGCATCACAATGGGCACGATGATGTTTCCCTCCACGATCGAGAGCACGAGGAAAAAAACGAGCACGACAATCCCAACCCAGAGCGGCATGATCAGGAACGCGAGCGGTACCGCGATAAAACCAGCCGCGATCGGCCCCACCATCGGGATCAGCTCGCCGACACCGCCCACCATCCCGAGCAGGATAGGGTGAGGCAAGCCGAGGAGGGCCATGGCGACGGAGATCATCGTCGTAACCAAGAGCAAGAGAATGGTCTGGCCGCGCAGCCAGCCGCCCATCTTGCGCAGGGCCTCGGCAGTCGTCTCGTCGACCTGTTTCTGGTGGTCGGGCGGGATGAGAGCGAGGAAAGCCGTGCGCAGCTTTTCCCGTTCGAGGAGCATGTAAAAAACCAGCACCAAGACGGTCAGGGCGGACCCGAGCAGACCGAGTACACCGAGCACGGCGGAAGTAGTCTGCCAAAGATAGGCTCCGGCATTTCCAACCTCGCGCTGGGCGAGGGCGGCGAGATCGGAGGTCGATGGGACCTGTGGAAATTGTTTCCGCAACGACTCCAGCCAGCCGCTTAGTCCATCGATGTAAGAGGGGAGATCGTTCCAGGCCTCCGATCCTTCTCTCCATAGGATGGACCCGAGAAAATAGAAGAGGCCGAGGGCGGCGAGGACAATCGCGAGAAGAGTGATGAGAATGGCGAGCCAGCGCGGAAGACGCCTATCGTTGAGGGTCAGCGCATGGGCCTGCAACCATTCCACGACCGGATGAATACCCGTCGCCAAAGTAGTGGCGACGAGGAGAAGAATAACGAGGGAGCGCAACTGGACGATGAACCAGAGCGCCAGCAACACCCCGAGAAGAGCAAGCCCTACCCGCACACCCACTGAGACGGCGGCGCGAGGGGTCACAAAGCGATCTCTTCCAAGAGACCACGACAAAGCGCTTTCCCAATGGACAGTGGATTTCCACCCGGGATGCGCGAAGCGAACCGCAAAGGAAGCGACCGGCTGCGCATCAAGAGACGTAGCTTAGGCCTTTTGCACCAGAGCAACGATGATCGCGATCACGGCAAGGATCACCAGGATGTGAATAAAACCCCCGAGGAGATGGAACCCGAGCCAGCCGACCAGCCAGAGCACGAGCAAAACAACGGCAATAGTGTAGAGCATAACAACTTATCGAGTGCCGCTGGCCCGGAGGAGGGATTTAAATTCACAACCCACGACAGTCGTAGGCGGCATCTCAGTTGAGGTTCTCGAAAGGCTCCCCGCGTCGAGGATTGGTTGAGGCATCAAATTCATTCCCTTTTTTCGCGAGCGAGGCATTCCGGGGAGGAGACTTTGACCCAGCACGACCATCGGCGCCGGATGGACCTCGCTCCCTTGCGAGACACCTTCCGTACGATTCCGACGAAAGCGCCTGTCACCACAGCCCAGAGAAGTGCCGAACGCCAGTTTGCCTCATCGGCCTCCGGGTTCAACGGCGGCTCGCCTTCGGTCGTGGGGCGATAACCAGCCGGGGGCGTTGACCCCGGCAGGACGAGCCCCAGGTTTACCGCCAGCTCGCCAAGTTTGTCGTCGAGCTTTCTTTCGCCTCCGCTCGCCGCTTTCTCAAACCGAAACGGTAACGCGCAGAAAGGTGGCGGGAATCGAGGTGGAATCCTTGCTCGTGCTCTCGTTGTGGCTGTTGAACAAGACTTCCAACTCCTTTTGCAGATCAGCGGCTCGACCATTCTTTTCCGCCGCTTCGAAGGCATTCATGGTCGGCCCGTAATATTTTCGAAATTCATCTACCAGCGCCGCAGGTGGGCTGGGATAAATGAACGTAAATGTGTCCCGGACGAAGGAGATCTTCTCGATGGGAATTCCCGCACCGGCAAATCGTTCGATCACGTTGCTCTCAACCCCCCACGTCATCGGACTGATGAAACCTTCCGGCGGTGGCGGCGTGTAGGCTGAGCTGATCTTCAGGATTTGGGCGACCAACGTGGGATCGCCAGGTATCCAATTGCCCATCACGATTCGACCTCCGGGCCGGGTCACCCGCACCATTTCTTTGGCCACATCGATCGGTTTGGGCGCGAACATCGCGCCAAAGATGGTTACGACGAGGTCAAACGTGTCATCCTTCAAGTCGCGCAAATCGGATGCGTCGCCTTCCTGAAATGAGCAATTCGTCAGTCCCTCTTCTTGGGCACGTTTGTTTCCGGCCTCCACCAGATTCGACGCGATATCGACACCCAGGACATCCCCTCCCAGTCTTGCCGCCGGCAAGGCCGTTGTCCCATCGCCGCACCCGAGATCCAGGACCTTAAGCCCGTTCGTGATTCCGAGTTTCCTGACGAGCGCTTCTCCGCTCTCTCTCATACTCTCGGCGATGCGAGTAAAGTCGCCTTTTTCCCAAAGTGCCTTGTTTGGATTCATTTGATCGCCAATTTGAACCGTTTTCGTTAGCCCGCCAGCGCCTCTTCCGCGCCGGCAAACATTCCCTCGATATCGCGCTTGTCTCGATCGTTAGCGCAAGCGGCCAACCCATCTTCTCGCACCGCTCGGGCATGTCCTAAAAGCACGGTGCGATCGTTCTCGCGCACCAAATGCGGTCCGATCCGTGCCAGGACGTCGAGGAGCCGCACGGTCACGGCGACGCTGCTGCAGCCGTATTGCCGCACCTGGTTCAAAGCGGAGGCGGCCATGCCTTCGAAGTCGGTCGCGTCCGTAATAACGCGCAACTTTCCATTCTCGTCGTAACGCCAGCGAGAGGGAATCTTGCGTTCGGCCATCTGAATTAAAGCCGCGCCCAGCCATTCGATGCAGCTGATGGCGGTGGAAGGATCGTTCACTCCAGGTGACAAGGCGCGCACTGCGACCTCGACGAGTTGATCCACCGAGTACTCGATGTCTTGAGTCGGGGTGCGATCCCGGCCGAAGAAAACTTGGTGCAAGATCTCTTCCTGCAGAGAGTCGTCTTCCTGCGCCTGGGGAACGACCTCAGCCAGAATATCCCCTTCCGCAATAAAGTGTCCTGCCCGTCGCCGGAGCCGGATAGTCAGATTTTTCTCCTCGGCAAGCGCGAGCAAGTTATCCATCGCAATCGCCTGGATGAAGCCACTCGTATCGGACTCAATCACTCGCGTGCCGTGCTCGAATTGGTCGGGAAGCTTCTCTTCCCGGACAGACTCTTGGGCGGGCGCGTCGATTTCAAATTTGTCGGGATAAAGCCGGTCAATGTTTGAGCGCAAATCTTTCGCCACCCGCGCGATCACGTTTTCAGCGATGATCGAGCGGGAGATGTGATGGATGAAAAAGATGAGGAAACCGACACTGGCGACGGCGAAGACCACGCCGCAGGTCACGGAAAGAAAAGGGACGACGGTAACTTGATCGGTCCCACGGATGGCGCGCAGGACGAGGAGGCAATAGAGATAGGCGGCGACAAAAATGCCGAGAACGAGCTGGGTGCCGCGGTCGTTCATGAAATTGCGCAGGAGACGCGGGCCGAATTGGGACGAGGCCAGGGTGAGGGTCACGATGGTGATGGAAAAAACGACACCGGCGACGGTGATGGTAGAGCTGGCGATAGTGGCGAGCACGCTGCGAGCGCCCTCTGCTCCGCCAGCCCAGATCCAGGCGGTATTCCGAGCCCACTTTGGATTGATCGTGGTGTCGATATGCAGGGTGAGGGCGGAAAGGCCAATCGCACCGATCGCCAGCAGGGTGGGCACAAACCAGTAGCTCCCCCGCAGCCGCTCCCACCAGTTTATGAGCAAGGTCTTCATCGGGATATTCTAAGCCATCTTTCGCCCCAAAACAGGCGGGCCCTCGGCAGCGACGCGACAGTCGAACTCAACAGCCTTAAACACTGAAAGCCCGCCCTTGCTTTGAAACTCGAAACTTACCTGCGCCCGCGACCTGATTCAGATGTCATCAACGCTCTGTCCATAATGCTCGAATCTCTGGATCGGACGCGAAAATACTCGGAAAGCATTTCGGGGGTTGGTTAGGCACGGCGACGCGGGGACTAGAAATTAAATAAATGCTGCGTTCCATTCGACCAGACGCCATTTACTGACGAGACCGTGTGTTACGAACGGATCGCTTTTGAGTGAATTTCTCTGTGGCCTCTCGGGTAGTGAAAAACTGCCATCGTGTCTTCCGGCGGGTTGCCAAGAGGGCCAGCCGCGAGAAGGACTCCACGAGCGTGGAATTCCTCGAGTCTCGCTCGGTGCTCGGGAAAGTGGGTCATGACTTTCGACAAGGCATCCGGGGCCATCTCGTAAAAAGACACAATCTTCATAAGGGTGCCTCCGGAATTAAAGGCCTAACGATAACGATCTCAGCTGCGGCGAGCGGGAACGCAATTTAGCGGCCAATTGAATGGATTTGATTATGTGAAAACTTAGGCAGTACGATGGTGCGCCGTCGGCTGCACCGCTTAGCTAGAGTTAGAATACAAGTGTAAAAAAGTGATCTCCATATGAGTGCCACGGGTCTTTCAACTCAAGGCGAGCGGAGTCAACGCCGCGAACCAAACCGTCCAAAATCTGGACCGGGCGTGTCCCAGCGGGAATCAGATGCCAGTGAAGGACATTATGCGTGTCATGGTTGAAGGGACACTGGGTAGCCCATGAACATGGCGAACGCGACACCCGCAAAGCAAGCGCAGAAAAACAAGCCGATAGTTCCGAAGGCTCGGACGCCACGAGTTTGGAAGAGATAGATCGGCACAAGCAGTGGCCAGAGAAAGAAAATAAACGAGCCGAAATCGTATGATATGCGGCGGCCTCGCTCTTGTGCGTCCGCTACGGTCCAGAGGGCAATACTCGCAGGCAGAAGGTAAGTTGTTGCCAGCGCCAAGATAGCCGGGAGCCCGTTAGGCTTCCCGATGAACTTGTGCAGCTCGTATGCAGCAGTCGCACAGAAAATGGCAACTGCGGCGAACGACTCCTTCATTTAACGAGAATTGGGCCGGGAAATCCTGTCTTTTTTGCGGGATAATTCGGCCTAATCCGGGGTTGTTCCGGGTGAGGGAAAAAAGTACAAGCCGAATTCACGCTTGCCGTTGTAGAACCTGACCAGAGGATGCGGCAATGAAAAACCGCGCGGGCAGACGCGCATCATTTTGCGGATCAACCGAGGGCTCAACGTCTGATCTGTGTTCATCTGTGCTGCAACGGACGCTAAGCGACGGCCAGGCTTTCCAATCTGTGGCTATTTAGCCAGTCTGGGAGGCAGATCGCGCATCTCGCGGGACACATCCCTGGCAGCCGCCGTGTGGTTGCGTTGAGGATGGCGCGGCGCGGCAAGTTTGCGGGCACCGCCTTTTGCGATTGCCTTTCGCGGCCATTGTCGCTCTGATTTGCGAAATCCGATCAACAGGGAAGCCGCCGATGTCGAAAATCGATTTTAAAAATTTGCCTAACGCCATAACGCAGCTCCGCAGGAGCGGGGCGAGGTCGGGCCAGCCAATGCCTGGCGTTGTCAGGAAACGGCGCCTTCCTTCTCTCGCGTTGCTCGGTTAACATCCTAACGAATATGGGCAAGGAACTTACGATCCGCGGGCTGATCATCGGAATCCTTATCACGTTGGTCTTCACTGCGGCCAACGTCTACTTCGGTCTCAAGGCGGGCCTGACTTTTTCGACCTCGATTCCGGCGGCGGTGATTTCGATGGCGCTCCTGCGCGGTTTCCGCGACGCGACCGTGCAGGAAAACAACATCGTGCAGACCGTCGCCTCAGCCGCCGGTACGCTTTCGTCGATCATCTTTGTTTTGCCGGGTTTGATCATGATTGGCTGGTGGACTGGATTCCCGTTCTGGATCTCATTCCTGATCTGCGCGCTCGGCGGCATCCTCGGCGTGATGTATTCGATCCCGCTCCGGCGCGCGTTGGTCACAAACTCCGACCTGCCATATCCGGAAGGAGTCGCCTGCGCGGAGGTGCTCAAGAGTCGGCAGCAAAGGCGACAAAGAACATGCGGCGGACATCGAACACGGGCGCGCTGGTTTGCTCGCGGTCATGTGGGGATCGATCGTGGCCGCAGTCTTCGCGATCATCGTTGCGACGCAGGTGTTTGCTTCCAATGTCGCGCAAACTTTTCGCATCGGCCGAAACGGCGGGGTGAGCGGTTATGATTTTTCGCTTTCCTTCGCCCTTCTCGCGATCGGTCATCTCTGCGGACTCTCGGTTGGCATCGCGATGCTGATCGGAACAGTGATTGGCTGGGGCTGGCTCGTTCCGCATTACTCCGCCCTGAGCGGCGACCTGACGACTGCCGCTGGTGCGCTCGCCGCAACCACCTGGAGTCAGAAAGTGCGGTTCATCGGCGCGGGCGCAATTGGCGTTTCCGCGATCTGGACATTGCTTAAGCTGGTGAAACCGGTCGCGACCGGTCTGGCCGGCGCGATGGCCGCGTCGCGCGCGCGCAAAGCCGGCAAGGCGGACACGCTGCCAATCACGGAGCGCGACATTCCGATCGGCATCGTCGGCCTGGTGACATTACTTTGCATGGTCCCGATCGGCTGGGTGCTCGGCTATTTTGCCAACGAGCAGCGGGCTCGGTTCGCAAATGACCACGCTTGTGATCGGCGGCGTTTTTTATGTCATTTTGATGAGCTTCTTCGTCTCCGCGGTCTGCGGTTACATGGCCGGCCTGATCGGTTCATCCAACAGTCCCGCTCTCCGGAATCGGTATCCTCGTCGTGATCGGCGCTGCGATATTGCTCGTGCTCGGCGTGAAACCGTATGTCGGGCCGGAAGCGACCAAGGCGCTGATGGCTTTCGCGCTTTTCACGACTGCGGTGATTTTCAACGTCGCCGCGATCGCGAACAACAACCTGCAGGATCTCAAGACCGGGCAACTGGTCGATGCGACGCCATGGAAGCAGCAGGTCGCGCTCATCATCGGTGTTCTCGCCGGCGCCGTCGTTATTCCGCCGGTGCTCAACCTCGTCAATCAGGCTTATGGTTTCGTCGGCGCGCCGGGTGCGTTGTCGCGACCAAACCCGTTGCCGGCGCCACAGGCGGGCTTGATCTCGTCGCTCGCCCAAGGCGTAATCGCGGCGAAATATCGATTGGAGTTTGATCCGGATGGGCGCCTACATCGGCGTCGGCATCATCGTGCTCGACGCGATCCTCGGTAAAACGACGAAACACATGCGCATTCCTCCGCTCGCGGTCGGTCTCGGAATTTATCTGCCGACTGCGAGCACGCTCATGATCGTGGTCGGCACGATCGTCGGCTGGTTCTACGACCGCGGCGCCGATCGGACGAAAAATCCGGAAGGGACGAAGCAGCTCGGCGTCTTGCTCGCCTCGGGTTTGATTGTCGGCGAAAGCATCATCGGGGTCGTGATCTCTGCGATTGTCGTTTTCTCCGGCGTCGCGGCGCCGCTCGCGCTCGTCGGCCCCGGATTTGGAACGCCGGCGATAATTCTCGGCGGCGATCGCTTTCGTCGTCATCGCTTTCGTGCTTTATCGCTGGATCCTGCGGATGGGGACGCGAACCGCTGAACGCGGGCGCGATTCGTTAGGCCGAGCTCAGTCGCTCGTCGACAAAATCGAATGATAAACATCGATCCGTCGCAATCCGCCTAACGAATTTCCGGATATCGTTGGTCCGACACCCGGAGAATCCGATCCTCGCCAACTTTCGTCCGTTCATTCCGCCGAGCGCGCGGCTGCGCGAGCTGACGCCATTGCCGCTCATCATCGGCACGCTGCTCGGGATGGTCTTCGGCGCCTCGTCGCTTTATCTCGTCCTCAAAGTCGGGCTGACGGTAAGCGCGTCCATTCCTGTGGCGGTCATTTCGATCACGATCTTTCGCCTTCTTTCCAAGTTCGGCCTGCGCGATTCGACCATCCTCGAGAACAACATCGTGCAGACCGCGGGCTCGGCCGGCGAATCAATCGCCTTCGGTCTCGGCGTGACCATGCCCGCGATCATGATTCTCGGGTTCGATCTCGAGATCACCCGCGTCATGCTGGTCGCGATTCTGGGCGGACTGATCGGAATCCTGATGATGATTCCGCTGCGCCGCGCGCTCATCGTGCAGCAGCACGGATATTTGAAATATCCTGAGGGCACGGCCTGCGCGGAAGTGTTGAAGGCGGCCGCGTCGCCTGAATCGCGCGATGCCGCACATGCCGGCGATGCCGTCGCGCGTGCCGCGGCGGACGAAGCGGTCAGCGGCGGCAAGATCATCATCGGCGGGTTCGCGATCGGCTTCATCTACTACGGCCTGCTAGCAGATTTTCAAAATCATGAAGGAAATCCCGGAGAAGATTTTCGGGAAGCCATTCGAAGGCGCGTCCATTTCGCTCGAGAACAATCCTGCGCTGCTCGGCGTCGGTTACATCATTGGTCCGCGCATCTCCGCGCTCATGATGGGTGGCGGCGTCTTGTCCTATCTCGTCCTCATTCCGGCGATCAAATATTTCGGTTCCGCCGGAACCCTGCCGCTCGCGCCGGAAACCGGGCACACCATTGCCGACATGTCGGTCGAGCAGATTCAGCGAGGGCTACATTCTCTACATCGGCGCGGGTGCGGTCGCGGCGGCCGGCATCATCAGCCTCTTCCGTTCAATCCCGCTCATCTGGCATGGATTGAAGGGCGGGCTCGCGGATCTGCGCGAGCTCCGGCGTCGCGCGCGAAGACGTGCCGCGGACAGATCAGGACCTTTCGATGAAATGGGTGATCGGCGGAATCATCGCTTTGCTCATCGTCATCATGATCGCGCCGCAATTGAATCTGCGATTTAATTTGTTAGGCGCGGTTCTCATCGTCGCCTTCGGATTCCTCTTCGTGACCGTCTCGTCGCGTCTGACCGGCGAAGTCGGCTCATCGTCCTGTCCGACTTCAGGCATGATGATCGCGACCTTGTTGCTGACTTGTCTCATCTTTCTCGTCATCGGTTGGACGGCGCCGCCCTATTTTGTCACCGCACTCTCGATCGGCGGCATCGTCTGCATCGCCTCATCGAACGGCGGAACCATTTCGCAGGATCTAAAGACCGGTTTCCTCGTCGGCTCGACGCCGAAGTATCAACAGATCGCGATTCTGATCGGCACCCTCGCCTCCTGTCTCATTCTCGGTCCGATCCTGATGCAGCTGAATCAGTCCGGCACGGTTTACGTTCCGGTCGCGGGCAACAAGGATTTCGCTTTCCCCTCGAGCTTTCACGCCAATCCGGCCGACTACCTGAAAAGACAGCAACGGCCAGCCGAAGCGCGAACGCTTATCCGGCGCGCAGGCCGGATGCCGATCCGAACGAGTATTTCGTTTACCACAAAACCAACACCGAGAACGGTCCGGCCGGCCGTTATCTCGTGAACAACGACGGCGTGCCGGTTTATCTCGTGGATCCCGGGATCAACGGCGTTTACGACAAGCGGCCCGGACGGCTCGAGCGTGCAGAAATTCACCGCGCCGAAAGCCACGCTCGTCTCTTACATCATCAAAGGAATCCTGGGCGGACAATTGCCGTGGGGTCTGGTGTTGTTAGGCGTTTTCATCGCCGATTGTGCTTGAGCTTTCCGGCGTTTCTTCGCTCGCGTTCGCCGTCGGGGTTTATCTTCCGCATCTCCACCTCCGCGCCGGTCTACGTCGGCGGCATGGTGCGCTGGCTGGTGGACAGATACACCCGTCGCAAACACGCCGGCACGCAACTGACCGAAGATCAGCTCGTCGCGGAAGGCGATAAGAGCAACGGCGTGCTTTTCTCCTCCGGTTACATCGCGGGCGGCACACTGGCCGGCGTCGCTTTTCGCTTTCTTGACATTCCGATGAAGGATCGGCTCGACGCGTTCGAAAAGTGGGCCGCCGCTCACAATCCATTTTTCGAAGGCCCGTCGTCCGATATGCTCGCGCTGATTCCGTTCGCTTGGTCTTTGCGTTTTGCTCTATCTCGTCGGCCGCGACGTCGCTGCTCGCCCCGCGCGAAACGGAAAGTTCGGTAGCCGGGGTCGGTGAACCCGGCGGCGGGGTACGCTTCGCCGTCCTAGGCGCGGACGGCGGCCGAGGTCGTCGACACCCACAAGTTTCTCGCCAATTTGAAGCGCCCGTGCTTAAGCTGGCGCTCCCCCAATGAAGATCGCCCCCGAAGAACCGCCGGCCAGGATTGCGCCCGCGCTGCGTCGCTACTCGCCGCCGGTCCTGATTGCCGTCGTTGCCTTGCACCTCCTCTTCGGCGGCGGCGCCGCGCTTTGGGTGGTTTCGAAATATTCCGCGACTCGCAAGCTCACCTTCAACGCCGGTCCGAAATCGCCCAACCCGAGCGAGCGCGCGCTCGAGCATCGGGTTCAGTTGCAGAAAAAACCAAGCCGACCAGTGCTCCGCCCGCAGTCCCGAAAGCGCGTCCTCACCACCGGCCTGGCCAAGGTGGCCTTGCCGCCGATGCCGGAAATCAGGACAGCGGAGAGCGCGCCGCGCACCATGATGAGCGCGGGCGGCGCCGGGCGCGCTTTCGGCGCCAGCGGCGCGCCATCGTTAGGCGGCGGAGGTGGCGGAGGGAACGGCACCGCGATCAACTTTTTCGGTATCCGCGACATCAGCACCAGCGTCGTGATCATGATCGACGTTTCGGATTCGATGTTTACCCGCACGGGCGATGCCTCCGGCCGCAAGCTCGTCAGGCACGGGAAGGACCAGAATTTTCAGGTCATTCGCGAGGAAGCGATCAAGCTCGTGCAAAGCCTCACCCCGCAGACGCGTTTCGGGATCGTGCGCTGGTCGGGCGGTGCTTATTCCTGGAAACCGGAGTTGGTCCCGGCGACCGAGGAGAAACAAGCAGGCGGCGATCGCGCACATTCAGAAGGCAAGTCGATTACAAGACGGCTAAAGCCGAAGGGCAGGCCCGGCGGAACGCGGCATGATTATGCGCTGGAGGAAGCGTTCTCTCTCAAGCCGGAAACGATCTACATGCTGACCGACGGCAACGCGACCGCCTCGCAGCCGGGCGGCGGCTTGAGACCGATCCCGCCCCAGGAAATTTACAAGGTTGCAGAGGAGGGTCAGAAGCGGCTGCCGAAGAAGACGCATCTCCACGTTATCTATTATTTGAACGGCAAGGAAAAATCCGACGAAGTAGCCATGCTGCGCGGGTTGGCGAGCCGGAACAGACGGCAAGTTTCAGAAGGTCGAAGCGAAAGGGCGCAAGAACTAGAGCTACGCGATTCTGGCCTAACGAGAAGTTCGCCGCTTTGGTATACCCGGATTGCGCGGATGGAAAGCCCAGGGGTGCAGTCGAATCGAATATTCCCACGACCTCCCCATCCGTGTCAGTCCGCGCAATCCGCGGTAATTTCTTGCTCGCCTTCGCGCCGTGCGTCGGCCGAACATTCCCTCATGCGCAAAGTCAATCTCAACGATATCGCCGAAGACGAACGGAAATCGCCGAAGGGAAAATTCCACAAATTCGTCAAAGACATCTCGATCGCGCTCGGGCGCGAAAAGGAATCGCTCGACCTCGCCAAACGTCATCCTTTCGATCTCGCGCTGGTCCGGATTCCGAAAGGCAAAAGCTACTGTCCCGTATCACGGGCACGGCGCGGAGACGGAGCTTTATCTGGTCGTTTCGGGTCGGGGAAAAGTCCGCGACCATCAGGGCACGACCGAGGTGAGCGCAGGCGACTCGTTTTTCTTTGCGCCGGGCCAGGCGCATCAGCTTTCCGCGGCCGAGGACGAGGATTTCGTCTATTACGTGATCGCAGATAATCCGCGCGGGCGATACCTGTTATTATCCCGATAGCGGGAAGTGGGTGGCCTACAAGGAAGGCGCCGAGGAAATAATCGCGAAAGGCGACGAAGCCGATTACTACGAGGGCGAGGAATAGATCCGGCGGTTGGCTGCGCCGCGTGCTCCAGCGTCACCTGTTGCCGTTAGAAATTGTCACCCTGAGCTGGCGAAGCGCGGGAAAGGACCTCGCAATTGCAATCTATGGCGTCCTCAAGATCGAGCGAACGCCGGATTGCAGTCGTGAGATCCCTCGCCGTGCTTCGCGCCTCGGGATGACAAGCACAGCAGAGTCGCTCCCCGGAAGAGCCCCGCTGCGTTGCCGCTGTTCGGGCAGCAATGGTAATCAATTGGATGGCCGCGTTGCGTTCATCTGCTGGTGCGCTCCTCCTGGCGGTCGTGCGTTCTTGGCTCCTCCGGCGGCGCACGGCCAGAAATTTGATGGGCGCGAATTGGTTGAGGCGAAGCTTCTCGCGGATACGACAGCGGTCGTCCCCGGCAAGCCGTTTACCGCCGGACTCCTCCTGAAAATGGCGCCCGGGCTGGCACACCTATTGGGAGTTTCCGGGCGATGCCGGCATCCCGACCGAGCTGAAATGGGACCTGCCGCCCGGCTGGAAAGCCGGCCCGATCCAGTGGCCCATCCCGCTCAAGCTGAGCGAACCGGGAGACATCCAGATTTACGGCTATCACGACGAAGTTCTGCTCATGATGCAGCTCACCCCGCCGTCGAAGATCGAAGCGGCATCCGTCAAACTCGGCGGCGAAGCCAGTTGGCTCGTTTGCGAAAAAATCTGCATCCCGGGCAGCGCCAAAGTGCGACTTGGATCTGCCCGTCGGCGCGCAAAACACTCCCGCCAATACCGAGCTTTTCGCGAAATTCCGCGACCGCCTCCCGCAGCCGCTCCCGCCGGGCGCGGGCAGCGCATTACACTGGAGTCGTCAGGCGAACGAGTTTCGGCTGACGATCGCGGACAAGAGCCTCGCGCGTGAGTCCTCGGTTGATTTCTTTCCGTTACCCGATTCCTCGACCTTGATCGGTCATCCGCGCCGCGAACAGTCCGCGGATGGTTCGATCGTCTTCGTCATCCCGTTCGAGTCGGCACCCCAGAGCGTGCAATCCCTTGATGGATTGATTGTTGCCGGCGATCACGCCTTTTCGACAGGCAGGAACGTTTCTGCACCTGCCACGAGTGCGCCGGAAATCACCGCTCAGCCGAAGGCGACCGATAGCCTGCTGAAGCTCCTCCTCTTTGGCTTCATTGGAGGTTTCATTCTCAATCTCATGCCGTGCGTCCTCCCGGTGATCTCGCTCAAAATTTTCGGCTTTATCCAGCATGCCGGGGACAGCCGGGCCCGCATTTTCGGCAATGGCCTCGCTTTCGCGATCGGCATCTTCGCCTGGTTCATCGGGCTGGCTGCCCTGATGATCGCCCTCAAATCTGCCGGCCGCGAAATCACCTGGGCCTTCCAATTTACCAACCCGTATTTCGTCGTCGCGATGAGCGCGGTCGTCCTCGTTTTTGCTCTCAATCTCTTTGGCGTCTTCGAGATCACGCTCCCGGCGGCGGCGACGACCGGGCTCCTCGGCTGGAGTGCGCGGGAAGGTTATGCCGGCTCATTCTTCCAGGGCGTCTTCGCGACCGTGCTCGCCACTCCCTGCACCGCGCCTTATCTTGGGACCGCGCTCGGGTTCGCTTTCGCCCAATCGGCCGCGATCATCCTTCTCATGTTCCTCGCCATCGCCGCCGGGATGAGCGCGCCCTATCTGCTCCTCAGCGCGCAGCCCGCCTGGCTCCGCTTCGTCCCGCGGCCCGGTCCCTGGATGGTGCGGGTGAAACAGTTCATGGGTTTTCTCCTCCTCGCCACCCTGCTCTTTTTGCTCTGGGTGATCGGCGTCGCGCGCGGGCATCGACGCCGCAATCTGGGTGAGCGCGTTTCTCCTCGCGCTCAGCATCGCCTGCTGGATGCAGGGCTCGTTCTCAGTCCCCACCGCCTCCCGCGCAAAACGTTCCGTCGTGCTCGTCCTCGTCCTCGTCCTCGTCCTCGTCAGCGGCTTCTATTTCATTGGTCAAAAATTCGCGGCGACGCAAGACCGCCAGCCTCCGGCCTAACGAAAGACGGCTGGGTCGCCTTCAGTCCCGAGCGCCTGCAAAGCGAACTGGCCGCCGGCCGCACCGTCTTCATCGATTTCACTGCCGCCTGGTGCATCACCTGCAAATTCAACGAGGCCTCGGTCCTCGAAAGTGCGGCGGTGAAGAGCGCGTTTCGAACGCTACGGCGTGGTGAAAATGAAGGCCGATTGGACGAACGCCGACCCGGTGATCACGAAAACTTTGAAACAATTCGGACGCGTCGGTGTCCCATTATACGTGCTCTATCCGGCTGCGACTCCGAACCAACCGATCCTTCTGCCGGAACTGCTCACCCAGGCGCTCGTCCTGGATCATCTTCAATCCGTCCGCGCCGAAGATCGCGATCACCAAATAAGAATTATGAAAACAAAACTGCTCCTCTTCACTCTCACTACGCTCTGCGCCGGCGCGCTCTGCGCCGCCGAAGCGCCCAAGATCGGCGCCCCCGCGCCGAGTTTTAATCTGCCCGACGCCAACGGCAAGACCCATTCGTTAGGCGAATATAAGGGCAAATACGTCGTTCTGGAATGGTTCAACCCGGGTTGCCCGTTTGTGCAAAAGCACTACAGGAGCGAGAACATGCAGGCCCTGCAGAAAGAATTCACCGCGAAAGGTGTCGTCTGGCTGACGATTGATTCCTCGGCCCCTGGCGCGCAGGGGAACCTGACGCCGGATGACGCGAAGAAGCAGTTGGCCGAATGGAAGATGAACCCGACTGCACTTCTCCTCGACCCGAACGGAAACGTTGGCCACGAATATCACGCCACCAACACGCCGCATATGTTCGTCATCAACCCGGAAGGGAAAGTGATTTACGAAGGAGCGATCGACAGCAAGCCGTCGACCGACCCCGGCGACATTAAGGGCTCGACCAATTACGTGAAGAGCGCGCTGGAGGAGGCAATGGCCGGCAAGCCGGTCGCGACTACGCAGACCAAGGCCTACGGCTGCTCGGTCAAGTACGCGCAGTAGCCTGCGGGTAGCGTTGTAGCCGTGGGCGGTGACCCTCGATGGTCTAGTGTGAGGGAGCGTTTCACGTTGGCCGGGGTCAACACCCCCGGCCGCACCCGCTGAGTCTACCCCGCCTTGGCGAAGAGACGGCTGCCCATGCGGAGCAACGGCATGGGCGTTAGCCTAACAATGGCCATTCCAAACTTCATCAAGCTTCCCGGAATGACGATCGGCCGGTTGTGCTCAATTCCATGCAAGGCCACCCTAACGACTTCCTCGACCGGTACGTAGACCAGGTCGGGCTCACGCGGCGCGGGTCCGCTTGGTTGACGCCGCGCCACCTCGGTGAACTCCGTCTTTACCGGCCCCGGGCAGAGAGCCGAGAGGTGAATCCCGGTTCCGTGCAGCTCGCCACGCAAGGCTTCGGTAAAGCTGGTCACGTATGCCTTGGTCGCCGCGTAAACCGCGAAATTCGGGATCGGGAGAAAACTGGCGGAGGAGCTGACGTTCAAAATCGCACCGCGTTTTTGTTCGATCATGCCCGGCAACAACGCGCGTGTCAGCCGTGTCAGAGCCACGACGTTGACCCGCATCATCTGATCGACCCGCTCCGGATCGGCGGTCGAAAATGCGCCCATGTCGCCCAAGTCCGGCGTTGTTGATGAGCAAATCGATGACAGGCTTTTGGCTGATTGCCCAGGCGATCAATTCATCGACTGGCGCGGACTTGGGACAAATCGGCCGGGCGGATTTCGACGCGCAATTGCGGATCCGTCCAATCAGTTCCGCGCGCAGTTCCTCCAGCCGCTTTTTGCGCCGCGCGACGAGCACGAGCGTCGCGACGCGTCCGCCGAGTTGGCGCGCGAACTCACGCCCGATCCCTGCCGAAGCGCCGGTAATCAGAGCCTGGGACAGCCCTCGATCCGCATCACGATCCGCCGTCTGTCAGGAGCGGCTCGAGAACGCGCCAGACGTTTTCCGCCACGACTTTTTGCCCGGCCGCGGTCGGATGAATATGATCCGCTTGATTCAAATCAACGCGGCCGCCCACGCCCTCGAGGAGGAATGGGATAAGCGCGGCGTTGTTCTCGCGGGCGAGGTTGGCGAAAACCTCGCGAAAAGCTGTGGCATAATCGTCGCCCAAATTCGGTGGCATCTGAATGCCCGCGATGACGATTTTCACCTTCGGGTTTTTCGCTTTCACGCGATCGATGATGGCCTGGAGATTGGCCTTCATTTGCGGGACCGGCAATCCCCGGAGTCCATCGTTTGCTCCAAGGGCAAGGACGAAGATATCGATCTTTTTCTGCAGCACCCAATTGAGCCGGGCCAGTCCGCCCGCGGTCGTGTCTGCCACTCACCCCGGCGTTGATCACGTCGAAAGGAAGATTTTTCTCGCGGATCTTCTGCTCAATAAGCGCTGGGTAGGCCTGTCCCTGTTCTACGCCAAGCCCGGCGGTCAGGCTGTCGCCGAGAAAGAGGATCGTTCCGGCAAAAGCGGGCGCTGCAAAACAGAGCGCGGAAAGCGAGAGAAGAAGAATCCGACGCATCAATTTCCTCATGCGCGCCGTATCACCATCGCGTAAGCAAGACGCGCCGCCTTTAGCCGTCAATGAACTTCCCAATTCTCAACGTGCGCGATCTGACGAAAAGCTACGCCACCGGTGCGGGGCGCCTGACCGTTCTGCAGAATGTTTCGTTTACTCTGCAACAAGGGGCGACTTGTTCGATCCTCGGTCCATCCGGCAGCGGCAAGACAACCCTGCTCGGTTTGGCCGCCGGACTTGATCTGCCTACGTCCGGCTCGGTTCTGCTCAACGGCATCGCGCTTTCCGGGATTAGTGAGGACGAGCGCGCCCGGGTGCGGAACGAGCAGGTCGGTTTTGTTTTTCAAAATTTTCAGCTTATCCCGACTCTGACCGCGCTCGAGAATGTAACCGTACCGATGGAGTTGCGCGGCGATCGGGGGGCGCGGACTCTCGCGCTCGATCTTCTGGAGCGCGTCGGACTGGGCGAACGCAGCGCTCATTATCCGGCGCAGCTCTCCGGTGGTGAGCAACAGCGCGTCGCCCTGGCACGGGCGTTTATTAACCGACCAAAGGTTTTGTTCGCGGACGAGCCGACGGGCAATCTCGACGCGGAAACGAGCCAGATGGTGATCGAGATCATGCTGGAATTGAATCGCAATGCAGGCACCGCGCTTGTTCTCGTGACCCACGATCCCGAGGTCGCGCGCCTGACCGGGCGAACCATCCGGCTGCGCAATGGAGAGATGATCGAATGAGGAAGCGCTCCGCTAACGATGTCGAGGGGCGAAGGTGTCCACGAGACCACTGGGAGACAACGCAATTTTACAATGGCCAGCGAACACTCCTCCTTCGGAATGGAAAGATGATCGAATGAGGGACTTCGTTCGGAGGGACGTGCTTCCGCACGTCCAATTTAGGAATGCGTGGTGGGCGGCGTTGGAGGAAATCGTAGATTGGGCGGAAGCACGTCGCTCCGAGCTGTAATGCGACGCTGGAGCTCTAACTTTGTCTTCATTCCCCACATGGCGTGGCGCGACAGCCGCTCCAGTCGATGGCGGTTGCTCTTATTTTCCTTTTCTATTTCGTTAGGTGTAGCGGCGCTGATCACGATCGGTTTGTTTCGTGTCAGCCTTACCCGGGCGATCGATGAGCAGGCCCGGTCGTTGCTCGGCGCGGATCTGGTGGTCGAGAGTTCGCGCCCCTTTACTGCGGAACAACAGCAAATGCTCCGATCGTTAGGCGAAACTCAGGCGCAGGAGGTGCGCTTCCGCACAATGGCGTTTTTCCCGAAGAGCGGCGGCACCCGAATGGTTTACGTGCGCGCTCTCGGTGGGAACTTTCCCTTTTATGGCAAGATGGAAACTGCACCGCTCGCGGCCGCGGAGACTTTCCGTGCCGGCGGAGAAGCGGTTCCGGAAGAAAGCCTTCTTTTTCAATTCCGAGCGAAGCCGGGCGACCCGATCAAAATCGGCGAGGCCACTTTCACGATTGCCGGCGCTCTGACCAAGATGCCGGGCGAAGCCTCGCCCGCGGCAAGCTTCGCGCCACGGGTTTACATTCCGCTGCAAAATCTTGCCGAAACGAAGCTTCTCAAGCCCGGCAGCCTCGCGCGCTATCTGAATTTCGTGAGGTTCGCGCCGAACCTTGACGTTGCGGTCGAAGTGCAAAAGCTGGCACCGCGGATTGAGCAGGCCGGTCTTGAATATGACACGGTCGCGAAACGCAAAAAGGATCTCGGCGAATCGCTGGGCAATCTTTACCGCTTTCTCAATCTCGTTGGTTTCATTTCGCTCCTCCTCGGCGCGGTCGGCGTAGCAAGCGCGATCCAGGCGCACCTGCAACAAAAAGTGCGGACGGCAGCCGTGCTGCGCTGTCTTGGCGCGGCTGGGCGCACGACGGTTGCCGTTTACCTGCTTCAGGCGACAGCCATGGGTGTCGCCGGCGTCCTCGTCGGGGCGGCGCTCGGCCTCACGATGCATCGAATTCTTCCCGGCGTGCTGCAAAGATTTATCCCTTTTGCGCTTCCGAAAGCCGTCGCCTGGCCGCCAGTGTTGGGTGGCATGGCCGTGGGCCTTGGCGTTTGCATTCTCTTCGCGCTTCCGCCGCTTTTGCGTTTCCGGCGGGTTTCACCGCTCCTCGCTCTTCGTGCCTCGGTCGATGACAACGCTGCGCCCGCGCGCCGCGATTTCGGCACGTGGATTGTTTATCTCATCATTGCGGCAAGCCTGACCGCTTTCGCGATTTCGCAGGCCGAAACGTGGATCGACGGGTTGTTTGTCGCTGGTGGTCTGGGTGTCGCTATCGCGCTTCTGATCGGCGTGGCGAACCTGTTGATTTTCCTTGTGCGCAAACTCCTTCCGCGAGGCTGGAGTTTTGTCGTGCGCCAGGGCCTGGCCAATCTTTACCGGCCCAACAATCGCACCCTGCTCCTCACTCTTTCGTTAGGCCTGGGCACTTTTCTTCTCCTCACGATTTACCTGACGCGCGACGTGCTTCTGACCCAGTTCCGTTCCATCGATGCGAACAATCAGCCCAACATCTTTCTTTTCGACATCCAGCCAGAGCAGACAAAGCCGGTGGCGGATCTGGTCAGGCAGGAGCGGCTTCCGGTTATCCAGGAGGCGCCGATTGTGACGATGCGTCTGCTGGAGGTGAAAGGACGCAAGTCGTCCGAAATTCTGAAGGACCCAAAGCGCACGGCGCCGGAATGGGAATTGGAGCGCGAGTATCGATCGACCTACCGCGAGCAATTGAGCGAAACGGAAAAGCTCACGGCGGGCGAATGGATCGGCCATTTTGATTATCATCCGGGGGATGCGGTCCCGGTTTCGGTCGAGCAGGATATAGCGAAAGATCTTGGCCTAACTATCGGCGACACCCTCATCTTTGACGTTCAGGGCGTGGAAATCAAAGCGCGTGTCGCCAGTTTGCGCGAGGTCGATTGGAAGCGTTTTCAGACCAATTTTTTTATCGTCTTTCCAACCGGCGTGCTGGAAAACGCGCCGACTTTTAACGTCCTCGTGAGTCGCGTGCCAACGCCGGCCGCTTCGGCCAGACTGCAGAACGCGGTTGTGGCAAAATTCCCGAACGTCTCCGCGCTCGACCTCACGTCGGTCATTCAAACCGTCGACGCGATCCTCGTGAAGGTCGCGCTCGTCATTCGCATCATGTCGCTCTTTGCGGTCGGCACGGGATTGATTGTACTTGGAAGCACGATCTGGAGTGGACGCTATCAGCGGCTGAAAGAGAGCGTGCTCCTGCGGACGCTGGGCGCCTCGCGCTGGCAGATCTGGAAAATTCTTTGCGCCGAATACTTGTTCCTCGGCCTGCTGGCGAGCGCGACTGGGATCGTGCTCGCTCTGGTCGCCAGTTGGGCACTGGCCGTCTTTACATTTAAGCTGGCCTACACGCCCTCGATCCTGCCGGCACTTTTCGCGGCGGTAATCGTGAGCACGTTGACAGTCGCGATCGGTTTACTGACGAGCTATGGCGTCGGATCGGCTCCACCTCTCGCCATTCTGCGTGAGGAACTGGAATAATTGTAGGGCGGGCGCTCCGCCTGCCCTACTTGAGAAGCGCGACCCTGGGCAGGCAGAGCGCCCGTCCTAGAAATGCAATTTAGCCAGCTCTTGTTTCGTGAGAGGACGCCAGCTCCCGCGCGGCAGTTCGCCGAGCCGCAAATGGCCGATGCGGGTGCGGACGAGGCGCTTCACTTCGTAGCCGAGCGTGTAAAACATCCGGCGGATCTGGCGGTTCAATCCCTGTTGCAGAACAACCCGCAATCGGGTCGGACCGAACTGTTGCACTCGAGTGAGTCGGGCGCGCTTGCCGTCGAGGAAAACACCGGTGCGCAATTTTTCGGCTAGCTTTGGGTCCCAGAGTTTGTCGAGCGTAACTTCGTATTCCTTCTCCACCTTGTAACGCGGATGAGTCAGGCGTTGCGCCAGGTCGCCGTCGCTGGTGAGCAGGAGCAGGCCTTCGGTTTGGGCGTCGAGCCGGCCGACATTGAAAAGCCGGGAAAACTTCGCCGGCAACAAATCGTAGATCGTGTCAGTTGCGTTCGGGTCGCGGCGGGTGGAAACGAAGCCGGCCGGCTTGTGCAACACGATGGTCAGCGCTTCTCCTCGCCTAACGAGTCGGTGACCAACCTTAACGTGGTCGTTGTCTTCGATCTGCGTGCTGAAATTTGTGCACGGCCGGCCGTTGACCGTGACGCGGCCTTCTGCGATCAGCTCGTCGCAGTGCCGGCGCGAGCCGAGTCCCGCGGCGGCAAGGAAGCGATTGAGGCGCATGAGAGTTGAGAGTCTTTAGTTGAGCGCCGAGAGAAGATTCCTGCTCTCAACCATCAACTTACAACTACCAACTTCTGCTAGACGTCCGGCTTGGTCTTCGGCAGGCCCATGACGCTGCTTGTCTCTTTCCACTGGCCACGTTTCTTGAGCAATTCGACCCGCTCAAAACGTTTCAAGACATTGCGTTTGGCCGTGATGGTGCTGGCGCCTTTAAGACTGCGATGCTGCGACATAAAATTGCTCCGGGTTATACTCCCAAAAATGAGTCGGCAAGGTAGCGGGCTCCGCGGATTTTTCAAATGGATTACAATTTACGGCCACGGCGTGACTCCGCGGCTGCTGCTCTCCGTCTCATTTTCGCCTTGGCAGGGTTGTTCGTTTTTGGCCTGGGATTGTTCTTTTCTCGCGAAATAGAATGGTTTCTCGTCAAACGCTCGCTGCGGGGCAAATTCCGCGATGAACGCTGGATCACAACGCAGCAACTGGCCGATTGGTTGACGGATAAGCAACGCCCGGCTCCGGTGCTACTCGATGTCCGAACGGCCGCGGAGTGGGAGGTGAGCCACCTGCCCGGAGCGCGGCGAGTCGATCCGCGGGCGAATGCCGAAACGGCGGCTGGTGGTTTGGCCAAAGATGCCCCAATCGTTGCCTACTGCGCAGTTGGTTATCGTTCTGGAGCGATGGCGCACCGGCTGCGGACCGCAGGTTACACCCGGGTGCAGAATCTGGAAGGCTCGATTTTCCAATGGGCAAACGAGCATCGCCCGCTCGTTCACAAGGGTGAGCGAGTTAGGCGGGTTCATCCCTACGATACGATTTGGGGGCGTTTGCTCGAATCCGACGTTCGTGCGTCGCTCGACCTGAATTAGTCTCGTGGGCGGCGGCCTCCTGCGCTCTGCTTCGCAGAACGAAGTGTCCAGAAGGTGGAGACCTCCCTCCGGGGGGGCTCGGAAAGAGAAGATCCCGCAGGTTGCTGAAGTTTCCCGCCTAACGACGGTTGCTGAGAAGGACGGTAGTCCCGCAGGTCGTCAATTCCTCGGCGGTGGCTCCATGCGTCCGGAAGAGAGCCAGCCAGTGCGGCCGGCGGTTTTGCTCGACGAGGAGATACCAACGATCGGGTCCGTCCCAGGCCTGCACGACAGTCTTTTCGTCAAGGAAAACTTCCGGGGTTGGCCCGAGCGCGGCGCCCGGCTCAGAGGCGGGATCCTGGTTCACGAGGTAAAATTTACGCCCGAGATAAAAGAGCAGGCTGCTCCCGACATGCATTGGTCCCTCGTAGATCACTTTGTCGTTAGGCGCGATCCGTTCCTGGATAAAATCGGCCGCATCGGCGAGCGAGAAATAGGGTGCCATCCGCGCCACGCCATCCATCATGCTGAAGCCGATCGGGACCATCGCGGCGGCGAGGGCGGTAAGAGCCAGGCGTGGCCGTTCCCTCATGATGAACCAGAGCGCGATGACGGAGAAAAAAATCAAAGCGAGCCCGGTCGCGACGAACATTGTGCGAAAGCCGAGCCAGGTGGAAACCGGAATTTCGCGCAAGGTCCGCCAGGCGGTGGAGCGCGCCGCCGTCGGACCCCATTGTCCATCGGCGTGGGAGAGGAGCTCCGGCAACCGCCATGCGACAAAGCCGGCGACGAGTCCAAGCACGAGGACGCCGGAGACGCCGACGATCCTCGTCCAGCGTGGCATTCGCTCCCAGGCGGTCGCGGCGAAAATCGCGAAGCCACCCCACATGCTCATGGAATAATAATCCTGACGTTGACCGATGACGAAGAGCGGGATGAAAACGACCGCCATCCAGCAGAGCGGGAGGGCATCGGCGAATTCGATTTCACGCGGACGAAAAACGCGCCGCCAGGCTAGGAAGACGCCGGGGAGGATTGCGATCGACCACGGAAACCACCAGGCGAGGTGGAGCAGGAGGAAAACCCCTCTCGGCACGTTGTCATAGGTGTGACCCGGATCCGCCTCCCCGCCGAGATGCACGAGCCATTCCCTTGCCGTGAACTGACCGAGGAACCCAGGATGCCGCCACTCCAGCCAGATATGCCACGGCGCGGCGATGAGGAGAAAAATCAGGATCCCATCCCAGCGAAGGAGTTCGCGAAACCGGAGACGCGCTTCGCGGTAGAAGCAGGAGAGCAGAATGATGATCGCCGCTGGATAGAGGAAGCCGTGCAAGCTTTTCGTCATGCAGGCGAGCGCGACGAAAACCCAAAAGCCGATAAACCAGCCGCGCCGCCCCGGTCGCCGCTCGTAACCACGAATCGCGCAGTAAATCGCTCCAGCAATGAAGGCGCTGAAGACCGGCTCGGGCATAATGATGCGGCCGAAAAGAAAAGCGCCACAAGAGCAGAGATGGATCAGCCCGGCGAGAAAACCGCGCCACGGTCCGCCGAGGCGATCACCAATGAGAAAGGTGAAGGCGATGGTGGCGAAAGTGCCGAGGGCGATCGGGAGGCGGGCCGCCGCAGTCGTTAGGCCAAACGCCTTCAGGGAAATGGCAATCGCCCAATAGAGAAGAGGCGGTTTTTGCAAGCGCGGGATGCCATCATTCGTCGGGGTGAGCCATTGCTGCGACTCAAGCATCTCGCGCGCGGCCCCCGCATACTGGCCGTCGGTTTCATTGTAAAGATCGCCCCAGCCGATCGTCGCGATGTGAAGGACCGCAGTCAGGCCGAGGAGGAAAAGGAAAAGCGCGCGCCGGATTGGCGGTGGCTCCAGAGCGCGCGGTGTGAGGAACACTTCGTCGAGGCTGAGGGCGGGATTGCCAGAGGACATTATCGTTAGGCTACTCGTTTCAGTAGAAATGTCTGCCGCCGAATTCAGGGCCGCGGTGGGGCCGGCTCCGGCCCGCGATAACGCTCCCAGGTGTCCGGCAAGCGAAGCAACTTTGCCTCGGGCATCTGGACCAGCGCGAGCATCTGGCGGCTTTCCGCAATGAGGACGTCGTCGCCCAGTCGCCGGATCTGAAAGCCGCACCAAAACCGAACCCGTTCCAGTCGGTCGAGCCAGCCGTCGATGCGCAAGCGGTCGCCCAGCCTGGCCGCGCGCCGGTAATCGATTTCCGTTCGCACGACAACGGGATAGCGTTGCGTCGCGGCCATCTCGACCAGCTTCATCCCGAGCTTTTCGGCAAGGAGAGTGCGGGCGATTTCAATAAAACGCAGATAGGCAATGTTGTGCACGACCCCGCCGCAATCGGTATCGAAGAACATGACTTGGATCTCGGTATGGATGCGCGGGGCGTTTTCGTTCATCGCCGTAGGGTGCGAACGGATTGGCAAAAATCCGAGGCTCGAAATTCGAAAATTGGGAAAACCCCGTGAAATTTTCTCCGGACGTTGAATCTTCCCCCGCTTGTTTCGGAGTTCGACATTCGGATTGGAGAGGCTGACCTCATCTTCGATTTCGTTAGGGCAAATTTTGCCTCTAAAGGCGGACCAGATCGAGTAGGAACTGGCACCAGAGATAAATCATTCCCCGCCACGAATACTTGATTTCCCCAGCCGGGGTTTGCATGAGGACGCCCGCTTTGATGTTGTGCGCGATCTGATCGCGCAGATCATTTTCGATCTCCTGCTGAATTTGATCTTCATCAAGCGAATCGATGATGTGGGTCTCGACTGCGTTGTCGTTCAGGAAGGCCTTGTGACTGTGGTAAAGTTGCCAGAAGGATTGGTCGGGCCGCTGCCGGTTGATGCGAAATTGCGGGGTCAGTTTTAGGCCGTAAGAGAGCGGATAATTCCATGTCGTCCAAATGGTGCCGTCCTGGGCGCGGGAGGAAATGCGGAGGTAATAAAAGGAAAGGTCGTTCTGTTCGTTGAGGCAAATCGTTGCCTGGGCGCGGTCCTCTTCTTTGTAAAAAAGCCGGAAGAATTGCCGGTAATCCTCCCAATCCCAACCCGCGTCGCTGACGTGGGTGAAACCCTCGCTCTCGATTTGACTGGTGATTTCGTCGAGCGTCGGAAAAATCTCCGCCGAGGGCGGGCTTTTGGGCCGCAAAGTCTTCTCGCGCGGGAGCCGAAGCGCGCGGATGCGAGTGAGAATTTCCAGCCAGGGCAGAAAAAGCCAGCTCAGTGCGCTAAGCAGGCCGAGGATCCAGCTGCCGGTGATGTAATAGATGGCGAGAAAAGACGCGACGAGGATGCCGAAGGCGCCAACTTTCTGGGAGATGGAGGATTGGTAGCTGCGCAGGGCGACGCTGAGCACCGCGACGCCAAGGGTAATGAAAAGACCGAACAGCATTTACGGGACGATGTCGTGCTCGTGCAGAAATTTCTCCAACTGGTCCGTATCGAAATTCGCGAGCACTTCGTCGCCGGCAACAAGGGTGGGCACGTAGGTTTGATCGGAGAGCGTCTTCATCTCCTCGTACGCTTCCCGGTCGAGGCCGACATCGATCTCGGTGAACTGATAGCCGCGGTGCGCGAGATATTCCTTCGCGTCGATGCACCAGGAACACCATTCGCGGCTGAAGAGTTTGATCTCGGTCGGCACCGGGGGAATTAACAGTCCCACCGGGAAGCGTCAATCTCCCCCTTCGTCTGGTAGTGTCCTAATTCGAATTTAGCGGGAGACCAACAAGTGAGAAAATTAAGCCCACGAGGAATATTGAGCCGAGCCATACCACGAAGAAGACCGCAAAAAACACTGGGTCGATTGGCAATTTATTCGGCTCTCCCAACTTATTTCTGGCCGAGTAGCTGACGGCGGCACCGGCGATGATGGCAATCAGGCCACAGACGAATACAGTCACATCCGAATTCATTTTCGATGGTGGCTTGCAATCGGAGCACGAAAAAGCCTCGGCAAAATTAGGACACTGCCCTTCGTCTGATGAAGAATCAGTAAACAATCTCCCAAGCCCCGTCCGGTTTGCGCACAGTCACGAGCTTGCCCGGGTAGATTACGGAAAGGGCCATCCCGGCGCACATTTGCGTTTCTTCATCCTTGATCGGGGCGAACGTTTTCTCGTCTAATCCGAAGAGTGGTCCTTTTTTCCGGGTTACCACCACTTCCGGGCCGCCCGTTGTGGTAAAATCCAACTCGCCCACTTGCGGTGCCGTCACGCGCACGCCGGCCTGATAAACGGTCTCGAGACAGTGCGCTTTGCGCACATCGTCCACCTTGAGCGATTCATTATCTTCGATCGCTTTGTAGAGTGCGGAGAAATCGGGCTGGAACCATTCCGCCCGGGTTTTCAAGAGCGCGGCGATCTTCTGTTTGTCCTCCTCGGTCAGGGACGCGACCGGTGGATAATGGTGCCACGGCAAATCGAGCGCGAAATCCCCCGCAAATTCGCGCTCGAAAACAACCTTCCCTTTGACGGACTTGCGATCATCGACCCCTTCGTTTGCCTGGTTCGTCGAATGCCCGCTGCCCGGTTCCGTTTCTTCCATTGTCTGGTCCGTCACCGATGCCCAGCGTAGCTGCGCGCGATACGTTTTCGCTGAGTCGTCAGGCGTAAACTCGATCCGGATTGTGTTCTTCCCTTTCCGCACGACTGGGCCGACGGAACTCATCGGGACCCAAACCGACGGCGCCACTTCGTGTTCATCGAAGAGGACCGGCGCTTCATCTTTGCGCACATCCTGCTCCGCGAAGAGCACGTTGTTGATGAAGACGGTCGCCTTGCCCGGAACGGTCGTGACTTTTTCATCTTTCGCCGGATCGCCAATGAACGGTGTGAACTTGAACTCGACGTTAACGACTGCCGCCGGCGCGAACGACGCCGCAGCCATGAGAAGCGCGAAGGCGAGCTTTTTCATGCTGTCGTTTTGCCTTAGCTCGGCACGGGGCACAATCTTATTTCAAGGAGCGAGCATCCGAGATGCCATTCGGCGGCGGTCTCCAAAGCGGCGATTTGTGACCGCTGTTCTCTATCCGCTGCTCTTAAGGCGGGGGCGCTGGCCCTCAACCTATCGAGGCGCGATAGCCCGTGGCATCCTTCAAACCCTTCAGTTCTTCGGGATTCTCGACCTGCAACGCATAAATCCAGCCTTCGCCATAAGGATCGGTGTTGATCAAGGCCGGATTGGATTCGAGCGCTTTATTCACTTCCAGAACGGTGCCTTTGGCCGGTGCGTAAATGTCGCTCGCCGCCTTGACCGACTCGACGACCGCGATCGTGCCGCCGCTGTCATATGCTGCTCCCATTTTTGGCAGCTCGACGTAAACCACGTCGGTCAGCTCAGCCTGTGCGTGATCGGTAATCCCGACCCGGATCTTGTCGCCTTCGCGGCGGACCCATTCGTGCGATTCGGTGTAGAGGAGGTCGTCTGGAACGTTCATGGTTTTTTGTAGAGCGGTTTCTTTTCGATCACCGCGGGGAATTTCTGGCCGCGGATTTCAATCTCGATTTCTTCGCCCGGTTTCGGCACCGGTGTCGCTAGGTATGCCATTCCGATGCCGTAATTCAAGCTCGGCGAAAGTGTCCCGCTGGTTAGCTCGCCGGCCTCCGCGCCGTCGCGAAAGACGCGATAATGAGGTCGAGGTGGCGGACTCTTGCCTTTCATCCGGAACGGGACAAGTCGACGAGTCAGTCCTTCTGTCTTCGCGCGCTCCAGCTTTTCGCGACCGGTGAAACTCGGTTTCGTCAGATCCACAAAAAAACCGAGCCCAGCCTCAAGCGGATTGTGCTCGGGAGAAAGATCGGAGCCATTGAGCGGATAACACATCTCAAGACGCAAGGTATCCCGTGCCCCGAGACCGCAGGGGCGGATCCCTAACGACTTCCCTTTTGCGAGAATCTCATTCCAGATGCGCGGCGCGTCCCCGGCCGCGAAGAAAACTTCGATGCCGTCTTCACCCGTGTAGCCGGTCCGCGCGACCCAGAGTTGCGCGTTGCCAAGACCGAACGGCGCGATTCGATTGCGGGCCGGTAATTCTTTCTCTGGACCAAAAAGACCCCGAAAAAGTTCCTCGACCCCTGGGCCCTGAATGGCCAGCCCAGCATACCGGTCGCTTTGATCTTCGAGCTGCACCTCCGCTGCAGCCAGGTTCGATGACCCCGGCAGGTGCGATTTCAGCCACTCGAAATCGTCGTCAATCCGGGATGCGTTCACGACGAGAAGAAATTTCTCGTCCTCGATTCGGTAAACGATCAGGTCGTCAATGATTCCTGCGTCGTCGTTGAGCAAAAACGTGTATTGCCCTGTGCCAACTTCAAGCTTCGCAATGTTATTCGTCAGCATCGTGTCGAGCCACCCGCTCGCGCGGGACCCGGTCGCGACCAGCTCTCCCATGTGCGAAATATCGAAGACGCCGACGTTCTTCCGCACTGCCTGGTGTTCCTCCATGATGCCGCTGTATTGCACCGGCATTAGCCAGCCGCCGAAGGGAATAATTTTGGCTCCCAGCTTTACGTGTTCGTCGTAAAGCGGGGTACGTTTTTCCGCGGCGTCACTCACCGCGCCAGCCTAGATGTTGCGCCCGGGGTGTCAATCTGGCGACGCCACTCAATATTTCCCACTCTTGCTCGTGCTCGTGCTCGTGCTCGTAACCGTAATCGACCTGACTCTTGGGATCGATCACGAGCGTGAGCACGAGCACGATTACGAGTGAGCGCGGGAAATGCGGCGGTTGCCTGTATTGAACTGCCGCGAGGCCGCCGCTACGGTGACGCGACGATGAGTTTACTTGATTCACTCGAACGCCGTTTCGGCCGGTTCGCTCTCCCCGGCTTGATTCGCATCGTCGTCGCGCTCACCGCGCTGGTTTATCTCCTTACATTTCTCAATCCCAATTTTCTCTCCGTTCTGACGCTTGAGCCGGCGCGCATTCTTCACGGTGAAGTGTGGCGGCTTGTGACCTACATCTTTATTCCGGGTTCGGTCGGTCAGCCCGGTTCGTTGATGCAGCCGCTTTGGCTTCTGCTCGTCCTCTGGTTTTTGCTTTTTGTCGGCGACCGCCTGGAACAGGCCTGGGGCGCCTTTCGTCTCAATCTCTATTTCCTCACCGGGATGATCGGAACCACGGTCGCGGCTTTCTTTTTCGGCGCGCAATTCTCCAACGCGATGCTCGCGTCATCGCTCTTTTTCGCCTTCGCCCACTTCTATCCCGATGAAGTGATCTACATTTTTTTCATTTTGCCGGCCAAGGTAAAGTGGCTCGCCTGGATCTCGGCCGCCTTGTTGCTCCTGAGATTCGTGGCCGGGTCGACCTCCTACCGGATGGCGCTGATCGCAGCCTTTGCCAACTACCTCATTTTCTTCGGACCGGAATTGATTCGCGCGGCGCGCAACCGGAAGGAGACCGCGACGCGACGGCGGCGCTTTGAAGCGGACACGCGTCCCGAAGAAGAGGCGCTGCATCGCTGCGCGAACTGCGGTGCGACCGAGCTGACGAATCCGAACCTGGAATTTCGCGTCTCGCGAGACGGCGAGGAATACTGCCTCGCTCATCTCCCGAGCGCGACGAAGGTGGAAGCCTGATGAGGAAGCAGAAGGTGTTCCTCTTGCTTGTCATCCCGAGTCGCGCAGACGGCGAGAGCCCTCGCAACTGTAATAGGCGATTTCTCCTAAGCGGGCGCTGCCAATTGCAACTGGGAGGTTTGAAAGCCCGGCCTCGGTCGCTGCGCGACCTGCGTTACGGCTCTCCGGCCTGCGGCGGATCGGGATGACAAGGGCAGCGAGGTCCGACGGCTTGACCCCATGACCGCGCACAGAGAAACTCCGTCCATGGATCCGACGCCCGCGCCACTCATCCCGCAGGATGGCTGGCATTGTCTCCACCTCTTTTACCGGATCGAGTATGGCCAGTGGCAGTTGCTCAACGCCGCCGAGCAGCGGGCCGGGAAAATTGCGCTCTCCGCGCTGGTCCAGGAAACCCGCGCGCTCGAATCCACGCAATTGCTCACCCTCAGCCAGGTGACACCGAAAGCGGATCTTGGTTTCATGCTCGTCACGCCGGACCTGCAGGTCGCAAACCGGATCGAGAAGCAGCTCACCCTGTCGTTAGGTGCAGATGTCCTCGTGCCGGTTTACAGCTATCTTTCGCTGACCGAAGAAAGCGAATACACCACGACAGACGAACAATACGCTGAAACCATAGAGACCGAGCAGAAACTGAAGCGCGCCACCCCGGAGTTCGAAGCCGCGCTGGAGGATTTCCGCGAGCGGATGAAAAAATACCGGCAGGACAGGGTTTATCCGACGCTGCCCGACTGGCCGGTGGTCTGTTTCTACAACATGACCAAACGCCGCGGCGAAGAACACAACTGGTATTCGCTCCCATTTGAAGAGCGCCGGACGCTGATGAGCGGGCACGCACGGGTTGGCCGACAGTATGCCGGTAAAGTAAAGCAGCTCATTACCGGCTCGACCGGTCTCGATGATGCCGAGTGGGGCGTGACGCTTTTCGCGCACGATACTTTCCAAATCAAAGCGATCGTCTACCAAATGCGCTTCGATGAAGTGAGCGCAGCCTACGCCGACTTCGGCGAATTTTACGTTGGCATTCAACTGCCCCTCGACGAACTGTTTCGCCGCTTGCAGCTGTAGCGTTTCAAAATCGTCCTTGTTCGTCGTTCTCGTCCTCGTCCTCGATTGCTTCTTTTTCGAGGACGAGGACGAGCAGGAGCACGAGGACGAAAGGTCCAACACGGATGGGTGGCAGAGTGGTCTAATGCGCACGCCTGGAAAGCGTGTTTGCCGCAAGGCAACCAGGGTTCGAATCCCTGCCCATCCGCCGTCCGTGCCCGGCCTATTTTTCGTCAGGCTGACGCCGGCTCAGGATTTGGGTTGTCTGGCGCACCTTGATGATGCTGTTGCCGGGCAGCACCCCGCGGAAATTCGTTCCCGGATAAATGATGCAATCGCGCCCGATGACCGAACCGGGATTGAGAACCGCGTTGCAGCCGATTTCGGAACGATCTCCGATGATCGCGCCAAATTTCCGCAAGCCGGTCGCTATCAGCCCATCGGTCGCGAGGACCGAAATCTCGGCATGGTCGAGTTTGACGTTTGAGAGGATGACACCCGCGCCGAGGTGCGCCTTGTAGCCAACGATCGAATCACCGACGTAGCTGAAATGAGGAATCTGCGCCTCGTCGAAAATGATGCAGTTCTTGAATTCGCATGAATTTCCCATGACCACATTGTTTCCGACGATGACGTTTTCGCGGACGTAACAGCCGCTCCGAATGTGACAATTCTCTCCAATCCAGGCCGGCCCTTTGAGCATTGCGCCCTGTTCTACGATCGTGCCGCTGCCGATGAAAACCGACCCGCTGACGAACGGTTTTCCGACCAGCTCTCCGAGCACGGCCGGTTTGAGCCGGAACTGGAGGTAGCTCGGGATCTGCTTGAGCGCCTCCCAGACGTATTTGTCGGTCTCGAACAACTTCGAATGCGCGGTGTGT
This sequence comes from uncultured Verrucomicrobiae bacterium, assembly GCA_963720895.1. GTDB lineage: Bacteria > Verrucomicrobiota > Verrucomicrobiia > Chthoniobacterales > UBA10450 > Palsa-1392. The sequence goes on from CAVRGZ010000010.1 coordinate 219,889, forward strand.
TCGAGTTCGAAGAATTCGGCGGCACTGAACATTTCGTTAGGCATGAATCATTGCTTTGCTCGTCAGGCGCCAGCCCGGCGGGTCACGAGCTGGCCGTCCTTCGTGTCGCGGACCTCCCAACCCTGCGCCTGGAGTGCATCGCGCAATTCATCACTTTTTTGCCAATCCCTGGCAAGGCGCGCGTGGACCCGTTCCTCTGCCAGCCGCCCAATTTCCTCCGGCGGCTTTTCTTCTCCCGCTTCGAGGGCGAGAACGCGGTTGATTCGCTGCCACCAGGTTAACCAGGCAAGCGCGCGGGCGGAATCGATTCCGCGGTCGAGCTCACGATTGCTCTCGCGAATCTGTTCAAACAACTGTCCGAGCGCTGCCGAAATGTTAAGATCGTCATCCAGGGCCTCGGCGAATTTGTCGTCCTCGATCGCGATCGCAGGATTCGTTTGCAGCTCGCCTCCCCGCGCCGTCTCTCGCACCCGGCGGAGCCATTCGTCGATCCGAGCGAGCGCCTGGCGCGCTTCTTCCATTCCCTCCCAGGTGAAGTTAAGTGGTGCGCGATAGTGGACGCGGATCAGGGCATAACGAACTTCCCGGCCGCTAAATCCCTTTGCCAGGTACATCGCGCAGGGTATGGAAGTTGCCTAACGATTTCGACATTTTTTGGCCATCGACGAGAAGGTGCGCGCAGTGCAGCCAGTAACGCACGAACGGTTTCCCGCTGCAGCCTTCCGACTGCGCGATCTCCGCTTCATGATGCGGAAAGATGTTATCCACGCCGCCGCAATGGATGTCGATCTGTTCACCGAGCAGCGTCATCGCCATGGCGCTGCATTCGATGTGCCAACCCGGTCGCCCACGCCCCCACGGACTCTCCCACCAAACATCGCCGTCCTCTTCGTCCCACGCTTTCCAAAGGGCGAAATCGCCGACGTGTTCCTTGTCGTATTCGTCGCTCTTTACCCGGCCGGTAGAACGCAGTTCCGAAAGATCGAAGTGCGCGAGATGCCCATATTCCGGGAACCGATTGATCCGGAAATAAACGGAGTTGTCCTCTGCCTGATAAGCAAGCTCGCGGGCGATCAACTTCGCGATCATCGCGATCATCGCCTGCACGAAGCGTTCTTCGGTCGCCGCAGGAAAGGCAACCGCATGCTTGATCTGCAGCGTGTCGAGATCCTGGAAAAATGCTTCCTTGAAGGGTGCGGTAAATTCGCGCAGCGGCAGATTCGCCGCCCGACTGCCACGGATCGTCTTGTCATCGACGTCGGTCAGGTTCATCACGCGCTCGACTGCGTAACCGCGCATTTCGAGATGTCGCTGGAGCAGATCCTCGAAAATATAGGCGCGGAAATTTCCGATGTGTGCGTGGCTGTAAACGGTTGGCCCGCAGGTATACATCTTCACCGCACGACCGTTCGGATCGAGTGGACGGAACTCCTCGATATTGCGCGAGTAGGTATTGAAAAAACGCAGCGCCATACCGCTAAATTGTCATCCGATCGCGCAGGCGCGGGAAAGGGATCTCACAAGCGGCTCACGGTGTCGCCTAAGGAAAAGTAATGCATGTCGTTTGCGAGGTCCTTCGGTCGCCGCGGCGACCTCAGGATGACCATACTCGTCGTTAGGTGAGCGCGTCATTCTCTCTCTTCCACGCTCGCGACCGCGAGCGCGGCCATTCCTTCGCCGCGACCGAGAGCGCCCATTCCTTCATTTGTTGTCGCCTTGATTCCGATCCGGGTAACTTCAATCCCGAGGACCGCGGAAATCTTCCCCCGCATGCTTTCGAGATAGGGTCCGATCTTCGGCGCTTCCGCAATCAGGGTTGCATCCAGGTTTGCGATCCGGCACTTTTTCGCCGCCAATATTTCCCCGACCCTGCGCAAGATTTCGAGACTGCTGATCCCTCGAATCGCTTCCTCGGTATTTGGAAAATGATGGCCGATGTCGCGTTCTCCGATTGCGCCTAACAACGCATCGGCGATTGCATGGGTCAGCACGTCGGCGTCGGAATGTCCCTCCAGCCCACGCGCCTCCGGGATCTCGACGCCGCCGAGCACAAGCTTGCGCCCCTCGCCAAAGCGGTGCGCGTCGTAACCAATCCCGGAGCGATACATCTCGTTAGGTTAGCTCAGCTCGAGCAGGCCATTGGAAGCGACGATGCTGAATTTGTCCGGCTGATCGTCGCGTGGTTTCATTTGCACCTGTCCGCCGGCAGATTCTACGAGGAGCCAGCCGGCGGCGATATCCCAGAGACTGATTCCCTGTTCAATGTAGGCGTCGAGCCGGCCGCAGGCGACATAGGCGAGGTCGAGCGCAGCGCTTCCCATCATTCGGCACTTGCGCACCCGGTGCACCATCTTTTCGAGAAGCGGCAACCCCGCATCGATCGTCGCGCTCGTCTTGGCGAAGCCGATCGAGACAACCGCTTCCGCCAGAGTAGCCCGCGGGCTGACTCGAAACGGTTTTCCATTCAAGAGAGGCAGCGCCCCTTTTTCTCCACTCCAGAGTTCGTCGCGGATCGGATCGTAGATCACGCCGGCGATCACTTCGCCGCGAAAACGCAGCGCGATCGAGACGCAAAAATGCGGGATTCCATAGAAGAAATTTACCGTGCCATCGAGTGGGTCAACGACCCATTGATGATCGCTCGCCTGATCGCCGACGATTCCCTCTTCGCCATAAAGGGCGTGTTCCGGAAAGCGATCGAGCAGGATTCGCGCGATCAAGTCCTGGGCCAAAACATCGATCTCGAGCTTGATGTCGTGCGCGGTCGCGGCGTTGACCGTGAGCGGCTTTGCAAAATTGGCGCGGAGCAATGCACCGGCCGTTTCCGCCGCTTCCTTTGCTACCTCGATATAATGCATCACGATCTGAACCTAACCGATCCCGTGCCGCCGCCGCGAAGTTTTTTGCGCAAAAAAACCGGGAGGAGAAAATGAATTCTCCTCCCGGGTTGAAGTTAACATGAGGAAGAACGGCAACGTCACCGCCCTTCTGTGGATATCCGGCTCTAGCGTTTCTTCTTAGCCGGTGCTTTTTTCTTAGTCGCCATCTTTTTCTTGGCGGGTGCCTTTTTCTTGGCGGCCTTTTTCTTTGCTGGCATAGGGAATCCCCCCTTTCAATCCGCAGAAGCGGTCTGTGAACAGTTGGTGAATAACTTCACTTTCATCGTGTCACTAATCGTCATGTTTTTTTTGTCAAACATTTTTCGCGCGCTTCCAAAATTATTTTTAGCAAAGCGCGTGCGAGCTCGGTTTTTTTTGCGCGAGAAAGTTTTTCCGGTGCGCCGTTTTTGGAAAAGATCACGAGTTCGTTCTCGTCCGAGTCCATGCCGAGATCCGCGCGGCCGACATCATTCGCCACCATCAGGTCGCAATTCTTTGCTTTCAACTTGCGTTGTGCGTTCTCCATCAGCGTCTCTGTTTCCGCGGCAAAGCCGACAACGAAGCAGTCGTGCGGACTATTCGTTAGGCCGGTGAGAATGTCTCGGGTCGGCTCAAGCGCGAGGAGAAATGGCGCGCTCTGTTTTTTTGTTTTCTGCGGCGCATAGCGGACCGGCCTGTAGTCGCAAACCGCGGCGCACATCACGAAGACGTCGCAATGCATGAAGTGCGCTCCGGCTGCCTCGAACATTTCCTCACCGGTCGTGACGCGGACCAACTCCGCACCAGACGGCGCGGTGAGCGCGACCGGCCCCGAGATCAAGATCACCTCGTGCTTCTCCTCGAGGGCGGCCGCGGCGACCGCATAGCCCATTTTCCCGGAGGAGCGGTTGCTCAAATAACGCACCGGGTCGAGCGCTTCGCGTGTTGGTCCGGCGGTGACGACGAACTTCACGCGATCAGATTTTCCTGGCGTGCGAGGAGAAACTCGGCGCGGAAGGCGATCTCGTCGACTTTCCACAAACGACCGAGGCCTTCATAGCCGCAGGCCAGCAGGCCGGCTTCCGGACCGATGAACTCAACCCCGCGCGTAGTTAACGTTGCCACGTTTTTCTTTGTCGCAGGATGTTCCCACATCTTCCCGTTCATGGCTGGCGCGAGCAGAATCGGCGCCCGGGTCGCGAGGGCGATCGCGGGCAGCGGGTGACCAGCAAATCCGTGCGCCAGCTCCGCGATGATGTGCGCCGTGGCGGGCGCGATGACGAGCAGATCGGCGCGGTCAGCGAGCGCAATGTGCCCCGGATGCCAGCTTTGTTTTTCGTCGTAGAAACTGGTCGTGACCGGATTCTTCGAAAGAGTCTGCAGGGTAAGCGGGGTAATGAATTCGGTCGCGTCCTTCGTCATCACCACCGAGACGTCGTGGCCCTGCTTGACGAGAAGACTCGCGAGCTCGGCCGCTTTGTAAGCGGCGATTGAGCCGGTGACACCAAGAATGACGGATCGTGTTTTTTGTTTCATCGTTAGGCCAAAATCATTCGGCTGCTCAGATAACGCTCGGCGCCCATGATGTGACGAAACTTGAGCAGGTCTTCCTCGACCGATCGGCTGATGATAGTGTAGCGATAATCGCGCCAGTGTTCCATTTCGCGGGCCGCGGTCTGGAGGCGCACCTTGATTTGCGCAGGCGTTTCTGTGCCACGTTTCGTCAGGCGGCGGCGCAGCTCCTCGAGGTCGGGCGGCATGATAAAAACATCGGCCAAGGCCTGGCGAACAAAGGCGTCGTCGAACTCACGAATAGCGGTCGCGCCCTGCGTGTCGATGTCGATCAGAACGTCCACTCCCTGGTGCAGGTTGCTCAGGATCGGCTCACGCAGCGTGCCGTAATATTTTCCATGGACCTCGGCGTACTCCAGAAAAGCTCCAGCCTCGATCCGGGCAAGAAAATCCGGCTTGGAAAGAAAATGATAATCTTCGCCCTCAATCTCGCCGGCGCGCGGCGGACGGGTCGTGCAGGAAACAGAATAAACGAAATCGGGGGTCTGTCGGAGCGCGTCACAAAGCGTCGATTTCCCCGCGCCGGACGGAGCGGAGACGACGAAGAGGATGCCGTGCCGGCTGAATTCCTTACTCAAGATTTTGGATTTGTTCGCGGATCTTCTCCACTTCGGACTTGCAGGCCACCACGTGGCGCGAGATTTCCGCGTCGCCGGCTTTCGCGCCTAACGTATTCAGTTCCCGGGAAATTTCCTGAGTAATAAATTCAAGGGTGCGACCGACCGGTTCGTTCCGGCGCAGATGATGGGCAAACTGCGCGAGGTGACTC
>CAVRGZ010000011.1:0-161901 GCA_963720895.1 uncultured Verrucomicrobiae bacterium
CATTGAAATGCTATCTTGATAATACGTCGATGCGGCGGAGGCCTGTCGTCCCAAGATGCAGCCACCCATAAAACGCCCCAAAGTCACGTTTCGGTTCTCGCGATGCTTTAGGACCCATTTTCCCGCGGACTTCGCATCCCCCCACTTCGACCAGATATGCAAGAGGGCACCGATAGAATCGGTCGTATTCAGAACTACAGAGCTATCTGACAGAGCCTCAATCTTCGCAATCAACGCCTTGCGCAGCATCGGCATATATTTTTCGTCAACGAGAAAGGCATCTTGTAATCTTTTGGTGCGACCATCTTCGTCCGCCTCGGGCACGATGGTGTGATAAGGCATCGATAGACCCGATGCGTTCTCTATGAGCGATATTAGGCGCTGCGCGCGTTGGTCGCGATCAGCGATTTGTTCCAAGCAGTTACGGGCGAGGTTCGCTAATTGATTTTGCTCAGTCGTTCCTAGTGCAGGACCACGAGCGATCGTGGAGCTCATCACCCATGGCGAAAATTGCCGAAACAACATTGTCGACATGACTTGCCAGAGCGGCAACATTTGCGTTCAAGTGCTCCACGAGGAGACCAAAGCGATCCGTGGCTAGATATTTGCGTAGCGTAATTTCAAAAGTCTTCTTGGATCGGCATGTTGAGATGACGCGTTGAAGCTCTTGGCTTCGGATCGACTGGGCCGGAACGATGAGCTGGAAATATCGATCGAAATAGCGCGGATGAGCTACGCGCATTTCCCGAAGAAGGGTTTCCTCATCTACACTCGACGAGCGCCAGCGTGCGTTTGGAAAAAGGTCGTCGATCACCTTCCGTAGGAGAGTTTTATCCTCGACGGGAGATAGATCGAGGAACTGCGAAAGCTTCTTTTGTTTCTCCTCATCCGCGTCAGGACGACGATCTTGCAGATAATCGGCTACATCGAGGCCTCCCCTCGTTAAGAAAGTTTTTAGGCGGGGAAAGGCGTTGTATAACCGAGGCTCGTAATTGCGAAGCGTCTCAAGGGCAAAGAGGTCCTCGGCGTTGGCGTCGAAGCCGCTGCCGTGCTGGAATAAGGTAAATATGAATCGCACTGAATTCGTTACCCGACGAGCTGCGCGGATCGTATGGAAGTAGGGTTGGAGATTGGTGGCCAGCTCAGTCCATCGTTCTTCGTTGTAGCTGCGTTTCGCTTGTGGCGAGCCACGAACGATTGTAGCCATCTCAGTTCGCAGGATTTCCCGAATATCACTCCATTCAGGCGCGGGGACATCAAATCCAACCTGAACAATCTTCTCGAGTACGCCTCACCGCGGTCCGACGACACCGCGTCCAGCGCCGCTGCGACTACTTGTCGATCAAAGAGCAAGAGGAATGTGAATTTTGGGAAATCTGCATTGCTGCGGATGAGTCGAAAAAGAAGTCGAACCTCCTCCTGGGTGAGGCGGTCGATGTCGTCTATTACGATCAAAACGGACCCCGGCCTTCGACGGAAAGCGTCTGCGAGCTCTCGTTTGCCTTCAGCGAGCGTTTTTGTCGCAAACTCCGCGATTGTCTTTTGATCAGAGCTGACCCGCTTCGCAAGGTTAGCGACTTGGTCTGCTCCCACCGCAGCCGCTGCCGCTGGTAATGCGTATTCGGGTTTTGTAGCCGCCAGCACAGCAGCTCCCGCTTTTGTAAAAGAACTCAGTAAACCAGAATAAGCCGACAATTTAGCCAAGGTTTTGCCAACTCCGCGCGGCGGTCCCTCTCGTAACGGCCGTAAATTTGACCTCGAGGTCTCGGAAGAACGCCTCGATGAGCTGCTCCTGTCCGGAAATCAGCCACGGGCTGAATTCGATCACCGTGATTTCTCCCGCACTGCTTTCCAAGTGTTTCAGAAGGAGATTCTTTACTGAGCTCTTTCCACAACCCCAAGGGCCGTATAGGGCAACAACGAAACTGCTGATGGGCGTTGAAATCGAAATCGCCTGAGCAAGTTTCTCGACGAAGATGTGTCTCCCTAGTAAATCTTCATCCGGATTTTCGATCGCGTCATCATCAGCGAAGGTCATGAGCCAAAGATAGGCCCGTCCTGCGTCGATTGCACTTCACGCTATCACCTCCGCGTACAGCCTTTCCCGCAAGAATACAACAGCCACCGCACGATCACACAAGCAGGATCGCCTCGAGCCGCGATCTTGTTCGTTTGCAAAGGCAGCCGCCGGTGGGAAAACGCACCGCCGCGTTACGCGCTTCGCTCCACGCGGCTGATGATAAACGGCGCGCACTAACATCGAAAGGAAAGCGCAATGAAAAAACGGATTCTTGGAAAAGGCCGATTGGAAGTGTCGGCGATCGGTTGGGGTGCAAGGGGATGAGTGTTTCCTACGGGCCGCCGAAGAATACGCAGGAGATGACCGCGCCTCTCCGCTCCCCGTATCGCGGCTCGATGTGCGGCTCAATTCGGAGCCAGAGTTCGGCAGGTTCTCGCAGCCGACGGGCGACGTCACTCGCCGCCAGTCTGTAGTAGTTCCCGCATGAGAAAGCGCAGCCGGTCGTACTGATCCTCGTGGTTCTCGCCGCCGGTCTCGATCATGGCGAAGTTTTGCAGCTGGACGGCGGAGGCCAATGGATCACCCACAGCCGGAAAACAAACGGTGGCGGTGCGGCGGATCCAGACTTCGTCGATGCGCAGCAGTTGATCGGGACTGGCCGGCGGCGTGGCGAGGCGCGTGCCAGGCACAGGGCTGCCGGCGCGATCCCCGCCTGGATGCACGACGCAGACGCGAAGCGTTTCCTTGAATGCATTGACGACAAAAGTGCTGAGAAGTTCGGAGCCGATAGTTTCCGTGACGACGAGCAGCGCTTCGCCAGCCCCGGCGACCTTTTCCATCAGCGGCAGCCAGGTGGCGAGCGGTTCGTGGGCGGCTTTATCGCAGACCAGGACACGGCAATTCCGGAGCCGGACGGCCCACGGGATTTCCCACCACATTGCGGTAGCGTCACGCAGGAAATGCGGGGAGAGCGCGCCGCCGAGCAGGAGTCCCCGTCGCTGTGTGAGATGGGAGTCGAACGTTTCAGAAGCAGAGCACCAGATATAGCGATCATCGGGCACGAGTCGGCGCGCTTCGGCGATGAGTGTCAGGAGGTCCGAAGTTCGATCATTCATAGTTCAGGCTGAGCGTGATCAGGAAAGCTGCGCGGAGGGAAGCTGTTTTTGTTCGTGAGCTTGAGATGCCGCGCATCTTGCCGCCGCGGGCATGAAAGGGGGCACGACAGAAAAGGCGTTACATGAAAGGAAGCGGTGGGGGCGATTCGTCGGGGAGGCAGATTTCTCATTCGCTGCGCGTGCTCATCACTTTGGTAGTCCCCGAAAATTGTTTCAAGAACGCAACAGCCGCCGCAGACTTCGTCCGACAAGCGTTCACCGCGCGATTGGGAGACCACAGTTCAGGAGCAGCCGATACCGCGCAGCGCCAAATCTATTCCAAAGCCCTCGGCGCCGCCCGGCAGGCGGTGCTGGCCATGCGCGCCAAGGACGAGATCGGAGATGACGCTTTTCATCAGCTCGAAGAAGAACTGGACCGGCTCGAGATCGCGGTCGGCACGGACGACGAGTGATCGAATTCGTCAGGTTCGGACTTTCCCGCAAGACCGCGACAGCCTCCGCACGCTCGGCGGCTGTTCTCTTTCAGTGCGGAGTGACTTACAGCTTGCCCATTACCACCAGTATAATGAGGATGACCAGCAGGAGGCCGCCCGACCGTGGAGCTCACGCCGCAGAACTGGCGCGAGATCGATGACGCGGCCTCGCAGATCGATATGCAAGGGGCGCGTTATCCTGAGAAGCTGGAGGCGATGCCAGGGACGTAGCCGCTTAAAAACCGCCGCCGCGTTCTACGCGGCTTTGCTCGACGCGACTGGGCGATAAATGAGGCGTGTTCTACGTCTATGATTTGCCGTCGGACTGCGACTCTGGCCTTTAGATTGGATTCACGACGGACCTCAAAAAAACGACTCGCTCAGTATCGCCGAGGCGAATCATTCGCGACCCGGACTCTGCTCGTCGCTTTCGGTCGCCGCATCCGTGCCGGGAGGGCCAGAAGCGTTTTCCAGCTTGCGCTATTTTTTCGCTTCCTTCTTCTTCTGCTTCTCCAGCTCTTTGCGGTGTTTCTCGCCGGAGTAATTCGGTTTGGCCAAAGCCTATTTCTTGGGCTTCTGAGTCGACTTGGCGGCCGCGGCGTTGGCATTCTTCTTTTGCGAAGCGACTGCCGCCTTCCCTTTTTGCTGCGCTTTTTGCTTCTGGTTCGCCTTCGGAGATTTATCGCCCATGATGCGGCAACTTCGTTCGCGGAGAGCCGCTGTCAAAGGCCGGCCGCGGGCGTGCCGGAAATGCGACCGCGGCGTCAGCGTGTCGCGGCGTGGGATCGCGTGCCGGAGGGTTGTGAGCCATTCCAAGCGAAAAAGTTCGTTAATGCCGAAGCGAAGCATCAAGGGAGAAGTGGAAAGGCTGATGCGACGAATGTTGATTTCGATTGGGCGCTGCTGCTTCCTTCCTCGCTCGGCATTCGTAAGGTTCTTTGCATGAGCTTTCGGTTGGTCACATTTTCTGCTCGCTGCTTGAGCGGTAACCGAGCTTTCTTGTGATGACCCCGGCCAACCTCTGGCGGGCGACCCGCGCTTATTCTTTGCCGGCGAGCGTGGTCCCGGTGGCGCTTGGGACGGTGCTGGCGGTGCGTGGGTATGGCTTGGTTGCGCCGGCGAATTTTGCGCCTGGTCGTTTCGTGCTCACTTTGTCAGGCGCGATGCTGGCGCATGTCGGCGCGAATGTGCTGAATGATTATTTCGATTTCGTGCGCGGGGTGGATACTCGCCCGGAACACGGCAGCGGGGTGCTGACCCGCCGCGAGCTGACGCCGGGTCAGGCTCTGGGGTTTGCGCTCGCCCTCTTCGGCGGCGCAGCCTTGTGCGCGGTCCCGCTTTTTCGCGCCGCGCCCGGCGTGGTCGGTCCGCTCGCGCTGGTCGGACTGGCTTGCGCGGTCTTTTATTCGGCTTGGCTGAAGCAATTTGCTCTCGGCGATCTCCTGATCGTGATCGCGTTTGGTCTTGGCCTGACCCTGGGCGCTTTCGGAGTGCAGACGGGCGAAATCCTGCGCGCGGATTTGTTCCGGCTGGCGCTCTACTCTATGCCGATCTGCCTCCTGGTGGATGCGATCCTGCATGCCAACAATCTGCGGGACGCGCCGGACGATCGCGCCGCGCGGGTGGCGACGCTGGCGACGCTCCTCGGCCAGAGATGGGGTTGGCTCTGGCAATTTGGATTGCTCTTCGGTCCGCTGGCCCTGGTGTTGCTCGGAGTAGCGACCCGCTGGTTGCCGGTCTGGAGTCTTGCGACTTTTTTCGCGCTCCCGTCGCTGGTGAAGGCGGCGCGCACTGGCAGCGTGGAGGGGACAGCGCAGACGCATCTCCTCTTCGGCGTACTCTACACTTTATCGTTGCTCTTTCCGCCTCTTATTCGTTAGGCCGCGTCTCGTGTCGTCGGCGGAATCCGTTCGTGAAAATGTGCGGCGGAGAATGCGCGTTTCAGCCAGCAGTTGAGACCCCGGCTCCGCCTCTGGCCACTACTGGCTAACGACAGTTTTGGTCAGGACGCTGTCTGCCGGGTCAAAGGTGTAACCGGTTTTGATCAGGTTCGTGACCTTCAGGGCCGCGACCTCTTTGGTGTTGGTGGTCGCGGTTTTCGATGTCGTCTGGCCGCTCGGGAGGTTCCATGTCACAGCCGCCGTCACGCCCGGCACCGCTGTGCCGTTGGCGTCCCGCACCGTAACTCCGCTGGAGTGTCGATACTTGGAACTGACCCTTCCCTTGCTCCTATTGATTTAAGAGCTGCCTCAAGCGTGCTGCCTTCAGTAAGAGATAATTTCGCTCCGGCTTGCTCGTCGTTTTCAAAGCCGCCGATCGATAAAGCGCCTCCCCGGCAGCCAGTTCGCCGGCGCGCTCCAGTAAGTGTGCTCGCGCCGTGTCCAGGCGATGGTTCCCTTGCAATCGTTCGTCAGCCATCAGCGGCTCGAGCAATTCGAGCCCCGCGTTCGGACCGGCGACCATGGCGGTGGCGATCGCGTGACTGACTGCGACCATCGGATTGTTGGTCATCCGCTTTAGCACGCTGTATAAGGCGAGAATCTGCGGCCAGTCGGTTTCCGTAGCGGAGGCTGCTTCATCGTGCAGAGCCGCGATCGCGGCTTGCAATTGGTATTCCCCAACCAACCCTTTGGAAAGGGCAGCGCTGACGAGCGCCACGCCTTCGGTAATGCTCTGCCGATTCCAGCGTGTGCGATCCTGTTCGTCGAGCGGGATCAATTCGTGGTTCGGTCCGGTTCGAGCAGCGCGCCGCGCGTCGGTCAGGAGCATGAGCGCGAGAAGCCCGGCGACCTCAGGATCCTTAGGCGAGAGCTTGTGAACCTCGCGCATGAGACGGATTGCCTCATTCGACAAATCGGCGCGATGAAGCTCCGCTCCGGAGCTGGCGGTGTAGCCTTCGTTAAAGACGAGATACAGGACATGAAGCACTGAGTGCAGTCGTTGCGCCCGTTCCTCGGGGTCGGGCAGGCGGAACGGAATGCCCGAGGCCTTGATGCTCTGCTTCGCCCGGCTGATGCGCTGGCCGATGGTCGATTCCGGCACGAGAAACGCCCGGGCGATTTCACCTGTCGTTAGGCCAGCCACCGCGCGCAGAGTGAGCGCAATCGCGGAGGCGGAGGTTAACGCCGGATGGCAAGACATGAAAAGCAACACGAGTGTGTCGTCGCCGGTGCTCTCGGCCTCGTCGTAAACTGCGGGCCCAATATTTAATGGCGTTTCCATTCCAACGAGCGCTTCGCGATTCCGCCGCGACATTTCGTTCCGCGCATGATCGGTCAGGCGACGCCCTGCCACACGGATTAGCCAACCGAGCGGCTTGTCGGGGATCCCGCGGCGCGGCCATTGATCGGCCGCGGCGATGAGAGCTTCCTGCACGGCGTCCTCGGATGCGCCGAAATCATTGCCTTGACGCATCACCGCACCGAGCACCTGAGGCGCAAGCTCGCGCAACAGGCACTCGATACGAGGATTCGCCGCCTGGCTCATTAGAGATCCTGGTGGCTGCCGAGGATTTCCCGCACTTCGATCACCATCTCGAAAGGCTTGCCGTCAGCCATGACCTTGGCGTGAGGTGCATCCAGGACCTCTCCGGCGATCTCATACGCGCGCTCCGGGCTCTCCACATCAACAATCCAGAAACCCGCAAGAAACTCCTTGGACTCCGGAAAGACCCCGTCGGTTACCGGTTTGCCATCGTTGCCGGCTCGCACCGCTTTCGCTTCCGTGGGTGAAGCCAGTCCGTCGGCGCCGACCAGCTCGCCTGACTTTCGCAGTTTCTGGCCGAATGCCTCCATGAAGGCGAAATGCGCTTCAAGGGTTTCCTTTGGCCAGCTCATAAACTGAGCATAACCGTCGCGTGGTGAGTTCATCATAATCATGTATTTCATTGTTCATCCTTTGTTTCAGGCGGCGTTGAATGCACCGCATTTTGTCCATAAGTCGGAGCCGTAATCGCTTTTTCGACATCGCGGTAGAAAAAGTATTTCGAAAACTTAGCTGATGATATTGCGGCAGACGGCCGGCGCAGTTCGTAGTTGCTCGGGTTCTCGCCTCGCACTTTCCCGCAAGAGCACGACAGGCGGCGCTCGCCCCGGCGGGTCCGACCGGGGCGGGCAGAATTGCGCGAGCCGCGGCATGCGTTTTGATGATGCTCGATCATGCAAATATCGGCATCGGGTCGATCCCGAAGGCGCCGATCGAGGAAGTGACCGGCGCGGTGAAGGAACTGATCGCGCAGGGGAAGCTGAAGCATTTCAGGCTCTCGGAAGCGGTCGTGCAGACCCTTCGGCGCACATGCGGTGCGGCCGGTGATGGCGTTGCAGAGTGAGTATTCGCTCTGGTGGCGCAAGCCGGAAGCGGAGGTGATCCCGACGCTGGAGGAACTCGGCATCGGGCTGGTGCCTTATAGCCCGCTCGGGAAAGGTTTTCTCACCGGCAAGATGGATGAGAAGACGAAGCTCGGGAGCGACGATTTTCGGAGCACTCTGCCGCGGTTCACGCCGGAAGCGCTGAAGGCGAACCAGGCAATGGTGGATTTGCTGAACAAGATCGCGACCGCGAAGAAGGCGACGCCGGCGCAGATCGCGCTCGCGCGTGGCTCCTGGAGCAGAAGCCGTGGATCGCGCCAATCCCGGGCACGACGAAGCTGCATCGGCTGGAAGAAAATCTCGGCGCGGTGGAGGTAAACCTAACGAGTGAAGACCTGCGCGAGATCAACGAAACGGCGTCGGCGATCGACGTGCAAGGAGCGCGTTACCCCGAGAAACTGGAGGCGATGACGGGAAGAAAAAAACTGAAAACTGCCGTAACGGCTCGCGAATGGAGCGAGCGGGGCGAGCGACATAGACGGGAAGCCGCGAGGTCGCGGAAACGAGCGGGATGCGAGTGCATCAAGCGAACGGCCGGGCTTTCAAACGTTGCAGTGTCAATCCTCGGCCAAGTGCGATACATACCAGATGCCTGACAAGATTCATCCTGATGTCCGGATCGGGCATGTGCATCTGAAAGTGTCCGATCTGGATCGCGCGCTGCACTTTTACCGTGACATCCTCGGATTCGAACTGACACAGCGTTATGGCAGTCAGGCGGCGTTTCTTTCGGCGGGAGGTTATCATCACCACATCGGGCTGAATACCTGGGAGAGTTCGGGCGGCACGCCGCCGCCGCCCGCTTCTACCGGTCTATATCATCTCGCGATCGTTTATCCGACGCGGGCCGAACTTGCTGATGCGCTGAGACGGGTGTTGCAAGCCGGCCTTCCTCTGGAAGGTGCGTCCGATCATGGCGTAAGCGAGGCCATCTATCTGCGCGACCCTGATGGAAACGGCGTCGAGCTTTACTGGGATCGTCCGAGCGAAAAGTGGCCGCGCACGCCGAAGGGAGAACTCGCGATGGGGACTGCGCCACTCGACCTGAATGAACTGCTTAAAGAGCGTAATTAGGGGTCAGAGTGCAAACCTTGGCAGAGCAATGCGGACCTTAGGCTCGGGAAATGGCGCGTAGCATTCGGATCGAATTTCCGGGAGCTTTCGAACAGATCATGGCTCGGGACAGTCGGCGCGAGTCAATTTTCCGGAATGACGAAGACTGCAGGCGCTCGAGGAGGCATGCTTGATGACTGGTCGGCGGGTGCATGCCTGAGTGTTGCTGAGCAATCATTGTCACCTCATGATCGAGACCCCGGAAGCCAATCTGGTGCCGGGATGAAATGCCTGCAGAATACGCTGGCGCGTCGTTTCAATCAGCGGCAACGGGCCGGGAGCCGGGTCTTCGGAGATCGCTACAGAGCGGTCTTGGTGGCGGGCAGCGAAGCCTTTTATTACGAAACGCTAATGGATGGTATTCATTTCAACCCGACGCGGCCGGAGCTGGATGGGCGACCGCGAAAAAGGCGCGTGTTTTTTTTCTCGACAATGCGGGCTGGCGCTGCGTAAAAAGGCATCGGATCCCCATGACTCTTTCTGCTTTCCCCGGCTGCTCGCGCAGAAGCATCTCGACCGATGCGACCGCATTTTTCCCTAACGAATGACCGTCCACCAATCAAAGAGGCAGCTCGATGAAACTTCCTAGCTCCGTCCTGGCCCTCCTGGCCACAACCTCATTCCTGTTCCCGGGGCTTGTGTCCGCCCAAGTCTTGACCCACGGACCGGTCGTGGGGGGTGTCACGAGCGCGGCGGCGAAAGTTTTCGTTCGCTCGGATCAAGCGGCAACGGTGGTAATTCGATATGGCACGGACCCGACGCTGAAGCGCGGGCGCCTTTCGAATTCAATCCAGACGAACGCCGAGAGCGACTTTACGGCCATCGTGCCGCTCGCTGGCCTCGCCCCGGAGAAAACCTATTACCTCAGTGTGCTGGTTAACGGAGTGCGACAGTTGGCCGAGCCCTATCCCTATTTCACCACCTTCGCGCCACCCGGAAAGTCCCGCGAATTCAACTTTGTTGTGGTGACCGATTTTCACGGTTTCGATTTTTCGCGCGAGCCCGTGCAGACTTTCGCCAGCGCCGAGGCCCTCCAGCCCGCCTTTTGCTTTATCGGAGGAGATTTCGACCACAGCGGCCCTTTAACGCTGACCGAGAAGCGGGACATGTTCAAGTCGCTCTACGATCCGACTACTCCCTACCCGTGGGATTTTGAGCCGATGATTCTGCGCCGCATGGCGATCGCTCATCAATGGGACGATCATGACGCCGGTCCCAACAACCTCAACAAGAATTATCCAGACTGGAACCTCACTCAGCAGGTCTTCGAAGAGTATGTCCCCACCTATCCCTTGCCCTCGGTGACGCCCGGCATCTGGCAGCAGTTCAGTTATGCTCAGGCGGATTTTTTTATTCTCGACTGCCGCAGCCAGCGCGACGTCTGGACCGACCCTGAGAACCCCGACAAGAGCATGCTCGATGGGAACGATCTTGGGGCGGACGGTCAGCTCCAGTGGCTCGAGAACGGGCTTCTCACCTCGACGGCAAAATGGAAGGTCATTTTCACCTCCGTCATCACCAACACAACCACCAAGCAAAATGACGCCTGGGGTGCCTACCAGACGGAGTGGAATGCCCTGAAGAATTTCATTCTCGTCAATAATATTCTGAATGTGGTTTTCATCTCCGGCGATCTGCATCTGAATGCGATCGACAATGGCGTCACGTCGGGCTTTCCCGAGATGTGCGTCGCGGCGGCCAACCAGACCAGGAACACATCCTGCGCCACCGACAGGAACGGGACCTGGAGCGAGGGTTACTACGATGCGACTTGCGCCGGGTTTGGGTTGGTCAGCATCCTGCGGCATCCCGATCGGCTCGTCTTGCAGGCATGCGACGAATTCGGCGTCATCCGCATAGCCTATACCGTGTCCGATCAGACGGCCGGTCGGTCGACACAAATCGATCCACAACCGCTCTGGCCCCAAGCGCACCCTGCCGATTGGAACCACTGGTGGAGCAAAACCGCCTTAAGCAAAGTCAGAGCAAACCCAGCTTCGCTTTTACGCCCCCCGCCCACCAACTGACAATTGACCAACACTAACTGATGGGTAGTGGTCACGACATTTCTTTCGATCCAGCGGTAAGCTGAAACACTCGCTGCCCTATGAACCCAAAGGCGCACACCCGGCCGATTCCCGACCGATTTGCTCTGAAATTACTCCAGTCTGGCTTCGTAATAGTCTTTTTTTTCGCAGCCTCAATAGCGATCGCCGGAATGGCTTCCGCCACGGATCAGTCTTTCCGGGCAGCACAGGGGACATTCCCTGTCTTCAGCGATGTCACTGTAGCGGCCGGTCTGGCCACAAGCGGAACGCCGTTCGGGAATCCCTCCTGGGGTGACTTCGACGGAGATGGCTACCTCGATCTGTGGGTGGATAATCACTACAATAGCCGTCCTTATTTCTACAAAAACAACGGCGACGGCACCTTTACCGATGTCTTCACTTCCACCGGTCTAGACGCGAGGGGGGACAAGCACGGAAACGGCCTCTGCGACTATGATAATGACGGCACTCTCGACCTTCACATCACGGTCGGCGCCAGGGGTGGAACACTCCTTGGGATGAAAGCAGATCGGACAAACGTAAACCTCGGCAATTTCTCTTTTGTCGATGTCACGGAGGAAGCCGGGACCGATAACACATGGGGACAAGGACGGAGCGTGGCTTGGGGCGACTATGACCGTGACGGCTATGCCGACCTTCTCCTCGGTAACCTCAAAACAAACCTGGTTCTCTATCGAAATAACGGTGATGGAACCTTTACCAACGTGTCCGTTGCTGCAGGACTGGGCACCCTGCAGTACAACGAAGCTTGCTTTGCCGACTACAATAACGACGGCTACCCCGATATCTACATGAGTGATGTCGAGGAAAAAGGAGCGAACACCGACCGGTTGTTCAGGAACAATGGCGATGGGACTTTTTCGGATGTGACCGCGGAAGCCGGCATTCAGCCGCTAACCCAGGGGCGTAGTCTTGCCTGGGGCGATTACAATAATGACGGCTATCTTGATCTCTTCATCAGTCGGGGGACAGATATCCCATCCAGGCAAACTCTCTACCAGAATCATGGCGACGGCACTTTTGCCGATGTCACCGATGCGGCCGGGTTGGGTGCGCTGAGTAACAACCGGGCGGCTGGTTGGGGAGATTTCGATAATGACGGATACCTCGATCTTTATGTTGTTAGTTCGGGAAACGATAGCGATGGAAAGGGCCCAAATTACCTCTATTTGAACAATCGCAAGGGCGCGTTCCGAGAGGTCGCGGAGAGGGCTGGGGTTCAGGCAGTGGCTCTAACCCGCGGTCGGGGTGCATCCTGGGGCGATTACGATAACGACGGCTTTCTCGACCTTTTTACGAATAATGGTGAAGACAACACCGGCCTCTCACCCCAAGGGCCACAATTTCTCTTTCATAACCAAGGCAACTCCTATCACTGGATCGAGATCAGACTGGTTGGCACGGTAAGTAACCGCGATGGTCTTGGCGCGACGGTCAAGATAACCGTCGGCGGGAAAACTCAGTATCGCGAAAACAATGGATCGATGGGTCACTACCTCTCACAGCAGTCGACCCCGCTCCACTTTGGTCTGGGTAAATCGACCCGTGTCAAGAGTGTCGTGATCAGCTGGCCGAGCGGCATTAGCCAAACTCTGCTCAATGTCGCCGCCGATCAAAAGCTGGTGGTGACCGAGCGTCAGTAGAAGACGGCCGGCAGGCCTAAGGCAAAACCGGCTTCGGGAGGGACCGGCGCTGTCCCCTTCTCGATCCGGAGGCGCCGGTTCGAACGTTCGACAGAGACGGCGACCGAATAGCATGACAAGAGTTCACCGACGGCGTCGATGAAGAAGTGGCGGTCTTGTGCCCTAATGCGGGAACTTCTTTGTCGCATCGTTGGAGCAGGTCGAGGTGCCGGCTTCACAGACCCGATATCGGTAGCTCGCCTGGCCGGTGTCGCCGGTGGAATCGGTATAAGTGCCAGTGTTCGGGACCCTTGCGATCGGCGGCGCGCTATTCCGGTAGACGTCAATGTTGTTTGAGTTCGCTCCGCTCCAGGTGAGGCGCACCGTATTTATTCCACCGACCTTGCGCCCCAAGGCGCTGAGCGTGATCTGTTGTGGGGTAGGTGTCGGCGGCGGCGTCGGCGTTCCTGAGAAGTGGCACCAAACCACGTTAGCTGTGTCAACGCGCCACCCTTCGCTCGAGCCAGTGTTATCGCTCGCCATGCGCCAACGCAGCACCGCATTGAGAAGCTCTGACGGCAGGTCGACCACTGTCGTGATGAAACCTCCGGAGTTCCCGCTCCAGGCCGGACGACCGGCAATGGGACTGCCTCGGTTGGTTGCAATCGTGCGGTTATAACCACCAGTCTCAAAGATGCCCCCCCACACCGTGAAGTCTTGAAATGTATTGCCGCCGTCGATGCTGAGTTCCAGAACGCCCCCGTCGAAGCCGACGTTGGAATCCTGTTCCGATGCTTCAAGGTTGTAGTTGTGCCGGAAGGTCAACCGCACGTACTCGGATTCCGTGGCGGAAATACCTGGCGAGTCGAGATACTTGTCGCTGATGAAAGCCGGATCATTCACCCACGCTGCATTAGGTGCCGTATCCGCGGGCGGACTCGGCAATCCAGAAGCCGAAGTTTGCCAGAAAACACCATCGGGATCGATCCCATTGATCGCCGTCCAAAAAGGCGGCAAAGCCGGTGGGGTCACGGCATCGAACTTCTCATCCAAGGCTGTGATCACGACGCACGGCGGAGGTGCAGGTATCGCCGCGGCAGGAAGCTCCGTTTGGCCCCAGCTATCGTCTTCAGGAGAAGTCGACCCATGGGCACGTTGGGCGATTGCGCGGAAGGAGCCGATTTCCCCTACTACGGCTATGCCGGCTGCAACGAAGAAGAGTGAGCAAAGAACATTTTGCAATCGCGACCGCCTGAACGCGTTTTTTGGATTCGTCATCACAAAGTTCCTGTCTGGTCGTTTTTACCGAGAAGCCATTAAGGTCGTCAATATTTTTCGGCAGCGTTCACGATGAAAGCCCTGCCAGGATTTGCACCCTGAGTCCGATCGTCCACTGCCCGGACTGGCGTTTGTCGATATAGGTGAATCACGAATATCGAGGAAACGCGACCATGGAGTCGCGCTGGAAAAACTTCCTTCAGATCCTTTCCCCAGCCCGTTCGGTAATATTGGTCGTCCGGCGAAACTGCGCATTTCTGTTTCCCGTAGCATGCAATCGTAACATTGACGGCAGATAGCAGATGGGATGAAGATTCTGCGGTGCCGGTCAGGCCAGGGCTGCCGGAGTTTGGTCCAACCTCAACCGAAAGGAAATTCAGTATGCCTTACGTCACAGCCGGAAAAGAAAACGGAGAGAACATCGAAATTTATTATAAGGACTGGGGCAGCGGGCAGCCGATTGTGTTCAGTCACGGCTGGCCTCTTTCGGCGGATGATTGGGACCCGCAGATGCTTTTTTTCCTCGGTAAGGGTTATCGGGTGATTGCCACTGATCGGCGCGGACATGGTCGCTCGACGCAAACCGATGGCGGACACGACATGGATCATTACGCCGACGACCTGAAGGCTGTGACAGATCATCTCAAATTGAAGGATGCGATTCACGTTGGCCATTCGACCGGCGGCGGCCAGGTGGTGCGTTATCTCGGCCGTCACGGCGACAAGAATGTGGCCAAGGCGGCGATCATCAGCGCGGTGCCGCCGCTGATGGTGAAGACCGAGAAAAATCCATTGGGCCTGGACAAATCGGTGTTCGACGATCTTCAAGCCCAACTCGCCGCTAACCGCCCCAAGTTTTACTACGATCTGCCGGCCGGCCCGTTCTACGGTTTCAATCGTCCGGGCGTGAAAACGATTGAACCTCTTATCTGGAACTGGTGGCGTCAGGGCATGATGGGTGGCGCCAAAGCGGGTTATGACGGCATCGTCGCGTTCTCACAGACCGACTTCACCGAGGATCTGAAGAAGATCTCGATACCGGTACTGGTTATCCATAGCGAGGACGACCAGATTGTGCCCTATCAGGCTGCCGGTCCACTCTCGGCTAAGCTCCTGAAAAACGGCACACTGAAGACATACACGGACCTGCCTCACGGGATGATCACGACGCAGGCCGACATCATCAACGCCGATTTGCTCGCGTTCTTCAAAGCTTAAGCCGAACCAGAATCCGAACGGGACGAGTTAAGGGTCAGGGTGCAAACCTTGACAGGACGCGGACCTCAGACTCGGGAAATGTAGCATTCGCCTCGAATTTCCAGGAGCTTTCCATCACGTCAGGAAAGAGGGGGTCAGGTCAGGTCCAAGTATCACCAAGGTGCAAAGAGAGCAGGCTGATTGGTGCCACCCGAACAGGATCGGGGCGAGGGTGCCGGAGCGGGAGTTACTCCGTCCGCAGGGCGGTCATTGGGTTGACCCGGCTGGCGCGGCGGGCAGGGAAGAGACAGGCAAGGAGCGCGGCCGCGCCCAGCACCACCGCGGTTCCCCCGAGAAGCAGCGGGTTGTGCGCTGAAACTTCGTAGAGCTGGGTCGCGATGAGGCGGCCAAGGGCGAGGGCGCCGGCGAGGCCGATGATCAGGCCAAAGAAAACCGGTCTCATTCCTTGGCCGATGACGAGCCGCAGGACGTCAGAGGTTTGCGCGCCGAGGGCCATCCGGACGCCGATTTCGCCGGTGCGCTGCTCGACCGTGTAGGCGACGGCGCCATAAATTCCGACGGTCGCGAGAAGCAACGCAACCACGGCGAAAACACCAAGCAGGATGGTCGTCAAACGCGCCTGGCCGAGCGCCTGGGCAACGAGTTTCTTCATCATCTGCGGCTGCGCAATGGCGACAGCGGGATCGATGCTGTTGACCGCTTTCTGCGTCAGGCGGGTGATCTCGCGCGTGGGCAGCCTGCTCTGCACCGTCACGGTCAGGAACGGGAAATTTTCCTGGGCCCACGGGCGGTAGAATTCCATCTCGTTGCGCTGCGCGACGCGCTCCGAGCGCACATCGCCGACGATGCCGATGATTTCGGTCGGCACGCTCGCACTCGTGGTGAGGAGAATTTTTCCGATCGGATTTTCATTTCCGAAAACCTTGTGCGAGCCGGCCTGGCTGATCAGCATTACGTTTTGATGATCGCTCAGGTCGTGCGCATCGAAATCGCGCCCGGCGATAAGGGGAATTCCCCAGGTCTTGAAATAACCCGGGGCGACATCATGCGAGGGCGCGGCGGCCCGTTCGGCGACGGGCAGGTTGCTGGTCTCGGGTTTGGTGTAAAGGGTGCGACCGCCGCCCGTCAGCGGCACGTCTCCGCTCAGGCTGATCTTGTCGAACCCGGGCACAGCTCTGAGCGCAGTTGTTAGTTGGTCGACGAAGCGGGCGCGCGTTCCAATGTCCGGATAGGGCGCATCCGGCAGGGTTACGAAACCGACCCATGAATTCTCCGAACGGAAGCCGAGGTCCTGCTGATTCAAGCGGACGAAGCTCGCGATGAGCAAAGCAGCCCCGGCGAGCAAGGTGACGGAGAGCGCGACCTGGCCGCCGACGAGAATCCTGCGGAAGCGTTGCTGTTTGACGCTCCCGCTCGAGCCGCGCCCGCCCTCCTTCAAGCCATCGACCAAATCCGCGCGCGAACTTTGCCAGGCGGGATAGACGCCCATGGCGAGGCCGGTGAGAAGCGAGAGGCCGATGGCGAAAGCGAGGACCGGGAACGATAAACCGATCTGACTTCCCGGATCGAGCGGGAGAAAATCCGCCGCCAGTTTCGGGACGAGTGGAACGAGTTGCCAGGCGAGAACGGTCCCGGCGATGCCGGCGAGCGCGCTCACGAGAAGGCTTTCGAGAACGAAGAGCCGCAAGACGCTCACGCGCGACGCACCGAGCGCCATGCGCAAGGCGATCTCGCGCCGGCGGCCGCTAAACCGGACGAGCAACAGGTTGGCCACGTTGCTGCACGCGATCAGAAGGACGAAAGCGACCGCGGCGAGGAGCATGCCAAAGGCCGGTCGGAGGTCGCCGTTCACATCGACCGGGAGCGTCTTCACAAGGTCGCTCACGTCGGCGTCGATCTTGCCGGGATTTTGCGCGCGATAACTCTGCGATAAGGGAAGGAGCGCCGCTTTCACCTGCTCGACCGTCTCTCCCGGTTTCATCCGACCGATGACCCGCAAAAAGGCCGTGCCCCGCATCATTCGTTCGTAGGAAAAACCGGGAATGACGAACGGTTTCGTCGTCCAAACTTCATTCCCGTTCGGGCCGACCCATTGCGCCGGCATGTTCGGCAACACGCCGACAATCGTGTGCGCGATGCCGTCGAGCGTAATGCTGCGCCCGATCACATTCGGATCGCCACCGAGGCGGCTGCGCCAGAACTTTTCCGAGACGAGGGCGACATCCGCGCCTTCCTCTTCGTTAGGCAAAAAAGTCCGGCCCAGAATCGGGTGGACGCCGAGAACGTCGAAATAGTTCGCGGTGGTGCGAAAAGCCTGCAACTGCACCGGATCGCCCAGACCGGTCAGGGTATAGGCGGTGAAAGTTTCCGCGGCGAAGCCGTCGAAGATTCTCTGGCCAGCGCGATAATGCAGGAAGCGCGGCCCGGAGAGTGGGTAGTCAAAGGTGTCGCCCCCTTTCGGCTGGGTAAACAGATGGACCAGGTGCCCCGGTTCCTTGAACGGAAGCCCGCGCAGGAACAAATCGTTGATCAGGCTAAAGATGGCGGTGTTGAGCCCAATTCCGAGGGTCAGCGTTATGATCGCAAGGAAGGTGAAGCCCGGCGACTTCAATAACTGCCGGAGAGCAAAGCGAAGGTCAGTCATCATAGGACGAGTTTGAGATGCGGCCCATGCCGGGAACGGATTTAAACAAAAGACGCCGCCACGAGCGAGTTTTGTCTGTAATCGCGGCAACCCGGACGAAAAACATTTTGCGTATGGAAAGCGGTGCACAAAGATATTTCATGAGCGCTGCACCTTCCTATCCACCATTGTCCCCTGCCCTGACCGTGAACGACGGTGCAGCGGCAATCGATTTTTACAAACGTGCTTTTGGTGCTGAGGAACGTTATCGCCTGCTCGACCCGGAGAGCGGGAAGTTAGGGCACGCCGAGTTGATGATTAAAGGTGCGCTCGTCATGCTGGGGGATGAGTATCCGCAGTTCAATAAATCGCCGCGGACGCTTGGTGGCACGGCGGTGAAACTCGGCCTGATGAGCTTGAATGCCGAGGCGGATTTTGATCGCGCGGTTAAGGCGGGCGCGGAAGTCCTGCGGCCTCTGACGAACGAATTTTACGGTCATCGCTCCGGGAAATTGCGCGATCCGTTCGGCCACGAATGGACCATTTCGCAGGAACTGGAGAAGCTGAGCCCGGAAGAAATGCAGCGCCGCTGGAACGCGATGGTGGCAGAAGCCGGCAAGTCTGCTGACTGAACCAGCCCCGAACGCATTCGGGACGGTTCCCCATCCGTGGAATCCGCGTCATCCGCGGTTAAGAGTTTCTATGGGCGCAATGGCGAACGTGCCTAACGACTGGCCAGTCGGGCGCGCAGATTGATCTGCGTCCCGCTGAGCGCGACCGAGACGGGGCAGTTCTTCTTTGTCTGCTCGGCCTGTTCCTGGAATTTCGCCTCGTCGATTCCCGGGACGTCGGCTTCCGTCTCGAGATCGATCGCGGTGATGCGAAAACCTCCCTCCGCTTGTGCGAGCGTGACATTCGCGGTCGTGCTGATTCGTTTTGGCGGAAAACCGGCTTTTTCCAGGCCTAACGAAAGCGCCATGGAGAAACAGCCGGCCTCGGCGGCCCCGATCAGCTCTTCGGGATTCGTGCCGCTGCCATTTTCAAAGCGAGATGAAAACGAATAAGCACCTTCGAAAGCGCCGCTCCCCAGTTTCATCCTCCCCTGCCCGCTCTTGAGCGTGCCTTCCCATACTGCCGATCCAGTTCTTGTTGCCATTGGGCAAGGTTCTCCAGTTCCGGAAAGAGCGCCACCGAAAGTCCGGTATTGCCCGGCTCGTGCCGCGCTATGTGCACTCTGGATCGTTCTAAAGTTGTGCGGCGAGGCGCATTGCAGGGCGGGCGCTTCGCCTGCCTGGAATCTGATGGGGGGCAACCGGAGCGGTCGCTCTACAATTAGCCCATGCCAACGACTTTTGGACACCCTCTAGCGCAAGTAGAGGTTCGGTTCGACGAGTTCGAAACCGGGCGTGTTCTGAACGAAGTGCCGGAGCCAAAAAGCGTGTCCAGCGCCGAAGGCGACAAGCACGCGATCACCGGGCCGCGCGATCTGTGTGAGCTTGGCAAAAATCTTTGCGTTGCGCTGATACCAACCCGCGTTCAACTCCGCCCCCGGTTGTTCCTTATGGTCTCCGAAGACAAGCAGCCCGTAGTAAAACTTCTGGTGATCCGCCAGAATGTGAGCGGGTTCGTTCTGGTCGGCCAGCATGAGCCGGATCGGCTTCGTTTTCTGGTCCGCTTCCATTTGCTTCATTATCTGATCGACAGAGTCCTGCATCTGGGCAAGCGCAGCGGCTTGTCCGTGCGTTTTGGCATAGGCATCGACTTTGTTGAACGGGAAATAATCGATCGTCGCGCTCTGCTCATCGATCCCGTAAACGATTTTCTGCTCGAGTTGGTGTGCCAGGCGGTAGGCAATTTGCACTCGTTCGTCCGGGATGGTGGCTAATTCTTCGGGCTTAAAATCGGCGAACTTTTTCGTTCCGAAATCGGCCCGATCGGAGAGCGCTTCGATCGCGATTTTTGTCGGATTGAATTTGGCGAGACGCGTCGCAACGTCCGCCAGTTCGGCCTGTTTGGCCGGCGTGAGGACGCTGTCGACTTTCATGTTATGCAAATCCAGCCCCGGATTCCCAAAATGATAGGTGCCGAGGATCATGACTTCGATCGGAGGGGGGCTCGGGACTGAATTTTGGGCAGGCAAATTTGTCCCAGCCAAAGCAAGGAAACAGCAGGCGCTAATAAGGACTTTCATGATGTTGGTCGGCTCGCTCAAATGAGATGCAGTTCGCCGGGGATTTGGATTCGTTTTTTTATGAATCAAGGTGTCTGCGCGCTGCAATTTCATGGCCTTCGAATCCGTCACATGTTAACTATCGCCATGCCGAAACCCTCCATCGCGACCAAAACTCCTCGCGCGCGCAAGGGCTCAAGAAAAAGCGCGCGTGTCAAAGAGCAGGAACAGCTCTACTTCGTCCGAAAATCAGCGAATGGCGCTTTGAGTAACGGCAACGGCTTCCGCCATCACCGTCCGAAAGAGAAGCGCTCAGACGAACCTGTTCCAGAAGTCTTCGATCCCGCAAACACGGAGATTGATTACGCGGACAACGAGCGCGGCGCGATTAACAAGCTGTTGGCGCTTAACGCGCATTACCGCGCTCATCCGTGGCCTACGCCATTCGACCGGACGAAGCATCTTCTCAAGGTTGGTGATGCGCGCGACCTCTCGTGGATCCCGAATGGAAGCGTTCATCTTGTCGTCACTTCTCCGCCGTATTGGACGCTGAAAAAGTTACGAAGAGAACGAGCGCCAGCTTGGCGAGATTGAGGATTATGACGCGTTTCTCGACGAACTCGACGAAGTCTGGCGCGAGTGCGCAAGAGTGCTGGCACCGGGCGGCAGAATCTGTTGCGTCGTGGGTGACGTTTGCATTCCGCGCCGGCAAGGCCGCCATCTTGTGATGCCGCTACACGCCGACATCATGGTGCGCGCGCGGTCTCTTGGACTCGACGCACTTACTCCGATTCTTTGGTTCAAAATCGCCAACGGCGTAACCGAGGCCAGAGGGAACGGCTCAGGATTTTATGGGAAACCGTATCAGCCCGGCGCGATCATCAAGAACGACGCTGAGTACATTCTTTTTCTCCGAAAAGGCGGCGAATACCGCTCGCCATCGTCGACTCAGAAGGCGCTCTCGATGCTGACGAAGGATGAGATGAAATCATGGCTCCGCTCAGCGTGGGTTGATATTAAGGGAGAATCGACGCGACGCGGTCATCCTGCGCCGTACCCGCAGATTCTTGCCGAGCGTTTGATCAAACTCTTTTCGTTCGCGGGCGACACGGTGCTCGATCCATTTGTCGGAACTGGGACCACCAATCTTGCCGCGGTTGTAACCGGCAGAAACAGCATCGGCAACGAAATTGAACCGGCCTACTTGAAAATTGCCGAGCAACGTCTTCAACTTGCCACCGCGATGCCGCGACCTTTCGGCGCGACGCACTCGACGCTAAAAGTCGAGCGATGAGCGACGAGAAATACACGCTTCTCCGGACGTTTCGCGGCTTGTTCGAAGGCAAACCGTATCTGCATCGCAAATCAAACCTCGGCGATTTGGTCGCTTCGCAGCTTTACGAGGATCTCGTGACGATGGGCAAATCAACCAAGCTTGTTGAAGGCGTGCAAAGACATGAGCGCGTTGTGAACATGAAAAATGTCATGGTCGGAAAACCAGCACGGCGCGGTGACGGGACTTTTGGCGAACTTGTACCTGCTGTGGTGGCGGTAACGGAAAAGGGAATGCTGGTAGCGCGCGGTCCCGTCGCCACGATTGAGATTGGCGCGGAAACGAAGATTCTCGCAAAAGCGATGATTAAGCAGATCGACCGCGTCATCAATGATTTAGTAAATCAGGTCGGCCAATTCAAACGTGGCGGTGGTAGTCCGATCTGCGTCGCATTTGTCGGAATCAATTTTGCTGAGCATTACGTCTCATTCGAAGGACGAAAGCGCTGGCCCACCGACGGCAAGAAGTACAAACACCCGATCCAGGAAGCGGCTCAAGCCGAGCAACGGTTGAACGACAAGGCACGATCGGCCTTCGATGAATTTCAGATTCTGCGCTTTCGGGCAACAAACGCGAAGCCATTTCCATTCGAGTGGGTCGATCTCAACACGACCGAAATGGAATATTCTTCAGTCCTGACTCGTGTTTCGCGAGAATACGACCGCCGGTTCCAATAGTCTCCCCGCCTCACGGATTGCAGATCGCGTCGAGGAGAATCCTCACACAACGGGTTCGTATACGATTCGCTCCTGACCAAACCGCAAAACATTCGTCGCCAGCTCTCGGTCCACAGACAGGAAGGTTTCGAGAAAGTATTCCAAGGAGAGTCCGTCGGAGAGATAATCGAATAGGATCCGGATTGGGACGCGAGGACCCTTTGAAGACTGGCGTGCCGTTTAGAATCTCCGGATCGCGGGTAATAATAGATTCCGCAGTCATAGCTTGGGCCTGCCTCGAGGAAATCTAACAGGGAAAGTTCGGGATGGCGAGGACGTCATCGCCAGCCGGCGGTTCGCCCGCACACGACGGACTTGCAGTCCGCTGCCAAGAAATTCACTTCCTGCTTTCCTGGTTTCCTAATTCAATAGACTTTTTTGGCGCGTCCGCTCCGTGTGAAGGCGTGACAGCGCCCCGCGCTCACTGCTAGCGTGCGCGAAATGGAAGCTGCCTACTGGGCGTCACTGAGCGACAAGGACCTTCTCGAGCGCCGAATCTCCAAGCTCGGTCTGCGGCTCGAGGGCACGACCCTCGCACCGCTCATCCGGCAGCTTTATGACGAGTTGGCCGCGTATGGTCTGATCTTTCGCCCGCCCTGTCACATCGGCGATGAATGGTTCGTGCCGGTTGGGATCCCGGCGATTTTCCTGCCGTTTTTTCTTGTCCACGACCGGCTGCGCGCACTGGAACGGACGATGATGCTCGAGGTCGAGGGCGGAACGCCCGAGTGGTTCATGAAACTCATTCGGCACGAAGCCGCCCATGCCTACAGCTATGTCTACCAGCTTCCGCGCAAGAAAAAATGGCAGCAGACCTTCGGGCGCACCTCGCGTCAGGAGACACCGGATTTCTATCAACCGCGTCCGTTCAGCCGCAGCTACGTCCTGCATCTCGACGACTGGTACGCGCAAAGCCATCCCGATGAAGATTTCGCCGAAACCTTCGCGGTCTGGCTCACGCCAGGGCTGGACTGGCGCAAGCGTTACGCCGGCTGGAAGGCGTTGCAAAAGCTCGAATACGTCGATGAATTAATGCGCTCGCTCGCGGGCAAGCCGCCGCTACCGCAGCATCTGCCGGACTATCGCGTCGCCGATCACGATTGCCTGAACCTCAAGCTTAAGACCTATTACGCACGCAAACGGAAGCTCTACGAAGATACTTATCCGGATTTCTATGATAGCCGACTTGCGGCAACTCTTCGCCGCGACCGCCGGCCCGGGGCGAATCACGGCCAGCGCGTATCTGCGGCGGCGGCGGCGGCGGCTCTTGAACTCGGTCTGCCAATGGACGAACGAAAGAAAATTCCGGGTAAACAAACTTCTCACGCGGCTCATCGACCGTTGTGATCAGCTCGAACTCCACGTCCTGAACGACGATCCAACGCAGGATTTTCGCGTCACTTCTTTCATCACGACGCTGGTCATGAATTATCTCTTCACCGGCAAGTTCAAGCGCACCAAGTAACGTGAAAGGAAAATTCAAGGTCCTCGCACTTTTCGACGCCGTCCGTCCCACAACGATCGACCAGGACTTAAGCGCGGAGATGAAAACGGAGGACTGGAAAACTGAAAAAAACCTCCTGACTGCTCTCGGCGCGCTGGGCTATATGACGGAGCATCTCGCTATCTTCGACAATCTTGATCTCCTGCGACAAAAACTCGAGACCTTCGCGCCCGACGTCATTTTCAACCTCGCCGACCAGTTCAAGAACAATCGCGGGTTCGACCAGAACATTGTGTCGTTTCTCGAAATGCAGGAGGTGCCTTTTACCGGCTGCGGGGCGACTGGTCTCGTCCTTTGCAAGCACAAAGGAATCTCCAAGAAAATTCTGAGCTATCATCGCATCCACGTGCCGAACTTCGTCGTCATCCCGCGCGGCCAGCGCATCGCGCGTCCCCGGCAGCTCAAGTTCCCGCTCCTCGTCAAGCCGGTGAAAGAAGAGGCGTCCTACGGCATCGCGCAGGCGTCCTTCGTCGCGACCGACGAGCAGTTCCGGGAGCGCGTTGCTTTTATTCACGAGAAACACGATGGCGACGTGATCGCCGAGGAATACATCGAGGGCCGTGAACTCTACGTCAGCCTGATGGGCAATTTGCGACTGACGGTTTTTCCGATCCGCGAGTTGATCTTCCGCGAGGTCCCGCCTGATGAACCGAAGATAGCGACCTATCGTGCGAAGTGGGACGAGGAATATCGCAAACGCTGGGGTTTGCAGAACAAGTTCGCCGAGGATCTCGCTCCCGCCCTCGTCACGCAGATCGAGCAAATGTGCAAACGCATCTATCGTCTGCTGACGATTGACGGATATGCGCGGATGGATCTGCGGCTGACGGCCGCCAACGAGATTTTCTTCATCGAGGCGAATCCAAATCCGATTCTGGCGGAAGACGAGGACTTCGCTCTTTCCGCGGGCAAGGCGGGCCTGCCCTATCCGGAATTGATCGACCGAATCATCCGGCATGGAATGAAGACGGTTCGCGATTGATTTTACGATCTCCGATTTGCTTGCGTCTAATTGTCCGGGCGCTGCGATTTTATTGTGGAGATCATGATGCGGCGCACTCTCGGCTTGGTCGAATGGAAGAGCCTTTCAGGCAACGGGCGAACTCTTTGCCACATTTGCCGTCAGAGGAGTGATTCATGAGAGAAGGAGAACGCAGGGAAATTGTTGTCATTACCGGCGCATCTGCCGGCGTGGGGCGCGCAACGGCGCAAGCTTTCGCGCGAAAGGGTGCTCATATCGGTCTTCTGGCCAGGGGACAAGCGGGGTTGGAAGGCGCCAGGCGCGACGTCGAACGACTGGGTGGGAAAGCTCTCGTCCTACCAACCGACGTTTCAGACGCCGAGGCGGTCGAAACCGCCGCGGACGCGGTGGAAAGAGAGTTTGGCCCGATCGACGTCTGGGTAAACGACGCCATGTGCTCGGTCTTTTCACCGATCAAGGAAATGACCGCGGACGAGTTCAAACGCGTTACCGAAGTAACATATCTCGGATTTGTTTACGGCTCGCTCGCTGCGCTGAAACGAATGTTGCCGCGGGACCGGGGCGTCATCGTGCAGGTGGGATCCGCGCTCGCTTATCGGGGGATTCCGTTACAAGCAGCCTATTGTGCCGCGAAGCACGCCATTCAGGGCTTCTGCGATTCTCTTCGTTGCGAGCTTTTGCACGACAAAAGCAGGGTCCGGGTTGTCATGGTGCAGATGCCAGCCCTCAATACGCCGCAGTTTGGCTGGGTGAAGAGCCGGCTGCCGCGCAAACCACAGCCCGTGCCTCCCATCTTCCAGCCGGAGATTGCGGCTGACGCAATCCTTTTCGCGGCGCGCAGCAATCGTCGTGAAATCTATGTTGGATTTCCCACGGTCAAGGCAATCGTTGGGAACAAAATTGCCCCGGCACTGCTGGATCATTATCTCGGCGCGACCGGATATGATGGGCAGCAGACAGAGGAACCGGTTTCGGCCAACCGTCGCGACAATCTCTGGCGACCGGTGGATGATGAGCGCGATCATGGCGCCCACGGAAATTTTGACGGACGGGCAAAGGATTGCAGCCTGCAATTTCGGGTGAACAAATACCGTGGCCAGATGGCGCTTGCCGCGCTGGGGTTACTTTGCGCAGCCTGGGCCTGGTGGTGGAACGAGCGCGACTAAGCCGGAGCGCTCCGGGGTCTGTTTCAGCCTTTTGACAACCGGCGTTGCACGCCTCTCTCCTTCGCGCTTCGGTTACCTTCTGTTTCGCCTTCTCCCTTGCGCCGCGTAAAGGAGAAGACCTCCAATGACTGCCGCGCCGGATAACGCCGCCAGGCTTGCCAAGAGCGAAGGGCGTGGGCGCGTTGGCGTGATGTAATTCGACTCCGGATAGTCGCCGCGCACGCCGCGGTCGCCTTCGCGCAAGGCCATCTGAAGAACTTGCGACAAATGCAATGGCACGCGGTCGGTCGTTTGCCGGATTTGTTCCCGGCAACTGAAGCCGTCGGCGATAAGGATTGTGTCCTTCGTTGCTTTCCGCACAGCTGGGAGAAGCACGCGTTCGCCGCATTTGACCGAAATGTCGTAATGCTCCTTCTCGAAACCAAACGCGCCCGCCATGCCGCAGCAGCCGGTGTCGGGCATTTCGTAATCCAGACCCAGCTTGTTCAGCACGCTGGTTTCGTCGCGCATTTTCATGAGCGACTTGTGATGACAGTGACCATGCACGAGCGCCTGGGCGATGCAGTTTGGGGATGCGAAATCTTTGGCGCGCTTCTCGAGGAACTCACTGAGCAGGAATGAATTTTTGCAAAGCCGCTGCGCGTCCTGGTCGTGCGGGAAGAGATTCGCCAGCTCGTCGCGAAACGTGGCGAGACAGCTCGGTTCCAGACCGACCAAAGGAATGTCCGCGCGGATTTCTTCGCGCAACGCGACCAGGATTTGTTGCAACCAGCGCCGCGCCGTCTCGAGCATTCCAAAATCGTAGAGCGGGCGGCCGCAGCAGAGACCCTTCATCGGCACGAGCACTCGGAAGCCCGCCGCTTCCAGCACCTCGGTCGCGGCCTGCGCGGTAGCGCGGATGAAAATAATTGTTGAAAGTGTCCGGCCAGAGAATGACCGGAGGCCGGCCTTGGTTTTGCGGAGCGCGCTGACGGAACCAATCCTTAAACGTGTGTTCCGCGAACGGAGGAATCCGGCGTTGCGGTGCGATCCCGATGACGCGTTTGAAAACGTCACTGAAGACCGGGAGTCTGGGTGAAAAAATTCGCGACGCGCGGCAGACCCGACGCCAGACGCGCGCCGACATGAATCCAGCCAAACGCATAAGCGTGAATCGGACGCAGCCGCCCTTGATAATAATGCGCCAAAAATTCCGCTTTGTAGGTGGCCATGTCCACGTTCACCGGGCAATCACCCTTGCAGCCTTTGCAGGCGAGGCAGAGATCGAGCGCGTCCTTCACCGCTTCATCGCGCCAGCCGTTCTTCCCGATGATTTCGCCGCGCAACATTTCAAAGAGCAAATGCGCCCGACCGCGCGTCGCGTCCTTCTCTTCCCGCGTCACCATGTAGCTGGGACACATCGTGCCGCCGGAATCGCGCCGGCATTTGCCGACACCCACGCAACGTAACGTCGCGCGCGCAAAGCTGCCCTGGTCGTCGGGAAACTGGAAATAGGTTTCCGGCTCGCGCGGATTGTAATCCTCGCCGAGACGGAGTTCGCGGTGGGCGGATTGGGGTCCACGACTTTGCCGGGGTTCATTTTCCCGTGCGGGTCCCAGATGGCTTTGAATTCGCGAAAGGCTTGGACCAATTCTTCGCCGTACATTTTTGGAAGGAGCGCCGCTCGCGCCTGCCCATCGCCGTGTTCGCCGGAAAGCGAGCCGCCGTAGCTCACCACCAAATCGGCGGCATCGTCGAGAAAGTCGCGGTATTTCTCAATGCCAGTATGCGTCACGAGATCGAAGGGAATCCGGCAATGCACCAGCCCTTGTCCGAAGTGTCCGTAAACCGACGCATCATAATCGTGCCGCGCGAACAGCTTCTTTAGATCGCGGAGATAATCGCCAATGCGCTCCGGCGGCACGGCGGAATCTTCCCAGCCGGGCCAGTTATCGCGCTGTCCAGGCACAAACGCCGTCGCGCCCAACCCACTCTCGCGCACTTCCCAAAGTTTCTGCTCTTCCTGCGGATCATCGTAGAGCTGCATCGTCGGCGGATGATTTGTCTTTCCTCAGGACCGCCATGAGCTTCGCGGGCCTTCGCATCGGATTCCTCTTTGCTCTCGCCGCCAAACTCCACCAGCAGCCAGCCTTTGCCTTCGGGCAACAACTTCAAGTCGTCGGGATGCAGATGATGCTTCTTCATGAAGCCGACCAGTTCGTCGTCCAGACCCTCCAGTCCGATCGGCCGGTGCTTCATGATCACGGGGCAATGATCGCCCGCTTGGAAAACATCGGCATAACCAAGCACGAGGAGCGAACGCGCCTTCGGATTCGGAATCAACTGCAACGTCGCCTCCAGCATCGTCACACACGTTCCTTCGCTGCCGGCCAGCGCCCGGGCGACGTGAAATCCTTTTTCCGGCAGAAGGTCGTCCAGGTTGTAACCGGAAACGCGCCGGGGAATCTTCGGAAACCGTTCCCGAATGAGCGGCGCGTATTTGTCGCGCAACGCTTTCAGCTTCCGGTAAATTTCGCCTGCGCGGCCCGCCGTGACTGAGGATGCTTTCCAGTTCCGTCTTCACTCGTCTGGCCCACGCGCAATTCAGGCCGTCGTAAGTTAAAATTTCCAGTTCATGCAGATTGTCGGACGTGCGCGCGCCCGTTCCGGCGAATTGCGCCATGACCGAGTGAACGCCGCACGAGTTGTTGCCGATCATGCCACCGATGGCGCAATGACTATGCGTGGCGGGATCCGGCCCGAAAGTGAGGCCATGTTTCTCCGCCGCCTCCCGCACCCGATCCAGCACAATGCCCGGCTGCACGGTCGCCAGCCGTTGCGGCGGATCAATCGCCACGATCTGATTGAAGTATTTCGACAAGTCCATCACCACCGCAACGTTGCAGCATTGCCCGGCCAGACTCGTTCCCGCCCCCGCGCGAAAGAAGGGGCGCGCCATGCGTTTCGCGAGACGGATGGTTTGAGTGACGTCCTCGACATCGCGCGGAATAACCACGCCAATCGGCACCTGACGATAGTTCGAGCCATCGGTCGCATAAAGCGCCCGGTCACCGTCGCTGAAGCGGACTTCGCCCCTGATATTTTTTCTAAGTTCATCGGGCAGCGAAATTTCCCGGTTACGCGCGGCCCTTGGGAACTCTTGCGGCAGATTCACATGGCCTCCTTTATTCCGGAACGAATCAGCCACCAGTTGACCGGATAACTGGTGAGGAAACCGGCCAGCATCGCGATCTGCATCATAAACCAGAAGACCGGGCTCGTTTTCTCAAGCTCATGGCCAAAAATCAGAAAAGTAGCGATCGCCATCCACCCGTACATGCCTACCTGCCAGGCAGTGAGCGACAGCACGTCCGCCTTGCTCGCAGCGGCCAATCCTTCGCCTAACGAGAGATCGCGCATCGGCGCGATCGTGAAATATTGGAAGAAGATGCCGAAAAGCAGGGCGAGAAAATAATCCACCACCCAGGCGCCAAACATTTTCATTCCAAAAAGCGTGAGTGGAAAGGCGAGGAGCGTCCATTCGCCCACGATGTCAGCCAGAGTGCAACCGCCGCCGCAGTGGCTCGCTCCCAGCGCCACCTTTTGCCAGAACGGCTTTCTTTTCCCCGGTGGTTCTTCGCCTCGTGCTTTCGCGGCCTCCACCGCCCGTCGGGTCGAGAGCCGGCCCACCTTGTAGTAGGCAAAGAGCGCAATCGGCCCCGCGTACAACCCAGTGATCGGCCAGACCAGATTCATGATCCACATCTGCTGTTTCTGGCCAGCCAGAAGGTCGAGCGTGATCCAGATCGCACAGATTGCCGCCACCATGAGCGCGACGGTGGATAAAGTTGTCAGCCAGCCAGACATCTCCGCTATTTTCTTTTCATGAAATCTCAAATTGCTCGACGTCCGCTCTTTTGAACTCGAGCCCGAGTCCCGGCGACGAGAGATCAGGTCGGAGCGCGCCAGCGACAGGCTTGGGCGCCCCCTCAAAAAGCATGTTTTCGATCCGGACGTGATCGTGAAAATATTCCGCGTGTCGGAATGACCGCACGGCGCAACTCGCCGCCACATGCAGCGCCGGGGCGCAGTGCGCCGAGAGCGGCAGATGATGCGCCTCGCAAAGGGCCGCCGCCTGGAAGAATCCCGTGTATCCGCCACAGCGGGTTACGTCCGCCTGCAAAACATCGACTGCACCCGCCGCCAGCATGCGCTCGAAATAACCTGTCTCGTAGCCATACTCACCCGCCGCAATATCCATTCCGGGCGGTCCATCATCGCGCAGGAGGCGAAGCCCGCATAAATCATCGGACGAGACCGGTTCCTCGAACCAGGAAACATCAAATTCGGAAAAAACGTAGGCCAACTCCAACGCCTGCTTGCGGCTATAGGCGCCATTGGCATCGACGAACAATTCGGTTTCGTCACCGATTGCCTGGCGCGCCGCCGCTACTCGCTCTGGATCAGCTTGCGGATCGCGACCGACCTTCATTTTGACCCGCGGAATTCCCTGTTCTACCCAGCCGCCGAGTTGCTCCTCTAGTTTATCGTTCGTGTAGGAAGTGAAGCCGCCGCTGCCATAGATCGGCAGCCGCCTCCCGCACTCGACCGAAAAGGGTGGCCAATGGCAAGTCGAGCAGTTTCGCCTTCAGATCCCAGAGTGATATGTCGACGGCAGAAATGGCCATCGACACAATCCCAGGACGCCCAAGGTTGCGGATCGACTCCAGCATGGCGGCGAAAGCACCATTGACCGAGAACGCGTCCCGACCGACGACGACCTTCCTCAAGGTCGAGTCGATTAATTTCGCAGTTGCCTCGTCCGCGTAACTGTAGCCTAACGAACGCTTGTCCCCGGCCTCCGCCTCCACGATCACGACCGTGGTGCTCTCCCATTGGTAGGTCCCATCCGACTCTGGTTCGTCGGTCGGGATCTGGAAAGCGGACACCGTCATCTGTTCGATGCGGACCTCTTCCAGGTTTCCCGCACGGCGCGTCCCTTCCTCACCACTTCAGTCCCGGTGCGGAACGAAACTCTCGATCGCGTCTTTGAACGCACCGCGGATCATGCCCGGCGCATTCGGGTCGCCTTTGACCATCGATTCCACAAAATTCTTCGCCTCCTTGAATGTGATGTGCGGCGGCAAAGTCGGCACTTCAGGATCCGTCATCGCCTCGAAAACGACCGGTCGATCCGCGGCCAGTGCCCGGTCCCAGGCCGGTCCAATCTCTTCCGGCTTGTCGACCCGAATTCCACGCAAACCGAGCAACTCCGCGTAATTGGCAAAGGCGAAATCTGGCACCGTCTGCGAGGCCTCATACTTCGGATCACCCGCCATGATTCGTTGCTCCCAGGTCACCTGGTTGAGATCGCGATTCGCCAGCACCATGACGATGAGTCGCGGATCGCTCCATTCCTTCCAGTAGTTGGCGATCGTGATCAGGCAGTTGATTCCGTTCATCAACATGGCGCCGTCGCCCACCAGCGCGATCACGGGCCGATCGGGCCAGGCGAATTTCGCCGCGACCGCGTAGGGCACGCCCGGACCCATCGTCGCGAGATTGCCGGAAAGTGAGGCCATCATGCCGCGGCGGACTTTCAGATCGCGCGCGAACCAGTTCGCCGAGGAACCCGAGTCGGCAGCGAGAATGCAATTATCCGGCAGCCGTGGCGAGAGCTCCCAGAAGACGCGTTCCGGGTTGATCGGGTTGGCGCTGTTCATGGCTCGCGCCTCCAAGCACCTTCCACCAATCTTCGATCTCTTTTTCCAGGCTTTGCCGCCAGGAGCGGTCGTCTTTGCGCTCGAGCAGAGGAATCAGAGCGCGCAGGGTTTCTGCGCTGTCGCCGATCAGGTTCACCTCCATCGGATAGCGGATGCTGACCATCTTCGGGTCGATCTCGATTTGGACTCCGCGCGCCTGGCCCTCCTTCGGCAAAAATTCCGAGTAAGGAAAACTGCGAGCCGACCATGAGAAGGGTGTCGCATCCCGTCATCATGTCCCAACTCGGCTTGCTCCCGAGCAAACCGATGGGTCCGGTGCAATAAGGGCAGGTCATCCGGGAGAGCCGCCTTGCCGAGCAACGCCTTGGCCACGCCCGCGCCAAGCAGATCCGCGACCTGCACGACTTCGTCGGTGGCTTGCAACGCGCCCGCGCCGACCAGCATGGCGACTTTGTTCCCGGCATTGAGAACCTCCGCGGCGCGCCGCAAATCTGCATCCCGCGGAATGATGCGCGGCGGCGAATAACCGAGCCCGGAATGAACCGTGCCGTGGCGGCGCGGCGGTTTTTCCATCGCTTCCATCTCCTGCAAATCGTTCGGAAAGATGATGCAGGTAACGGTCCGTTCCGCGATCGCGATGCGGATGGCGCGATCGACCAGATGCCGGACCTGCGCCGGACTCGACGCCATGTGGACATACTGGTGTGCGACATCCTTGAAGAGCGAAATGAGATCGACTTCCTGCTGGTAATCGCCGCCCAGCGCAGCCCGCGCCTGCTGTCCGACGATCGCGACCACCGGCTGGTGGTCCATCTTCGCGTCATACAGTCCGTTCAGCAGGTGGATCGCGCCCGGGCCGGACGTGGCGAGGCAAATGCCGACTTCTCCGGTGAATTTGGCATGCGCGCAGGCCATGAAAGCCGCCATCTCTTCGTGCCGGACCTGCACGTAATCGACTGCGTCTGCCTGCGCGATCGATTGCGCCGATGATGCCGTTGATGCCGTCGCCGGGAAAACCGTAGATGCGTTTCAGACCCCACTCGGTGATTCTTTTGATGAGAAAATCACTTACCAGTTCAGCCATAATTTATTCGTCCCCCGCGAACGCGATCGTCGTGATCAAGGCGTTCTCCGCCTGCCGTGAATCCAGCCGGGTGTGCTGTACGACGATCGGCACATCTGAAACGATCGTGCTGGCGTAATTGGTCGCCTTCGGAATCGGCTCCGGGTCTTTCAAATCATTGAAACGCACGTGCTTGGTGCGCCGCGCTGGCACCGTGATTTTGTAAGGCCCGACTGGATCGCGATCGGTGTAAAAAATGGTGATCTCGACGTGCGCGTCCGCATCCGATGGCATTCAGCAAACACGCTGTCTCGTGACTCAACATGTCCGGCTCCGGTCCATGGCTCGACGCCGGAATCCAGCCCTCTGCGATAGCCCAATGCTTTCTTCCTATGTTCATGCGGCCTCCGTTGCCGATCCCTTCTTGATGCAACGTCTGTAACAGTTTCTCTACCCGCCACGTCCGCCACGCGCTATCTAACCAGTCCAGTAAGGAAGCGACTTAGTCGCGCTTAGGAAAATTTCCCATGCCCACGATGTCTTGGGCCGGAGCATTCGTTTCCTGCTCGATTCGAGTGGACGCGAGGATCATTCTCGATCCCGATCGCTCGCGAATAGAAGCGGAAGAACATGACCGCGCGCGAATCCGATTATGATTGGATGGGACAGCTTTTTGAGAGACGAGCAAATTCGATCGCAAAGGCGAGCCTCATCGGCGTGCCGTTGCTTGTCCTCGGCACGGCCGCGGCTCTCTTCGCTTACGCGCGCTCGGACTTTTTGACCGGGGTTGATAATCCGCTCCCGCAGCCGGTTCCGTTTAGTCATCAGCATCACGTCGGCGGGCTCGGGATTGATTGCCGTTATTGCCATACCGGCGTCGAGCAGTCCTCTTTCGCCGGGGTGCCGCCGACTGAGACCTGCATGACGTGTCATTCCCAGGTTTGGAAAGATGCGCCTGTCCTCCAGCCAGTGCGCGATAGCTGGGCTACGGGACGCCCGCTCAAGTGGACCCGCGTCCATGATTTGCCGGATTACGTTTACTTCGATCACAGCATTCACGTGCGCAAAGGTGTCGGCTGCGCTTCCTGCCACGGACAGGTGAATGAGATGCCGATCACTTGGAAGACGCAGGCCCTTTACATGCGCTGGTGTCTCGACTGCCATCGCGCACCGCAAAAATATCTGCGTCCGCCTTCCGAGGTCGTGGACATGAAATATAAGGCGCCGCCAAACCAGCTCGCGTTTGGCCGGCAACTCCTGCTTAAAAACAACGTGCATCCCGCCGGCCTGACCGACTGCTACACATGTCATCGCTAAGACATTTCGATGAATTCATTTCGGGCGCGGCCGATTGGCCTAACGAACTGAGTCGAAGAAATTTTCTCAAACTGATGAGCGCGTCGATTGCGCTCGCCGGTGCGGCCGGCTGTACCCGACAACCGCGCGAACGCATCGTGCCCTATGTGCGTCAGCCGGAAGAATTGATTCCCGGCCAACCGCTCTACTACGCCAGCGCACTCACGCTCGGGGGCTACGCGCGCGGCGTGCTTGTGGAAACGCACGAAGGCCGCCCCACGAAAATCGAAGGCAATGCAGAACATCCCGCCAGCCTCGGAGCGACTGACGTTTTCATGCAGGCGGAGTTGCTCGAACTCTACAATCCTGAGCGTTCGCAGGCGGTCATGCATCAGGGTCAAGTGAGCACCTGGGAGGTATTCCTCGGTGAGTTGGCGGCTGCGGCGAGCAAGTGGAAACGCACAGGTGGCGCTGGTTTGCGCTTGCTCACGCGGCACGAAACATCGCCAACTTTTCTCGACCAAATCCAGCGTCTGCTCGCGAAATATCCCGCCGCGAAATGGCATGAATACGAGCCGCGTCGCCGCGTCCGCTGTGCGTTATCACCTCGACCGCGCGGAAGTGATCGTGTAGCTCGACGCCGATTTTCTGACGAATGGGCCGGCGGCTTTGGTCCAGGCGCGAGAATTCGCTTCCGGCCGGCGACCGAGTGGAAAAATGAATCGGCTCTATGTAATCGAACCGACCCCGACATTGACCGGGACGATGGCGGATCACCGCATCGTGATGCGCCCGAATGAGATTGAGGCATTCGCGCAACAGCTTGTTGCCGGTTCCGGATCTAATCTCGTTGCCGCGATTGCCGCTGATCTGCGACGCGCTTCGGGACGAAGCCTCGTCATCGCCGGCGAATCTCAATCGTCCGCAGTCCACGCCGCGGCGCGCGCATTGAATGAGCAGCTCGGCAACAGCGGCGTCACGGTCGAATATTCCGCCGAACCGTCCCCACCCGCACGCGATTTGCGCGAGCTCGTGTCAGACACAAACGCGGGCGCGGTCGACACCCTGCTGATCATCGGCGGCAATCCGGTTTACGATGCGCCGGCCGATTTCGAATTTGCGCGATTGCTTCCGAAGATCGCGTCGGCGGTCCATTTCGGTCTCTATCAAAACGAGACCACCGCGCTTTGTCGATGGCACATTCCCAAGGCGCACGCCCTCGAAAGCTGGAGCGACGCGCGCGCTTTCGAGGGCACTGCGACCATCGTGCAACCCATGATTGAGCCGCTCTTCGCCGGGAGATCGCGGCACGAATTACTCTCTGCTCTGCTCGAGGAAGCGCCCGCAAGCAGCTACGAAATCGTGCGCGCTTTTTGGCAAAAAGAACACGCCGGTCCGGAGTTCGAACAATTCTGGCGCCGGGCACTGCATGACGGCGTGATTGCGGTGTCGCCTCCCTCGGCCCTCGCTTCGGTCGCGGAAAACGCTTCACCTAACGAGCGCTCGACCGGGCTCCAACTCCTGTTGCGCCCAAGCGCGCGAGTGTACGACGGCCAGTTCGCGCATAACGCCTGGCTCCAGGAATTGCCCGACCCGATTACGAAAATCGTCTGGGACAACGCCGCCCTCGTCAGTCCCGCGACCGCCAAGCATCTGAAATTGGAAAACGGCGACGTGGTGAATTTGAAATTTCACGGTCGCTCTCAACATGCGCCGATCTGGATCTTGCCGGGACAGGCGAACGATTGCGTGACGGTGCATCTCGGTTACGGCCGGGAGCGAGCGGGAAGCGTCGGAAGCGGGGTCGGTTTTAATGCGAATTCGTTGCGCACCTCGGATGCAATGTGGGGGGGCGCCGGATTGGAACTCGAAAAAACTGGCGAACATCACGATCTCATCACGACGCAGCATCATTGGGAGATGGAAGGGCGCGAGCTTGTCCGGGTCGGCACATTGGCGGAATTCCAGAAGGAGCCAACGGCGCCCGTACAATCCGGCGAGCCGCCACCGCGCGAAAACGAAACGCTTTACCCAGCCGTGGCCTCCATCGGTCACGCCTGGGGAATGGTAATCGATCTCAATACCTGCATCGGCTGCGGTGTTTGCACGATTGCCTGCCAGGCGGAAAACAACATCCCGGTTGTCGGCAAGGAACAGGTGGCGATGAACCGCGAGATGCATTGGATCCGAGTCGATCGTTATCTTGAAGGCGATGAGGCGAATCCGCGCACGCTGCATCAGCCGGTGCCTTGCATGCAGTGCGAGAACGCCCCCTGCGAGCTGGTCTGCCCGGTCGCAGCCACCGTGCACAGCAGTGAAGGCATCAACCAGATGGTCTACAATCGCTGTGTTGGCACGCGCTATTGCTCGAACAATTGCCCCTACAAAGTGCGGCGCTTCAATTTCCTCGAATACGACGCCAACCAGTTCGAACAGCCAGCCACGCGCAAGCTGATGCGCAACCCAAACGTCAGCGTGCGCAGTCGCGGGGTAATGGAGAAATGCACTTACTGCATTCAGCGCATCAACGCGGTGAAAATCGACGCGCAGAAAGCGAATCGTGGAATTCGCGATGGCGAGATTACGCCCGCTTGCGCGCAAGCGTGCCCGGCCGACGCGATCATATTTGGCGACCTCAATGATACCAGGAGTCGGGTCGCGAAGCTGCGCGTCTCACCCCTGAACTACGCTTTACTCGGAGAACTCAACACGCGCCCGCGCACGACCTATCTCGCGCGGCTGCGCAATCCAAACCCGGAGATGGAGCGGGCATGAACGTGCAAATCGAGGAGCCGGTCGTCGCACGGGGTTACGATAACGCCTCCGTCACAAAGAAAATCAGTGACGTCGTCCTGCAGCGACCGTTGCATCGTGGCTGGATCGGCGGATTCGCGCTCGCCTTCGCGCTCCTCATGCTTTTCAACTTCGCGATCGCCTGGCTCCTGATGAAAGGCGTCGGCATTTGGGGAGTGAACATTCCGGTCGCCTGGGGCTTTGCGATCACCAACTTCGTCTGGTGGATCGGGATCGGTCACGCGGGCACTTTCATTTCCGCGATCCTTCTTCTCCTCCATCAGGATTGGCGGACCTCGATCAATCGCTTCGCGGAAGCCATGACGCTTTTCGCGGTGGCCTGCGCCGGATTATTTCCGTTACTCCATCTGGGCCGGCCTTGGGTTTTCTACTGGCTCCTGCCCTATCCCGACACGATGGGTATGTGGCCGCAATGGCGCAGCGCGCTCGTCTGGGACGTCTTTGCGGTCAGCACCTATCTCGCGGTCTCGCTTATTTTTTGGTACATCGGGCTCGTCCCGGATCTGGCGACGATGCGCGATCGCGCGGTTCGCAAACCGGTGGCCGTCATCTACGGCATCCTATCGTTAGGCTGGCGCGGCTCGGCCCGGCATTGGAAGCGATTTCACGTCTTGTATCTGCTCCTTGCCGGACTCGCCACTCCGCTCGTGCTCTCGGTCCACAGCGTCGTCTCACTCGACTTCGCCATTGCCATCGTGCCCGGCTGGCATTCGACCATCTTCCCGCCCTACTTCGTGGCCGGCGCGATTTTCTCCGGCTTCGCCATGGTTCTGACTTTGGCTATCCCGATTCGGAAATTTTACGGTTTGGAAGATTTTATCACGCTCCGGCATCTCGAAAACTCCGCCAAGATCATGCTCGCGACGGGACTGTTGGTGGCGCACGGCTATATCACCGAGTCATTCATGTCGTGGTACAGCGACGACAAATTTGACATCTACATGACGCTGAACCGGATGTTCGGCCCCTACGCCCCGGCCTATTGGCTGCTCATTTTCTGTAACATCCTTGTCCCGCAAACGCTCTGGTTTAAACGCATTCGGACGAGCGTTGGCGCGCTCTTCGTCGTCTCGCTCCTCGTCAATGTGGGGATGTGGACGGAGCGCTACGTCATCGTCATCACCAGCCTGCATCGCGATTTCCTTCCGTCGTCCTGGGCAATTTTTCACGGAACACGCTGGGATTGGATGACGTTGTTAGGCTCCTTCGGACTCTTCTCGACTCTTTTCTTTCTTTTCCTGCGAGTGCTCCCGGCCATCTCGATCAGTGAGATGCGCGACCTGGTGCATAAAAAATCGGAGCCGCGCCGATGAAGGAAAATCTTTACGGAATCATGGCGGAATTCCGCGAACCGAAGCAACTCCTCGGCGCCGCGCACGCAGCCTACAAGGCGGGCTATCGCAAAATGGACGCCTACAGTCCTTACGACGTTGAGGGCGTGGCTGACGCGATTGGTTTCCATAAGACACGGGTGCCGCTGATTGTCTTGCTCGGCGGAATTTGCGGCGCGCTGACCGCCTACGGAATGGAGTGGTATTCCGCGGTGATCGATTACCCGCTGAATGTGGGCGGCCGGCCGTTGCACAGTTGGCCGGCCTTCGTCCCGATCACTTTCGAGCTCACAGTGCTCTTCGCTTCTCTCGCCGGCTTGATCGGAATGCTCGCGCTCAACGGATTGCCAAAACCGTATCATCCGGTCTTCAACGTGCCCGAGTTCAAGGAGGCCAGTCAGACACGCTTCTTCCTTTGCATCGAGGCGGCCGATCCGATTTTCAAAGCGAACGACGTGCGCAAATTCCTCCTCTCGCTGGGCCCGGAAAAAGTGACGGAGGTGAAGGAGTGAGAACAGTGATTGCGCTGCTTCTGGCTGGCTTTTGTGCGGCCGGATGTCGCCGCGGAATGGTCGACCAGCAACATCTCAAGCCACTCGCAGAAGATGATTTTTTCGCTAACGACGCGGGTTCGCGTGTCCCCCCGCCGCATACCATCGCCCGTGGACGATTGCGCGAGGATGAGCAGTTCTACACTGGGAAAATTGGCGACCAGCTCGCCGCAACTTTTCCTCACGCCGTTACCCGCCGAATGTTGGAACGGGGGCGTGAGCGCTTCGAAATTTACTGCGCGGTCTGTCACGGTCGGACGGGCGAGGGCAACGGCATGATCGTGCAGCGCGGCTTTCCGGCGCCGCCGTCGTTCCATGAGAAACGACTGCGCGACGCGCCCGTCGGCCATTTCTTCGATGTGATCACGAATGGTTATGGAGTGATGTATTCCTACGCATCGCGGGTTGCACCGGAAGATCGCTGGGCGATCGCGGCCTACATTCGAGCGTTGCAGCTAAGCCAGGACGCGACTCGCGCCGATGCCGATCGGCAACAACTGGAGACGGCCCAGCCATGAATGCATCCTTCGCCCACTGGCAAAGGCGCGCCTTCATTTTGGGCCTTGTCGCCGCTGCGTTGTCAGTTCTCGGTCTATTTCTTAACCGCGAACAATTTTTCCATTCCTATTTGTTCGCCTGGCTCTTTTGGATCGGTCTTTCCCTTGGCGCGCTCGTTGTCCTAATGATGCAATTCCTGACCGGCGGTTTGTGGGGACTCGCGCTGCGTAATCTCGCGCTCGCTGCGCTCCCGACGGGATTGATGATGGCGCTGTTCTTTCTCCCGATCCTCTTCGGGTTACGCGACATCTATCCCTGGGCGCGCGGCTTTCTCGGGGATTCGGGTGGTTACCATCACAAAGCGCAATGGCTCAACATCCCGTTCTTCACCGCGCGCTCGATCGTTTATTTCACGATTCTGATCGCCCTCGCCCTTCTCTTGCGTCGCTGGTCGCTCGCCCAGACGAACGCGAAAATTGTGCCAACAAAAATCAGCGCGCTCAGCGCCGGCGGACTCATCGCCTACGTCCTGAGCATGAACTTCGCCTCGACCGACTGGGTGATGTCGCTCGATCCGCAATGGTATTCGACCATCTTCGTGATCGTTTTTGTCGCGGGCCAATTTCTCGCCGCGCTCGCGCTCTTGACTGCGCTGCTCGCCTGCCTGACGAGCGAACCGGCGGTCGCCGGCACGATTCCGGGCAAAGTTTTCACCGACCTCGGCAGCCTCCTGCTCGCCTTCGTCATCTTTTGGACTTACGTCGCGT
Source organism: uncultured Verrucomicrobiae bacterium (assembly GCA_963720895.1). Taxonomy (GTDB): domain Bacteria; phylum Verrucomicrobiota; class Verrucomicrobiia; order Chthoniobacterales; family UBA10450; genus Palsa-1392. The sequence goes on from CAVRGZ010000011.1 coordinate 39,792, forward strand.
TCTCCCAATTCCTCATTATCTGGTCAGGCAACCTGCCCAAGGAAATCTCGTGGTATCTGGAACGGAGTCGAGGCGGCTGGCAATGGTTCGCGATTGCGCTCTTCGTCGCTGAGTTTTTTCTCCCGTTCCTTCTTCTCCTGTCGCGCGAAGCCAAGCGCAAACAGGAGCGCCTCGCCGGGATCTGCGCGCTCATCTTGCTGGCGAACGTGCTGAACAATTTCTGGCTCGTTGCGCCTGGCTTTCATCCCGATGGGGTTAGCGTGCATTGGCTGGACGGCTCGCTCTTCCTCGCGCTCGGCGGGTTTTGGTTCGCGCTCTTTTTTCATTTTTTGCGACAGCAGCCGCTTCTGACGCGGGAATTATTTGAGGAAACACAGGATGCCTGAACCAGCACCCACGGTTGGACATGAAACGCGCGATATCAGTGTGCCCGTTGTTGTTTGGTTTGCCATCGGTCTGATTGCCTCGGCTCTGATCGTCTACCCGACCGTGGCGGGATTATACCAATTGTTCGAGCGGCTACATCCCTCCCCGGACGCACCGTCGCGGATCGAATTGCATCCGCATATGATCGCGCCGCGACCGCGATTGCAGACCGATTCCGCCGCCGATCTGGAGAAATTTCAGGCCGCGGAAGAAGCGAAGTTAAATAGCTATGGCTGGATCGACAAGAAGGCGGAGATCGTTCGCATCCCAATTGCGCGCGCGATGGATTTGATCGTTGAGCGCGGGTTGCCGACCCGCGGCCCGGGAACAAAGGACGCGAGCGGTGTAACCCCGGCGCAAATGCAGGAACGGAAGGCTGCCGCCACGAAGCCATGAAGAGCGCGAAGATCATTTCGAGGCCGATTCTCGCTTGTCATTCTTACCGAAGCGGAGCGAAGTCGAAGAATCTCACGAACGATCCCCGTTGCGCGAAGGCCACTCACTGTTTTGCGAAATCCTTCCATCCGATTTCGCTTCGCTCTCTTCTACTCCGGATGACATGCTTGGGATGCGTCGTCACCTTGATGATGCTTGCCGTCGCGCTGGGTGATTCTTCACAGGAGCAGATCGCCGCGCACGCAGGTCTCGAACAGAAATTGGACGCGCAAGTCCCGCTCGACACCGTCTTCCGGGATGAACATGGCAACGCCGTGCCGCTGCGCAGTTTCTTTCACGGCAAGCCGGTAATTCTCGCGCTCGCCTACTACGAATGCCCGAATCTGTGCACGCTGGTCTTCAATGGCGTGCTGCAAACCGCCCAGGATTTAAAGTTCGATGCGGGCAGGGAATACGAAATTGTCATCGTCAGTTTCGATCCGCGGGAACGTCCCGCGCTCGCCGCGGCCAAGAAGCAAATCTACATCAAACGCTACGAGCGGGCGGGTGCGGCCAATGGCTGGCATTTTCTCACGGGCGACAAAAACGCGATCGCGCGCCTTGCGCAGAGTGTTGGTTATCGCTTCGCCTATGATGAAACGACACGGCAATTCGCGCATCCAAGCACGATCATCATCCTGACCCCGGGCGGGAAAGTGGCGCGCTATTTTCCCGGGATCGAATATCCGGCGCGCGATGTCCGCCTCGCCCTGATCGAAGCGTCGCAGGAACATGTGGGCTCGCTCGCCGACAAGATTTTTCTTCTTTGCTTTCATTACAATCCGAACACAGGGAAGTACGGGCTACTCATTGGGCGGGTCATGCAGGCGGCCGGGATCGGGACAGCTGTCGTTCTAGCGCTCTACATCGGGGTGATGCTGCGCCGCGAAAGGAGTCAGGTGCATTAACATGCGACGATTGTTGCGAGCGATTTTTCCCGAGTCAGCGTCGAACCTGGCGCCCCAGGTCGATCACATTTATTTCGCGCTTCTCGCGCTTTGCGGCGCGGTGGCCTTTTTTATTTTCCTGGTCGCTATTTTTTTCTGCGTCCGTTATCGACGCGGCTCGAAAGTCGATCGCACGCTTTCGCAAAGATCGCCCCTGCCAATCGAAATCACATGGACAGTGATCCCGCTGCTTATTTTTCTTGGGATCTTTTTTTGGGCGGCGGAAGTCTTTTTCGGCATGTCGCGCCCGCCGCCGAACGCGACCGAGATCTACGTCGTGGGGAAACAATGGATGTGGAAAATCCAGCACCCGGACGGCCGCCGCGAAATAAATCAGCTCCATCTCCTCGTCGGACAGCCGGTCAAGCTGATCATGACTTCGCAGGATGTGATTCACGATTTTTTCATTCCCGCTTTTCGCAACAAACAGGATGTCGTGCCGGGCCGTTACACGACGGAGTGGTTCACACCCACCCGCCCGGGGAAGTATCACCTTTTTTGCTCGCAATATTGCGGGACGAATCACTCCCAAATGGTGGGCACTGTCTATGTGTACGGAGCCGGTCGAACACGCGAAGTGGCTCGCGCAAGAGCCCGCCCCCGATTCGCTCGTGGCGATCGGCGAACGCGTCTTTCGCGCTCGCGGATGCAGCGGTTGCCACGCTCCGAACGCTGCGATTCGGGCGCCGCTTCTCGAGGGAATTTACGGAAAACGGGTGCCTTTGTCGGACGGGACATTCGTGACAGCCGATGAGCAGTATTTGCGGGATTCGATCCTGCTGCCGAACAAGCAAATCGCGGCCGGTTACGAGCCGATCATGCCGACCTTCAAAGGTCAGATCAGCGAGGAAGAGCTGAACGCGCTTTTTGCCTATCTGAAGTCGTTAGGGGAAAAGGAGACGCCATGATGACGGCGACACCGCAGGCGCCACCCCAGCCGGTCAGTCGCGCAGGGCGCACCTATCTGAACGAGCGGACGACGATCTCTTCCTGGCTTCTAACGACAGACCACAAGCGGATCGCGTTGCTCTACATGGTCTCGATCACGTTTTTCTTTTTCATCGGCGGCGCAGCCGCAACCATGATGCGGCTCGAGCTGCTCACCCCGCAAGGCGACCTCGTAACCTCCGCGACCTATAACAAGCTCTTCACCATTCACGGCGTCGTGATGGTCTGGTTTTTTCTCATTCCATCCATCCCGACGGTCCTCGGAAATTTTCTTCTGCCGATGATGATCGGCGCGCGTGACGTGGCGTTTCCGAAATTGAATCTCGCGAGCTGGTATCTCTTCATGGCGGGCGGCGCGTTTGCGGTTTTCTCGATCATCACCGGGGGCGTCGATACGGGGTGGACGTTTTACACGCCCTACAGCAGCACATACGCGAATGGGCACGTCATCGCGATGGCCACAGGCATTTTCATCGCCGGCTTTGGTTCGATCGCGACCGGGCTCAACTTCATCGTCACCACCCACAAAATGCGCGCGCCGGGCATGACCTGGTCGCGCTTGCCGCTCTTCGTCTGGTCGCTTTACACGACCAGCATCATTCTTGTCCTCGCGACACCTGTCCTGGCAATTACGCTCGCACTCATGGCGTTGGAGCGCGCTTTTGGCGTGGGAATTTTTAATCCTGCGTTAGGCGGCGATCCGCTTCTCTTTCAGCACCTTTTCTGGTTCTACTCGCATCCGGCGGTTTACATCATGATCCTGCCGGGGATGGGTGTGGTCAGCGAACTCATCCCGTGTTTCGCACGTCGAAAAATCTTCGGTTACCACTTTGTCGCCTACGCCAGCGTGGCCATTGGCGTGCTCGGGTTTCTCGTCTGGGGACATCACATGTTTGTCAGCAGTCAGTCGATTTACGCGGGAATGGTTTTCTCCGTTCTCAGTTTCATGGTTTCCGTTCCCTCCGCGATCAAAGTCTTCAACTGGACGGCGACGCTCTACAAAGGCTCGATCACCTTTCAAACGCCGATGCTTTATGCGCTCGGCTTTATCGCACTCTTTGTCATCGGAGGGCTGACGGGATTGTTTCTCGCCTCACTCGCGGTTGATGTGCACGTCCACGACACCTACTTCGTCATCGCCCATTTTCATTACATTATGGTCGGCGGAATGGTCATGGCCTATCTCGGCGCGCTCCATTTCTGGTGGCCGAAAATCAGTGGCCGAATGTATCCTGAACGGTTGGCGAGATTTTCGGCGTTGACCATTTTCGCCGGGTTTAACCTGACCTTTTTCCCGCAGTTCATCCTGGGCTATCTCGGGATGCCACGGCGTTATCATGTTTACGCGCCGGAGTTCCAGGTGCTCAACGTTCTCTCAACCGCCGGTGCTTCCATTCTCGCGCTCGGTTACTTTCTGCCGCTCGCATATCTCCTTTGGTCGTGGCGTTATGGAAAAATCGCCGGGCCCAATCCGTGGCAGGCGACCGGCCTCGAATGGACCACGTCCTCGCCCCCGCCGAAGGACAATTTCGAGGTCACCCCAATCGTGACCGAAGAGCCCTACGGCTACGACGCGGTCGCCGCGGAAGCAGAAATGGAGGCGACCCATGCCTGAACCTGCTCTCGCTCGTCCGCTCGAGCATCAATTCGACGACGCCGCGCAACAGCGCGAAGCCGCGACCATCGGAATGTGGCTCTTCATCGCGACCGAGATTCTCTTTTTCGGAGGAATGTTTCTCGGCTACACGGTTTACCGCATCTCTTATCCACAAGCCTTCGCGGAAGCGAGCCGCCACACCCTGATCGGGTTCGGCTCAATTAACACCGCAGTGCTTTTGATCAGCAGCACGGTGATGGTCTTCGCGGTCCGTGCCGCCCGGGCGAACCGGCGCGGATTGCTCGCGTTTCTTCTCCTCGTTACCGCGTCGTTAGGCACGCTCTTTCTCGTGATCAAGGGATTCGAATATGCGCGGGAGATTTCCGAGCATCTCTTCCCGGGTCGCGGCTTCCAGATCGCCGCGAGCGATCCGCAGCACGCTCAGATGTTTTTCTACATTTACTGGCTGATGACCGGAGTGCACGCTCTCCACGTCACGATTGGCGTGGTATTGCTTGGCTTCTTCGCTCTGCGTGCCTGGTTTTTTGAATCCTTCCGAAACCACGATACTCCGGTCGACTTGTTAGGCCTCTACTGGCACTTCGTCGACATCGTATGGGTCTTTCTCTTCCCGCTCATCTACCTCGTAAATCGCCACTCATGAACCATCCCGGGACACGCACTTATTTGTTCAACGGTTTCGCTCTGCTCGGTTTTCTCGTTCTCACGATTGGAGCGGCTTACCTGAATCTCGGTCCCTTCAACACCGCCGTCGCCATGCTGATCTCGGTGGCGAAAGGCGCACTCATTGTGCTTTTCTTCATGCATCTGCGTTACAGCAAACCGCTTCTCTGGGTCTTCGCGGGCGCAGGTCTGTTCTGGCTCGGGATCATGTTCGCCCTGGCATTGGGCGATTACCTGACACGCGGTTGGAGTTGATCTCTCGAGACCGGCTGGTGCCGGGCCGACTCCCCGGCCTCGTCAGTGTGATCTTGCCTAGCGAAGAAGCTGGAAGTTTGTCGGGAGCGACGCGGCGCTCGCGGGCAAATCGGGGTCACCAGCACTGGTGAGCGATCCGCCACCGCCGCGGGGGTCGGGATCGTTCACCGCCACTTTGGCCGGCGGCGGCTCGATTGCGGGCTGGCCTTTCGCCTTCAGCTCGTCGTTAATTTTCGGCAACTCGTTGGTGAGCAATTGCTGAAAGCCGTTTGCCACGTCATCCAACTCGCGCCGGAGCGAAGCGATCCGCGCGATTTGATAATCGGTCGGCCTGCCTTCGTAGCTCAGGATCGCGCCGTAGAGCTGGTCGGTGTGCTCGCGCAGGCGTTGTTCGCCGGTGATCGCGCCGCCCTCGGTCGTGGCCGCAATTTGCTTGCGGACCGCGTCCACTTTTCCGTCGAAATCCCCGACCGCTTTCTGGGCCGCCTGGTCAGAAGCGAGAGCTTGCTCGCTTTTCGCCAGACTGGCGCGAAGCGCGAGAATGCGATCCATCAACGCGCTCTCGTCCCCAAACAACGCGACCACGCGCTCGGCCGCGTCGTACTGCGCTTTGCGATCGGCCAGGTTAAATTTATCGCGCTGGTCGAGAACGAGCGTCAGTTTCATTTCGTAGGGCTTGTCGTTCTTCGTCATCCGGACGGTGTAAGTGCCCGGCAAAACGCGCACTCCGGTGAGGCCGGCGCCGGCGATCTGCGCAGCGGGCGGAACGCGCGGTGGCTTCTCATGCATGCTCCAGTTGACGCGATTGAGACCAGGACGCTTGCTCGCCGGAAGGCTGTCCACCAATTTCCCTGAGGCATCGAAGACTTCAATTTTCAGCTTCCCGAAAAGGTGCCGCGATTTTTGATAATAAGTGATGACCGCCGCGTCGGGCGGATTGTCGCCGGTGAAAGTGGCGGCGCCCTCCGGCCAGCCGCCATTGGCCTCGATCCGCTGCTGTTGCTTCGGTTCCCCGGCGACGAAGCTGGCTTCTTTCGTGAGCAGATCAGGGGTCAGCGAACGCAGCGGAGTAATGTCGTCGATGATCCAGATGCCGCGGCCGTGTGTCCCGAGGACGAGATCGTTCGTTTGCGGCTGGATCACGAGATCGCGGACCGCGACCGCCGGGAAACGGCTGCCTTTGTACTGTGCCCAATTCTCTCCGCTATCGATCGAGACAAAGAGCCCAAACTCCGTCCCGAGGAAGAGCAGGTTAGGCTTGATGAGGTCTTCCTTGATGACGTGCGCATAACCACGAATGCCTTTCACATTCTGCGCGTTGACGAGCGGCGTCCAGGTCTGGCCGTAGTCGGTCGTTTTGTAAACGTAAGGCGCGAAGTCTCCGAAGGTATGACGGTCGAAAGCGGCATAGGCCGTCGCGGGGTCGAAGCGGCTCGCCTGCACCGCGCGCACCCATGAGTTCTTGGGCAGGCCCGTCACGTTGCCGACAACGTTATTCCAGGTCTTGGCGCCATCCCGCGTCAGCTGGAGGTTGCCATCGTCGGTCCCGGCCCAGATAACGTTCTTGTCCTTGGGCGATTCGCTGATCGAGAAGATCGTGGTGTGCATTTCGGCTTCGGAATTATCCACCGTGACACCGCCAGACTGTTCCTGTTTTTGTTTCTCCGGATCGTTCGTCGTCAGGTCGGGCGAAATGCGTTCCCAGCTCTGGCCGTGATCGCGGGAGCGAAAAAGAAATTGCGCACCGATGTAGATTGTTCCCTTTTCGTTAGGCGAAGCAACCAGCGGCGTGTTCCAGTTGAAGCGCAGCTTCTCCTTGTAGTTCGCCAGAGGCTGAATGATGCGCCCTTCGAGGGTGTGGCGATTGACCCGCCCGACGTGCCCGCCCTGGTATTCGGCGTAGACATAGTTGGGGTCGGCCGGATCGACGAAGGTATAGAAACCATCGCCGTTGAAAATGTTTTCCCACTGAGAATTGGCGATCCCGCCGGGATACTCCGACTGCCCGATCCAGCAACTGTTGTCCTGCAGCCCGCCATAGACCTGATACGGATCGACGTCATCCACGCTGACGCGATAAAATTGCGAAATAGGCAGATTGTTCGCCTTCCACCAGCGATTGCCCGCCGTCATAGGCGTACCAAATCCCACCGTCGTCGCCCGAGATCACCGACTGCGGATTGTTCGGGTCGATCCAGACGGCGTGCACATCGCCGTGCGCGCCATTGAAACCGCCGACCGTGGCGAAACTCTTGCCGCCGTCTTCGCTCAGAATGAGCGCGCCGTCGGTTTTGAAAATGCGGTCGGGATTTTTCGGATCAACGATCAGGTTAGCGAAGTAGAACGGACGCCAGACCATCCACTGGCTCTTGTCGCGCTGCTGCCATGTCTGCCCGCCGTCGTCGGAAACGAAAAGCGCGCTGTCGGTCGACTCGACAAAAGCATAGACGCGCTTCGGATTCGAGGGCGCGATCGCGACCGCCAATCGGCCATACGGTTTCTTCGGAAAACCTTTGTTGGCTTCGGGAGTGATCTCCTTCCAGGTCTTCCCTCCGTCAGTTGTGCGGAAGAGTCCGCTCCCGGAAGGATCATTAGGCGTGACGCCGCCCGAGCGATAGGTCCAGCCTTGACGGCGAAAATCCCAAAGCCCGGCGAAAAGAATGTTCGGGTTGGTCGGATCCATCGCGATTGTCGAGGCGCCGGTGGAAAGATTCGAACCCTTGAGAATCAGGTCCCAGGTCTTGCCGCCATCGGTCGTTTTGTAGAGACCGCGATCGGGCGAATCGCTCCAGAGCGCGCCTGGCGCCGCAACAAAAACCGTGTCGCTGCTTTTCGGACTAACAATGATCTGCGAGATCCGCTCCGAGTTTGGCAGCCCCGACTTGTTCCAGGTCTCCCCGCCATCGGTCGATTTGTAGACACCGTCACCGATCGAAACGCTGTTCCGGACCCACGGTTCTCCCGTTCCGACCCAGACGTTCTTCGAATTTTTTGGATCGAGCGCGATCGCGCCAATCGATTGCACCGGTTGTTCGTCAAAGACGGGCCGATAATGGGTGCCGCCGTCTTCCGATTTCCAGACGCCGCCACTGGCCGCGCCGACAAAAATTGTCAGCTTGCCCGAGGGCTCGTGGTTGGCGGCGATGGTATCGACACGGCCGCTCATCGTGGCCGAGCCGATATTGCGCGCGTTGAGGCCGGAGATGGTGGCGGAGCTGTAAGGCGCCTGCTGCCCGGTGGCAACACCGGCAAAAGCGAGTGAAGTGAGAAAGAGAAAATTAGAGAATCGCATAGCGGTAAACTGGTGAATCATTTCGCGGCCTTGGCGGGGAACTCGAAGATGGAATCCTCGACCGGGATATTGGCTTCTCCTTTTTCGATGATGATTTTTTGTTTGTCGGTCGAGCCTTTGCTCCCGACCTCGATCGAGAACGGGAAGTAAACTCCGTTTACCTTTTCGTAATCACCGAGATCGGTCTCAACTTCGACCTGTGCCCCCTGCTCGACACGTTGATCGATGATGCGGATTTCGAGAAAGTAATCCGGATCGAGATAGACGTAACTGACGTCCCCGTTCTTTCGCACCACTTTCAGTTTGTAGGCCGCGGTTCCTTCGACGTCTTCCGTCCCGAGATAGGTTAGGTCTTGCCCTCTTCTTTCCAGTTCTCCAGCGGACCGCCAATCTCCGCTTCTTCGACCAGCGACTTCGATTCGTCGTCTGACATTTTCTCCGGATCTTTTCGTCCATAGATCGGAAAGATTTTCCAGCCGCTCGTGCCATCGTAGGCCTGGACAGGTTCATCCCCTGGAGGACGGCATCGGTCCGCACTTTCCCCGGCCGCTTCTTCGTTTCGCTGTACTTCAATTCAAGCTGGCCTTGGTTGGCGATGAGCCGGCCCTGGAAGCGAGTCGTCTTGATTGCCTCGAGCGCGGCGCCCGCCGCCTTTGGCCTCCAAGTTTTTGGCCACCAGTTCGTCGACGGTAGGTGTTGGTGAAGGGCTTTGGCCGTGAATCGTAGACGAGACGAGAAGTCCCGCGAGCAACGCAAGTGAGAAGCGTAATTTCATATGCGGACGGAGAATGCGATCGAACGCGATCGCAGCGCAGCCTGATGCAAAGGCCGTGCCACCGCAAGAATTCCTTCATAAAGCGTTAGGTGTCAGTGGTACTTGTGATCAACAATCTGTTCGGCCTAACGAATTTGGATTCCCGGAAGCGGGATTTGTCTCGCCCGATTGTGGGACGGCCGGTCGCCCCGGCGGTGTGCATTTTGAGATCGCCCTTCACAAGGCGCGACAGCCAATCACGCAAGATCTCCGTTAGGCGAAAAAAATCGACCTGTCATCGTGAGGTCCTTCACCCCGAAAGTTTTCGGGGTTCAGGATGACAGAGCACGCGCGCGCGTCGCCTTTCCTCCGTTTATCCCATGTAGTAGCCGCCGTTCACGTTCAATACGTGCCCGGTGATGTAGCTGGCCATGGGCGAGGCAAGGAAGAGAGCGGCATCGACGATTTCGTGCGCGTCGCCCAATCGGCCTAACGGAATCTGTTTCTTGAAATTTTCTGTGACTTCGTCCGGCATCCCTTTGCTCATCCCAACGTCAATAAAGCCCGGGGCGATCGCGTTGACCGTGATCTGCTGGCGGGCGAATTCGCGCGCCGAGACTTTCGTCAGGGCGATGATCGCAGCTTTGCTCGAGGAATAATTAGCCTGTCCAAAAAGTCCCATTTGCCCACTGACGGAAGAGAGGTTGATGATCCGGCCACCCTGATGCATGACGGCCGCGGCTTTCTGCGTGACGTTGAAAGTCCCGGCGAGATTCACTCGGACTACGCTTTCAAATTCCTCAAGGGTTAGTTTCTTGATCGTTCGATCGCGAATGATCCCGGAGTTGTTTACCAGAACATCGAGTCCGCCTAAGGCGTCCCGCGATTTGTTTCATCATCGCCTCGACCTGCTCCGGTTTCGTCACATCGCAGTCAATCACAAGCGGGTCCTTGAGTTCCGCCGCGACATTGGTCGCATCAGTCCGGTTCGTTCCAACGGGATCGCCGATGAAATTGACGACACACTGCGCGCCGCGATCGCCGAACGCTTTGATCATCGCTGCGCCGAGCCCGCGCGAACTACCTGTCACAAGGACGACTTTGCCAGTGAAATCGAGAGGATCGATCATTGATGACGTTAGGCTGGAATCCAATTGCCCGCCAGGTTAATGCCGGTAGTTTGCGTCCTCTTTTTCATGTCTTCACCGGTTCGTATTCTCACTGCTGTTCCGATTTGCGATGGTCACGACAGCGCCATCAACACGATCAACCTTGAATTCATCCGGCACGGGATCGAGGTCGTTTACCTTGGCTTTCATCGTTATGCGGGCGACATCGTGCGCGCCGCCATCCAGGAGGACGTGGGCGCGATCGGCATCTCCAGTTATAACGGCGGACACATTGATTTCTTCGCCGAGGTTGTCAGGCAGCTCCGTCGTCAGGGGGCGGGCGACATCGCGGTCTTCGGCGGAGGCGGGGGCACGATTACTTACGACGACGCCCGGCTCATGCAACGCCACGGCGTCGATCAGATTTTCTTCGCCGGGACTTCGCTCGTCGAAATGGCGGATTATGTGCGCAAACATTACGGCAAACCGCGCAAAAAACGTCCGGCGAAAAGTCGCGCCGATCTCGTCCTCGCCCGCGAACTAACCGCGATCGAGGACGCCTACTCCGGAAAAGGTCGCCTGAAACAGTCGAAAGCGAAAAAGACGCTCGGCCGAAAATCCAAAGTGATCGGCTTCACCGGGCCCGGCGGCGCTGGGAAAACGACCCTGATCGACGAACTTGTTCTGCGCTTCCTGCAAAATGAGCCGAAGGCGCGGGTCGCCATCCTCTCGCACGACCCGAGCGTGATCGGGGAGGGAGCATTGTTAGGCGATCGCGCCACCATGATTAACTCGCAGGACGATCGCGTCTTCATGCGCAGCATGGCGACTCGCGGGCAGGCCGGAGGGTTGTCGCCCGCGACCGAGAGCTGCCTGGTTCGCCTGACGAATGCGAATTTTGATTACGTCATCATCGAGACGGTCGGGACCGGCCAGGAGGCGTTGCCCTTCCGGAGCAAGCTGATCGATCAAACCGTGCTCGTGATGAATCCTGATTACGGCGCACGCTTGCAACTGCAGAAGATCGTCATGCTCGACGTGGCCGATATCGTGGTCGTGAACAAGACCGATCTCGACCGCGCAAAGGCCGCCCTTTCCGAGATTGAGCATCGTCTGACGCAAAACAAACGTAAGCAGCTACTGGTTGCGACAGTCGCGAAGCGGCATCGCGATGCCGGCGTGGACGAGTTGTATGAAATGATCACGCGAAATTCTGGAGCGGCGGTCGATGACCGCCGAAAAGAAGGCGGAGAGACGAAGGGGCGTCGGCACTCACAGAGCGCCGCTAGTGGGAGAAAGAAAAAATGAGCAAATTGGGAGCAGTCGTCGAGTCGGTCGAGAAGCACGAGAAGTTCGTGCTCGAACAGGTGAAGCGCGCGCGGACGGACGCGAAGTTCGGTCGCGAAATGACGGAGCGCTGGAACAAAATCAAGGCCGAGATTCCGATTGGACGCGCCCCGACTGGTCTGCGCTTGCCGCGCCTCGCCTTGCCAGAGATCGACGAACCAGGGGAGATCGCGCGTTATCTTTTCGGGGACGGTTTACCAGGTGAATTCCCTTACCTGAACGGGGCCTACCGGGAGATGTATCTCGAGCCGCTGGAAGAAATCGAGACTGGCAGCTATCGCAAATCTTCTAACGGCAAAAACGGCCACAGTGCAAAGCCGAATGGCGCCAAACCGAAGGCCATTCCGCAGGAAGAACCCACCCGTCTCTTCTCCGGGCTCATGCTCGCAGAAGACACAAACAAGCGTTTCCACTTCCTGAGCGCGCATCAACGTTCGAAACGTCTCAGCACGGCCTTCGACGGGCCGACGCTTTACGGAATCGATTCGGACGCCGAGGGCGTGATGGGCAAGATCGGGGAAGGCGGAGTCGCGGTCGACACGGTCGAGGACATGGTCCGGCTTTATGATGGCTTCGAAGTTGGCGCCCCGAATTTCTCCGCCTCGATGACGATCAGCGGACCGGCTCCGATCATTATGGCGATGTATATCGCGGCCGCGAAACGCCGCTTCGGTTCCAAGGTGGTGCCGAATCTCCGGGGCACGATCCAGGCCGACATTTTCAAGGAAGTCCAGGCACAGAACGAAACCATTTTTCCGACCGAAGCATCGCTCCGTTTCCTCTGCGACATGATCGAGTGGACGACCGAGCATATGCCGCGGTGGTACCCGGTTTCGATCAGTGGTTATCACATCGGCGAAGCGGGCTCGACTCCGGTGCAACAGGCGGCCTACACGCTTTCGAACGGTTTCGCCTATGCCGAAATGCTCGCGGCGCGGGGCGTGCCGGTCGACCAATTCGGTTCGCGCCTTTCCTTCTTTCTCGATTGCGGTCTCGACGTGGAATACATCGCGCTCTCGCGCGTCTCGCGAAAGATTTGGGCGATCGGGATGCGCGACGTTTTCGGCGCGAAGCCACGCGGACAGATGTTCAAACTCCATACCCAAACGAGCGGCCGCTCGCTCATCGCGGCGGAATTCAAAAATAACCTAACGAGAACGGCGGCCGAGTTGATGCTCGCCTACATGAACGGGACCAACTCGTGTCATTCGAACAGTGCCGACGAACCGTTCACCACGCCCGAGCGAAGAGTGGATCCGGCTCGCCGCCCACGGGCAGGCCATCCTGCTTGAGGAATCAGGCATTTTTAAACACACCATGAACATGTTGAGTGGCTCGCCCGGCATGAAAGCAGTCGAGCGCGCGGTGGAAAAGGCAATCCTGGACGAATTCCGCGAGATTGAGTCGTTAGGCGGAGTGATGGGTGCGGTCGAGAATCGTTATCAGCGCAGCCAGATTCAAAATGCGGCCCACCGCTACGAGGAGCAAATTTACGACGGCACCAGGCCGATCGTGGGCCTGACCCGCTATCGCGACCCGAACGAAGAGCCGCCTGAGATCGAATTGGCGCGCACTCCGCGCAAGAGACAGGAACTACAGGTCAACCGCCTGAAGAAGTTCAAGCAAAAGAACGCGGCCAAATCGGCCAAGGTGCTCGATAAACTGGCGGCCGTAGTGGAAAGCGGCGAAAACACTTTTCCGGCGCTGCTCGAAGCGGTTGAAGTTTGTTCGTTAGGCCAAATCACAGAACGACTGCAGGAGTTGGTCGGTCGCTTCCGCCCGATGGTGTAGGGCAATGTGGGAGGGGCCTGTGTGCCCCGATTTGGTGGCGGCATGTCAGACCCCCATTCGAAGAATCTGCGTCTTCACCGACTGAGGGATGTTCCGTCGACTTTCTTCGTCACAAAATCGCTGCGACCAAAGAAGCCTGTCCTGAATTCGGACCTGCGCCAGGTCATTCTCGAGGCCATTTCATTCGCGGTGCACAACAAACGCATCTACCTCCGAGCATTTGTGGTGATGCCCGACCACTGGCACGCGCTGTTTGGACTTCGCGAACCTTGGACTCTACCCAGGTTCATGCATTCCTTCATGAGCCATGTGGGTGCGACGACGAGCGCACACCTAACGAAATACCACACAGCCTGGCAGGATGGTTACTACGAGACGCTGATCAAGACCGCGCGGCAGTTCACTTATGTTGCGATCTATATCGAGGAGAATCCGGTGAAGAAGGGGTTTGTCGAGAAGCCTGAGCAATGGGCTGAGAGCAGCGCTGTTCGGAAAGATTTGGTGACCGATCCGTGGCCCTGGGTGTTTGATTCATGAGGTTAAACTGCCGGCGATCGGGGCGCAAAGGCCCCTCCCACATTATGGACCCTAACGCGCTAGGGTTAGGCGATCTCCTGTTGCTTTCCGATTGAAGCGGGACATTCTCCTGTTGGTAAGCCAATGAAGCCTGGAGCGCAGCCGCATGAAATCGAATAAGGAAGTCCAGCAGGGAACGCTGGCCCTGATGGTTCTGAAGACGCTCGACGTCTTAGGACACCTCCACGGTTATGGGATCGCGCGCCGGATCGAGCAGATCAGCGGCGATTTACTTTCGGTCAATCAGGGCACGCTTTACCCTGCCCTTCTTCGGCTGGAACAGGAGGGCGCGGTCACGTCGGAATGGGGCCCATCCGAAAACAACCGCCGAGCCCGATTCTATCGGCTAACAACGGTGGGTCGCAAACTTTTGGGAGCAGAGAAGCGCGCCTGGGAACAAAGAGCGACGATCATCGCGCGCTTCTTTGAGGTGACAGCAGAGGAGCTGACGTGAAACGGTCGCGCCGGTTCTTCACTCGGATGCGAAACTTTGCGATGAAGCGTCGCAACGGCGCGCGGCTTCGGGAAGAGATGGAGACGCATCTGGCGGCTCAGACGGAAGACAACATCCGGGCCGGCATGACGCCCGTGGAAGCTCGCCGACAGGCTCGCGTGACGTTCGGGCCGGTCGAGGCTCTGCGGCAGGACTATCACGCCGAAGAGGGCCTGCCTTTCCTGGAAGACTTCTTCATGGATGTTCGCTACGCGTTGCGCGGTCTGTGGAAGTCTCCGGCGTTCACGCTCGTCGCCATTCTTACTCTGATGGTCGGCATCGGAGCGAACATTATCGTCTTCGGAGTGGTGAATGCGGTTTTGCTCCGCCCGCTGGAGGTGAGCGATCCACAGAATCTCTACGAACTTCGTCTCAAGCCCTGGACGAACTGGAAGCTCCTCACGACTTCGTATCCTGCGTTTGAAGATTACCAGCGGCGCAACACAACCTTCAGCGGCCTGGCCGGCTATGATGGATATTCGGGAGGGAGATTGCACTGCGGTGACACGGTGAAAAGTGTCTCCGGTTATTCGGTGACCGGTAACTACTTCGATCTGTTGGGCGTGGAGCCACAACTAGGACGATTGATCCAAGCTGCGGACGTGCGCGGCCCGAATTCAGCGCCCTATATGGTGTTGAGCGATAGCCTTTGGCGAAGCGCATTCCACGCAGATCCCGGCGTCGTCGGAACGGTCGTGCGGCTCGACAAAGATCTTTTCACGATCCTCGGCGTGGCCCCGCCGCGGTTCCACGGCACAGAGCGGTTTGTCTGGCCGGACTACTGGATCCCGGTGGTGAACCATTTCGACGCGGAATACCTGCGAGATCGGACGGGCTGGCCTTTGACCGTCATTGGCCGGCTGAAGCCCGGCGTGACTCCCCAGAAAGCGGCGGAAAATCTGAGCGCGATCGCGGCCCAGCTGGCCAGGGAATATCCGCGGACCGACACCGGAATACCGTTGCGGCTGATCCGGCCGGGACTTTACGCCGACCAAGGCGACCTCATCCGCGGATTTCTTTATAGCGTGAGTGCGCTGGCGCTCCTCGTGTTGCTCGCTGCATGCGCGAATCTGGCCAGCCTCTTTGCTGCGCGCGCGGCAGATCGTAGCCGGGAGCTGGCACTTCGCGTCGCCCTGGGAGCAAGCCGGCTGCGGTTGGTGCGGCAACTCCTGACGGAAGCGATGGTAATGTCTGTGCTGGGTGGGGCCGCGGGGCTGGTGATCGCAGGTCTGCTTCTCGGTGCGCTGAGTCGGTGGGGATTGCCGGGCTACGGAAGCCATTCCGTCTATAGCCATCTGGACGTCGCTGTCGATGTGAGTGTCTATCTCGCGGCCCTGATCTTGACCTTCGGAAGCGGACTGCTCTTCGGAATGATTCCGGCACGGCAGATCTGGCAAAGCAGTCCGATGCAGGCGATGAAGATCGGACCGGTGGATGCCATTCCGCGGCACCGATTGACTTTGCGAGATCTGTTGTTAGGCGCCCAGATTGTCATCTGCACGTTGCTGGTCGTGGCTTCGCTCGTCGCCATCCGCGGCATGGTGCGTTTGCTCCAGGCGCCGCTGGGCTTCGAGCCGCAGGGCGCCTTGTTGGCCGAGATGGATCTGGGCGAGGTGGAAGGCGACGTCCCGCTGAAGAAGATGGAAGCGATGGACGCTGCCCTGCGTGCCCTTCCCGGAGTGACGGCGACGGGGATGGTGAGCAGGGTTCCTTTCAACGGCGGTCTGCGAGGCATTCCCGTTTACCCGCCCGGGACAACCGAGTTCACGCTCACCCATTCGGTGCTGGCGCCCTACGGATTCACGATCTCGCCCGGCTATCTCGACACTGCCCGGACCGCGCTCCGGAGCGGTCGGGATGTCTCCTGGCGGGACACCACACAGGTGCCCTATGTCGCGCTCGTAAACGAAACCTTTGCGCGCAAGATGTGGGGCGACAAACCGGCGCTGGGACAACGTTTCAACGTCATGGGTCGCGTGAGGGAAGTGGTGGGTGTCGTGCAGAACGGCAAGTATCACGATATCGCCGAGCCGCCACAGCCCGCTTTTTTTCTGCCTTTGTCCCAAAACGAGCAGGCTGCCACCCTTTTCGTAGTGCGGCCGTCCCGGGCGCAGAACGATATGGCGGCGGAGATCGAACGGAGTCTCAGCGGCTTATTGCCGAACGCCTTCATCACCGTCCAAAGCTGGCCCGAAGCGATGGAGAATGCGCTCTTCCCGGCTCAGGCGGCGGCCGTCGTCCTGGGAGTCATGGGCCTGCTCGCCGCGATGGTCGCGGTGACAGGTATCTTCGGCACGGCGGCCTACAACGTAAGCCGCCGGCTGAAGGAGTTGGGAATTCGCGTGGCTTTAGGTGCGCGAAGGAAGCATGTGCTGAGCGCGGCAGTCGGGCGACCCACCGTGCTGCTTGCCGGCGGATCGTTGGTAGGGTTGCTGTCAGGCATCTGTGCCGGACGGTTAATGGGACAGATTGTGTATAAGGCAGACCCGCGAGACCCACTGGTTCTCGGGGGGGCAGAACTGATCATGGCCCTTCTCGGCCTGGCCGCGTCGGTCCTTCCAGCCCTGCGCGCGTTGGCGGTCGATCCATCCAAGCTGCTACGGGAAGAGTGAGGGAATCGGAATCGGGAGCCAGAGCTTGCTATCGACACTCGATAGGCCGGGATTGGCGCGAACCCATAGACCGAGCCGCACGCATTACTTCATTCTCACGGGTCGGCTTCTTTGAGCAGCGCGTTGATCAGCTCGAATAGCTAGTCCGTGCATCCCCATCGATTCGCTCAGGGCGCGCGCTTCGCCTAACGACTGCCAGAGGTGCGGCCGATCGCCTTTCGCGTCGCGGGTCGGGAGCAGGCGCGCAAGCCAATAGAGGAAGCGCGCCTGGTCGATGCGATACGGAAGGTTCTGCGTCCCGCCGATTGTAGCTCCGATTTTGCAATCGGAGGTTCGTCGATGCAGATCGACGCTACGCGTTCGGTTGGCGGGGCTCGCGATGGGCGAGGATGAGCGGCTTGGCTTCTTTCAGGACGTGTCGCGCAATCACGAGACGCTGCACTTCGCTCGTCCCTTCACCGATCGTGCAAAGTTTGGCGTCGCGCAGGTAACGTTCGATGGGAAGGTCGCGGCTGTAGCCGTAGCCGCCATGGATCTGCATCGAGCGATCGCAAATTTTTACGGCTGACTCGGAAGCAAACAACTTCGCCATCGCCGATTCCTTGGTCGTGTTTTGCCCCTCGTCTTGGAGATGCGCCGCGTGCAGCGTCATCACTTCCGAGGCCTCGAGTTCCATTGCGGAATCGACCAGCATCCATTGCACGGCCTGGAAGTTGCCAATCGCGTGACCGAACTGTTTTCGTTCGTTCGCGTAGGAGTTGGCCCGATCGAAGGCCGCCTCAGCGATGCCGACGGCGAGTGCAGCGATGCTGATCCGTCCGCGATCCAGAACAGTCAGCGCCTGCTCGCGTCCGCGCCCGCGTTCGCCGAGGATCTCCGCCTTCGAATCGGTAAAGCGCAGCTCGGAGGTCTCGCTCGCGCGCATCCCGTAAGTGTGAATTTTCCGCACCGGCGTCACCTGATCCTTCATCATGATGAAGGCGCTGATCTCATTTTTGCCTTTATCGGTGCGGCCGGTGGTCGCAATCACGATGAGTAAATCTGCCACCCGCCCGCTGGTGATGAAATGTTTCATCCCGTTGATCCGCCAGGCATCGCCGTCGGCTTCCGCCTTCGTCTCGATCCCGCCCGTGTCGCTGCCCGCGTTCGGCTCGGTCAAGCCCCAGCCGCCGATCCATTCGCCACTCGTTAGGCGAGGGAGATATTTTCTCTTTTGTTCCGCAGTTCCGAAAAGATTGATCTGACCGACCGAGAGTGCGTTGTGCGCGGCGATATCCATCGCGAGCGAGGCGCAGGTTTTACCGAGCTCTTTCACCGCGAGAGCGGAGGTGACATAACTTAAACCGCGCCCGCCGTATTCTTTCGGCGCGACCATGCCCATGATGCCGAGCTTACCGGCCTTGGTGAAAATTTCGCGCGGCAGTTGTTCGTCGTGATCCCATTGATCGGCATGCGGCGCGACTTCGGTCCGATTGAATTCTTCGACGGAGGCGAGGAAAGCGCGGGAAGCGTCGTCGAGAGGATGTTCGAGTGTCATCATGGCAATGGAAGTTGGACAGGATTTACGGGATTAACTGGAAGAGATAAGAATCGCACCTTGCGTTTCAGAGGACTGGATCAGAAAAATCCTAAAAATCCTGTTAATCCTGTCTACTTAGTTTTTGAGCGCCACCTCGAACGAGGCACCGGTCTTGGCGCGGATGTCGTCCACGGTCGCTTCTCCAAGCAACTCGGTCAGAACAAGGCCGCCGCCGGCTTTCACCTCGAAGACGCAGAGGTCGGTGATGATGAGGTTAACCACGCCCAGACCCGTGATGGGAAGCGTGCATTCCTTCAGAATTTTCGGGCTGCCGTCCTTGGAGGTGTGCTCCAGCACCGCTACCACGCGTTTCACCCCCGCTACGAGGTCCATCGCGCCGCCGGGGCCTTTCACCATCTTGCCGGGAATCATCCAGTTGGCGATGTCGCCTTTGTCCGTCACTTCGAAGGCACCGAGGATGGCGAGATCGATGTGGCCCCCACGAATCATCATGAAGGAATCGGCGCTCGAGAAAAACGCCGAGCCGGGCATCGTCGTGATGGTCTGCTTGCCAGCGTTGATCAGGTCGGCGTCGACTTCGTCCTCGGTCGGGAAAGGACCTATGCCCAACAATCCGTTCTCGGATTGCAGAGTGACGTTCATCCCCGCGGGAATGTAGTTGGCAACGAGCGTCGGAATGCCGATGCCGAGGTTGACGTAGTAACCGTCGCGCAACTCTTGCGCCGCGCGCTTCGCCATCAGGTCGCGGATCGGATTTTCTTTTTTCGCTGCCGCGCTCCCTGAGACGGTGCGGAACTCGATTCGTTTCTCGTATTTTTCTCCCTGGATAATGCGATCGACAAAAATTCCCGGGGTGTGGATTTGGTCGGGATCGAGTTCGCCGACCTCGACCAGTTGCTCGACCTCCGCCACACAGACCTTGCCGCAGGCCGCGATCATCGGGTTGAAGTTCCTTGAGGTTTTGCGAAAAATGAGGTTGCCGGATTTGTCGCCTTTCCAAGCTTTGACGAGCGAGAGCTCAGCTTTGATGCCCGGTTCAAGGACGTATTCCTTGCCGTCGAAAACTTTCATTTCCTTGCCGTCGACCAGTTTGGTAGCGAAGCCGGTGCGCGTATAAAATCCGGGAATGCCCGCGCCGCCGGCGCGTAACCGCTCGGCGAGCGTGCCCTGCGGGACAAGCTCCAGGTCGAGTTCGCCCGCCAGCACCTGGCGTTCAAACTCCTTGTTTTCGCCGACATAGGAGGCCATGACCTTCTTCACCTGCCGGGTAGTGAGCAAAACTCCCATCCCGAAGCCATCCACTCCCGCATTGTTGCCGACGATGGTGAGACCTTTCACGCCGCTGTCGTGCAGCGCGGCGATGAGGTTTTCCGGGATGCCGCAAAGCCCAAACCCGCCGGCGGCAATTGTCATATTATCGTGCAGCAGACCGGCAAGCGCAGCGGTGGCGTCGGAATAAACTTTGCTCATCTGGAAGAAATCTAACCACGGATTCCACGAATGGGCACGGATGAATTCCCGCCACTGTTTGTCGATCCCCTGCCAGAAATTGGTTGATCTAATTGCCGTGAACAGAGCAGAGCGCGCGGTGCAGGCTCCGATTTCCGGGAGCGCGGGCTCCTCGCCGGCTGTGTCACGCGCCCCGGCGGGACACGTACTTGCACGCAGAACTTTTTGGCGAGGCGCCCGCGCCCCCAGCCAAAGCGAACCGTCCGCAGTTGCCGCCGCGGGATTCATCGCCAGATTGCAGGCTCATTTTATGTCAAAATCACTTGCTCATCGTCTCGCCGAATACGCCTGCTCCCTAAACTATGAAGATCTCGCGCCTGAAGTGGTGCATGAGGTAAAGCGGCGCGTGATCGACTCCTTCGGCTGCGCACTCGGCGCATGGCGCGAAGAGCCCTGCGTGATCGCCCGGACAGTCGCTTCGGATTTCTCGGCAAAAAACGGCGCAACGATCATCGGCACCGATCACCAGGCACCACCCGATTGGGCGGCTTTCGCGACCGGGTGCTGCATTCGTTATTTCGATTACAACGACACGTATCTTTCCAAAGAACCGGCGCATCCAAGCGACAACATCGCCGCCGCCCTTGCCGTCGCGGAGAGCGTCGGCGCCCACGGCCGAGACCTGATCACTGCGATCGCGCTCGCCTATGAAGTACAGTGCCGCTTTTGCGACGCCGCCAGCATTCGGGCCCGCGGCTGGGACCATCCAACCTACGGCGCTTTCTCGACCGCTTTGGCGGCCGCCAAACTCATGAAGCTTGATCCCGAGAAAACCCGGCACGCGGTTAACATCGCAGGCGTGAATTGCGCGGCTTTCCGGCAGGCAAGGGTCGGCGAATTGTCGCACTGGAAAGGCGTGGCTTTCGCCAATGCGGCCCGGCATGGAGTTTACGCGGCGCTCCTCGCCCGCGCCGGGATGACCGGGCCAGCCCCGATTTTTGAAGGACAGATGGGTTTCGAGAAGGAACTCGGAGTGTCGTTAGGCAAGGTAGGCGAGGTCTTCGTCAAACACCCTGACGAAAAGAAGGTAAAGGAAGGCACGGCCGCGATGATTCTCAACACGAGCATCAAGTATTGGCCGGCCGAATATCACAGCCAGAGCGCAATCGAAGCGGCGATGTTCTTGCGCAAGGAGATCGGCGATCCGTCCAAGATCCAATCGGTGCGGATCGAGAGCCACGATGCCTCGGTCGACATTATTGGGAGCGAACCGGAAAAATGGAAACCGGAGACGCGCGAGACCGCGGACCACAGCCTTCCCTACATCACGAGCATCGCCTTGCTCGACGGTGAAGTAACCGACAAGCAATTTCAGCCGGAGCGTTTCATGGATCCGGCGATTTGGAAATTCCTCGAAAAGGTGAAGGTGGAACGCAACGACGAACTGAGCGCGCTCTACGCAAAAGCGGTAGCCAATATCGTCCACGTGACACTGCAGGATGGCCGCACCCTGACCAAACGAGTCGATTATCCGCTCGGCAATGCTTTCAACCCCGTGAGCGACGCGCAGCTGGAAGGAAAGTTCAACGCCCTCGTTGTGCCTTTCCTCGGCGAGGAAAGCGCCCGGAAGATTGTCGCCGCCGGGTGGAAGCTGGAGGAAGCAAAGAATCCGTCTGAATTGATGAAGCTGGCGAAAATGCCGGCTAACGGCTAACGATCTGTGTTTTCTGGAATTGGAAGCGCGCCGCGCTCTTTTGTGCAACCGCTCGCTGACACGTTACGATAAAAAATGGCTTCACCGACGATAGCGACGAAACTTCGCGAACTTATCGGGCAGGGCATCGTCGCGATGCCGGGCGTACCGAATGCCTCGATGGCGCGACAGGTAGAGCGCGCCGGCTTTGAGGCTGTCTACATCAGCGGCGCGGGTCTGGCGAACTGTACTGCCGGTTTGCCGGATGTCGGATTGCTCACTCTGAACGAAGTCGCGACCCTCGCCGGCTTCATTGCCCGGTCGGTGAAGATTCCAGCAATCGTGGATGCCGATACCGGGTTCGGCGGCGCAGAAAATGTCGGGCGCACGATTTACGAACTGGAACGTGCCGGACTGGCCGGTTGTCATTTGGAAGACCAGGAATTTCCGAAGCGTTGCGGAC
Source organism: uncultured Verrucomicrobiae bacterium (assembly GCA_963720895.1). Classification (GTDB taxonomy): domain Bacteria; phylum Verrucomicrobiota; class Verrucomicrobiia; order Chthoniobacterales; family UBA10450; genus Palsa-1392. Next base: position 62,203 of record CAVRGZ010000011.1, read on the forward strand.
ATCTGGCGGGGAAGCGTTTGGTCAGAATCGAGGAGATGTCGGCGAAAATTCGCGCGGCGGTGGCGGCGAAACGCGATCGCAATTTTCTCGTCATCGCGCGGACCGATTCGCGCGCCCTTGAAAATTTCGACGGCGCGGTAAAGCGCGCCAACCGTTATGTCGCCGCCGGCGCAGACGCGATTTTTCCGGAGGCGCTTCAGACGAAGGAAGAGTTCCGAGATTTTGCCCGCGAGGTAAAGGTGCCGCTGCTCGCAAACATGACGGAATTCGGCAAAAGCCCGCTGCTCAGTGCGCGCGAACTCGGCGATCTTGGTTATCGAATGGTCATTTTTCCGCAGAGCGCCTTTCGCGTTTCGATGAAAACGACGGCGGAATTTTTTTGCGCCTTGCAGGAGGCCGGCTCGGCGGAAGGTTGGCTCGATCGAATGCAAACACGAAAAGAACTTTATGAGACACTCGACTACGATCCGACGGCGGAAAGCTGGCCGGGATATTCATCATCCCAGGTCTAAGGCAGGGTCGAGAGACCATGATTCGCAAATTGTAGGGCGGCCATATTGGACGCCACGGTGCAATGCCGAATCGAGCGCCTGAATAAGAACGCTAACTCCGCGGAGGCGGCGAAAATCGCCGCCCTACAAGGACGAATGCTGGCGGCGGAGATTCGCGGTTCTGTTATTTTTCTGTAATTGGACGTTGAACGTTGAACGTAGGACGTTGGACGTTAAGAATAAGAACCCAGACCTCAGGAGAATTTATGAGCACTGAAACCAAACCCGCCTACAGCCCAGGACTTGCCGGCGTAATTGCCGGCGAAACAGAAATCTGCTGGGTCGATCCGGATGCCGGTCTGATGTATCGCGGCTACGACATTCACGAGATGGCCGAGAAAGCGAACTTCGAGGAGGTCGCTTATCTCCTCCTCAACGGCGAGCTGCCAACGGTCGAACAACGGGAGGAATTTTCTTCCGCCCTCGCCAAGGACCGGCCGCTCCCGAAGCAAGTCCTGGAGATGCTCCGGTTGATGCCGAAGAAGACGCACCCGATGGATATGTTGCGCACCGGCGTTTCGATGCTGGCGCCCTTCGATCCCGAGCTGAACGACAATTCGCACGACGCCAATATTCGCAAGGCAATCCGCCTGATCGCCAAAGTGTCGACTCTGATTGCGGATGGTTTTCGGATTCAGCGCGGCGAAAATCCGCTGCCGGAACGACCCGACCTGACACTGGCGGGGAATCTTTTTTACAAACTGAGCGGCGAAGTGCCGCCCGCGTGGAAGATCCGAATGATGGACACGATTTTCATTCTTTACGCCGATCATGAATTCAATGCCTCGACCTTTGCGGCACGGGTGACGGCGGCGACGCTGGCCGATATGTATGCCGCGGTCACGAGTGCGTGCGGCACATTGAAGGGCCCGCTGCACGGCGGCGCGAACGAAGAGTCGATGCGGATGCTCGACGACATCAAAACGCCAGAGCGAGCCGAGAAATGGATGATGGATGCGCTGGCAAAGAAGGCAAAAATCATGGGCTTCGGGCATCGCGTCTACAAGAGCGGCGACTCGCGGGTGCCGATCATGCGGGAGATCGGACGTGATCTCGGGAAGCGAGTGGGCAAGGAACAATGGATTCCGATTTGTGAAACACTCGAAGCGACGATGGAACGGGAGAAAAAACTTTGCGCAAACGTCGATCTTTACGCGGCGCCGGTCTTTACGATGCTCGAATTTCCGCCGGAGTTAAACACCCCGATCTTCGCGGCCTCGCGTGTCGCCGGCTGGTGTGCGCATGTTGTCGAACAACACGATCACAACCGCCTGATCCGGCCGCGTTCTCTTTACACTGGTCCCGCGGCACGACCTTATAAGGCAGCCCCCGCCTCCAACGGCGCATAGGCCCAGTAGCGGCGGATGACCGCCGAAACGCGGAGATAGTCATCGGATATCGGCACAAAACGCCCGCAAATGAACGAACAGTTATCACTTCAGGAAGAATACGCGCCTAACAACGCCTGTTGGGGCTGCGGACCAGCAAACGCACAAGGGCTGCGCATCCGTAGTTTCCCGGAAGGCGACGCGGTCGTAGCGGAGTGGAAACCGGAGCAGAAATACGAAGCTTTCCCGGGCGTCCTGAACGGCGGAATTATCGGCTCGCTTCTTGATTGTCATTGCAACTGGACAGCAGCCTGGCACCTGATGAAGCAAGCTGGCGACGATCATCCGCCCTGCACCGTGACGGCTGATTATGCGATCAAATTGCTTCGTCCGACTCCGACAAACAATTCAGTTTTCCTTTCGGCGAAGGTGGTCGATTCAACCGCCGATCGGGCGACGATCGAAGGGACGCTGAGCGGCGGTGGAAAAGTCTGCGCGACCTGTCGCGGCACGTTCGTCGCGGTCAAAGAGGGCCATCCCGCCTTTCATCGTTGGTAAGAGAATCTGGAGGCGCGGAAGCGCGTCCCTTGGGAGGGACTAGCCGTGACGAGCCCAATTCCTGTAGCTGGGGACGCTGTCCCCGGCAGGTCGTCCAATGTGAAGCCAGAGCAGTGCCTCCGGGTCAGCGACCCCGGCTAAAACGGAACGAGCACGGCGCGAGAGGCAACGATCTCAGACCATCGACGCCGACACTCGTGGGACGCACAAGGTAATGTCGACAATCGTTAAGGCAAAATTCACTGCCTGAATTCCGTCGATGCGGGATGGGAATCGGCGTGATTAGGGTGAGGCATGCAAAGTTTACACTTTCGAATCGTTCCGCTCGCGACTGAGGTTGCCGAGACTGCCCGCGTCCGGACGGAGGAAGGCGCGCCCGATCATGAGGTCCTTATCACCAAACAACCGGGAGCATATCCCTGCCGTCACTGCCTGCGCTGGGCGGAACCGGGCGAACGCGTCGTTCTCTTCCCCTACGCCTCGATCCCGGCTGGACGACCGTATTCGGAAAGCGGTCCTATTTTCGTCCACGCCGACGCGTGCCCGAGCGACGCGGCGGCGGCCGAATATCCGGCCGATTTCCGCAGCCATCGCGTCCTGCGGGCGTATAATGCAGCCAATGACATGATCGATGCTGTTGTTGTTGCCGACGACCAACCCGAACCTGCCATCGCGCAGCTCCTGCAAAATCCGGAGACCGCCTTCTTGCAGGCGCGCAGCGTCACACGGGGTTGCTACACTTTTAGAATCGAGCGCGCATGAAAACACTCGAACTTCTTCCGCCTAACGACACCATGTATCGCGCCCTGCTCAGTCGCGATTCGAATTTTGAAGGAATCTTCTTTGTCGGCGTCCGCACGACCGGTATTTTTTGCCGGCCAACCTGCAGCGCGAAAAAACCGGCTCGCGAAAACGTCGAATTCTTTCCTTCCCCTAACGAAGCCTTGCTCGGCGGTTATCGTCCCTGCTTGCGCTGCCAACCGATGGATCCGGCCCGCTCCGCACCGGAGTTGATCAAGCGGCTGCGCGCCGAGGTGGAGAAAACGCCGGACGGCCGCCTGACCGATAAGGAACTGGCCTCACTCGCGATCGATCCATCGACCGCCCGCCGCCAGTTCAAGCGGTATTACGGGATGACTTTCCAGGCTTATCACCGCGCGCGCCGAATTGGGCGAGCGTTGCGTGAGGTGCGGCAGGGCGAACGCGTGGAAGATGTGCGCAGCGGCAGCGGCTTCGGATCGGAGAGTGGGTTTCGTGAAGCATTCACCCGGATCTTTGGCGATCCGCCCACCACCGCAAAGAGGCGCGACTGTCTCTTCGCGGAACGAATCGCGACTCCGTTGGGCACCATGTTGGCGGTGGCCGACGACGAAGGTTTGCGCTTGCTCGAGTTTGGCGATCGCCGCGCCCTCGAACGCGAGTTGCCAATTTTGCGGCAGCGCCTGGAGAAAAGCGTTGTTCCCGGAGAGCACCAGCATCTCGACGCTGTGCGCGAACAATTGGCTGATTATTTTGCCGGCAAGAACCTCGAGTTCGATCTGCCCCTGGCCCCGGTCGGCTCGGAATTTCAACTCCGCGATTGGGAAGTCCTGCGTTCCATTCCGGTCGGTGAAACGCGCTCCTATTCCTGGATGGCGGAACGGTTGGGTGATCCCGCGGCGCGGCGGGCCGTCGGACGAGCTAACGGCGCGAACATGATCAGCATCATCATTCCCTGTCACCGCGTCATCCGCGCGGATGGCACTCTTTGCGGCTACGGCGGCGGGCTCTGGCGAAAGAAGCGGCTCCTGGAACACGAACGAAAGTTCGCGCGCGCCGGGGTTTTCTAGCCTCCGGAGTTTTGGGCGTTGCCGGGGAAAAAGGCGGCGGCTCTTTGATCGCTTCTCTCTCTCGTCAGCCGGAGCAGCATGATTAGGAAAAGGAAAATCACGCAGACCACCATCGAGACAATCAGCTCGTGTATCGTCGGCGGGAAGATGAGAATAAATCCTTTGCCCTTGATAAGGGAAGAAAAGCTCGAAACACAGAACGGCATGAGAAAAAGCCGAAACGTTTGCCACCCGCTCGTCCCATTTTCTGAAACGCCACCGACGCTCAGCAGGAGGGCAAAACCAATGACAACGGTAATGCCGAGGGAATTGAGCCAGATCGTAGGAGACGGATCAAAATGGTTGAAAACCGTGACGAGATACCAAAGGAGGTAACACCAAAGCACAATCCGGCCTTTGGAAATGGAAGCGAAATATCTGATCATGACCTGCTTTTAGCCTGGAAGTGCGGGCAAACCGCTTTTCTCTGCATCAATGACCTTTCAATTTCGCGAGCACTCCGAAACCTTGCAGAAAGATCAGAGCGCCATCGAGAATCGCAATCGAAGCAAAGACGCGCTTCGCAGCCAGCGGCGAAACCCATTGAGCGACAAATGGCCCCATTCGCCCGCCCCACAACACGGCTAGCATGGTGAAAATCGCCATGTCCCATGGCACTCCACCGAGGAAAAAGGCATGGATACCAGCGAGCAGGATCGAATTGAGCGAAAGCAAAAGAACGCCCAAGCCGAGCGCACAATTGGCGTCGAGACCATAAACCAGCATACAAAATGCAGCGACAATTTCGCCCTCTCCGATCGCTACCCAACCGGTAATCAAGCCCCCAAAAGTCGAGACGACGGCCACCGGCCAATTGGCCTTCTTCGGAAGATCGAACCGACCGCCTTTGCGCTTCGCCGTGACCAAAGTAAGAATCCCCGCGACGAGGCAAATCGGGCCGAAGAGACTCTTGATCAATAGCGGGTTTGCCTTGATGACAAATGAGGAGAAGACCGCACCGACCGCGAGCGCCGGAACCGTCCATTTCAGCAACCGGGTCGGCACCACACCGCGTCGTAGCCAACCGACCGCGCCGCTCGTCATCCCCACCGCCTGAGTAACAAAAGTGAGCTTGAGAGCACTCACCGGATCGACATGGTAGAAAAACATTAGCACCGGAATGAAAACCAGCCCCCCGCCGATAGCGGTAAAGTTGCCGATGACGGCGCCGCAAATGCCGACGAGGATAAGCGGCCAGTTGCGTGCCGCCAACTCGACCGGGTGGGGGAAACAGGTCACGTAAACGGCGAACCAGACAGCAGTGAAAAAGAGGAGCCAGGGAGTGAAATATCGAAGCTCGCGGGTTCGGGCCGACGCCGCGACGCCCGTCGGCATTTCCGCTCCGAGAGTGAGTGTGCTGGATTCGGACATCATGGTTCAGTTAACTGGTCAGGCTTGATGTTTGTGACAAAATTTAGGCGAGCTTCTTCCTTCGAGAATCAAAGCGGTACAATAGAGGTCCGAAGATTCGGATTAGAATGTATATTCCGCACTTATGTCAACATAATTCGTGCCTATACAAGGAAATAATCTCTTGCCAGACTGAAATATGCATCGCGGTCTTGCGCTGCATAAGAACGTGTCGGCAGCCCAATTCCTCATGTCGTCGCCGCCGACGGAGTGCCTTAACGTTTGCGGCGGGTTCTGAGCCAAGAATCGCCTAAACAAAGAAAACTGACGCGTGAGACCAACGGGGTCGAAAGCGGACTGGCGAATGATTCCCCTCCCCCATCACTCATTACCTATCCCTCGCCACTATTCTCCGCGCCCAGGAGGACTCGAACCTCCGACCGTCGGATTAGAAATCCGATGCTCTATCCGGCTGAGCTATGGGCGCTCCAGCACGAAGGTAGTCGGAGGCTGCGACGCTGCAATCTCCTTCCGGGGGCCCATTCGGAGCGCTGCCAAGAGCTTGCGCGGCAATGAGCGCGACTTCGGCAAACGCGAACCCAAGACTGCGTCTCGAACCACCTTCATCAAACGGGCGATGGTCAATCGTTGGCCACCACGCGAGGTAGAGAAGCCTGTGCTCTAAGTTGGTCGCGCACCTTCTGTATTTGCGCTGCCTCTGCTCTGAGGGGCGGCGGTGAGAGCTGCATGTCTTTCTGCTGCTGCGCGACGGTCGCTTCCAGGTTCTGCTGCTTAGCGCTTTGGTCCTCCACCTTGCGGTGCTCTTTGAGAAACTCGTTGAGCAGCATCGCATTCACTTCGTTGTAGCGGACGGTGAAAGGCTTGCCTTCCGCATCGCAGGCCACCAAATCTGGATCGACCTTGGCCACCTGTTCGGCCACGAGGCCGAATTGCGGCAAGGCCCGAGGATCGAAAGCCTTCTTATAGCGGAACACCACCGGCTGGAGCGCGAATCGATTCGCTCCTTTTGTCCACCGCCTTGATTGCTTCCTTAAATCGTGCCGAGGAACCTTTCACCCCAATTTGCCCATTGGCATCGACGCCGATTGCCATACCCCCGGCGATCGGCACCACATGAATGCCTGCGATAAACGCTGCGGTTTGGGTTCCAGACTGGCTGTGTTGAAGGAGCCAGTCGTATTAGCAACGAGGGAGTCCGAGCCAGTCGCCGTATTTTGGTTTCCAATCATGTTGGATCCGAGCGCGGCCAACCCAATCGCGGTGTTCGTGCCACCCACTGTTATTTCCAAGTGAACTTAGTCCGACAGCCGTACTGTAGTCCCCGATCGTATTTTTTATGAGCGCGCCATTACCGAAAGCCGCATTGCCGGTACCGGTCGTGTTGGAAAAGAGCGCGCCGTCACCGTTGGCCGTAAACACCCAGGAAGAAAGTGTGGCGACAGACCGTGCAAATCAGTATCAATCGAGTTGCCTCTGAAAACCGCCTGCGCAACAGCGTGCAATGCTGCGCAAAAACTCGTTAGGGAATTAGAAACCCGATGCTCTATCCGGCTGAGCTATGGGCGCTGCTAGAAAGAAGCCGATCGCCCTTTAGTCCGCTGCAATCCGCGACCGAAAATATTGCGCTCGTCAGGGGAACAACCGGACCCGCAAGCTGTTGAGGCGGTTTCGCCAGCAAGACTGAAGTCACGACCGGAAATTGCCAGACCTTGTTCCGTGACCGGCCCGGCGGCCGCGATATCTAGTCGCGGATTCCGTTTTTCAATTCCCAGACTTTTAACGCGGCGAGGAGCAGGCTCTTGGTTCGGGAAAGCGTTCCGACGGCCGGACGCACGACTTCACCATCGATTGTCGGATTGCTCTTTGGGCGGCGCCTTGGGAGCTTCGCTCGGTTTCTGGAACGAGGACGCACAGCAGCCGCGCTCTTCGCGAGATTCCCGCTGGGATGCAATGGAGTCATAATTACCCCACTAATGAGCAGCTTCCCTGCCAGCCCTCCTGAGGCATCGGAATCCCTTCGAAAAGCGCTTGTGCCACCACACTTCTTCGGCGATTTCATCGGAGCATGGCGGCGAATCGAAAACTGGGTTGTCTGAGCGTGTTTTTGTTTGTAGCGCTTTGCGCAAGCGTTCTCGTCAATCTCTTTCTCGCCGCGACCGCCTTTCAACGATTTGATGGTGGCCGGGTCGAAGTGGAATATCGCCCGCGCTTTAACGAGATGATTCTGGAGCGCGGGACCCGGGGAAGCGCAAACAAGATCGCAGTTATCTCTTTACGAGGTCTGATCAGTACCGGCGTCGCCGGCAATGTCGGCGAGTCGATGGTCGACGATTTGCGTTGGGAACTCGAACAAGCGCGGAATGACGACAACGTGCGGGCGGTTGTCCTTGAGGTGGATTCACCAGGGGGCGAAGTGACGGCGTCCGACATGATTTACCACGCCGTCGTAACAACGCGGGCTCGGAAGCCGGTCGTCGTCTACATGGAATCGCTTGCTGCTTCAGGGGGCTATTACGTTTCCTGCGGTGGAAAATACCTGATGGCGAACCAGACCACGATCACGGGTAGCATCGGCGTGATCATTCAGACGTTGAATTACGAACAGCTCTTCGACAAAATCGGGCTCGCCTCCGTCGTCTTCAAGAGCGGAAAATTCAAAGACATGCTCAATGGCGCGCGGCCCATCACGCCGGAAGAGCGCGAATACATCCAGACTTTTGTCATGAATACCTACGACATCTTTCTCGGGATTGTGGCAAAGGAGCGCAACTTACCGGCAGAGGGACTGCGTAACGGTATCGCCGACGGGCGTATTCTCTCGGGTCGCGACGCGCTCCAATACAAGTTGATCGACGGCCTAGGGCAGATCGAAGACGCTTTTGCAAAGGCGAAAGAACTTGGTCGCGCGCCGGATGCGAAGATCGTCAAGTACGGGCCGCCCTTCAGCCTTGGTCGCGTCTTGCGTATGCTGACCAAGAGCAGTGACACCAAGATTGAGCTTACCCTGCCGGGCCAGCTCACGCCGCGACTACAAAGCGGACGCGCCTACTTTCTGCCCAGCTTCTACGCTCCGTAGCCGCGCGCCCGCGAGATGATCGACAGCCTGATTAACACGCTGCTCGTCTTCGCGGGCCTCTACGTCTATCTTTCGCTTTCCCGCCAGGTCGCTGTCCGGCAGAACGGCGCAGCGGTCCTCGGCGACCGGGAGTTTGGCTTGCCCGAAGCAGTCGCCGCCATTCTCCTCGTCGGTTGGTTTGGACTCAACGTCCTGGCGGCCTCCAAAGTCGAACACGCAACTTTTCAGACCCGCGACCTCCTCATCACCGGCGCGTTTTCCGTCGCCGTCATTTCCATCCTGACAACGCTCCTCGAATTGCGCGGCTTTAGTGTCTTGTCGTTAGGCGGTTTTTCCCGTCTCGGGTTTGGACGAATTGTCAGCACCGCGGCCGTTCTCCTTTTCGCCGCTTATCCGCTCCTTTTCATGGCCGATGCCGTGTCACGCTGGCTCCTCGGTGATGGTTCGAGCAAGCAGCAGATTATCGAGATGTTTACGGGCTCGGAAACGCTCCAGCAGCGCGTCCTTATCATCGTCCTCGCGATCACGATCGCGCCCTTGGCCGAGGAGTTCATTTTTCGGTTCTTCTTGTACGGGGTCCTAAAACGCTATCTCGGACGCGGGCCTGGCTTAGTCTTAAATTCGCTCCTTTTTGCGGCCGTCCACGTGCACTTGCCAAGCCTCGGGCCGCTCTTTATTCTCGGCGGATGTTTCACCCTGGCCTATGAATGGAGCGGCTCCATCCTCGTCTCGATGACGATGCACGCGCTCTTCAATTTCCTCTCCCTTAGTGCGCTCGCCTTTCCCAACCTGATCCCGCAATGAGACTGCGCGAGTCCGCCAGAGGACGGATTCGCGGTGGCAAACTGGGCGAGAACCGCCTGATTAAAGAGCTCACCGCGCGCCTGAAGTCGCGCCCCGACATCATCGCGGGTCCGGGTGACGACTGCGCAGTCGTGGCGAGCCCGGAAAAAGGCCGGCTGCTCCTGTTGAAAACCGATTGCGTGGTCGAGTGGGTGCATTTTCAGCCTAACGATAAGCCAGAGGCCGTGGGCTGGAAGGCGATGGCCCGGACCCTAAGCGATTTTGCCGCGATGGCGGGTCTGCCGCAGTTCGCGCTCGTTACACTCATCGTGCCGGGCAAGCGCGAGGCGCGCTGGGCAAAGGAAATGTATCGCGGGCTGGAGCGAGTCGCCGAACGCTTTGCCGTGACAATCGTCGGTGGCGAAACCAGCAGGACGGATGGTCCGGCGGTGGTTTCCATCGCCGCCGTTGGGACTGTCGAAAAAGATCGCTGGGTCTCGCGAGCCGGCGGGAAAATCGGGGACGCGCTCTTCGTCACCGGGAAACTGGGAGGTTCCATCAAGCGGAAGCACCTGAATTTCATCCCGCGAATTGCGGAAGCCCGCTGGCTGAGCACGCACTTTTCCATCCATGCAATGATGGACTTGAGCGACGGCCTCGGTGCCGATCTCCCTCGACTCGCCTTGGCGAGCGACGTCGGTTTCGCGATCGAAGAAGACGCATTGCCGCGGAAGAAGGGTTGCTCGATCGAAGCCGCGATCAACGACGGGGAAGACTATGAGTTGTTGTTCGCGATTGCAGCGAACGACGCCCCCTCGCTCCAGGCGAAGTGGGCCCGGAAGTTTCCTGGACTTGCGCTCACTCGCATCGGGGTTTTGCTTCCGCCTTCCGGCTTTCAGCCACCGCGTTCCTTCCATGGCTACGTTCATTTCCAATAGCGCAGCCGAAACCGTCGCTTTCGCGCGCGACTGGGCGGAGTCGCTCATGCCTAACGATGTCGTTGCACTTGTCGGCGATCTTGGGGCGGGGAAGACGCACTTTGTCAAAGGCCTGATCCAGGGTCTGGCCAGCGCCGAGGAAGTGACGAGTCCGACCTTTACTCTCCTCCACGAATATCGAAAGGGCAGATTGCCCGTGTTCCATTTTGATTTTTTTCGACTCAAACAGCTGCCGGAAATTGACCAGATCGGGTTCGACGAATATCTCGACGAGGGCGGCGTCGTGGTTGTCGAATGGGCAGATCGATTTCCGCAGGTGTTGCCTGAAGGGACCCGCTGGATGCGGATCGAAGCCGTAAGCGAGGCCGAACGCGCCATTTCGGAAGAGAAAAAATGAAGGTGCTCGCCTTGGAACTCTCGACAGCGATCGGCAGCGTCGCATTTTGCGAGAATGGCAAACGGCTTTTTCAGATCTTTCCCGCCGACCGCAAAGACTCCGGGTTATTCTACGAAAAGCTCGAAAAGATTTACCGTGTGAGCGACCCTCCCGAACTTATCGTGGTCGGGCTCGGTCCTGGTTCGTACGCCGGGGTCCGGATTGCGATCGCCACTGCGGTTGGGATGAAGGCGGCAACGAACGCGCGCCTGGTCGGTCTGCCGTCGGTCTGCGCGATTGATCAAAACGAATACCTCTTTGTGGGCGACGCGCGCCGAAGCTCGTTCTTTTTTGCTCATGTAGCGCGGGGCTGCTGCGTGGAAGGACCGAAGCTTGCGTCTGAAGCGGAGATTCGCGCGAAACTGCAGGCTTGGGGGCCATTGCCGGCCATCGCAAGCCAGCCGTTACCGCAGTTTACCGGGTTGACCATCGAGCACCCCTCGGCATTGCGCCTGGTGGAACTCGCGATCCAGGCAGATTGCATGGTCGAGGAGAATCTCGAGCCCATTTATTTGCGCGAGCCGTATATTACAACGCCGAGGCAATGAATTCGATGACTTTGGAACGCTGCTGGGCGGAAGTGGATCGCGCTGCTTTGCGCCACAACGCTCGGCTCGCGCAGGAGCGGATTGGACCCGAGACCGCGCTACTCGCGGTCGTGAAGGCGAATGGCTACGGCCATGGAATCATCGAGGTGGCTCAGGCTTTGCGCGAGCAGGTGGAGCTTTTCGGCGTGGCGAACCTGCATGAAGCGATGGAGCTGCGCACGGATGGCATCCGGCATCCAATTTTGATTCTCGGTCCGCCGCTTGCAGCGGAGCAGGCGGCGATTAACGACCACGGATTTATCGCCACGGTATCGAGTTGTGAGGAAGCGCGCGCCTTCGCACACAATCCAGCGGGCATCAACTTCGCGATCGATACCGGAATGGGCCGGATGGGCTGCTGGCAAGACGATGCGCTGGCGGAGCTGGAAAAAATCGCACGTCTTCCCGGGCTGAAACTGCACAGCGTTTCGACTCATTTGCCGGTGGCGGATGAAGACGCCGCTTTTACCAGGGAAGAACTGGTTCGCTTCGAGGAAGTGGTTAGGCAAATGCGGGCACGCGTTCCAGGTTCCTACCGGGTTCACGTTCTGCTTAGCGCCGGGATCCTTTGCTTTACAGAACACAGGTTCGATCTCGTGCGGGCCGGCCTTATGCTTTATGGAAGTTCGCCAGTGCCGAGCCAGCAACGTTTTCTGCAACCGGTAATGGCCTTGAAGTCGCGGGTGGCGCTGCTCCGCGATCTGCCGGCCGGTCGAAGCCTGAGTTATGGCCGGACATTTACCACTACGCGGCCGATGCGGGTCGCGACGATCAGCGCTGGTTATGCCGACGGTTATCCACGTTCGCTTTCCAGTCGCGAGGCGACGGTTCTGGTTGGCGGTCGACGCTGCCCAGTGCTCGGCCGGGTTACGATGGACCTGACGATGGTCGATGTGAGTGGGGCGCCGGCCGTAAAGTTGGGTGACGAAGTGGTGCTCATCGGAAAACAGGGCGGAGAGGAAATTCTCGTGGCCGAAGTGGCAGAGCGCGCCGGGACAGTCGCGTGGGAAATTCTTACCGGCATTGGCAGCCGGGTGCGGCGGGTGTATCTCTGATTCGAGATTCGTTAAATCGTCTCGTAGCCACCGAATCACGATTCACCGAGAACATGTTCCAGATCATCTTCAACGAACTGAGCGCGGCAGAAATGGCGGCGCTGCCGAAAACCCTCCAGCTCGAGCTCCTCGCGGAATTTCAAATTCTGCCGGAAGACCTCGATAATCTCGACGCCAGCCGTTTCGGGGTAATCAAGCGCGAAGGCAAAAAACTCCATCGCTATCGCGCGAAGGATTATCGCATTTACTTCGAACGGAGTCCGGAGGGAGTGACGGTGCATCGGGTCCTGCACAAGAATACGCTTCGGGATTTTCTTTTCCGGAGCAAGCTGCCGATGGCGGAGGACGATCAACTCGGGAAGACGCGGGAATTCTGGAAGTTGATCGAGCAGGGCGAGCGGACGCGCAAAACCTGACAATAGAATACGTTAGGTAAGGCTTGACAAGGACACGGCGGCCCGAAAGGCTGGGCGGATTCGAGGTGTTACTTCGATCAAGCACGCAGGATGTGGCAAAGCGGTGCCGGCGGACTTGCAATAAAACCAACAAAGAAAGAAACCCATGAAATCACTTAAGTACGCATTCGCGCTTCTCATCCTGCTGCCACTGACGGCTTTGCAGGCACAGCAAACCTCCTCGGCCGCCAAATCAAGCGCTGCTCCGAAACGAACCGACGTTTACCACGTCTTTTTCGTCAAGGCGGCGCTTGGCAAAGCCAAAGAACTTCAGGACTGGTTGAAAGAGCCGGATCCGGATCATCCCGATCGTAAAGGAATTCTCCTCCGCCATCAGGACGGCGACTCTTGGGATTACGTCGCGATCGAACATATCGGCGCCAAAGCCACGGTCGAGATAGGCGGGACACCAATGACCCCGCAGCAGCGTATGCTGACGGAATGGCACAACGACACTTTTGTCGCAGGTCCATCGTGGTCGGAGTTCGCCAAGGCGATGGGACTGGATGGTGATACCGCCAAATCGGCAGGTTCAGTTTACGTGGTCTCCGATTATCGCGCCGCACCCGGTCATCGCGACGAGTTGGAAAAAATGCTGAGCGATTCAACCCCCGGCGACACGGCATCCGGCAATGTGCTCTTCGCGCATATTGAAGGCGCCCCATGGAATTTCCTTGCTGTGGTGCACTACGACAGCTGGGAAAGATTCGCCGAGGGCGAAAAGACCAGCATCGCTCAGGCAAACAAGGGCCAGGGAGGTTGGTTTGAACTGCGCGACCAGTGCGCTTTGCACCACGATACCCTGACCGATCGCATCCAACCGTAATCGGGAACGAACTTCAATTCGTCCGCAGCCGGGCCGGGTCTCTCGGTCCGGCTGCCGGGCGAAATGTGTTCGCCGCGGAGTTGGTCGCCGACGCGGGCAGGAACGGAAACGAGCCGCCCGTAAGTGCAACGCAACAGAATCCCTCGATGGAGGGTTTCGCTTGGAATGACGAGAGGGCGATGGGAGCCGCTACTTCATCAACAAGACCGAGCGACTGCGCTTAATTTCGCGTGTGATTTTGCGGTGCATGTGCGCCGGCATTCCGGTGACGCGGCGCGGCAGGATCTTACCGCTCTCGGTGACGAACTTGCGGAGCAAATCCGGATTTTTGTAATCAATCGCCTCGGCCGCGATGTCGATGCGACGGCGCGGCATCGTCCGGTTAGCTCGGCGAAAGGCGGAACGGCGTTTGGCAGTTTTCGGTTGCATGATTACCTGGTCTCCCGGTGAAGCGTGTGCCGTTTCATGAAGGGATTATATTTTTTCTTTTCGAGCCGGTTTGGCGTCCGCGGGCTTTTCTTGTTCCGCGTCGTCATGTAACGCGAGACGGGCGCCCCGGCGGCTTTCGCTTCGGTGCATTCGAGGGTGATGATTTCCTGGGCCATATTCGTTATTCTTTAGTGTCTGCCGCTGGCTCTTCTTCGTCGCCGTCGCGCGCTTCCTCATCAGTGAGTCCAAAGAGCGAGGTGACCGACTGGCGAACGCGCGAGGCTTTGCTCTGTTTCTCGAGCTGCGACTGACATTCCACCGTGAATCGGGCAAACGGGATCGCCTCGAGCCGGGCGCGCAGAATCGGTTTGCCCGACATCTCGCATTTTCCGTAGGTGCCGAGATCGATACGTTTCAGCGCCTCGTCAATCTCGTAAAGCGCGTCCTGTTCCTGCGACAAAAGGCTGAGCGCGAAATCGCGGTCGTAAGCGTCGCTTCCGGCGTCCGCCTGGTGCATGCCAAACGCAGAAGCCTCGCTCCCCTCGGCGCGCGCCCGAAGCGTATCCTGGGCGACACCCGCCATCGAATCCACCATTGCGTCGCGAAGCTGCAAGAGCTTTTCCTTCTGCGCCCGGGTGAAGGGATCAAGCCGGCGTTCCTTTGCCTTCAGGTGGTTGCCAATAATCGCCAACGTTTGATTAGGATCGCCGCCCGCCTTCGAAGCCTTGCCGTTTGCGGACCTGATGGCCGACGCGCTGGGAGTGCTCGACTTGACCGCCTTAGCGGACTTTGTCGTCCGAGCCGGTATGCGCGCGGCGACTTTGGTTGGCTGCGGTTTCTTAACGGACACTGGCTTATTTTTCGCGGCAGGGGCCTTTGGCGCGGCCACCTTCCTGGGCGCGGTTTTCTTCGCCGGCTTCCTGGCGGGGGCTGAGTTTTTCGCGATCTTTTTGGAAGCTGATTTCTTGTTTGAGCGGGCCATAAATTTGATAGGCGGAGCTACGTTTCTCTCTCGTCCGGAATAAGGGGAGGCTTAACTAAGGGCAATTCGTTTTTCGCGCAAGCGGTTTCGGAGCGATTCCGAAGCGGCTTTCGCCTCTCAAATGGAGCTCCCCGATTCACGAGCTGGCGCTCGAATAATGACGGAGCGCCCATCGCCAAAAGGCGCGGCTGATCAGGGCCGCGATTGTCCCGGCGACAACGAGGTGAAACATCAGCCAGGCGGGCTGTCCGAGCGATTTGATGAGCAATCGTGCGGGGATGTTCGCGACGATTATGACCGGAACAATCCAGCCGAAGACCCAGCGAAAAACCTGCGGAAAGATCACGTCCGGATAGCGCGCGATGTTGAGAAAGTTGAAGTAGCCGTAAACGAGGCCCTGTGCCCGGACGATCCAGAAACTAACCGCGGCGAGTGCGAGCATGATCGAGTAATGTATCGCGACTCCGAAACCGAGCGCGACGAGATAGAGGAGGACGGCCCATGGTCCCGGCGTGACGTGAAGTTGTCGGAGTGAAATGATGACCACGACCGCGCCAATCAGGGCGTTGATGACGCTATCCAGGCTGAATTGCCTGGACGAAACCGCGAACTGGCTGTCGAGCGGCAAGACGAGCAACGAATCAAGCTTTCCGGTCCTGACCAGCTCCGGAATATTCGCGACGTTGACAAAGAAAAAGGCCTGGAATAGCTGCGCGATGATCTGGTGCGTGCCGACGAGCAGCACGACTTCCCATTTCGTCCAATCGCCGATCTGATCGACCTGGCCGAAAATGATGCTGAAGAAAAGTATCTGACCGCAAAACCAGAGGACCTCGACCAACATCCAGAGGATGAAGTTGGCCTTGAAACTCATCTCGCGAATGAGCGAATTGCGCAGCATGATCGAGTAGATTTCGAGGTAGCGGCGCATCGGGGTTTCATCTCGTGGCGCGAGGGTGAAGTCAACCGCCCGCCGGCTCGCTTCCTCTGCCATCGAGCGCAGAGAAATTTCTCGGCAAATAAGGGCGAAGGCTTGACCAGCCCGTTCTCGCTTCCCAGAGTGAGGCTTACGCAAATGCCATTTGGCTGAGCGTTTCTTGCACTGGAATTGCGGGCTCGACCAATGGCAACACTAGGAGGTTGGTCATGTCGCAAAAAAATCGCGTTGTTTGCAGCGTTGCTTCGCTGCTCGTTTCATCCATTGCCATCGCCGCTGCCGATCTCGGCCGCTTTCTCGCCCCGGCCACCTATTCGACCGGACAATTGCCAGTCGCGGCCGTCGCTCGAGATTTCAACCACGACGGCCTAACCGATCTCGCGACCGCCAACCAGAACGGCGACAGCATCAGCGTCTTGTTAGGCCAGGCGGGCGGAAAATTTGGTCCGGCCACAACTTACGCCACCGGCAACCAGCCATCTGGGATCGCCGCCGGTGACGTCAATAGGGATGGAAATCTTGATTTGGCCGTCGCAAATTCGGCGGCGAATTCGGTTAGCGTTTTTTTGGGAAACGGCGACGGGACTTTCGGCAGTCCGAGTTCGTTAACCGTACAGACTGCCCCCAAGGGCGTCGTCGTTGCGGATTTAAATCATGATGGCAACCCCGATCTGGCCGTCGCGGTCCACGGAGCGATTCAAGCCGGTCAGGGCTGGGTCGCGGTCCTGCGAGGGCTCGGGAACGGCAATTTTCAAAACGCCGTTCTCTATCCGGCGGGGCAAAATCCGCTACGTCTCGTGATCGCCGATCTGAACGCGGATGGTGACCTCGATCTCGCCGTCGCGGATGAAAACGCTACAAACACGCCAAACGATCTGGCCGTCCTCCTGGGAAACGGAGATGGCACCTTCCCCGCGCCTCTTCTTTCGCACACTAGCGGCAGCTCAAGCGATGTGATTGCGTCTGATCTCAATGAAGATGGCAC
Organism: uncultured Verrucomicrobiae bacterium; assembly: GCA_963720895.1. Taxonomy (GTDB): domain Bacteria; phylum Verrucomicrobiota; class Verrucomicrobiia; order Chthoniobacterales; family UBA10450; genus Palsa-1392. Next base: position 79,368 of record CAVRGZ010000011.1, read on the forward strand.
GCTCGATCTGATCGTCGCTGGAGGCGAGGGAAAGGTGGTGAGCGTTCGCTATGGCAATGGTGACGGTACTTTCCAGGACCCAACGCATAACCAGACGTCGGGTGCTGCCCGGACCGTCGCCGTCGCGACATTGGATGGCGACAGCATTCCCGACCTTGTCGTAGGAGGGAGCGACGGCGCGAATGTATTGCTGGGGCAAGGAAACGGTTCTTTTCAATCGCCGACTACTTTTGGCATTGGAACGCAGTTCGCCATCACGGGTGATTTCAACCAGGACGGTTCCGTCGATGCGGTCGCGGCGGGTGATCTGTCTACTGTAAGCGTCGCTTTTGGTAATGACGACGGCTCTTTCGCGGCGGCGCGCGTTTATTCCGGCGGGACGAGGATCGAGGCGCTGGCGACCGGCGATTTCAATCGCGATACTCATCCCGACCTCGCCTTAGGCAAAGTACCGGCCGACACGATCTCGATCTTGTCAGGCTCGTCCACTGGCGCCTTGACCCAGGGAGCACTCTTCGGCGCGATCGAACCGATTGATTTGATCACGGCCGATTTCAACCGCGACAAACGACTCGATCTGGTCGTGGCCAGCACCGCGGCACTGACTTCCGGCGTCTATCTTTATCTTGGCAACGGCAATGGCACTTTCGGTGCGCCGCAAAGTTTAAACCCGGGAGTCGATCCCCTTGCTCAGGTGGCGGCGGATTTTGATCGTGACGGAAGGCTCGACCTCGCGACCGCAAACGCTGCGACCGAGGATGTGAGTGTCCTTTTGGGTAATGGCGACGGGACTTTTCAACTACCGGTTAACTATCCGGCGAAACGAAATCCAAATGTGATTCTGACCGACGATTTCAATCGCGACGGCGCTCTCGACCTCGCGGTCAATAACAGCTCGAGCGCGCGAGTCGGCATCTATCTTGGCAATGGCGACGGCACATTTCAAACGCCGCTCGAGCTCATTGCCGGTGCCACCACCATGGTGAGTGGCGATTTCAATCGCGATCGCAACCCCGACCTGATTCTCGGCGGTAATCCGCGCCTCTATCTCGGGAATGGCGACGGGACTTTTCAGGCCGGGCAATTCATCTCTTTCGCGGATGGCGCAATGAAGACGGCTGATCTCAACGGCGACGGCCGGCTCGATCTGCTGGTCGCAAGCGCCCAAGTGAACATCCTGCTTGGCAACGGTAACGGCACTTTCCAGACCGGAATCGATTATTTCCCGGGCGGCCTAACGTTGGGTGAGCTGGAAATCGCCGACCTGAATGGTGATGCCGCGCCGGACGTAATGGTGACCGATCGCCTGGAAAACGTGAGCGCCATGTTGAATACCGGAGGAGTGGAGGTCGGCCTAACGAGCTCGCCCAATCCCGCGGACGAAGGCGAACAGGTCACTTTCAGCGCGACGATCGCGCCTACTTTTCCCGAGGCCGGTGAGGTGAGCGGGCGCGTCACTTTCAAAGACGGTGCGACCGTCCTCGGCAATGGCCGCATTCGACAGGGCCGGGCGCGATTCTCAACCTCGCAGTTGAGCGCCGGCGAACATTCCATTACGGCGGTTTATTCCGGCAACGACATTTTCAACCGGCGGACGAGCCCTACCTTGTCGCAGATCGTAGTCGAGCCGTAAACGCTCCGCGGGCGAGGTCGAGTTGGCGAAGGCGGCTGTTGTTTGCGAATGCGTTTTCGTTGTAACTAAGCCGCGACGGCGGCTGTCCATTGATTCAATCCGCCGTGGTTTGTGATCCGGCGGAATATTTCATGAAACGAATCATCCTCATCGTCGTCGCTGCGGCGCTCCTTCTGGTGGCGTTTTTCGGACTCCGGCGCTGCGGCGGAAATGGCGCGGTGGAATATCAAACCGCTACCGTGGCGCGCGGCGCAATCACGCAGGCGGTCACGGCCACCGGGACTCTAAATCCAGTCGTCAACGTGCAGGTTGGCAGCCAGATCTCGGGTAACATCCAGAAGCTCTACGTGGATTTCAATTCTCCGGTGAAAGCAGGCCAGGTGGTCGCGCAAATTGATCCCGCGGTTTTCCAGGCGAGCGTCGCGCAAGCCGAAGGCGATCTCGCCAACGCTCAAGCCGCTCTCGAGCTTGCGCGAGTTACGGCCAAACGAACCGAGGAATTGGTCGCGAAGCAAAATTCCGCCCAATCCGACCTCGACCAGGCGACCGCTGCGCTCCATCAGGCGGAGGCGATGGTCACGATCAAGGAAGGCGCGTTGCAAAAGGCGCAGGTCGATCTCGATCATTGCACGATCACCTCGCCGATCGACGGCATCGTTATCTCGCGGAGCGTCGATGTCGGACAAACCGTCGCGGCGAGCCTGAGTGCGCCGGTCATTTTTACGATCGCCAATGATCTCACAAAGATGCAAATCGACGCCAACGTGGCCGAAGCCGACATCGGGACGGTGGAAACCGGGCAGAAGGTTGATTTTACAGTCGATGCTTTTCCGAAACGCACGTTTCACGGCGATGTTGTGCAGGTGCGCAACGCGCCGATTACGGTCCAGAACGTCGTTACCTACGACACCGTCATCGGGGTCAATAATGCCGACCTGAAGTTGAAGCCCGGCATGACTGCGAACGTCGCGATTGTCGGCGCCCAGCGAGACAACGTTTTGAAGGTCAGTAACGCCGCCCTGCGCTTTCGTCCGCCGGACGCGACCCCTGCAACGGCCGAGCCCGGACGTCGAGGCAAGCCGGGTGAACACGCCACGGAGAGAACAGTATACGTCCTGCGAGGCTCCAAGCCGAGCGCGGTGCAAATCAAGACAGGAATTAGCGACGGGATTTTCACGGAAGTGCTCGCTGGGTTGCAGGAAGGAGACCACGTCGTCACTGCGATGACCGACAGGGCGACATCCGCCGCGCAACAGGCGAACAATCCTTTGGCCGGTGGACGACGCCGATTTTAGCCCAAATCGATATGGCCGGGAACGCCGCTGTCGTTAGGCTGGAAGACGTGCACAAAACCTATCGCACCGGGGAGGTCGACGTGCACGCCGTCCGGGGAGTTTCGCTGGAAATCGCGCGGGGCGAGTTTGTCGCCTTCATGGGCTCGAGCGGCTCGGGAAAGTCCACCCTTATGAATCTGCTCGGCTGTCTCGATCGCCCGACGAAGGGCCGCTACCTGCTCGACGGCTCCGATGTTTCGGGACTCGACCGCGATCAGTTGGCCGACATTCGCAATCGCAAGCTCGGTTTCGTCTTCCAGAGTTTCAACCTGCTCGCCCGCACTTCGGCCTTGGAAAATGTAGAGCTGCCCCTGCTCTACGGTGAGCATCGCCTAACGAACGCACAACTGCGCGAGAAAGCCGGGAAAGTGCTCTCCGCCGTCGGCCTTTCCGGCCGCGAAGATCATCATCCGAGCCAACTCTCCGGTGGCCAACAGCAACGCGTCGCCATAGCACGCGCTTTGATCAACGATCCGGAAGTCGTCCTCGCCGATGAACCAACCGGCAATCTCGACAGTCGCACGAGCACCGAAATCATGGATATCTTTCAAAAACTGAACGAGCGCGGGATCACGATTGTGATGGTGACGCACGAAACGGACATCGCGGCCTTCGCGAAACGCAACATTGTGATGCGCGACGGGGCCGTCCAAACCGATCAGCCGGTCGCACGGCGCCTGACCGCGGAATAAGGCGGGACCAATTTGGAGTCCGAGGGATGAAGTTCGAGTCGACGTTCAAAATCGCCTTCCGCGCTTTGCGCCGAAACAAGATGCGCTCGGTCCTGACCGCGCTTGGCATCATCATCGGGGTCGGCGCGGTGATTGCGATGGTCAGCATCGGCAACGGTGCCAAGGCGCAGGTTGAACAACAGATCGCCAGTCTCGGCGAAAATGTGATCCTGATCTTTTCCGGGAGTGTCACCTCGAGCGGCATCCGGACCGGCTGGGGAAGCGCGGGCACATTGAAAATCGAAGACGCGGAGGCGATTCGGCGCGAAGTGCCGGGTGTCATCGCGGTCAGCGAAGAAGTGATCTCGACGCGTCAGGTCTCGGCTGGCAACCAGAATTGGTTTACCCGTGTTTACGGCGAGTCGCCGGAATATTTCGACATCCGGCAATGGCCGCTGAGCGATGGCGCAAATTTCACCCCGCAGGATGTGCGGAGCGCAAACAAGGTTTGTGTCATCGGGCGCACGACCGCGAGTCAGGTCTTCGGTTCTGAAAATCCGATCGGCCAGGTCTTGCGGATTCAGGGTGTGCCTTTTCTCATCACCGGCGTCCTCACCCCCAAAGGTCTGAGCCCGCAAGGGACAGATCAGGACGACATCGTCATCATGCCCTACACGAGTGCGATGAAACGGGTCATCGGCGGGAGCACATTGCGTGGAATCAACGTCCAGGTCGCTTCGCCTAACGACCTCGAACCGGCGCAGCAACAGATTACCGAACTCCTCCGCCAGCGGCACAACATCCGCGCCGGACGCGACGACGACTTCACGGTCCGCAACCAGCAGGAGATCGCCGAAACTGCCACCGCGACGTCGCGGGTCATGACCTTGTTGTTAGGTGCGATCGCCAGTGTCTCGCTCGTCGTCGGCGGCATCGGGATTATGAATATCATGCTCGTAAGCGTGACGGAACGGACACGAGAGATTGGCGTCCGACTGGCGGTCGGCGCGCACGGGCGCGACATCCTCACCCAGTTCCTGATTGAAGCAGTTACGTTGAGCGCGATCGGTGGGGTCATCGGCATTCTGCTCGGCCTCGGCACCTCGAAGATGCTTTCACTATTCGCGCACTGGCCCACTCTTATCTCGATTCCGTCGATTATCGCGGCGTTTTTCGTCAGCGCCGCGGTCGGGATCTTTTTCGGTTTCTATCCAGCGCGCGAAGCCGCTCGTCTCGACCCGATCGAAGCGCTTCGCTACGAGTAGCCGGGATCGGGCCTGGCTGGATTGCATTCGGCGCCTCTCGACCAGATGTAAACGGACGGTTTCATTTTTGGGTGTCGACAGAGGAAGTTTGCGTGCAACTGCCCAGTGAGGCCGTCCGAACACGGCTCCACAACCTTTTGGGTTTCCGGATTCCGAACCAGGGTGCATCCCCCTGAACGCACGGCGAAGGGAAACTTCCGCATTGTGCAGTGGAGTTCGATGAGTAATTTTCGACGCCTTGACCGGCGAATCCGGCAGGACGTGACGCACCGCTAGCTCAATTGGCAGAGCAAGTGACTCTTAATCACTGGGTTTCAGGTTCGATTCCTGAGCGGTGCAGATTCCTGGCGTGGTTTTCGCTCCTCACCCGCCTGGAAAAAATCTTTTTCGCGATTCAGCGCCGGCGGTCTACGTGGGTCTAATTACAAGCCAGATGAAAAAATCGCTGCCTCTTATTGCGCTCCTACTCGTCTCTTTCGTCGTCTCGAGTGAAGCGCAACGCGGGCACCGCGGACGACAACAGCTCCGGCAAGGCCAGGATCTCGGCGGAACCGTTTATGCCACGGCAGACGACGGGACCCTGTTGAAATGGAAGGTGTTTCCGGGCGCTGGCCCGGGCCCGCATCCCGCAGTCCTGATAATTCACGGCGGCGACTTCAAAATGACGCCGGCAAGCCCAAGGTCTGTCCAGAGCGCGCGGGACGCGGCCGCGGCTGGCTTCAACGCCTTTTTGGTCCAATATCGTCTGGCACCCCCGGGCGCGCTGCCCGGCCAAAAGTCAAAGGGGCTTTATCCGGACCAGACGAACGATTTGAAAAGGGCCGTGCGCGAGGCGCGCAAGTACCCCGGAGGCAATGGGAAGGTGGGGGCGATCGGCGCTTCGGCCGGTGGAACACACGACGTCTATCTCGCGGCGACTGGGACCAAAGGCGACGACCGGCTCGATGCGGCCGTGGCGCTCTCCGGAGCCTACGATTTTACCGACAAGGCCTCGTTAGGCCGGCAACGCTTTTGGCGGATTGTCGAAAACTACACCGGCACATCCAGTCCGGAAGATTTGCGCAAAGCATCACCGATCACCTACGTCGATGCGTCAGTCGCGCCGCTTTATGTGATCGCGTCGGATAACGAGACGATGCCGCCGGAACAGTACTCCGATCTCGTTCGCAAATTGAAGGAGGTGGGCGCGACCAACTTCAGGCTGAGGCTTCGAACCAATAGCCAGCAGCACGCTTTTTCCTACTGGCCGGAGGTAGGAGATGAAGCGCTCGACTTTCTGAAGGAACACCTCGGCTTGGAAAGCGGACGGTCAAAGGGGAGTGCAAGTCCGACCCCGACGGCATCGGCCACCCTCAGCCCAACGCCCCGTTAGGCAGATTTTTTCGCGGAACAGATGGCGTTGGCGAATGGCTCGAGGTCCGCATACCGCTGGGCGATCGGCATCCTGCGGCCAAGACCGAAAGCGCGGCTCGTTACCTTGATTCCCGGTGCAGCCTGGGCGCGCTTGTACTCGTTGAGGTCGACGCGGCGCTGAATCCAGCGCACGGTTTTTTCCTCGAAGCCTCGAGCGACGATGTCGCGCGGGCTCTGGTTTTCCTCAATGTAAAGCTGGAGGATTTGATCGAGGATGTCATAGGGGGGCAGTGAATCCTGATCGACCTGGCCGGGTTTTAGCTCCGCGCTCGGCGGTTTTTCGAGCGTCGAGGTCGGAATGATTTCGCTGCGGCCAGCGCGCGATTCGCCGGAGTTGATCCAGCGCGCGAGCTGGTAGACGAGCGTTTTCGGCACATCGCTAATGACCGCGAGTCCGCCCGCCATGTCGCCATAGATCGTGCAGTAGCCGACCGCGAGTTCGCTTTTGTTGCCGGTGGTGAGAAGGAGGTGACCGAACTTGTTCGAGAGCGCCATGAGGATCATCCCGCGCAAACGCGACTGCATGTTTTCCTCGGTCGTGTCCTCCGGCAATCCGGCGAAGATTTTTTCGAATTGCGCCTTGAAAGCGAGGAAAGCGGCGCCGATCGGGATCTGCAGGCAGCGGATGCCAAGATTACGCGCGAGAGCAAGCGCGTCGTCGATGCTGCCGCGCGAGGAGTAGGGGCTGGGCATGGAGACGCCGACGACATTGTCCGGGCCCAATGCGTCAGCCGCGATCGCGGCCACGACCGCGGAATCGATCCCGCCGCTCAATCCGAGGACGGCAGACTTAAAGTTGCACTTCGCGAGGTAGTCGCGCAGCCCTAACGAAAGCGCGCTGAAGAGCTCAGCCATCAGATCGGCTGGAGGAAGCAGGAGGGCGGTGGTCGAATCCGTCTCGACGACGGCTTCCGCAGTTTGGAAAGAAGGAAGCTGCGCGATGAGTTCTCCGGCGCGGTTGAAAGCGATTGAACTGCCATCAAAAACCAGCTCATCGTTCCCGCCGACAACGTTGCAATAGACAATCGGGCACCGATGTGTTCGAGCTACTTTCGCAACCATCTCGCAGCGGGTCCCTAGCTTTCGCACACTGAATGGAGAGGCACTCAGGTTTACGATAATTTCCGCGCCTTTTCCAACGAGGTCGGCAACCAACTCGCGGTCGTAGAGCGGACGGGGAAGATATTCCTGCGTCCAGATATCTTCACATATCGTCACGCCAATTCGACGACCGGCGATGGTGAAGACCTCCCCGCCCGAACCCGGCTCGAAGTATCGATCTTCATCAAAGACATCGTAGGTTGGCAGGAGCGTCTTAAAACTCTTCCGGATCGGCTGCCCTCTCTCAAGCAATGCGGCGGCATTGAAGAACGGCTTGCCGCGACCTTCGTTGCGATCCACGTAGCCGACCAGGAGAGGGACGGCGCCGAGGCATTGGTGCAGCCGCTCGAGCGCCTCGAGATTTTGCGGCACGAAGCGCGACTTGAAGACGAGATCCTGCGGCGGGTAACCTGTAATCGCCAGTTCCGGAGCCAGGACCAGTTCGCTGCCTGCGCCCGCGAGTCGCTCGTAAGCGACGAGGATCTTTTCGAAGTTCCCACGGAGATCACCGACAGTGGGATTGATCTGCGCGATTCCAATCCTCATGCGTCTCTCGCAGGTTAGCTGCGCGACAGCCGAGGGCAACGGCTTTCGGGGTCAGGGTCCGGCGACCGAACTGGCGTCTTTTTTGTAGCCGGCGTTGAGCGCGTCGTCTGCGCCTTCAACAAAGATCTTGCCCCACTGGATGAGACAAGCGGCAAAGAATGCCGCAATCATGCAGATCAGGACTTTCTGAGTGAAGGTCGAATGCATTGCCCTTTCTGGAGAGCAGGAGCAGTGCCATGTCAGTGCCCGTTGCTCCATGTTTCAAGTCTCTGGAAACCACCTTGATTCTCGGCGAAGAAAGGTCCGGTTCAATGTTCGAGGAAGAGAGGGATCGGTGGTTATTCATGAAAGTTGGATAAAGGAGAGGGTTTACGGCGGCCCAGCCGGCAAACGTGATTGCACCTCGCGCCCGCCGTGTGAGAATTCGCCCATGCCCCTACCCGAGAAAGCTGGACCGGAGTTGTCCGCGACGGATCCCGAGGATCTGGCAAAAGCATTGGAGCTGGAGCTGATCACGCAACGCGCCTCCTGGCAAAAGATGCGGGCGCGGCGCGGCACGTGGCGCGCTTTGAGTTTCCTTTTTCTCTTTCTCGTGCTTGTCGGCGCACTTCTGGCCTACTTCTATTTTTCGATCCAGGTGAGCGCCCGAAAAGGGGAATCGCCTTCCGGCGAAAGAATCGAAAACGATCGCTAGGCGACGCCAAGCGCGGAATCGGACTGGCAACATTTCGCAGATGTGCGACCAGTGGCGAAGATCGTCGGCCCGCTTCTTTCGGGCGCTCGACGGATAAGTGCACGATGGGTTTATTGCAAATTGTTCATCTCGAAACCAATGACGCCGACGCCGAACTCGTCGGCGCAGAGCTGAAAAATAGCGCGATTGAGTGCGAACTGATTCGCGCCCGCACCCTTCCGGAACTGACAAGCGAGCTCGCGCAGCGGCCAATTGACATCGTCTTAGCCGATCGCCCCGGGCCAGCTGACGACGGTTTGCGCGCCCTCGTCGTCGCCCGGGAAAAGGTGCCGGGCGTGCCCTTCATTTTCGTCTGCGGGACCGACGACTCCGACCAGGTGGGCGAGTCGCTGCGCGCCGGCGCGACTGATTTTATTTTGAAGGACCACCTCCCAAGGCTCGTGCCCTCGATCCGCCGCGTGATCCAGGAGGCGCGGACGCAGCGCGACCTGCAAAATGTGCGGAGAGAGCTGCTGCGGCACGCAGAACTGCTCGACCTCGCGAATGACGCAATCGTCATTTCGGATGCGGCGGGAAAGATTTCCTATTGGAATCGTGGCGCCGAGCGGATGTACGGCTGGTCTCGCGAAGAAACGACCGGGCAGGATGTTCATGCGCTCTTGCAGACGGGTCCACCAGAACAACTGGCGACGGTCATGCAGACATTGCAGGAAGAACACCATTGGGAAGGAGAGATCCGCCAAATTCGCCGGGATGGCTTGGAAATTGTCGCTTCGACTGGTTGGACTTTGCAGGGAAACGATCCGGAGGCTTCTTTGCTTCAGCTCTCCATCGATGTAACCAGCCGGATCGCAGCCGAGGAGGCGTTGCGCGGGAGTGAAGAGCGTTACCGGCGTTTTGTTGAGGAAGATCTTACCGGCAACCTCATCATGCGCCCCGATGGGTCCGTCATCACCTGCAATCCCGCTTTCGCGCGCATCTTTGGGTTCGACTCGATCGAGGAGGCACGGGCGGCGAATTTTCTCTCACTTCTGCACACCAAAAACGAAGGCGCTGAGTTGCTGGCCAGCCTTCGGCCTAACGAGAGCACTGAACGCCACGAGCTCGAGATGCAACAGCGTGACGGGGATACCGTCTACGTCGCAACCAAGTTCATCGGCAGCTTCGACGCGGCGGGCCGGCTGAGCGAGGTGAAAGGTTATTTCTTTAACGATACCAAACGCAAGCGCCTCGAACAGCAGCTGATCCAAGCGCAGAAAATGGAAGGCCTCGGCACCCTCGCCGGCGGGATCGCGCATGATTTCAACAACATCCTCGCCATCATTCTCGGCTACACCACCCGGCTGGAGGATTGGAAAAAACATCCGGAACAAATGCCCGAGGCGATCAAGGTCATTCGCGACGCCGTCTCGCGGGGCGCCTCACTCGTCCAGCAACTCCTGACCTCGGCCCGGCAGACCGAGGCAAGCTTCACTCCGCTCGACTTGAATGCGCTTGTCCAGGAGCTGGAGCGCATGCTCGGGGCGACCTTTCCGAAAACGATTAATTTCGTTCTCCAACTCTATCCGGGATTGCCTCCCGCCAAAGCGGATCGGAGCCAAATCCATCAAGTGCTGCTCAATCTCTGCGTCAACGCGCGCGACGCCATGCCTAACGACGGCACCATCACCCTCGCGACCGGCGTCACCTCAGGCGACGAGCTCCGGGTGTCGTTTGGCGGAGTGAATGCCGAGCGCTACGTTTTCGTTCGCGTTACCGATACCGGCACCGGCATCAGCAAGCGGGTCAAACCTCACATTTTTGAGCCTTTTTACACGACCAAGGAGCGGGGCAAAGGCACCGGACTCGGTCTCTCTGTCGTTTACGGCGTGGTCAATAACCACCGCGGTTTTGTCCAGGTGGATAGCGAGCCCGGCCGCGGCACCACCTTCAATATTTACCTTCCGCTCGGCAGCACGACAGAACCTGCTTCCGCCAACGGCCGCAGTGTTGGGCCGGATCACGATCCGGCTCGCACCGTCATGCTGGTCGAGGATGAAGAAATGCTCCGGGAACTCGGCGTCCTGCTCTTGGAAAGCGACGGCTACCGTGTTCTGGCGGCGAAGGACGGCGTCGAGGCGGTGGAAATGTTTGAAGCGCACGCTGACGAAATTGGCTTGGTCGTCTGCGATCTCGGTCTGCCGCGGCTTGGCGGACGCGACGTCTTTTTGCGGATGAAAGAAATTAAACCAAGCGTGCGCACGATCGTGGCCAGCGGATATTTGGAACCCACCCTGCGCACGGAAATTCTTCGCGCTGGTGTCATCGACACGGTGCAAAAGCCCTACGACTTTCGTGAGTTGATCGAGCGAATTCGCTCCATCATCGGCGAGCCCCAGACCGAAGACGACAGCCAGCCGCAACTCTTCTGAGTTGCCACGATGACTGCCCTCCATTCGCAGCACCGCACTTCGCTCACGATTGGCTGGGAAGCCGCGCGCGCCAATCTCGCGCCTGCCCTCCTCATCCAGACGGTTATGCTCGCCTTGCTTGCCGGTTACTATCTCAGCCCAACGGTCGCGGGTCTGCTCAATGACTTCGCCGCCCTCAAGGTGCGACACGGTTTGACCTTCGTCGTTATTGCGGCCGTCTCTGCCGGTGCCCTCGCGCCGGAGCTCTTCCTTATCGTCTTCTTTCAACGCGGGCGACCGACCCTCCAAAACCTGCGCAACCTCCTCTTCACCGTCCCCATCTGGGCGATTGACGGCCTTCTCGTCGACCTGCTTTACCGAGGCGAGGCGGCCTGGCTGGGCAACGTCGTCACCCTTCCCGTCGTCCTGGCCAAGATCTGCGTCGACCAGTTCGGTTACAATCCGTTTTTTGCCGCGCCCTTCGGTGTCCTTACCTATGAATGGAAAAACAGTGGCTTCAGCCTGGAGTCGTTAGGCCGAGGCTTTACCTGGGACCACTACCGCGACAAAATCGTGCCGACGCTTCTCGCCACCTGGGCGGTTTGGATTCCACTCATGGCCATCATCTACTCGCTCCCCCTCGCCCTCCAGTTCCCGCTCTTCAGCCTTGCCCTCACCTTTTGGGTTCTGCTTCTCACCTACATGACCAATAGCTTTGCAACGAAACACATTCGTGTAACCCATATACCGGAGGTCGTTTCAGTTGCCGCCGGCCGGCCAATCCCATGAAGTCCTACGAAATTTTTCAGCACATGTCGCCGAAGCTCGCTGCAGAGATCCTCAGCTACCTGCAAAAGGAGCGGACAGCGGTTTTCAAGAGCGTTCTCTCAGGCCTGGCTGGTCAGCGCAATCTGCGGACGGTATTTGTTGAACGAAAGCCCCCCGTTGAGCGATATAGCTGGATCAAAGTGGCGCTTAGCCACAAGGCAGGCGACACCCTGGCAGCTCATTTGCTCCAGGCCTGGCTCCTCGGCGCGCAAAGGCCGATGCTTTGCGACTTTCTTGATTCGTTAGGTATCGACCACGACGAGGATGGTACGGTCGAAAACCTTCCCGAGTCGCCGCCCAAGGAAAAGCTCAACGCAAGCATCGACCAGCTGCTCGCCAAATACCCCGTCGAAATCGTCGCCGTCTATCTCCACGCCTTCCACGACATGGACAGCACCGTGAGTTGGCCGCCGCTAGGCGAAGTGTTGGCGGACGACGAGCGATTGCGGCTGGGAACGCGTTAGGCGAACGCTCCCTTTTCCTGTCATTCCGAGTTGCGAAGAGAGCGAGGATGGTCGCTTTCTATTCCAGAAAATGCCGGAGCGCTTCGTTCACGCCGCCGCCGAATTCCCTTTCCGCCACCCAGCCGCCGGCGCGACGAACCGCTGCTTTCACTTCGGGGATGGCATTGGCCGGACAAGCCGGGAGCCCGGCGTAACGACCGTCAAGCATCGGAAGGTCATTATGGTGATCACCAGCCGCAAAGATGGCGCCGTGCGGGATTTCCGTCAGGCGCGACAATTCCTCCAAGGCCGCACCCTTATGATAATCGGTGTGGCAAAAGCGCAGGTAGACAGTGTTGCGCTGGTAATGAAATTTCGGCTCCTTTGCTTTGACCTGGTCGATAAAATCCGCCAACCGGTCCATCTCTTTTTCGCTTGTCGCGACGAGACCGGCGGGCTCATCGGCTTCGTAGATGACGCGGGCCTTCGTCTGGCGACTGACGAAGTCAACGACCTCGGCGAGAATGGAGGAGGATTTGGCATAAAGCTCGGCATGGGCCTGCGCACAGCGGGCGTTCCAATCTCCGAAAGCCTCCCAACCATCTCCCGACGGTCGAAAGACATCTCGCTCACTCGTTAGGATAAAATCAGGTTGAAGCGGAAAGGCGAAGTCTTCCAGCCCCTCTTCGAGCAGGGCAACGGAGCGGCCGGTGTTGATGGCCCAGATGGTTCCGCCGTTCTGCATTTCTCGAATCAGCTCCATGCAGTCGCGATCGAAAACCGGGTCACTGGCGTGCGAGACGAGAGTCCCGTCGAAGTCGGTGCTGATGAGTTGAATTTTGGAGGGCATGCGGAAACGGAATGTAGAAACGGATTTCGGCTGCGCAATGGCGCGATCCCGATTACGATGAGGAGGACACGAAAAGGAGAAGATTGATATGAAATCGGCTTACGAACTCGCCATGGAACGGCTTGAGAAAACCAGGCCAACCGTCCAACTGACGGACGCGCAGAAGGCGCAAATCGCGGAGATCGATTCCACCTACAAAGCGCGAATCGCCGAGAAGGAGCTGTTCCTTCAGGGGAAGATCAAGGAGGCGGGACTGAGCGGGGCTTTCGAGGAAGTCGAAAAGCTGGAAAAACAGCTCGCCATCGAAACACGCCGTTTGCAGGAGGATTGCGAGGAGAAGAAAGAGAAATTGCGGGCCTCGCTGAGGACGTAGCGGCCGCCAGGTCGCCCGGCCGGACGCTGTAGCCGGGGACGATGTCCCCGGTGACGCGGAAGACCGCTGCGGATCGCGCGCCATCGACAGATCAAGATCTGCGGTGCGCGCGTCCGGAAGCATCCTTCCCAGCTACGAGGCATCGCAACATGCCCGCGCTGCCACCCGCGGAGCGGGCTTGGAAAGATAACCCGGCCCTGAAGTGCCGGCTATTTTCGTTGTCCCTTCCGGGGGCGGTTCCTGCAGGCAACGCTAAACAAATACGGGAACATCGGCCCAAGGCTACAGCGGCAGCACGGCCGCTTCGCAAGCCGCACAAAGTAATCCGATTCCCTTTGCCAACTCTGATTATTCGCGCCTAAGGTAGCGGCCCTCGACGCATGTTTGCTCTCCAACCTGAGCTCAAGGTTTTTTCCGGATCCGCCAACCGCGAACTCGCGCAGCGGATCTGCAATTTTATCGGCGCGCCCCTTGGTCAGGCCACGATCAGCTCTTTCCCCGACGGCGAAACCTATATCAAGATCGACGAGAACATCCGCGGACGCGATGTCTTCATCGTTCAACCAACCTGCCCGCCGACGAATGAGCACTTGATGGAGTTGCTCATCATGGTGGATGCGGCGCGGCGCGCGAGTGCCGATCGCATCACGGCGGTGATCCCATTTTTTGGTTACGCCCGGCAGGACCGCAAGGATCAGCCCCGGGTTCCGATTACAGCGAAGCTGGTCGCCAACCTCCTCTGCGCGGCGGGCGTGAGCCGGGTTCTCACGATGGATCTGCACGCCCAGCAAGTGCAAGGATTTTTCGACATTCCGGTCGATCATTTGTATTCGCTGCCGGTTTTGATTCCCTATCTGCGCGAAAAATTGACGCGTAAGACGGTTGTCGTCTCGCCCGATGTCGGCGGTCTGAAAATGGCGAGCGCATATTCGCAGGCACTCGGTGCGAGCCTGGCGATCGTGGCGAAACAGCGGAAGAGCGCGACCGAGACGGAGGCGCTTTATTTGATCGGTGAAGTAGAGGGCTGCGACGTGCTCCTGGTTGACGATCTGACCGAGACCGCCGGAACCCTGACTTCTGCGACGGTGTTGCTAAAAAAGAATGGCGCACTCGACATCTATGCCGGGGTCGCGCACGCGGTCCTGGCCGATGTCGCGATCGAACGGTTGCAAAAATCCCAAATTAAGGAATTAATAACGACCAACAGCGTGCCGGTTCGCACCGTGGAAGGCTTCACCACCACGGTGCTTTGTGTCTCTGAGCTGCTCGGGGAAAGCATTAAGCGGATTCATAATGACGAGTCTGTTTCCTCGCTCTTCAAGATCGACAACGGCGTGCATTAACAAACTAATAACATGGCGAAACAAGTAAAACTCTCCGCCGCTCGGCGCACTGCCACAGGGCGTTCCGCGGTTCGCAAAATTAAGGCGCAAGGCGCAGTGCCGGCGATCATTTACGGGGGCAAGAACAAGCCTGAGGCGTTGCAGGTCTCAAAGCGCGATATCTCGCTGATGCTCAGCCATGCTTCTGGCGAAAACATTCTGGTCGAGCTCGAGATCGAGGGCGAAAAGGCCGGGCGTCTCGCACTCGTCCAGGAAGTGCAGCATGCCCCCCTTGGGGGCGACATTCTGCATATCGATTTTCACGCCGTCTCGATGAACGAGATGATCGAGGCCGATGTTCCGCTCGAACCGACTGGCACGGCCGAGGGGGTCAAGACTTTCGGGGGATTGCTCGAGCAAAATCTCCGCTCGCTCGAGATCGAATGCCTGCCTCGAGATCTTCCCGACGTGATCACGGTGGACGTTTCACATCTCAACATCGGCGACTCGATTCACGTGCGCGAACTCCCGCTCCCGCATGGCGTGACAACGCGCGTGCCGGCTGATTTGACCGTATTCTCAGTCCTCGCACCGACCGTGGAAGAAGAACCCGTTGTTGCTGCGTCGGAAGCTCCGACTGCGCCGGAAGTGATTACGGCTAAGAAAGAAGAGCCCGAAGGAGCAGCTCCGAAGGAGAAGGAAGCGAAGAAATAACTTCCACGCCCTGCGTCGGTCCGGACGTGAACGAAGAAGCTGCGCCGATTCGACTCGTCGCCGGCCTCGGCAATCCGGGGCGCGAATATCAGCGGACCCGGCACAATGTCGGCTTCATGGTGCTCGACCGGCTGGCCGCGGATGCGCAGCTCCCGTGGGATTACTCGGAAAAATGGAGCGCCGCCTGGGCGAAAACCGATGTCATCCTGGTCAAACCGGCAACTTTCATGAATCGCAGCGGTCAGCCGCTTTCCGCGATTGCGAATTTTTACAAGATAGCGGCGACAGAAATTCTCATCGTGCTCGACGATCTGGCACTTCCGCTCGGGCGGTTGCGTCTCCGCGCCAGGGGCACCTCGGGCGGGCACAATGGACTCGAATCCGTTTTCGAACATTTCGGGACCGAGAGGGTGCCGAGGTTGCGTGTGGGAATAGGCGCCGCGCCCTCGCACGACGCAGTCGGTTATGTGCTCAGCCGTTTTTTTGATGAAGAAAAGCCCGTGCTCGACGAAGCAATCAAACGGGCCGTCGAAGCGGTGAAGTGTGCGGTCGACAAAGGGCTGTTTGCTGCGATGAATGTTTTCAACAAACCACCTGAATTATGAAGAATCGTTATGAAGCGTTGCTCGTCCTCAACACACAGGGCAAGGATGAAAATTTGAAGGATATCGTCGATCGCCTCGAATCCGAATTTCAAAAAGAAGGCGCGCAAATCGAGCAGGTCCAGAAAATGGACAAGCGACAGTTTTCATACGCTGCGGGCGACCTTGAAGCTGGCTTCTATGTCAACTTTATCTTCCATGCTGACTCGCAGCTCATCACGAAACTGCGCTCGAAATTCAAGCTCGACCCGGAAGTTTATCGCCAGCATTACCAGCGGTTGCGCGAGAAAAACGAGCAGCCGGCCAAAAAGAGAGTCGCCGCCGAAAAATAGACCCGCTAGAACTGGCGCATGGCCAATCTGAACAAAGTCCTCCTAATGGGAAACCTGACGCGCGACCCCGAGGTGCGTTACACTCCGAAAGGCACCGCAGTTACAGAACTCGGGATCGCCGTCAATCGCGTCTACTCCGGCGAGAATGGGGAGAAGCGCGAAGAAGTCACCTTCGTTGACGTGACCGTTTGGGGACGCACGGCGGAAAATGTCGGCGAGTATCTCAGGAAAGGTCGGCCCGTCTTCATTGAGGGACGTCTGCAGCTCGATTCCTGGGAAGACAAACAATCCGGGCAAAAGCGCAACAAGCTCAAGGTCGTGGCGGACAACGTCCAATTCCTCGGTTCCCGCGGCGGCGGTGGCGGAGTGGAAGAAGGCGACGAAGGACCTCGTTCGCGCGCAAGCGGCGGAACGCGCAGTGCCCCTCCGGCAAAAGCCTCGGGGCCGGCCGAGCCGGACGACGACGAAATTCCGTTCTGATTGCCGCGCGCGAATCCGCGCCTAACGAGAGATCTTCCCCCCTCGGTTGCACCTTATGAACAGCACCGAAGCCTGTATCGCGCTCAACATGGTCGCGAAAATGGGCCCGGTGCGTCTGCGGAAACTGCTCGAGTTCTTTGAAACGCCGGAGCGGATCCTGTCGGCAAAACGCAGCGCGTTGCGGGTCGTGGAGGGCATCGGCAATGAAGTTGCCGGGCAGATCGCCAGTTGGGAAAGCACGGTTGATCTTTCCGCCGAACTCGCAAGTATCCGGGAGTTCGGTGCCGAGGTGATTACTGCGCAGTCGCCGGCTTACCCGCGCCAGTTGCGCGAAATTCACGCGCCGCCGATCGTGCTCTACATTTGGGGCGAACTGACGGCGCGCGATCAGCATGCCGTCGCTGTGATCGGTTCGCGCCGGACCAGCCACTACGGCGCGGAATGTGCGAAGAAGCTTTCCTACCAGCTCGCTTATTCCGGTCTCACCGTGATCAGCGGGCTCGCGCGAGGGATCGACACGGCGGCGCACCAAGGCGCGTTGGCCGCCAAAGGTCGCACCATCGCCGTGATCGGCTCGGGCCTAACGAAACTCTATCCACCAGAAAACGCCGCTCTCGCAGATAAGATCCGGAGTGGAAACGGCGCGGTTGTTTCCGAGTTTTCGATGGCGGTCGAACCAGATCGTCAGACTTTCCCGATGCGCAATCGCATCATCAGTGGCTGGAGCCACGGTATTCTCGTGGTCGAGGCCGGGTTGAACAGTGGCGCGCTCATTACCGCCTCGCAGGCAATCGAACAAGGCCGCTCGGTTTATGCAGTTCCGGGTCACATCAATACTCCGACCGCGCACGGCTCCAACCGCCTCATTCAACAAGGCGCGAAGCTGGTCATGGATGCGGGCGACATTCTCGATGATCTCCAGATTCTCCTTCCCGAAAAACAAAAGCTACCTGCGGCCTCGTCCCGTCCGCTTCCGGATTTGACCGGTGACGAGCGTCGCGTCTACGACTCGATCAGGCCAACTGAGACCCCGATCGATCAGATCGCGACCGACAGCGAACTCCCGGCGGCGGTCGTCTCGTCGGTCCTGCTTCGGCTCGAATTAAGACACCTCGTCAAACAGCTCCCGGGCAAGTATTTCGTCAAACTCTCGTAACGTCGAACCCTCCCTCCCTGCCGAGTTTTGCGTCAGGAGAATGAACCGCGGATTGCGCGAATTACGCAGATCCGAAAGAGGGAAGATTCTTAATCCTTAGCAAGGCGGAAATCCGCGGTCAAAAGATCGCGGCAATGGCGAAGCATTGCTCTTCAGGCGGTCTGTTACATCCGGTCCGCGATCGCGCCCGATCTGGGTTGTCCATCGCGAGCAGGAGCACGAGTGTGACTTGCAAACCCCGCCAACGAGGTCTAGTTGGCATCCCTTCATGCCCAAAACCCTCATCATCGCTGAAAAACCGAGCGTTGCCGCGGACATCGCGCGCGCGCTCGGCAAAGTCCCCAAGAAAGGCGACTACTACGAAAACGACCAGTACGTCGTTGGATCCGCCGTCGGTCACGTCGCCGAACTGTTGATGCCGGAGGATATCGACAAAAAAAAATACGGCTTCTGGAGGCTTGAGACACTTCCGATCATTCCGGAAAAGTTCGAGCTTAAACCGAGCGAGGATTCCAAAGGAAGGTTCGCCGCCCTCAAGAAACTGATCGCGCGCAAAGACATCGGCGAAGTGGTCAACGCCTGCGACGCCGGCCGCGAAGGCGAGCTGATCTTTACCTATCTCTCCCAACTGGCGAAGAACAAGCACCCGGTCAAACGCCTCTGGTTGCAGTCGATGACGCCGCAGGCCATCCGCGAAGGCTTCCAAAAACTCCGCGGCGAATCGGAAATGAAACCGTTCGCCGACGCGGCCCGTTGCCGCAGCGAAAGCGACTGGCTGATTGGGATTAACGGCACGCGGGCAATCACGAAGCGAATGTTTGGCTCGCGGGCGGGCAATGTCGCATCGGTCGGCCGCGTGCAAACGCCCACCCTTGCCCTCGTTTACGCGCGCGAGGTCGAGATTCGGAATTTTAAGCCGCGCGACTACTGGCGCGTGACGGGGAAATTTGAGATCGCCAAAGGCACGTACGAGGGCACCTATCAGCGGCCCGATTTCAAAAAGAACGACGATGAGCACGACCGCGTCGATCGCCTTTGGGATCGCGTCGCCGCCGAGGCGGTCGTCGCCGCCTGCGGGGGCGAGCCGCTGGCGGAGGTGTCGGAGGAAAAGAAAAGCAGCACGCAAATTGCGCCGCGCCTTTATGACCTCACGACGTTGCAACGCGAAGCAAACGGCCGCTTCGGTTTTTCCGCCAAGCGCACCCTGCAGATCGCGCAGGCACTTTATGAGAAGCACAAGATGCTGACTTATCCGCGGACCGATTCGCGTGCCTTGCCGGAGGACTATCTGCCGGTCGTCAGGCAAACGCTTGGCAACCTTGGCGGTTCGTTACAAGGACACGCTCGTAAGGTCCTCGAAAACGACTGGGTCAAATTCAACAAACGGATTTTCAACAACGCGCAGATCAGCGACCACTTTGCGATCATTCCAACAACCTCCGAAGCGAAACATCTCGACGACGCCGAAACGAAAGTCTTCGACATGGTGGCGCGGCGTTTTGTAGCGGTGTTTTATCCGGCGGCGGAATTCGATATTACGACGCGGTTGAGCCGGGTCGCGACGCACAAGTTCAAAACGGAAGGTAAGGTGCTAACCGCGCCTGGATGGCTGGAGGTTTACGGTCGAAGCACAGTCGAGGAGGACTCGGAAAAAGGAAAAGCGTTGCCCGCGTTGAGCGCCGAAGACAATCGCCAGGCGAAGACGCGCGAAGTCACGTTGCATACTGAAGCGACCAGGCCACCCGCTCGCTACACCGAAGCGACACTCCTCTCCGCGATGGAAACCGCGGGCAAATTTGTCGAAGACGAAGAAGCGAAGGAAGCGATGAAGGAACGCGGCCTGGGTACACCAGCGACGCGCGCCGATACGATCGACGGATTGATTTACCAGAAATATATCGATCGCAATCAGCGCGAATTAGTGCCAACCGCAAAGGCGGAACAACTGCTCCAATTTCTCGAGGCCGTAAAGGCGACCGACATCACGAGTCCTGCCATGACCGGCGAGTGGGAGCACCAGTTACGGCTCATGGAGCAGGGGAAATTTCCGCGGGAAAAATTTATGGCCGAGATCGTCGCAGAGACGAAAGGGATCGTCGAGCGCGTGAAAAATTTCGAGGAAGACGATTCGGTTGCGCGCGTGACCGACATGATTTCACCGACTGATGGCAAGCCGTTGCGTGAAACATTGCGCGGCTACAAATCGGAAGACGGCGAGTTCATGATTTACAAGGTCATCGGCGGCCGCAAAATGTTGGAAGATGAAGTTCGTCAACTCGTCGAGATGGGATCGGTCGGACCCCTCGATGGATTTGTTTCCGCGAAGACGCGCGCCAATTTCGCGGCCAAACTCAAGCTCGCAAAGGATGAGAAAACCGGGAAATGGAAAGCCGAATACGATTTTGGGGAGAAGGCCGATCTCGGTTCGATGGAACCCTTCTGGACCGATCCGGCGACGGGCGCGCAATTGTGCGAGGCCGGTTCAAACTATATTCTGCGCGAACGCTCAGGTGACGATTGGAAACAGGCGTTTCGTGTCGGCCGGCTGATGTGCAAAAAGGAGATCACGCGCGAGACCGCGGTCCAGCTGGCGGAAAAAGGCAAGACCGATTTGATCCAAGGTTTTACCTCGAAGAAAGGCCGCCCGTTTGATGCTTTTCTTGTCCGCAATGGTCCGCGGATTGCGTGGGAGTTTCCGCCCCGGGCGCCGAAGAATGGGAAAGATGGAAAACCCGTGGAACGCAAAGCCCGACCCCAAGTCGACCTCTCCAAGGCCAGGGTGGTCGGCGAAAGCAAGCTGCATCACGGAGAGCTTGTCGAAGTGGACGGCGCCTATTACGTCCGCAAACCGGACCAGGACAACCGGCCGGTCTTTAAACTAAGCAAGACCCTCTGCGAACACGAAATCACGGCGGACGAGGTAAAGGAATTGCTCGCGGAAGGAAAGTCCCCGCTGATCGAAGATTTCGTTTCGAAACGTGGAAATAAATTCGCCGCCTACCTTGTTCTCTCTGCGAAAAAGGACAAGGCGGAATTCGAATTTCCACCTCGTTAGGCGAGCGGACACACGACTGGTTCGTTAGGGCAACGTCTCCACGAAGGCGAACTTTTTGCCGACATCAGACGAATTGTTGCGAAGGAGCGTTGACGCTACAACTAATGGTGTGTTACTGACAGCAACGACACTATGCGTTGTCCAAAGTGCGGATGCAGGGATGACAAAGTCATCGATTCCCGCCAGTCGCGGGACGGATCCAGCATTCGACGGCGCAGGGTCTGTTCACAGTGTGCCTTCCGTTACACCACCTACGAAGAAATCGAGCGAACGGATTTGCGGGTCGTCAAACGTGATCGCACTCACGAAGTTTTCGACCGCCGGAAACTCGCCAACAGCGTCGCGAAAGCGTGTGAAAAGCGATCGATCGGTCTCATGACGCTCGAACAAACGGTTGATGACATTGTGCACGAACTCGAAACGAGCGGGCGCGAAATTCCCTCCTCCATGATTGGCGACAAGGTATTGGAAAAACTGCGCGAGATCGATGAGGTCGCCTATTTGCGCTATGCGTCGGTCCACCGCCGCTTTGAGGATGTCGCGCGTTTCGTCGATGAAATTCATGCTCTTGGCCGGCGCATCAAGCCGAACGCGCTCCAGCCCGAACTGTTTAACGAACCCGCCGATCATGGTCGCATTTAAAGAGGAATTTCCTTACCTTCGTTCCGACTCCGGACAACTCTTCGAGTTTAATCGCGACTGGTTGCATGCCGAAATCAAGCAGGCGGCAGATCGCGCCGGTTATCCGCGCTGGTGGCTGACCGAACATGTCACGGAGAGCATCGCGTTTTATTTGCGGCTCCGAACTGACGAATCGGTCGTGGCCTTCAGCCAGCTCAACCAAACGGTGCGTTACGTTTTGAAAGTGATCGGCTACAAGGAAATCGTCCCGCATTTTCGGCCGACCCCGCCGCCGATTTCAATTTCGCTTTACGAGATCGCCGAAGCAGCGGGCGCCGGATATGAGTTGGCGTTTTTCGACCTTCTTGAAAAGCGCGTTATCGCCATCATGGAGACGGGCGCCACCGGAATGCACTTTTTTGGTCTGCAGCAGGCGATCAAACACCTTCGTGGGGCAAAGACCTGGACGCGTTCCTGCGATGCCTTGCGCGAGGAGGTCACCTGTTTCATCCGGGAAAAGATCTGCAGCGGAGCGGAGGTAGCGGAATTGAATTGCTCAATTCGATGACGCTCTTCGAGAAAATTATCGCGCGCGAAATCCCGGCGGAGATCGTGTTCGAAGATGATGATGTGATGGCCTTTCACGACGTGAATCCACAGGCGCCGGTACACGTTCTCATCGTGCCAAAGCGTGTCATCCCCCGCCTTGCCGAGACCATGGAGTCGGATCAGGCACTGCTCGGCAAGCTGATCCTGACCGCAACGAAGGTAGCGCGCGACCTCGGGATAAGCGAGAGCGGCTACCGCCTTGTGATCAACAGCGGACGGGACGCTGGCGAGAGCGTGCCGCACTTGCATCTCCATTTGTTAGGCAAGCGCGCCATGGCCTGGCCGCCCGGATGATCTTCAAATCACTTCCGAGTTCTCTGCTCGCCTGGCTCCGACACACTCGCTGCCGATGGTTGCTCGTGATGACCCTGCTCGGCCTCGGGCTGCGCGAAAACTATCCGTTTTCGCATTTCCCGATGTTTTCGTCTTTCGGCAACCGCACTTATTTTATTCACCTTGCCGATGCGAAGGGGACAGCGCTCAAGACGCGCCAGATCGGTCTCTCCAATTCCGCGATGAAAAAGATTTTCGACCATTACCGCCGGTCGGAGTTGAAGCATTTCGAAGATGCCGGAAGCGAGCGCGTTCCTCTGGCCGAGGCAGCAGCCGGTCAATCACTCCTTCGTTATCTCGATGGACTGACTGCAGCGAGACCCGCTGCGAGGAAGTTGCTCTCTGGTCTGCGGGTTCAGCACGTCAAAGTGCAGCAGAAGGCCGATAAGCTGCTCTTCGAGACAAGGACCATCGCGCAACATCAATG
The DNA here is from genome assembly GCA_963720895.1 of uncultured Verrucomicrobiae bacterium. Classification (GTDB taxonomy): domain Bacteria; phylum Verrucomicrobiota; class Verrucomicrobiia; order Chthoniobacterales; family UBA10450; genus Palsa-1392. Next base: position 102,560 of record CAVRGZ010000011.1, read on the forward strand.
ATCGCGCAGCCCCGGATTCCAACCTTTGCTTTCTACGAGCGGTTGGTTATGCGGTTGCTCTTTGCCTGGCTTGTCTGGAGGGCGACGCCCGATTTCTTGATCGTGAATGGCATTCCCTCGCCTAACGGCATCACGCGTCTTTTTGACCTCCACTTTTTGCTCGATCCGCGCATCTTTACGTTCGCCCGGATTGCCTTGGGGATCGCGCTCCTTCTTTATGTCCTGCGGCTGGTCGTTTGGCTGGCGCTGCCAGTTGCGCTCTTTGTCAATCTCGCAGCAAACGGGATCATGAATTCGCAGGGCGCGATTCAACACGCGGCGCAGATTGTTTCGCTCGTCTTGTTGGCGCAGACCGCAGCGCACTTTTACGGACTTTGGCGCCGGCACCGGGGCGAAGAGGGCGCGCTCCTGGAGAGCCGCGCCATTTGGTGGTCGCAACAAACGATCGTCGCGGTCTATCTCCTCGCTGGAATCGCCAAGCTGATCGCCACTAAAGGACTCTGGATTTTTCAGGCGCGATGGATCGGTGTCTCCGTCGCGAAGGCGGCTTACCAAAGATTTTACAATACTTTCGATTGGGACGAACTGCAGCAGCAACTGGCGGTCGCACATTTTGCGGCCGCCCACGGGTGGATTGTCGCGCTCATCGCGGGAGCCGGACTTTTCCTTGAACTGGGTTCACCGTTGATGCTGATCAATCGCGCCTGGGCCGCAATCCTGGGCTGCGGGCTAATCTGTTTCCACGTCGGTCTTGATTACACCATGGGACTAACTTTTATCTACAACCAATGGGCGCTGACCATTTTCATGATCAACGTGCCCTACTGGATTGTGTCCGTGGTCAGAAAACTCGCCGGCGCGCGCCGCGCTGAGCCTACATCCCCATGATCTGATAGCCGCCGTCAACGTAAAGCACCTGGCCGGTGATCGCGGCCGCGCCATCGCTGGCGAGAAACAAACCGGTCTGGCCGATCTCGGCCGGATCGCAACTGCGCCCGAGAGGCGCGCGTTCCTGGTAGTGTTTGAGCATCGAGGAAAAGCCGCTAATCCCGCGCGCCGCGAGAGTGTTGACAGGTCCGGCTGAGATGCAATTGACGCGGATTTTTTTGGATCCGAGATCGTAGGCAAGGTAACGCGTGCTGGCCTCAAGGCTGGCCTTGGCAACGCCCATCACATTGTAATGCGGGACTACTTTTTCAGCGCCGTAATAGGTCATCGCCAGGATGCTGCCGCCTTCCGTCATGAGTGGCGTCGCCGCCCGGCTGAGCGCAACCAGTGAATAGGCGCTGATGTCGTGCGCGGTTTTGAAGGCGTCTCGCGTCGTGTTGAGAAACTCGCCCTCCAGTGCCTCCTTGGGAGCGAAAGCAACCGAGTGGAGGAGCAAATCGAGGCGATCGGCCTGATCTCGCACTCTTTCAAAAAACGAATCGATCTCTTCGTCTTTCGAGACATCGCAGGGGTAAAGTGGAGTGCCCTCGCCAAATTCAGAGACGAGTTCCTCGACATTTTCCTTCAGGCGCTCGCCCTGGTAATTAAAGATCAAACGCGCTCCAGCTGCGGCCCACGCCTTGGCGATGGCCCACGCGATACTGCGTTTATTCGCGACGCCGAAAACGACGCCGGTTTTGCCTGCGAGAATTTGTTCTGCCATAACGAAGGGACTTTAGCGACTTTGCGTCGAGGCGAAAGCATGACAGGCCCGCTCTTTCGAGACGCGGTAGTCACATTTTTCTTCCGGCTGCGCGAGACCGGGCTAATAATGGCGCATGAAAGTGAAAGTGATCGTGATGCCGAAGGAGTCCGTGCTCGACCCGCAGGGCGCCGCCGTGCGCGAGGCGATGCAACATCTCGGCTTTAACGCGGCGCGCGACGTGCGCATCGGTCGCTACCTCGAGATCGAGCTGGAGGGGGACGCCGCAGCTCAGGAAGTTAAGCTGCGCGAGCTTTGTCGTGATCTGCTCTCCAACCCGGTGATCGAGGATTACCGCCTCGAAATGCCGGACCAGACCAAATGAAGTTTGCCGTTGTTCAGTTTCCCGGATCGAATTGCGACCAGGATTGCCTGGCTGCCTTGCGCGGGATTGACGGGGTCGAGAGCGATTACGTCTGGCATAAGGAAACGTCGCTTGGCGGATGGGACGCGATTGTTCTGCCCGGCGGATTCTCCTACGGCGATTACTTGCGCTGCGGCGCGATCGCACGCTTTTCACCAATAATGCGCTCCGTTGTCGAGGAGGCGCAATCGGGCAAGCTCGTGATCGGGATTTGTAACGGTTTTCAGATTCTCTGTGAAGCCGGTCTCCTGCCCGGCGCGCTGGTGCGCAATCGCTCGCTCCATTTCGTCTGCGATATGGTAACGACGCGAGTCGAGGCGACCGATTCGCCCTTCCTGCGCGGAATGTCGGTCGGGACGTTGCTTCGCCTGCCGGTAGCGCACGGCGAGGGATGCTACTATGCGGATGAGACGACATTGCAGGAGCTGAACGAACGCCAGCAGATTTTGTTGCGCTACTGCGACGAAATGGGGCGCGTGGCGCCACTCGACAAATCCCAACGGCTCGGTCGAAAACATCGCCGGCATCTGCAACCGCGAGCGCAATGTCTTTGGCCTGATGCCTCACCCCGATCGCGCCTGTGAAGCGCGCCTGGGGAGCAGCGACGGCATGCGGATTTTCGAGTCGATGCTCTGCTCGCTCGCGACCGACCGGGCGGCCGCGTGAGCGTTTTCGTTACTGGCACCGACACCGGAGTCGGCAAAACAAGGTTCACCATTTGGCTGCTCGAGCGTCTGCGCAAGGGTGGGATGCGGTGCGCAGGGTATAAGCCGATTTGTTGCGGCGATCGCGATGACGCCGTGCAATTGCAGGCCGCAAGCAGTTCCGGCATAACAATCGATGAGGTAAACCCGGTTTGGCTGCGGACGCCGGCGGCGCCTCTAACAGCAGCCCAGACCGAAGGCCGGACGATCGATTTAACTGCCCTGCGCGAAGGATTTATCAGGCTTCGCGCGCGAGTCGATTTTGTCGCGGTCGAGGGAGTGGGAGGATGGATGGTTCCAATTACGACCGATTATTTCAGCAACGATCTCTCGGCGGACTTGAGCTTGCCAGTCATCGTCGTGGCAGAAAACCGGCTCGGGTGTTTGAATCACATCCTCCTCACGGTCCGCGCCATTGAAGTCGCTTGGTCTGAAGTGCGCCGGCATCGTGCTCAACGACCTTGCGACGGAATCCGACCTGGCCATGGCAACCAACGCGAGCGATCCTTCGAAGCTGCCTGGCAATGCCAGTCCTGGCTGGCTTTGATCCGGCGAAAGACGACGAGTGACGAATGGTTGCGCCAAATGATTCCGGAAATCGAGGAATTACTGTAAACTTCTCGACGAAAGAATGATGACAGTTGTGTAGCAAAAATGAACACAATAATGGGCAGCTACAAACGGTTCTCCGAGGAGAAGAGGGCAAGGGCATATGCATTGCTAAATCAGCTTGCACAACCTCATCAAACCTATGCTCCTACAAAAAACCTTTCACATGAGCCAGTCGCTGGAAGAGTGCAAAAATCGCCTCGCCAGTATCCACTCCTACCGCCGTCAGCTTGGGATGGTCACGAAAGCGACGGTTACATCCTCAAAAACGCTCGACTTTGGTTTCCGGGGCCCTTTGGGCTTTGAAGCGCAGGCTGTACTCGCCGTCGTTGAAAACGAGGATGATTCGCCAGATCAAATCGCCTTTGAATCGTGGGGCGGAAACATCGACCTGATGGGCCTGATCGAGTTCGAGGAAGTACGGCCCGATTGCACCGAGATCAACTTCGCGGTGCACTACGAAATTAAGAGCAAGCGCTACGCGTGGCTCGACCGGAGATTCGGTTTTGTCGACGCGTTCCTGACCTCGGAGCTGCGTAGCCTGCGGTCGCATTTCGAAGGTATCGCCGCCCCGGTCAAGGAGCATGCGCCCGTCTTCGGAATGTTCGAGCCGCTTTCAGCCTGACGAAAACCAAGTTTCTCCATTAAGGAGCGCGGGCCTGGGAAACCGGACCGCGCTCTCTTACTTTACCCGGACCGCGCGCGTCTTATCGAGGCGGAGCACATCGCCTTTTTGCAGCGCGATCTTTACTTGTGGATCTCGAAGTTTTTCGCCGTGCAGTTGGACACTGCCCTGCTCAACCAGCCGACGAACCTCGCCGCGCGATTTCGTTAGGCCGAAAGCTGTGCTGTAGGCCGCCACTACGAGCGAGACGATATTGCCCTCCTCCGGAGGCAGCGAAACTTCCGGCAAGTTCCGCCTCGTCGAGGCGCCTGGCACTGAAGCGGCGCTCCCATTCCTCTACCGCCCGCTCGCCTTCGCCGGACTTGTGATAGGTGTCGACGATTTCTCTTGCGAGCTGCTTCTTCGCCATCCATCGGATGCAGTTCCGACGGCTGGGAGCGTCCGAGAAGGAGGGGATAGTAGCGCGCCATCAACTCATCTGAGATGCTCATCAGTTTGCCAAACATGTCGTTAGGCGGGTCGCTCACTCCGACGTAGTTGCCGAGGCTCTTGCTCATTTTCTGCACGCCGTCAAGCCCTTCGAGGATAGGCAAAAGCACGGCGACCTGCTGCGGCTGGCCTTCCTCTTTTTGCAGGTCGCGACCGACCAGAATGTTGAAGAGTTGATCGGTGCCGCCGAGTTCTACATCGGCCTGCACCTGGACCGAATCCCATCCCTGCATGATCGGGTATTGAATCTCGTGCGCCCGGATCGGCTGCTGTTGTTCAATCCGCTCCTTGAAATCTTCCCGCTGAAGCATTTGCTGCAGCGTAACTCGACTGTTAAGGCGGATCACCTCGGCGAACGACATCTTCTCGAACCATTCGCCGTTGAAAACGGTCCGCGTCCGTTTCGGATCAAGCACCTTAAAGGCCTGGGTGCGGTAGCTTTCGGCATTCGCGAGGACCTGCTCGTGGGTCAATTGCGGACGAGTGACGGAGCGACCGCTCGGGTCGCCGATCATGGCGGTAAAATCGCCGATGATAAGGATCGCTTCGTGGCCAAGATCCTGGAACTGGCGGAGCTTTCGCAGCACGAGCACGTGGCCGAGATGGAGGTCGGTGCTTGTCGGGTCAACTCCCAGTTTGACTCGGAGCGGCCGGCCTAACGAAAGCTTCTGGCGCAGCTCCGCTTCGCTGATGACTTGCGCCGCGCCGCCCTTGAGACATTCGAACGATTCCGCTGGATCCATCCGGCAAGGTGCGTCAGCTTCGCCTGGCTTCAACTTGCTCCCGGGATCGCGCCGTCACCCGCCTACTTGCTCTTGTTCAAGAGCTCGCGGATCTCGTCGATCGTGAGGGCTTTGTCTTCCTGGCTGAGAATTTTCTGGCGTGTTCCTGTCGCGAGAAATGGCCGGCTATCCGGGTAACCGCGGGTCCCCGCCACTTTGCCTTCGTCTGAAACCGTCCGGTTGAGCGGGCTCTTCCCGGTGACAAACTCCACATTGGCAGCTCCCATTTCAGCATTGGCCCTGATGTTCGCAGCCCATTCGCCGCGCGAAAATTTCGTTGTCTGAAAATCTTTCACGGAAAAGTCCTTTCCGCCGGAGAAGCTTCTGATCGTCTGTTTGTCGACAGGCTTGAAATGATTTTGCGGCAAGCTTCTTGTCCATTTGTATAGCCTCGGCGCCGATAAATTTCCTGCCCTGCGCCGAGTTGATGAGCGTCATGTCGGGCCGCAAGAGGCGATCGGCGAGCTTCCTTTCCTGTTCCTGGGCGTGACTAAGGCTGGTGCAAACCGTGAGGGCGAGGAACAAAAGCAGGATGCGCACGGCTCGACCCTGCCGCGAGCGTCTCGCGCCTGTAAAGAAAAAAGCGTGACCTGGCCTGCCGCCTCAATACCGGTTGAGCATGCTCAGCAGTTGTCGGGCGCCCGCCGGGGGAGAGACTCGCCCACTCAAAATGGAGCGGGCTCCCACCACCTGCCCGTAGTAGCGGTTGTTTGCCGTCTTTTGCGTCGCAATGACTGCTCCCTCGAGCGAGGCCCCGGCAAACAAGCCCTTGCTCCGGCTGTAAGTATAGACCGCCGCCGTCGGGGTGACTCCCGCTTGTAAATCGCGTCCCACCGGACCCGCGGCCGCGCTCACGTCGGCGCCCAACTTCAAGTTACCGTCACGTGAGAAAGCGCGCACCGCGGAATCATTGTTGAGGACGAAGATGAAGTCGGTCACCTGCGCGCCGACCTGTAACCCCCACCCGGCGCCGCCCAGCCCGATGAACGAAGGACCCGACCAGCCCTGCCCAGTTCGCGCCACGACCACGCCTTGACCACCTTTGCCGCTGAATACGAATCCCGCCTTCAGCACCCGGATGATCGCGAGACCACGCGCATTCTTCATGATGTTGTGCGGGATCTGCCGCTCTGGCATTTCGTAAAAGTTGCGCATGATCTCGACCGATTGGTCGACGATTTCCTGCTCGGTCGCCGCGCGCGCGCTGACAAGAGCCAAACAGCCGGCGACGAAAGCGAAGGCGAAAGTCTTCATCATATTGATACTTCGCTCGTTACGCCGTCCCCGGCTGTATGAAAACGATCGCGCACTCTGGTCTCGCGTCCTCCGGCTTGGCCCGTGTCGCCCTACTTTTCTCGATGGCCACGCCTGCCCGGACCGGAGCGAGACTGGGGACCTGCATGCGGTCGATCGTTGAAACCCTGCTTTCCGCGGCGACCCCACGACCGGCAAGCTGAAATTTTTCCTTTTCCAGGCGACATCGCAGAGTTCTTTAGCGGAAGCGGTTGGTTCCCAAGAAAGACCGCTGGCTATGGAAACGATCATCGATTTGCAAAGCGACGCTTACTTTATGAGCGAGGCGCTGCGCATGGCCGTGCGCGCCTATGAAGCAGAGGAGGTCCCGATCGGCGCAGTGGTTGTGCGTGGCGGAAAAATCATTGCCCGCGCTTTCAACCAGGTTGAGTTGCTCAAGGATGCCACCGCCCATGCCGAAATGCTGGCCTTAACCCAGGCGGAAGCGAGTGTGGGTGACTGGCGCCTAACGGATTGCGACATTTATGTCACGAAAGAGCCCTGCCCGATGTGCGCCGGCGCGCTGGTCCACGTCCGGATGCGTCGCCTTGTTTTCGGTTGTGCCGACCTGCGTGGCGGTGCGGCAGGCGGACTACTCAACCTGCTGCAGAATCCCTCTCTCAATCATCAATGCGACATCATTGCGGGCGTCCTCCAAGACGAATGTGCGAACCTGCTGCAAAGTTTCTTCCGCGCCAAGCGCGCCGGAACTAGCCAGGAATCGTAACGCAGGGGAGGCCCTCATGGCGCCTCCTTGCCACCGGATCAAACTATAATCTAACCTTACAGCTGAATTACGTTCCGGTAATTCCTTCGAATAAGGCTCGAAGGTCGAACTTTCGTCATTATCGTCTCCTTATTATGGAACAGATGAAGGGTCCGTTTCGGCGCTTTGTAATGCTCTTTCTGGCATTGGCCGCTTGTACGTTTGCGAGGGCGGGAACGTCCTCGTCCCACTCAGAATCCAACCTCGAGCAGCAAGAGACGACGGCCACGGGCGACGTGACGCCGCAGACGGAGGTTTACGGAACGGCCTCGGATGGAACGATACTGCACTGGGTTGTTTACACGCCCTCCACTCCCGCTCCCTGGCCGACGGTCCTTGTCATTCACGGCGGGGGTTTCGATGATGGCTCGCCTGATAGCGCTTCGGAATCAGTCACCTGCGCACAGGATTTAGCCGCGGCCGGCTACATTGCTTTTTCGATTGAATATCGGTTGGCTCCTCCCGGGGCCTTGCCGGGCCAGACCTCCGATGGCCGTTTCCCCGATCAATCCGACGACGTAAAATTGGCCATTCGCACCGCACGCCTGGATCCCCGCAGTAACGGGCAGGTCGGCGCAGTCGGTGGATCGGCCGGCGGTTATCAAGTCGCGTTCAATGTCGCGACCGGAACGCCGGGGGACGACCGACTCGACTTCGGCGTCAGTCTCTCCGGCGCGTACGACCTTTCAGATTTCAGTCCGAATCCCCACATGCCTTACTATACCGCCACGGTAACGAACTACGTTAACGCGCCATCGACCGACACGACGGCGATGCGGGCGGCCTCGCCGGCCTGGCTGGCTGATTCGACAATTTCACCGCTCTTCATGATCAATAGCCTCGAGGATTCGATGCCTTATTCCCAACTGAGCGACATGATCGTTCATTTGGATGCCTTGGGAGTGACAAACTATCAGGCGCTCAGTTTAGCGGGAGGTTCGCACTCCTGGGCGAGCTGGCCTGCGGTCAAAGACCAGGTGTTATCCTATATCGCGGACGCCTTTGCGGGTGTGGCACCCCCTCCCCCGCTGCCGCCTCCCTCGCCGGGATCGACTTCCAAACAGGTTTTGAACGTTTCGACCCGGGCGAGAGCGGGCGTCGGCGAGGACGTGATCGTGGGCGGATTTATTGTCAGCGGAGATAGCGTAAAAAGGGTGGTCCTTCGAGTGCTTGGTCCCTCACTCGACGAGAATGATGTGAAAGAAGTCCTGGCTGACCCTGTCATCTCGCTTTACGACTCCGACGGAGTATTGATGGAATCGAATGACAATCGCCTCGAGCTCGGAGGCGTGGTCAATCCTCTGCTTCCGACCAATCCCTCGGAATCGTATCTCACTGCTATTCTTCCTCCTGACAACTATACCGCTGTTGTCGAGGGGGTAAACGGAACCTCCGGAGTGGCCCTGGTCGAGGTCTACGATATGGAGCCGGGAGTCTCGCGGGTCGCGAATATCTCCACCCGTGGTAATCTCGCATCGGCAAGCGATGTCATGATCGGCGGGTTCATCATCGGCAGTGGTGACCCGACCAAGGTGATCGTCCGTGCGCTGGGTCCTTCGCTGGCAGCCTATGGCGTGATCGATCCATTACCTAATCCGGTTCTCGGAGTCTACGACTCGGATGGCAACCTTATCGCTTCGAACGACGACTGGCGTTCGACTCAGGCGCAGGAAATCCAAGCTACCATCCCGCCGACGAACGACCTCGAGTCGGCCATTGTCGCTACCCTGGCGCCGGGCGCTTACACAGCTGTGGTGGGAGATGCTACCCACCGGGCTGGGGTCGGGTTGGTCGAAGTTTACAATCTCGAGCCGTAAACCTGGCTGCCTCGCAAGGACTCGAACCTTGACAAAGAGATCCAGAATCTCTCGTGCTACCATTACACCACGAGGCAAAGCGGAGGGACGAGAGCTAAACCCGGACGCGCGTCCGCGCAAGTCGCGGTCCGGAGGGCGGAGTCTAACGAACCTCTCGCATCACCACCCGATTTGCGACCGGACCACGCGCCCAATCGGCGATCGTCCTGGTCAGGAGGTCGAGACGCTGCGTCCGTCCGGTGAGCTCCGATTTTAACAGCCGTTCCACTCGCATCCGTAGATCCGCGCTCGGGCCAAGTCGCGCAAAATCCCACGCGTCCTCGCCCTCTGCCTCGAGCAAGCTTTTTTCCAGTGCCCGCAAGGCCCGCTCCAATTCTGCCAGCACTGCGTGCATTTTCGAGAGCGACTGGCCTGCCGTGCGTCTGGTCTCGATATCACTCAGCGCGAGCAGTATCTCCATCCGGGCCACGTCGCCCGCCGCATACGCTTCCTGGACCTCATGCCAGAGCCCGGAGACAGCCGCACTCCCATCTGCGCGCAGGTCCGGATGCAACCGCCTGACGAGCCGGCGGTAAAGTTCCTTTATTCGTGCATCCACCGGAGCGGTCCATCCTCCGCGGTCAGATGCGAAATTGACTCGTCCCGCGACGAAACCGGAGGCCTCTTCGCAGATCGAGCGATATTCGGTGGACGCTCTTCGGCCGGGCTCCGAAACATGTGCGATTTGAAAGCCTCGAAGGTGGTCGCATAGGCCTCGTCATCCATCTTCTCCGGACTCGTGCCTAACGAGCTCTTGACCCATTCCTGAAAGAGCGCTTCCTTTTCGAAATCGCTCAGCTTGCGCGCGTTTCCAGGCCTCTCTCGCGAGCCACCGGATTCGTCTTCGATCGGCGCGGCGGAAGGATTCGCCCTTCGAAAGATCACTCGCAGATAAGCGCCGTGGGCATCTTGGAAACCTCTCCGCATCTCCATCTCCACCTCATGGACAAGCGCCTGGCAATCGCGGATCCGAGTTTCCACCTCCCGCGCCATGCTGAGCAGCGCTCCAAACTCGCGCGCCCGCCAGCGAGCGAACGCCGGCTTATCCTTGCGCTCAAAATGGTGCCATCTCGCGCGAACTCTTTCCAAACGCGCCATCGACTCCGAGCATTCCGCCGCGATCCTTCGCGCAATGGTTCCTGATCGACCAACACGATACACGCCGTACGACAAAACTCGATTTGATCCCGCCTCCTGCTTTTGCGTCCGTTGTCCCCGCGACATCCGGCAAATTTACGCATCGGGCCGCAGCGGGAAAGCTTCGGTCTTATTCGTCCCTCGGGAGCGCGAAGGACGCAGTATGGTTGCCGCCTTTGGTCCGATGTCTTGAGATTCATCGCACCGACCCGATGCGCAGCTCATCATCCAAACAACAGGAGAGTCAACCCCGGTGGGCACCGGAGCTGCTCTAAAAAAGGAGTGGATTCGCTGGCAAAATTAGCCTTGGAGATCGGAGCGATCGCCGGAATCGGCTTTCTCGTTGAGCTCATGATCTTCAAGCTAAGACGTAGCCGCCGACGCACGGATTCAAGAGTTGACGGTCGCCGTTTCTGAATTCTTTGTCGCGTTTCCGAATCGCTGAAAAAGCTCGCGGTCTCTTCGAACTGCTCCCACTTTCTCCGCATTGCCTGCCCGATTCGCCGGGTCTTTGGTTGCCCCGAGTGTGCGCAAGGCGATACGAGCTACATTATTCGCTGCCAGCTCGCCGTAAATGCAACCGGACAAGCTGCCCACCAAGCCTTCGTCGGCGTGTGGACGAAACTTGCGCCAGCGAAGTCCAAAACCTATCCTCGCCCCATGAGTAACGGCGACTTCGTCTCGACCATCCAGGGCGGCTATTCATTCAAAGGCGACGCCGTTTTGCTCGGCGCGGCCATGCGCGAGCGGCAAAGTCTTCGCCGAGGCGCCGGTGCGGCTGCCGTTGCGAACGATGAATCGCCACGGCCTCATTTCCGGCGCAACTGGCACCGGGAAAACCAAGACGCTCCAGATGATCGCCGAGCAACTCTCCGAGGCGGGCGTCCCGACGTTGCTGATGGATATCAAAGGCGATCTCAGCGGCCTGGCCATGCCGGGCACGACGGCGCCGGCCATCGCCGAGCGCCAGGCAAAGATCGGATCTGATTGGTCGCCCAGCGCCTATCCGGTGGAATTTCTTACCCTTTCGAATGAACCGGGCGCGCACCTCCGGGCGACGGTGCTCGAGTTCGGACCGCTCCTCTTCTCCCGCATGCTCGGGCTCAACGAGACACAATCGAGCCTCGTCGCGCTCGTCTATAAATTCTGCGACGACAAACATCTGCCACTGCTCGATCTGAAGGATTTTAAAAAAGTCCTCGAATACATCACCGGCGAAGCGAAACCGAACGTCACCGCCGAGTACGGGCTCGTCCCGACCACTTCCACTTCGCTCATCCTGCGCAAGCTGATCGAGCTCGAACAGCAGGGCGCGGAAGAATTTTTCGGCGAACCATCGTTTGAGATGGCCGACTCTGTTGCGGGTCGTCGACGGCTTCGGTGCGATTTCGATTTTGCGCCTGACGGACATGCAAAATCGTCCGAAATTTTTCTCCTCGTTCATGCTCCAGATGCTGGCCGAGCTCTACGCCACGCTTCCGGAAGTGGGCGATCTGGAGAAACCGAAACTCGTTCTCTTCATCGACGAAGCGCACCTGATTTTCGACGATGCTGAAAAGGCGTTGCTCGCGGAAATCGAAACGGTCATCAAACTCATCCGCTCCAAGGGTGTCGGTATTTTCTTCTGCACGCAATTGCCGACGGATGTTCCCGACTCGATTCTCGGCCAGCTCGGGATGAAGGTGCAACACGCATTGCGTGCTTTCACCGCGAAGGACCGCAAATCGATTAAACTTGCGGCCCAAAACTACCCGGAGACGCCGTTCTATAAGACGGAACAATTGCTGACTGAGCTCGGCATCGGCGAAGCCCTCGTTACCGTTCTCGACGAGCGGGGTGCGCCAACCCCGCTCGCCGAAACGCTGCTCTGCGCGCCCCGCTCGCGTATGGGCCCGCTCCTCCCAAACGAATTACAGGACCTCGTGAATCGATCCGAGATCGCGCAAAAATACAGCACCACACTCGACCCGCAGAGCGCCTACGAAATTCTTGGAGGGAAAATCGCGACCGCCGGTTCGCCCGAACAGGCGCAAAGGGTGGAGAGCGCGACGCGAAGAACATTCGCGCCCGGAACCGGCACCGCGCGCAGTCCCGAACTGGACGCTGCCCTTGGAGTTCCCGAGGACGCCGCGGCACAACCCGGCGGCGTTCCCTATGCCCGGCCAGCGCCGCCGGCCGGGCCGCAAACAAACGTTCTCGGCGAAATATTCGGAAGCAGCGTCGCTCGAAGCGTCCTCCGCAGTGTGGCGATCAACGTGACCGGCACACTGACCCGTTCGCTCCTCGGGGCAATGGGCGTGCGCGGACGACGCCGCTAGGAGACCGTTGAAATACCGGCATGGTCCGCGTCGCTCGCTCGTCGCAGCCCGCACGGGGGGATGCGCCTCGCTCGCTTCCTTGCCATCCACCCCTTCTGCCTCTACGCGCGGGCCATCCCAGTTTTTCAACAGTCTCCCAGGCGATTTTTCTATCTCAGAGCGTAGGCCTGCAATTCCTCGAGCGAGACGAACTCCAGAGCTGAGGAATGCGTTGCTTCGAGATCTACCGGCGGAGCGACACCACGTTGGAGGGCCTGCTTCCAGCGCGAAACGCAAATGCACCAGCGATCTCCCGGGTTCAATCCCGCGAAACCCCACTCCGGATGCGAGGTGACCAGATCGTTGCCCATCAGCACCGAGTAATCGAGAAAGTCGCGCGTCATCTCCGCACAGACGGTGTGCAGGCCGGTATCTTCCGGCCCCGTGCGGCAGTAGCCGTCCCGATAAAAACCCGTCGCCGGATCGGGGCAGCAGGAGCGCAAATCAGTTCCAAGAACGTTCGTCGGCATGTCTGAATCTTAGCGCTCATTGGTCGGCGCTCCATGGGAATTTCGGATCACAAGCTTCGGGAAGACCCCCAGAAGATAGGAACGGGCACCAGCGAATCAGGTTTCGGAGTCCCAAACCGCGCCGGGAGGAATAAAGCGCGGCTCTTCAGCATCTTAAATCTGAAAAGTGCCCTGAATTTTCGCCAATCAAAAATTGATGCTCGACAAGTGGAAAAGAAATGAACAACAAACATCCAAACACTGTCTTTATTGCGATATTTAACCTTGTTAAGTAGTTCGCCAAATGCTACAACACGCATTCCAAAAATGCCGGGGTTTCGAACAGACCGGCTGTTTCTGCCCTTGCTACCGCAATTTCGACCTAATTCATGAGAACTTATATGGCCGCTGAAGATAGCGACACTGGAATAAAGATTTACCTGCGCGAGATCGGGCAAATTCCCCTTCTCACGCCCCTGCAAGAGATCGAACTCGCCGCCAAAATCAAAAAAGGCGATAAGGAAGCGCGCGCCTTGATGATTCGCTCCAACCTGCGTCTTGTCGTCAAGATCGCGCACGATTACGCGAACCTTGGTTTGCCGCTCCTCGATCTCGTTTCTGAAGGCAACATCGGTTTGATGAAAGCCGTCGAGCGCTTTGATCCCGCAAAGGGCGGAAAGCTTAGCACTTACGCCGCCTGGTGGATCAAGCAATCGATCAAGCGCGCCCTTGCCAACCAGAGCAAGACAATCCGGTTGCCAGTCCATCTGGTCGACAAGATCTCGAAGATGCGCCGCGTCTCGCTCCAAATGAGCGAGGAGCTTGGCCGTGAACCGACGGACGACGAGCTTGGTGAAGAGATCGGCATCGCTGCGGGGAAAGTCTCGCAGTTGAAGACCGTCTCGATTCGTCCGGCTTCGCTCGACGCACCGATCAGCGACGACGATTCGACCGAGTTCGGCGAGATCGTGGGTGATGAGGAAGCGCAGACCCCGTTTGAATTGCTGCGCGACAAGAACCTGCGCAACGAAGTTGGCGGGCTGCTCGATGTGCTCGACGACCGCGAGCGCAAGATCATTTTCTCGCGTTTCGGACTCGACGGCGGAAAGCCGAAGACGCTCGAGGAAGTCGGCAAGAAATTCGGCGTGACGCGTGAGCGCATTCGCCAGTTGCAAAACATTGCGCTCTCGAAATTACGCCGTGCGCTGAGCAAGAAAGAGCGCCCGGTTGACGTCGAGCTGACTGCGGAAGTCTAGACGACTCGCAAAGAAGAATATCAAGAGCGCGCGAAGGGAAGCCTTCGCGCGCTTTTTTGTCATCCGTCCGAGGAGCGATTTGTCATCCCGACCCGCCGTAGGACGGGGAGGGACCTCGCAACTGCAATCCACGCTTTCTCGCTCCTTGAAGCCCCCTCTTGCAACTGGGAGATCCCTCTCCCGCGCTTCGCCGGATCGGGATGACATTCTAAAGTAGCGAGGTTTCGCCAGGCGCGAGCCGCGCCTGTTCCACCCCGAAGATCTGCCTCTGGGGCGGATACTCATCAATCAATGGCTGATACCGCGCGATGAGATGCCTAACGAGATCAATTTCAAATAAATTCGTCGTTCGGCTCATGGCCGATTCGTGATGCCGGTAGAGACAAAGAATGTTCGGGACCAACACGGCCCGCAGATGCGCCGCCGCCATTCGCAGCCAAAGTTCATAATCCTCCCAACCGAACCAGCCGATCTTAAATAGTTCGTTGTCGTAGCCCCCGAGAGCGAGAAGCTGGGGCCGATCAAACAAGGCCATCGCATCGATGTAAGGATGTTCGACGAGCATTCGCGGATCCCAGTCGAAATAGGAGAGAAGACCACTGCGATTGCTGGGCTCTCCGCGAAAACGACAAAGGATCGAGTAGGCGGCTGCGGAGCCAGATCGCGTGATCGCTTTGTAGAGCTCCTCCAAAGCGCGAGTGAAGATCAGGTTATCGGCATCCATGATAAAGGCGTAAGGGGCCCGGGCGAGGCGAAGTCCGACGTTGCGCGCGTCGGCCAGGCCGGTGTTGAACTTTTTCTCGACGATCCGGACCGGCAGGACCGAATCACGTTGGGCTCGTCGGGCCTGGCGAAGCGACTGATCAGTGGAAGCATCGTCGACGATGAGAATCTCGATCCCGCCGGGGATCGCCTCGAGCGACGCCTCATTCACGCTTTGAACGCAGGACTGGATGTAGTCCTGGTAGTTGTAGAGAGTGATAATCACGGAGATCGCAGGTGCCGCGGAGGACCGAAAGGCGTCGTTATCGCTCATTCGCACGGCTTCTTTGCCGCCTTTTTCAGCTTCAGCCTGGAGCGCAAAACGCTCGCTGAAACCGCGCCGGCGTTCGCAGATCGACTCGATGATCTTCATTTGCTCGGTAACCGACATCTTAGTCAGCGGAGGAGGCTCGGCCGTGGCAAAAAGGTTGCCCAGATCGGTCCGAAAGGCCCGCCGGAGAGAACGCGCGCCGCGGTGTCCGATTGATTTTTGGAGTGATTTCGGGAGCGGATCGACACTCGCGGACCTGGCGTCGCTGTTCTTGCCTAACGAAAAATACTGTCCGCTGGCAATTTGCTCGACGCAGGTCAGACAGTTGGCGGCCTGGGTGAGATGTTTGCGAATAAAAGCGCGTCCGGCCTCGGCGATCGCGTTCCGTTCCGCCTCATGTTCGAGATAATATCGGCAGGCTTCAATAAGTTGTCCTGGCTCAACCATGACAAAATGCTTCCCGGGGATGAGGGGAGCGAACCCTTCGCAAGTTTCCGTGACGATGCAGCAACCATTAGCAAGGCCGACGAGCATCCGGTGCCATTCGAAATAGCGGAGATCGGAGTAATGAATGTTGAGCAAGAGCTTGGAGCGCTGAAGGACTGCGTTCCGGTCTTGAACTCCAAGATAACTTTTCGTCTCCTCGGTCTTGGCAAAGCCCAGCGGGACGAGGCGCAAATGGCAATTTCGCCCGGCAAAAAAATCGGCATTACGCGCGAGAAATTTCTCCCTCCGTGCCGTCAGGGAAGCGAGTAGACAGACGTCGAGATCGCGTTCGACAGCGGGTGGACCGCCGGTGCGTTCGAGCATTGGATGGTAACCCAGAGGGAGATGAAAGCAGTGCAGCCCGCAGAGACGATAGGCTTCCACGCCGAGCGGATTGATATCGAGCATCGCGCGCGCGTTCGGCGCCACCATCAGGTTGCTGTGAAACCAGTCACTATCCGGTTGCTCGGTCCCGAGGAGATAGAGTTGGCGCGTCATCTCTTTCAGTTCCGGCTCGGGGAATTTTGGAGTGAGGAACAGGTTGAAGAACTCGTGGGGTGTAACCACGATCTGGATCGTGCCGATCGGGATCTCCGGAAGAGGAATCCCGTCCACGAAAAGTTCAGCAATGAACCCGGCCTCGCGAAATCCTGCGCAGACCAGTTGCGCGATTTCGATGATGAACAGGTTCGACTTCGAAGTCACGAAAAGATGGATTGTCGTGATCTGGACCGGGGCCGCGGTAGCCGCCATATTTGCGAGACGTGCCTTGATCTCAGCCAGTTCCCCGGCTTCGCTTTTGGGGGCCAGTCGTTCTCCGGCAAAACGATCGCGCAGCCGTCCCACCAGCACGCGCTGAACGTTAGGCAGCCGCAGTTGGCCGACAAAGTCGAGCGGGAAAACCGTGATCGCTGTCGTGTAGATCGCTCGCCAAATCTTCTCGTGATCCCTCACCTGCAGTTCGAGCGTGCAACGCCCCGACGGAAGATCTTCGATCTCGAGCAGAAAACCGCTCATCGCTGCTTCCGGCAAGTTGGGATAAGCTGCCCCAATGGCAGGTCGAGCGCGTTTCCGCCGGCCTTTGTAAACCTGCTCCCTGCGGAGCGCCGATTTCACCACTCCGCGGAGACCAAGGACCGGCTTTCCCTGACGATGGAAGAGCCACCCACTGATTTCTATTCGCCGGCTGAAACTGACGCGATCGGGCACTGCATCGAGATGGAAAAGATATTCCGAGGCAGCGGCTGACTCCTCCGCTGAGACCGTCGTTTTCACTTCGCCCGCCATGGAAACGAAACGCGCGGCGGAAAGGCGAGCGTGAAGCCGCCCGAGGCGAGCGACAAATTGAGATTGTAGGCAGGGTCCTGCAGAAGCGCGTCGCCCCAGGTGTCGTGCATGTATCTTATCTCCGCCTCAAACCGGCTATTCTTAGCCACCGTGTCCTCCAGGCCGCGGCTGGCCGATTCGGCGTGGTAGAGCTCAGCATATGGCGTGTAAACGATGCGATATCCGTGCTTTCTAAGACGAAGGCAAAAATCGACATCGTTGAAAGCGATCTTGAGATGCGTTTCATCGAACCCCCCGACCTCGAGATAGGCGCTTCGCCTAACGAGCAGGCATGCCGCAGTCACCGCGGAAAGCTCCTGGACAAGAATCGCGCGCGAGAAATAGCCATGATTGGCACGCGGCAAACCCTTATGCGCATGCGCGGCCACTCCTCCGCCCCCAAGGATGACCCCGGCGTGCTGGATATGATCGTCCGGATAAAGCAGACGCGCACCCACTGCCCCAACCCCCGGTTGCAACGCCTGGCTTACCATTTCGCCCAGCCAATCCGGGTTGATGACCGTCAGGTCGTTGTTCAGCAACGCGACGAATTCAGACTCGACCTCGCGCACTACGAAATTATTGAGTTGCCCAAAATTGAATTCTTCTTCCCAGCGCAGAACCCGGATCCGAGGCTCGCGCTGGATTGCCGCGAGGAAGGACAACGCCGCTGAATCCCGTGAGGCATTATCGACCAGAACGATTTCAAAATTCGGATAGGTCGTTTGTCCGAGGAGACTCTCAACGCACGGTTGAAGCAGTATGACCAGGTCGCGTGTTGGAATGATGATCGAGACGCGCGGCTTTTCGCTCGGCAAATGGTAGCGGATTCGCCGGAAATCCTCGTCACCTGAGCTGGTCACCTCCGCTCTGATTTTGCGACGCGCAAGGTGTTCCTGAACGGCTTTGATCGCGGCCGCGCGGGCGTGCGGTTTGGCGTTGAAGTTGAGCGCCGCGCTCTTCTCTGACATCCGCCAATGATAAAGCAGACGCGGGATGTGCCGAATCTGTCGTGGCTCGACTTGCTCGGCGCAGCGCAGAACGAGGTCGTAATCTTGCGAACCCTCAAAGCCGGCGCGAAATCCGACCCTCTTGATCAGCTGCGTTTTGAAAACCCCGAGATGCGAGAAGAAATTCTGGGCCAGGAAGAGCGGCCAATTCCAGTCTGGTTTGAAATGGGCATTACCGCGGCGTCCGGTCGTATCGAGTTTGTCCTCATCGCTGTAGATCAGTTGCGCATCCGGGTGCGCGTTAACTTCACAAGCGACAAAGTAGAGCGCGGCCGGCGCGAGCACGTCGTCGTCGTCAAGCAGCGCGACGAAATCGCCGGTCGTGAGAGCGAGCGCGTCGTTCGACGCGAGAGCAATCCCGCCATTCTCCGCGCGGCGCCGGACTTTGATCCGTGAATCGCATTTCGCGTAGCGCGCGAGGATCCGCTCGACATGTTTGGCCGGCGAGGCGTCGTTCACCGCACAAAGCTCCCAATGCGGATAAAGCTGAGCTCGGACCGACTCGATTGCCGCACGCAAGTGTGCCGGCGACGGATTGTAGACCGGCATTACAATCGAGATCAGAGGAGTAGCTGCGAATCGTTCGATATGTCTTCGAATCTCAGCCCGGTCGGGCGAGCGCAAGCTGTCGTAACGCTTGATCCAGGTCGCGTAGTCGCCAATTTCCCAGAGCTGCGCGTCAGAAATTGGACGCAGGTTGATCAGCGGCGCACGAATTTTCTTGGAAAAAATTTCAGTCCACCCGCCATCTGCGCGTTGCACCTCGACGACGAGGGTTGCGCGGCCGCGGGGGGCTTCTGCCATGATCTCGAAACCGCTTTTGAAAGTCGCGGCGTTCTCCTGATGCATCTGGGCGACGTCCGCGCGAAAGACGCCATAACTTCCGGGAAATTCCCGCGCCCCGATGCGCACCCGAATCGCCTCGATTGGCGAGTTATCGCGACAGAAACACCATCCCGAGAGGCGGAATCGTCGCGGAAGTTTTGTCCAGTCGAACGGCTCATCAAACCAAAGGTAGAAGCCCGGATGCGGCACTTCTGCAGCCGGCGGTGAACCCGGAGGTCGAGGGTTCTTGAAATTCGTTTCCGTTTCTCCTGGGGCCGCGACCGCAGTGCGGAAGAATCCGCTCCAATCATCGTTCGAACTCGCGCTTTCCAATTGCAGTTTGAAGCGGGAACGGGGCGGATTCTTCAACTGGATTGCGAACCCGCTCGCCTCGGCATGCCGGGCATCGGGAAAAGCCGCGGCTACGTCCGGACGCGGGATGGGAAAAACCGCGAGATGCGTTCCGTTTGGCGAGACGGCTCGGACGCGCTCGATGGGTGTGTCGGCTTCGGAAAAAACCCAGCCTTCGATCCGGACAACCTCGCCGGTGGCGATCTCGGCGCGCTCGACGTGAACCCAGGATCGTCTCTCCATTCGCTCAAGCTGGCCAATGGAAACGGATTGTCCAACCTCAAGGCGCTTCCGGCGAGGCGCCGGGCTTGCGCGCGAGAAGTTCGAAGCCGGCGGCCAATCTTTTCTGGAATTCCTGCGGAAGCGTAAGGAGCGCGTCGAACCCCGGCGGCGGGTCGGATTTCCGATTCCAGAAGTGGGCCCATTGCTCGAGCCGAGTTTGAGCGAGCTGCGATTGCGCGTCAGCCGGGACGCCACTTTCGCGGAGTGTCTCGAGGAGGCTGGCGGCGAGAAAACCAAGGGTAAAGCCGGGCGAAAAATTTCCGCTTACCCGGCACTGTTCGATCTCGAAATCGCAGAACCATTCCCGGACGCCGAACTCGGTCGCGTTGAAGAAATGATGGGGCGCCTCATGGAGCGGCTGGAGAAAGGCGGTATGAATCGCGATCGCGCCCCCCGGCTTCAACACTCGATTGATTTCGCCAGCCGCCGCCGCCGGATCGCGCAAATGCTCGAAGACATTAAAGGCGAAAACGCGGTCGAACACACCGTCGCGAAACGGGAGGGCGTGGGCATCGCCGACCACGTCAGTGTGGCGAAAGATTTTGTGCTCCAGTTCGATGCACCCGGGATATTTCCGTGCCGACGAGCCGGCCCCGAGATGGAGGACCCGCTCGTCTCCCCGCGCCAGGATTGTTTCGAACTCGGCGCCGATTGCGTTGCTCGTATGTGCGGATGGGACGGTGACGACTTCGGTCGCATCGGGCAGAAAAACCGGGATACCGTCAATGACCGGGAACTGAGCGCCGCAATACGCACAGCGTAGGAGGCTCGCCGTAGCAGCTATCAACTCACGCCGGCAGGCCGGGCAGGCGAGGAGAGTCGCGAGGTCAGAATTCATGTCGCTCGGCCGAAAAACATTTGCCTTGTGAACGGGCTTCGATTCACCAAAGTTCGAGCTCTCTACGCATCGGAGCGATCATAGCATGAGATTCCGCGAGCGCTTGTTTCCCTTCTCCTGGAACGCCGTTACGATCTTCCTCTTGGCGATGGTTGCGATCGCGCCGGCTGGATTGATGTGGCACTGGGTCTCCACCAGCTGGGTTCCGCTCCCGTTTTGGGACGAATGGCATACGCCCGGAGAGCCAGTTCGAATCGTGGAAGCGCGGGACGCTCACACTTACCGAGATGTTTTCCCAGCATAACGAGAGCCGGCTTTTTTTTTCGCGCCTGCTCTATTTTTCTCTCGAACACTTGGGCGGCTGGGACGTGCGCAAGGAAATCCGAGTGGTTTTCCTCGGCGTCTGTGCGCTCTGTCTTCTGCTCTTGCATTTGCTGCGGCGAACGGCGGGCGCGACTCCAATTTCCACGCTGCTCGGTTGGACACTGATGACGTGGACCTGCTTTGCTCCGGTGCAGGTGGAGAATTTTCTCTACGGGATCGAAATCGAGACTTTCTTTCCGGGCTTCGCGCTCCTCGCGGCGGCCGCGGTAAATCTTTCACGCCTCTCGTTTCGCGCCAAGACGTTGCTTAACATTACGCTCGCGTTCGTCGCCACCTACACCTTCGCCAACGGCATGCTGGTCTGGGCGCTCGCCTGGCCGTTGCCCTCGCCTAACGAGTGTGAATCACGCCCCAGCCGACGGCGCTGGCTGGCGCTTTACTTCGTGATTGGCGCGATCTCGGTCGGCTGTTACTTCATTGGATATCATCGGCCCTCCTATCACCCGCCGTTTGTTTCGCTCAGCGCGCGCTTCTGGGACTTCCTCCATTACATCGTTCTCTGGAGCGGAAATTATTTCGCGTCGGATTTTCTGGGTCCGTTCGTGCTCGGAATTTGCGCGCTCATTCTCTTCCTCGGCGCGACCGGCTATGCAGTCTGGACGTGCTGGCGCTGGGACGATTGGCGGACCTTTTATCCATGGCTGCTCCTGGGAGCATTCGCCGGCGGCACGGCGACGATTACCGCGTTTGGCCGACTAGGATTCGGCGTGGAGCAGGCGCTCGACAATCGCTACGTGGCTTTCAGCCGCTATTTTTACATCGCGCTCTTCGGATTGTGCTTCGCGATTTACCTTGCGCGGGTTCGCACTGCTTTGCCGGTTGCGCGGACGTTTCTGCTCACCCACGTGGGCTGGGGACTGGTTTTCTTTGTCTTGCTGTGGGCACATTCGTTTCAAAAGTTCGCCGGCTTCCCGGCCGAGCATCGCAAGTCGCGTCTCCGACTCTTGCAGGCACTGCGCTGGGTCGAGCCGATCCCGGATAATCCGGATCTCGCGCTCGTCCTGCCCTTTCCCGAGGTGTTGAGGAATCGAGCCCTGTTTTTGGAGAAGGAGAAAGTGTTGCGCCTCCATTTCGTGCACGGTCCGCTCGCTGCTGCGGTGCAACGCCCGCCGCCTCTGGCCGATCGCGCGTACGGTGCGATGGAATCGGCAGAGTTTCAACCGGACGGCAGCTTGCGAATGACGGGCTGGGCCTGGCTCCCGGAGGAAAAACGCCGGGCTGATTGTGTCGTGATTGGTTGCGAGAACCGGGCGGGAAAATTCAAGCCGTTGACGGTGCTCGGGACCGGAATGAAACGACCGGATCTGTCGAGGCTCGAGGGCGAAGGCAAAGTTTGCCGGGCCGGCTTTGCCCGGATGATAAAGATGACAAACCTGCCAGGCGATGCGGTAACGGTGGCCGGTTGGGCGATCGATCTGCAGGCGCAGAAAGCGTGGCCCCTCGGCGGGTTGGCTACACTTCCGCGCAACCCATCGAGCTTGTCGGACCCTAACGAGTAAAACGTTTAGACGCGATCAGGTCCGGGGGCGGCGAACCGGACAAACAAATGAGAGTCGCGAGGTCTTGGTTTTGATATGGCAGAGAGGTGTCACTTGGACCGGAGGATGACGAGGTCCTGGTGTTTTGTTATGACGAATTCCAACACGTCAAAGTGCTGGCCCCAACAGGAAGCGATGTAATCGAAGCTATGGTATGCTTCCTGGTAGTAATTCTGATGCGAATGTTCGGAGAGCAAATCCGAATAATTCGGCACGATGGAGACAAAACCCTTGCGCGCAAATTCGCAGGCCATTGCCGTGGGCATGTTCCTTGATCTCAACGCCTCGCCAATCACCGAGAGAACGAGAATCCCACCCCGGTTAGCGATTCTCTCGAGTTCTGCGAGCCAGAGCATCTGCGTCTTTTCGTCAAGGTGTGTCATAACGGATATGCCGTAAATGAGATCAAAGTAGTCATCGGGGTAGGGCGTAGGAGGATATGGGTTGATCCGTGCAAATCCCGGCCCGTGGAGATTATCTGTGTCCCAGGCAATCGCCTCTCCGTCGATGTCGCATCCAAAGAGCTGTCGCGGCGCTATCAGTTTAAGCAGTTGGGCGATGACGCGTCCGCACCCGCACCCCCAATCCAAAATCCTATTGATCTCGCAAATCGGTTTGTACTTACTTGCCGATGTCAATATAAGGCTAACGAGTTGCGCAGCCGTTTGGATAAAATCTTTGCCACCTCCGATTCGTTCCTGGAGATGCGCCGGTGGTTGCGGCGAATTCTTTAGCTCGTTCTCATATTCGCAGTAGGTACGATTGCAGAGTATTCAACCTGGTTCCTGTCGGCGTATACGGTGTGATGCCAATCAGGATTTCGGAACCGGCCGTGACTCCGCGTGGTAACTGAGCCGTGACTGAGAAACCGCTGTGAGTGGCTTGCGGGCAGGGACCGAGCAGGGACGCATAAGCTGCCTCAACGTCAGGCCTGTCGAACAATGGCACGGCCTGGAGCCACGGCTGTCCACCTAAACTTATGTCGACCGTCTGAATGGCAAGATCTTCACGAAATATCCACCCTGCGAGGAGGGCCTTTTCGCTCTCGCACGCTTGAAACAGGTCAATGTGTCCGCGGACTAGAGACGTAACCACGATATCTGACATGGGATGGTCCGGGAGTAAGGGCTCAATCGAGCAACGCAGCCGCCACACTCGGCCCACCTTGAAGAAGATTGATTTGCGCGGGAATCACAGCCTTGGTGCATCATTTCATGGGACGGCGAATTCGCAAGCCCGAGGGACGGAGGAGGGAAGCAGTATTTGCGACGGTCCAGTTCGGAGCACTTCGTTTTGGCTCTCCAACGAAATTAGCTCGGCGCTTCAGCTCCGGGGCTGCTCGCCGCGAAGCGACGGTCGACGGCCAAGCGGGTGCTTTCAAGCGTCGCCCCGCGACGCCGGACTCTTGGCCGGGACAGACCCTCGACACTAAAGTTCCGCGCTATCTTTCTGAGATCGCTCCGCGATGGCGGCCCCGGTTTGACCGGGGTCAGCGACGCCATCCGGGAGCGGCTCCTCAGCTTCATTTCGCGACCGGCCTCAGCTGCACGCAATCGACCAGCGACTGTCCAGCGCGGACGTCGCTGATAATGACCAGGTTATCGTTAGGCACAATCAACTTTGCGCCGCGCAAATATTTTCCCGCAGCCTCGATCGTCGCATTAGGATCTTCCGAAAAGTCGATCCGGATGGGAAACATTCCCCAACAAATCGCGAGCTGGCGGCAAACGTGTTCGTTCGAGGCGACGGCAAAAATCGGCGCGCGCTCCGGGCGCAGGTTGGAAACATAGCGCGCCATCGTCCCATGGTGTGTGAAGACGATGATTTTTGAGCGCGCGAGGGAGTTAGCCAGGCTGATGGCCGCGGCGACGGTCTTCTCGCGCGGGTCTTCGAGAAGCGCCTCCTTGCCATAACCAGCGCCGCCGCTCCGCTCGATCCGCAGGGCCACCCGATTGAGAACGTTCACACACTCAACCGGATAACGGCCCGCGGTCGTTTCGCCAGTGAGCATGATGGCGTCAGCCTGCTCGAAAACCGCGTTGGCGACGTCGGTAATTTCGGCGCGCGTCGGAACGGGATGTTTGACCATCGACTCGAGCATCTGGGTTGCGACAATCACCGGCTTGCCAAAACGCAGGCAGCGTTTCACGATGCGCCGCTGAATGATCGGGAGATCTTCCATCGGGCATTCGATCCCGAGGTCACCGCGCGCGATCAGGATCACGTCGGCTGCCCCAATCATGGCGTCGATCTCGCGGACGGCGCTTTGACTTTCGATTTTCGCCACCACCTGCGCGGTGCTCCCGGATTTTTGCAGGACCTTTCGCAGTTCTTCGAGGTCTTCTTTTTTGCGGGCGAAACTGAGCGCCACGAAATCAACGTCCAGCTCAACGCCAAGGGCCACGTCGGCCAGATCCTTTTCCGTCAGCGCAGGGAGATTAACATGTACGCCGGGAAGATTGATATGCCGGCGCGAACCGAGCGTGCCAGCGGTCAAGACCCGGTTGCGAATCCGATTATTCCCCTTCTCCAGGACGCGCACCTGCATGAGGCCATTATCGAGGAGGACGACGTCGCCGACCGAGACGTCATCGATCAGGTCGTCGTAGTTTACCGTGATCGAATTCGGTTCCGCGCTTTGCGCGCCTCGCACGGTGATTTCCAAGATATCGCCGACCGCAAGCGAGAGGTCGCGCTGCAGAACGCCGGTGCGAATGGACGGACCCTGCGTGTCGAGAAGGAGCGCAACGTTTCGTCCGAGCTGCTGCGCGAGGGAGCGGACTCGCGGGACGATGTCGCGCACCCATTCATGCTTTGCGTGGCTCATGTTCAACCGAAACACGTCGGTCCCCGCCTCGATCATCTGCCGGATGATCTCGGAATCTTCCGAGGCTGGCCCGAGGGTGCAGATAATTTTGGTCTTGCGCATTGCGCCTCAGGATTCAGTTCGGCGTTTCATTTGCAAGGCCGATTTGGCTGGCTCGAACTCTCGGGTGAAGGCGTGAAAATTTCGGCAACGGCGGGCGCGACGCGCTCGCGCAGCCCGGTGCAGGGGCGTTCAAAGAACCGAAAGAGCAGAGCGCTGAGCAGGATCGCGCTGCCGATTTCGCAAACAAAGAGGATGAGCGCGTGACTGAGGGAAGCGCGCCAGTCTTGATATCCATATTTCATCAAGAGCTGGAGGATCGGGATATGGACCAGGTAGAGCGCATACGACCAAAGGGCAATCTTGCGCACCGCCAGGCTCGCGAAACTCTCTTTTTTCAGTTTCCAAATCGAAGCGGACGGCAGGAGTAGAGCAAAGCCCAGCGAAACAAGTGTGAAACGAAAAGTGCGGGCAAAATAATCGTCCGGTGCAAAAACGAAGTGCCCCTCCTGCCATCTCCAGAGCGAGGCGTAGAGCGCGATGAGCATGATGATACCGCTCGCCGCGGAAAGCCCCCGTCGCCTCTTCCAAAATTCGGGCCAGCGAAGCGAGATCCAGCCGGCGAATACGCCGATCATGAGTCCATCAAAGCGGTAGATGACGATGACCCGTTGCCATTGCGCCCAGGTAGAGTCCGGCCCGGAAGCCGAGATCATGCGGCCGATCGTCGAAAAAAGAAAAAATGCCGCCGCCACGGTCAGGAAAACAGGGGTGAAACGCTTTTGCAAAACGCAGTCCGAGCCAGATCGCGGCCGGGAAGAGAAGGTAAAACCATTCCTCGATCGCAAGGCTCCATGATTCGGGAAAAAAGACCGGGTGATAGGTCGCGAAGGTGCGCAAAAAGAAGCCGTGTTCCAGCACTTCGCCTAACGAGACAGGGTGATCTTTGACCTGGAACTCAAGCAGAACATTGAGGATCACGAATAACCAGAAAAGCGGCAGGGTTCTGAACCAACGCCGGATGTAAAATACGGCCACCGTGCCTTGGTTCCCCAAATTGGAGTCGTAGCGGATCAAGATTCGCCCGATGAGGAACCCGCTGAGGACGAAGAAAAGTTCGACCCCGTAAAAGCCACCGTGCCCAAAGAGGCCGAACCAGGCTGGCATTTGCGGGTAAAGCAATCCGATTCCGTGGGCGAAGAGGACGCTCAAAATGGCGAGAGCCCGAAGGCAATCCAGTCCAAAGACCCGTCTTGTGTCCACGTTTGTCATCGATGCGAGGTCAGATTCGCGGTGGAATGGCCAGAGTGAATCCCGGCGGATCGAGCGTGAGATTGGGATTGTAGCAGGGATCGCAACATATCTGCTCTCTCCATCGCTCCCGCATGTAGCCGGCTTCTTGCGAGGTGTCTGCGTTCTCTGCCGTTTTGGCTTCACTCATTGTCAGCTCGGCATAGGGCGTCCAAACGATTTGCAAATTTTTCTCTCCCAGCCGCAGACAAAAATCCACGTCGTAAAAATGGCGCGGAAGATTTTTCGCGTCGAAACCGCCAGCCTCTGCGAAGACAGTCCGCCGCACCGCGAGGCACGCCCCGGAAACGGCCGAATAATTTTGCTGCAGCCAGGCGCGATTGAAATAGCCCGGATGCTCCCGCGGAAGCCCGCGAAAAGCCGGTGCGGCGATTCCACCCAGACCGAGAATGAGACCGCCGTCTTCCATCGTTCCTCCCTGCGACCAAAGCCTGGCCCCGACCGCCCCGACTTCTGGCCGAACGACGTGGCTAACGATTTCCTCCAGCCAATCGCTTTCCATTGCCGATATCGGTCGCCGCGCGAAAACGAGGAGATCCCCCTGCGCCCGGGCTGCGCCGTCGTTCATTGCGCCCGCTCCGCACGGCGTTCGAATGACTTCCAGGGCGGGATATTGCGCCCGCTCAATTTCATCAGTCTGGGCGGAGCTGATCACGCTGACTTTCGGCAGCGGATTCGGCCGTTGGTAAACGACGCGATGTGACTCTGCATTCTGCGGGCAGGCTTCCGCGTGAGCCGCAATCCCGCGTTCGCGAAGATGACTGTTGAGGGCCCGACGCGCGGCATGCCTCGCGTATGGCTTGGCGTCAGGCTCATCGGCCAGGCTGCCCTCGATCATTCGCCAGTGATAAAGGATGCGTGGGATATGACGAATTTGCTCCGACCGCACCCGGGCGACGCAACGCAGGGCGATATCGTAATCCTGCGAGCCCTCGAATCCTTCGCGGAACCCGCCGACTCCGCGAAGCAAAGAAGTGCGATATACACCCAGGTGGTTGAGGTAGTTTTGGGCGAGGAAAAGCTCGGGGTTCCAATCCGGTTTAAAGAACGGGTTGGAACGAGCGCCGTTCGCATCGAGAAAATCTTCGTCCGAATAAACGATGGCGGTGTCTGGGTTCTGGGCAATCTCGCAGGCCACGGCCGCGAGCGCGTTTTCCGCCAATTCATCGTCCTGATCCAAGAAGGCGCACCAATCACCGCGAGCGAGCGACAGTGCGGAATTCGAGCAAGCGGAGATATGACCATTCCGCTCCCGAAAGAGAACTTTGATTCGGTGATCTTCGCGGGTCAGCTTTTCCAGGAAGGGTTTGATCTGAAGATCTGTGGAAGCGTCGTCGGCCACGCACACTTCCCAATTTTCATAAATCTGCCGGCGCACCGAGCGGATCGCCTGATCGAGAAATTTCAGGTCGCTATTGTAAACCGGCAGGATGATCGAAATCAGCGGCCGGTGATCCAGCGCCAGAACCTCGCGGCGGAGACTCGTGCGAGTTTCGGGCGTGAGGGAGGCGAAACGATCGAGCCACTCGCGATAGGTCATGGGATTTTTTCTTTCCGCACCTGCTCGATCAATCTGCTGAAACGCTCGCCCAGCCGGTCGATGGAAAAATTCTCCGAGAATGTCTGGCGGGCCTTCTCACCTAACGACCCGATCAAACCCGGCTGATCGATGCAACGGCGGAGCGCCTGCGCGAGCGCGAGGCTGTTTTCGACCGGAACGAGCAGGGCGTTCATCCCGTCGCGAAGCCATTCCGCGACGCCGCCGACGTTCGTCGTGACGATCGCCTTCCCGAGACTCATCGCTTCAAGAATTGCAATCGGCATGGTTTCGTCGCGCGACGAACAAACGAGCACATCAGCGGCAGAGCTGGCCTCCAGCGCCTCATCGTGATCGAGGCCATCCCGCAACTCCACATTCGGCATTTGTTCAGCCAGATGCGCGATTTTCTCGTAAAACGGGCGATCCAAGATTCGCCCGGCCATTTGGAAAACAGCGCGGGAGTTTTCCCCGGGGCTGAGTTGAAGGATTGCCTGAAGGTAGAGATCCTGGCCCTTCCGCGGCTCATAAGTCCCAAGAAGGAGAAAGCGGATAGGTGCCGAATTGCCGGCCGTTTTTTCGGGCGCACCCCGGGCTCGAGGAATTCCATATGGCACTACCTCGATAGGCCGATCGGTCAGAGTCGCATAGAGCTGGGCCGTCCGCTCAGTTGGCATAATGAGAACATCGGCCAGGCCAAGCGCGGGCTTCATTTCCGGAAAGTGAGCAATCAGGTAATGCGCCACGAGGCTTTCGTGGATGTACCAAATCACGGGAATGCCTTGTTCGTTAGCCGCGCGCACTGCCGCCCACATGACCAGGGTATTGGCGATCACGACATCGAAGCGGGCGCAAAGCGCGCCGAGTTCCGTGAAATTCGGAGGCGCCGACAAGTCGATCATGGGGAAAATTTCCACGCCCATTCGCTCCAACTCATCCGAAATTCGGCCAGCCTCCGCCGTCCCTGGCTTCGGGACCGCGACCGAGACCTCCCAGCCCTGGTCTTTGAGCCAGCCAACCAGATGCCAAAGCTGGATCGGAGCACCGCTCCAAGTCGTTTCGTGAGCGAAAAACAGGACGCGGGCTCGAGATTGAGAAATCATTCGGTGTAACTCGTGGAGTCGGAAGGTCCCAAGCCAGTCACGATAGCAGCGCAGACCATGCAAGCACACATGTGCGGCAAAGAAAGATCCCGAAAGTTTGACCATATCTCGTTCCGTGGGCGGTCGAGTCCCTTGAGTTCCGACGAGAAGCCCAGTCTAGTCCGGTGATGTTTTGGTTTTTTGCTCTGACAGAGGATTCGACCGCCTTTCGGCAATATGCGGAGATGCTGATGGTGGCGGTGCATACGGCGAGAAAACATACCTCTCTCGTCCCGCACTTGATCTATGACGGGAGCGAGAATGATTTCACTGTTTGGCTGAGAAAGCACGATGTGCGGATTATCCGGCATCGGAGTTCTTTTCGCGACCCGTTAGGCGCGCTCGGTCGGCAAAAAGGAAATCCACATTTCGAGGCAGCTCTCTCGGGCGCTTTTTCGCGGGTGGAATTACCCGAAATCGTGGCTCGTTTGGGTGGTGCCGAGCGCGTGCTCTACACCGATTGCGACGTGATATTCACGGGCGAGGTTGTCCCTGAATTGCACGGGAACCCCTGCCAATATTTCGCGGTCGCCCCGGAAGGAGTCCAGGATGATTACGTCAATATGAACACGGGCGTGATGCTAATGAATCCGGCTCGGCTGGGCGAATCCCTGCCAGAATTTCGTGAATACATCGCGCAAAATTTGGCTGCGCTCGAAAAGGAATCCTGGGACGAAGCGGCTTATCGCTGGTTCTATCGCGACAGTAATGGCCCACTTTGGGACAGGCTGCGGCCGGAACTAAACTGGAAGCCGTATTGGGGAGAGGGAGTGGATGCAAAAATCATCCATTTCCACGGACCGAAGCCGTATCAGTATGACCACATCGAAACTACCTGGCCTGAACTCAAACCTTATACAGGCGGGACTTATCGAGTGATGGTTGAACGGTGGTCTAAGCTGCTCCAGGAGTGTCGTTAGGCGGTGGGGCATCGCGCTAATTTATCCGCTCGACTACCTAACCTTGAAGGCCTCAAAGCGAGCGGGCACAGTCTGCGCGATCGCCCAGGGAACCGGGCCCCGAACACTGCTATAGAATCCCGCGCCCGTCCCGGGAGCAAAGGTTGCCACCAGCGGCATGATTGGCCGACTGATTTCGACCGCGGGGACGACGGTGCCGGGAAGGGGCAGGTAATCGGCGTTATTCGAGGGAACGACGACCAGATCACCGGGATGGACCGGAGCCTTCTGGATCAAGGGTCTGGCTCCCCACTGCTCCATGTAGAATTGGAAGCCCCAGTGGCTTTGGAACCAGACACGCGTCTGCTTCCGGCCAAATCGCTTTTGGAAGTAGTGCGCTCCCGCCCGCGAGGCGTCGGCCTCGCCGCAGTCGGCCGCCGCAACGATAAGGGAAATAGCGGCGGCCGCGCCAATCCACCCCAGTTTCGTTAGGTTACCGGGCCGGCCTTCGCCGATACGATCCCAAAGGCGCACAAGAAGGATGAAAACCGCCGGCGTCATCGGCAGAATCGTCCGAGCGGTGATTGACCAGTTGAGGAATGCGACAAAAAGAAAGGTTCCAACCGTCCAGAGTAAGAGCAGGAGAGAATCTGCGTCCCGATTGATTCGAAAATCCCAGACCGCAAGAGCGAGGAGCGCGACGCCGATGGTGGCAAAAAGGCATCCTTGAAGACGAACCGGAAGCCGATTAGCTCCGAGGTCAGGCGCCATTGGGACGCAGATCCAAAACAGGGCGCCGATCAGAAACAGTAATCCGATCCCGCCAAAAACGGCCTTTGCACTGCGAATGGGCGTCAGAAACAGGGCTCCAATCATGGAGCCGCCGACAAATGAGAAGCCGGTAAGAAGTTTGATCTGCGTTGGAATCCGGACTTCGACTGCGACATCGCGAAGGTAGAGCATCGCCCCACCAAAAAGAGCGTGCCCGTACTTCGCTTTGGTGACCAGCTCGAAGCCGAGAACAACGAGGAGAGGAATCATGAGGTAACTTAGGTGAAGGCGAATTCGACGCTCCCGCATCAAAGTGTAAACGAAGAGCATGGGAACAAGACTGATCCCGAAATATTTGGTCAGGATTGCGCCGCTGATAAGAACCGCAGAGACCAAGAACAGTGGCCATTTCCTCCGGTCCAAACCAGCGATCCAAAAGTGAATCGCCCAGATCCAGAACGCGAGGAGCATCACGTCGCACATCACATGAGAGGCCGAAATCAGGAACACCGGTGTGAAGAGAGTGAGCGACGCTGCCGCTACGGGACTGCCACAAAGCCGTTTTGCCAGGGCGAAAGTACCGAGGATGGCTACGATCGCCGGAAGGAGAAACGCGCAGTGCATTGCGGCCTCGCCGAAACCAGCGAACGATCCGACGGCAGCTATGTAGTAGGGACAGAAGGGAGGATTTTGCATCGCGACCCACATCGGTTGTGCGACGGAAGACCAATGAACAGTTCCACCATAAGGATCAAAGGGATGTCGAATGATTTGCTGACCCATCCAGAGAAACAGCGGATCATCGATGTCGTAGGCCTTGTTTAGAAAGGGCAGCAACGCCGCAAGCGTGATGCCGCCGAGAAGAAGCTTACAGCCTCTATCGTTCATTTGTCCCATTCGTCCGTATTCGTCCCATGACTTCAGCGCCAAGCGCAATCACAAGGACAAGAACAACCGACCAGAGCGGAAGAATCGGAAACAAAAATCGATCCTGGGTTGCGTCGAAGGCCGTGGCGTCAAGCCAGGCGAGCAATGCAGCCCGCAGGAAGACCGCACCCGCCAGGAGCACGATCGCAGCAGTAACACCGCGGTCCTCTTTCACCCAGTTTTTTGAAAAAAGCAGGCAGACAAGAGCGGCCCCAGCGAACGTATGCAGCAAAACCATGGCGACCCAGTGGTAGCGCCCGATCAACCTTTCCACGAAGAGCGCCGCACTGCCGTGAGATTCCACCCCGGACGATTGCCGCAAGGTCATCTCGTTATAGAGCTTGGTTTCGTCCTTCGTTAGGATGGTGTCGTCGCGGAGCAATTTTACCGGCCACTGCGCGAAGATTCGCGTGACCACTCGGCCAACCGAAACAGGAAGCCGGCGCAAGCCGCCGCTCTGCACGAAGGGATCGAGGAAACCGTCGAGAACGAAACGAGTCGGAAGCCGGCCGTCGTCGCAGGCGGCATTAATTTCACGGGCCGCCCGAGTGAAAAAACGCCGGGCGGACTTGGGCGAGGCAAAAATCCCCTCCGTGTTCGCCGCCTGGCGCGTCGCCCAGACAATCCAGCCGACCCCGATCTCGTTAGGCGTGCCGGTTCGCCGCATCGTCTCGACCCTCCAGGCTTCACCGAGCGGTCCATCAATCTGGCCGCGCAATTGGGCGAAAGTCGGGCTGACGGCGAACGCGCGATGCAGAGTGTCCATGGTGATCGGTGCATAGGGCTTGGGCTCGGTCGGCTTGATCCGGAGCAAGCTGTGGTAAAGCGCCTGGAAAGCCGGCGCGGTCATCTCGGAGCGGGCGAAAGAACGAAAGACACGATCATTCACCGCGTAGACCAGAGTGATGAGAATGATCGCCGTTCCACTCGTGATCGCGATCGGCCTGACGCTTGCGGCTTTTTTCCGCAACCAAAATATCGCGGCCCAAAGCCCGACGAGGCCAATGACCAGGACGCCTTCTTCGCGCGTGTTCCAAAGGATCGCTATCGCGATTCCGCTACCTGCTGCGCCCCACCAGCTTCGGGTCGAGAGAGTCATGAGCAAACCTCCAAGGACGTACCACAAGATCGCGACGTAGAACGTGTCGGACATCGTATAGTCGTTCTCCTGAAATCCGATCGGGTGAAAACAAACGAGGAAAAAACTCGCGAGGCAGGCCCAGCGGTTGATGCCAAGACTGCGAAGACCGGCAAGCAGAGTGAGCGCGCCTCCGATTTGCAGGAGCTCGATCGCCAACCGAAGCGGGAAATGGAACCAATGCACCAGTGCAAGCCACAGTGGGTAAACACACGGCCGAATAAACGCGATCCAATCGTACGGCGTGCCCCAGTACCAGTGACTGGCTGAGCGCACATACCAGAGTGCGTCGTACTGCGTCGCGCTCCCGACAATTCCTTCGTCCCGGACGAGCCAGAGCTTGAACACGATCAGGCATCCAATCGCCAGGAGGAAGGCTCCGCGAGAAAGAGATCGGCGGAACACGACAGGATCTAGGAGCCTCGCCGAGCGGAAGTTCGGCGGCCGGAAAGCAAAGCCTTGATCTGCCGGAAGCGGGCGCGTCCGAAACCAAGAAGAGCGGAACACTTCCTCACTTGCCAGACGATGGTGTGGCCATTGCCGACTTTGTCATCCGTTTCCTGAAAAGCGATTTCGTCGAGTTGTGCCTGCAAATGCGATTGATTGAACCAATCCCCAATCTCTCGCAGCAGGCCGGGAGAAAAGACGGAATAGTGGCCTCGGCCCTGGCCGCGTTCTTCCGGCGGAAAGGTTTCGCCGCGTCGCTTCTTCTCGTGGAGTCGGACGAGTGAGGCCAGGGAGGTGACCGGGCGATCTTTGTCCGAAGCCGCCGCGTCTCGCTTCGGCACGATAATAAAGAGATAGCCGTCAGGCCGCGTGATCCTGGCCCACTCGTCAAGGGCGATGAGTGGATTTGGGAGGTGCTCCCAAACGTGCGAATGGAGCACGAAATCGGTGCTGTTATCGGGGACCGGAATATTCGCGGCGTCGGCGGAGATGTCGATTGCGGCGAAACTCCCGCACATTTCCAGCTGCGATTGTCTAAAGAACTCGTAGTCGAAAGAATCTCGATCGGCGGCCAACCCCACGTTCCGGGTCTTAAGGCCAAACGGGTTGTGCGCGGCTGGACCGATCTCCAGACCCTCCAGCCCATCAAGGAGGTCGTGCGCGAGCTTGGACTCCGGGAAAATGGTGAACGATGACGGATGAGATTCTTCGGTAGGCATGGCTGACCTGCTGCGCGAAACGAGCCTTCTCCACCGTTCATGGGGACTCAAGAGGAATTATGGGGAGGTCACTGCGCATTGTAGCGGCGGTCGATGACCGCCGAGCATTCGTCAGAACGCAATTCGCGCTCGCTTGACGTTCAGTAAATCAGCGCCGCTACAATGAGCCATTCTCGGCTTGCGCAAGCGGAAGAGCGCTTGAAGTTGCTCGGCAATGAACCTTCCCGAGGCCGCGCGCCGTTCGCTTTCCCTTTCCTCGTCGAGTGAACCGCGGTTCTGGTGGCATCGGTTGCCGCGAAGCAATTACGTCCCACCGATTTTCTCCAGCCTGACCGACGAGGAATGGAAACTGATGCAGGATTGGTTTGACGAGACGACCCGTCAGAACTTAATCGGCGAGTGCGTCGTACCGCTCATGTCAATCCTTCATGGAATAGTAATGGGCAGCGGTATTCAGCGAATCGTGCAACTGGGCACACACGCCGGTTACTCGGCCTTGCTCCTTGGCTTTTACCTGCGGCAGATGCATGCGCGGCACGGCCTTTTCAGTTTCGAAATCGACGAGCCTCTCTACCGCTTTGCCCGCGCGTGGCTCGAGCGAGCCGGCCTCAACCCGGTCGTCAAAGTAGAGCTGCGGAGCTCGCTTGACCCGGCTTCGCCCCAAATAGCCCGTGACTATTTGGGCGGCGCCCCGGAGCTGATCTTCCTCGATAGTTCACATGAATACCGGCAAACGCTGGACGAGATCGAGGCCTGGTACCCGGCGCTCACCCCGGGCGGCCTCATCGTCCTCCACGATACGAGTGAATTTGCCGCCAGTTTTGATCTAACCCAGCAAGGAGGAGTCCGGCGCGCCCTCGAGGAGTGGCACGACTCACATCCTGGGATCGAAGTGATTTCCTTGAACCACAACGTGGGGGCGATGGCAACGCCAGAGATGGTCTACCAGGACTTCTGCGGGGCAGGCTTGATTCAAAAGCCAGTCTAACGAACATAGCTCAGCGGCCAACGATGCATCCGAGTTCCTACGACCGAATGGCGGAATTCTCCCGCGATTATCTCGCCGCGCGCCGCAGTGAGACACTTACGATCGTTGACCTGGGCAGTTGCGACTACAATGGCTCATATCGTCCAATCTTCGCCCGCAAGCCATGGCACTATATAGGCGTCGATCTGAGCCCGGGCAAGAATGTCGATCTGGTTCTGCGCGACCCGTATGATTGGCGCGAACTTAAGACGCAAAGCGTCGACGTTCTCGTCTCCGGACAAACCTTCGAGCACACGGAGTTTCTTTGGGAAACAATCCTGGAAATAACCCGGGTTCTAAAACCGGGCGGCTTATGTTGCATCATTGCCCCCGCGACCGGTAATGAGCATCGCTTTCCACTGGATTGCTGGCGAATCTTGTCCGACGGCTTCCGTGCGCTGGCACGCTATGCCGGTCTGGAAGTGTTGCACGCGCATACTCACTGGCAAGAGCCGACGAAATATGATGCTGAGAGCAACAAATGGCACGAATCGATCCTGATTGCCCGGAAACGGACCGAATCGTTAAGAGCAAAAATCAAGCGAGGACTCTTCGCTGTGGCGCGGCGCCGGCTTCACCCACTGCCCGCACGCCCCGAGGTTCTGATTCAAGTTTTTCACACCGAAAACGGGGTGCATCGCGAGGAGGCGTCAGTCGTGGCGGGATTCGAACCGGGCGCCTGGCGTGAGGTGCGAATCAATCTTCCTCCAGGCGCGCAAGCTGCCCCGTTGCGGATCGATTTTATGCGCGCGCCAGGTCTCGTCGAGATTGCGAGACTGTGCGTAAAGACGGCGGAGCGGGAGTATTTCGCCGCGACCGTGGCGAACGAATTCGCGAAAGTGGCGGTGGAAGGGGACGCGGAAAGGCTCCCTCACCCGGAGCATTTGTCCATACGGATCACGGGGATCGATCCGCAACTTGTTTTGCCCCGGCTGGAGATCGCTTCGGGCGACGACAGACTTAGAGTGGAAATGCGCCTTCAGGTCCTGAGTGAATCCTAGCTCGTCGAGTGGTCACAATGAAGCGAATCTTACCGCGCATAGGTCAAATCGGCCCCGGTTGCCAAAAGCCTTGAAGAGCAAGAGTCGCGAGCCTTCAGCGCACTCTCAGGCGCTCCAACATGGCTATCTTTGCTGGATAGACGAACCAACGCACTGGAGCGGCGTGGCTCGCCGGTTTCGACTCGCGGGCTGGTGTTTCTCGAAAAATGGCGAAGCAATCGAAGGCCTTCGCGCGCGTCTCGGCGATCGTGAGTTTTTCGTTAGTCACGGTTTAACCCGATCTGATGTCGCCCGGATTTACCCTGATCAGACGGGCGCGCTGCGGAGTGGTTTTGAGGTTATGATCGAGACACCTCGCGGCCCGATCCACAACCTCCGCTTCGAAGCGCGCGATCCGACAGGCTTGTGGCGGGAAGTTTTCAGCCGTCGAATCATTGTCCCGCGTAAAGCCGGTGGTAGCTACGCGGATTGGATCGCGAAATACGATGCCTTGCGTTGGGGAGACCGTTCCAGGATTCGGAAACACATTCAGACCTTTAAGCTTAGGCCTCGGTTTTCCATCCTGCTTCCGCTTTTCAGCTCCACTGCCGATTACTTAAGAGCCGCGATCGAGTCGGTCCGCGCCCAGCTTTATCCGGATTGGCAGCTCATTCTAGTCCCCGACGCTGCGCTTCCGGAAAATACTCGCAGCATGCTCACCCGGTTAGCTCGACACGATAGCCGGATCGAGTTGCGCGACCAAAGCAAGCAGGACGGGATCGCCGGCGCTTTGAATGAGGCCCTGGCTCTGAGTGACGGCGAATTCGTCTTTCTCCTTAGAAGCGAAGACAACTTGGCGCCGACAGCTCTCTATTTCCTCGCTCAAGCCATTAATAGTGATCCCCGAGCATGCCTTATTTACGCCGACGAAGACAAATTGGACCGGGAGGGGTTCCCCACCGATCCCGATTTCAAACCGGATTGGAACTGGGAGCTCTTACTCGGAAGAGACTACGTATCAAATCTCGCGGTTTTTCGCGGGGACTTGCTTAAGTCTCTGGGTTTTCGCCCGAATTTTGGAGAGGCCTGTGCCTACGACCTTCTCCTGCGTTATGGCGAGAAGATTGACCACCGGCATGTCCATCATGTCCCCCATGTGCTCTATCATTGTCGAACTGTCACGCCAGGGGTTCCGGAAAGGCAAGACATGGTTGGCGGAGCAATCAAGGCCGTCGAAGAACATTTGGAGCGACATCGAATCGCCGCGGAAGTTACCCCTGCCCGTGACACTGCTTGCCGCCGCGTACGCTATCTCTTGCCGGGAAATCAACCGACCGTTTCGATCATCATACCGACGAGAGATAGGGTCGAACTGCTTCAGCCGTGCCTGCAGAGTATTCTGGAAAAAACGACATATCCGCATTTCGAAATTATTCTGATCGATAACGGCAGCCGCGAGACCGCCGCCCTTGAATATCTGGCCTCGAGCGCACGCGATCCGAGGACGCGGGTCCTGCAATGCGATGAGGAATTCAACTATAGCCGCCTGAGCAATTTCGGTGTGAAAAAGAGTAAAGCTGAATTCATCGTATTGATGAATAACGATGTCGAAGTGATAGCGCCAGATTGGCTGGAAGAAATGGTGAGCCATGGCATTCAGCCAAAGGTGGGCGCGGTCGGGGCACGGCTGCTTTATCCTGACGGTCGGGTACAGCAAGCCGGCGTGATCCTGGGGGCGGGTGTTCATGGTGTCGCCGAGGTCGCACATCGGGGAATTGCGCGGAGTGATCCGGGCTATTTTTGTCGTGCGATTCTGGCCCAGGAGTTATCCGCGATTGGCGCAGCCTGTCTTCTGACGAGACGCGAGGTTTACCTTGAGACAGGCGGCTTCGACGAAAAGCAACTAAAGGTCGCCTTCAATGACATTGATTTTTGCCTCAAGCTGCGCGCTCGCGGTTACCGGATACTCTATGCGCCGGAGGCCGAACTCTATCACCACGAACACGCCAGCCGTGGCTCGGAATATACCACTGCCAACGAGCAACGTTTCGCCCGGGAGATCGCGTTCATGAAGGAAAAATGGCATAACGCATTATTAACGGATTCGAATTACAACCCGAATCTTTCGCTCGGCCGCGAGCTTTTTACGCTCGCTTTCCCTCCACGAGTGACCAAGCCATGGCGGTCAGGTTCGCAGTAACTGGAAGTGGAAACGCGACTGTCTCGTCTCAGCCAGGTCAACAGTTACGGAGATGAGTCACTTCCTCACTTATGCGCTCTCTTTAGAGATACCGTTACCTGGTGCTGCTTCGCGGAGCGGTCGCGACAGATCGTTTTTCACCCGGTCGAGGATACCGTTGACGAAACGTCCGGAATCCGGTCCTCCAAATTCTTTCGCCAGCTCGATCGCTTCATTAATCGAGACCACCGGAGGAATGTCGTCCCGGTAAAACATTTCGAAAATCCCAAGCCGCAACACGTTTCGGTCGACCGCGGAAATACGGCGAAACTCGTAGTTTTCACAGTAGCGCGTGATCCGCTCGTCAATTTCGGGGAGATGCTCGAGCATTCCTTCGATCAGCGGCCGGGCAAAAAGCTGCACGTTGTTTTTCGCCGGGCAGAGTGCCCAGAATTCCTCAATTGTTTCCGGTCCCGCGCCGCCGTGCAGGTCTCGCCAGAAATGATATTGGAGCGCGGCCCGGCGCGCGGCACGACGTTTGCCCATAACTATTTGCGCAGCTTCGCTAAAAGGTCGGCCATTTCAATGGCTACGCGCGCCGCCTCGGTGCCGCGATTGATCTCATCCGCGAGACAGCGCTTCCGGGCCTGCTCCCGGTTCTTCAAACTCAGGACCGCGTGAATCACGGGGACGCCGTGCTCAAGCGAGACTTGTTGCAGTGCCTGGGTAACGACCTGACCGAGATGTTGCGCGTGCGCAGTCTCGCCCTGCAGGATTACACCCAAGGCCACGATGGCGTCGATGTTTTCCCGCAATGCCATTTCGCGGGCGACGATTGGAATTTCAAAAGCGCCGGGAACCAGGTGCACGATGACTGTGGAAGCAGGCGAAAGTTTGCGCAGTTCGTCGGTGCAATGGGTCACCAGACCCTGCACATATTCGGCGTTGAACTGGCTCGCAACGAGCACGAACCGGCGCTTCTTGCTGCTTACCCGCGGTCTTGGCGGAACGGCTTGTGACATGTGTGGAATGGCCCGTGGCCGCCGCCTAAAGCAAGTGCCCCATTTTCACCCGTTTGGTCTCGAGATACCTGGCATTGTGCGGATTCGGTTCGCTCCGAATTGGCACCTGCTCAACCATTTGAATGCCGTAGCCCTCAAGCCCGACCACTTTCTTCGGATTGTTCGTGAGGAAACGGAACTTTCGGACCCCGAGATCGTAAAGAATCTGCGCGCCGATACCATAATCCCGCAGGTCGCCGGCGAAGCCAAGCTTGGCGTTTGCTTCCACCGTATCGAGACCTTCTTCCTGTAACTTGTAAGCGTGAATCTTGGCGGCGAGCCCAATGCCGCGGCCTTCCTGTCGCATGTAAACCAACACCCCGCCGACCTCACTGATTTGGCCGAGCGCGGCATGGAGCTGATTACCGCAATCGCAGCGGCGGGAACCGAAAACGTCACCCGTCAGGCACTCGCTGTGCACGCGCACAAGAGTTGGCTTGGTTTTGGAAATCTTTCCTTTCACGAGCGCGAGATGATGGGCGTTGTCCATCGTCGAACGATACATGTGGAGCTCGAAATCGCCGTAATCGGTTGGCAACTTCACCACCTGTTCGCGCTCGATCAGTTTCTCTCTCAGCCGACGGTAGGCAATCAAACTCTGGATCGTGCAGATCCGCAGATTGTGTTTTTTCCTGAACTGCATGAGCTCGGGGAGACGCGCCATTGTTCCGTCATCGTGCAGGATTTCACAAAGCACGCCTGCTGGTTGCAGGCCGGCCATCCGAACGAGGTCGACGGCCGCTTCCGTATGGCCCGCGCGCCGCAGGACTCCGCCTTCTTTGGCGCGCAAGGGAAAGATATGGCCGGGCTGAACCAGATCTTCCGGTTTGGACGTCGGTCGCGCGATCGTGCGAATGGTCGCCGCTCGGTCGTGCGCGCTAATCCCCGTTGTCACACCCTTGGCCGCGTCGACCGAAACGGTAAAATCGGTCCGATACATATCGCGATTTCGCGCCACCATTCGCTGGAGCCCGAGCTGATCGGCACGCTCGCTCGAGACTGGAACGCAAATGAGCCCTCGCCCATGCATTGTCATGAAATTGATTGCAGGCGGCGTCGCCTTTTCCGCGGCCATAATGAGATCACCCTCGTTTTCGCGGTCGGCATCGTCGGTCACAATGACCATTTTCCCTGCTGCGACGTCTCGCAGGACGTCGTCAATCGTGTCGAATTGAAAGGCTTCCGGTGCCTGGATGATCACGCTGTTACCATTGCCGTCGCTCCCCTGCTCGGCAACGGGAATTAAGCGTCGCAGACGCCGCCGAGGAATGCTCTCGGAGCGAATCGCCGCGGCGAGTCCAGTCCCTAGGAATGGCGGCGCGGGAGGGTCGACACGCAGAAGACCGCTGCTCCGGGTTTGCGGTTCGGCAGCGTCCACTCACTTTGCGCTGCTGCCAGAATCAAACCGTCGCGTCCTTTCCGCGGCCTCGCAGGGCGAAGGGCAAATAGAGGATTGCGAAAAAGAGCAGGGCCAAACCCTCCAGTTCCAGGATGTAAGGCCAGCGCTCGTCAGAGAGAGAATCGAGGATAGAGGTGACCACAGGTTTATGGAGGAGAAAACCATAGTTGACCCCGGTCAGGTAATCGACCGAGAGCGTCGCAAGAAGATAAAGCTGCGACCAGGCCAGAGTGCGCCAGACCGAACCGAGCGTCGGGCGAAAGCGGCGCGCGATGAGCATATAGATGACGCCGGCCACAATTCCGCCGTGGCCGAACGAAGAAACTGAGGGCGCGGATATCGGGAAAGGTAACCTGGAGATTGGGCGTGAGGATGGCCTGAAGGGTTCCGCCGATTCCCCAGAAGTAGGAAACTTCCGTCCAGCCGGAACGGTTGGTAAGCAAGGCGATGATAGTCGTAACCATCGCCCAATCGCAAAGTTGAAAAGGCAACGCCTCTTGCCAATGCAAGAGCTGGTCTCGCCAGAGATAAATCGCATAGCCCAGATAATTCGTGGCGAGGAGTAACGCGAGGCAGACCGCGACGGCACGATCGATTCGCCGCGAGCCCGTCATGCGGACTGCGATGCCAAGACCAACCGGGATCGAAATCGTCAGGAAGATGGCGACGAGATGGCCGAATCCGAAAACGGGAAAGACAGGTTCGGAATTCATGCCGCGGGCTGCGGCGGATTCTGCAGCGCGCTCTGGCGCGGCGTCAAGGACCGTTAGCCGCGGGGCGAGATCTTGCCCGCACCGGTGATCCGTTTCTCAACCGATTTTGTATTTCCACCGTAACTCACCCGGCCCGCCCCGGTGATTGCCGCCTTGAGCGAATTGGTGGCCGTAACGTCTGCTTTCCCCGCGCCTGTGACGGAGATTTCGACGTCTTCTGTCTGAAGAGACTCCGCATTCAGTTTGCTGGCGCCAGTCAGGCTCGCGATGAGCCGATTGGTCCGACCGGAGAGGGTGACTTTGGTGGCGCCGCTGGTCTCAAGGGCAAAGCCAGCGCCGCTCAATTGTGTGGCTTCCAGTTTCGACGCGCCGCTCAGCTCCGCCCCGGCTAACGACGGACTGGTAATGACGACGGTGACGCCATGCGTGGGCGCGATCTGCCCATGGGTATCGATTTTCAGCACGTTTCCGCTCATCTTCGTCTCGATGTGAGAGAGCAGGTTTTCGTCTGTGCTGAGGCTCAAGGAAGGTGGACCCGGCTGCCATTGAATGTAGTAAAAGCCGCCCGCTTCGATTCGCGTGAAAACTGTCACGGGCCGTTGTTCCGTCTTGACCGTGCCATTGCCACGAATGCCTCTCCAATCGCAGCCGACGGAAAAGAGGATGAGGAGCGCGAGCGCGACAATGTAAGGCCTGTTTTTCATGATTTGGGTTTCCATTGGGATGCAAGGACTGGTGAGTTTGGATTCAAAAAACTTTGCCTTCCCTAACAAGAAGTCGGCCTGCGCTGCGCAAGCGCCACGCCGTGTGGGATCGCGCCCGCCACGAATCCAAGACATTCAACCGCCCCGCTCGGTTTGCCGGGGAGCGCGATAACGAGCGACTGCTCCACGACCGCCGCGAGATTGCGCGAGAGGATCGCGTTGGGAGTTATTTTCATCGATTCGGCTCGCATCACTTCGCCGAAACCCGGAAGCTCGACACGCATCAATCCCCGGATCGCCTCCGGCGTGATGTCGCGTGCCGCGAGGCCGGTGCCTCCGGTCGTGAGGATGAGTCCGCAGCCCTGCGCGCTGAAGGATCGGATCGTTTCCTGGAGTTGCGCAATCTCATCCGGCACGATGGCTTCGCAGAGAACGCTCCAGTTATTTTCCAGCGCGGCGTCCTTCAAGGCGGGGCCGCCAAGATCGTCATATTCGCCGCGACTGGCGCGGTCAGAGACGGTTATAATGCCGACGGTGATCTGCATTTCTTGACAGGATTTACAGGGTTAACTGGATGGAAGAGGCAGCTGCCGCGGTCATTGTCTTTCCAAGACGATCAATCCTGTAAATCTTGTTTCGTTTGCGCCTTCGTTTTGCGAACGAGGTGGATGTCGCCGACCCGCATCGTCTTATCAACCGCCTTGCACATATCGTAAATCGTGAGAAGCGCGACGGTTGCCCCGGTGAGCGCTTCCATTTCCACGCCCGTCTGTGCCGTGGTCCGCGCGGTACAGGTTGCCACCAGCGCTGTTTCATCACTCGTCAGATCAACTTCAACGTGGCTCAACCCCAGCGTATGACAAAGTGGAATGAGGTGCGCCGTCTGCTTGGCTGCCTGGATTCCGGCCAGACGCGCGGTCGCGAAAACATTGCCCTTTGCGATGCGATCCGACGCGATCAGTTCGAGCGTCGCCGCTTGCAGTTCGATCCGTCCGG
Source organism: uncultured Verrucomicrobiae bacterium (assembly GCA_963720895.1). Lineage (GTDB taxonomy): Bacteria > Verrucomicrobiota > Verrucomicrobiia > Chthoniobacterales > UBA10450 > Palsa-1392. Next base: position 145,826 of record CAVRGZ010000011.1, read on the forward strand.
CTGCAATAGCCTCCCGATGACTGAGGGGTTTGCTCGAGACGTCGACCATTTTCGCGCTCCCGTCGCTCGCAATGTGCGTCAGCCGCTCCATGGTTAGCCACCAATCGCGACCATCTTGCGCTGCGGCTGATAGGTGGTCCGGAAATCGTGTTGCTCCGGTTTCCGCTCGACGACATTAAGGAAAAACTGACGCAGTTCATCATCGCTCGCTCCGGCCCGCAAAGGCTTCATGATGTCGAATTCGAGATAGCTTCCCAGACAGGGTCGCAATTTCCCGTCACAGGTTAGCCGAAGCTTGTTGCAGCTTTCGCAGAAGTGCAGATTGGTCATCGCGCCGATAAAGCCGATGCGCTGGGATCGACCCGGAATTTGATAATAGCTCGCCGGACCGTTCGTCCTGAAATCCGGTTGCGGAAGCAATGCGCCAAACTTGGCTTCAATCGCGCGCCTGGCTTCGGCCACCGGGAGGAAGTTGGTTTCGCTCAGGACTTCCGTCGTGCTGACCGGCATCAACTCAATGAACCGGAGCAGAAGATTGCCTTCCGCCGCGAAGTCGATTAACGAGGCGAGGCCTTCACGATTGCGTCCGCGCATCAGGACACAGTTGATTTTTATCTGAGGAAAACCGGCCGCGATCGCCGCGTCGATGCCCGCGATTGCGTCGGGTAACAGGTCGCGACCGGTAACGTGCGCATACTCCGCCCGGTCGAGGGTATCGAGCGAGATGTTAACGGAATTGAAGCCGCAGGCGCGAACGGCTTCCGCCATCGTCAAGCCGGGTTCGAGTTCGCGGGCCAGGAGCGTCCCGTTGGTTGAAAGACCAATCTCGCGCACATTCGTCAGGCCAGGCAATTGCCGGAAGAGCTGAATCACATTGCGCCGCGTCAGCGGTTCGCCTCCCGTCAGGCGGATTTTCGTTACGCCAAGCTCACTCGCGACGCGAATCAGCCGCAGGGTTTCCTCGAAAGTGAGGATGTCGTGTCGCGGAAGCCATTCTTGCAACTCCTGGGGCATGCAGTAGGTGCAGCGCTCATTGCAGCGGTCGGTAATGGAGACGCGCAAATACGAGATGCGGTGGCCGAAGCGATCCTCCATGGCCGAGGCTACGGCGGGGCCTTTCCCGAATCAAGATGACGTCTGGCCCGGAAGGCGAAATCGGATGGAATCGCGATCCTTGGGCTGAGGCCGTTCGATGGCAGGCCCTCATTGTTTCAATCCTGTTACCTTTTCGGCGCCGCAAACGCCTGCCGTCGATTGACGCTTTTGAACGCACGCTTAGATTAGAGCATGAAACGTCAGTTGTTATCGTGGGCGCTGTTGGCGTGCATCGCAACTGGCGCGCTGGTCCTTTCGGGCTGCAGTACCGATCGGTTCGCGAATCGACGCGAATCGGGCCGCCTTCAGTCAACTTTCTCCGCCAGAACAGGCACTCGTTAGTCAGGGCCGAATCCAGGGCGGCATGTCGCAGGAAGCGGTCTACATTGCCTGGGGCCAGCCTCAGGGAAAGGCCGTCGGCAGTGTGCGCGGTGTGCCGACCGAAACCTGGGTCTATACCCAGCTGACCGCGGCCTATGGTCCATATGGTTATGGCGGATTCGGCTATGGTCTAGGAGGATACGGATGGGGAGGGTTTGCCGGTCCAGTTGGGTTTTACGGTCGCCATGGGCGGTATCGTTACTACGGGGCTTTTGTCGATCCCTATTGGAACCCATACTATTATCCTTTTGCGCAAACGGTGAGCTATCCGGTGAAGACCGTTTCGTTCCAGCGTGGCCGGGTTGTGGCATTCCAATTCCTCACGCCGAGCGCCTACTAAAAAAAGGCGGACTTCAGCTCTAAACCCTTTACTGGCGAAGATGCCTGTTCAGCGTCCTCGGCCTCTACATCTAGAGCAGCGCTTCCAGCTCGCTCACCCGGCGATCGAAAAGCCGGAGCGTACTTTCCACGGGCGCCGGGCTTCGCATATCGACACCCGCTTCTTGCAATGTCTGGAGCGGAAACTTGGAGCCTCCCGATTTCAGAAAACCAAGATACGCTTCGACCGCACCTGACGGGCCTGACAGGACACGTTCCGCCAGCGCAATCGCCGCCGAAATGCCGGTCGCATACTTGTAGACGTAAAACGCGTTGTAGAAATGCGGGATGCGCAGGCATTCGAGATCGAGCTCGGGATCGAGCACAACGCCGGGACCAAAGTAAGTCTCGAGCAACTTGCGATATTCGCTCTTGAAAACATCGAGCGTCAGCGCTGCACCGCTTTCCTCGAGCGCGTGGATGGTTTTCTCAAATTCCGCAAACATCGTTTGCCGGAAGAGCGTGCCCCGGATGTCGTCGATCTGACGATTGATGATGTAGGCCCGCATCTTCGGATCGTCCGTCTCCTCGAGCAGGTGATGCGTCAGCAGCTCTTCATTAAAAGTCGACGCTACTTCGGCGAGAAAGATCGGATAATCGGCGTCCTGAAAGAGCTGGGCACGCTGCGCAAACCAGGTATGCATCGAATGACCCGCTTCATGTGCGAGGGTGTAAACATCCGAAAAGACATCGCGCTTGTAATTCATCAGGATGTATGGGGGCGCGCCATAGCTGCCGCTCGAGAAAGCGCCACTCCGCTTTCCTTTCGATTCATAACGATCGCACCAGCGTCCGCGCAATCCTTCGCCTAACGAGTCGACATATTCACCGCCGAGGGGCGCAAGCGAGGCCAATACTTTCTCGATCGCCTGGTCGAAAGAGACGTCCGTCTCGATCTCGGCCACGAGCGGCACATAGGTGTCGTAGGCATGCAGTTCCCCGAGCCCGAGCACGCGCCGGCGCAGATCGTAGTAACGCTGGAGCGGCGCCAGGTTGGCCCGGACGGCCGCGATCAGACTGTCATAGACCGCAACCGGGACGTCATCTTTGAAGAGCGAAGCCTCCAGCGCGGAAGGATAGTTGCGCGCTCGCGCCCGGAAGACATCCGCTTTAACCGAATACGAAAGAGTGGCGGCGAGCGTGAACCGGTGATCCTGAAACTCATCGTAAAACTGATGGAAAGCGCGTTTCCGCAACCCGGGATCGCGCTTGACCAGGAAAGCGCTAAAGGAACTCTGAGTGAGCGTTCGTTCTTCGCCCTTTTCGTCGAGCAGGGCGCCAAACTTCATATCGACATCGGTCAGTTGCGAAAATGTGTCATCGTAGCCGTCGAGTGCCGAGCTCCCGAGCGCGAGCAGGCGCTCTTCCCTTTCCGAAAGCACGTGCGGCTTTAGCCGGCGGATCTTGGACAGGCGGGTCCGCCATTCTTTCAACGCCGGGTCAGCGAGAAAACGCGCGAACGATTCGTCATCGATCGACTGGATTTCCGGAACGATGAAGGCGGCGGCCTCGCCGATTTTCGTAAACAAATTCTGGAGCTGCCCCATCCGCGCGAGATAATCCGGATCCGCGCTGTCCTCGGCCAGCTGGAGTGAAGCGTAATGAGAAACGCGCTCGATTTTCAGGTCGAGCGCCTTGTCGAACTCGAGTAACTCTGCGAGCGTTCGCGCCGATTCGCCGACCCGTCCTTTCCAGGTGGTCAGGCGTGGATAAGTCATCCGAATCCAGGCGAAGTCTTCGCTCCATTTGTCGGCGCTGCTGAAGAGATGCGACAAATCCCACTTGTCGGCCTCGGGAATCTCGTCGCGGTTCGGAGTTTTTATTTCGTTCATCGGGGCAAAATGCCGTCATCCCGAGCGAAGTCGAGGGATCTCGAAGCGCAGCGAGCGACCTCCCAACTTGGGTCAACCAACAATTGGATTGTCGCGAAACCCTGCCCCTTGCGAGAGGCGATTTAACCGGGGCGACTCGCCTCGGGGCAAGTCGAGTCTCACGCAATGAAATTTGCCACGCATCATTCCTTGTTCCTAAATTCAAGGCCGTGGAAGAAACGAGGTGGCAGGAAGTCGATCGATATGTTGAGGATCTCGTTTTGGGCGACGATCCCATCCTGCGCGAGAGCCTGCGCGCGAGCGAGACGGCTGGCCTGCCGGCGATTAGCGTTTCGCCGGCGCACGGACGGTTTCTTACCCTCCTCGCACGGGCGATCGGGGCGCGACGAATTCTCGAGCTCGGCACACTCGGCGGCTACAGCACAATTTGTTTAGCCCGCGCTCTCCCGCCGGCCGGACGGCTCGTGACGCTGGAAGCGGATCCGGCTCACGCCTGTGTCGCAGAGCGCAACCTAACCCGCGCCGGAGTCTCCGAGCAGGTTGAGCTTCTCCTCGGTCCGGCACTCGAAACATTGGCCCGCCTGGTAGAGGAAAAAGCGGCGCCTTTCGACTTCATCTTCATCGATGCGGACAAGGAAAATTATGCCGCTTACTTCGAATGGACGCTCCGACTGGCTCATCCCGGGACGGTGATCGTAGCTGACAACGTCGTGCGCAAAGGCGAAGTGATCGACGGGAAAAGCCAGGACGCGCGAGTAGAGGGCGCGCGACGCTTCAACGAAGTCGTTTCTGCGACTCCGGGGATCAGCGCTACGATCATTCAGACTGTGGGAAGCAAGGGCTACGACGGCTTCCTTCTCGCGCTGGTCGGCGATGTTTCTGCCTAACGAAAACCAGCCTCGCCTTCCCAATGCAGGCGCGGGCCTTTCGCGACCAGCTTCTCGCGCGCTTCGCCGACCGGGATTTGGGGACAACTGTCGATCCATTTTTTGCCCTCGGGGGCGGACCAGCGGACGGCATTGCGCAAAACCTGCCTGACGACTGGGTGAAAATAGATCGGATAGGTTTCGTGACCCGGACGAAAATAGAAAATTTTGCCATTGCCCCGTTTCCAGGTACAACCGCTGCGGAAGACTTCGCCGCCTTCAAACCACGAGAGAAAAACAATTTCGTCGGGGGTTGGAATCGCGAACGGCTCGCCATACATCTCGCTATTTTCAATCTCGAAGCAGCGATTGATCCCCTGCGCGATCGGATGACCCGGATTACAAACCCAGAGTCGTTCACGCTCGCCGGCTTCGCGCCAGGTGAGCGAACAGCTCGTCCCCATCAGGCGCTTGAAGATTTTCGAGTAATGTGACGAGTGCAGAGCAATAAATCCCATCCCTTCCCAGATACGGCTAAGCACCCTTTCCACGATGGCGTCCTCCACCTCACCGTGCGCAGCGTGCCCCCACCAAAGGAGGACGTCGGTCTCGGCGAGCACTTCTTTCGTCAGGCCGTGCTCCGCTTCCTCCAGGGTGGCAGTGCGGATTAAGGTTGCCGCGTCTTCGCGCAGGCCATCGGCGATACAGTTGTGCATCCCGTCGGGATAGACCTGCGCGACGATCGGGTTTCTGCGTTCATGGACATTCTCGCCCCAAACGAGGACACTGATTCGATCGGGCATAAGGAATGAAAAACTGAATCAAGAAAGCAGGAAAGCAGGAAAAAGAGCGAGCCTGGAAACAATGAGGTCAGGAGTGCGGACCCGGCGATTGCTTCTTCCTGGTTTTGTGGTTTCCAGATTCCTTCCTGCTTTCCTGCTTTCCTGATTCATTCCCAGGAAAGGCGGGATGCCTGACGATCCTCCACAAAGCCAACTGAAGGAGATCGCGCCCCGGCTGAATGCGATGCCAGGGCGACGCTCCCGATGGATGTGGCAGCGGAATGAGATCGAATTTTTGTTTCGCGCGTACGACCCGAAAACTTTGCCCGATGATGCCGTCGAGTTTTCCCGCCGGCATGAACTGCGCGATGGCCAGTTTCCCGACCGGGATGACAAGCCGCGGCTGCAGGATTTCGAGCTCACGATTTAACCACGACGAACAATTCGCGATCTCTTCCGGGTTGGGAACGCGATCACTGCCACCGGGCGCTTTGCCGGGAAAACAGCGACAGACCGCGGCGAAATAAACCTTCTCCCGCACTGCTTCCTCCGTTAGGCCGGCCGCGTCCTCAATCCAGCGGAAGAGTGTCTTCCCCGCCGTCCACGCAAAAGGCTTGCCGGCGACCGGCTCCCGCACTCCAGGTGCCTGGCCGACCAGCAGCACGCGGCTCACCACCGCGCCTCCGGAAATCGGCGGCGGATGCATCAACGGACAACGCCGGCAACTGCGCAGTCGCGCGACATGCCGCTCGAGACGCGCTTGTTTCTCCGTTTTGACGGCCATCTCACCTAACGACGGAAAAACGACAGAATCAGGCTCACCACGATGCTGATGATGATACAGGTGACGATGGGGAAATAAAAAGCGGAATGGCCGCGCTCGATCCGGATGTCGCCCGGCAAACGCCCGAACCATCCCGTGCCGAACCCACTCCAAAGCGCGAGCCCGAGAAGAACCATCACCGCCCCAAAAATAACCAATAGTTTTCCCACTTCAGGCATCCCGATGAGCAGCATCGTGTTCACCGCTCCGACCGGCAACCTTGTCTTGCCGCTCACTTCAGCTGAACGGTTCCTCAACAGACGAAAAAATCTTCGCTGAAACACAATGATTATTGATCGAGAATTCACGCGGGAAGATCAGCAACCCTTAGCCCGGCATCTACAAATTCCCATTCTGCCAGAAGGAACCAACCGTTCCGTTCGGCGCAACACGAAACAAAAGTCTGGCGTTGACAGCGGAGAAACTAAGTCGTTGAATCGCGCTTGATTATGTCACCCGACGTTTCTGCAAATCTCCGATTCGGGCCAAACTAGACCCCGGCAACTGGATCTGCGCTGAGACCGCCGCTTGTCGTAATCTCAAGATCCAACTTTAACCCCAATCAGACGAAACCCCTGGCCATGATTCTGCTGCCTGATACTCGATCGGCCCGTCCTGCGAGGCGTTACGGTAACAGTACAAAAGTCATGAAGAGATTTCCTCTGCCGTTAGTCCTGATCGTTTCGGCTTTGCGCGCAACGCTTTTTCTCGGCGCGGGTCTGACGATCGCCCAGCCCTCTGCGGGCGCTCCCGGTGGTTTTGAAGTTACCGGCACCCTCGCCACCGCGCGCCAAGTTCATACTGCGACTTTGCTACCCAATGGCAAGGTGCTCGTGGCGGGAGGAGAAGTGGGCAGCTTCGCCCCTTCCGCAACCGCAGAACTCTATGATCCGGCGAGCGGGACCTGGACGGAGACCGCCAACCTGATCCACGCACGCTACGGTCACACATCGACGTTGCTGCCGAACGGCCAGGTGCTCGTCGCGGGCGGTGCCGACGACGGTGTGTTTCTCGCGAGCGCGGAACTCTACGATCCAGCCACGGGGACTTGGACTGAAACCGGCAGCCTTAATACAGGCCGCCTTTACCACACCGCGACGTTGCTGCCCAATGGCCAGGTGCTCGTCGCAGGCGGTTCCGGGATCGCCGGGACGCTCGCGAGCGCAGAACTCTACGACCCCTCAATTGGGACCTGGACTGGCGCCGGAAGCCCCAGCACCCCACGCTGTTTTCACACGGCGACGTTGCTACCTAACGGCAAGGTGCTTGTCGCGGGCGGTAGTGATATAGGCGTAGTCATGAGTGCGGAACTCTACGACCCGGTGAGTGGAAACTGGACGACCACCAGCGGCCTCGCGACCGCACGCGGCGGTCATACCGCGACATTGCTGCCCAACGGCATGGTGCTTATCGCGGGCGGCTACAACGACAACGGCTCTCTGGCAAGTGCGGAACTCTACGACCCGGCGAGCGGGATCTGGACGACCACCAGCAGCCTCGCCACCACACGCGGCGCTCACACCGCGACATTGCTGTCCAATGGCATGGTGCTCGTCGCGGGCGGCCTCCATCCAACCCGCACCGCGAGCGCGGAACTCTACGATCCGGAAAGCGGGACTTGGAGTGCCACCGGCAGCCTCCTCACCCCACGCTATAGCCACACGGCGACGTTACTGCCCAGCGGCATGGTGCTCGTCGCTGGCGGTATCGACGACGGTGTGTATCTCGCGAGCGCGGAACTGTTCGATCCGTCCCCACCTCTCATCTTTAGCCCGCTAGCAGCTACAGGCACTGTCGGTTTCCCTTTCAGCTATCAGTTCGAGGCACTCGTCGCCAGTTCGTTAGCGGTCAGCGGATTGCCTGAAGGCTTGACGTTTGATCCTAGTCTTCGCGCTATTGTCGGCAATCCAACCGTTGAGGGAACATTCCAGGTAGGGCTGAGCGCTTCAAACTCGTTCGGCATCACCAACGTCATGCTTGTTCTAACGATCCAGTCATCCCCGATCTCAGGGCCGATGATCATCAGCGTCACAAGCGCGACGGGCAGAACCGGAAATCCCTTCCACTTCCAAGGTAGCACGAGCAACGCTCCGACCGGACTGTATGCCTATGAGTTACCCGAAGGGCTGAGTGCCAATTCGATGACCGGAGAGATTACTGGAACAGTGACCACTGACGGAAGTTATTTGGTGAAGCTTTACGCGGCGGATTGGGATTTCCTCCACGAAGGCACGCTACAATTAACCTTTACCTCCGATCTTGCCCGGCCTGTGATCGTGAGTCCCAATACTGTTTTCCTTTTTCCGGGCCTGGACTTTAATTACAAGATTGAGGCACCCACCTCAGATTCCTCCGATCCCGTCACCTATTCTGTCATCGGTGCGTTGCCGCCAGGACTCACTTTGGATACAGTTACCGGCATCATTTCAGGCACCCCGCAAGCGAGCTTCGAGTTGCAACCCACGCCACTGCTTCCGGGTACACACGTTGGGACAGTGCAACTCTTTGCTTGCAATTCGAGCGGATGCGCTGCTCAAGGCCTCTTGTTCCTCTTGCCCACGGGAGCGGCCAATATCTCCACTCGCCTCAGTGTCGGCACTGGAGATGACGTGCTGATTGGCGGGTTTATTACCGAAGGAAAGGCGCCGATGAAACTGGTGCTCCGTGGAATAGGACCTGCGCTCCCGCTCGAGGGGGTGCTGGTTGACCCCTACCTTGAACTGCACAACGGCGCTTCCTTGATCGCGAGTAACGATAACTGGAAGGATGACCTGGCTGGCGGCAGCCAGCAGGTGGCGATTGAAAACACGGGGCTGGCGCCGACAAATGATCTCGAGTCCGCGATCCTGGGTACTCTAGATGCTGGAGTCTATACGGCGATCCTGCAGGGAACTAGTAGTGGGACGGGAGTTGGACTGGTCGAAATTTACAATCTGGGCGCAGCCAGCGCGGAGGTTTCGAGCGAGGCACGTCTGGCCAATATCTCCACCCGGGGCAATGTGCAGACCGGCGATAACGTGATGATCGGGGGCTTTATCAATCAGGGATCGACACCGATAAGGGTCTTGGTCCGGGCGATAGGGCCGTCACTGGCGGCAAGTAGTGTGAACGGGGCGCTCGTAAACCCGGTCCTCGAGATGCACAAGGCAGACGGGAGTGTGGTTACCAACGACGACTGGATGACGGACCAGAAAACGGACATCATGGCAACAGGCCTCGCGCCAACGGACGCGCTCGAGTCGGCCATTCTGATTACCCTTCCGGTCGGAGAAGGCGGCTACACGGCGATTGTGCACGGGGCTAACGGCACAACCGGAGTTGGGCTGGTCGAAGCTTATTTTGGCGACCCTTGCCTGGGAACGTCGTGCCCGTGATCGCCCCATAATGTTTCGGCGACTCCGCGGCTATTGCCACCCCGGAGCAACAAGAGGCACTGCTTAGGGGCCAGGCATCAATCTTGACAGGCTGCGGGCATGATCGTTCAAGGGGTACTGCTTAGGGGTCAGGGTGCAACGGGCTGTTGCCCAAATGGAGGGCAAAAAAATAAGAGTACCCAAGGGGAATGGGATTTGGTAAATGAGTGGTCCCATGATGGGACGGCATGCCAGGCAGAACGAACTATGGAGTGAGCCGGTGAACCTGGCCCGGCGGATTCCGGCGGATCATCCGCTGCGCAAGGTGCGGGAGACAGTGAAGTTGGATTTCGTGCGGGCGGAGGTCGCAGGCTCCTACGAACGCAAGGGGAATGTCTCGATCGATCCGGTGATCGTGATGAAGATGATGCTCCTGCTCTTCTGGGATAACGTGCGCAGTGAGCGCGAGCTGATGCGCATCATCCCGCTGCGGATCGATTATCTCTGGTTTTTGGGTTACAACCTGGAGGACGAGATTCCCAATCACAGCGTGCTCTCCAAGGCGCGGCGGCGCTGGGGAGCGGAAGTCTTTGCCTGGCTCTTTCGCCAGAGTGTGCAGCAGTGCCTGGAGGCGGGACTGATTGATGGAAGTAAGCTGCACACCGATTCGAGCCTGGTGCGGGCGGACGCTTCGCTCAACTCGGTCGTCGCCGTCACTCTGGCCAAGCTGGAGGAGAGCGCGGAGGAGGAACCGAGCAAGAGAGGCGGCGGTGCGGGAGGCGGGCCGGTCAATCAGCGGCACCGGGTGACGACCGATCCGGACTCCGCGCTCGTGCGGCAAACGAGCAGCGGTAAAAGTCATCCCAGTTACAAGACGCACCGGGCACTGGATGATCAGCTGGAAGTCATCACGGCGGTGACGACGACCAACGGCATCCGCGATGATAAGGCCCTGGTCGCGATCGCGCGCGAACTCTGCGGCTTCGTTTGGGAACTCTTACGCACCCAGTCCTGTTACGAGGCGCCCGCGAGTTCTGTCTGAAGAACAGTTCGAGGGGAAGAGTCACCGAACCAAAGGAGGACAAGGAAAGAACAAGACCACATCTAACCAAGGCAGGAGCGGATCTGAGGTGGCAGGTCACGGTAGCCAACCCACGATGTCTCGTTAGCGTTAGGCTTCGAGCAATCCAAGCTGAGCACGCGTCACCTAGACTGTTGGACAAAGGCTGCGGTGAATTAAAAGAATGCCGGAAAGGTCTGACCGAAAGGCCAGATAGCCCGCGAATATCAGCATCACCAACCGCCGGGAACCTCACTCACCCCGACTGATCGGCCGCCTCACACCCGCTTCTTGCTCGAGCTTTGAGAGAACTATGCAAACACAGACTTACTTTGCCCGCTTGACAAAACCACAGCCATATCAATGAGAACAAGATGAGCAACGGCGGACGACACCGCGCGTCGGTCGGAATGAAGGTGTGGAAGTCATCTCAAAAGTGGAGCGTACGGCGGTCCGCCGTTCGCTCGATCGCATGGTTAGATCCATTCGCTATCATGGACTCGGCACTCGTCTCCTATAATCCTTCGCGCTTCAGCCAGCGAGTCGACGAAGTGCGCGAATTTCCCGAGGGGAGCCCAGTAGGCTCCTTCGCGGTCCTGCCAATACGCCGTCTCCCAAAACTCATAGCGGATACTGAATGTTCCGTCATCACGCTCGGCGATAATGGCGCGATTGGACTCGTCCTGTGAATACACGATGTCTCTTACCTTGCAGTTAAGAAGACGTGGGATGCGAGACTTGTCTGGTCTTGGAGGAGAAGTGGCCACGATAGATCTAACGAGAACAAGATGAGCGACGGCGCGTGTTACGAATGACGTGCATAACTCAGCATTCTAGGCATACGGACGGTCCGCCGTTCGCTCCATCGCCTGGTTAGGCCTTTCGCGAACCACTATGGTTCCGGCTATGAAGTCGTGTATAGCTCGTCTCTTCCGGTTAGTGAGCAGCACGATGAACTCACTCCAAATCCAGATCTGTTGAAAAATTTGAATGGGCTTGAACCACGCTGGAGCAAGGTCGACCAGTCGCTTCGAGCGATCCATAAAGGACAAAGCGTGATACTGAGCGTCCGTCATCTGGAGGAGAGGCGGGAGCAGCGCGATGGACATCAGCAAGCCAAGCAGAAATTCGGGTGCATATCTTAAGAAAGCCTCGCGATACCTAACGGGTTCTTCGGAGACTCGGCGAATGCGTAGGCCCATGATGAGCTTCCCGGGGGTGCCGCCAAAGCGGCGGACCAAATAGACGCTGTAGAACAGCCCAAACAATATACCCGGAACGAAGTAATAGAGGGAGAAAAGCCGATAGCACTGGCTGCCCCAGAAGACAACGGCGGTAAGCGGTAACAAGACAAGGAAATCCAGCCAGAACGCCGCAAAGCGTCGCCAAAATCCTCCGTATTGGATCGGGTCAGTAGTGGTCATGTTTTCGAGCCTAACGAGAACAAGCTCAGTCGCAGCGAGCGGGAGCGCGCGTCGCTGCGGGTTGAATCGTTTTAGTCATCTGAAAGCTGAGTAGTACGGTGGCTCGTTGTCGGCTGCAGCGCTTGGTTAGGCCTATTGGTCTTTACCCTGCGCACGCGAATCGTGCGATAATAATTGTCGAAGTTGTCGAAGGGAAACTCTCGGAGCTTCAATTCCTCCGCCGTAACCGAGAGGATTTCTCCTTCCTGAGTTCTGGCTGGTGAGCTCTCCGTCGCACGCCACGTGCGCTTGAGAATCTTGCCAACGATCTGCCACTGGCCGGGCTGCGTTTCTCGCCATGGAGCAGGCAGTCCGCTCGGATAAAACGACGTTCCAGATTCGATGCAGGTGCACGAGCCATCATCCGCGAACTCGATTGCTTGGTGTTTATTCTGGACCTCTCCGTCGAGCGCCAGCTCCTCGCGATACCAGCGGCCGAGAATCGTCTGTGAAATATTCGCCTCCATCTTTGAGGCGGCGCTGATGCGCTCCGACAGCCGCTCAAGCCCGCAAATATCAAAATGAACGTGGCCACATTCGGGGTGAATTGTCGAGACGGCATCGTAAAGGCCTAACGAGAACAAGATGAGGAGAAGGGGCGTCGCTCCTGCATGCCGAGCATGGAACCACAAGTCTCCCCAGAACGCGAGGAAAACCTGCCTACGCGCTGCGCCAGATGACCTCGAGGCAATCGCCAGAGCCAAAACCGCTGCGGCCGCCCCAGAGGACCGAGTTCCACTGGTATGGAAAAGTGGAAGCGAAGAGCCCGGTCAAGTTCTACTTCGCTACTCCCCATCACAGTTGGGAGCGTGGGACCAACGAGAACACCAACGGGCTCATCCGGCAGTACCTGCCCAAAGGGCAAACCATGACTCGACTGACCCAAAACCAGTGCGATCTAATCGCCACACACCTCAATAACCGACCGAGAAAAAGACATGGTTGCTTCCTTCACACCTAGCAAATGTTGCACTTCAAAGTTGAGCCTAGGTGTTTCGCGTGGCATGAATGGCGGATCGAACAATACCTATACTACCGATCAGACTCACGACGCTTCCGGAGAAATATGCAACCGTGGCGACAATCTTGAATGGTGCCGGCACCTCGTATGACATGAGGAAAAAGTAGTAGTGCAAAGTGAGCTGGGCTAAGAAAATAACACTCGCGAAAACGAGTGCCAGAAAACCCCACCATCCTGTTTTGATGTAGCCAAAGAGCAAAATAGCGATGCCTGCGAAGCTGAAGAGGTAACTCTCGCACGTCTCAAGGTGGAACAGAAAAAGCGTCAATTTCATACGGTGGCTTGCTGCATCTAACGAGAACGAGATGAGCCACGGCGCCGAGGGCGCGGCTGGCTGCGAAGTAGTGGGTGGAACTGCGAGCGAGGTCATAATCAAGTCGGGCGACGTTGGCTCCATCGGATTATTGGTCAACCAGTAGTTATTCATGGGCGAGCGGAACGGCCTTCCCGGGCTGCGGAGTGAGGCTGTGAATAACTCTGCCGCGCTCCAGAGAATCATGCTTGCTCAGTTTTCGCCACCTCTTTTCATTGCTTGCTTGCGGGAAGATCGCACGCACCGGCCCACTACGAATCTCCATCGCCGATCGCTCGACGATTTTAACCATAGCTTCGAGTGGTGTCCGGGCGTGCTTTCATTCGTAACGAATCCTCAGATGAGGGCCCATTCGAGGTCCAGACAATAATGCCTTCGCCGAATGGAAGCCAGCGTGTTGTTCGCGCCCCGCGCAGCCAACCAAAAACCAAAACAAGCCAATGAAAGCAACCAACAATAACAACGACAGGATGAAGAAAACATCACCGGGGGCCGACGACTTTGCGGCCCTCATCGGACTGGACTGGGGAAGCGAAGCGCACGCCCTCTGTCTCTACGATTGCGCGAGCGGCGCGTACGAAAGTTCCACCCTCGAGCACACCCCTGAAGCGATCGCTCACTGGGCGGCCAGGCTGGCCAAGCGCTTCCCCGAACAAAAGATCGCTCTCTGCCTGGAGCAAGCCAAAGGCCCCCTCATCTCCGCCCTGCTGGCTTATCCCTTCCTCGTCCTTTACCCGGTCAATCCGGCCACCGCCGCGCGTTACCGCCAGGCTTTCAAGACGAGCCGGGCCAAGAGCGATCCTTCCGACGCGCAGGTCTGCCTCGAGTTGCTCCTCCAGCACCGCGCCAAACTCACTGCCTGGCTCCCCGACGATCCCCAGACACGCCAGCTTGCCCGGTTCCTGGAGCATCGGCGCGGCGCGGTCGATCTGCGTACTCTCTTAAGCAACATGCTGCGTGACGCGCTTAAGAGCTACTATCCCCAGGCTCTCGCACTGGCCGGCCAGGATCTCTTTGCTCCCCTGGCTTGTCAGTTCCTCCTCAAGTGGCCCTCGCTCCAGGAACTGCAAAAGGCGAGAAAAGAAACGATCCGCAGGTTCTACTACGCACACAACTGCCGGCGCCTCGATCTGATCAATCAACGCCTCGAGGCGATCGCGGCCATGATCCCCCTCACCAGCGACCAGGCCGTGATAGAGCCCGCCAAAGTCCAGGTCAGGATGCTGGCTCGCCAGTTACTCAAGCTCTCGGCCGCGCTCAAAGACTACGACTCGCGCATCGCCCAACTCTTCGCTTCCCAGACCGATGCTTTTATTTGGGAAAGCTTCCCCGGCGCCGGCCCCACTCTCGCCCCACGTCTCTGTTCTGCCTTCGGCAGTGAACGCTCCCGCTACGAGAGCGCCGCCGCTATCCAGCAATACAGCGGCATTGCCCCAGTCACCGAGCGCAGCGGCAAAAACCAGCACTGGGTTCATCGCCGCTGGGGCCGGCCCCACTTCCTTCATCAGAGCTTCTTCGAATACGCCAACCAGTCCGTCCTTCATTGCCCTTGGGCCAAGCTCTTCCTCCAAGAGCAAATCGCAAAAGGCAAAAAGCATCCCACCGCCGTGCGTGCCCTCGCCTTCAAGTGGCAACGCATCATGTTCGTCTGCTGGCGCGACCGTGTTGCTTATGATGAGTCGACTTATCTCGATGGTCTGAAACGCCGCGGCTCACCCCTCGCGGCCAAACTCCCACTCATCCTCGCTCAAGCCGCCTGACTCACTGCCCAATAACTTTACTCAAAATCCTTGACGGACTACCTCAGATGTATGGTTAGACCTTGCCTGAAGCGGGTCCATGAAGCCAGAGAAAAAGAAAAGCTCCGATCGGGCCGCACGCGGTTAGGAGGCAGGCGGCTAGGCCAATCGCGCCAATATGACGACGGGTCGTTAACAAGAATGTGAGAAGTCGCGATTGGACATCGGGAAAGGCACGCGAGATAAGAAACGCTACCTCGGAAAGGGCCAAAACCGCGACTAAGAGGTCCGCAATCGCGTCGATCCCCATTTGCCAAAACACAATCCAGCCGTCCGGAGTGAAGTGCTGAAGCGGCGCGAACGAACCTGGTGGGAAGATGCGACGGAAAAGATATGCGTTCGCTATCCAAGCGAAAAAGCTGAGGACATAGCGGCAAGCGATCCAAGGAAGAGCGGGCAGCCGGAGTGAGCGGTAAAGCAAGACGCATAAACAGACGACCAATGCCAGCCAGGCCAGAGTTGCCGCTGCGTATGGAGAGACAAAACAGGGCGGCGCTCATCGACGGGTCTAACAAGAACAAGATGAGCCGCCACGAGCGGGAGCGCGCGTGGCAACGAACTGACGGGTTGAACTCATGCAAAGCTGGATAGTACGGCGGCTCGTGGTCGGCTCCATCGCCCGGTTAGATGTCCGCGCTATCAGAATCGACTTCATCAGACTGTCTAAAACGCGTACAAGCAAGAACAAAGAAACCAAAGTAGGCGGCAATACAGAAACCGAGCATAACGAGCCAGCGCGCTCCCGAGCTGGGATCAGAAACGGCGCGGGCTGCACGAGGCCAACGAGGCGAAGGCAGCGCGAAACCGAAATCGCTCCACAGGTAGAGGCCGTAGCCGAGAATGGCTACACCAGTGAGACAGCAAAAGCTGTCCACTATGAGCCGCAAACCTTCTCGTGGGGTGCTCGACA
>CAVRGZ010000012.1:0-240842 GCA_963720895.1 uncultured Verrucomicrobiae bacterium
ACGACAAATTTTCGCTAGCCTTACTCGCGGCCGTTCTTCTCCTCGCTCTTCTCTTGTTCGCGCGGTCGGGTGCGGTGAGAACGCGCGCGCGCGAAAATAGTCGGCGCGCGCCGAACGGGCGGCGCTCCGTCTCTTTCCCAGCGGTGTCCTCGGGACGGAAGAATTTCACACGAAAGATGGTCGCTCGACATGGACGATCGACTTACAGGCGCCCGGCGGCCGGGAGTTGCGCGAGATCGAAGTCGATGCAGGCAGCGGCCGCGTGCTCGCATCGCGGATCGAAACACCGGAAGAGGAAGCGTTTGAGGTCGCCGTAGAGGAACATCCTTTCGATCCGCAACACCCCGGCCGCAGATGAGCGCTCCGCCTAACGACTCGGCGGATGCCGTGCCATCCGGCGAACCGCGGAACGTGGTTTACTTTCGGGCCGCGTTCTGCCTGATCGGCCTCGGCGCGGATTTTCATCTCGCCTACAGCACCCATCTCGAGCTGGTTGGCGATGAAGCCTATTACTGGCTTTGGTCGCGGCATCCGGATATTTGTTATCTCGATAAAGGCCCCATGATCGCGTGGCTGATCCGCGTCGGAACCGCGTTTTTTGGCCAGACAGTTTTTGGGGTGCGCTTTTTCGCGGTGATCCTCGCCAGCGGGACCGGCGTCGCCATTTTGCTTCTCGGTCGCCGGCTTTTTACCGATCGCGTGGCCTTTTGGGCGATCGTGATGGCCGCGATCATTCCGCTCTTCTCAGTCGGTTCTTCGCTGATGACGATCGACAGGTTTATGTCTTCTTCTGGAGCTGGGCGGCGGTGGCTTTTTGGTGGGCGAAAAATCAGCGCAAATGGGCCCATGGATTTTGACCGGCGCGCTCGTCGGACTCGGCCTGCTCGCGAAATACACCGCAGCGGTCGAGCTGCTTTCCTTCGCGGCGTTTTGTCTCTGGCATCGGCCGAGCCGCACGCACTTCCGGCGCGCGACGTTCTGGTCAATGCTGGCAACGGCGATGCTCTTCTTCGCGCCGGGGGTGATCTGGAATATCCAGCATGACTGGCCCACGAGCAGATGGCTGCTCGCGCGGGGCGGCCTGGATAAACCGAGCGGGATCCATCCGAGTTTCGCGCTGGATTTTCTCAGCGCCCAAGCCGGCGTGATCTCGCCTTTGCTTTTTCTCGGGTTGTGGTTCGTCCTTTTCCGGCCGCGCTCATGGCGGGTGCCGCAACCGGCCACTGGGTATGCCGCGGCGCTTTTTCTGCCGCTTTTCGGGCTCTATCTGTTCCTCAGTTTTAACTATCGCGGGCAGCCGAACTGGACCGCGGCCGCCTACGTTGGCGGGCTGCTTTTTCTCGCGGCGAAGTGGCTCGACTTAATCCGGCTCCAAAGCTGGACTCGCTGGCTCGGCCTCGCGGCGCTCGTTTTCGCCGCGCTCGAAACGATCGTCCTGCTCGAGACCCGCTGGCTCCACTTGCCGCACAAGCGCGATCCGCTCGATCGCGCCCGCGGCTCGCGCAATCTCGCCGCGCAAGTGGAGCACTGGGAGCAGAAGACGGGCGCGAGATTTATTATCGCCGATCACTACATGACCGCGTCGTTGCTGTCCTTCTATCTGCCCGGGCACCCCGAGATTTCGTTCCGGTCGAGGCCCATCCCCGCAATCAACTGGAGCTCTGGTCCACCTACGATCAGCGATTTCCCTCGAGCGATTGCCTGATCGTGGCCAAGCATGGAAAACTCGTTCGCTCACTGAGGGAGAGTTTCCCACAAATAAAACCCCTCGGAAAAATCGCCACGGTGGACGGCGGCAGAATTATCGACACCTATCAACTTTTCCTCGGGCAGCGCCGGTTAGGCGGGAACCGCGAATCGGCGGGCAACCGAACCGCGCCCTGTTGGTGAGCCCATTTCTGACCATTGTCTTTTCTGCTTCTCGCGGGCGCGTTCGCGCATAATTGAATCACGACGAGAAACAATTCAGCGCGCCGTCCGCTGTCGGCACGGCGCGCTCGTCCGTTAGGAGTTCGTTCTCGGGCGCCTCCGAACGAATCGCTATTTACCTGGTCCGTAAACGAGGAGCTTCATCGTGTTTGGAACGATCGAAGGCCGACCGCCGGAAGATGCCGCGGGTCCGAGATGAGCCGTCGGCAAATAGATGCGGTGCGTTTGCGGATCGAGCGCGATGGTGCGCGCGCCACGCTCGGTTTTCAATTGCTGCGCGAGCGATAATTCGTTAGGCGCTTTTTCTTTGGCGATCACGGTCACTCCTTCCCCACAAGGAGCAAAGACAAGATGCTCGGCCTCGTCGAAAGCGCAGCCATCCGCACCATTTCCAATGGGCACATTGCCGACAACTTCACCGCTCTCGGTATCGATCATTTCCATCATGTTGTTTTGGCAAGCCGCGAAAAGACGATGATGCGCGGGGTCGAGCGCGAGACCGGTCGGCTCCGTGCCGGGAGCGAGCGGCCAATGCGCGCTCACCTCATGCGTCTTCACGTCGATCATCGCGATCTCGCTCTTGTCCTCCAGGTTGACGTAAACCCGGCCCTCTGCCGAATCGACCGCGGGAAATTCCGGACTGCCCCCGAGTGGTATCGTGGACACCACTTTCGCCTTCTTCGCGTCGATGACACTGACAGAGTTTCCGGTGTGATTGAAGACATAGATTTCACCGGAGTTCGTTTCGTAGGCGATCGCATCCGGGTTTTCGCCGACATCGATCTTTGAAACCGTGCGCAAGGTCTTCAAATCCACCACACTCGACTTGTTTTCCTTGCCATTGGTCGAGAAGCCGCGTCCCAATTCCGGCACGGCAAGAAACGCGTGCACGCCGGGCGTGTCAGTGATTTCACCAGCGACCGCGTTCTTCTCCAGGTCGATCACGACGACTCTCGTCGCGTTCGACAGATACAGGCGATGCGCCGGCGAATCGATGGTGAGAATATCCCAACCACCTTCCCCACCGATCGGAATTTCGCGCAGGAATTTGTAAACGCCATCGTCGACCGCGAGGGCGCTGCCACAGGTGGCGAGGAAGATTGCGATAGTTTTAAGCATTTGAACTTCTACGCCGGAATTGCGCCCCCGCACCCTCTATGTCTGGGAAGCGGACGCATTTCAAGACCAGCTTGTCCTTCTCCCTAACGAATCCTGCAAAGCGCCGAGGCCGACCACCCGCAACCAATGTGAAACGCGAAGCTTCCGTCGTCCTGCTTGCTCAAGACCGAGGCGGATCAGAAACCAGCGCCAGGGGAGCGTCGCGCTCCACAGCTTTCGTGTCCGAAGCGAAACCGCGAATCACGACATAAAAGACAGGCGTCAGAAGCAGTCCGAAAAAGGTCACGCCGAGCATGCCGAAGAAGACGGCTGTGCCTAACGATTGGCGCATTTCCGCCCCGGCGCCCTGGGCGAGGACGAGCGGGACGACACCCAGAATGAAGGCAAACGAAGTCATGAGAATCGGTCGCAGGCGTAAGCGGCAAGCTTCGATCGCAGCTTCGAAACGGTTTTTGCCAGCGTGTTCCTGGAGGCGCGCAAACTCGACGATAAGAATGGCGTTCTTGCTCGCCAGACCGACAAGGACGACGAAGCCGATTTGGGTAAGGATATTGTTGTCCATTCCGCGCAAAATCACTCCGACGATCGCGCTCAGGAGGCACATCGGCACGATCAGAATGACAGCGAGCGGCAGCGTCCAGCTCTCGTATTGCGCCGCGAGGGTGAGAAAAACGAAGAGAACGCAAAGTGGGAAAATGAAGATTGCGGTATTGCCTGCAGCGCGCTGTTGGTAGGCGAGATCAGTCCATTCGAAGTTCATTCCCCGCGGTAGATTTTCTCGCGCCAGGCGCTCCATGGTGTCGAGCGACTGCCCCGAACTGTAACCGTGGGCGGTGTCGCCATTGATTTCCGCCGCCGGATAAAGGTTGTAGCGCACGACGCGATCAGGTCCGGTCGTTTGCCGAATGTTCATGACCGAACCAAGTGGGACAATTCCGCCGGAAGCATTGCGCGTTTTCAGTTGCGCGATATCCGAGACATCGTCGCGGAACGGGGCATCGGCTTGCGCGGTCACGCGATAGGTGCGTCCGAACAAGTTGAACTGATTAACGAAAGTCGAACCGAGATAAGTCTGGAGCGTGTCGAAAATGTTGCTCAGGGGAACGTTTAGCATCTTCGCCTTGGTCCGATCGACTTCGGCAAACAATTGGGGCGTTGAGGCGCGAAACTGGGTGAAAACCTGGACCAAACCAGCATCGCCGCGCGCCGCCTGAATCACCTTGTCGGTCGCCGCCTGGAGCGCGCGCAAACCCGCACCGGACTGATCCTGCACTTCCATCTTGAAACCGCCGCCCGTCCCGAGCCCTCGGACCGGCGGCGGCGGAATGACGGCGACCTGCGCGCCCTGAACAACGGAAAGCCGCTTCCGCAGGTCGTTGATCACGGTCACGCCGTCGAGCTTGCGACCGCGCTCTTCGTAGGGCGCGAAACCGGGAAAAAGGGCGGCCGCGTTGGAGCTGTTAGCGCGTGTCGCTCCGGAAAAGCCGGCGAATGCGACGACCCGGTTAATCCCCGGAGTTTGCAGACCGATCTTGATGATCTGCTTGACCACTTCGTCGGTCCGTTCGAGTGAGGCGCCGTCCGGAAGCTGCACCGCGATGATCGCATATCCCTGGTCCTGGGCCGGAATAAACCCGGTTGGGACGCGTTTGAAGGCGAAAAAGGTGACGACAAGGAGGATCGCATAAACGACGAGGGCCAGACCCGATCGGCTGACGAGTCGTCCGACTGTGGGCACGTAGACTCCGACGGTTTTTGCGAAGAACGTGTTAAAGCCGCGAAAGAGCCAGCCAAAGACGGCTTGAAACAAGCGTCCAAACCAATCTCTTTTCGCCCCGCGCGGCTGAAGCAAGATACCGCCGAGCGCGGGACTGAGGGTGAGAGAGACAAAGGCGGAAATGAGCGTCGAGACCGCGATCGTTAGGGCAAATTGCCGATAAAATTGGCCCGAGATGCCGCTGATGAAAGCGGTCGGGACAAATACGGCTGCGAGGACGAGCGCGACCGAGACAACCGGGCCGCCGACTTCGTCCATCGCTTTGCGCGCCGCATCACAGGGGGAGAGACCTTCCTCGATATTGCGCTCGATATTTTCGACCACAACGATGGCGTCATCGACCACAATCCCGATCGCGAGAACGAGCCCGAAGAGCGAGAGATTGTTGAGCGAAAATCCGAGCGCCGCCATGGCCGCAAAAGTGCCGATGAGCGAGACCGGAATCGCGACCAGCGGAATCACTGTCGCCCGCCACGATTGAAGGAAAATCATGACCACAAGCACGACAAGGAGGACGGCTTCGAAGATCGTGTGCACGACCGCGCGGACCGATTCTTCGACGAAGACCGTCGGATCGTAGATGACGCGATACTCGAGACCCTTCGGAAAATCTTTGCTCAGCCGTTCCATCGTGTCGCGGACTTCGTGGGCGGTCGCGATCGCGTTCGTCCCCGGGCGTTGTTGAATGGCGAGCGCGACCGCCTGCTTGGCGTCTTTCTGGTCGGGGAAACCGAGATAGCTGTTAACCGAATAATCGAGCCCGCCGAGCTCGACGCGCGCGACATCACGCACCCTGACGACTCGACCGTCGTCCCCGGTCTTGACCACGATTTCGTCAAATTGCCCGGGATCGACCAACCTCCCGAGGGTATTGACGGAAAGCTGGAACGCGTGCCCGGGGCCAATCGGCGGTTGTGCGATCACGCCCGCCGCGACTTGGACATTCTGCTCGCGCAACGCGGCGACCACATCGCCCGCCGTGAGATTGACCGATGAAAGTTTTTCCGGATCGAGCCAGATGCGCATGCTGTACTCGCGCCCGCCGAAAATATTGACCGAGCCCACACCCTCGATCCGGCGCAAGACATCGCGGACGTGCAGGCTGGCGTAGTTGCTGATGTAGAGCTGGTCGTAACGATCGTTAGGCGAAAGCAGGTGAACGACGAGGAGGAGATCGGGCGAACTCTTGTCTGTCGTGACGCCAATACGCTGCACTTCCTCGGGCAGACTGGGGATGGCAACGGCCACCCTGTTCTGGACCAGGACCTGCGCCTTATCGAGATCGGTGCCAAGTTTGAAAGTGACGGTCAACGTCATCGTTCCATCGGTCGTGCATTGCGACGTCAGGTAGAGCATGTCCTCGACGCCGTTAATCTCTTGCTCGATCGGAGTCGCGACCGTCTCGGAGACGACCTGCGGATTGGCTCCCGGATAACTGGTCGACACCACGATGGTCGGCGGAGCCACTTCCGGATACTGCGCGATCGGCAAATTCCAATACGCGATCCCGCCCACGATCATGATCACGATCGAAATGACCGCGGCAAAAATCGGCCGACTGATGAAGAAGTAGGAAAACTTCACAACGCGGAATTTGGAATTCGGAATGCGGAATGGAAGAGGAGGAAGCTCATCGCGGGTGGTTTTTTCGCGCCGTCTTTATGGAGGCGACGGTAATCGCGACGAGTTCAAACGCTTCTTGTTTGATCTCCGCCAGGCGCTGGGCTGAGATCAATTTTGAATCTTCAAGGAGCTCCAGCCAAAACAACGTTTCGTCAGCCTCCTCCTCGACGTCGCCCATCTTCGAAATGAAGTGGGCGTTCGATTTCGCGCGACAAGGCGCTCGGTAATTTGCCGCCACGGCCGTCCCGGAACGAACCAACTGCGAAGGTAGTGCACGTCCAACGACGGTTGTGGGAAGCGCATCGGCAGTTCTCAAAATGCGCAAGGCAAAACCTTTCGGGCGGACTTTCAGATCAGGCTCCGCGTCGCTCATCTTCGATTCCGAATCCCGCATTTACGGGGCGTCTTCGCCGGCCGGTTTGGCGAGACCGGCCGCGATCGCCGTTGCCTGCCCGTCGGTCGTAACAAATTTCGACGCTGGTTCTTCGGTCGGGTTGACCTTGATGTCGGCATGCGCGCTTTGCAGACCAAGGACGATAACGTGCTCGTTAGGCTTGAGACCGTCCCGGATAACACGCAGACCGTCGATCATGGGTCCCGGGTTTACCTTGCGATACTCCACCTTGTTATCCGCGCCGACCACCCAAATGAACTTCTGTGATTGATCGGAGACGATGGCCTGATCCGGGATCAAGACGGCAGGATGGCGCGGAGTTCCGAGAAGTCTCAGCCTGACGAATTGGCCGGGAATCAGAATCAAATCCGGATTCGGAAATATAGCCCTGCCCTGGATCGTCGCGGTGTCAACGTCGATTCGGTTTTCGACGAAATCCATCTTTCCGAGATGCGGAAAACCTTCCTCGTCCGCCAATTCGAGTTTAACCGGGTTGGCCGCGTCCCGCGAGCTGCGCCGGGCGCCGGAGCGATCCAGTCTGATGTATTTCAAGTAAGCCTGCTCGTCGGCTTCGAAGTAAGCCTGAATCGGGTCGAGCGAAACGATGGTGGTCAGCAGGGTGGCGTTGGCCGCGCCACCAGTGATTAGATTTCCTTCACTGACGAGATGCCGGTTAATCCGTCCGCTAATCGGCGCGTTGATTCGGGTGAAATCAAGATTGAGCTGCGCTGCCTTCACTTCTGCCTGCGCAACCTGTAAGGCGGCGGCGGCTTCGAGTTGCTTGCTCCGCTGATCATCGAGATCCTGAGAGGCGACGACCTTTTTGGTGGCGAGTTCCTGGGTGCGTTTGAGGTTCGCATCGGCCAGGGCGAGTCCAGCCTCGGCTTGCTTCTCCTGCGCCGCGGCTCGATCGAGCACCGCCTGATATGGACGAGGATCGATCACGAAAAGCAGATCGTCTTTTTTGACTATTTGCCCGTCCTTGAAGTGAATCGATTCAAGATACCCACTGACCTGAGCGCGGACTTCGACTTCCTCGACCGCCGCCAGTCGCCCAGTATATTCGTCCCACTCCGTCACTTCTTTTTGCAACGCCTTGACCACCGTGACCGCCGGTGGCGGAGGACCCGGGGGTTTCTTCGAGACACCGCAACCGGCAAGGGGCAGCGTGAGCAAGACAACCATCAGTGCGCGGTTCATATGGAATTCGGGAAGCAGCGATTCGAACCGCATTTCATGTCAGGCATGATCTCAGCCTTTAATGCGATCGCGCAAGCCGCCGTAGACGAAGTTGCGCACCATCGGATTAGCATAGAAATCGTGCGGGAAACCGAGCGCAATCGAGCTCGCTTCGTCCAGTGTTCGGCGTTGTGCCTGGTTCAAATTTATCCCGGCCGAACCGAGATTGTCCTGTAGTTGTGTGAGCTTCTTCGCGCCGATAATCGGAATCACTGGCACCGTCGCGTAACGCTCCCAGGCGAGCGCCACTTGCGCGGGGGTAGCGCTTACTTCTTTCGCGACCGCAAGGACCGCTCGCGCGACCCGATCTTCGTGCTCGCCATCCTTGCGAAAATCCCCCATTCCTTCCGTGTCGAAACGGCCGCCAGTTTTTCCCGGCGATCGATCGAGATATTTTCCGGTCAGGACACCGCCGGCCAGGGGCGACCAGGCGGTGACCGTTAGGCCAAATTCCTTCGCCATCGGGAAGAGCTCGCGCTCCGGGGTCCTCTCGATCAAACTGTATTCTATCTGCAACCCGGCAAATGCCGTCCAGCCGCGCAGCTCGGCCAGGGTGTTCGCTTTCGCCACCCACCAGGCCGGAGCGTCCGACACGCCGATGTAAAGCACCTTGCCTGCCCGCACCAGATCGTCGAAGGCCCGCATCACTTCCTCCGCCGGCGTCATCTGATCCCAAACGTGCATCCAATAGAGATCGATGTAGTCGGTCTTCAGTCGGCGCAGGCTGGCCTCGACAGCTTCGACCATCGACTTGCGCTGGTTCCCACCCGCGTTGGGATTCTGGTGACCTTCCGCGGGCGCGTTCGTGTACTTTGTCGCCAGGACTATCTCCGCGCGATGGCCGGAGATAAATTCTCCGAGGAAGGTCTCGCTCGTTCCGTTGGTATAGATGTTCGCCGTATCAACGAAATTCCCGCCTGCCTCGCGGAAGCCGTCGTAAACCTTCCGTGCCTCATCTTTTGCCGCTCCCCACCCCCAGTCGTCCCCGAAGGTCATGGTCCCGAGACAAAATTCGGAAACCCGCAACCCGGTCCGACCGAGAAGCTGGAAGTCCACTACGCCTTGCCCCCGAATGTTACGTGGTCATCGAGATCAAGGAGGTCGGCCCAGGTTTTGATATCTTCACGCGTTTCACTCGATTGCCTGATCAGGTTCGTGAAATATTGGAGCGATTCCGCATCGCTATCGGGACCACGACGCTGCATGTATTCGCTCCAGTGCTCGATCTCCCACGGGGTGCGCTTGAAGCGCGCCGTCTCGTTGATCCAGTTGAGAATGTCGCCGTCACCCTTGCCGGCAGCCAGTTCGTTGCGCAACGCCGTCGGATCAATTCCGACGAAGTTGACGAAGTGCTGATCGAGCGGGCAATTGTAGTGATACTCACCGCTTTGGCCGGTGATCTCCGCCCGTCCTTTGTCGAGCATGCGCGGCAGAAGGACATAGCCACCGAGCCGGATGCGCGAGCTGCGCGGTGGGCGTTTCGTCAGGTCGGGGGCTGAAATGGTGTTGCTCTTTGTCGTCATTTGATTCTTTCGTTGATGATTGGGTTGGGTTTTCCGGATTCGTTAGGCAGAGGCGGGATTACCCGCCAGGGCCGTGAGTTTTTCAAGGATCGTTTTTTTCGGTGCGCCACCGACCAACTGGTCGCGAAGTACACCGCCATTGAAAAAGAGGAGCGTGGGAACGGCGCGGACATTGAAACGCTGCATGAGCGCTGGATCGTCATCGATGTTCACCTTTGCAATCCGGAAACGTCCTTCGCTTTCCCTGGCAATCTCGTCGAGGAGCGGTCCGATCATCTTGCACGGTCCGCACCAGGCGGCCCAGAAATCGACTAGAACCGGAACCGGCGATCGGAGAACTGCTTTTTCAAAACTGGCTTCGTTGATGTTGATGGGTTCGTTCATTTTTTCCTTTCGTAAGTTGAGTTATTGTCGCGCCCGCTCGCGGTTCCGCACCGCCAGAGGCGGTAATTCGCGAGGCACAACCATGCAAAAAAGTTTCTCCGTTCCGCGGAGAAACATGAGCGGCGACGCGACCCCGATTTCCGCGGCCACGAGCCGCTTGTGGAGATCATCGACCGACGCAATCGGGTGGCCTTTGAAACCAACGATGGTGTCGTTAGGGCGAAGACCAGCGACGGATGCCGGACTCCCCGGCTCTGTTTCCATCACCAGGACGCCGTTGCTGACTGGCAGTTTATGAAAGCGGACAACGCGCGGATGCAATGGCACGTTTTGCCCGGCGACGCCGATCGAGCTTCGTCGAATGCGGCCGTCCCTGATCAACCAGCCGGCGACAAACTTCGCCGTGTTGCTCGCGATCGCGAAACAAATCCCCTGGGCAGGCAGGATAATTGCGGTGTTCACCCCGATCACCTCACCCGCGCTATTGAGGAGCGGGCCGCCGGAGTTGCCCGGATTGAGCGCGGCATCCGTCTGGATAATTTCATCCATCAGGCGACCAGACTCGGAGCGCATCGAGCGCCCCAGCGCGCTGACGATTCCCGCCGTCACAGTTTGTTGAAATCCGTAGGGCGAACCGACCGCGACCGCGACCTGGCCAACCCGAATTTGTGAAGAATCGGCGAGCCTCGCGTGCTGCACGCCCGGGGCGTCAATTCGGATTACCGCGAGATCCGTCTCGGGATCAGTCCCAATAAGCTGCGCGGGGTAAACCCTCGCATCGCGCAGGGTCACCTCGATCGCGCGAGCGCCATGAACAACATGACTGTTCGTTAGGATGAAACCGTCTCGCGCGAGGATGAAACCGGAACCGCCACCGCTTCCGCGCTCGCCGCTTAAGACGCGGATGTTGACCACGCTCGGAGCCACCCGACGCACGACGGCCGCGACGGTTTGCGAATAAACGTCGAGCAATCGGCCGTCGTCATTCGACTGCGGAGACAAATCCTCGAAGGAGTCGGCCGCATTCCAAATAGGCGTCGCGGCAGATTGGCGCAATCCAGAGCCTTGAAGAAGAGTCTTCATATTAGTCGTCTCCTTTACCACGGCAGCGGTTCTCCCAGGTGGACAAAGCTTCCGTTCGGCCCGTCGGCGTCGAGGGTGGCGAGAGCGACACTCGTCTTGGCGCCGTCCACGATTTCCATCGTCGCCCCTTCCCCGCCCATTTCGGTCTTTACCCAGCCGGGGTGGGCCGCGTTCACTTTCAACGGCGTATCCTTCAGTTCATAAGCAAGCTGAACCGTAAAGGCGTTGACCGCGGATTTTGAGACGTTGTAGGATGCGTAGCCCTTGCTCTCGTAAATCGGCGAACCGGGTTTGGAGTGCAGAGTGATCGAGCCGAGAATACTCGAAAGATTTACGATCCGGCCCGCCTCACTTTTGCGCAGCAAAGGCAAGAAAGCCTGCGTCGTCCCGATCAGTCCAAAGATATTGGTCTCGAAGGTTCTTCGCCAGGTGTCGAGCGATTGCTCGCTCACTTTCTTTTCCTTATCGTCGATCATCACGCCCGCGTTGTTGACCAGAATATCCAGTCTTCCGAAGTCTCGCTCGACCTGACTCGCGGCTTTTCTGACGCTCTCCGGATCGCTGATATCTATCGCAATCGGGTGAGCATCGATCCCATCTTTGCCCAAGCCAGCTGCGGCCGCTTCCCCTTTACTTAAATCACGCGCTCCGAGCAGGACGGTGACGCCTTGTTTGCCAAGCTGGCGGGCAGTTTCGAGTCCGATGCCTTTATTGGCGCCGGTGATCAGTGCGATTTTTTTCTTGTTCATGATTTTATCAGTTTCGGCAGATTGTTAGGCTGAAGGGATTCTTTCGCTCAACCGCAGATGCGCGAGCGCCGGAAAGAAAAGCGAGGGAAAGGGCGTGGCCCAGGCTGCCATTTCCGCCTCGCGCACGGCGCGTGCGATCCATTCGCGTTCCGATGGAAAAATTTCTTCGTAGTGCAATTGAATTGCAGCTTGGAGGCGGGCGATCCCGGTTTTCAACTTCTGACAATAATCCGCGGGAGCATTTTCGGGTGGGCGGCAATCTCTTGCCTCGACAATGCCATTCACGGGGTTACGGGAGTTAATTTGACTAGTCATCTATATTATCCTCGTTGTTTGGTTCTTATGAAAAAATGATCGTCTACCGGGTGCTCAGTTCCGGCCGCGCACCGAGCAACTCCAACGCGCCCGCGGCCAAACCACGAAGCGGCTGCATGTCGTTTTCAATTCGCGCCTGAGCCAGGCATCCTTGAAAAAAGGCAACCAGCATCTGGGCTTTCGCCTTTGCGTCCGGAGCGGAGATCAGACCTTGGGCATGGGCGTCGCGAATCGCCGACTCAAAATATCTGGCGTTGCGATCGAGGATCTTGTGCACCTGATCACCGATCGCACGATCCTGCGTTCCGATCTCACATCCGAGTGTACAATAGGGACAACCCAGGACTGAGCCGCACTCACCGTGCCTTTTCGTCTGCCCCTCGTAAACATGCTCAAAATAGTCGCGCAGACGTTCCAGGGGCGGAATCGAGGCCGAAAAGATCTCATCCATCCGCGCCTTCTTGCGCTGCCAGTCCGCCTCCAATGCCGCGACGGCCAGCTCGGATTTGGATTCGAAGAAGTAATAAAAGCTGCCCTTCTTCGTGCCGGCCTTTTCACAGATGGCGTCGACCGATGTGGATCCGTAGCTGTGCTCCCAGATCAAATCCATGGCCGCATTCATCAGGCGCTCTCTCGCGTCGCTCTTCCTCGGCATGAAGGGAAGATGCATATAGTTGACTAAGTAGTCAAATAACTTTTGGACCAAACTGGCTGTGTGAAACGCGTTCCTCTTCCGGACACGCTTCCGCATGTCCCCGCTCATGCTTTAATTAGGTGTGTCCGTTTCCGTGCGATTGCCCTGCGACGAACCGCTTCTCCGCGTTCGGCCGGGCGCGGTTCCGTGCTCTCGCCCGGCCGGACGCTGGGTTCTCGTCGCGACGATTTTGGGATCGAGCATGGCTTTCATCGACGGCACGGTCGTCAATGTTGCCTTACCTGCGTTGCAGCTGGAATTGAACGCCAATGTCGTGGACGTGCAGTGGGTGATTGAAGCTTACGCCCTCCTCCTTTCCGCTTTTCTTCTCACTGGTGGTTCGTTAGGCGACCGGTTCGGGCGCCGACGGATTTATTTGCTTGGGATTGTCATTTTCTCCGCCGCCTCCGCCTGTTGCGGCTTCGCTTCTTCGATCGGCCAACTGATCGCCGCGCGCGCAGCGCAGGGCCTGGGAGCCGCCTTGCTCGTGCCCGGCAGTCTCGCTATCATCAGCAGCGCATTCCCGGTAGAGGAGCGAGGGCGGGCGATCGGGACGTGGTCGGGGTTTAGCGCGATTACCGCGGCCGTCGGCCCGGTATTTGGCGGCTGGCTGATTGAACATGTCTCCTGGCGGGCCGTATTTTTTGTCAACATCCCGCTCGCGCTCGTCGTGATAGCCATCTCGTTCTGGCGCGTCCCGGAGAGTTCAAACGAGGATGAAACCACTCTGGATTGGTGGGGCGCAGGACTCGGCGCCCTTGGACTGGGGGCTTTGATCTACGGGCTGATCGAATCGTCGCGACTCGGCTTCACAGATCCTCAGGTTATGATCTCGCTCGTCGCGGCTTTCCTCCTTCTTGTGTTCTTTTTGATTATCGAAGCGAAAATCTCGCATCCCATGTTGCCACTCGCGCTTTTCCGTTCTCGGATCTTTGCCGGCGCGAACCTGCTGACCTTCCTGCTCTACGGCGCGCTCGGCGGAACCCTCTTCTTTCTCCCGTTGAATTTGATTCAGGTCCAGCATTACGCCCCAACCGCAGCCGGCGCGGCTCTTCTCCCATTTATCCTGATCATGTTCCTCCTCTCGCGATGGTCGGGCGGTCTGGTGGAAAGGTGTGGCGCGAAAATTCCACTCGTGGCGGGTCCGCTGATCGCCTCCGCGGGCTTTGCCCTTTTCCTCCGGCCGGATGTTGGCGGCACCTACTGGACGACTTTTTTCCCGGCCATCGTGGTTCTCGGATTGGGAATGGCGGTCAGCGTCGCGCCCTTAACGACTACGGTGATGAACTCGGTGCCGGAAAATCGAGTTGGGGTCGCATCGGGAATCAACAACGCGATTTCACGCGCGGCGGGATTACTCGCGATTGCGGTCTTCGGAATCGTGATGTTGCAGAGCTTTGATCGCCGACTCGACCTGCGCCTGGCGGGGATCAAGTTGACCTCTCCGGCGCGCGACGTGCTTTCGAGCCAGCGGGACAAACTCGCCGGCGCAGAGCTTCCGGAAGAATTGAATCTGGGTGCGCGGGCGATGGTCAGGCAGGCGATCGAGGAGTCTTTCGTCGGCGGTTTTCGGGTCGTGATGGGACTGGGCGCGCTCCTCGCCGTCGGCAGCGCGGTCAGTGCCGCTCTCCTGATTAAAGCGGGATCCCGAAAGGCCTGAGCGCCTAACGAGCGGCGGCGAGTGCGCGGCAAAATGTTTGGCCGCGCGTGACGACGCGTGCACCTGAGTTAGATTGCGGCACGCATGAACACGATCCGCGGAATAAAACTGCGCTGGCTTCACGAGACCCTGGGCGACGTCACCTACCAGATGACGCGACTGCAACTCATGCCGCTCGGTCCTTATCGCTGGCAGCCGGCGATCAATGCGTTCCAATGCGACAAAGGCCTGCGCATCTGCGTCGATCTCGCGGGGGTCGATCGTTCGCAGGTCGACCTCACGGTCGAGCCAAAGCGGGTCGTCGTGCGCGGCACCCGCGAGGCGCCCGAACCATCCGACGGCGAAGGGCGCGCGGTCCAGATGATCGCGTTTGAAATTGATTACGGACCGTTTGAGCGCGTCGTCGAACTGCCTTTGCCGGTCGATGTGGAAAACGCGCGCGCGGAACAACGAAACGGACTTCTCTGGATCGAATTGCCCTTCAAACAATGAATACGGAACCACTCAGCGCCTTGCAGGCAGGCGGCGAAAACCTGAAACCAATGAGCGATGCCGCGCAGATTGGCAGCATCGAGGCCATGCCCCCAATTCCAGATACGCTCGCGATTCTCCCGGTGCGCGGGTTCGTCGTTTTTCCCCGGACTATTTCGCCGCTTAATGTCCGACGCCCGGCCTCGATCCAGTTGCTCAACGAGACGCTGCCGCAAAACAAAATCATCGGATTGATCGCCCAGCGTGACGAAACGAAAGAAGAGCCCGAGGTAGCGGATCTCTATCATGTCGGGACGGCGGTGACGGTGCTCAAGCTCCTCCGCCAGGGCGAGGATCATGTGGTAGTGATCGCGCAGGGATTGGGCCGCTTCGCGATTCGCAAAATCACGCAGACCACCCCGTTCATGCGGGCGGAGGTTGAGACGCTCGAAATGTTACCGGCCCCCGGGACGAAGGAATTTGAGGCGGCCTTCCGCAATTTGCGAGACTCGGCGGCGAAGTTGCTTGAGCTGAGCCCGGACGTTCCGGAGCAGGCGCGTGCCATCGTGCTTGGGATCGACGATGCCGAGCAATTGACTGATTTCCTCGCCCCGAACCTGAACATTGACGTCGGGCAAAAGCAGGCCTTGCTGGAGGAAAACGATCTCGAGAAACGGGTTCGCACAGTCCAGGCCAGCATCTCGTCGCAGCTCGAGATCGCGCAGATCCAACAGAAATTGCAGCAGGATGTGCAGTCGCAGTTTTCCGATGCCCAACGCCGCGCCTATCTGCGCGAGCAGGTAAAAGCGATCCAGAAGGAGCTCGGCGAAGGCGATTCCGGTGCGGAGGAACAAATGGCGCAGTTGCGCCAGAAACTGGCAGACGCGAAACCGCCCGAGGAGGTCATGAAACAGGCTGAGCGCGAACTGAAGCGGCTCGATTTCATCCCGCAAGCTAGCCCCGATTATTCCGTCATCGTGACCTACATTGAAACAATCGCGGAACTGCCCTGGTCGAAGATAAGCGAGGATAATCTCGACCTCGACAAGGCCCAGGAAATTCTCGATCGCGACCACTACGACCTCGAAAAAGTGAAGCGACGGCTGATCGAATATCTCGCCGTGCGCAAACTGAATCCGGAGGGGCATGGACCGATTCTTTGCTTCCTCGGGCCGCCCGGCGTGGGCAAGACCAGTCTGGGCCAGTCGATCGCCGACGCGCTGGGGCGCAAGTTCGTTAGGATGAGTCTTGGCGGGATTCGCGACGAGGCCGAAATACGCGGCCATCGCCGGACCTACATCGGCTCGATGCCCGGGCGAATTATTCAGGAATTGCGCCGCGCCGGGACGCGAAATCCGGTCATGATGCTCGACGAAATCGACAAGCTCGGAACCGATTTTCGCGGTGATCCAGCGAGCGCGCTCCTTGAGGTGCTCGATCCGCGACAGAATTTTTCATTCGTCGATCGCTACCTCGATGTCCCGTTTGATCTGTCGCAAGTCATTTTTATTGCGACGGCGAATTACATCGAAGGCGTCCCGGAACCGATGCGCGACCGGATGGAAATCATTTCTCTCGCCGGCTACACGGGACGCGAGAAACTCGAGATCGCACGCCGCTACCTCGTTAGGCGGCAACTCGAGGAGAATGGGCTAAAACCGGAGCAATGCGCATGGGAAGAAGCCGCGCTCGTCAGAGTGATTGACGACTACACCCATGAAGCCGGGGTGCGCGAACTGGAGCGACAGCTCGGTGCCGTCATTCGGGGGGTCGCGGCGCGAGTCGCCCGCGGCAAGACCGATCATGTAACCGTCACGCCGGAACTCGTTGCCGAGATGCTTGGGCCGGCCCGCTACATTCACGACACAAAATTGAGCGCGAACAAACCGGGTATTGTGACCGGGCTCGCTTACACCCCGGTCGGCGGCGAAGTCCTGCACATCGAAGCGACCCGTTATCCGGGCAAAGGCAACATCACCCTGACCGGCCAGATTGGAAACGTGATGAAAGAATCGATGCAAGCGGCGCTCAGTCTTGTCCGGAGTCGCGACGGGCAGGTTGGGGTCACGCCGGAGGTATTTCGCGACACTGATATCCATGTCCACGTCCCGGCCGGGGCGGTGCCGAAGGATGGACCATCAGCCGGTGTCGCGATGTTTACCGCGCTCGCCTCGCTCTTCAGCAATACGCCAGTGCGTTCAGACGTTGCGATGACCGGTGAGATCACCCTGCGTGGACTTGTCTTGCCGATCGGAGGTCTGAAGGAAAAGAGTCTGGCTGCGATGCGGGCAGGGATCGGAACGGTCATCATTCCGAAAGGGAACGAAAAAGATCTGGTCGACATTCCTGAGGAAGCAAAACAAACGATTCAATTCGTTCCAGTGGAAACGGTCGATGAGGTTTTGAAGACGGCCCTCGAACAGCCCCCGTCACCTTACGAAGCCTGATCTTTCTCCTTGTCCGCGGAGGCCGGCGGTCAAAGACTCGACTCTGTGCGCAGGCTAAAGCTGACGTTAGGCATTCTGATGGTCGGCGCCCTCTTCGTTCCGTTGAGCGAATGCTCGCGCGGCGGAAAGAGGCAGAGCACACCGGCGCCGCCACGGACATTCTTGGAAAAAACGTTTCCGCGGAGTGATGCTCAGACCGACTACAATTACGGTGCGACCCGGCTCGGTCTGTCGACTAACGGCCTCTTAACTTTGATCGCGTTCGGGTGGCCGCTGGCCCTCGCGCTTCTTAACCGGCGCATCGCGGGAAAGCGTCGCGCCTGGGTCCTCTATTTATTCGAGCTTTTGCTTTGCGCGGGGACAATTTATTGGCTTCATCTCGCGACATTCGTGGGGACCCCGCTCTGGGGCGCAGACCTCGTTTTCGCCCTAACGATTGCCTACGCGGCTGCGACGTTGTTCGATATCTGGAAGACTTGTCACCCAGGAAAATCAAGGTCGGCAGCCGGTTGATTTACTTCCTGTTAGGCGGCGCTCGCGCTGGCGAAAAATCCGCGGTCAGCGCCCGCATCTCTCATCCTGAGATCGCCGCGGCGACCGAAGGATCTCACAAAATACGTGCGACTTTGCTTCGGCAAGACCGAACGAATGTTGGGAGATCCCTCGCTCTGCTCGGGATGACAGGGTTAGTCGCGAGAGGTCGATTGGGCGGCCCGACTCCCCCTTTGCAATGCCGTGATTAAGTTCTTGTCGGGCGTGCCGGACGCGCTAAGATTGCTGCCCCGAATGGAAATTCTCGGTGCGCGTTTCCAGATCGCCAGTTGAGCTGGAACCTGGGGGCCCACGACCGCGAAACCCAAAGGATGCACAACTTCAGCAACCACTTCGCTCGAATCCACCGGAACGGTGGGCCCTCTTCCCGCTTTCAACCGCACTCTGCTTCGCCGGGCGCGGTATTTTTTTGGAGGCAAGTTTCCCGGAAGGCGCGCGACGCGCACAGTAAGCAAGCCCAAGGTGAGCGGTTCCCGTCATGAGCGATAATCCAGCTGAACTCAGTCTGAGTAATTTCCTGGCGAGCGAAGGCGGCGACCCGTTGCAGGCGCCCGCCAGTTTCACAAGGTGGATGCAGGCCGGGGCGTGGGCGGTCAAACTTTACGAGCCGGAGCTGCTCGCCACTGCGGACGCCCGCACGACCATTTCCTATAACGGGAAACCGCGTTCCGTTATCAATCTCTGTTCCTACAATTACCTCGGCCTGGCCAATCATCCTGAGGTGATTGTTGCGGCGCGAGAGGCCCTCACGACTCAC
The DNA here is from genome assembly GCA_963720895.1 of uncultured Verrucomicrobiae bacterium. Lineage (GTDB taxonomy): Bacteria > Verrucomicrobiota > Verrucomicrobiia > Chthoniobacterales > UBA10450 > Palsa-1392. Next base: position 18,717 of record CAVRGZ010000012.1, read on the forward strand.
GGCCTCGGCGCCTGCGGTTCTCCCATGCTTTCAGGCATGACCGATCTCCACCGTGAATTGGAGCGAAAAATCGCAGCCTTCCTCGGTCGCGAAGATGCCATGCTCTTTAATAGCGGATTTGGCGGCGCGCTCGGGACCATTTCCGGCCTCCTCCGGAAAACCGACGTCGCGGTGCTCGATAATCGATCGCACCTCAGTTTGCGCGACGGCGCGACCCTTTCGCGCTGCCGGGCCGAAAAATTCGAGCACAACGATCCCGCCTCCCTTGATGCGTCGTTAGGCCGGCATAAAGGCAAACGCCGATTGGTCGTGATCGAAGGCATTTATTCGATGGACGGCGATTTCGGGAGACTGGAAGAACTCATCACCGTCGCGGAATCACATGGCGCCGCAGTTTTCATCGACGAAGCACATTCCACTCTGGCCTGCGGCGAGCACGGCCGGGGCGCTGCGGAAATGTTTGGCGTCGAAGACCGCGTTCCCCTGACCTACGGGACATTCTCGAAAGCCTTTGGCGCGCTCGGCGGCTTCGTCGCGGGCTCAAAGGAGACGCTGCAATATCTGCGCTTTTATGCGCACCCGTATGTTTATTCATGTGCCCTGCCTGCCGTGGTCGTGGCCGCCATTTTGAAAGCCCTCGAGATTGGGTCGAGCCAACCGCAACTACGCCGGCAACTGTGGGAGAATGCCGATTATTTCCATCAACAACTGCATCGACTCGGCATCGATACCGGGAGCTCGACTACCTATGTGATGCCGCTCGTGATCGGCGATCGCGAGCGGATGTACCGCCTCGGTCATGAACTGCGAAGCCGCGGGCTCTGGGTCGCTCCGGTGGATTACCCAGCGGTACCGCAGAATCGGATTTGCTTCCGTGCCTGTGTCACGGCACTCCATACCCGGGCGGACCTGGATGAGGCGCTCAACATTCTCGAGGACACGCTTGTGCCAGGCCTGGTGGCACAGAACGCCTGAGTGAGTTCGCCTTGGCCTGCGCTCCATTCCGTGGCTGTGCCGGCTGAAAACGTTCCTGCGATCGAGGCGAGCTACAAGGCCCGGGAGGTCGAGGGGTTCCTTGACATCCATTTCTATCGCAAGATCGGCTTTCGGTTCGCCCTTCTCTTCGAAAAGCTGGGGATGATTCCGGCCCAGGTCACTGTCTGTGGCGCGGTCGCTGGAATCATGGCCGGACATTTTTACTACTACCGTGATTTGAGACTGAACCTGGCCGGGATGGTTCTCCACATTCTCTCCAATGCGCTCGACAATGCCGATGGCCAGCTCGCTCGCCTAACGAAACAGGGCAGCCGGACCGGGCGCGCACTCGACGGACTCGCCGACCACCTCGTTTTCGTGAGCATCTATGTGCACCTTTGTCTGCGTCATATAGCCGGCGGAGGCTCTCACCTTGTCTGGCTTCTCGCCCTCGCCGCGGGGGTGAGTCACTCTCTGCAAAGCGCGGCGGCAGATTATTTTCGCAACGCCTGGCTTTACTTTGCGGAGGGAAAATCGCGCGCGGAACTGGATTCCTCCAATACCCTTCAGCTGGAATACGACCGGCTTAGCTGGCGTGCCACACCCCGAAAAAAATTTCTCCTCCGAATTTACCTCAACTACACGCGACAACAGGAATGGCTGGCGCCGCGCCTCGGTGTGTTGCAACAGGCGGCCGGGACGACGAGCGGCGGCACTATTGCGAAGGCCTATCTGCAGGCGAGCCGGTCGACGCTCCGCTGGCTGAATCTCCTCGCCACTAATCCACGCATGATTCTGCTCTTCGCATTGCTCCTCGTAGATCAGCCGGTCTGGTATTTTTTTGCGGAAGTGACTGTTTTTAATCTTCTCCTGATGTTGCTCCTTCGCCGCGAAAGCATTGTTTGCCGCCGTGTTCTGGGCTCGCACTAGAACCCGTTGAATTGGAAAGCCCCGATTCGCCTGCGGCGCGCGCGCTTCGCTACGGCGTCGTTTCTCGCAATTGGACGTCATCGGTTTGAGGCGCCGCCTCGCCAGGAAACCCGCTCAGGCTTTCAATCGACCGCCGTTGCTTGAGCTTAGGAATTCAGGCATGATAGAGCCGATGGCGCAGCGTTACGTTTCCAACAAAAACGAATCGGTTCGGATGTTCGAAAGCGATTTCATGGAGTTCTTTTCGCATGTGCATCCGGTGACTCCGCTCATCATTTACCTGCCGCTGATGGGTTACATGCTCTACGTCTCAGTAGCGCAGCGTGCTTTGTCACTCGGAGTTGCGGCGGTCCTTTTCGCCGCCGGCATCGTCATCTGGAGCCTGGTCGAGTACACGATGCACCGCTGGATTTTTCATTACGAACCGAGAAGCAAATTAGGAAAGCACCTTCACTTCATGCTTCACGGAGTGCATCACGATTACCCTAACGACGCCAGCCGGCTCGTCATGCCGCCCATCGTGAGCGGGCCGCTCGCCGTCGTTTTCTACGGAATCTTCGCTCTCCTCTTTGGCCGCTTGGCCCCGGCCGCGTTCGCTGGCCTGCTCGCCGGTTATCTCTTCTACGACACCCTTCATTACGCTACCCATCATTTTTCGATGAAACGCGGCCTTTGGCTCTGGCTGAAAAAATATCATATGCGGCACCACTACCAGGATGATCATGTTGGCTTCGGCGTGACCTCGCCCCTTTGGGATCTTGTCTTCGGAACGAGGTCAGCACCGCAGGAAAGTGGAGCGTCCGGCACGAGCGAGACTCGGGGTCAACCAATAGGCTGACTGCCTCGCTCCAAGTTTGGTTTTCCTTTCGAGAAGCCTGTCCGCGGATTGACCTGAGAAGCACGCTTGTTGAGCTGCCGTAGGATTCGCGATGCCGCAGATAGAAATTACACAAGTCGCTTCCAAGGCGGAGCGGGACGCCTTCATCAAATTTCCGTGGCGGATCTACAAGGGCGACCGGGCCTGGGTACCGCCTCTCCTCCTCGAACGAAAGGAATTTCTCGACCAGAAGAAACATCCCTTTTTCGAGCACGGCGCCGCCGCGCTTTTTCTCGCGCGCTCGGGTGGGGAAATCGTCGGCCGAATCATGGCGAGCGACGATCCAAACTATAACGCCTTTCACCAATCCAACGTTGGCTGCTTCGGACTCCTCGAGTGCGTGAACGATCCCGCGGTCGCGGCCTCGTTGTTCGAGGCGGCAACCAACTGGCTCCGCGAGCGGGGTCGCGACGAAATCATGGGCCCGATCGATTACTCGACCAATTACGTCTGCGGCTTGCTCGTGGATGGCTTTGAGTTTCCGCCAACGCTCCTGACCTCGCACAACCCTTCCTACTACCCGGCCCTGATCGAGGGGCTCGGGTTCAATAAGGTGACCGATTTCTATGCCTGGTGGTTTTCCGAACCGGCTCGGGCTGCGACCCGTCTCCGCCGCCTCGCCGCCTCGCTCAAGAAACGCGAGGCAGCCACCATTCGGCAGGGAAACTTGAAAAATTTCCGCGCGGAAGCCGGACGCCTCCGGGAAATTTACAATGAAGCCTGGAAGGAGAACTGGGGGTTTGTCCCTTTCACCGAGAAGGAATTTGAGTTCATGGCGAAAGAGTTGAAGCAGCTCGTCGTTCCGGAATTCACCCTTATCGCGGAAGTCGGCGAAGAACCGGTCGGATTCATTCTCTGCGTTCCGGACATCAACGTCGCCTTCCGCAAAATAAATGGTCGCCTAACGAGTTACGGATTTCCGATTGGCCTCGCCAAGCTTCTTTATCACAAGAATCGGATCCGGACAGCGCGCCTGATCGCGCTTGGAGTGAAGCCGAAGTATCGCCGTGGCGGGATCGCCGAAATGCTGGTCCTCAGGATCATCGAAGACGCCATGATCAAGCGGGGATTCACCGGCGAGCTGAGCATGACGCTGGAAAATAATCATCTCATCAACCGCTTCCTCGCTGCGATCGGAGCGAAGAAATACAAGACCTACAGGATTTACCGCCGTTCGATCAGCGGTGGACTTCCGCGGTAGCGGCGGTTTTTTACCGCCGAACGTGCCCGGCCAAAGTCACGACCACGGTCATAGACCGCGGCTGCAGCGCGCCAGTGTCATCGAATTCTCAAATTGATGAGCTGGCCAGACGTTGTCATCCCTCGGTCGCCGCGGCGACCGAGGGATCTCGCACCTGCGATTGAGGTGTTCCCCTAACGAGAAGCCAAAGCTTGCATTTGTGAGGTCCTTCACCGTTTCAAAGCCCGGCTCGCTTGCTGCGGAGGCTGCGTTACGGCGCCGTTTCTGCGGCTGCAGCCGTCCCGATCTGGGACGCGGCCTCACGACGCAGTCGCCAAATCACGAATCCGCCCAACTCCCCCACCCTGCATCCTCGAGACACGACTTGCCAATATCCCCGCCACCTCCCGGCCGACGTATTGCAGTGGATGGCTCACGGCCAGAGAGGCCTCCGCGGTGCAATAAACCCCGCAGCCCGCCTGGCAACTTTTCTTCTTGTTGTAGCTCAGCAAGTCTTGCCGCGTGATCTCCAAAATATCTCTCTCCGTTCGCACCTGACTACAGGGCCAGAACTTGCCCCGTGATGAGACGAAGAAATATTTGTAGCCCGCGATACAGGTCCATTCGACCGGTTCCTGACGCAGCATTTTTTTTTCGTAAGCGAAAAGGTTCCAACTCGTGTGAATCTTCTCCCCGCTCCTCTTCAGTTGCTCCTGCTTTTCGAGAAAACGGATGAGCGGTTCGCTTGCCTTGGGATCGCGCAGAGCGCGGTCGTGCACCAGGTCGTCGTGAATCACCCGGGCATGAACCGGGATTCCCCGATCGAGGCAGGTGTCGATCACCTGTCCCATCTCATCGAGGGTCTCCTTAAAAAGAACGCCGCTGACATTGAGCTTGATCTTCGAATCTTTAAACCAATCGAGCTTGTGCACGATTGACTGCATCGATTTGCGCGTGCTCGCAATCGGCGTCATCCGGTCGACTGAAATTTGCAACTGATCGAGACCTGCTCTTTCCAGGTCCGCCAGGAGCGGAAGGGTCAGGAGAAACCCGTTGGTGGACATGCTGACACTGCAAAAAAGAGATTTTGCATAAACGACCAACTCAACAATATCCGGATGTTTAAGCGGCTCGCCGCCTTGAAACCCGATCCGGGCGACACCGAGCGCCCGGATGTGGTCCATCCACTTTTTGAGATTGGCCACCGTCGGATGCGGGATCGAGTTGTCGTACTCGTTGCAATAATGACAATCCAGGTTGCACTGCTCGGTCACGTAAAGGTGCGCAACCCACGGCTTCGTGTCGAAAACCCGAACGACCTGTTGGAGACCGATCATTCGTTCCTTATCGCTGTCGCAGACGCGGCGTCAAGCGGTCAGGCTTCGGTCTGAGGATCACGCGACATTTGGTGCCTGCGATGATTCCAGACCGCGAAGGCTGCGCGCGGCACCTGAACGGCAGCCGTGACGGCGCCCCACCAGGCCATGATCTTGAAGGCTTGAGCCGGAGTTCCGCAAGAGGACGCCGAGCGCAAAAATCCAGACGTAAATGTTCCGCCGCCCGCCAACCAACCGGACGAGGCGATTAAAGTCGCCGATTTCGTCAATCGTTCGGCCGCAGGCACGGATCACACTAAACTTGGCCAATCCAGCAATGGCTTCCGCACCAATCAAGAGTGCCAGATAACCAAAAGCTGCGGGGAGTCGTCCGGAACTCTGCAGGTAATAGGCGAGCGCAATCCACCATGAGTTTTCGAAGAGCGCATCGAACCAATGCTCGAGCTTTCCGAACTTTGAAGTCTCGATTTTCACCCGAGCTTGTTTGCCATCGAGGCCGTCGAGGACGCCGACGACGAGGGCGAGGATCGTTCCCCAGCCGAGATGTCCGGTAGCGAAGAAAAATGTCGCTCCCCAGGCCGCGACGTTCGTAAATGCGGTTAGTTGATTGGGCGTGATCGACGTCTGGCAGAGATGCGAGACGAGAAAATTCTCGATCGGCCCGTGGACCATCGCGGGAAAGTCCAGAGATCCCTTCTGTGCAGCATCGAGGAGAATGGCTCGCGCAGTTTTTTGTTGCTCAGGAGCCGGAGCGGGAAACCAATAGGGGCGCAATTTGCGACGCAACGAGGGAAGATTCCAATCGCGAAAAGCGACGTCGACCGCCTCTATTCGGCCCGCGTCGATCTCCTGGCCAAGGGCCTCCTCTAATAGACCGACGGGTGATTTTACCCAGTCATGCGACAGGAGTGCCGCCCCGGAAACGCGGCCCTTGGTCGTGCTCCGCGCCGAAGCGACCAGAGGTTGCAGGTCTGGTGGCGGCGCCGAATCGACCAATACGGCAGTCGAATTCTGATCGTCAAGAAGTTGGAGGAGTCGAGAATCGAACACCCTGTCGCCGCGGATAACCAAAACCAGTTCGGTGTCGTTAGGCCAGAATTCAACCATGTCCTTCAGAGCATCCGGTCCGCTCTCGCGACCACGAATGATGATCGCCACCTTGGCCCGATGCGGTGAAGGATTCGCGAGATGTTGCGCCAGAAGATCCGGCATAGAGGAGAGGACGATCGCTTTCGTTAGGCCGAGTCGTTGCAGCTGGCGCAAAAGACGTTCGAGCAGAGAAATACCGCACAGCTCGGTCAAGGCGCCCGGGCTTTCGGCGAGGATGATACAGTCATGACGCACCGCAGTTTCCTGAACAATCGCCGGGGCGTTGGCAAGCCCAGCCATTCTTGTCCTGACTCCGACTTCGTGTTACACCCCGGTATTCTGCGGAAGTCCGCCCATGTCATCACGCATTTTTTCCCGCTTCCGCTATAGCCCTTTTCTCGCGCAGATGGTCGTGATCCGGCGCTGCAACCTGGCTTGCGGCTATTGTTCCGAGTTCGACAAGACGAGCGATCCGGTGCCATTCGAAATTCTGGAAAAGCGGCTCGAAAAACTAAAGGAACTGGGCACTTTCGGCATCTCGCTCACCGGCGGCGAGCCAACGTTGCATCCCGACCTTCCGCGTCTCATCCGAAAATGCCGCGAACTTCGCTTCCTCCGCACCGGAATGATCTCGAACGGATTTTTTCTGCGGCCGGAATTGATCGCGCAGCTGAATGCCGCCGGGCTCCAGGAGATGCAGATCTCGATTGACGGCGTGCGGCGCAACGAAACAACCGAGAAGGTGCTCGACAATCTCAAGAAACGACTGCTTGCCCTAAAGGAGCACGCGCGTTTTCGAGTCACGGTGAGCGGAGTGATCGGCGCGGCCCCGTCTGACGAAGCGGAGGAAGTGATTGCCTTCGCCCGCAAACTCGGATTCACACCGCGCGTCCTTTTGGTGCACGACGGGAATGGGCAACTCAAACTAAACCCCGAAGAAGTGAAATCGTTCCAGCGCATCGTCGAGACTCTGCCGAAAAGTTGGATGGACTTTTCCAGCTACCGTAAACGGCTCGTCCGCGATGGCGTGGCGCCATTCAAATGTCGAGCCGGGAGCCGCTATCTTTATATCGACGAATTCGGCAGCGTGAACTGGTGTTCCCAAACTCGCTCCGTCTGGTCGAAGCCTCTCACGAGCTACACCCGCGAGGATTTGCGGGAACAGTTTTACACCTACAAATCGTGTAACGAAACCTGCACCCTCGGCTGCGCGCGTTCCTCCAGTCAGCTCGATAATTGGCGTGCCCAACCAGCGCCGACTGCTACGAACGGACGGACGGCTCTTCAGCTCTAAGAATCTGACGTTTGCTCAACTCTTCCTCGGCCCGCTTTCGCATTGCGAAGTTATCGACGTCCTGCCACCAGGCGTCTCCGATGTCGATCGCTTGCACCTTTCCCTCTCCGGCCATGAGCCGAACCCCATCGGCCAGGCTGCAATCGCCATTTCTCTGCGCCGACCGCAGGTAAGCGAACAATTCATCAGGGCATAAGAATGCTCCCGTATCGATCGCGTCGTAGCTCGAGAGATTTTTCCCAATCGCGACGACGTGATCGGCATCGGTCTGCACTTTCATTGCGTCATCCAGGTCGAAGATGGCTTCGATCTTCCGATCGATTGCCAGATTCAGCTCGCTTCGATTCGCCTGCTCGGCGATTCGCTCAAGAATAGAAGGTTCAAAAAGATGATCGCCCATCGTGAGGAAGAATGGCGCCCTCACTTTTCCCGCCGCGCAGAGAACGGAAATTCCGTTTTGCTTATGCCAATCCGGGTTTGAAATCGCGTTCAGGCCCATTGCCGCCGGGATCAGGGGACGCAGGGCAGCGACGAGCGCGTCGCCGTCTGCGCCAATCACGGCGTGAAGATTTTGGACGCCGACATTCCGGAGCGCGTCGATGATGTAGGAGATAAGTGGCCGCCCGAAAATCGGGACGAGCGGCTTGGGCAACATTTCGCCGGACGCCCGCAGGCGGGACCCCGTCCCAGCCATCAGGATCACTGCATCAGTTATTTCGCGCATCGATTAAATTTTATAGTATTTCCCTAATCCCCACAGTTTTATGCTTTGCGGCAGAAAACGAAAAATGAACGGAGCGATGATGGATTGAAAGGAATCGCCCACCGTGACACGGGCCGGCGGATTGCTCTGATCAATCAGTTTCATGACTCGTCGCGCGACCAACTCTGGGGACGGCGCCGTCTTCATATTGCGATCGACAGTCTGCCACGCCCGCTCCACCCGTGCATCGTTTGTCGCGGGTTTCGCAATCGCGTCGTTGAAGCCCGTATTGATGTCAGCAGGCTGCAAATCAACCAGTCGGACGCTTCCCTTTCCCAACTCGAGCTGGATCGACATCGTGTAGGTGGCGACGGCGGCTTTGGCCGCGTTGTAAGCCGCCATGTATGGCACCGGCAGGCGCGACGCGAGAGAGCTCACGTTGATGACAAGCCCGTGCTCCTCCCGGCGCATCTCTTCCAGTGCGAGATGGAGCAATTCAATCTGGCCGAAGACTAGAACCTGAAAATGCCGCGCCAACTCGTCCGACGAGATGGATCCCGCCGGGCCGAAGTAGCCGCTCCCCGCGTTGTTGATCACGACATCAAAGTGCCCGGCCTCGCGCCAGGCGGAGCGAAAGATTTCGCCTAACGAGTCCCGCTCCAACAGATCGAGCGCGACGCGATGCAGACCGGGCAGCCTGGGAACGCGCTCGGCTTTGCGCGCCGTCCCCCAGATCTCATCGCCGTTCGCGCTCAGCGCCCTGGCAATTGCCAGTCCGATTCCGGAACTCGCCCCCGTCAGAAAAATTCGCTTCATTAATCAGCTCCCTCGACGTCGAAAATAGAACTGCCATTCGAGGCCGAAGACGGCGAGGAAAGCAATCGCCGACGTAATCTGTCCGGGCACGCCCTGGAGGAGCAAGCGGCAAATGATCGCGGGCAACGCAGCGACGACAGCCGCGATGACCGGTGGAGCGATGTTACTCCATGGTCGCTCCCATCCAAAGACCAGTCGCAGCGTCCGGTGGCGCAGAATGCCGAGGAGAACGTAAGGCAAAAGAATGCCAAAGGCGGCCCCGATCACGCCTAACGACGTGATCAGCCAGACGTTCGCCACCACCGCAACCACTGCGGTGATAGCGGAGTTGAGGAGATTGAGCCGCGGCCGTTGCACCATGATGACGGTTTCGGCGAGACCAACAAAGCAGTTCGTCCCGCAGGCGAGCGCGACGATGTCGAGCCAGATCGCGCCCTGACGAAAAGCGGGGCCGTAGATGCTGAGGATGAGTGAGCCAGCCAGCGCCATGACCGCGAGAAGAGGGAGAAGAATCCAGAGCATCCATTGCGCAACGCGGGCGAAGGCGGCGGCGGCATGTTCCTGTTCGCCGTGCGCCGTCATGCCGGCGACCAACGGGGCAAAGATGGGGTTGAACGCCTGGTTCACCTTGCGCAAACCGCTCCCGACCTCGACGACTGCGCCGTAGATGCCGACCGCCGGCAGGGTCACGCCGGGCGCGTGTCCGATAAAACATCCGAGCATGATGACGTCCAGCCTGACGATCAGCGAGTTGAGCAAATCATAGCCGCTGATTGAGGCCGCGTAGCCGAGCAACCGTTGCGCTTCGACCCGATAAGAAATCGCTCCGCTGGCCGATGGTGCGGAACGAAAGAGCGATGACGCGAGGAGGAACGCGACGAGGCCGGAAGCGCCGGTCCCGATAATTGAGGCGACGGCGGGTCCAAAGGTTTTCCAACCGAGTGCTACCGTGCCGAGAAACGCCAGTGTGGTAACGGCTGATTCCGTCAGCCCGCGCGAGAAGATATCGTGTTTCATCACCTTCATCCCGCGCGAAACGGCGGTGCAGACGCGATACAAAATTACGCCCGGCAGGGCGCAGAGGAGGAGTGAAAGGACCGAAACCATCTGGGGATTGAGGTTCAGCTTATCGCCCGCGAAACGGACTACCAATATCGAGATCATAGCGACGACCGTGCTTTGGCCGAGGGCAAGCATGACCGCGAGATGAAACAGCGCCCGGCTGCGCGCACGCTCGCCGGCAGCCTCGGAGCGCGCGATAAAAGCAATGATGGTGTTGTCCAGACCGAACATCGCGATCTTGCTCAATACGTCGGTCGTCGCCCAGGCCACGAGGAAGACGCCCAGAGCCGCCGCGCCCAGGATCCGCGCAATGAGAAAGGTGAAGACGCCCCGGAAATTCGAGGCCAGGAGCGCGATCGTGTTGAGGAACATACCGCGCTTCAATTCCGCGCCGTGATCGAGGGCGCCGTCGATCTCCGCGGCGACCGGCGACCACTTCGGCGGGCGGCAGGATGGGACTCGCCGGCATCATCACGCCTAACGAGTGCCGCGGGCGCTGCTCCCGCGAGGATGGCTGCCGACGATGACACCATCCTGCATTTCGTGAATCCAATCGCACGCTTCCGCAATCGCCGGATTATGCGTCACCAGGAGCAATGCCTTGCGCTCGTCGCGCACAATTCGCTGCAACAAGCGAAAGGCGCGCTCGGAATTGGCGGTGTCGAGGTTCCCCGTAGGCTCATCCGCGAGAATGACGCGTGGATTGTTAGCCAGAGCGCGGGCCACCGCGACGCGCTGTTGTTCGCCACCCGAGAGATGCCGGCTCGGACGCGAGAGCTTGTTCCCGAGGCCGACTTCCTCGAGCAAAAGCGCGGCCCGCTCTCTCATCTCTCCTTCCGTCAGGCGACCGAGCCGCCGCATCGGGATCATGACGTTCTCCTGCGCGGTAAAATCCTCGAGAAGAAAGTGGAACTGGAAAATGAAACCGAGCAGTTCGTTTCGCTTCCGCGTCAGCTCGTTATCTGGCAGGTCAGCGATCCGGGTTCCGTCTATCGTCAGGCTGCCGGCGTCAGGTGAATCGAGCAGGCCAAGGATGTAGAGAAGAGTGCTCTTGCCGCAACCCGACGGACCGACAACCGCATGGACGGTGGCCGGCTCGAGGTCGAGCGATACGCCCCGCAACGCGTGGACTCGCGAATCCTCTTCGCCGAGATAGCGTTCGATCTCGCGGCAGCTCAACCATATCTCTTCGCTCATCGTTAGGCAGGAAAAGGATTGGTCTCGCCAGAATTTATCAGGTCATGGAACTGCGACCGACCCGGATCTGAAATCCAGTCAGTCCTGTCCTGCATCAACCGTCCGAGCCGGCGCCGCCTTATGAGTCGCGTTCGCCGCGGATGAATTCCTCGACGTGTTGATAAGCCTCGTCGTCGGTTAATTGGACGGCCGGATGCTTGGAGAAATAGGCGGAGGCGGAATGGAGCACGCCTCCCTTCCCGCGATCGAGCGCGAGCTTGCAGCAACGGATGGCGTCGATCGCCACTCCGGCGGAATTCGGCGAATCCTCGACCGAAAGTTTGAGATCGATCTCCATCGGCACATCGCCAAAGAGTTTCCCTCGACCCGGATGAAACAAATTTTGTTGTCGTTCTGCCAGGGAACGTAATCGCTCGGCCCGATGTGAATGTTTTCGTCGGCCAGGCGTGCGCCGATGACCGATTGCACCGCTTCGGTCTTCGATGTCTTCTTTGACGCGAGCCGGCTCCGGTTCAGCATGTTCAGGAAATCGGTGTTGCCGCCGGTGTTCAATTGATAGGTGCGTTCGATTTTTACCCCGCGTTTGCGAAAGAGATCAACCAGCGTGCGATGCAGCACCGTTGCGCCCATCTGCGCTTTAATGTCGTCTCCGACGAGCGGGAGATTTTTTTCCTCAAACCGCTTCGCCCAAACCGGATCACTCGCGATAAAGACCGGGATATTATTGACCAGAGCGAGGCCGGCTTCGAGTGCGCAACCGACATAGAAGCGCGTCGCTTCCTCCGAACCAACTGGCAGATAATTGACCATGATCTGGGCGCCTGACTCGCGCAGCTCCGCAATGATCCGCTCCCGAGTCGATTCCTTTCTCAAGCGGTTGGAAGGTTCGGAGCAGGATCATATTCGCTCATGTGTGCGCCCACTCCATCGAGCACGCACCCCATCCTGACGATCGTGCCGGTCTTCGGGATTTTTTCGCAAAAAATCTTGGTGCAATTCGGCGGGGCGAAAATCGCCTCGCTCACATCGATTCCTACTTTGCGGCGATCGACATCGAACGCGGCCACGACTTCGATGTCGTCCGGCCAATAAGGCCCGACCTGCTGGTGCATCAGGCCGACGCTGGCTCCATTGCGCGGGAAGCCGCCATAAAAACTGATTCCCTGGACCAGCGAACTCGCGCAATTACCGACCCCGACGATCGCGATTGGAATTTTACTCATGCGGAAGCGGGTAGATTGGCGCACTCGCTGCCTGCGAGCAAGCTCACAAATGCTCAAGCCGCAAATTGATATAGTCCGTCGGCTGTCCGCGGCCGACCCTGCGTTTTCGAGGGAGACTGCCGAGTTGGCGCGGCGTCGGTCGTCGACCGGATAATCGAAGGAAATTCGCGCTATTGTTTCGTCAGCCATGGCTTGGAGACGCCTTGATCTCGCCTGCCACCCGCTCTGTTACAGAGTGGGGAATTTAGTTGCGAAAAGAGACGACGCCGTAGAAAAAAATTTAATGGGCCTGCTTTTTCGCCTCGTTCTTTGCGCGTTCCTTGCGCTGCCTTCGAGCGCGCTCGCGAGCGGCGCGCCCCGCTACACGATTGTGGACGTCGTTAGGCTGGCGCAGGTCGCAGAATCCGGAAATCGCGATCGCCCGGAAGAAAATCCAGGCCGCGCGGGGCGGCCAACTCGAAGCGCACGCCGGTTATCTTCCCTCCGTTGTTTCCGGAGGATTCTATCGCCGAGGTGCAGTCGCGCAGTCTTCGCAACTCCGTCCGGAGGATTACAATGCAACGCTCAAGGTGGTGGAAAATATTTACACTGGCGGCGCGACCAGCAATCAGGTTGCGATCGCTCGCCTCGTCCTGGCCAAACAACTGGACGAACTCCAGGCGGTGACAGACCGCGTCACGATGGACGTGCGGCTCGCCTTTTACGAGTTGCTCTTGAACCGGGAAAAAATTCACGTCCGCGAAGAATCGGTCGCCGTCCTGCGGGAAGAATTGAAAAGCCAGCGCGAACGCTTGAGTGCGGGCCTGGTCGGGCCTCTGGATGCCAGTCGCGCGGAGGTCGCGCTGGCCAATGAAGAGCCCGAGCTGGTTCAGGCGCAGACCGATTTGCGCAACTCCTATTTGCGCCTGAACGACCTCTGCGGCATCGATGGCCGCGCTTCCGCCGACCGGCAATTCGAAGCCGTTGGCTCGCTCCAATACGAACCGCGCCACCCGGATCTCAACATCGCGCTCTCCCGCGCCCTTCTCAATCGGCCCGAGATCAAATCGGCCGAAAAGGATGTCACAATCGAGGAAAAACAATTGGAGGTCGATCGCAGCGCAACTCGTCCGCAGGTCGAATTCTTTTCCGGTTACCAGGTCTACAGCGAACGCGATCCCAATGTGGGCCCGACGTTCAATCACGGTTACGTCGTCGGACTGAATGCCTCCTGGCCTCTGTTTGATGGATTTCGCCACGCGTGGCCGCATGCAGGCAACCCGCGCCCGGCGGGAGGGCGCACTCCTTGCACTCAAAGCGGTCAAGCTCGGAATCGAATCGGAGGTGCGGAGTGCTTTCCTCGACTTGGAGCAAGCCGACAGCGTGCTCCAGGCACAAACAAAAAACGTGCAGACTGCCGGCGAATCACTCGCATTCGCCGAAGAGCAATTTCGCCGCGGGGCTCGGAACGCAGCTGGATATTCTGCAGGCCGCCGCTGATGTCACGCGCACCCGGACCACCCGATTGAGCGCGATCTACTTGCACAACGCCGCGCTTGCCCGCCTCGATCGAGCGGCGGGTGGCGAATCGGAGGGGCCCGCCGGAGAAGAGGGCGCCTCTGAAGCGGTCCAGCCTAACGACGCCCACTCCGGCGAGCAGGTTTCTCGCATCGCCCGTCCGGGCGCAACTCCCGATAAGAAAAAGTGAAGCGACGCCTCCTCATCTTTCTTGCATTCGCGGTTGTTGGTCCCCCGACGCTTCCTGGCCTCACCCTCGACGAAGCGCTCGGGCGGGCGCTGGAAAACAATCCGCAAATTCAGCAGGCCAAGACCGCGGTGGAACAAGCCGCTGGTCAGCGCCTTGTTTTTCGTTCTGTCGAGCTGCCGGTCGCGTCGATCAGGGCGCCCTTGGGCGTGCAGGGCGGCAAGCGCGCTGGCGAGGCGCCGAACGAGCCCTTTGCATTTGCCCAGGGTTCCTTCCGTCAGCCGCTCTATTACGCCGCAATTCCCGCATCCTTGCGGCGCGGAGAAATCGAGACGCTGGCCGCCGCCCAAAAGCTGAATGTCGCCGTCGTCGATCAACTCCATCAGGTCCGCACCGCTTTTTACACCGCGCTTTATAATCGCTCTCTCGAGGAACTGGGGCGGTCGCAGCGCGAGCGATTGAACGAAAACCTGACAAGTGAACAGGCGCGTTACAAAGCGGGCACGGTGGACCGGGGCGCACTCGCCGCGGCAACATTGCAGGCGCGGGAACTCGATCCGCAAATCGAGGATGCGCATCGCGCCTCCGGCGCCGCGATCCTGCAAATGGCGACGGCGATGGGCGACGAACTCACTTCCGGGGCTGCCTTGCCATTGCCCGAAGGGAACCTTGGACTTCAGACCTCTGAACTTCGCACTCAAAAGCGAAACGGCCGCCGCGCTTGAGCGGCGCGCGGACCTCCGCCTGGCCCGCCTTCTTGTGCGCGCGGCGCGCGAAGACGAGCGCATCGTCGATGCCGCCTACTATCCACGCCTCGATCTCACCCTTTTCGGCCGATACATCCCTAAAACCGATTTGCGCCAACCGGGCTCGAATTCCGTGCAGAACACCTCTAATCTCGTTTCTTCCGAAATCCTCGCCGGCCCAGGTTATACCTGGCAGGTGATTGATAATGGAAAAGTGCGCGGCGCCTCCCTGCGGCAGCAATCCGTTCGCGAAATAAATGAACTGCAATTGCGGAAGTTGGAAACGAGCGTTTCCCAGGAGCTGGCAGGCCTGCAGAACAATTTCCGCGCCATTGCTGCCCGCCACGATTCGCTGAGCAAGGCCGTCGCAGGTCGCAGAAAAAAACGTGGCCGTTGTCGAAAAGAGCTGGCAGCAGGGACTCGCTTCGCAGCTCGAATTCCGCAGCGCCGAAACGGACTTGCTCGCGACTCGCGGCGGCGTCCTGAAGGCGGCCTACGAACAGGAAATGACGCGCGCCGAATGGGATCGCGCGACCGGCCGATACTTTCAATTCTCGGACGACACGACCGCAAACGTGCATAGTTCGAAATAATGAACCTGCCCGCTTCCAAAGCCAACGCTTTGGACCGTCGTCGTTACTGGCGGTTCTTGTCTTCGCCGTGGTTTTGTACTGGTCGCGGCCGATCGCCCAAGTCGAGCGGGTGAAGCGCGGAACCGCCATTTCCGCCGTTTACGGGACGGTGAGAATCGAGCCGTCGTTTGTAAATCATGTCCGGGCGCAAAACGCCGGCTTCATCCGGCTCGGAGAAGCACTGGCCGCCGGGCGGGGCGCGATCGGCCGGGAGGTGAAGAAAGGGGAACTGCTCGCCACCATCGCCGATGAAGCCACCGCGCGTCAGCTGAAGCAGGCGCAGGCTGATTTGCAGGCGGCGACGGAGAGCGCGCGATTGGAATTGCCCTCCGCCGAGCCGCTCAAGATCGCGGAGAGCAATGTGGAGCGGCAGCAAAAGCTCGCGGCCTTGAGCAATGTCCCCGCAGTCGAATACGAGAAAGCGAAAAGCGAAGTAAACCGCCTCCGGGCAGCGCTCAAAACGGAACAAATTGAGCGCGACCGCAACCTCGATGCACTCCGGACCGCCGCCCAAAAAGTCGAAGCGCAAATGCAGAGCAGTGAAATCCGCGCTCCGATGAACGGCATCCTCTCCGACATCAAAGCGATCGACGGCGAGTTCGTGAGCGACGGCAGCGAATTGCTCACTATTTCTTCGCGAAGGAACTACGTGCGCGGCGAAGTGAACGAAGAAGACGTGGGTGAAGTGAAGGTCGGGATGAAAGCCATCCTGCAGATGTACGCCTACCGCAATCGACAGTTCAACGCCACCGTCACTTCGATCGTGCCCGCCGCCGATCTCGAAACACAGCGTTATACCGTCCTCCTCGACCTCGAAAATCCACCCGAAAATTTACTCGCCGGCATGACCGGGGAAATGAACATCATCACTGGCCAGCATCCCGGCGCCCTCCTCGTCCCGACCCGCGCCCTGCTCGTTGATCAGGTCTGGCAGGTTAAAAACAGCGTGGTGGAAAAGCGCACGATCAAGGTCGGATATCGCACCCTGGAGTTTTCCGAAGTGCTCGACGGACTGAGGGAGGGCGATCGGGTGGTGGTCGCGGACCAGGACAAACTGCGATCCGGACAGTTCGTCAGGCAGCGAATCGTCAAGAGCCCAGCGCAGGAAAAGCCGGAGTGACGCCAACCCTCCATATCGCGCTGCGATTTCTTTTTCACCGCAAACGCGCCTTCGTCCTCAGCCTCTGCGGGGTTGTTTTCGGAGTCGCGATTTTCATTTGCACACAGGCGCAGACCCAGGGCTTCACCAAACGCTTTATCGATGCCACCCTCGGGAGCAACGGGGCCATCATGCTCCGGGCGCAATTTCGCCCGCGTTACGGCAATTTGTTCGTCGCGCCTAAAAACGCCGGCGTGGAAGCGGCCCGACGCCGCTACTTCGAGGGGATTACCAATGCCTCTGAAATTATGCGCATCAGCCGGAGGTTTCCCAATGTCGTTTCTTGCGCGCCGGTCCTCCGCGGGACCCTCACCGCGCGGGCCGAGTTTGAAACCGCGACGGTCGATCTCTTTGGGATCGATCCGGCACTCCATCTGCGGACAACCGATATTGGCCAGCAAATCATCGCCGGGAAGTTTGAGGATTTCCGAAACAATCCGAGCTCGGTCATCATCGGTTCAAGGCTCGCGGAAGCGCTCGGCATCACGGCGGGCGATCCCGTCCAATTGCTCTCGCCCAACGGAGAATACTGGCGCTTCACCGTCGCGGCCGTGGCCCGGAGCGGTGTCGGCGCGGTCGACTCCACCCGCATCTATTGCCAGACGAAAATTGCCCAGCGCCTTCTGCGCAAGCCCTATCCGGCGACGATGATTCTTTACAAATTGCGCGACCCCGACAGTGCGCCCGAATTGGCCCGGCAATTCGAGCAGCTCTTTCAGCACGAGGCTCGCAGCTGGCAGGAACGCGAACAATCAAATCTCCAACTTTTGCTGACCTTGCGGCTTTCCACGGCGATCACAGTCTCGTTGATAATTCTGCTCGCCGGTTTCGGCATTTTTAATGTGCTCACCATGACCGTACTTTCGAAAATCAAAGAGATCGCGATCCTTCGTTCGATCGGTTACAGGCGGCGGGATATCACCGCGATTTTTCTTTGGCAAGGGGCGCTCATCGCAGCGCTCGGTTCGTTCATCGGCTGCCTCTGTGGTGCCCTGATGGTAATCGGTGTTTCCCACATTCCGCTCCGCGTGCGCGGTCTCCTTTATGCGGATTATTTTCCTGTCGCCTCCGACTGGCACCACTATTTGTGGGCCATCTTGCTCGCCATCGTCGCGGTCGCGATTGCGAGTTATGTGCCCGCGCGGCGCGCCGGACTGCTCTCGCCCGTTTCGACTCTGCGCGGAACCAGCGGCTAGAGTCCTCGGATCAGCGAAATTCGAGCTAAATGGATCAGGTTTTGCGCTTCGGGATTTAACCACGGATTGCACGGATGGCGCAGATTGAAAGGCGACAAAAGCGGCCGCGCTTGCGCTGTTCCGTCCCATCCGCGTTATCCGTGGTGGATTGCCTCTATTTGGGGCTGACCAATGCCTCACGAGGATTCGCAATCGAATCAACAGTTCCCGCTGATATCTGCCGAGCCCGATCTTGCGCTCCGGCGACGATGCCTTTCTAGACTCCGGCTCACAAACGCCGTAGGTTGCTCACCAGATGAATTACCTAAAAACTAGCTTCGCCATTGTCACCGTTTGCTTCCTCGCGACCCTCCCGTTGCACGCCCAGGAAAAGAAACGAATCAGTCCCCACGAGACCGTGTCTGCCACCATCGATGGCGCACAGATCAAGATCGTCTATGGCCGACCCTACACCAAGGATCCGAAGTCGGGCGTCATGCGCCGCATCTGGGGTGAGCTTGTCCCGTTCGGCCAGGTCTGGCGGATGGGCGCCGATGAGGCGACCCTTCTTACGACCGATCACGACCTTGACCTCGGCGGCACTAAAATTCCGGCCGGCAGTTATTCCCTTTACCTCCAGCCAGAGGAAAACGGACCCGCCAGGCTAATCGTTAACAAACAGACGGGGCAATGGGGCACGAAGCACGATGCCAGTCAGGACTTCGCCCGTATCGATATGAAGAAAACGCCACTCGCCTCACCTGTTAATCAATTCACCATCACTCTCGACAAGAATTCGGGCGGCGGCGGCATGCTCCGACTGCAATGGGAAAGCACTGAGTATTCGGCGCCGATCACGGCACAAAAGTAACCCGCGTCGAACCCACCTCTGTCTCTGTCCCTAGGGGTGCACTGAATCCGGGGAGCGCGGGCGCCCCGCCTGCTGTTTTTTGCGCCTCGCGAAAAACCTCTGGGAGGGCCGCTCCGTCCGGGATGGATGCGATGCGCCCGGTGCCCCGCGAGGCGCGTGGCACTGCGGGCGAGACGCCCGCGCTCCCCGGAACCAGCCCGCGCTCGACAGTTAGCTGTTGTCACTCGTTACCGAAATCCTGTCTCCCACGGCGAGTTCGCCATCGCAAAGCACCTCTGCCACCAGTCCGCCGCGGTGAACAAGGCCTCGGAGGGTTTCGGGATGAGTCAGTCGCATAAGATGGGTGCAAGGCTCACTCAGGCGCAACCCGCGCAGCCGCACCGCGCCGACCTGGAACTCGCATCCCACCAGGTCATTTAAGCGCACTCCTTGTGTGAGCAGATTGCGCCGCGCTTCAGGTGCCGAAAGCTTCCGCCCACTTTCCCGCGCATAGGTCTCCAGCACCTCCGATTCGATCAAGGTCACATCGCGTTTGCCCGGCCGATCGGAAAAGGTTCCGATCCCCGACGCATAACGATCCCCCTCCAAGCCTCGCCCTGCCAAAGCCCGGACCCGCTCCACAGACTGCGGTAGCTCCCCGGCTTGCGCCGCCAAATAAATACCCAGGAGCCGCTCTGGAACTTTCATCGCCGCGAGAATAAACCGCTCCGGTGCGCCCCGCAAAGTACCATCGCCCGAAGATATCAAAGTCACGGTGACCAGTAAGGTCGTCGTCTCTGCGGACGGAAAAATGAGCACAAGCCATCTGAAGAGCATCAAATTCGACCAATCCAGCACGGCGAAGTATGACTCGGAGTAACCGGTCAGATAGGCCGAACTAAGTAAGGTGGCGCTTCCTCCCGTTTGAACCGAGCTGGAGGCTCTCCGCAAAACAGGTGCTACGTTTTCCTTTTAACTCACGAGTGCCTGGCTAAACCATCAATCGTTTTCCACTCTTCTGGCGTTAGCTTGAGTTTCGCGGCAGCGACGTTTTCTTCCAGATGCGCAACCGACGAGGTTCCGGGAATTGGTAACATTACAGGCGACCGCTCTAAGAGCCAGGCGAGCGCGACCTGAAAAACAGTCGCGTTGTGAGCCTTGGCAACCGCTTCGAGCGCTCCGCCAGATTTCAATCCCCGGCCTCCACCAATCGGTGACCAGGGCATAAAACAAGACTCTCTTTCTGGCAATAAACCAGAGTATTTTCCCAGTCGCGATCCCCGATATTATATTGGTTCTGCACAGTCACGATCGGAAGAATCTTGCGCGCCCGCTCGATCTCCTCCGGAGAGACTTCGGATAATCCGACGTGGCGAATTTTCCCGGCGTTCTGCATCTCCCTGATCGCCCCCAGCGATTCCTCCATCGGAACTTTCGGATCGATTCGGTGCAACTGATACAGATCGATGCGCTCGAGTTGAAGTCGCTTTAGGCTGTTCTCGACACATTTCTTGAGATACTCAGGGCGACCGTTTGGTTTCCATCGGCCAGGGCCTGGTCGGGTCAAGCCGCCTTTCGTCGCGATAACGAGTCCGGCCGGATAAGGATGGAGAGCTTCCGCGATGAGCAGTTCACTCGTTTCCGGCCCGTAAGCATCGGCCGTGTCGATTAGATTCACCCCAAGTTCAACCGCGCGCCGCAGGACTTTGAGCGCGTTTGCGCGATCGGCTGGCCAACCCCAAATGCCGTCCCCGGTGATACGCATCGCGCCAAAGCCGAGCCGATTGACCGGAAGATCGCCGCCTAATTTCCAAACAGCATTGGCGGCCTCGGCCGGCGTTGTCGATGAGTCGCCTGCGAAAATTTTGGCGGATCCGCCCGCCAACAAGGTGGCCCCGCCCGCCAGACTCATTCCAAGAAATGTTCGGCGACTAAGAGCGTTGCCCATCCGGTTTTGCTTCGCGTTTGGAGATTTGCCAGCCATAACGCACAAGTACCGTGGTGGCCACCGCCGTCAATCGAGCGAATGGGAGAGGCAACGCGCCAAAAGCGTCTTTGAACCATGTATGGCCCAGAGCGGCTCTGCCGCAACCGGAACTTTAACCGCGGATTACGCTGATAACACGGATAAGAGTGAAGACATTAGCGAATCCGTGTACGAAGGCAGTTTTGTCATGTCGAGCAGAGTCGAGACATCTCTAAATATTCTCTGCCTTCCATAATCCGTTTCCTTATCCGTCTAAATCCGCGCAATCCGCGGTTAAGAAAATCTTCTCAGCCAACCACGATTTAGCACGATAGCAGTACGGATTACACAGATTGAAAGACAGGGTTGCGTAGTTTACCCGCCGCGGCGGGCATCCGCTACAGCCCAGCTGGAGCAAGCGGTCATGCTTTTCCGTCCCATCCGTGTTCCGTCTCATCCGTAGTGGATTGGCTCCGTTCTGAGGACAAGATACGGGCGCAGACGCCGTTACCACTTCCACCCGGCGCTCGAACTTTCCGGCGGCGGGGTTGCCGCACCGGCGACTGATGCGTCGGAATCAACTGTCCCGGCTGGATGGACGACAAATGGGTCCTCATCAGTTGCACAACCGGTGAGCGTCAACAGACTGGCAATAGCGAGAGCTGCCGCACAGAGCAGACGATTCATGAAAAAATATGAAGCCGGATTAGTGCGGGTCGCAATGCCAAAATAATTGGCTCCCCGCGCCGCCAATGGTGGGAGATTGGCAACGGGTGGCCGTGAACTGGATTGGCGCCGCGTTTCCGAATCTTTCCGGATCATCCTCGTCGCTCCGAAGAGATCGAAATTGAGGCCCGGATGGAACGCGAATCTCAAAACCGGCGACCAGTCGAGACTGCTTTCGCCCCGGTGGAAAGACGATTTTTCTTGATCTCGAAGAGCGAACTCTCTAAGAGCATGGCCATTCTATGGCAAAACACCATCACTCCAAAGTCGGGCCGTTACGGCGTATTATCGGTCTTCTTTTCCTCGTTGCCGCAATAGCGGCTGTTCTTGGCGCGGTCGCTTCAACGCGTGCCGTCAATCGATCGAGAAGTCCCGAGCAGGTCGCCGCCATGCGCAAAATCGCTCCCTGGGTCACCGAGCATACCGCGGACGGCAAACAAGCCGAGTTCATGGTTGTTCTCGCCGAGCAGGCCGATCTGAGCGGAGCCGCGGCGCTCAGCGCGAAAACGGAAAAAGGCCGCTTCGTGCACGATGCATTATTAAATAAGAGCCAGACGACGCAGGGTCCAATCCTGCAATTGCTGCGGGACCGCGGCATCGAACATCGTTCCTTCTATATTGTTAACGCAATTTTAGTGAAGGGCGATCGCGAGATGGCGGAGATGTTGGCTGCTCGCCCGGACGTGGCGCGCGTCGAGGGCAACCCGCACATTAAAAATTCGCTTCCTCAACCAGAGTCGACTGTGGAGGCGCCGTCGCAGACTGATTCGCCGGCGACGGTCGAGCCGGGAATCGTTTACACACACGCGCCTTCCGTTTGGGCGGAAGGTTTCACTGGACAGAATATCGTCATTGCCAGCGCCGATACCGGTGTTCGGTGGACACATAACGCGCTCAAGCCTCACTACCGCGGCTGGGATGGGCTGAACGCCGACCACAATTACAATTGGCATGACTCGATCCACGACAGCACAGGCAACCCCTGCGGTAATAACTCACCAGTTCCTTGCGATGACTTCTTCCACGGCAGCCACACCACTGGGACAGCGATCGGCGACGACAACGGTACCAACCAGATCGGGATGGCCCCTGGCGCAAAGTGGATTGCCTGCCGTAACATGGACGAGGGCACAGGCACACCAGCCAGATATATCGAGTGCATGGAATTTTTCCTGGCGCCTTATCCGGTAAGCGGCGGACAGGGCGATCCAAGCAAGGCGCCGGACGTTACAATTAACTCCTGGGGTTGCCCGACTTCGGAAGGTTGTTCGGTCGCAACTCTCCAATCCGCCGTCGAAGCTCAAGCCGCTGCTGGTATTATGATGGTGGTCGCGGCCGGTAATGCGGGTTCGGCTTGTTCCACAACTGTCGATCCTCCGTCGTTTTATGCGGCATCTTACAGCGTGGGGGCCCTCAATACCGGCACGGATACCATCGCTACCTTTAGCAGCCGTGGCCCGGTCACGATCGATGGAAGTAACCGGACAAAACCGGACATCACAGCCCCGGGCACAAGCACTCGCTCGGCCAGCAACTCTTCCGACACCGCCTATACCTTTGCCAGCGGCACGTCGATGGCGACTCCGCATATCGCCGGGGCGGTGGCCCTGCTCTGGTCGGCTCATCCGGAACTGCAAAACCAAATCGATGCGAGCCGCACAGTTTTGGATAACACCACTCAGTTTATCTCGTCCACCCAGTGTGGCCCTGCAGGGCCGCCAAACAGCGTCTACGGATGGGGCCGAGTTGATATCCTGGCGGCGGTGGACTCGGTGATGGCCGATACGGTCGCGATTACCAAGGCCCAGTTTTCCATCTCGCGCGGCCAGCTTACAGTGTTGGCAACCGACAGCAATTCAGCCGCGGTCTTGACTCTCTCGGTAACAAGCACGGGTCAGATCCTGGGGACGATGGACACGCGAGGAGATGGTAATTACCGCTCGAAAATTAACGGGACTACGAACCCGCAGAACGTCACGGTAACGAGTAATTTGGGGGGAACCGCCTCCGCGAACGTCAGAGCACGCTAAAGCCAGCTCTCCGCCGAAATCTGGTTCCAGCTTTGCTGGATTGGTGCGCCGCTTTCTCCTGCCGGGGGAAGCGGCGTTCACCTTTTCACCGCGCTCTGTCTTTACGACGGCGCGTCCAGTCACATTGGATGCGCCGCTCTACCTTTATGCGCGAGATTCGTCCCGAAGTCGCGTCGGCTCATGCTTTGCGCGCGCGAGTCTTGACGAAATCTCCTGGTGGCCGTTGCTCGTCGCCCGGAGCGGATCCGGCAGAGTTAGCCAGACCGGCTTCGTCGGGCGGCAGGAATTTCTTAAAAAGGTTCTTGTCGATCGCTTTCATAAAGGCCTCGTGCGGAGAGACGACGCCTCTCTGTAACAAAGCCCAAATCGCGTCGTCCATGAATTGCATCCCCTGCCCTTTCCCGCTCACAATGACGTCCTGCAATTTCTGGGTGGCGCCTTCCCGGATGATGGAAGAAACGGCGTTGCTTGAGATGAGGATTTCGTTGACCGCGTTGCGACCGCTGCCATCAGCCCGCTTGAGAAGAAGCTGGGCAAGGACGCCGCGGAGAGAGTTAGCCAGCATGGTGCGCGCCTGTGGTTGCTTATCAGACGGGAAGACGTCGATCATGCGGTCGACAGTTTTGCGAGCGTTGTTGGTGTGCAGGGTTCCGAAGACGAGCAGGCCGGTTTCGGCCGCAGTAAGAGCGAGTGAGACAGTCTCGAGATCGCGCATTTCGCCGACGAGGACGATGTCGCAATCCTCCCGCATGGCGGCCTTCAGGCCCGCCGGGAAGGTGGAAGAGTGCTCCGGCACTTCGCGCTGGGTAATAATGCAGCCTTTGTTACTGTGCACGAACTCGATCGGCTCCTCGATCGTAACGATGTGGCGCGCGTAGTTAATGTTGATGTAATCGATAAGAGCAGCCAGGGTGGTCGACTTACCCGAGCCGGTCGGGCCTGTGATGAGGACGAGTCCGCCGCGCAGGTCGCAAAATTGCCTAACGACAGGCGGAATGCCAAGTTCCTCGAGTGAAGCGATGCGAGTAGGAATGAGCCGGAAGACAGCGCCGTAGCCGTTGGTTTGTTTGAAAAAGTTGCAGCGAAAGCGCGATTTCTCATCCATCTCGTAAGCAAAATCGAAATCGCCGCGCTCTTCGAAAAGAGCCCAACCTTTTGCTCCACAGATCTCGCTCAGCATGGTCACCACTTCGTCGCGCATCAGCGGATCTTCGCGAATCGGCATGATGTCGCCGTGCTTGCGCATCTTCGGCGGTTGACCCTCGCTGATGTGCAGATCGGATGCGCCTTCGTTGACCAACACATCAAATAATTTGTCGATATACGGCATTTTTGACCGCGGATTACGCGGATTTCACGGATGGGGAGAATGTAGATCTGGCGGGACCATGCCTTCGTGCACGCGCTCGTTGACTACACGCTTCCAGGTAAGGCTGGCGTTTTTGAAGTTGAGGAGGAATGCGAGCTTTAGGCCTGTGATGTTCAAGTAACCGATCATTTGCGCCGCGTGGCTATCGGTGAAGGCCGATACGACCTTGCCATCCACGATCACGAGATCGTCGACAATCATATCGGGAATGAGGTTGCTGATCATCTCGCCGCGATAGAAGACGGGAAAGGTCCTTTGCGGGGCGACGGCATGACCACGCCGTCGCAGCTCGATGGCCATCGCCCGCTCATAGAGCTTCTCATCCAAACCAGGCTTCAATTCGTTCAATACATCCATCGCAATACCGATAATCGACCGGCTCAACTCTTGATGAATCATTCTCCCCATCCGTGAAATCCGCGTAATCCGCGGTCAATCTTCCGCCTTTTAATTTCCCACATGTTCTCGCATGGCCTGCTTCTGTTCGGCGCGGCTGCAGGCTTCCTCGGCACTGATCAGCCCCTCGTCGAAAAACTGTGAGAGCGAGTCGTCCATCAGGCGCATCCCCTGTTTGCGCCCGGTCTGGATGATGCCGGGCAACATAAAGGTCTTTGCTTCTCGGATAACGTTGGCGACCGCGGGAGTATTCGTTAGGATCTCGAGCGCCAGGGCGCGGCCTTTGCCGTCGATCCGCGGCACGAGTTGCTGGCTGATCACGCCGCGCAGCGATTCACTCACCATGACGCGAATCTGGTCCTGTTGATCGACCGGGAAAACGTCGAGCAGCCGGTCGAGAGTGCGGGAGGCATTACCAGTGTGGAGCGTGCCGAGAACAAGGTGGCCGGTCTCGGAGGCAGTAATGGCGAGCGAGACGGTCTCGAGGTCGCGCATTTCGCCCACCATAATGACATCGGGGTCTTCCCGCAGCGAACCGCGCAAAGCGGCAGCGAAGGACTTGGTGTGGGTATGAACTTCGCGCTGGGTAATGTGGCACCCCTTCGGCTGGAAAACGTATCTATCGGATCTTCGAGCGTAATGATGTGCTCGCGCCGCTCGACATTTATCTGCTCGACGAGTGAGGCGAGCGTTGTCGACTTACCGCTGCCGACCGAGCCAGTAACGAGAATGAGTCCGTTATGGAAGCGCGTAAGCAGCTTGAGGCTCTCGGGCAACCCGAGTTCATCCATGGTCCGCACCTGGGTGCTGATGATGCGAAAGACGATCTCGATCCCAAGTCGTTGCCTAACGACACTGGTGCGAAATCGTCCGGACTCCGTGGCATAGGCAAAATCGACGTCTCCCCGCTCGGCGAGCTGCGCCCGTTGCGCTTCGCTGAGGAAACCAGCCGCAAGCGCGGCAGTGTCGGCCGCGGTCAGCTTTGGCAGATCGGGCCGGATCGGCTGGAGAATACCATGGAGTCGCCAGACAGGTTGTGCGTTGACCCCAAGATGAATGTCGGAGGCGCCGCCTTCTTGTCCGAGCGCGAGATATCGGTCGACGTGCGGAACGAAGGACGCATTGACGGAGGGAGGTGCTGGGGGCATGGGGAAGCGAGCCTCAAAGAGTAGGCGACCGCTTCCGAACCGTAAATCGAAATCCGCTTACCAGTCCCGCGAGCGCGGACGTTCCCCGTCTTTCTTTGCTCCCTTTTTCGCAAAGTAGCTGATCACCATCGGCTGCAGCAGCGTCATCCCGAATTTCAGCGCGCCGAGCAGCACGCCCGATTGGAGCAGCGTTTTATCGTGCGAACGCGCCTTTTTGCCGCCCGCACCAACATAGACTCTTTGCGGGCGTGCCCTGAGAAGCGCGACGAGCAGCCCAACCGCCAATGCGGCCCCGACCCAAACGACGGTATTCCGTTGAAAGGCCTTTTTGAACTTGAGTGGAAAATTGAGTTCGTAGTGCAGCCCGCTGGCGTCGCGCACTACCAGCTCGCGCGTTCGCGCGGCCCTTTGCAGCGATTCTATCGGCGTGTTTCGTCTGATCCAGGTTTTTCAGCCATTCAGTGTCCTCTTTCAAAACGGTCGCGGTATCGCGGAACATCGGATGCTTCGCCTGCCAGCGGGCGATGACCAAACAAATCAGCGCGCCAGCAAAGTGAAGGAGCGCGAGGATGAGTGCCATCCAGGTCCAGGAAATTCCGACGAGATGCGCGATCCCGACGATCGCGAAAACGAGCAGGAAAACATAGCCAAAGAGCAGCAAGACGGCCGCGGCGATACCGCACGCAACCATGATCACGAGGTGCCCAATCGCAGCCTTCGATTCCCGCGCTGCCAGTTGCAACCGGGTTTGGAAGAACTGCGTAAGGGACGCGACGAACGAAATAAGGTTTTGGCGCAATCCCGCGTGTCCGGCGGGATTGCGGAACGGCATCGGCCGGCCGGCCATCAAGACTCCTAGCGACGGAAGATCAAGCCGAGCACGAACCCGACTCCGAGCGCGGTAAAGACCGCTTTCGTCGGGTTTTCGCGGACGTATTGCTCAGTGTCCTCCTGGAAACTGCGAACGCGATCGCTGGCATCGTTCCAGACCTCCTCGGCCCGGCCTCGATATTGATCGGCCACCGCCCCCGCCGCCGAGCGAAGATCCTCCGCTGCCTGGCGGGCGTGGGATGCACCGCTTTCCATTTTGCTCTCTGCCTGAGGCGGGATTCCCGCGTCTTCTGTCATATTTTTTTCATCAGCCATATTTTTCTCCTCGTTGGACCGCCGTTTTTTTCCCTCTGCGCCCGGGACCTTCGACGGTGAAGATTTCTTCAAAGGGGATACGGAACTCGCCGACGGCTTGCGCTTACGATTTTCGTCGTTGGTCTTCTCTGATGCCATGGATTATTTCGCGCGGAAAATAATTCGCGCTTTGGTCAGGTCGTAGGGCGATAGTTCGACCTCCACTTTGTCCCCCGGCACAATCCGAATAAAATGCTTTCTCATCTTGCCGGAGATATGGGCGAGAACGTTGCGCTGGCCGGCGAGATCGACACGGAACATCGTGCCCGGCAAAACCTGGGTCACCGTGCCTTCCGTCACGATCTGCTCTTCCTTCGGCATCCGGAAACATACCGCCTAACGTCGATTACTCAAGTCGCTCCCCCGTGACGCAGGGTGCAGCGAACCCTTTCGTGCCTCACCATATCGGGAGGTTTTAAATCATTCCGCATCGCGTGAGCATCCGATCGATCCCCCGACCCGCACTTCAGTTGGGTCCCGCTCTGCGCTCATTTATCGCGCAACGAAACCGTGGGCAAATAGATGCGCGCGTCTTCGCGCTGCCACCAGGCGCCGGTTTGCCGATGTTCGGCCATCGTGCTGAACCGGTAGCGATAGATCTCGGCCCGGAGATAACGCGGCGGTTTTTCGGGAAAGGGATTTTTGCCTAACAAATGCAGGACATCCGGCGAATTTTCCAGAAGGCGAAAGGCGAGCGCGAAGAACCACGGATTTTGCCGCACATCGCTCAAAGCGGCGAACCACATCTGCCAGTCGAGCCGCGGTTGATGCGGCTCGACGAAGGCCGGCATCCGGTCGAGCGCGCCCGGCTTCCATTTGAACTCGTAGGCTTTCCACTCAATCGCGTCGTCGCTCCCTTCGAGGATGATTTCCGAGCGCTCCTTTGTCATGACGCGGAAAAGACCGTAGCCATTTACGATCCGGAAGGAGGCGACCGCGCCATACATCTGCTCGAGCGAGGCGCGGCCATCTCGCTTCCGGTTTAAAGGCGTTGAAGATAAGCACGGCATTCACCGGCATTGTCAGCACAATGACGCCGATCGGGACCCAGACCGGCCATCGGGATCCGGTCGACCCTGGATCCGTTAGGCGAGGTGCGCTCGGCCAGACCGCATCGTCAATCAAGAAGCAGACAAAGAGCGATCGTAAGGAGATTGAAAAAGGCGTAATTGCCGGTCAGGCCGATAACGATCTGGAGCAGGACGATCACACCGCAACCAAGCAGGCGGAGCCGGCGTGGCAGCCAGATGAGGAAGGCGGCCGCAAGTTCCACGATGAGGACGAACGCGGTCGAGAAATGCTTGAACCACTCGGGCGACTTGTCGGCCCACCACCCGATCACAGTCGGTAGCGGCTGCGTCCAATAATGGTAGTCGAGCGCGGTCAGATTGCCCCATGACGCGTCTCCGCTGGTCAGCTTCACCACGCCGGACATCAGCATCAGTTTGAAGAGAAGAAAATGGAGGAGAAAAAGGGCGGCGCGCGAGGGCGAAGGAAACTGTCCGCGTTTCGGCCACCAGCGCCAGGGCGCGAGGAAAATGGCAAGAAATCCTGTCTCGAGCAGGAGGACATCCCATTGAAAACTGAAGAACGTCTGTCCTGCGATGCTGAGCGAGAGGTAGGATGCGAAAAGCAGAACCAGGCAGAGAATGGGCGCGATGCCGGCGATGAGCAGAACGGAGAGAACCGCACCGGCGTCCGCAGAGGAAATGGAGAAACGCGTTGCTCGAGTTGAGCCAGCAGAGGGTCGGGAGAGCGAGGTAAGCCTGGCCGCCAAGTTGCGCGTGCGCGTCCGTTAGCAACTGCGGCACCGGCATCAGGCCGATGGACGCCAATAAGCCCGTCCACCTGCAGCCAGAGCGAGAGAAACGCGATCAGGTAGATCACGCCGAGGAAACGCAGGAACCAGCGGCTTGCGTGGAAGTAAGTGGGGCGCCGAACATCTTCGCCCCAGAAAAGTGAGGTCACTCTGTGGGCCAGTTCGCGATGCCGGGCAATGAAGGAATAGGCAAAATTTGAAACCGGTGCGAAACCCGGAAAATGCTCGAAGGACCAGCACCCAAAGCCCCTGCCGCCACCTCGCCCTAACGAACGGTAAACCGCCTCCGCTCCACTGAAAACGCGTCCGTCGGTCTCGATCAGCTTGACCGCATGTTCAAACGCGGCCCGCGGCACTTCGGGAATCTGGACGCGACGCTTTGCAGTTCCTCGTAGTCGACTGCGCCGGCAGTGATATCGCGCCAGCGCGCAATCCAGAGTTTACAAAATCCACAATCGCCATCGTAAACCAGCAGGATTTTCGACGGCGGGTTGGCGACCTGGTGCGTCTTCGGCATCTTCCGTCCTGCTCATGCTCCTAAGTCCAATCGGAAGATGCCACGATGCTGTTATATTTCGGCAGATTTTATAAGTCAGGAACGCCCATCTCTTCGGCTTTGGATTAACGAGCAGGAGCAATTGGCCCCATGGGCAGGATCATCCGCCTTTAGGGCTCGAGGAAAACCTTATGCAATTCCGCCCAGACTGGCGCGTGATCGGACGGGTCTTTCCCTTTGCGCATTTCTCGATCGACTCCGGCAGCACTGCATTTCGCCGCCAGCTCTTTCCCGGCCAGGATCGCATCGATCCGCAACCCGCGGTTCTTCGGGAACGACAACATTCGGTAGTCCCACCAGCTGAAGATTCCCCGCTCTGGATGATGCAAACGCAGAGTGTCGCTCAGTCCTAGTTCCTCCAGCGCGCGAAAGGCCGCCCGCTCTGCCTTCCGAACACATGATCGCACCGCGCCACAGTTCCGGGTCGTGCACATCATCGTCGTTAGGCGCGACATTGAAATCGCCACAAACCAGGACCCGCTGAAGGGCGCCTTCCTTCTCCTTCAGGCAATTGGTCAGGCGACGATACCATTCCATTTTGTATTGGTAGGCTGGACTGACCGATCGCCTGTCCGTTGGGGGCATAGATCGAGATGACCCGCACGTCGCCCACATTACCCGCGATCATCCGCGCCTGATCATCTTCGACTTCGTCGCAAAACCCACTCCGCACGTCGCGCGGCTCTTCCCTGGCCAAAATGGCGACACCGTTATACGACTTTTGCCCGTGGAAAACGGCCGCATAACCGGCGTCGCGCAGCGAGGCGACCGGGAATTGTTCGTCGGTGCATTTGGTCTCCTGCAGACAAACGATGTCGGGACTCATCTCGCGCAGCCAGAGGAGCAAACGCTCCTCCCGTTTCCGCAGCGAGTTGATGTTCCACGACGCGATCTTCATGGGGGCGCGTGCGCTACAATTCGATCTCAACTCCCGGCAGTGGGACAATCACTTCGGTCGTCGGCAGGGCCGCCGCTGACGGAGGCTCGCACCCATTCTACCGCTGGCTGATCGCCGTGCACGAGCACGACTTTGCGCGGCGCGACCCTCGTGATGTAGTCGAGAATCGACTCGCGTGGAGCGTGAGCGCTGAACTGGAATTGTTCGATCTGGCAGCGGAGCGGCTGAGCCGGTTCGTCTTCGTCGAGTGAGACCAGCTCGTTAGGTTGAGCACGGCGCAGAATTCCTGCGGGCGAGGCGGGATCGGAGTAGCCGACAAAAAAAATCGAATGCTCCGGACGATCGATAACCCGGCGCGCGAAGATATTGGAGAGCGTTTTCGGCGTCATCATTCCGCTGGAGAGGGCATAGATCCGGCCGGGCCGGGCCGGCGCGTCAGCGATGGTTTTCCCGTTGAGGACGAAAGGTGCGACCTCGGGGAACAGCTGCAAACCTGGCATGACTCGGGCCGAGTTGTTCGCGCGACGATCATAAATTCCCGTCATCTTGGAGCTCAGCCCGCCGATGTAAATCGGAACGTCATCGAGCAATTTCGCGCGCTTGAATTTGTAAAACATCGCCAGCACTTCCTGCGTCTTCCCGAGAGCGAAGACCGGTACCAGGAGGCAGCCGCCGCGCGCAAATGCCCGCCCGATCGCCTCTGCGAAACGCTCTTCCTCCGCTCCGCGTGTGAATCCCTCCGGAAGCGGAGAATCTCCGCGCGTCGTCTCGATGATCAGGATGTCGATCCCAGACTCCGGGAAGGCCGCGCCCTTCGTCAGCGTCTGGTCGTCGAAATTCACATCGCCGCTGTAGAAGACCGTGCGCCCTTCCGCCCGGAGCAAAATGCCGGCTGCACCGAGAACATGACCGGCTCCGCGAAATTCGAAACTCAGCTCGTCGGCAGGCCGAGCCGGGCTGCGCTCGCCGTCCACCGTGAAGGGCTGGCCCAGCGGGCAATGCTGCCACATATCTGTCGCCCGCTCCGTCTCGCGATGGGTGAAGAGCGGATAAATCACGCCCACCTCCTCGCGCTCGCGCGTCATCACATTGACGGAGTTGTGGAGGAGCGCCTCGCCAATCGCGGCCGTCGCTTCGGTCATGAAAATGCGCGCCTGCGGCTGCTGCCGCATCAGGACCGGGAGCGAGCCGATATGATCGAGATGGGCGTGTGAGAGGAGGAGCGCATTGACCGGATGCCCATCCAATGCCGCGAGATACGGCAACGCCATTTCGCCCTCTTCCTTCGGATGCATGCCGCAATCGAGCACGACCCCCTGCTCGCCCGAGCCGAGATAATAACAGTTGGCGCCGATCTCGGTCCGCCGCGTCAGATTGATGAACTTCAAAATCGAGCGCCAACTTGCCAGCCTCACGCCCGCGAGCAATCCACAAATTTCGCGCGGATTCACAAAGCGCATCCCGTCAAGACTATCTCTTGATTCCGAAACGAGCAGCTCGCTCGAGCGAGCCTCTTGAGCAACGAGCAAGCGGCCTCAGCCCCTGAAAAAAGCCAACGTGGGATCCGTCGGCAACCTGCGCGCATTTGCATCAGCCCGGCGACCAGTGGATAACTTGCGCTGATGAAACCTGCGCTTCTCCTTTCGCTCGCGCTTTGCGCTCTCGCCACGCGGACCGACGCAGGATGGTTTTCGCGGCGCACTCCGACACCGCTCCCAAGCCCGGTCCCGGTGAGGAGAGCTCTCCCTCCACCAACGCCGACGCCCGTTCCGACCCCGACGCCCCCCCCGCGGGAATTGGTCGCACTGCCGATCTACGACGAGGAGACCAGTGTGCGGCTTCAGATCTTCCTCGATAACCACGAGTTCGGCCCCGGAAAAATCGACGGCAAGATGGGCGAGTTTTTCGGCAAAGCGCTCGTCGCCTACAAGAAGGCGAACGGTTTGCCTCCGACCGGCGCGGTCGATGCCCAATTCCTCGCCCAGGTGCCAGACCCTTATACGACCTACACGATTCGGCCGGATGACCTGAATTATGTCGGTGACGTTGCTTCGACTCCGTCGCAGCAGGCGAAATTGAAGCGCATGCCTTATAGCTCGCTCCTCGAGTTTGTTGCCGAACGCTATCACGCCGAACAGGATTTTCTGCGCAAGCTCAATCCGGGCATGGACCTCGATAAGTTGCAGCCTGGCGATCCAGTGAAAGTGCCAAACGTCCAGCCGTTTGAGATCGAAAAACTGACGGAGAAATTCATCCCGGCGAATCCCGCCTTTGCAACGCGACAAGTTTACATCGACACCCGCGAGAATTTTCTCGAGGTGCGCGAGGGCGACAAGCTGGTGGCGGAATTTCCGATCACGCCAGGATCGAAGACATTGCCCGCGCCGAAGGGCGTCTGGAAAATCCTCGGTGTCGCGACTCTGCCCTGGTTCCGGCACGATGAAGGCGTCCTCAACCATGGGGTGCGGACGAACGACTTCTACAATATTCCTCCCGGGCCTAACAATCCCGTCGGCGTCCTCTGGATGGGCTTGAACAAGCCCGGCATCGGCATTCACGGCACGAACAATCCGGAAACGATCGGGCGCGCCGGGAGCCACGGCTGCATCCGCACGGCCAACTGGGATGCGGCGCGCTTGAAGGACATTGTCGGCGTTGGCGACGTCGTCACGATTTTCTAACTCATCCCGAGCCAAGCGCAGCGCGGTCGAGGATCCGCCGGCAAAGCTGGCGACGCCGTTCTTCTGGTCGAGTTGCGGAGTCGTCGGGAAACTTTTCAGGCTGCCTAACTGCAGGCCTAACGATGTTCCGTCGGCCGAGTCGTCTCGCTTCTTGGACGGAAATTCAGCATCAGCGGCAGACCTACGAATGGCTGTGCCGCGCGAATCTGCGCTTCCAGGTAACGCGCATATGTATCACCTAACAACTGCGGGTCGTTGACAAAGAGGACAAATTCTGGCGTGGCGAGCGCCTGCTCTGCACTCCGCGGCTGGGTCGCGTAGAAAAGCTTGAGCCGCTGGTTGCTCACCATCGGCGGCGGATTGGCCGCGAAGGCTTCGCGCAGGAGCCGATTGAGCACGCCGGTCCCTATGTGCTCGCCAGCACCGCGGCGGATTTTGCGGATGGCACTGAAAAGGCGATCGACGTTTTCACCTGTCAGCGCCGAGGCAACCAGGATGGGAGCATAGGGAAGAAAGAAGAGGCGCTCCCGCGTTTCGTCGATCAGCTCGGCCAGCGTCGCCTTGGCGCCCCGCTCCGGTTTAACGAGATCCCATTTGTTGACGACGACGAGCGACGGCTTGTGCGCCTTTTGCATCAGCGCCGCGATTTTTTTATCCTGCGCCGTGACGCCCATCGTGGCGTCGACCACTAAAACGCAAAGAGCGGCCCGGCGAATCGTGCGTTCGGAACGCATGACGCTGAAAACTTCGACCGAGCTGGCATGCTTGCCGCGCGGACGGATGCCGGCGGTGTCGATCAGGACAAATCGCTCGTTCCCCCGCCGGTAGGCGATGTCGACCGCGTCGCGCGTCGTTCCAGGAAGGTTGCTCACGATGGTTCGGCGATCGCTCAGAATGGCGTTGATCAGGGAAGACTTACCAACGTTAGGCCGGCCCACGATCGCGAGCGACAGGGGCGCCGTTTCTGATTTCTGATCCGCCGGAGGCGGGCTGATATCTGAACTCCGACCTCCGACCTCTGATCCCTCATCCGCCTGAGGCGGACTAATCTCCGATCGCGGAAGGCGCTCCTCAATCGCTTTGACTAACGAGTCTATGCCGAGGCCATGCGCTGCGCTGATCGAGACACTCTCGAAGCCGAGACGCTGAAACTCGAGGTCGAAATCTTCGTGCTTCGGATGATCAATCTTGTTCACCACCAAGACGACCGGGCGCTTCGATCGTCGCAAGAGGCGCGCCAGTTCCTGGTCAATCGGAGTGAGGCCCTGTTGCCCGTCGACGATGAAAAGGATGACGTCGGCTTCGCGCATGGCCGCATCCGCCGC
Source organism: uncultured Verrucomicrobiae bacterium (assembly GCA_963720895.1). GTDB lineage: Bacteria > Verrucomicrobiota > Verrucomicrobiia > Chthoniobacterales > UBA10450 > Palsa-1392. Next base: position 53,745 of record CAVRGZ010000012.1, read on the forward strand.
GGTCCGCACCTCCCGAAGCAATTCCGTTTCCCCGTGGCCACCAATTCCGCCCGTGTCCCAGATGGTAAATGGCTCATCCCCGCGGCGGCTGAGCGCGGAAATTCGGTCGCGCGTGATGCCCGGCTGATCGTGCACGATGGCAATATTGCGGCCCGCGAGCCGATTAAAGAGGGCGGACTTGCCGACATTAGGGCGGCCGACAATGGCGACCTGGCGATTATTTTCTTCTGACATGCCTAACGAATTTACCCAACGGCCAAGGTCCACGCGAAGGCCCGGCGAAGCATCGTTCGGAGAATCTTCAGTGCAAGAGAACGCTGCGAGACGCACACTCCTTTCGGAAAAGCAGAAAAAGTTTCCGCTAAGATAGAGCGGAAGATCACCCACCTGCCGAGTGCTTTAGCTCGATTCGCAATCTCCGTCGAAGAAATCTTTACGAATAATCTCGACGTCACGTTTTGAATCGATGAAAACATTTTTACCAGTCTCGCGCAGAAAATCGCAGCCTCCTGGAGGAACCATGAAAAACAAAACAATAGTCGTCTATTTCTTGCCGTCGAAAAATCGCCTGGCTTCGTCTTATCTTTTCAGGGCAGAGGCACTGCTCGCAGTCGCCCACCTCAACCAGTGGGTTCATAAAAAACGCGATTCTCTTCGCTCAACGCGCATAGCCGCTCTGGTCGGTGCAGCATTTCTTTTCTGCCTCCCCCAAAGCAGGGCGGCGGACGATGTCGCTGACAGTTTCAATCCCGGCGCCGACCATCCTGTCCGGACGGTCGTGGTGCAAGCCGATGGCAAAGTCGTCGTCGGTGGCGATTTCACAATGCTGGGCGGCGGAGGCGACGGGAACACACCTCGCAGCCACCTCGGGCGTTTGAATCCCGATGGCAGCCTCGACACTGCTTATGATCCCGGGGTCAACAACCTCGTCGCGGACCTCCTTCTGCAACCGGATGGGAAATTGCTCGTCGGCGGAGGTTTCACCATGCTGGGCGGGGGCGGGACAGGCACAACGATGCGCAACTCGCTCGGTCGTCTCAACGCCAACGGCACCCTCGATACCACGTTCGATCCCGACGTCCTGGGTAACTCCGGTCTGAACGGCCTCGTCAATGCCTTGGCCCTGCAGTCGGATGGCAAGATTTTGGTCGCGGGAAGTTTCACCACTCTGGCGGGCGCGCCGCGCAGCAATCTCGGACGATTGAATGCCGACGGCACAATCGACGCAACTTTTAATCCCTTTGTTTCCGGAGGCGAAGTCGACGACGTGGCCGTTCAGGCGGATGGCAAGATCGTTGTCGGCGGCTTTTTTACTTCGCTCGGCGCGCCGTTCGAACATCCCTTCATCGGACGCCTGAATGCCGATGGAACAATCGATTCGACCTTTAACGCCTCAGTCGACTCCAACGGATTCTCCGTCAACGTCCTGAAACTTGGGATTCAGGCGGATGGGAAAATCCTGGTCGGCGGCAACTTTCGCAACGCCAATGGAGAGCCGCGCAACGACCTCGCCAGATTCGATCCCAGCGGCTCCCTCGATGCAAGCTTTGACCCGGGCGTCAGTAACATTGTGGTCGCTTTTGCGCTTCCGCCGGACGGCAAAATTGTGGTCGGCGGCAGTTTTACGATGCTTGGTGGCGGCGGCTTCGGCACGACAATGCGCAACCACATTGGGCGCCTCAACCAAGACGGCACTCTCGACACCACGTTCGATCCGGGCGCGAATTCGGACGTAATCGATTTCGCGCTGCAGAACGACGGCAAGATCGTGACGGTCGGACTATTCCATACGATTGGGGGCGGCGGAATGGGAATGGCCCAACGCAATTTAATTGCCCGACTCGGCGCCGACGCCGCGACGGATTCCCTGCCCCTCAACATCTCCACCCGACTTGATGTCCTGACTGGAGATAATGTTTTGATTGGGGGCTTCATCATTACCGGCTCCGATTCCAAACAAGTGCTCCTGCGCGCAATCGGACCGTCCCTGACTGACTTCGGACTGAGCGGCGTTCTCGCCGACCCGGTCCTTGAATTGGACGATACTGATGGCGTGATCGTAACGAATGATAACTGGATGGATACCCAGAAAGCCGCGATCGATGCGACAGGTCTCGCACCGAGCGACAATCTCGAGTCGGCCATCCTCATTACCCTGGAACCAGGTGCATACACCGCGGTCCTGCGCGGAAACAGCGGCGGAACGGGCATCGCGTTGGTCGAGGCTTACGACCTCGATTCGCAGCCAGCTATTTCCAGGATGGCCAACATCAGCACGCGTGGCTTTGTCCAGACTGGAGATAACGTCATGATCGGAGGCTTCATCATTGGAGGCGGCGGCGGTGGTCCCGCGACTGTGATCATCCGCGCGATCGGCCCCGCTTTGGCCGACTTCGGCGTCGCCAACGCGTTGGCTGACCCGACGCTCGACCTGCACGACGGCAATGGCGACCTGATCGACTCGAATGATAACTGGATGGACGGCCCCGATATGCAAAAGATCATCGATGACGGGCTGGCTCCCACCGATCCGAAAGAGTCCGCGCTTTTTGGCATTCTCGCGCCTGGAAGTTACACGGCAATCCTCAGTGGAAAAAACAGCAGCACTGGCGTTGCCCTGGTCGAGGTCTACGATGTTGATCCCGCCAATTAATTAGCGCCTCTCAGCGAAAAAGGATTCTTCCGGTTCGTAATCGCGACTAAGAAAACTCGGAGGAACAGGTTTTTTTGCTACCCCCTCATTGCCTAGCTTTTTCTCTGCTCGCCGTTTGCGTCTGCATGTCCCTGCGGACCGAGCTGACGAAAACCATCCATCACATAAATGATGCCGCTGATGAAAGTGAAAAATCCCGCCGCTATAACGACATAGAGCAGCGGGATGAACATGAGTTGCAACATCACCCAGGCGATCGCCACCATTTGCAGAAAGGTCGCGACTTTCCCGGTCCAACTCGGCTGAACGCGCACCTTGCCATTGAGAAGATGAAGCACCGCACTGCCGATCAAGATGACGGCGTCGCGACTGATCACAAGAACCGGGAACCAGGTCGGGAACTGTCCGTACTGCGGATCGATATCGCTCCAGTTGCTGATGCTCAGGGTGATGATGCCGCTCAGGAGCAGGCCCTTGTCCGCGATTGGATCGAGAATAACACCGAGAGCGCTCTTTTGGTTGTAACGGCGTGCGATGTAGCCATCGAGACCGTCGCTCACGGCGGCGACGAGAAAGATGACGATCGCAGTGTAACGCTGCCATTCGAGCGGCTCACCGCGCTTGATGCTCTCGCCATAGTAAAGCGCCATCATGACGAACGCCGGGATCATCAGAATGCGGATGAGGGTGATCTTGTTCGCGGTGGTCATCGGCGCGAGTCGCAATATGCGCGCTGCTTCGCCGAAAAGGAAGGCGACAGTGGCGCAAATGCGCGTCTTTCATTTTTGGTTGGCTGAGACTCTGTCGAGCCGGGGAAAATGGGTTGATTGAAGGACGATGACGTTCCCCATCCCGGCCTGCCAGCAACGCCTGCCGAACTGAGGTCGCGCCTAACGACTCATGTTTCGAGCGTAATCGTTGCCGTTTTATCCTGCGGACTTGCGCCTTTATGATCGTGCCTTCCTTCCGCGAACTCTTCGATCATTTTGCGATTAAACGCCGCGATGTCATCCGGTTTGCGGCTGGTGACGAGACCGTTGTCGACTACGACTTCTTCATCGATCCAAGTCGCACCGGCGTTCCTTAGGTCGGTCTGAATGGCCGGCCAGGACGTCATGGTGCGACCGCGCGCGACCCCTGCATCCACCAATACCCATGGTCCATGACAAATTGCCGCCACCGGCTTGTGCGTCTGAAAGAAGTGGCGGGTGAATTCCAGCGCGCCTTTGGTCGAACGTAGCGTATCCGGATTCATCGTCCCGCCGGGTATCATGAGCGCGTCGTAATCCTCCGGGTTGGCGTCGTCCAGGGTCAGATCGACATCGAACTTTTCTCCTTTGTCCGCGTGATTCATTCCCTGGATTTGGCCTGAGTTTGGCGAGATGATTGTCACCTCGGCGCCCGCCTCTTTGAGCGCTTCGCGCGGTTTCGTCATCTCGATCTCCTCAAAAAAATCCGCGACCAGAATTGCCACCTTCTTACCGTCCAATTTTTTGTCCATTAATCCTCCTCGGTTGATAAAGCTGGCGTTCCCTTCAGGGAATGCCTTCCTAATCGTTCGCTCGCGACCCCGGCCGCGGACGTAGCGAACGCCTTCGCTTCCACCTCAAATTTCCTTTCGCCGCCTCCGCCGTTCCCGCGTAAACTCGCCTCAAAAGCCGCCGATGTGGCGAAATGGCAGACGCAACGGACTTAAAATCCGTTTTCGCGAAAGCGAAGTGTGGGTTCGAGTCCCGCCATCGGCACTCTCTAATAAGTAATTTTACGAGGGAGAATTGCCAGCCTGCTCGGTTTGGGCGGTTGCAAATGGTCGCGCACGAAAATGCACCGGATTGGATGGAGGGTTCCCGGCCAGCAGGCGCGACATTTCTGTCGCCACCCCGGAGGCAATCGTAGCATGCGGTATATTTGCGCCGTCAATTTGGTCTTCAACACGGTCAATCGCTTTGGAGGCAACTCTCGATGCCTTGGCCAGGAGCCGTTCTTTTCGCTCCGCTATTGGCGTAGCCTGTTATTTTTCGACTGCCTTGACTGTATGCTCGCTGACGAGGAGCCGCGACAAATGGGATCGCAGGGCAAGGGCGCGCGCGGTTCCGCTGATAGATCGACGACTTGCCGGTAAACGTCGGGGCCGAGCACTTTCAGTCGTTCACGCGTGATCGACCCGTCGGTTTTCAGGGAGGGTTGTTTCCGGTTGGCAGAGGGAAGCATGTTTCGGGGAAACAAGGGCTTTCGGAGGAAATACGAATCTCATATCAAGCTCTCACCAATGATGCTATTCCTCCCACCAATAATTTACTTGACCTGCCTGATGAATTTAACACGATGCATGCTTTCAAAAGCCACAGAGGATCGATTCGAAACATCGGCCCAAGCAAAAATCAATCCGAGAAGCGCAGGGGAACAAACAACTTATGAAAACCAAAATGAAAACGATCAAATTAGCATTCGCGGTCCTGCTGGCGGCAGCCGCACTCGCCAGTCCTGAGGTGTGCAGAGCCGGACAGGCAACCGACTCGCCTTCACCCACACCGGCGGAAGAAAAGAGCCGCTTCAGCGGCAGCGTCGGAGTGGCCCTGACCAACGCCTATATCTTGTATGGCCTGGTCCAGGACAAGGACACCTTTATCGCTCAACCCTATCTGAACCTGAACCTCACGCTCTATAAAGGCGAAGGGTTCCTCAATAACGTGATGTTCATGCTGCCTCTTTGGTCGTCCATTCACGACATCAACCTCCCGGCCCCTACCGGTTCGAACAACAAAGCCTGGTTTGAATTCGACGTCAGTCCCGGTTTCATGTTCACCTTCGCAAAGAAGTGGACCTTTATGATCAGCGACTACATCTACACCTCACCGGGAGATTACTTTGCCACCTCGCATAATCTCAATTTGGGGTTGAGCTATGACGATTCGGACCTCCTGGGAGCCTTTGCCCTTAAGCCGCATTTCTACTTCCAGCAGGAACTCACTAACCACGCGGGACTGGCGTTTAGGAATGGTGTTCCCTTCTCACCGGACGCTCCCGAGGGTCAGTATTATGAGTTTGGAATTGGACCAGGCTACACATTTGGGAAGAAATCGACCTACCCGGTGACCGCAACCTTCCCGACCGCAGTGGGCTTCGGCAGCAATGGCTTTTACGGTCAGGGATTCGGCTACTTCTCGACCGGCGCTGACGTGAGCGTGCCGCTGGCGTTTATTCCAAGCGGCTACGGTTCCTGGAAGACCACCGTCGGTGGTCGCTATTACCGCTTGGGGAGCACTTCTGCGTTTGTTACCAACTTCAGCGACCGCGATCAGGGCGTGGTCGCTTGGACCATCGGGGCTGATTTTTAAAGCGAATCCAAGAGCTCACTGCTACCATCGCCAACGCTTCATCGTGCGCGCTGACGAAAAGCTGAAGCCGTTTCTGGAGTTGGAATCAGCCATGAACGTCGCCGAGCTTGTGATCGAAGGAAGGCATCCACGTCAAGCCATTGAAACGGTTCACGGGCGCTTGGGTCGCGTTTGAGGCTCCGGGCATTGAGCCAGCGTTCGCGACACCCGATGCAAGACGCAAGGAATCGATTAGGCGCGAAATCGCCGCTGAGGCCGTGGCGGTAAGTGCATGTCTCTGACGACGGCACAACCAGCGAGCGCAGCATTGTCATTGATGGACGCGGCCCATATGCGCAGGTCACCAGCGTCTATGCCGGGCGCGGCGCGCAGTATCTCCCGCCTGTATCGACGGGATCTTCCTCCCCTTCCCTGCCCCAGACGCTGCCAGTCCACACTGCCGTATGAGCCAGCCGACGCTCGGGCGTGTGGTGGTTTTAGTCGCTTCTTGTCTGCGCCGTCATGGTTTCGAGAAGGTGTCGGTCCTGGCGAAAATGAGCGCCTCAGGTCCTTCGAAACAGGTAACGACGCTAGTCCACCTGAAGTAGGAACAATTCCTACGTTTGCGGTAGTCTTCGCTTTTCGGGAAGGCGAAATATCCTTTCCGGGTGAACGAATTGCGTGATGTGACGAACTGGGAACAACTCGGGCAGTGGTGCTGGGTGCGAATGCTTGGTTTGAAGCGGGCTTGGCGAAGCGCGTTGCCATTCCGTGGAGACTTGCCTTCCGCCGAAGCCGAGGAATCGATTGATCGCTGCGTCAGGTCGATGCTCCGGAGCCCGACTCGCCCCCTGCTCACACCCGAACTGGATAAACCTTGGATTCTGGCTCGCCTCCAATTCGGCTCGGGACTTCTTCAACCGGATAATCTGCGGCTTCTGGGAATGCCCAAATTATCCGATCCGGTGGATGCACTGCGGTTTCTTTTACTCACGGAATGGCACGACAGCGGAAGGGAGTTTTGGCCCTTCGTTTGCGCCACGCTTAACGAACCTAACGACGCGTTGAATCGCGAGATGGCATTCTTTTCTTGATTGGGTTCGGAATACGTGAATTTTCGATGCCGACGGAATCGTATTAGACGAGCGGCTAGATTCGCCACCCCGCCAGCTGGTCTCTTAGCAGGCTGTTGAAAAAACGGCTATTCTGGGATTCGACGCCAGATTGATAAGGGTACGGCAAACTCACAAGCTAGAGAGCTTCGATAGACGTTCGACTCGCGGCGCGTGAGTGTCAGACCGCGGAGGGCTTCGTTCGTAAATTCGGGGGTTGATGACTACTTACCGGCTGGGTTGGGCCGCGCGCGGATTACTTCCATGCTCAGGACATTCGCCTAACGAGTAGTTTTTGCTCGCTTTAGGCCGGCAGTCATCGACTTAATCGGTTAGCCTTCAAACTGTTAGAACTTTGGAGAATATTTAAGCTTGACAAAATCCGCCGATCGCGTGGAAATCGAGCCACAAAGGTCTGAATCTGGCGGGAACGCTTTATCCTGGGAGGCTTTTCTTCCTCTTTCAGACATCAAGGCAGATCACATAAATCCACCAGGGAAAGGAAACGATATGAAATATTCAGCTCTTGAAATCGAATCGATTGCCGCTTTGAAAGACCTACCGCGTCCACCTCAATGGCGGCGAGGTCTACTTCTTATCTCGTGTGCCGCCAGTCTCGTATGCCTGGCATTTTCACAAGCGGCCGGGGCCTTGAATCCGCCGCCCGATGGAGGGTATCCAAACCAAAACACCGCCGAGGGAGACGGCTCGTTGAACGATATCAATACAAGCGCTGACTCGGATAACACCGCTCTCGGTTTCGAGGCAATGAATCTGGCTGAACAGGTTACCGGTAATACTGCAGTCGGCTCGCAGGCCCTCTTCTTCGCTTTCCAGGCGAACTTCAATACGGGGGTTGGTTACAATGCGCTGCGCCAGGTGGGCGGCCACGGGGATAACAATACCGCGGTCGGGGCGAGTGCCGCGGGGATTAACACCACCGGGAGCGATAATACTGCGATAGGGAATAGCGCTCTGGCTGTCAACGGCCAGGGTAACAGCAATGCGTGCCTGGGATCGAAGGCGCTCGCGAACGTGCAAGGCAGCAGCAACATCGGGATCGGGGAATCAGCCGGCTTCAACCTCACGACCGGCAAAAATAACATCGATATCGGCAATGCCGGGAGCGCGGGTGAGTCTGCTAAGATTCGGATCGGAAACAAGGCGCACAAGAATACCTTCATCGCTGGCATCAATGGAGTTACAGTAGCACGCGGGGTCGGGGTGGTCATCGATAACAACGGCCAATTGGGGACGGTAACTTCCTCGGCCCGCTACAAGGAAGCGATCAAGCCGATGGCCAAGTCGAGCGAAGGGATCCTGAATCTTAAACCCGTGACCTTCCGCTACAAAAAAGAGCTGGATCCAGAAGGCATCCCGCAGTTCGGCTTGGTGGCTGAAGATGTCGCCCAGGTGGACCCTGCCCTTGTCGCACGCGATGAGGACGGGAAGCCCTACACCGTGCGCTACGAAGCCGTAAATGCCATGCTGCTCAATGAGTTTCTCAAGGAGCACCGCAAGGTCGAGGCACAGGCGACCAAAGGCCAGGAACAGGCTGCGACCATTACAAAGCTAGAGTCTGCCGTGGCGCAGCAGCAAAACGAGATCAAAGCCCTCACAGCGGCCATGAAAGCGCAGGCCACGCAGATCCAGAAGGTGAGCGACCAGCTCGAATTCAGCAAATCAACGCCGCATGTGGTTGCGAATAATAAGTAAGAGTGCCCGACACAGTGAGCAATCGCGTTTCGCCCTCAGCCGGACGGCGTTTCACATAAAGCGCAGACGGGCGGTCTCGACCGCCCCAAAGTGCAAATGAAGCGAGCGACCCAAGGCGACGCCAAGTTTCAGATTGATGGCGCTGGAAGATCTGGATTTGGAGCCGCCTTGGGCTTGGCCGGCCCCGGACGAAATGTGACAATCATTAAAGTCTGACCGTCGAAGAGGAAGGCAATTGATTAACTTGCCACCGCTTTGGAGGTAGCCTAGGCGAAGTGCCGCTCCACGCGAATCCTTCCGGCGGAAGATCGCTATTGATGCCGCGGTCATTATCCGCAGGGTCGGAACCAGACGTTCCATTTTCTGACGCAAGAAATATTGAGCGCTCCGCAAGTGAACGCTCGTCCCTGCGCGCGGAGTCTCGCGGCGCGACGGGAAACGGCAACCACAATGGCATTCTATCCATAATGCCAACGCGAGCGAGAGGGCCACTCTCCTCGCGGGTTACAGAGACGAAAACCTCGAAACTTGTGCGAGTCGACCAACCCGCCATCGCTGATCAGGTGGCGAACGTGCTCAATGCACGCTTCCGTGCTTGCGCGGTCTCGGATAACGACGGGGAGGATGGCTGTCGGGTTCCCGCAAAGGACAGTGTGGTGACAACTTCCCCGTTTCGCTTTAGCACACGGATCTCGCCCGCTCGCAATCCGCTGTTTTTCTGTGCGTAGTCAAACGCGTGTTCAAATGACGCCAATCCTATGAAGAAAGAGGGACTCTGCGCCGCGGGAGCTCCGCGAACCTGCCATCCGGAGCAAAGCGGCTGAATTTCAATTATTTGCGGAGTCATTGACCGTGACCGGAAAACACGGTTGTTGGGCTTAAGATCAAAGGCCTTCGCTTGCTTCATATGAGTTATCTTTTTTCGGAATGAAGCCGCCAGTCAAAGCGCCGCCCGCCTCGCAGACGTGGTCCGAAGGCCTGCCACTTTCCGCCCGTGACGGGCCCACCAGAAGGCAAGATTATCCGAGCTCTTGCACGAATAAGACTGACGAACAAGACTCGATAGCCGCGTTAACTCTGCGCAGTGGAATCGCGTAAAGCTCGGATTTTGTCGTGGGCAGCTTTCACTTCGGTTGACTGCCGGGAAACGATGTCTTTGATCGGCGCGGGCAGATCTTTTTCCATCGCCTCTTTATAGGCACTTACCGCCGCATCCTCACCGCGCTCGGCCTCGGCCAGGATCGCGTGACGATCGCCGCTCGTGACCACGCTTTTCACATTGATCCAGGCTCGATGTATTGAGCCGGTTACGCTGCTTGCATCTTCTGGGTCGGGTTCGCCAAGGCTCACGATTTCGCTTTGCAGTTCGCCGGCAAATTTCGAGCGCTGAAGCGAAAGAGTGTCGAAAACGGTTTTCAAATGCGGGTCATCCACGCTCCCGGCCGATTGCTTATACCCTTCCTGACCGTCCTTCAACGTTTCGATCAGACCATTTAATGTAGAAATGATTTCCTTCTTGTGACTCATAAAGCTGAATCGGAACGAACCGCACTAGTGCGTCCCCGGAGAATCAAAAAAGTCTGGTTAGGCTGAAAGAATTCCTGATCGATGAGACTCGTGACGCTCAACAAATCGAATCCGGAAATCGTCGCGCGGCCAGGGACTGGGATTGAATTCTCATCGACCCGGCGGACAATCGCCCCATTCTCCCCCTACTTCTTCGCCAGCCGCTCTCTCAGGAAGGCCAGGACCGCCGCTTCTTCCGCCCGCAGATCGTCCAACGACTCACTGAGAGTCCTCTCGGTTTTCCTTTTCAAACCTTCGATTAAATCCCCGTCAAGGTAGGTCTCGAGGACGGCGGGATGAACATAACACTTTCGGCAAATGGCTGGGGTGTTACCGAGGATCTTGGCGACTGCACCGATCGCGGCCTTCACATTCTTTTTCGCCTGCGACTTGTTTTCAAACGGTTTCTGGGCTTGCAATGCCATCGCCGCCATGACTGTCCCTGCCCAAGTCCGAAAGTCCTTCGCCGTAAAATTTTCTCCTGTGATCTCTTGTAAATAGGAGTTCACGTCCTCGGAAGTGACCTTATGCCGAGCGTCCTCCTCATCGAGATATTGAAAAACCTCCTGGCCCGGCAATTCCTGAAGTTTCTTGACGATTTTCGCGACCCGTTTGTCTTCCGTCCCGATGTCGTGCTCCTGACCGCTTTTGCCGCGGAACCGAAAGCGCAATCTGGCTCCTCTCACGTCGACGTGGCGCTCTCGCATCGTCGTTAGTCCAAAGGACTTGTTCTCCCTGGCATACTCCTGATTTCCGACACGGATGAATGTTTTTTCCAGAAGCTGCACGACCGTGGCCAGAACTTTTTCCCGGGGCAGACCGCGACGCCCAAGGTCACGCTTAATCCTGCGACGGATCTTCGGGAGGGCCCGGCCAAAGACGACCATCTTTTCGTACTTGTCCTCGTCTCGCTCTTCTCGCCAGCGCTCGTGGTAGCGGTATTGCTTCCGCCCTCGATCATCGCGCCCGGTCGCCTGAAGGTGGCCCTGTGGCGAGGGGCAAATCCAAACATCGGTATAGGCCGGCGGAATTGCCAGGCGGTTTAGCCGCAGGATACGCCTTTCGTCGGTGATGGCTTTCCCGTCGGTATCGAAATAGACGAATTTCTTGCCCCGCCGGCGGCGCGTGTAGCCAGGGCTTTCATCACTGACATAGCGCAGTCCCGCTTCTTCCGCCGCCTCCACGGGAGCTGTGACGACCTCAATTTCCGCAATTCTTTTCTTTACCTGGCGATTCCGGCGAAGGCTTCTCGACACGCTAGCAATACGCGCGATGGGTGCATGGAGGATGCCTCGCCCCTTGCACCTTTAAGACAAATAGGTATTCGACGTCTATTGGGTTCCTCGCCCAAAAAGATGCGAGTATCCGGTGAATATTTCGGTCTGCGTCCGCTGGACCCTTTTAAAGGACACCCTATCAAACCGCCGACCACGCGGGCCCAATTGGGCGGCTTCGCAAATGCCGATTTTCCGTTGCGGGATCGATGATCCAGGGGCGTGATGCCCCGCGAGTTCAAATTGAAGAAATAGAACGTTTCGGAGGGTCAAGAGAGACAAAAACATTCTGGCAAAAAGGACGTGCAGATTAGGTCCGGCGACAAGCCACAGTTAGAAAACGCCCCGTGACCTTAGCCACGGGGCGTTCTCCTCTTTTGCTGATTAAGCTGCCAGTCTAGGCCCTCGTTACTTCTGCCTCGGGAGCGGACGTCATCGATGATGTTGTGATATCCTCGGCTCCGGCGTCTTTGAAGATTTCCTTCGCACGATCTTCCTCATCGCCGTCCCGGGTGTGCACCGCGATCAGGTAATTCCCCGCCTTCAGCTTCTCCTCATAACGCTTCGCCTCGATCTCTGGGATACCGAGACCGATCAGGCCGCCGACTACTCCGCCAGTCGCCCCACCGATTGCCGCGCCACTGAGCGCCGCCATGATTGGGCCAGCCGCGATTAATGGCCCCACCCCCGGGATTGCGAGCGCGCCAATGCCGGCGAGCAAACCGATTACGCCGCCAGCGACCCCTCCGGTCGCAGCTCCCGTTGTTGCGCCCTCGGGCGCCTTGGTTGCCTTGACGTGTCCAATGTCGTGCTTGCCTTCGGTATTCGGGAGGAGAATCGAAATCTCCCCGTTCGGGAATCCGGAAGCTTGGAGCCGTTCAACGACTTGTTCCGCTTGAGAATGAGTTTTTGCAATGCAGAAAACTTGTGTTTTTGACATACTATTTATTGTTCTTTCTATGTTGGTTCTTGGTTAAGATTATTCCGAAGTTTTGACCTCGATTTGGTTGTCGATCTTCACACCGCGAGCAGCATTTTGAGCGAGCCCGGCGATCTTGGTTTTTTCCGCCGCGTTCTTCACCGGCCCGCGCAACGTCACGACGCCATTTGCAGCGACGATTTTTACGTTTTTCGCCATTATGCTCAGTGAGTCGTCATGCATAATCGCACGACGAATTGCCGCTGTAGTCTTGATGTCCGGAGAACTATTCGATTGATCGCCGGAGGTTTGGGTCTCGCCGGAGCGATCGCGTTGGTTTCGGCCGGAGTTATCTGCCGCCGGCGTGGAATTGTCCTCCGCAAAGGCAGAAACCGCGACTACTGAGAGACAAAGGATGGATGTTATAATTCGTTTCATGTTAGTTGTGAGTCGCCGCCGCATGACGGCAAGACTGGAAACGAAACTGCTTCCATTCGCGGTTCCTTTTTCTACAAAAAGAGTTTCGCGTCTTTTAACTTTAAGCGATCTCCTATGGTACCGGCGGCTACAACTTGCTGGTCCACGGCTAGGTATAAATCTTAGGAAAGCAAAGGGCGCGGGATGGATAGTAGATAATTTTTGGAGTGGAACCGGCATGTTACAAGGCAGTTACCAAAGCCGATGACCCAAACAAGCACACCGCTCATCGAGTCAGTAATGGGTCGCCCTATGGCGACATGCCTCGGCCCGCTGGCGATTGCTTAAAGCTTGCGCTTTAAGTATATTCCAAGTTGATATGACGACAGAACGCGCACTCCGAAAAGCGAGTTCGCTCGAAGTCGATGGAATGAAATATTGACTTGTTTTTTTGATTGATGAACCCCATGAAAGCATTTTTTAGATCTTGTTATAAAGCAGGCATTTTTTTACGGCCCCATTGTCTTTCCACAAATCTCATTCTTGGGCTGGCCTTGGCGGTTCTGCAAACGCCAGACGCAGTTCAAGCGGAGCCTCGTTCGCTTCCCCTTCCAGGGGGGCGTCAACCCAGGTCCATCACGATGGGTGCGAAAGGTAATTTCTGGCTCACGCTCTCAAGTAGCAGCGAAGTGGCTCGGGTCACTCCCGAAGGAACTGTCACTTTGTTCACAACGCCTACTCCCAGCAGCCCCTCTGGCATCACTCCGGGTCCTGATGGCAATATCTGGTTTACCGAAGGCGCGACCGGGAAGATCGCCCTTATCACGTCGGCGGGAGCTATAACGGAGATTCGATTCTCATCGTCCGATGTCGCGACAGGTATAACCTCGGGGCCAGATGGCAACATTTGGTTCTGCGATGAGAGCGGCAATAACATTTGGCGTTGCGATGTCTCAACCCACCAGCTGACAAGATTTCCATTGCCCACACCCAATGCCTTCCCGGCGGAGATCACAACCGGAGCGGATGGAAACCTCTGGTTCACCGAAGGGCCAATCAACAAAGTCGGACGCATCACCCCGGCGGGAGTGATCGTCGAGATTGGGAATCTGAGCTCGCCGGGTTCGATTACGACGGGTGCCGACCACAATATCTGGTTCGCCAGCTCGTCCTCGGCCCTGGTCGGGAGGATCACGACTACTGGTAACGTTACTCTTTTTCCTACGCCTGAGGTGGCATATCAAATCAGGCCTGGCCCCGGTAACAGCCTGCTCTTTACCGAGCCTGCGACCAAAAAAATCGCGACAATAACGACCGGCGGGTTAGTCACTGAATCTCCAGCAATTCCTGGCGGTGCCCCGACTGGGATAACCTCGGGAGTCGGTCGCAGGGTTTGGTTCGTGGGCTCGGGCGAGAGCAAAGTCTATTCCGATGTCGCTCCCATCTCCGATGCGAAGCCGCTTTTAACTCCGACCGCCCCGAGTGGCCTGCGTATAGGTGTTACCGGGAAGTGACGCATTTTTCGCGAGGTGCGCTTTTCACGATAATTGGTGACCCAGCTCTTTGACATCTCAGACCGGAGGAAGCGATGATTCCGCGGGACCGGCGATTACTTTCCCCTTTGGGCTAAAGCGCGAGCCGTGGCAAGGGCAATCCCAGGTTGCTTCGGCCTGATTCCAGCGCACGAGACAGCCCATATGCGGGCAAACCGCCGACATCTTTTTGACGCGGCCCTCCTTGTCGCGATAAACCGCAAGTTTTTTTCCACCAAGCATCAGAATCTTTCCTTCCTCTCGCCTCACGGCACGAAGCGATTTCCCTTCGGGGGCACGAAAACGATCTTCAATCAGGTAATACGGATAGTCTTTGTTTTCGCGTAGATAGTCCCAGGCGCCGCCGCGAATTTTCGTCCGATCCGGCGCAAACAGGTCGCTCCAGGGATTCTTTACCCCCGTGATCCAATCGCGGGCCATGACCGCGGCGATCGCTCCAAAAGTGATGCCATTTCCGCCAAAACCCGTAGCGATAAATTGATCCGTCTCATTGGGACCAATAAAAGGCAGACCGTCGTTGCTGACGATGACCTGGCCAGACCAGCGATGATCGATTCTCGCTCGTGGGAGCAACGCCAGAAGATCTTTCTCGACCTGTCGAAAACAGGTTTCGGTATTTTGGGTCTGGCCCGTCTTGTGGTCATTTCCGCCGAGGATCGCATAGTCCGATCGGCCCGCACGATCAACCCGCAGATATTGATATGGATCATTTGTATCCCAAAAGGAGGCGATGGGAATCGAGTCGCGCTGGACCCTGGCACCGACGACGTAGGACGAATAGAGAGAGAGCTTCATCTGAAAAAGCATCCCGGCGATGAGACCCGACTCACCGAGAAGCGGATTGTTCGTGGCGAGAAGAACTCGGTCGTAATTTATCCAATGCCCGTTCGCCTTGGCCCGCCTCTTTTTGGTGTCAAACTCTTTTACCGCGGAGGTTTCAAAAATGGACAAGCCGCGACCTTCAATCTTGCGGGCCAACGAGAAAATAAACTTAAGCGGATGAAATTTTGCCTGGTCGCCGAATCGCACCCCTGGCCGCTTCATGAACGGAACGGAGTCGAGATAGGCCGCATCGAATCCAAATTGGGTGGCAAACTTTGCGTCTTTTTTTAACTTCGCACGCTGGTCTGATTGTCCTCCGGAAACGGGAGCGTGGAGATACCCGGGGACGCGACAAAACTCGCAGGCCATGTTCTCCTCTCGCGCAATTCGTTCGATTTCGTCGATCGCAGCCATCCCGGCGTCCCAAGTCGCCTTTGCATGTTGTTCGCCGAAATCGCTCACCAATTGATGCAACCTCTTGTCGGTCACACAAGTGAGATGCGCCGTGGTATGTCCGCTATCGCCAGTCGCAAGCCGCTCGCGTTCGAGCAGGGCGACGCTTAAGCCAGCCCGCTTCAAAAGATAAGCGGACATCACACCCGTAATTCCGGCTCCTACCACGAGGACGTCTGCCGACAAAGATCGGTCAAGTCGCTTGAATCTCGGGGGCTTAACCGAATCAAACCAAAAAGGTTTCGTATTCATATGTTCCTATTCTTCGTAGCCGGCTGGACATCCAGACGCAATCGGTCCCTTTCTTCCCTCGCAGAGGTCCTCAAGCGCATTGTTAATTTGTTTTGATTTGATCGGACGTTGAGAAGCCGCGCTCGCCAAACCAGACTGTGGCAGAGTAAGCAGGCTTTCTTAATCGGCTCCTCCTGAACCCCAAATAGAAAAAAATCCTATTTCCCTGAACAAGTTGAAAAAACAGGAGCGAACGAATTCAGAGTTCCGATCTCCCTGTGATGAAATCGGAAACAGTTTTGGTTACGGGAGCATCGAGTGGGATCGGCCTTTATCTCGCACATGAATTTGCCAAACATGGCCACTCTCTTGTCTTGGTAGCCCCTGTGGAGGGTGAATTACGCAGGCTAAAAGACGAATTGGAAAGAGACCATCGCATTCAGGTTCGCTTCATCGCAAAAGATCTCAGAGAAATGGATGCGGCGGAAGAAATCTTTGATGAGATTGAGAAGAGCGGCGAACCGATTGGGATTCTGGTTAACAACGCTGGACACGGACAGCGTGGAAAGTTCTGGGAAATTCCTATCGAGACCGATGTCTCCATGTTGGATCTTAACGTTCTCGCTTATCTCCGGTTAGCTAAGCTGTTTCTTCCGAGGATGATAGAGCGCGGACGAGGACGCATCCTTAATACTGCCTCCGTGGCCGGATTCATGCCGGGCCCACTGCAGGCTGTTTATCATGCCACGAAAGCCTTCGTCCTTTCCTGGAGCGAAGCTTTATCGACTGAACTCGAAGAGAGCGGTGTTACGGTTACTGCCCTCTGCCCCGGCGCTACGGACACCGACTTCTTCGAGAAGGCCGACGCGCAGGAGACCAAAGCCTTTCAAAGTGCAATGGCGCCACAGGACGTCGCTAAAATCGGCTATGAGGCCCTGATGGAAGGAAAGCGTGTCGTTGTCGCTGGCGCCATCAATAAGGCGATGGTCTTCTCACGCCATCTTCTGCCGGATACAGCTCAAACAAAGATTAATGAAAAAATGTACGAATGTATTCCGGCCGAGGAGCAAAAGATTAAGCGCGGCGATAAAGAATTCGCTGGAGCGAGGGACGATTGATTGAGCATAATGCGCATTCCGCAGAACAACGGGTTATTCCCAGAGATCTATTTTAATTATTCAACAAAGGAGTAATACATATGCCAAAGGGAGATAAGTCCAGTTACACGGGCAAGCAGAAGCGTAAGGCGGAACACATCGAGGAAGGTTACGAAAAGCGTGGGGTTTCAAAAAAGGAAGCCAAGAGCCGGGCTTGGGCAACAGTTAACAAAGAAGATAAAGGCGGCAAAAAATCCGGGTCGGGACGCGGAAAAAAAAAGAGCAAGGCCAGTTCGCGTAAAGGAGGCCGCAAAGGGGGAAAGGCTTCGAGCAAAAAGTCGTAGTCCGGGAGGTATCAAGTGAGAGCATTAGTTTGGCATGGAAAGAGCGACGTCCGCTGCGATAACGTCGCGGACCCCAGAATCGAAGATTCGCGCGACGCGATCATAAAAATTACGTCGACCGCCATTTGCGGTTCGGATCTCCATCTTTTCGATGGCTACATACCGGCGATGGAGGAGGGAGACATCCTGGGCCATGAGCCGATGGGCAAAGTGATCGAGGTTGGAAAGGATGTGAAGAATCTCAAAGTGGGCGACCGGGTAGTCGTGCCCTTCACGATTGCTTGTGGCGAATGCTTCTTTTGTCAAAAGGAACTCTACTCCTGTTGCGATACGACGAATCGTGATGCTGAAGCCGCGGCGAAGCTTATGGGACACGCACCGGGTGGCTTGTTCGGTTATTCTCATCTCACCGGACATTACCCGGGTGGGCAGGCGGAATTTCTACGCGTGCCTCATGCCGACGTGAGCCCCCTTAAGATCGAAAATGATTCGCTCAGCGACGAGCAGGTCCTTTTTCTCTCCGATATTTTTCCGACCGGCTATATGGCCGCGGAAAATGCGCAGATCGAACCGGGGGACACGGTGGCAATCTGGGGCTGCGGGCCAGTGGGTCAATTCGCCATTCAAAGCGCCTGGATGTTTAAAGCCGGGCGAGTGATCGCAATCGATCGCGTGCCTGAGCGCTTGCGGATGGCGGAAGAGAAGGGCAAAGCGGAAGTAATCAATTTTGAAAAGATGGAAGGGAGCGTCTACGACCGATTGCAGGAGATGACGCAAGGCCGCGGACCCGACTGTTGTATCGATGCAGTCGGCGCCGAGGCGCATGGGGGCGGCAGTTTCGATGCGATCGTGGACAAAGCCAAGGCGGCCGTCTACCTGGCGTCGGATCGGGCACATGTTTTGCGGGAAGCGATCATGTGTTGTCGAAAGGCTGGCACCGTCTCCATCCCAGGAGTCTACGGCGGGTTTCTCGATAAGATACCCATGGGTGCGGCAATGAACAAAGGGCTGACAATGAAGATGGGGCAAACCCACATGAAACGTTACACCAAGCCCCTTCTTGACAGGATCAGCACGGGCGAGATCGATCCCTCCTTCGTTATCACTCATAACCGTCCACTGGAGGAAGGACCTGCATTATACAAGACCTTTCGCGATAAACAGGATGGCTGCATCAAGGTCGTTTTGAAACCTTAAGCCGATGGACTTAGGAGAGTCGCTTTTCAAAAATCCGCAAAGCATTTCGATTTTGAATGAACGAACAGAGACCAATTAGCCGCCGGCGAGTGATCGGCGGATTAGGCGCAGGCTTCGCCGCCCTCGCCGTTCCGCCGGTCTTTGCGGGAACAGGAAGCAAGCAATCTATGAAACCAGAAGAGTTAAATGATCCGACCGGCAAATATCCCAAGCCGCCCTTTCAGGGTCAATCCCAGCCCTGGCCGGGGTTGGCCAGTAAAATGGAGCCGCGTCCCGATCACGGGGAAAATACTTACAAGGGATCGGGACGTTTGATGGGCCGGAAGGCGCTAATCACGGGGGGAGATTCCGGAATGGGACGTGCCGCTGCAATCGCCTACGCCCGGGAAGGTGCAGATGTGGCAATCAATTATTTGCCGGCCGAAGAACCGGATGCAAAGGAGGTTATTGCACTAATCAAGGAGGCGGGACGCAAGGGCATAGCGCTTGCCGGAGACATTCGAGAACAAGCTTTCTGCGAGAAGTTGGTGTCCGACGCGGTGAGCCATTTGGGCGGCCTGGATATTGTAGTCTGTAATGCTGCTCGCCAGCAAACCCGGGCATCGATTCTCGATGTCTCGAGTGAGGATTTCGATGCGACGATGAAGACCAATATCTATGCGCCCTTTTGGATCATTAAAGCTGCCTTGCCGCACTTGCAGCCCGGATCGGCAATCATCGGCACGGCGTCGGAACAGGCCTATGATCCTTCGCCCGATCTCTACGACTACGCCCAGACGAAAGCCGCAACCATGAACTATGTAAAGTCTCTGGCGAAGCAGCTCGGACCGAAGGGAATCCGCGTGAACGGAGTAGCCCCCGGGCCGATCTGGACTCCTTTGCAGGTAAGCGGCGGAGCAACGCAGGAAAAGCTGAAACAATTCGGAGGTCAGACGCCGCTTGGCCGTCCCGGTCAACCGGCAGAGCTCGCTTCGATATATGTGCAACTGGCGGCAAATGACGCGAGTTACGCGAATGGAAATATTTATGGTTCATCAGGCGGGAGCGGACAACCCTAACATTCGTGCACACCAAGTCCCATTACTTTGTCTCCGCTCTATCATATAGGAGGCAGCCCTGATTACTTGCCCAAAGAAAAACACAGATACGAGGTCCGGAACATTTTAACGATTAGCGCCAGCGGGAAAACAGACCCGACTCGGTTCGGCGTTAAGAGCGGCCAGGATTTTTTTGATAAGGCGTGATTTCGTCGCGCCGGACTCGCGCGGCGGGATGACGTAGCGGACGATTGCCTCCAACCAGGTATTTTCGCTGACCCGAAAAATTACGCGCGGGCGCTCCTGAACTTCGAGTTGATCGACTGGTGTGCGGGCCAGCAATTTTCGAAATATTCGGACCCGCTCGATCATGGCTTCGCCAAGATCGTCTTCGGTCACGCGGCGCATCGTGTCGGCGATGAATTCGAGATCGGAATTGTAGGCGACCTGCACCTTGATCTCGTTCCAGATGTAAGGAAACAGGGGCCAGGAATAATTGTAAATGATCGAACTAAGGACTTTCGAATTCGGGAACCTTATGATGCGCCCACTTGGGTGATCTCCGGAAATGTAATCGCCGCCGAACTCCCAGAGTGTGGTGTCGAGGTAGCCGACGTCGATCACATCACCGGTCGCGTCGCTAATTTTGATCCGATCGCCTACCCGATAAGGCTGTCTAACGAGGAGATAAATCCAGCCGATGAAACTGGTCATCGGTGTTTGCACAGCGAGGCCGGCAATGACGGAAATAACGCCGACGGAGATAAGTGCCGTGTACCAATTGACAAAAAGGACCGAGACAGTAACCAGGACGATAAGAAGGAACACCAAAAGCCGTTTGATCCGTTTCAAGGTAAAGCGAGTAGCGGGATCGGAGACACGGCTGATCGCGTAAAGCGAGACGGCGCTGGAGACACCGAGAAGAAACACGATAATCGCGGCGCCCCGAAGGATGCGATGGACCAGATCGAAGCGTGTTTTGGATAAGGGGAAAAATCTTGAGCCGACGAAATAGTAAAGAAGAGCGCACCCGAGGAGAAGAAAAAGATAGATGGCGAACCAGAATTTATCGCTGGTCTCGGCCTTGACTGGTTTTCTGGGAGCAGTGCGCTCCAGTTCCCCGCGGACCTCTGGTTGACGAGAAATTTCTTCTTCTGTTTCCGGCATGGTCTTCTTTTTATTCGTGGCTGCGGCCGGCTTTCAGTGTGTGTGTTTCACTTCCGCGCGCGGACGGCCATTCACTCCCCGCCCGTGTCACGGAAAGGTATGAGCGAGAACTGGGATAAAGGAGCTGTTAGAGCCGAGATGAAGACGCAGAGAAATGCGGATGTAAGATCGCCATTAGTGAGCCGGCAGGTAAGAATATCTGCGCGACCGAGAGATAATGCTTACTATGTCGGTGCGGAACGGAGACCTAGAAGAGAGGCGAGCGATATGGCGTCGAACGGCGCGCGCACTTTTACGTCGTTGTCGAAATAGACGAAGACATCCCGCCCGGCCTTCGCCGGTGAGGCGCGCGGTCCACATTGCTGGGTCCGTATCGGTGTGCGGCCTTGAGCCCATGCCCGAATCTTTCGGGCCCACTCCTGCAACGCCGCGTCCGTGTAGCCGCTGACGTAAAGCTCCTTGTCGCCGTGCAGCCGGATATAGATGAAGTCGCTTGTTACATCCTCGATAAGAGGCCATTTGGCTGCGGTGTCGGCGACTACCGATGCGATGTCGTGGTCGCGTAAGAGTTTGACAAACCGCTCCGTCTGGAAAGATGGATGGCGAACTTCCAATGCGTGCCGAATCCGTCGTTTCCGTCCCGTTACCGCGCTCACGGGACCTTTCACGCGCCTGTCGTGTTTGCGCGCGAGCTTGGTCGCGGCGGTGGTATGGCGCGGAAGCAGATCGAAAAACGATGCGAGCCGGTCAGCGTCGAAGCGAAAGCTCGGCGGTAATTGCCAAAGAATCGGCCCGAGTTTTTTGCCCAGACACATCACGCCCGACGCGAAGAAATTGGCGAGCGGCGTTTCAACATCCTTCAACCTTTTGAAATGTGTGATGAAACGGCCGCCCTTTACCGAGAACACGAAATCGCGCGGCACCGCGTCATGCCAGGCCCGATAGCTAGCCGGTCGCTGAAGGGAATAGAAGGAGCCGTTAATTTCAATGGAGTTTACCTGCCGTGAGGCGAATTCCAGTTCGCATTTCTGCGGCAAATTCTTGGGAAAAAAGACGCCTCGCCACGGCCGGTAGGTCCACCCCGAGATGCCGATTCGGACGGTTTTCACAATATTCGGCTATCAGCTTGAGTTCGACTTGCGATCCACCTTGTCTACCGTCGCCGCGGTGGCCTTGGAACGTTTTCGCAGGCGCTCGAATTCATTCTGAAATTTCTGCAGATCCTCATCGGAGAGGGTTTCCAGATCCATCAGGCGATTGCGCGCTCCGGAGACGCTCCGGATCAGTTCGTCAAGCTTCAACTGGATCGCCTTCGAATCGCGGTTCTGGGTGTTCTGAATAAGGAAGACCATCAGGAAAGTGACAATTGTGGTGCCTGTGTTGATGATCAGTTGCCAGGTATCCGAGTAGTGAAAGATGTGGCCGGTCAATCCCCAGATAACAATAACCAGAAGCGCGCCCATGAATGCCCCGGCCGATCCAAGGACAGTGGAGGTTTTTCGAGCGGCGACGCGGAAGGCGTCCTGGACAAGGCAGAAGATATTCCTCTTGTCAGGCTTTTGCCGCGGCTTCCGGTTGTTGGCTTTCTTAGCCATGGCAACTATTGAATCGCTTGAAAGGTGCGGGTTGCGGGCCTCCCGATGCGCTATTCGTTTGGCTTCCGCAGTCGCGGTGATTTGGCCCTGCGCTCTCCACCCAAGCCCAAGTCAGCTTGGTTTTGAGTTGCAAGTAGCATCTTCTCAATCCCTGTCACCCACATTTCCGTTTCTCGATTCAAATCATCTCTGCGCGGGTAGGCTAGGGAGAGACGGCCGATTGCCCGCTCTCGTGCGAAAGAGAGGATAGTAATTTTCAACTGGAGAACCAAATCTTCCTTCATGACCGGTCAGGTCCTTCATCCCAATGGCGGAGAGATCGTGAACGGCTAATCCGGCGCTTTTTCAGGAGACCGGCTCAAGACCAGTCTTCTGATTATTGGCCGTCGCTTTGCGTGATTGGGTACGCACTTTAGGGACGACCCACCAATCCGAACCGGCGCGGTTGTCTGAGCTCGAATGGCGTGCAACTTCACCGGCATCTTCCCTTTACCAACGAAATGAGAAATGCCGCCGCGATCGTGTTCTACAGCCACCGGGCTGCCGCCCGGGAGTCACTTCCCAGGGTTAACGAAGAACGCGGCGGCGATTTTATCGCCCAACGAAACCTAAGCAGCAGAACGCGAGCGGCCCGTGCCGACAGCCTCCTCCATTTCGTCCGCTTCGTCGTTCACGATACCTTCGGCGATCTCGGTCAGCTTTTCATCGGCCGCGCCTTCTTCGTCGAGGGTTTCCTGAAGCAGATCTTCGGCTTCGCCTTCTCCCAGGATGGAGGCGAAAGTGCGAGCCGCGCCGTAGCCGGCCATTTCGTAATGTTCTACCCGCTGCGCCGCTGCGATAATACCAGCATCAATCACTGAGTCGGGACCATCCTGCTGCAGCATTTCCGAGCCTTCCTCAACCAGACCCTTCATTGCTTTGCAGGTCTTGCCACTGGGCTTTTTAGAGAGTTTGGCGAAGATTTCCTCCAGCCGCTCCACATGCCTTTGTGTTTCAGCAAGATGGCTCTCGAAAGCTTTCTTGAGCTCGGGAGTAGTTGCCTTTTTCGCCATTTTCGGCAGCGCTTTGAGAAGCTGGTTCTCTGCGTTGTAAAGATCACGCATTTCTTCGATCCATAATGTTCGGAGTGAATCTATTTTCATATATGTTTCCTTTGTTGTTTTTTATGCGGCATTTCTTTTCTCTGATGTGCCGTCCCAGGATAACGAACTTCATCGCGATTCCGCGCGTCTCCTCGATTCCTAGCTCAAAATAAGAATTAGTTTTACCCGGCGCCTTGAAGAGAAAACAGTTGATCTCTCGGCTTCAGATAACTGCGCTCTTTTAAGCAATTTTTGAAACAACAACCTGCCGAACTTCGTTGCCGACAGTCGCAGGACCTGCAAAGAATTGGAAGGCAGCGGTTAACGGGCGCTGTTATCAAGAGGGCATGTTGCCTTCTTCACTAATCGCAATGCCCGCTTTGGTCCATATCGGCCTAGTGGTTTGAATTCGTTCCCGCCCGCCCCGTAAAGGTCTATACGACAAACGTCAGAGAGCCGTCCGTGGCACGTTCAAACCCCAGAACGGAGTTGTCATATGCTTTGTTACTCATTACATAAAACAGCACCCGCCGATTCCTCGCTGGCGAAGTCTATGAAAAGACAGCCAGGGCGCTCCCCCGCCGCGATAAATGGTGATGACTAAATTACAATTCAAAGGCAGTTGGAACGAAGTAAAAGGTAAGCTCAAACAGAAGTATGGCGACCTGACAGATGACGATCTTACCTTCGCGGAGGGCAAAGAAGATGAACTCCTCGGACGCCTTCAACAGCGGCTCGGGAAGAGTAAGGAAGACCTCCGTCGCGAGATTGAAGAGTTTTAGCTTCAGATTGGCGCAAGAGTGCCGTCGCTTGTAAAGCAAACTGGCGGAAGAGTCAGCATGCCCTGCCCTTTTCCTCAGTCCCGTTTGCGCTTGCCGGATTAACCAGGTCCGTATGGTAGGTGACACGAAAAGGAGACGTCCGAACAACGGGGGCGGCGCGATCCATTGGTCCGTATCTATGAATATTCGCAAAATTGATCAATCATCGGAGGCTTTTCAGTTGCTGGAAAGGACTGGCCACAGCCAGACAGCGACCATCAGCCTTGGGTGTGGCGAGGTTACAAGCGACGATTTCAATGTCCACCCGCACAGCGATCAGATAATCCTGGTTGTCGAAGGCGAAATCCTGGCAGAAGTCGGCGGCGAACGCGAGATTTTGCGCTCCAAGGAAAGCGTTATCATTCCCGCAGGGGTAAAACATCGCCTCCGCAACCAGGCGCGGAAACAGGCGTTCGCTTTTACCGTTTACGCTCCGCCCGCTTACCCAGAACACGACCCGGCCTGATTGCAACTGTCTCCTAGAGCTTCCAGGGCGGATCCGTCCCATCAAACCGAACGCGGAAAGAAAATGTTCTTGATCACTTAAAAATTTGCCAGGGGATGAGCGGCTGAGCGTGACAGAGGCCATCATCGCTGCGGCGTTGTTCGCCGTTAGAAGCGGAGCAACACATAATCTGAACCCGTGTGAGCACGTCTTTCCGGAGGTACATGCTTCTGGATGTTCGGAATAAATCAGGACGCGGCGCCGCTCGCAATCGTCTTACCTAGTGTTGCGCGCCGACCCACTGCGTCGCTTGCCGGACGACTTCGCGCGCGCTTGGGACGCTGAGCTTTTCCTTAATGTTGGCCCGATGAGCTTCGACCGTCTTTTTGCTCAGATGCAGCTGGCGCGCAATCTCGTGCATATCGTGCCCTTCGCCGATCAACTGAAATACTTCCAATTCCCGGTCTGTCAGGCGCTCGACCGCACTCCGCGCTTCGCCTCCGCCTTGGATGTGGTTGAAAAGCATTCGCTTGGTCATGGAGGGGCTAATGTAAATTTCCCCTGAGAGCACGCCGCGGACAGCACCGAGGATGGAATCGAGCGCTTCTCGTTTCATCACGTAGCCGCGCGCCCCCGCGCGCAACGCGCGCTCGGCGTAGAGCGCTTCGTCATGCATCGAGACGACCAGCATCGGCAACTCCGGCCGCTCGGCCTTAATCATTTTTGTGAGTTCAATGCCATTGGCGCCGCCTCCAAGGCCCACGTCCACGATCACAAGATCAAATTTTTGTCGCCGGATCGCGTCGAGCGCAGTGAGGCTGCTCTCGGCTTCCGCGCAGACTTCGA
This sequence comes from uncultured Verrucomicrobiae bacterium, assembly GCA_963720895.1. Taxonomy (GTDB): domain Bacteria; phylum Verrucomicrobiota; class Verrucomicrobiia; order Chthoniobacterales; family UBA10450; genus Palsa-1392. The sequence continues at coordinate 79,409 of CAVRGZ010000012.1, forward strand.
GGTCGGGTTCCTGGCCGAGAAGCTGAATCATGCCTTTGCGAAAAAGCGGATGATCATCAACGAGCAAAATGCCACGCCTCTTAGATTGGACTGCCCCTTTGGCTTTTGATTTCTTTTTCACTGGAAGAAGAAAATGCATTCGAGAAAGGCAATGTTGCCCGTATTATATCGAGAGCGCTGTCAGGGTTGGTCCTGCAAACCTCTGGTTTCAGCGAGGAGGGACATGGCAGGTAACGATCGTGCCGTGGTTAAGTTTAGATTCTATCGTGAGACTTCCACCGACCGCATTGGCGCGGTATTTCATGATGTGAATACCCATGCCCTCATGCCCGGTTCTGGCAGCCATGCCCTTGCCACTGTCGCGGACGGCGAGGTTGATGCCTTTGCGATCGCGTTCGAGTGAAATCGTGATCTCCTTGGGGTTGCCATGCTGCACTGCATTGGCCGCGGCTTCCTGCGCGATCCGGTAAAGGTTAAGGGCCAATGTCTCATCCTGTACCCGCACGGGACGAGGACAGTGAAATCGACAGGGCACGTTCTGATCAATGCGATACGCGAGTTCGGAGAGCGCGTTCCCGAGACCGGAGGCACTCAACTCGACGGGGTGCAAACCGCGAGCGAGATCGCGGGCCAGTCCCACATTCGCATTCACGATCTGCGCTGCTTCGGTCAGGGCAGCCGATCCCGTTCGGCGGGTGGGCCCAAGTTTTTTGGCAGTTGATTGCAGAAAAAACGCCGCGGCGGTTAGTTCCTGGCAGAGACTGTCGTGCAAATCCTGGCCGATACGCCGCTGTTCGCGCTCGCTGATCTGGAGGATTTCCTGTTCGAGCTTCACTCGCCGTTCAATTTCCCCCTGCAGCTTTCGATTCGTTGCGGTTAAGTCAGCCGTTCGTTTCGCTACTCGACGTTCGAGGTCAAGATAAGATTCCTTTAGTTTTTCCTCCGCTTCTCGCCGCTCAGTGGCGTCGCGGGCTATTTTGGCGAAGCCGCACAGAGTTCCGTTGTCATCAACCAGCCGGCGCATGACTCCATCCACCCAGACGCGCGAACCGTCCTTGCGCAAGTGCCAGCGACGATCGCTCGCGACACCGTCGCGCGCGGCGATTTCGATTTCTTTTGTCTCCCGGCCCTCCGCCCGGTCCTCCGGAGTGAAAATTAGAGTGCCAGGTTGTCCGACGGCTTCCTCGACGGTCCATCCGAAAATTCGTTCCGCTCCCGCGCTCCAATAGGAGATGCGATTGTCCAGTTCGATGATGAGCATGGCGTACTCCGGGGCTCCTTCGACGAGCAGGCGGTAACGTTGCTGAGTAACAAGCAACTCATTCTCGCTTTCCTTCTCCGCCGTCACATCCCGCGCCACTCCAGCCACCCGGGTGAGGGCGCCCTTCTCGTCGTAGATGGGAAAGCCTGTGTCGCGAATCCAGCGTATCTCACCGTCATTAGGCCGAACGATTCGGTATTCGATCGTTGCTCTCTCTCCATTTAACAAATGCCGCATTGAGTCTGCGACCCGAGCGCGATCGTCGGGATGGAGCAGGTCTTTCCAGCGCCCGAGATCACGCATTATCAGGTCCCGCATTTCGCCCCAAATGTCTTCGAAGGCGGGGTTGAGATATTCCAGTTTTTCGCTCGCCGCATCGATGATCCAGAAAACGGCTGCGGAGTTTTCCGCGAACTCCCGGAAACGCGTCTCGCTTTCCGCGAGGGCTTGCTCTGCTTTTTTGCGCTCGGTTAGATCGCGGGTCGAGCCGACAACTGTTTCGACCGATCCGTCCGTGTTCAGAACCGGCCGAAAAATGTACCTGTAATACCCCATGCTCCCAGCCGGGCTGGTGAAAGGAGTCTCGTCGCGAATGATTTCCTTTGTCTCAAAAACCGAGCGGATTTGTTCCTGCAATCTGGCGGCGAGTTCTTCCGGGTACCCGAGGTCGAAGAAGTTCTTTCCGACCATCGCCTCCGGAGTCAGGCCGAGGAGGTTTGCGAGCGGCTGGTTCGCGAAAAGAAAGCGTCCCTCCCGGTCGAAGGTGTAGGCAAAATCCACGATCGAGGAAAGGGTCGTATCGAAAAGCCGGGCTTGCTGGTCCCGGGCCCGGGCCGCGGCCCGCAATTCTTCTTCGGCCTCTTTGCGTTGCGTGATATCGACGAAGTTCAGCACCACCCCATCGATTTTGTCCTCCCGCGTCCGGTAGGGCACAATCCGAACGAGAAAATATTGGCCGCTTTCGTGCCGCACTTCCCGTTCAATTGGAATCAAATCGAGGAGAACGTGTTCGGCGTCGTTCGGCAGGCTGGCATAGTCGATCCTGCGAGTGAGGTCGGAGAGCGGTCGGCCGACGTCGCTCGCAAGGACGTTAAATAGTTCCTGCACACGAGGCGTAAAACGTTTGATCCGCAGTTCGCGATTCAAAAAAATCGTGCCGATGTCGGTCGAGGCGATGAGATTTTGCAAATCATTGTTCGACCGGGCGAGATCCTCTACGCTCGTCTTCAGCTCTTGATTGACGGTGCTGAGCTCTTCGTTAACCGACTGCAGTTCCTCGCGCCCGGTCTCGAGCTCCTCAGTGGCAGAGCGTAACTCTTCATTCATCGCCTGCAGTTCTTCATTGGAGGCTTTCAGTTCCTCGGTCGAGGCCTCATACTGCTCGACCGTGGCGCTCAATTGCGCGCGTGTTTCTTCCAGTTCGCGGTCAAGATGCGAAGCTGCGTCTTCGTGGCTCGCCGGCGCTGCGCGCAGGATTTCGCTCGTTCGTTTCTCCTCGAAGAGAACGAGGAAGTAATTGTTGCCGCTGCCGGAATCGTGGGCCGGGCGAACGTGCAGGTTGATGATTCGCCGCTCGCCTTCCAACTCAATCGATATCCCGGAAATTGTGACGTTTTCGTTGGATTGCCCGGCCCGGAAAAGTGCGGTCCGAGTTTCGACACGCAAGCTGGGAAGGACCGCCTTGAGAAGGTTTTTTGACAGCTCGCCTCCGCCAAAATGAAGGAATCGCCCGGCTTGATCCGAGAGATGGAGGATCCGGTTGTTCTCATCCACGATAACCGATGGTGGCGCGTAACGTTCGACCAGTGCGAGATGCAATTCGCTTAACGAACGTGCGCGGGAGCCGTCTGGTGCGGCACCGCGAGCGAGCGTCGCCAACGGGGTTGTCTTGCTGAAAACGAGCGAAGCAATCGACCGCGGCAGCACAGTCTGCGGCAAAGGCCGCCGCGGCGAAACCGATAGCGGCACCGACACCGTCACGCCCGCGGGTCGCGGCACGGTCCGCCGGACGTGAATCCGCTGTTTCTCTATCGATTGGCGCAAAGAGGGTGTGTCCGTCGTCAATCCGTTCCGAGTCGCCGAGAAAGAGCAGGCCACCCGGGCGGAGGGCGAAATGAAAAATATCGAGTACGCGATGTTGCGCGTCGGGCTTCAAATAAATGAGCAGATTGCGGCAGGTGACGAGATCGAGCCGGGAAAAAGGCGAATCGCGCAAGACGTCATGGGGCGCAAACAGGATCAGTTCTCGCAGCTCTTTCCTGACCCGATAGCCAGCGTTGTGATTTGAGAAAAAACGACGCAACCGTTCCTGCGAAACGTCCGCTTCGATCGTTAGGGGATAAAACCCTTCGCGCGCGTTGGCAATCGCACTTTCGTCGATGTCGGTCGCGAAAATCTGGAGCGACGGAGGATGATCGAGGCTGGCCGCATGTTCGCAAAGCAGCATGGCGATCGTGTAGGCCTCCTCCCCCGTCGAACAGCCGGCCACCCAGACGCGAACCTGGTCGGCGCCATTTTTCCCGGCAAATAATTGTGGCACATTGGCCTCGAGCGCGGCGAAAGCCCCTTGATCGCGAAAAAAGTGCGTCACGCCAATGAGCAAATCGCGCAACAGGGCCGGGGACTCATCCCGATGACTGCGCAGATAATCCAAGTAGGCAGGCACCGAATCGAGCGAGTTGACCTGCATCCGGCGCGCAATACGACGTAATACGGTGGCCCGTTTGTAGTGTGTGAAGTCGTGTCCGGTCTGGTCGCGCACAAAGGAGAGCACTTGTTGCAAGGCAGATTCATCCCGGTCACTCTTGGTTTTTTCTGCCACGACCGGCCCGCCGGGTGCTGGTTCAGCGTCATGCTCCAAGTCGGCCGGCGCATCCTCCGGCGGCAATTTCATCCGTTGCTCATTACGGACGTACTCGACCAGTTTCGGGGCCATCGCGCTTACCGGAAGGACCCAATCCACCATCCCGGTCTCGATCGCCGAGCGCGGCATGCTGTCATGTTCGGCTTCGCCCGGATCCTGCGCGATCGTCAGGCCGCCTTGTGCCTTGATGTGCTTCACGCCAATCACTCCATCGCTATCGCCCCCCGACAGGGTGATAGAAACAGCGCGCTGACCCCAGTGTTCAGCGAGAGTGCGAAAGAACAAATCAATCGCGACGCGACGCCCCAACTTCTGTTGCGGCTCACTCAAAACGAGTTTTCCGTCATGCATCGCAAGATGATGGCTCGGAGGAATCACGTAGACGTGATTTGGTCGCACGCTGACCTCTTCGGTCACCTGAATGACCGGCATCTTCGTGACCCGCTGCAGGATTTCGGCAAGATTGCTTTCGTACTCGGGCGACAGGTGCATCACGACAACAAAGCTGAGGCGGCTGTCGTCGGGCAGTTGCGCCATCAGTTTCTGGATGACCTTCAAGCCACCAGCCGACGCGCCGATGCCTACCACCGAAATTGGTTCGTCGATGCTCCGAGTTTCAATTCCTCGGTCCCGCGGTTTGTTGCTTACCTTTGCCGTTTGGCGATCGGCAAGGGCAGCGTTTGATAAGTGGTTAGAAGACTTACCGGCAGAGGAGCCCGGTTTGTCTTTAGCCATGATTCAACGTCGACCAGAGGTTTCGGTTGCGCAATCGTGCCAACTGTCGGCGCCGAATCTAGGAATTTTTCTGAGGGAGCGATGCACCCGCGATCCAATTGCGCGCAGGCCGCCACCGACTTTGTTCCGTAAAGATGAACGAAGATGTCGGTCCGGAACAAAAGTTGGCCGTCCTGCAGGGAAGCGACACTTACCGCAAATGGTATTCGCTCGACGACCGGCGTGTTTGCATTCTGTGCGAGAAATTGATAAGCGGACGCACGATTAACATCCGTCAAGACCAGGATGGGACTTACCTGCCAGGTTGTCCAACACCCGGCTGCTTAGGAACACCACGCGACTGGTTCTATTGCGGATTCAAAACGGCGCGTCGGCCAAACATCGCGCAGGAGCGGAAAAGCGATCTTGAGCTTCAGTTTCTGCAACAGATCGATTCGTCGTCAACGCCAGGCACGGTCGAGGGCGCAAAGTGCGCGAGCGGGAGAAACGACGCCCGCGCGCTCTGAGTAACTAACTTTAGATCGGCGCCTTCCGCATAAGAGGTTTCGGCGGCGGGCGTCGAGTCTCCCCAGAAATGGCGAGGGCTCGGTCAGAGAAACGAAAAAACGCCTCTTTATTGATCAAAAGCGCAGCCCTAGAAATGTCCGCTCGGCACGCGTAAAAACCCGAAGATGCCGGGGGAGATGGTTCCGCCCTTTGGGCTGCTAATCCGGGCCGGTGCGGTCTGGAGGCCCGTCTGTTGATTTGCTGGAGGCGAACCGGGCGTTCGCTCGGTCGGAGAATCCAGCATGATCCACTCCAGAGGCACGCCGAGGCATCCTTCGCTCGGGCACTCCAAACGCGTGGGTTTGCCGCCCCATCCCTTGCACTGAACCTTGATCTGCCGGCCGGTGATAATGTTTCCACACCGGCGGCAAAGGCGCTTTTCATCGATCGATTCCCAAGGGTGGAAAATATCCAGGGCGCGAAGAGCATATAATCGCTCCTCGGGTGACAAATTCGGCAACTCGGATTCCACAAACTCAGCATACCTTGTGGTTTACAGAGGGCCATCAGGCTGCCGGCAAATCAGTGCCTAGGTGAAATTTGTAGAGGCTTCCCCTGATTAAAAAGTTCCATTCAAGCGAGGCACGAGTCCGCACACGTCGAGCACCCCGGATCCTTTAACCGGGCGACATCCGCTGTCGCTTAAAACGTCGGCATTACTATGGTCACGATGACCAAGAGCTGCTTCAGCTCGATTCGCTCAATCGACGCAGCGTGCCGTTCGTCTGAAGGGTGCCATGCGCTATGGATGCACTGATCAGGAGAGCGGTCGCCGAGGCGACCCGTAGTGCCACGCACCTCGCGGTGGCGGGCTCATCGCATCCATCCCAGACACAGCGTCCCCCCAGAGGTTTTTCGCGAGGCGCAAAAAACAGCGGGGTCGCCGCGGCGACCTCCTCGGAACCTTCCCACGCTCGCTCCTTTTTTGCTCCGGTACGCTCTACTCTTTCAGAGAAGTGCATGACACCCTCTAGGAATAATCAGTAGTCGAGAATACTCCAGCAACCTGAGGGCCAATCGTTGAGTCCATACATGCGCATTCCCATCCGCGACCGATAACGAAGCATATGGAACTCGAAACATTGAAAGACCTTTACGTTCACGAACTCAAAGACCTCTACAGCGCGGAGAATCAGCTCATCAAGGCTTTGCCGAAGATGGCCAAGGCCGCTACAAACAAGAAACTGGCCGATGGTTTCAATACGCACCTCACCCAAACCAAAGAACATGCGGCGCGGCTTGAAAGAATCCTGAAGAGCCACGACGAGAGCACCCGCGGGCCCCAGTGCAAAGGAATGGCGGGACTGATTAAGGAAGGCCAGGAAATGATCGACGACAAGGGAGATGACGAAGTACGCGATGCCGGGCTCATTTCCGCCGCGCAAAGGGTCGAGCACTATGAGATGGCGGGTTACGGTTGCGCCCGCACCTATGCCGAGCTTCTCGGGGACAAACAAGGCGCGAAAATGCTCCAGAAGACCCTTGATGAAGAAGGCGCCACCGATAAGAAACTAACTAAGCTCGCCGAATCTGTGATCAACTTACAAGCATTATAAGCACGTCGAACTCACGCCAAACACCTCAAACAAAACTAAAAGCACCATGAAACTAAGACACAAAATCGCGGAAGCTGGCGCAGCAGGATATATCCTGCTGTGGTTACTTGGTATTCCCCTACCCATCCTTTTCATTATTTTCCTTCTGCGCGGCTGCAGTTAACCGAGAACAACGATGCGAACGATTCTTATACTTGTCCTGGTCCTTCTCTTGATCGGCGCCTTCCCTGCCTGGCCCTATAGCTCCGGTTGGGGCTACTATCCGGTTGGAGGGATTGGATTGGTCCTTCTGATCTTAATAGTTCTCGCCGTATCCGGCAGACTCTAGGCACGATCACACGGTCCCAAACCCGGCGCCGGCGAACAACGGGCCGACCACCTTGGAGTCTTTGCGCGCGCCTGGCGGACTGGCCGTGAACGCGCCGCCAAAAACCGAATCCGGTATTGCAATGCCGTCGAGTTTTCTGATTTCTGAACGCCCCAGTTTCACAGAAGGGCAAGGTAAATCCTAGTTACACTCCTTTTGTCCGAACCCAGAGGAAGCCAAAATACAAAAACCCGGCACGGGAAGCATCGGGCTGAGGGCATCTCCCAACCAACCGGAAGGGCGCCTCGTTGGCGCTTGCCCTGTTAGCGTCCGTCCGGCCCGTCTTCCCCGTGCTTCTTCTTTTTCTTTTTGCCGGACTGCTCGGTATGGGCTGGGGCGCCACGCCTCGCTGCGGGCGGCGGCGCCTGATGGGCTCTCACCGGCGGTCGATGCGAGGCCGGTTGGACATGTCGCGCCGTCTGCGGTGCTTGATGGGCTCTCTCGGGCGGCCGATGCGATACTGGTTGGACATGTCGCGACGCCTGCGGGGCGGCGGCCTTTTTGCTGGTCTGGCTGCTTTTTCTTGTCTGCGCCGATTGAGCGGTATGCGGGGCTGCCGGTTGCGAACGATTCGCTTTCTGGGCGACTCCGCCCTTGGCCTTTTCAGAACCGGCGCCCTTCGCACGACGCGCCTGCTCTTGAGCACCAGCATGCTGGCCAGCACCAGACTGCTTCTGAGCCGCCTGCCGCCCGTTATTGCGGTCGAGCGTCCTGACCGCTTCGGCGTTGGGTTTGCCTTTGTTGTTCTTGGCGTGTAGCGCCGGATCTTTTTTCGCCGCCTCGACCCGTGACCGCTGCGTAGAGGTTGGCGGAATGTGCTTCGCTTTTGCTGCGGCTTGTTCTCGCGAGGTAGGCTTGGCTTTTGCTCCGCCCGGTCCGTTAAAGCCGGCGCGACTGCCGGTATTCGTCACGACATTTCTGTTGACGTAGGTATTATGAATCACCTTTGGGTTCACCCGGGTCACAGCGGTGTTGTAACGGAAGGTGTTGCCCCTCCATTCGCCGCCGTAGTAGCCGCGACCCCCATAGCCAAAGCCATAGTTGATCCCGCCGTAGAATCCGACGGTCGGGCCCCAGTATCCCTGATTGAATCTATAGAGACCGTTGTAGTAGCCCCAGTAGCCGGGCGTCCAGAGGAAGCCGATCCGCGGTGGAGCGACCCAGACGCCTGGAACCCAGTAATAACCGAAATCAGCCCAGTTCCAATAGCCGGGCGTCCAAATGTAGCCCGGGGCCGGGCAGAGCGGCTGTTCGTAGTAAGGGATCGCTGGCGGAGCGATCCCGACCGAGACAGCGACGTATGCAGAAGAGGAAGCCAGCGGCAAACCGGCGAAAAGCAGTGCTGCGAGAGCAATGGCAGGAAGTTTTGTTTTCATTTTCAGGTATGACATTGAGTTGAAACGAGAGACGCGACTGCGCCGCGAGATATTCAAACTAATCCCTTCCGGCATTTGATAGAGTATGCATCCCAACAAGATATATTCGACCCAAGGGCGGAAGGCGCGCGTATTTTTGCGGACCCCGAGTGCCACTGACTCAAATGATCGCCTGGTAAACTAGCTTTCTGACAGAACTTTGCTCCGCGCCGTTTCAGATTGGCTCAGGGAGTATGACCACAGACGTTGACAGGATGCTGCTCAGCGCAAAAGCTGGGCAATTGTGAAGGGCCTGCCTGAAAATGAATTGGAAGAGTCATTCGCTCGTTCATCCGGCCCGGGCGGCCAGAACGTTAATAAGGTGTCCACCGCTGTCACCCTGCGCCATTGTCCCACCGGTCTCAGCGTGACGGTGCAGGATTCGCGTTCGCAAATGCGCAACCGGCAATTGGCGCGCGAGCGGTTGCTCGAAGCGATTGAGCGTCGGACCACGGAAGTTCGGGAAGAGAAGCGGGCCGCAGCGGCGAAGGTTCGGCGCCGAAATTCCCCTCGTCCGCCGCGCTTGAAGCGAAGAATTCTCGAAACGAAAAGAAAACGTTCCCAGCTTAAGAAATTGCGCGCCAAAACGATCGATTGAGTTTTCGTTCGGCCGTGACGACGAAGCTGCGAATCGGGATCATCGGAGCGGGTTGGCCGGGCCAGCAACACGCTCGCGCCATCCGCGCGGGCAAAACGGCGGTCATCGAAGCATTGGCCGAGCCTGACAAGGAACGGACGGCGGAATTCAGCCGGACTTATTCGCCAAAGAAGATCTACCAGGATTACGGTGACTTGTTAGGCGACCCGAAGGTGGCTGCAGTCGTCATCTGTCTCCCGAATCATCTGCATTTCCCCGCGGCGCTCGCTGCGCTTCGCGCCAAAAAACATGTGCTTTGTGAAAAACCGCCGACCTTGAACAGCGCCGAGATGCGGGTCCTGCGGGAAGAAGCGGAAAAACGCGAGCTGATCTATTTTTTTGGGCGGCAATTTCGTTTCACGCCCGCGATGCGAATGGCCCATGATTTGATTTCGCGGGACGAACTCGGGGCTATTTACTTCGCAGAGGCCGTCTGGGTACGGTCGCGAGGGATTCCATCTGGACTTGGTGGTTGGTTCACGGATAAAAAGCGCTCCGGTGGCGGCGCGTTGATCGACATCGGCGTCCATGCGCTGGATTCCGCCTGGTATTTAATGGGAACGCCGCGCCCCATTTCGGTTGCGGCCGCAGTATTTCAAAACTTCAAGCACCTGGTGGAAACGCCGATTTTCGACGTCGAGGACGCAGCCTTCGCTTTTATTCGCTTTGAGAACGGCGCGGTGGTGCAACTAAAGACTTCCTGGGCTGGCAACCTAACGGATGAGATTCCAGAGGGCTCGATTTTCGGCCGCGAACTGAATAATTGCACGATCTACGGAAGCAAAGCGAGCATTAGGCTAAAGCCGCTCACGCTCTTTCTTGATCGGAAGGGAACGCTGGTCGACCGACCGCTCCAGCCGCGCGACGACGCGGACTCCTTTGAGTTACAGATGCAAAATTTCGTCGATGCAGTTGCGGGCAGAGCGGCTCCGATCAATAACGCCCGGCAGGCGGTCTACCTTATGGAAATACTCGACGCGATTTATCTTTCGAGCAGCACGGGGCGCGAAATCCCGATCGCACGCGCCTGAAAAAACTCGCTCCCAGCCCCATCCGCGGACCCAATCGGCGGCGAATCCTTTGTGAGCATGAAACTTACTATGAAAAAACTTATTCTCTCGATCTCAGTGATCCCAGCCTGCGTGATGGCCTTGTCGTCCTGCACGACCGTTGTTAAGGAACCCGCGAGCACGACCACAACCACCCATACGGAGTCAGCCGTAACACGTACTCCGACGAGTACCAGCACCACAGTAACACGACAGAGCACGGGCGGCTATTAGGCGGAAGATGCCAAATTGTTAGGGAAGGGAGACGCAGAGGCGTCTCCCTTTTCCTTAGCTGCCGTGTCGAACGCAGAGAGTGAGGATCCGCCAGATTATCTTGCGGACAACAGGTCTTATGAAATCGTTGCGGGCGACAGACCCGCCGTTAGACCACTTCAGCTTCCTCTTCGATCGCCTGACTAACGACCGGCGCGATAGCCTGGAGCTTTTCCGTTCCACGCAGGTCCATTAATTTCACACCCATGGTGTTTCGGCCGACGGCCCGAATCTCCGAGATACGCGTCCGCACCATTTGACCTTTGGTCGTTATGAGCATGAGCTCGTCCTTCTCGGTCACAGTCAGCGCACCAACAACGCGTCCAGTCTTATCGCCGGTCTTCATTGTGATGATCCCTTTGCCGCCGCGCTTCTGCGTGCGGTAATTGTCGAACGCCGTTCGCTTGCCGACACCGTTTTCGCCCGCGACGAGAAGCATCGCCTCGTTGTTGACGAGGGCGATCGCCACAACATGGTCACCCTTTACCGGCCGAATGCCCCAAACGCCAACCGTATTGCGGCCCTGATCGCGCAATTGATCCTCGTGGAAGCGCAAGCTCATCCCCTCGGTCGTGATGACGACGATCTCGTTGTCGCCGCTCGTTAGAACAGCGTCGATCAGACAATCGTCCTCCTCGATATTGATCGCGATAATGCCGCCTTTACGAACATTGCAATAATCCGAAAGGTTCGATTTCTTGACGATCCCGCTCCGGGTCGCGAAAACAATATGCAGGTTTTCGTCCCAAGTTTCGTCAACCACGTTTGGGCCCGTTCCACTGCGCTTCGACTGGATGCGAATGGTGGCGGCGATTTTCTCGCCGGACCGGAGCTCGAGGAGATTGGCTATCGAGCGGCCTTTGGAGGCCCGCCCCATCTCCGGAATCTCGTAAACCTTCTCGACATAGCAGCGCCCCGATTCCGTAAAAAACATCAGGTAATCGTGGGTTGTGGCGGTGAAGAGATGCTCGATGAAATCGCCCTCATCCTCCTGGGTCGCGCCCTCTCTCGTGGTCATGCCGATGACGCCTTTTCCGCCGCGGCGCTGCGCCCGGAAAGCGCTCACCGCAGTCCGCTTAATGAAACCACCGTGCGTGATGCTGATGATGGTCCCTTCGTTGGCGATGAGATCCTCCATGTTGATTTCGCCTTCGTCGGGCACAAGCTGGGTCAAACGAGGTCCGGCGTATTTCTGTTGAATCTCGCGCAGCTCTTTCTTGACGATCTGAAAAACCCGCAACTCTTTCGCGAGGATGTCGCGCAAGTCTTTGATCGTTTCGATCAACTCCTTGTATTCGTTGATGATTTTCTCCCGCTCCAGCCCGGTCAATTGATAGAGCCGGAGGTCGAGAATTTGATTCGTCTGATGTTCGCTGAAAGCGTAGCGGCCGTCTGTGAGGCGCGCTTCGTTTCGAATCAGGACGCCGATCTGTTCGACCTGCCGACGAGTAAATTCGAAGGCGAGCAGTTTGACGCGCGCTTCATCGCGATTCGCGGAGCCGCGAATAATGCGAATGAATTCGTCGAGATTTGCGAGCGCGATGAGGTAGCCTTCGAGGGTCTCGGCGCGCTCCTCGGCTTTCCGTAGTTCATAGCGGGTCCGGCGCAAAACGACCTCGCGCCGATGCTCGATGAAGGCCTGGTTCGCTTCCTTTAGGGAGAGCAGTTTCGGCTTTCCGTGATCGATCGCGAGCATGTTGACCGCGAAGGAAGACTCCAGCGCGGTGTGCTTGTAGAGATTGTTGATCACGACTTTCGGCAGCGCATCGCGCTTCAGTTCGATGACCACGCGTGTGTTCTCATCCGACTCGTCGCGAATCGCAGTGATGTCGGTTAATACTTTGTCGTTCACGAGCGACGCGATCCGCTCGACGAGCGTGGCGCGATTCACGTTATAGGGAATTTCCGTGATAACGATTTGTTCGCGATGGCCTTTGAGTTCCTCGACCCCTGCCTTGCCCCGCACTTTCATACTGCCGCGCCCGGTCTCGATGTATTGCCGGACGCCGGCGACTCCGCAGATCGCGCAACCGGTTGGAAAGTCCGGCCCTTTCACGAATTTCATCAACCCTTCGATCGTGATCTCCGGGTCATCGATCTGCGCGCAAATGCCGTCGATCACTTCACCGAGATTGTGCGGTGGCATGTTCGTCGCCATCCCGACCGCGATTCCGGTGCCGCCGTTGACGAGGAGGTTCGGAAAAGCAGCCGGGAAAACCGTCGGCTCCGTCCGGGTCTCGTCATAGTTAGGCACGAAATCGACCGTCTCCTTGTCCATGTCGGTCATGAGCGCAGCGCCGAGATGGGTCATGCGCGCCTCCGTGTAACGCATCGCGGCGGGGGGATCGCCTTCGACCGAGCCAAAGTTGCCCTGGCCGTTCACGAGGGTTTCGCGCATCGCCCACGGCTGCGCCATGTGGACAAGCGTCGGATAAATCACCGCCTCGCCGTGCGGGTGATAGTTACCGCTCGTATCTCCGCAAATCTTGGCGCATTTTCGATGCTGCCGGTTGGGGAAGAGAGAGAGGTCATGCATCGCGTAGAGGATGCGGCGCTGCGACGGCTTCAACCCATCACGGGCATCGGGCAGAGCGCGCGAGATGATGACCGACATCGAGTAATCGAGGAAAGACCGCGAAACCTCTTCGGCGACGTTGATGGGTTCTACTTTTTCGTTGGCGTTATACATGAATCAGGAAGAGACAGGTTCGTTAGGCGCGGAAAGAGTGAGAAAGCGCTCCTCCCATTCCCGCGAAAGGACATCTGTTTGCCGGACTGTGACCGGCCGGAGACGCGAACGCTTTGGCGCCCGAATTTTGAGGAACTCGAGCACCGCCGCGATCGTGCCGGCGTAATTCGCGGACAAATCTTCATACTTGACCGGAAAGGGCTGGACACCGATCCGGTCAAAAAAACGGCTCCAAATGAGTTCCTCGCGACGCGTGTCCTCGAGACAGTTCGCAATCAAATCGGGGTCGAAGCGCGCTTCGCCGGAGGCGGAATTGCCCTCTTGGATTTTCCAAAGTCCGGTTTGTGCGGCGCGGGCTTTGGAAACGGCCTGACGCACCTTGTTGTGCCTGACGATTTGAACAAATTGCAGCTGAGGAAAAGCATTGCGCAGCATTTCGAGATCCTCGACCGGAGACCCGCCGCCAAAGGCCCGAGTCTCGCGCAGCCGCCCGAGAAAGTCCTGCAAATACCAGCCCATTAACTTGAACCCGAACACTTCGTTCGAGGTGGCTGTCGCCGGGATGATGCCGCGGACATAGCCAGCGAAATCATTGACATTGAGGCTGCTTTTGGCCGCATATTCGGGTTCGTATTTGGGCAAAAAAAACTGTTTGGGCCGACCCGCCCGCCGCGTCGCGTGCAGACCGTCGGTAAACAGATTGCTCCCGGAACGGGCGATCGCGCAGACGACGTAGCAACGCCGCGGGTGTCGCAGCTTGTGAAACAATCCACCCATGGGTCAGACAGGATTAACGGGATGAACAGGAATTGTGGGGCGACCGTGTAGATTCGCCGTTCCCGGAGCAATGGCCGAGCGCCGATATTTACGCTTAAATCGCAGGCTTAAAGCGCCGAAATTTACAAGAAGTCCAAAGTCTCGACTCGTCGCAGTCAGATAATTCACCAGTTGCACTTCGTCGGATTTCGTTAAGCTCGAGATTGCTTTCAGCTCGCAGAGCAATCCATCTTCCACCACCAAGTCTGCAATAAAGTCACCGACGATCACATTGCCGTAGTGAACCTTGATCCGCTGACCGACATCAGTCTTCATACCGGCGTGACGTAGCTCAGAGAGAAGCGCGTTGAGATACACCGATTCGAGAAATCCCGGTCCGAGTGTGCGATGAACTTTCATCGCCAGACCGATCACTTTTTCAGTGATCTCGTAATCCTCATCCAAATTCAATCCAATAAATCCTGTTAATCCTGTCTAAACATCGAGGTTGCGCACGTTGAGCGCATTGTCCTCGATGTATTGGCGGCGCGGTTCAACGATATCGCCCATCAACTTGGAGAACATCTGATCGGCTTCGACCGCGTTGTCGTCGTTCAGATCGACCTTCAACAGTTTACGTTTCTCCGGATCCATTGTGGTGTTGAACAACTCCTTCGCATTCATTTCTCCGAGGCCTTTGAAGCGCTTGATCTGCACCCCGCGTCGCCCGATCTCCATGATCTTTTCCAGGATCTCCGGGATGGAGAAAACCGGATGGGAAACAGCCCGCTCCCCTTCTCCTTCGATCAATTCAAAGATCGGCCTGTCGGCCGCGGCGTAGTGATCAACTTTCAGTCCTTTGCGGGCCAGCTCACTGATCAGTTTGTGAATCGTGGTCGCTTCGTGCAACTCCACCAGCTTCCCGCGCCGGCGATTCCCATTGCTCTTCGCCGGGCCATTGACCAGAGGCAGTAATTCCTGCCCCATCTCCACGTCGAAAAGATTAAGGTCCAGGTTGTCCTCGTGAAATTTCCGCACCGCGCGCTCGTCGTGGAAATAGTGAACCGACTCGTCGTTGCCGTCGCGCACCTTCACGAGGTAGGCCGGCAGCTTGTCGGTTTTCGTGTCCCGATGATTGAGGACGTCCTCAAAATCGCCGCCATGCCGGCGGACCGATTCGCTCAGCTTGGCCAGTTTCTCGAGTTGATCGAGGATGTCTTTCAACTGCGCGGTGGTCAGCTCCTTGTTGTCCGCCAAATTCTTCAGGCGCACGTCCTCCGCGCCTAACGAGATCAAAATCCGGTTCAACTGGATGTCGTCATCGACATATTCCTCACGCTTCTTCCGCTTGATCTGATAGAGCGGCGGCTGCGCGATGTAGATTTTTCCAGCGCGCACCAACTCTGTCATCTGCCGGTAGAAAAAAGTCAGGAGGAGGACGCGAATGTGCGATCCGTCAACGTCGGCATCGGTCATGATGATAATCCGGCCGTAGCGCAGTTTGCTGATGTCGAAGGTTCCCTCTTCTTTGGTTGTTGCTTCTTCCTTCGGCTTGCCGATGCCGGTCCCGATTGCCGTGATCATCGACTGAATCTCCGTATTCTTCAGTGCCTGATCGAGGCGCGCTTTCTCGACGTTGATCAACTTGCCTCGAATCGGAAGAATCGCCTGGTAGCGGCGGTCGCGACCTTGTTTGGCGGAGCCGCCGGCGGAATCGCCCTCGACAATATACAGCTCGGTCAGCTCTGGGTCGCGCTCGGAACAGTCGGCCAGTTTGCCCGGCAAACCGCCGCCGGTGAGCGCGCCTTTGCGAATCGTCTCGCGGGCTTTGCGGGCCGCCTCGCGGGCGCGGGCCGCGGTCAACACCTTGTCAAAGATCTTTTTCGCCACCGGCGGATTCTGATCGAAATAAGTCATCAATCCGTCGTAGACGACCGAGTTGACGACGCCGTCGATCTCGGTGTTGACCAGTTTCACTTTGGTTTGCGATTCGAAGCGCGGGTTCGGCAGTTTAATGCTGAGGACGCAGATCAGTCCTTCACGCACGTCATCGCCCGAAATCGCCGGGTCCTTCTCTTTCACAAGGCTGTTCGTCTTCGCGTATTGGTTGACCGCCTTCGTCAGAGCAGTGCGGAATCCGGTCAGATGGGTGCCCCCATCCGGATTCGGAATCGAATTAGCGAAGGGCAAAATCTGGTCGTTATAACTGTCGTTATATTGCAAAACGACGTCGACAAACACTTCGTCACGCTGCCGCGAGATCACGACCGGTTTGGGATGGATAACGTTTTTGTTTTCGCCCAATTGCTTTACGAATTCTTCAATCCCGTGCTTGTAAAGAAACGTCTCCTTTTTCGTCGGCTCGGTCCGTTCGTCCTGCAGGGTGATATCAAGCCCGGGATTCAAAAACGCCAGTTCACGCAAGCGACTCGCCAGGCGCTCAAACTTGAACTCGGTTGTAATCGTGAAGATCGTCGGATCAGGAAGAAAAGTGATCAGCGTGCCGGTCGTTTTCTTGTTCTTCAACTCGCCGATGACGCTTAGTTTCTCCGTCGTCTTCCCGCGTTCAAAGGCCATGTGATAGACTTTTGCGTCGCGTGAGACTTCGACTTTGAACCAATCGGAGAGCGCGTTAACGCATTTCGCACCCACGCCGTGCAGACCGCCGGAATACTTGTATGCGCCCTGCCCAAACTTTCCGCCCGCATGCAGATTGGTCAGGACGAGCTCGACGGCCGGCATCTTGAACTTCGGGTGCATGTCGACCGGAATGCCCCGACCGTTGTCGCGCACCGAAACCGAGCCATCGACGTGGATCGAGACATCGATCCTGCTGCAATAACCGGCAAGATGTTCGTCAATTGAGTTGTCGAGCACCTCGAAAACGCAGTGGTGCAACCCGCGTTCGTCCGGGTCGCCGATATACATTCCCGGACGTTTCCGGACCGCCTCAAGACCCTCGAGTTTATCGATTTGGGCGGCGTTGTATTTTTGGTTTTCGCTGATGCCCGCGGGGCGTTCGGATGGCGGGCTGGAAACGGTGGTTTCGTCTTTGGTCTGAAGCATAGAAATGCGGTCGAAATTTCGACCCAAAAAGATAGGCAGAAACCGGTGCGGAACAAGTATTATCTCGGGAGGTTTCGACAAACTCCGCCACAAGATTTGGGGATCGCTTGAATGCGAAACCCCACCATATTGTGGTCGGGCAAGACCGGATGGGCCAGGCAAAAATGCTCTGCTCCGCAGAGCCTCGCGCCCGAAAGGTCGGTTCTTAAAGCTGAACTGCGATGATCGACCAACAACATCACGCGAGATCAGCTTGCTCCGTCCACGGGATGCCGTTTTGAACGAGGCGAGCAAATAGCCTTTCTCGTCCCGACGTCGAAAGCAAACCTAATGCAAGGTGCCTCCGCGCGTCGCCGTCTCCAGAAGTCACAAATGCAAAGCAAAACCTGTTATCCCGATGCGCCAAACAACGGAGAAGGACCTCACAAGTGACGTGAAGGGAAGCAACATCTGGAAAGGCTACGATAAGAAATAGCTACGCGCCGTGCAGGCTTCCGGGGAGCGCGGGCGCCCCGCCCGCTTTTCTTGGCGCCTCGCCAAGAAGCTCCGCGAGCCCAGCGTGTGTCCCGCGAGGCGCGTGACACAGCGGCCGGGGCGCCCGCGCCCCCCGGAGCATTGCCTTTCTAACCCCTCTCCTCCCGCATCAACACGGGCGAAGCCGGCAGCCGGTCGAGAACAATATTCTCTCTCCGTCGTAGCGGCCAAAGGACAGGACGCCGGTCGGGCATTGCTGGACGCAGGCGGAGCAGCGGACGCACTCCGGGTCTTCCATCGGCAGGCCTTTGTTGGCGAAGTTCATGATGTCGATTCCCTGATGACAGACCGAGGTGCAGACATTGCAGGAAATGCATTTGTGTTTGTCGGAGAAAATCCGGTAACGAGAAAAGCGCGTGTAGATGTGCATGAGCGCGGCGAGCGGACAGGCAAAGCGGCACCAGACCCGGCCGCTGAACCAGAAGTAAAGTCCGACCCCAAGGATGCCGGCCATAAAGATATCGACACTCCAGGCGTAGTTGAGGAACGGAATGCCCTCGAAAAGCTTGTGATACCAATGGGTCGGCCACGACTCTTCGCCGAGCGCCCAGCCGGCGATGCGCAAGCCGAGGATGGCAAAGGCAAAAAGGAGCGACAGCTTGTCCGACCATGTTGACCCGATTCCAGAACGGGCCATGCGGCATCTTGGTGCGCTGTGTGTCGCCCATCGTCTCGGCGAGCGCGCCGCAGGAGCAGATCCAGCCGCAGTAGGCGCCCTTGCCCCAGCGGAAAATGATCAGCGGGATGATGACGAACGTCTGGAGGAAAGAAATGCCGAGCCAGAGCCACATCGGATGATCGGTAAAGACGTTGTAGACGTTGAGAGGGAAAGCGAGAATGAAACCGTAAGCCCGCCAGTAGGCGCGCTCGTGGCCTAACGAGCCGTCATAGCTTTCAAACAACTGATCGGCCAGCCAGCGCAACGGATGGCCCGGGCTCGAAATATCCGTTGTGCCCCATCCAGGGGAGGATGAGCTCGGGCAGGATGAAGAGCGGAATCCACTGCGAGCAGATGAGCACGATCGTCTGCCATTTCACGTAAGGCGTGCGCCGCCGCCGGATACGCCGGATGCCAAAGATCAGCACGCAGGTGCAGTAAGCGAGAGTGTAATAAAAGGAGGGATTCCCGAGCCCGCGCTTGATCGTATAGAGGAGGTTGGTCTCGCGGTTTGACCACTCCGCGATCTTACCGCCGGCCGCGTTGATCGCTTGCGGGACGTTGTAGGGAAAGGCCTGCGCCTGACTCGCCCAGCGCTGCACCGGGAACTCCTGCGGATGGTTGCTCTTCCAATGATAGAGCACGACGCAGAAGAGAAGGAAGGAAATGCAACTGATCCATGTGATAGGGCGCCAATCGCCGCGCACATGCAATCCGCTGCGCCGGAAAAAATCGAGCGGCGCTTCGCGACCGATCATGGAAAAGACGATCGTCGTTAGGCAAGATCACTTCGCTCCCGTCTTGCCTTCTTCAGCGTCACCTTGTCCGGCTCGATTCCGGGTGACGGTCGTGGCCAGCGCCAGAGTAACGGAGCCGGGCGGCGCGTTCTTCATCATCTCGCTCGAGAACGCCGTCGTCACCCGGTCCGAGCTTGGCCGCTCCACCTGCACGTTCGCTTTCGGATCGTGCTCCAGCATTTTCAGCTTCTCTACATTCTCCGGTTTGGGACGCGCGAACTCCGGCTTGCGATAGCTCACCGTGACTTTCGCGCCGGACCCGGCCAGCGCGATCGCGGATTCCAGCGCACTGTCGCCACCGCCGACGACGAGCACATTCTTGCCGCTGAAATCCTTCGGATCGTAGAGCCGGTTATAGACCTTATCGAGATCTTCGCCCGGGCATCCGAGCCGGCGATGATTGCCGCTCCGCCCGATCGCCACGATGACCCGCCGCGCGCGCGTGATCGTCTTCGCCTTGTCGCCGTGATGGAGCAGAATTTCCTTTCCCGCGCGCTTCGAGCCGCTCGATCCGCGCCTCGGTGAATTCGATTCCGGCCGCCTTGCGCTGCGCCTCCATCTCCTCGAGCAACGCCTCCTTTACGTCGGTCGTGAATTGCAGTCCGCCATCGAGTTTCAATTCTGTCGGGTAAGTGTAGATCGGTTTCGCCCTGGGAAAATTGGCGACCGTCGAAAATGGCTGCGTCGCCTCAAAGATCTTGAAACTCGGAGCCGGCTTTCTGCGCCTCGATCGCCGCCGAGACACCTGAGACGCCGCCGCCGATGATCGCGAGATCGAGCATTTCATCAGCTGTCGCCGGGATCGTTAATCCCCGCCTTTCCGAGCTCCGGTCGGGCCTAGCCGGCGATCGCGCCTCCAGCTACAAAATCCGGCTCCGCCAAAATCGCGCGCACCGCTTCCGCGCCGGTCTTGGAAGAAAATTTCAGGAGCGGAATGCCGGTGAGATCGCCTACAATCCGCACCCCGGGGATATTGGTGACACCGAACTCCCCCGATTCCGGCAATTTCTCGACCACACCGGCGGGCCAGCGGGTATGGAGCCAATGGGTGTAGCGCTTGATCGGATTAAACATGACAACGCACGGAGCGGAGTAAGTCTTACTGAGAAGAGAGGGATCATGAAGCTCAAATATTCCACGACCCCGCTCGGGGAGCCGGTCTCACTCCAACCTGGCCTAACGAGCGACTGGCCTTGGGCCCTTTCTCCGCACTCCCGACCCGGTTGACTTGCGCCTCGCTCGCGATAGCCTTTCGCAGGATGATTCACGTCACCGACAACGCGGTCAATCACCTCCGTCTGCTCCTCGCGGAACAGCCTGCGCCCACCGGCAAGGGCCTGCGCGTGCAAGTGGCCAAGGGCGGGTGCTCGGGGCTGCAATACGAGATGTCGCTCGACCAACGCCACGAGGGCGACGCTGTGGTGGCGCGCGATGAAGTGCAATTTTTGATCGACGCCGAGAGTGCGAACTTCCTGCGCGACGCCACCCTCGATTTCGAGGATGGACTAACCGGCAGCGGCTTTCGCATCGTCAATCCCAACGCGGCACGGACCTGCGGCTGCGGGACTTCGTTCGAACCGGTCCGCCCGGCCTAGGAGAGATCGCGGACGACGGTTGGCGTCCCAGGCATGGAACCGGACCTTTTTCGCGCTGATGATCCCCGCGGTTTTGAGCACAAGAAGACCAATTTCTTCGCCTGGACGGTGGCGATTCTTCTCCTGAGCGGCGTCGCCATCGCGGCCTGGCTGGGGAGCTTTTACGTCGTCGGGCAACCCGAACGACCGGAGAGTTATCGAATCCTGCAGAAGCTCCACAAAATCGAGCCGCCGAAACGATTTGCTTTGACCGCAGCCCCGGCGGGCGAGTTTCTCAGTCCCCGGCAACTCTATCAGCGCTATCGATCGATGGGCCCGGCAGAGCTGGCCCGGAAAGACGCGGAGCTGGCACGGAATTTCATTCGAAACTTCCAGCAGGTGCACGGCCTCGTCACCTACGTGGTTGGCCGTTTCAACATTATCGGTGCGCGACAGTTGACGCAGGATGATGTTTTTGTCTCGGGCGCGGTGGCCCTGGCGCGGGCGGTCGAGCAACCCGAACTGATCATGGAGCACGTCTTCACGACAGCGAATGAGCATGACGCGAAACTTCTTCAGGAGCGACTGGTTATGGGAATGGACGTCAACCTCGAGCGGAGTCACGATCTCTCGGCAGTGATTCACGCGGAGCGGCTGCCGGATGGTCGCGTCCTGATCACGGTAATGCCGCTGCTTTACGGAAGTTACGCGGTGACCCGCGGGACAGGGACTTTCAGCCTGGAGCCACCGACAGATCTCAACCTGACGGCGGGCTGGCCGATCTTCAAATCCAACACGCGCCGGACGGTCGAGAACCGCTACAACGATTATCGGTCGCGCCTCGCACCGGCCACCAGCACGCTGCCGATCGTCGGCCTTCCTCCAGTCAAAGCGGCTCCGCCGCCGGAAGATGCGCTCGTCCGGGTGGAACCTGCCATGCCGCTCCCTGAAGAGCCCGCCCCGCCGCCGCTCCGGGCCAGACACAAGACGTCTTTGTTGAACTCAGGCGAGAAGGTTGCCGTCGCCCGCGCTGCTTCCACGCCACTCAAAGCGCTTCGCGCCCAGCCGGTGACCGACTCCAACGCTTCGCCCAACGAGACAGCGTCCCTCGCTGCGGCTTCTCCTTCCGGCGCGCCCAGGATCATGCGCGCGTTGCCGGTAACAGCCGCGTCTCCGGCCGTCGCGCTCACCTCCACCACAGGTGCTACTTGGAAAACTTTCGCACCGGGTGCGGTGCCGGCTGGCCGGGTCCTTGACACGGCGGGGCTCCAGGAGGTAGCAAACAATGGCACGCGGGGCGAGCGCGTCTATTTGAGAGGGCAGTTCGTAGTTAATTTTGCGGATGCGAATCGTGCTGTTCTTCGCCCCATGAGCGGTCAATCCGGCGGGCTGGCGCGCAATCTCAGGGTTATCGTCGATTATCCAGCCGGCGCGGCGCTTCCCAACCCCGGTTCCACAGTGAGCCGCGACGACGCAAGGCCCTACGAGATCACTGAGGTTCGCCGCCAATCCGACGGTCAACTCAACGTCTTCGTGCGCGAAATCATCAAGCCTTAACGTCATTCGGGCCGAGAACCCGGCGCCATTCTGCGCTCGGAATGACTAATGCAAAATGACAGCGCCATCGCGGATTTCCGCGGTGCTGACATTGTATGGCGCAGCCTCGTCCATCGCGTAACTGAGAATAGGACGTCCGCGATAACTCATCGAGAGAACCCCGGAGGGCATCGGAAATCCGTTCGCCTGAATTTTTGAAATCTGCAAAGCGCTAATCGGAGTCGGCCCGTTTGTCGTGATCGTGAAACTTCCATTCAAATACCCCGGGGGAAAACCCGGCACTTTATCGGAAGGAATGCTTATCTGTATATGAGCGGTGTTTCCGCTGAGCGAGACATAGGCGTGCCCACGCGATTTCTTGTTGGCTGAAATCAACCCGTTGATCTCGTCCGCGGTCAAGACGAGCTGGCGCTCCGGGGCGGCGGGTGTCACCGGCGCAGGAACGGGTGTTTCATCGGGGGCGGCCGAAGCCAGCGGCGTGGGTGAAGGCGGCGGCGCTGGAGGCATCGCCTCAAACTGATCGACGCGTTGCTGGACATTGGCGATCTCTGCCGGTGGGAGCTCTTCAACCGGTAACACAGTCGGTTTCGATCCGCGCGAATACAGGAAATAACTCGCGATCCCAAAAAAGAGGAGGGTCAATACTCCCAAAGCGACGAGGACCAAACAACCTTTTGCGAAACAGCCCATTCCTCCAGGTTTCGGCGGCGGTGGTTCGATCCAGGTCGGCTTGGTTGAATCAGTCGGCATAAATTCAGCTCGCGAGACGACTCTGCGCGTCCATTAGCTTCTCATAAAGCGTTTGCAATCCCTCGGAAAGCAAACGGGTCCGGCCCAGAACCGGCATGAAATTGGTGTCACCCGACCATCGCGGAACAACGTGCAAATGGAGGTGATCATCGACTCCGGCGCCGGCCGCCGTGCCGAGATTGAGGCCGAGATTGAAGCCCTGCGCCTTCATCGTCGCCTCCAGCAGCCGCTGCGCATGAACCGCCAGACTCCAAAGTTCCAAGACTTCGTTTTCGCCTAACGAAGACAACTCCGCTGTCTTTCGGTAAGGCACAACCATGAGGTGGCCAACGGAGTAAGGGTAGCGGTTCATCATCAGAAAAGCGTTTTTCCGGCGGGCGATAACGAGATGTCCGGCATCGTCGCTCGTCTGCGCTGCCTCGGAGAGGAAATTTGGGTTGCGATCTTCCAGCTCGAAGTACTCCACCCGCCAGGGGCACCAGAGGGCTTCGATCTCTGCTTTGGGAAACTCCATTAATTCGTTAGGCCAAAACGCTTCGGGGAGCGTATCGGCTGAGCCGAGGATGTCGAGCGCGGTTTTTCACCGGCCCGGTGGTGGAGAAGTGTTCGGACATTGTCAGTTTGTCAACCCTCCTCGTCGTCGTCCTCGTTCTCGTCCCTCGAAAGTAAGCGGAAAATCGAGGACGACGACGAGAACGAGGACGAGCCGCCCAACTGACAATTGACTAACACTACCGTGGTGGAGAAACTTCTGACGAGCGGACAAAGAACGAATACTGCGGCAGCGCGCTTGCCTTTTCCGAAACGAGCTGGAGCTGAGCGCCGGAGAGAAGAACGCGCCAGGGACGCGCTGGCCGATTGCAGACGATCAGCGCATCGAGTTGGCCGGAACCCCATTGCGCAAGCGCCTCGTCTGGCGAAAGAAAATGATCGCGCCTCAGGTAGAGCAGCATCCCCTCCTCGCGACCGCCGACCACGGCGTAGCGCCAGCCATTGCGCTCCGTCTCGTGGCGGACCTGACGGGAAAATCGGACCAGCGCGTCGCTTCGCGCGTGATATCCGTTTCCAATCTTCCAGGCCGCATAGCCGCCTGTGAAAATGCAGGCGAAGATGAGCGCCGGAGCGAGCCAGGCTCGAAGTCTTCCTGACCATTCCTCAGCTCGTGCGCTCGCGATTTGCGCACCCAACAACAGGCAGAGGGGCGGGATCAGGGGATAGATTCTATCGACGCGCTTCGAGGGAATAATCGACATCAGAATCAACCCGCCGGCACTCCAGCAAACCAGCCAGAACGTGTCCGGGCGCATCCGGAGAACGAGACGTTCCCGGCCGCGCCAGAATGCGATCCCAAGCGCGATGATGAGAACGCTCCACGGCGCAAATTTGTGCAACAGATGCGGGAGATAAAAATAGAGCGGCTGTGGTTTGTGAATCGTCTCGCTAAAGCGTCCGGCGAATTCCCTAACGACCACACTTTCGTAAAAACCCGGCTGCTTCATGATTCCGCAGATCGCCCAGGCGAGAAAAATTCCGAGCGAAAGAATCCACGGCCACCACCCGCTCCAGGCACTTGGAGCGCCGCGCTTGCGACGCAGGATTTGGTAAACAATCAGCCCCGGCAAAATGAAGGCATAAACAATCGGGCCTTTGATCAACATCGCGCTCGCCAAAAGAACGAAGGCGATGGCGCGATCGCGTCCCGTCCATCCTTCGGCCCCTCGGATTTTTGACCAGATCTGCCGTCCGATGAGAAACGTCACGAGCGCGAGCGGCATGTCGGTTCGCACCAGGGTGGCGATTCGCGGCGAGAGGAGATTGAGACCGAAGGCGCTCAGCGCAATCAGTCCCGCGAGCGCGCCGTAGGCTTTGCCGGCGTCTTTCCCGATCAGCCAAAGGAGGATAAACGCGGCGGCCAACGACGGGATTCGCCAGGCGCCTTCCCACCAGCCCATCCCTTCGTAAAGCGCAGCGGAGATCCAGCCGACGAGCGGCGGTTTCGTTGCCACGCTTTCGTTAGGCGTGTGCTGGTAGAACCAGTGCCCCTGCTCCACCATCTCGAACGAGGTGTAGGCCTGTTTCGCCTGGTCGTAGTCGTCGAGCGTCAGCGGGATATTTGTGATCGCGAATAATCCTGCGATAAGGCAAAGCACGATCCATCGCGTGCCCGGCTGCTCGAGCGAACCCGTCACGCTCACTCTTCCCGCCAAAGGATCGCGCGCACCGGCGCACCATCGCCCCCGACGATTTTCAAGGGCAATGCGGCCAGCGAATAGGCGCCCGCCTCCGCCTCGCTGAGATCAAGTCCCTCCACGATCGCAATGTCGGCCGCAGCCAGCGCATGGTGATTTCTCAGATCTTTCGAATCGATCGCGTCGACCGAAGGGAGATCGAGCCCGAGAAGCTTAACTCCCCGCTCTTGCATCCATTGCGCGACGCCAGGTGCGAGAACCGGGATCGCCGCCGGAAATTTCGTCGAATCCGGCCACGCGCCGGTCTTGATCAGGAGCCGCGGGAAGAATTGCGGCCGTTGCGAGATCGTTGGTCGGTAATTTCCCCTGCCGACCCTCGAGTGAATTTCCCGCTCAAGTCCACGACCGCCGCCGGGCCAAGATAACGTTCCGCCGCAAAACGATCAATTGTTAGGCCGCGATCATCGAAATGAAAAAACGCATCTGCGTGCGTCCCGGAATGCAGACTCGTCGTCACCCGGCCGAGATTCACCGAGGAACCCTCCGCGAGCCGCGCGACCAGTCGGTAGTCAAAACTCGCGTCGCCCGGCCAGGGCGCGAGGTCGCCGGTCAGCGGGCGAGTGATGTCGAGAAATTTCATCTCCTGCGAGGAGATTGGACGGGGCGACCGGCGAAGGCAACCTTCGTTGGGTCGGAGGAGGCGTTCGCCACCGGCGAAGCCGGATCGCGGTTGCCCACTCGATATTCAAGTGAACGCCGCGCTCGAGGCCGGGCGCGGCTTACCTGTTGTCGGCTCGGAAGGTGAGGTAGATCGGAAAAAAACGATTCCCCGAATCGAACGTCGATCGCGCTCCATCGGGAGTGAATTCCAGGATGGCCTTGAAAACGGCCACAAACAGGTTGTCCTCCGAGTCAATTGCCAGGCCCTGGGGTTGCCTAAGCCCGCTGGCAAACGTGCTCCTCGTCCCATCGGGAGCGATCTTGTAGATCACGCCTCTCCCGAGATCCGAAACGAAAAGATTACCGCTGGAGTCGAAAGCCAAATCTGCCGGTTGCCCAAAGTCCCCGGCAAAGACCGTTGCGGTCCCATCGGGAGCGAATTTCAAAACATTGTCAGAGATATAGTCAGTCGCGAAAAGATTGCCTGCCGCGTCAAAAGCCAGACCGGTCGGCTCCAACCGAGAGCGAGTGGCAAAGTTGGTTATAGTGCCGTCCGGGGCGATCTTGTGAATTCCCGGTCCAGAACCATTGTGGGCGACAAAGAGATTCCCAAAGCTATCAAAGACAATTTTCGAAGGGTCCGAAATCGGGTCACCAGAGGCGAAAATGCTTTGTTCTCCAGTTGGGCTGAACTTGTAAATTACGCTCTCGTTGAAGTCTGTCACGAAGAGGTTTCCCGTCGCGTCGAAGGCCAATCCGTGAGCATCAAAGACGGTGGCATATGCGCGTCGTCTTGCATCTGGAGTATAGCGAAATACTTCACTGTAACCTCCGGCTGATGCGAAAAGAGTATCGCCATTCGCGTTAAGAACTCCGCTCGTCGCAAGCACGAAAACGAAGAATGCTGCTGTTTTCAGCGGTGGAAATACTGTCCGGGGTTTCATCCCGCCATCGAGACAAGGCGAAGACGGACTGTCAAGCTTATTTTCGCTCCGGCACGATTAGCAAAGCCAATGACCGAGGCCGCGGTGGAAAGACCGCGATTCTGCGGCATCGTTTCGGGAGATGGACGAAGCAAAAAAACCATGGATTGAAATTGCGCCCGGAATCAACCGGCGCACGATTGCGTCCGGCGACTCGATGTATCAAATGCGCGCCGAACTTGCGGCCGGCAGTCGCCTGCCCGAGCACGTGCATCCGCAGGAGCAGATCGCGCATGTGATCAGCGGCCGGATGAAGCTGATCGTCGCAGGAGTAGCCCATGAGCTGGTGGCAGGCAGCGCATTTTACCTCGGGAGCAACGTGCCACACGGCGTGGAAACAATTGAGGACACCATCGTGATCGACACTTTCAGCCCGCCGCGGGAGGATTATCTCGCGCTCGACGAGAAGGCCCGCCGCGGCGCCTGAATGAAAATCATTTCCGGAGGACAAACAGGCGTCGATCGCGCTGCCCTCGACGCGGCTCTCTCGTTAGGGGTACCGGCTGGCGGATGGTGTCCAGAAGGTCGTCTCGACGAATCCGGCATCATCCCGGCGCATTATCCGTTGCAGGAATTGCCTGGCGGGGGCTATATGGAACGGACGGCGCGAAATGTCAGCGACGCGGACGGAACAGCGATCTTTCATCCCGGTTCCCTTCAGGGCGGAACAAAAGCGACGGCCGACTTTTGCGTCGAGAAGCGAAAACCGCACCTGTTCGTCGACGCAACCGCCGTTTCTCCAGCGGACGGAGCAGGACAGCTCGAAAAGTTTGTTCAGACCCACCGGATTGAGGTCCTCAATGTCGCCGGTCCTCGCGCCAGCCAATGGGCGCAAGGTTACGACTACACGATTGAGATGCTAAGGAGATTCCTTCGCCCGAACCAAAGCGACGCTGAGACTCCGAAACTGTCGTTCGTCGTCCCTGCCCACAACGAAGAGCATGAATTGCCGGACACGCTGCGCGCCATCCGCCGCGCCGCCGATGCGGCAAAAGAAGCGTACGAGCTGATTGTCGTGGACGACGCTTCAACCGACGCGACGGCCGAAATTGCAGAGCAATTTGGCGCTCGCATCGTCCAGGTAAGTCGCCGGCAAATTGCGGCCGCGCGTAATGCCGGCGCCCGCGTCGCCCGCGGCGAAATCCTTTTTTTTGTCGACGCGGATACGCGCATCAATCCGGCTCTTGTCACCACCGGCCTGCAGGCCCTTGCCGACGGCTATTCGGGAGGGAGCGCGAAGTTGGCGGTGGACAGCCACCTGCCGTTTTGGGCGCGCCTCTTCATCCGCTCTTTCTGCGCCATTTACTTTGCGGCCGGGCTCGGCGTGGGAGCATTTCTTTTCATGCGCCGCGAATCGTTCGACGCCGTCGGCGGCTTCGACGAACAATATTTCGCCGGCGAAGAAGTTTATCTCACGCTCGCCCTGAAGAAGCTTGGTCGCTTCAAAATCCTGCAGGAGCCGATTATCACCTCGGCTCGCAAGGTCCGCATGCACTCGCCCCGTTTTGTCCTCGCGCAAAGCTTCTCCATCCTCGTCGGTGGGAAAAATTCCCTTCGAAAACGAGAGAAACTCGCTCTCTGGTACGACGGAAAGCGCGAACGGGGCGCGGCATAATCCCGTCATCCCGGGCGAAGTCGAGGCATCCCGCGGCATCCTGAAAAGAAACTGCGCGGGACTTTGCCACGGCGCCGGGTTCCGCCGGGGATGACGAAAAGGTTGAGCGCATTCGCGGTGGAGTTTAGAAGAAAGGAAATCTCTGACCTATGGAAACAAAAGTACAGCCAGCGATCGATCTACCGAACTGGATCGAAGAACATCGCGATAAGTTCAAGCCGCCGGTGAGCAATCAATACCTCTACGACGGGCGCGATTTCTTCG
This sequence comes from uncultured Verrucomicrobiae bacterium, assembly GCA_963720895.1. GTDB lineage: Bacteria > Verrucomicrobiota > Verrucomicrobiia > Chthoniobacterales > UBA10450 > Palsa-1392. The sequence goes on from CAVRGZ010000012.1 coordinate 108,203, forward strand.
TCATGGTGATCAAGGGTCCGAATGCGCGAAACGATTTTCACCTCGTCGATTCGGAGGAATATTTTTATCAACTGAAAGGCGACATCAAAATTCGGACCCGCGAAGGCGAAAAAATCGTCGATCATTTCGTCCGCGAAGGGGAAACCTTTTTTATCCCGCCTAACGTCCCGCACGCTCCAATCCGCCCGCCCGATACCGTGGGCGTCGTGGTCGAGCGACGCCGGCCTGCGGGCGAACATGAGCACGTCATTTTTTATTGCGAAAATTGCGGCGCACTCGTCGAAGATATCGATTTCGATTGCGGAGATATCGTCGAGCACTTCAGCCAGGCGATGCTCGATTTCTGGAACGACGACGCGCGACGGACTTGTAAAAAGTGCGGCACCAAGGTGGCAAAACCAGAGCCGGTCAAGCCGTTCTGATGGATAATCGACACCTCGATGGAGAGGCGGCTGGGTCAGTCGCACCGCTTCGATTGCGCGTCGCGCACCTGCCGCCGCAACGATGAAAATCGATCTTCACACCCACATTCTACCGCACGATTGGCCCGATCTCGATGCGAGATATGGTTATCCCGGATTCGTTAGGATGGAGCATCATCGTCCCTGCTGCGCGCGGATGATGATCGGCGACAGTTTTTTTCGCGAGATCGGCGACAACACATGGGACCCGGCGCGCCGGATCGAGGAATGCGATCGCACCGGCGTTTCCGTGCAGGTGCTTTCGACCGTGCCCGTAATGTTCAGTTATTGGGCGAAGCCAGCCGACGGCCTCGACCTTTCTCGCCGGCTGAACGATCACATCGCCGAGGTCGTCCGGCTGCATCCGGCGCGATTCGCGGGCTTGGGAACCATCCCGCTGCAAGATCCCGAAATGGCGGCAGGCGAACTGAGGCGTTGCGTGCGCGAGCTGGGATTGCGCGGGGTGCAGATCGGGAGCCATATCGACGCCAACGAGCACTGCGAGCAAAACGATTGCCGCAATCTCGACGATCGTTCGCTCGATCCGGTTTGGAGCGAGGCGGAAAAACACGGGGCCGCCGTTTTTGTTCATCCCTGGGACATGGTTGGGAAGAACCGGATGCCGAAATACTGGTTGCCGTGGCTGGTCGGGATGCCGACCGAAACTTCGCTCGCCATCTGCTCGATGATTTTCGGTGGCGTCTTCGAGCGGTTCCCTAATCTGCGCGTCGCCTTTGCGCATGGTGGCGGTGCCTTTCCGATCACGATCGGGCGCATCGAACACGGTTTTAACGTCCGGCCTGATCTGGTCGCGGTCGAGAGCAAGATCAATCCCCGCAACTATCTTGCGCGGCGCGATGAACGGGGCGAGACGATGCCGGCGCGCTTTTACGTCGATTCGTTAGTTCACGATCCCGATGCGCTCCGGCTTTTGCGCAAGCTTTTCGGCGTGGAACGAATCGCTCTCGGCTCGGATTATCCCTTTCCCCTGGGCGAAGCGCATCCCGGCGAGCTGATCGAATCGATGCCAGATTTTTCGGTCGATGAAAAAGCGCGGCTGCTGAGCGGAAGCGCGCGCCAGTTCCTCGGCCTCGAGTGAACGCGCCCAGGGTTCCCGAATAACCGTTCGAGACGGGCTTTACGGTTCGATTGGGTTTCTCCATTTCAGGCCGCGGAAGCGCGCGAAATCGGCGTCGGTGGAATGGAGCACGCAGTTGTGCTCTACCGCGAGCGCCGCGAGATGAGCGTCGGAAACCAGATTGCCCACCGCATTGCCGCTGCGGAGCGCCTCCTGAAAAATCGTCCAGTGCAGATCGGTAGGCTGAAGGATTCGCACACACGCCTGGCCGAGCCAGCTCTGCACGCGCGCGGTCGCTTCCTTGAGCGTGAGGGGACGCTGGTGCAACCGGACATTGGTGCCAATGCGAAGGAAGGCGCTGAGCACCGGCCAGCATAAACCGACCGGACCGGAGCCGCTGAGCTGGGCGTCCCACCAAGTGCGGGCAGCTTCGTGATGCTCCGAGAGGCTGTCCTCAGCATAGAGGAGGATGTTCGCGTCGACGAGGATCACGGATGCTCCTCTCCCTCGGCGGCGGCGATGAGCTCGGAGATGTTGTCGTAGCTGAAGCCGGCACGCAAACCGAGCGGCCGCGCCTTGGTCTGGTAAGGCTGCGCGGCAGGCGGTGCGAGCATTTTATCGAGACCTGCCCGGAGCGCGGCGTTGATCACCTCCTTGAACGGCTTACGTAATTTGGCGGTGACCTTTTTCGCCTTTGCCGCAATGTCCGGATCAAGCGTCAGAGTGGTTCTCATGCAGACATCATGATGTTTCCACTGCGAATGTCAATATGCGTTTCAGGCGCGGTGGTCTCGGCCAGGCCAGCCTGCTCGTTAGGCGAAACCCACCCGGGCGCGCTCGTCGAGTCGATGCGCGATCTCTCCGCGCTGTCGGTGCGGGACAATGGGCTCCGATTGCAATTCACGTCCCCTGACGTTCGCGGAAGCGACGGCGCGCTTCCCTCCAGAGAAGTCTCCACTCTGACCGCGAGCGCAATTGATTTGCGCGCCGACCTGCCCCTGAGCTAGGAAGAGCGCATGAGCTCGGTTCGATTACTTGTTGGTACACGTAAAGGCGCCTTCGTCCTCACCTCGGATGGGAAGCGCGCAGATTGGAAAGTCAGCGGTCCGCATTTTGCGGGCTGGGAAATTTATCACCTCAAAGGCTCGGCGGTGAATCCGAACCGGCTTTACGCATCGCAAACGAGCGGTTGGTTTGGTCAACAGGTCCAGCGCTCGGAGGATGGCGGCCAAACCTGGGAATCGGTCGGCAAAGACTTTGTCTATGACGGGACGCCCGGCACCCATCAGTGGTATGACGGCACACAGCATCCCTGGGAGTTCAAGCGCATCTGGCATTTCGAGCCTTCGTTGACCGAGGCCGATACCGTTTACGCCGGGGCCGAAGACGCCGCGCTTTTCCGGAGCAAAGACGCTGGTCAAAGCTGGCAGGAACTTCCTGGACTGCGCGAAGCCAAGGGAAAACTCTGGCAACCTGGCGCTGGCGGCATGTGCCTGCATACGATCGTGCTCGATCCCGCAAATCGCGACCGGATCTATGTTGCGATCTCGGCAGCCGGTGCCTTCCGGACCGACGACGGCGGCAAAACTTGGAAGCCGATTAACAAGGGATTGAAGTCTCCCTACGAGCTGCCCGACTCGACCGCCGAGGTCGGTCACTGCGTTCATCGAATCGCGATGCACCCGTCGCGCCCTGGCGTCCTTTTCATGCAGAAACACTGGGACGTGATGCGGAGCGATGACGGCGGCGACTTATGGCATGAAGTGAGCGACAACCTGCCTTCGGACTTCGGCTTTCCCATCGATGTCCACGCTCACGAACCGGAAACCATCTACGTCGTACCGATTAAGAGTGACTCCGAGCACTTCCCGCCTGATGGCAAGCTGCGAGTCTATCGAAGCAAGACGGGCGGTAACCAGTGGGAAGCTCTGACCAAAGGACTGCCTCAGAGCGATTGTTACGTCAACGTCCTGCGCGACGCGATGGCCGTTGATTCGCTCGATCAGTGCGGCATTTACTTTGGCACCACGGGCGGACAGGTCTACGCCTCCGCAGACGCAGGCGACACCTGGAACGCGGTCGTGCGCGATCTTCCCGCTGTTCTTTCCGTCGAAGCCCAGACGTTGCCATGATCCGGGTAGTATTGCCGACCCATCTTCGCACCCTGGCCGGCGTCAACGACGAAGTGCAACTCGACGTCAAAGGCGAGGTCACGCAGCGCAGCATTCTCGACGCCCTTGAGGCGCGCTATCCGACCTTGCGCGGAACTGTCCGCGATCAGGCAACGCAGAAGCGTCGCGCGCTCGTTAGGTTCTTTGCCTGCTCCGAGGATCTCTCCCACGAATCGCCCGACGCTCCTCTCCCCGATCTGGTTGCAAACGGCACCGAACCTTTCTTTATCGTGGGAGCAATGGCCGGGGGTTAGGAGTTTCATCCCGATCCAGCGCAGCGCGGACAAGCAACGAGACGGCGTCCTACTTTAGCTAACGTGCCTAAGATACTCCCGGTCCCACGCCGCCGGAATACTTTCCCGCGGCGAATAGGGCCCCGGCCGATAAACGCGTGACGCGATCCCCCGCTGACTCAGCTCGCACACGTGCCAGTCCTGCTTGTTCGTCATATCCCAAAACTCCACTGCGTCCTCCGGATTGTAACCGGGCGCTCCGGCCGCCTCAGGATGAAAGTACCAATTGCACTCGATCAACGTTCGCCTGGGCGACTGCGGCCGGAGAAGATGCACCATCACGTAGTCCGGGTGCATGCTTAGAAGCATGTTTGGGAAGATGGAGTAATAGAAAACACGCGCGTGATCCTCACCCCTGATGTCTCCGACGGGGAGCGCGCAGGCCTTCCCACTCATCGTTAGGCTCGCGCCTTTGGCGATCGCCATAAATCCACCGAGGAACGGTCCCTCATAGAGATCGTTCTCCGCTGAGTCGTAGGGCGAGATCTTGGCGAGCGCCGGATGTACGCCCGGGCAGTGATAACATTCCGAGTAATTCTCGAAGATCAGTTTCCAATTGGCGCTCACATCATACTCAATCCGCCGGGCCGGGCGGAGGAGCGGCAAATTCCAGTGGCGGAACTTCCCGGTCAGTGGCGCGAAGACCTCGTCCAGTGGTGACGGCTTTTTCGCCAGACTGACAAAGATAAAGCCTTCCCATAGCCCAAGACTGACGGCGAGACAGTGGATAATCGCCCTTGTCGAAGCCGGGCACGGTATCCATGTGGGGTGCCCCGACCAGCCGGCCGTCAAGCGCATAGGTCCAGGCGTGGTATGGACATTGGATCGCAGCGCAATGCCCGTTCGCCTCCTCGCACAACCGCGTCCCTCGATGGCGACAAACATTGTGAAATCCGCGCACGGCGCCCTTCTGGTCGCGCGCCACGATAAGGCTTTCACCGGCCACATCCTGAACGAAGTAATCGCCCGGCCGCGCCAGCTGGCTGTCGTGGCCCACGCAAACCCATTGCCTGGCAAAGATCTCGGTTTCCTCCTCAGCGAAAACCTCTGATGAAACGAAGTAACACTGCGGCAAGGTCTGTGCGCCCGCGGTAAAGCTTTCGGTCGTCTTGCGAAAGACAGGCGCTTTTTTTGGAGTCGCAGTTTGCATCCGGCATGCTCGCACGTCGCGTCGACGCGCGTCAACGCTTGCCGCAAACGTCGCTTGCTGTTTGGCGCTGCCACTGCACCGAAACAAATTGTAGGGCGGGCGCTCCGCCTGCCAACCGTGGCCAAAGTCCAGCGCCCGGCAAGCGATGCGCTTGCCCTACAATTTCTGATTCGATAACATCACCCCTAGATGGGCCACCCCCCGCGTATCCCCGTTTGGCTCAAACCAGACCAATCGGTCATCTATTTCCTCACCTTCTGCGTGGCCAGCCGCCAGAAGGTCCTGGCCAACGACACCGCCTTCACCGCTTTCAAAGCTGCCATCAACCGCCTAACGAAATGGAATGTGATCGCCGCCATCTTGATGCCCGATCACGTGCACCTCTTGATCGCACCGCTCGACCGCGAGGCAGCGGTGGGCAACGCCTCAGGCGCGCTCAAGCGCTTCATCCGTCAAGAGCTGAAAGCGAACTGGCAATGGCAGCCGGGCAGTTTCGATCGGCTGCTTCGGTCCGACGAATCGGCGGAAGAGAAATGGCAATACATTCGTGAGAACCCGGTGCGGGCCGGTCTGGTGCGGGAATCGGGCGATTGGCCCTATCGTATCGGTTTCAACTAGCCTAACGAAACGCAATTGTAGGGCGGGCGCTCCGCCTGCCCAACCCTGGCCGTGGACAGCCTGCCCAACGCTACCCCGTGCACGCGACGCACCCCCCCCGGCAAGGTCGCCGCGGCGACCGCTTGCCCTACACGCTACAAGCTTGATCGCCGGCTATTTCAGTACCGCCTGGTGAAACTCATACCAGTCGTCGAGATTGTTCAGATTCACCGCGTCCTTCGGCGCCGAGGCGTCGTCTGCAATCGCGCACGCGCCCAGGATGTTTTGGCGCGTCTCGTCGTCGTGGATATAACCGCGCACCGCGGCGTTATGCTTCTCGACCGCCTCCTTGTTGAGCGACTTTGCGTTCTTTTTCACCCAGGCTTCAAATTGCGGGTAGGTCGGCTTGCTCTCCTTGATGTAATCCTGCACCGCATTTTCCTCGAGCCCGAGCGCGGCACAGGTCATCGCGTCGTAGCCGCGACCGATGCCAGGATAGCCCGCAGCCAGTTTGTTCTGTGATTCGAGGGAAACCTTCTGCCAGAGACGCGGAAGATGAAGCACGCCGAGTGGGCCGGCAGTACCGGAACTGATCATTGGAACATAGGTATCGCTCATAGAGAAGTTTCCTCCTGTTGATTTAGTTTACAGCCGCCGAAGCGGATGATGGTTGAAGACAACGATTTCGCTTGAGGTTAACGCGCGACACCGACGAAGACAAAGCAATTTGACAGCGTTTCGCGCGATAATCGGTGGCTCTCCGTTTCCTGCGACTGAGGAAGTGGGACGACTGATGGGTTCAATTTGGGAACTAGAAAGCCAGAATGGAAAGCAATCAGAAATGGAGGTGGTGCGAAAGCCCGGTTTTCGCCTTTACCAAAGCAGAAACAGATTCAGGCATGCTTGGAATTTGCGACGCGATCGAGATCCGCGCTGGCCGGCCGGCATTCGCGCCCATGCCCCGATGGTTTACGCGTTCCGCGATTTCGCGGTGAAATGACGTCTTCGCCGAAGGCGGCGCGTTGCGAGACAAGCCTTTCAAACGTAACTCCTGACACGGAATCCCGTCCGACAAGGGATGCCAAAACTAGAAGGGAGCTTCAGTTGTCGAGCTGGTACGCTTCCACCAGTGCGACGCCCGTGGTGTCGTTCGCGCCGCGGACGATCGCGGTGTAGGAACCGGGAGCCAGAGTTGTAAAGATCGCTGACTCTGAGTCGTTATTTGGAGGGAGTCCAGTGGCGAGAATTTCCGATTCCTGGTCACTTTTCCAGTCGTCGTTCGAAGCCAGAATTGTCCCATTGCTATCGTGCAATTCCAGGGTGGGATCGGTCAACGATCCGGCAAGCGGCAACGATGGTCCGATGGCACGCAAGAGGGCGGTTGCCGCATTGTCGCCGAGGACGATGAATCCACCAATGAGAACGTTGTCCCCTGTTTCGACGAGTCCTCGGGTTGAAATGTTTGCCAGCCTTGAATCGGCCAGTTGTTCGAGGTCATAAACTTCCACAAGAGCGATGCCGGTTCCGCCGTCCACTCCGCTGACGATCGCCGTATAAGACCCCGGAGCCAGGGTCATCACAATTGCCGACTCATCGTCCTTAGTAGGCGCGAGTCCGGTCGCGATAATCTCCTGCTCCTGATCAGTGCGCCAGTTATCGTTTGAGACGATGAGTGCGCCGGAAGAGTCATGGAGCTCGAGGAATGGATTTATCAGCACACCCGTAAGAGGCAGCGACGGCCCGATGGCTCGCATGATAACCTTCTTCGACTCTGTCCCGGTGACGATAAAGCCGCCAATGAGCACCTGGTCCCCCGTCTTTACGAGCGTCCGGGTGGAGATGTTTCCCAGGATCGTCGGCTGTGGCGGCGGGATCGCGGCAGTGAGATCATATCCGATGACATCCAGGTTGACCCCTTCAGGCGAGGTCGCGGAGATATCGGCGACCTGCCCCTTACAGGTGAAAGCGTTCTGGACATAGGAAGCGGTTTGCGGACACGGCCCGCTTAGCCAATCCCCGAAATCACCGGTCGAGACTTGATTGAACCCTACAATGTTGGTGACACCGTTATCGATCGAAAAGTAGCGAACCCCGAGAGCGGTATGGTTCCTCGTCCCCGAGGCAGACCAACTGAACAGATCCTGCGGACGAAAGTCGCTATTTGATGGAGGGCCGCCGAGGTATGATCCCAGGCCGATAACCTCGTCGATCTCGTGTTCCGTAAGCCGCCGTGCGTCGTAATTGCCGCTGCTTGGCGGCCGGGTAAATTGAAAGGGTGTAGCGGAATTGAGCGTCACGATCCCGTCGTAGGGACCTCCATCTCCCACAGTCCCATCGGCGAACATCGCTGGCGGAGTTTCCAACCCAATTGCCCTACCATCTGCGCTCGCCGTAACGAGATTGGGCGTCATCGGCAGGTCCGGCAGACCGGCGTTGGCCGTCGTGTCATTTGTTGTCTTTGCGTCCGCCTTGAGATGGAAAACGTAAGTTCCCCATGGGATTTCATAGACAACAAAAAGGCTTTCGGCGATCAACCCATCGGGAAAAGGAGTACCGCCAGGCTCAGTCGCTGAATACCGGAACCGTATCTCGATGGTAACGGGATCGCTGAACAACGGCTGATAAAGCGCGATTGCCTCGTTAATCGTCGACTGAATCGCAGCCGACTTAGGGTCGCCCGTAATGGAACCGTCGAATGTGGGGTTAATAACGAGTCCGGACGTAAGGGCCGTCACAGTGGCAAGAACCTCCGAATTGGGACCAGACTCAGTCGCGTTGTAGGGTTGAACGCGGTAGAAGTATTTCGTGCCCGGACTCAACCTGCTCACGATGCGACTGGTCACATTGCCCACGTCGAGATGGTCATAACCGCTCGCGTAACTGTTGAACGACGGGTCGGTCGAAACATCGATGCGATAGCCAGTCGCCCCGTCGACCGATTTCCAGCGCGCCAGAAAGCTGCTCCGCGTGGGTCGCATCGTTGCTTCTGGCAGATCGTCCGAAGCCATCTCCCCGGCGGGCAGCTGCAGGGGATTCACGTCGAAGCGTTCTTCGGGGGTCTCCGAAGTGACATGCTTGCGAGCATGGGGCTGGAAGATGGTGGTTGTGTTTTCTTTCGAGCCGGCAGGTTGAGCAAAGCCGGGCGCGGCCGACCCGAGCACAAGCCCCGATAATACTACAATCACCGCCCCATCCCAAAGGTGGTGCCGGAGAAACGATTCGCGGCCGGCAAAGCGCTCGACGAGGCCATTCATGAATCGAGTCAGACGCCGAAAACCGAAGGAGGGATTACAATCTGGAGTCAGGAGGAAACGGGGCTGGAATTTTCGCACGGGAGAGTAGTTGGCGGCTACTTTGTCCGATCCAATTCATTTGGCAACCGCATAGTGACAGGCGAGAGCCCGGCTCAAGGCCGATAGGCAAATCCGTCGTTAAACCAATTGTTACAACACTCGCCTGAGCCGCCCCAGACAATCATGCGCGAGCCATTCCAGATCGCGGTCTGATTCGAGCGTGGCGCAGGGGCGCCGGTCACGGTCATTGGCGTCCATCTGTTCGTTGCCGGATCGAATTTCGCTCCGGTGCCGATCGGGTTTCCCGCCGCGTCGGAGCCTCCCCAAACAATAAATGTTTTCCCGGACCAAATGGCGGTCGAGCCGAAGCGGGCAGTGGGTGCATCGGTTCCCGTCATCTTCCTCCATGTGCCGGAAACGGTGTTGTAAAGCGCGCCATCGGAGAGCGGTTGAAAACGCGAGTTCACGCCGCCCCAGATAAGAAGGTTGGTGCTGTCCCAGGCGGCCGCAAAGAAGAGACGAGGTGAAGGCGCATCCAGGCTCGAGATCGGTACCCAGGTATCGGTGCGCGGATCGTAGAGGGCGCCGTCGTTGACGTAGGTGCCGTCGGCGATTCCGCCCCAGATGAGCATTTGCGAGCCGGTCCAAATGGAGGCCTGGCCGGTACGCGGTGAAGGCGCTCCGACAATCGTCGTGGCCGTCCATGTGTCCGTGACGGGATCGTAGAGCGCGCCGGTATTTGTGACGCCGATGAATCCGGTCGCGCCGCCCCAAACGATCGCTCGGTCGCCCGTCCAAACCAGGGAGTGTCCGAAGCGTCCCGTCGGCGCGCCACTGAGAGTGATAGGCCGCCAGACATCCTCCACGGGATCGTAGCGTCCACCGGTGTTAAGGAACGTATCCGTCCCGGCATCGCCACCCCAGACAATCATTTCGTGTCCCGTCCAGATGGCGGGCTGGCCCTCGCGTCCGGCGGGGGCCCCGGTCGTGGTTGTCGCTGTCCACTTGTTGGTCGAGCGCTTCCAGCGGCCGCCGGTATTAGCGAACGGAAGACTTCCCGAATCCTGACCGCCCCAAACGATCATCTGGTCCGTCCCATCGATGCGTGTGAAAACCGCGGAGTGCGCGGTGCGCGCGGTGGGGGCATTCGCGACCGAGATCGGCGACCAGCTATCGGCCAGAGCCTCCGAAGCGATGAAGAGAGGCGCCAGGAAGAGAATAAGACGAATCATCATAGATTATTTCGCCTTCGATCTAGGGAACCGGGAACCGGGAGGTCAAGGTTAAAAAGAGATGGAAACGGCGAAGATGCTTGCGAGATCCTTCGCTCTCCTCAGGATGGCACTTGAGAGAGCTGTCAGATGAAGATCGTCTTTTTCCCCAAGCCGCCTGATCTGCGGAGATGGTTTCGTCGCAATCATGCGACGGAGCGGGAGCTTTGGGTCGGATTCCAGAAAAAGAACTCGGGCAAGCCGAGCATTACCTGGGCGGAGTCAGTCGATGAAGCGCTTTGCGTTGGATGGATCGATGGGATTCGCAAGAGGATCGATGAAGAGAGCTACATGATACGGTTCACTCCGCGACGCTCCGGGAGTATCTGGAGCGCGATCAATATCAAGCGGGTTGAAGTGCTGACTAACGAGAAACGGATGCAGCCTGCAGGTTTGGCGGTCTTCGCGATGCGGCGCGAAAACAGGTCGGGCATTTATTCCTACGAGCGGCGCAGCGAGCAGTTGCCCGAGCCATACGCGGGTTTGTTACGAAGAAACCAGAAAGCCTGGAAGTTCTTCCAGGCACAGCCGCCATCCTATCGCAAGACGATCGGCTGGTGGGTGGCGAGTGCAAAGAAGGAAGAGACACGCCTGAAACGGTTGCAAAAGCTAGTTGCGGAATCGGCCCGGGGCCATCGCCTGTAGCCGGGTGGCAGACAATCCAGTTGAAGGGCGGCGGAACAGTTCCACACTGTGCGATGCAAAAAACATCAGGGCTCGCTCCGCGCACTCTTGACCGTCGGCCTGGCCTGCGGACTGGCGTTTGGTCTAACGACCGCAATCGGAGCCAAGCCGAAAAAGACAAATCCAGGCAAGCAGCCACACCAGCCCAACGCCGGGCGGAGGAGAACCCGCCATCTCCGGCACACCGACTGCCGAACACAAAGGTCAATTCGACGAAAAGCTCTGGAGCGGCATGAAGTGGCGCGAGATCGGTCCGTTCCGGGGTGGCCGCGGGGTCGCGATCGAAGGCGTCCCCGGTGAGCCGAACACCTATTATTTCGGCGCGGTCGCGGGTGGCGTCTGGAAAACAACCGATGGCGGCGCCAACTGGAAGCCGATGTTCGACAAGCAACATTCGACTTCTTCGATTGGCGCGCTGGCTGTCGCTCCCAGCGATCACAACACAATCTACGCCGGCGCCGGTGAATCGGCTCTGCGCGGCAATATTACCTATGGCGACGGCATTTATAAGTCGGTCGATGGCGGGAGGAATTGGCGGAACGTCGGCTTGAAAGACAGCCGCCACATCGGCGCGATCATTGTGCACCCGGAAAATCCGGACATCGTTTTTGTCGCCGCCCTCGGGCATGCCTACGGGCCTAACAACGAACGTGGAATTTTTCGCACGACTGATGGCGGCAAGACCTGGTCGAAAGTCCTGGGCAAAGACGAGAACACCGGGGCGATCGATGTCGTCTTCGATCCGCATAATCCGAACACCCTTTTCGCCGCGCTCTGGCAGGTGCGCCGGCAACCCTGGTTTTTCTCGAGTGGCGGCGAAGGAAGCGGACTTTATCGTTCAACCGATGGCGGCAACACCTGGCAGCATTTGCAGGGTACACGGTTTGCCGGAGGGCATTCTCGGACGGATCGGCGTAACGGTTTCGGGCGCCGATTCCGATCGCGTTTACGCGATCATCGAGGCGAAGGAAGGCGGTATCTTTAAGTCCGAAGACGGCGGTGATAACTGGACGAAGATTAACGACGATCTCCGTTTTCGTCAGCGAGCTTGGTATTTCAGCAAGATCTACGCGGACCCGCGCGCGGCCGACACTCTTTATGTCCTGAACACCGGACTTTTCCGCTCGGTTGACGGCGGCAAGACTTTCAATCTTCTCCCGGCCCGCCATGGCGATCATCACGCTCTCTGGATCGATCCAAAGGATCCGCGGCGAATCGCGAATGCCAACGATGGCGGCGCGAGCGTTTCGATCGATGGGGGCGAGACCTGGTCGACCGTGGATAACCAACCGACCGCGCAATTCTATCACGTCGCGGTGGACAATGCGTTTCCTTACCACATCTACGGCGCACAACAGGACAACTCGAACGTCGGCATCGCGAGCCGCGGCGAGAGTGGCGTGATCGGGCGGGAAGATTGGTTCCAGGCTGGAGGCGGCGAATGCGGCTTTGTCATTCCCGATCCGCGCGACTGGCACATCATTTATTCCAACAATGAGGGCTACATCACGCGCTACGACAAGACGAAGGAGCAATACCAGGACGTGAGCGTCTGGCCACTCGATAACTCCGGACATGGCGCCAGCGATCTAAAGCATCGCTTCCAGTGGGTCTCGCCGATCCTGCTGTCGCCCCACGATCCGGACACGATTTACACCGCCGGTGAAGCTGTTTTCAAATCCACGGATCAGGGTCACAGTTGGACGGCGATCAGTGAAGACCTGACACGGAACGACAAAAGCAAACAAAAACCGAGCGGCGGTCCGATTCAAAACGACATCACCAGCATCGAGTATTACGACATGATCTTCGCCCTTGCCGAGTCACCCCTGAAAAAGGGGATGCTCTGGGCGGGTACCGACGACGGATTGCTTCACGTCACGACCGACGATGGCGCGAACTGGAATCGGGTCACACCGAACATGCCGGAGTGGAGCCAGGTGAGTCTGATCGATCCCTCGCACTTCGATGCCGGCACCGCCTATGTCGCGGTAGAGCGTCATCGGCTCGATGATTTCAAGCCTTACATTTTCAAGACTAACGACACTGGGCGTAACTGGACCGCAATCACAGATGGAATCCCGGACGGCGCCTACGTGCACGCGGTGCGTGAAGATCCGAAGCGGCGGGGACTGCTTTATGCAGGAACGGAGCTCGGTGTTTACGTTTCGTTCGACGACGGCGGGCATTGGCAATCGCTGCAATTGAATCTGCCGACATCGCCGATTCGCGACCTGGTGGTGAAGGATGACGACCTTGTGGTGGCGACCCACGGCCGCTCCTTCTGGGTGCTCGACGATTTAACGCCGCTGCGCCAGATAAACGATCAAATCGCACGGTCCGATATGACATTGTACCAACCGCAGACCGCCGTCCGTCTCCACTATCCCGAGGAGATCGATACCCACCAGGCAGCGGGAACGAACCCGCCGCCCGGGGCAATCATTGACTATTACTTTAAGGACGCTCCGAAAGGCGAGGTCACACTTGAAATTTTCGATGCAGAGGGCAAGCCGGTTCGCCACCTCTCGAGCGAGAAAAAAGGCGGATCTGAGCAACCGCCCGAATGGCCCGACCAGGTGGAAGCGCCGAAAACGATCCCTGCGAAGGAAGGCATGAACCGATTCGCCTGGGACTTGCGCTATGACGAGCCGGCGCAAACGGCCGGCGCCTTCTACTATGGAAGTGGACCGCGCGGGGCGCTCGCCTTGCCGGGCGAATATCAATTGCGATTAAAGGCCAACGGTCAGAGCCAAATGGCACCGCTTCGTCTCGCGATCGATCCGCGGATCAAAGACTCCGAGGAAGGAATGAAAAAATCATTCGCGCTTTCGGTTAGGGTAAACGGGCGCTTCTCGCAGTTGCATCAGGCGATCAATGAAATCCGCGAGACAAGATCGCAAATCGAATCGCTCGGGAAGCGTTTCGCCGATAATGAACGGCTCAAGTCCACGCTCGCTGCGGCCGACGAAATGAAAGGGAAAATGTCGGCCATCGAAGAAAAACTCATCCAGGTGAAGATGAAGAGCTCGGAAGGAAATCTCGTCTATCCGAATCAGCTAAACGAAGAATTTTATACCTTTAGCCGCGTTATCGAAGCCGATGCCGTGCCGACTCAATCGCAGGAGGAAGTTTTCAAGATGTTGGACAGTCGCCTCGAAGAACAGTTGAAAGCGTGGGCGCAGGTCAAGGCGGAGGAAGTACCGAAAATCAACGAGCTGATCAAGCAGGCGGACATTCCAGCACTGACCGTGGCAGAGGCGGCCAAGCCGTCGTCGGCGGCCGCGGCGGAACCGACGCCCGGCTCCACGGCCTCACCGGCCGCTTCGCCTACGCCTGCAGGTGCGCCATCACCTGCCAGCTCGCCCGAGCAGAACTAGCCTAACGAGACGAGATCCGGCAGCTCTGCCCGGCTGTCATCCCGATCCGGCGCAGCACGGAGAGGGATCTCGCGATTGCAATCCACGCGCACATGTCCACTAGCACCCGGGCACTGCCACCGCGAGGTCCTTCGCCGTTTGAAGCCCGGCCTCGTCCTTTCAGGACTGCGTTAAGGGCGCGACTCAGGATGACAAGGCAAAGATTGGCGCCGCACCCGGTGATGAGCGATATCGTTGCCACACGATGAGCCATTCACATCGCCACGAAATCGATTTTGGACGCGCCTTTGCCATTGGCGTGCTCCTCAACACCGGCTTCATCGCAGCGGAAGTCGTCTTTGGCCTGCTCAGCGATTCCCTCACCCTTCTGGCCGACGCGGGCCACAATTTGAGTGACGTGATGGGCTTGCTTATCGCCTGGGGCGCGCTCAGTCTCGAACGCCGCAGCCCGACGAAACGCTTTACCTACGGTCTGCGCCGCACCTCCGTCCTCGCGGCGCTAACCAACGCCATTCTCCTCCTCGTCGAGCGTCGGGGCGATCGCATGGGAAGCAATTCGCCGCCTCCGCGCCCCCGCTCCGGTCGCTGGCCTGACGATCATCTGGGTCGCATCCCTTGGGGTAGTCATCAATGGTCTCACCGCCTGGCTTTTTGTCGGTGGCCGCAAACGCGATCTCAATGTCCGCGGCGCTTTTATTCACATGGCGGCAGACGCGGCCGTTTCGGCCGGCGTGGTTGTCGCCGGCTTTATTATTCTCAAGACGGGCTGGTCTCTGGTTGATCCAATCAGCAGTCTCGTCATCGTCGCGATCATTCTCATTGGGACATGGGGACTGTTGCGCGATTCGATTAATCTCGTCCTCGACGCCGTTCCCCGTGGGATTGATCCGGGCGCGGTGGAGGATTTTCTCGAACAACTTCCCGGTGTGGCCGAGATCCACCATCTCCATGTCTGGGGCTTGAGCACAACCGAGACCGCCTGCACTGCCCATGTCGTAAAGCGCGAGCCCCAGCTCGATGACGAATTGCTCAAGACGATCGCGCACGAATTGCACGAGCGCTTCGGAATCGAGCACACCACGATCCAGTTTGAGCGCTGTGCCGGCGCCGATTGCCCGACCGAACACGAAACGCACCCTCCGGCGCGCATGAAGAGCCCGATCACCAAAGCGGTCCTCCTCGCCGCCGGCCGCGGCACCCGAATGCGCGAGCTGACCAATGAATTGCCCAAGCCGATGATCGCGGTTCGCGGCAAACCGATTCTCCAGCATGTCATCGAAGGCTTGCGCGCCGCGGGCGTGACGCGATTTTTTGCTCATCGTCGGTTATCGTGCCGAAGTCGTTAGGCAAGCTTTCCGCGACGGCGCGCCTTTGGCGTCAGTATCAACTACGCGACCCAGGTGGTGCAGGACGGCACCGGGAAAGTGGTTGAGTCTGGCGCGCGACTTTGTCGGGTCCGATCCGTTCGTCCTCAGCTACGGCGACATCATCATCGACCCGCAAACTATCCCGCCTAACGACGCATCGAGCCCGCGACCGAAGCGATCGTGACTGTGAAACGGAGCGAAGGATGTCAGCCAAGGCGGCGCGGTCTTCCTCAACGAGCGATGGGAGCTCGTCGACCTGCGCGAAAAGCCGCAGCCGGGCGAGCCGACCAGTCCGTGGTACAACGCGGGAATTTACGCTTTTCGTCCCAGCATCTTCGATTTTACGGCGCGGCTCGAGCGTTCGCCCCGCGGCGAGTATGAGCTGACGGACGCGATCCGCGCCCTTGCCCGCTCCGGCAAAAAAGTCCAGGCGCTCGAGTTAATCGGCGACTGGGCCGACGTGCGCGATCCAGAGATCCTCGCCCAACTCAATCGTTAGGTAATTTCCTCGACCGTCTCGGTTTCGGGTGGTTCCTCCCCGATTTCCTCCTCGATCACCCGGCGCCGTTTCGGCGAAAGAAAAGGCCGCAGGAACCCGTAGAGCAGGTAGGTGAGAAAGAGCACCGCCGCCATCCAGTGATAGAACTTCACCGTCAGAGCGAGGAGCGCGATGAGGAAGAAGAAGCGCGGGATCGATTGTGTTGTTCGCCAGTTGACCGCTTTGAAGCTCGGGTAGCGGAACTTGCTGAACATCATGAAGGAAAGGAAAAGCATCAAGACCGGGAGGGCATATTTCCAGCGCCCGATCGTGCGCTGGCCTTCATCGAGCCAGAGCATGAAGAGAGTGAGTGAGGCGATCATCCCGGCCGCCGCCGGAATGGGAAACCCGGTAAAACTCTTGTCGGGACTGATTCGATGGGCCAGTCCGCCGCGACGCAGTTAAAGCGCGCCAACCGCAGCGCGCCGCAGGCCAGGTAAACGAACGCGATCATCCAGCCGAGATTCTGGAATTCGCCCAGCACGATCTGGTAAACGAGCAGCGCCGGCGCCATCCCAAAGGAAACGATGTCGGCCAGCGAATCGAATTCTCTTCCGAACGGGCTCTCATGACCGCCCAGCCGGGCCAGCCGGCCATCGAGCAGATCAAAAATGCAGGCCGCGAGAATGAACCAGATGGCGTCGTGAAAATCGGAGGCCGCTTTGAGAAAATCAGTCTCCTGCGCGCCATCATAGATTCGCAGGACTGCGGCAAATCCGCAGAAGAGGTTACCCGCCGTCATCAAATTCGGCAGGAGATAAATTTTCGGGCTCCGTCCGTCGCTCATGACGATGAAAGCCGGGCAATCGGGCTCGACCCCCCGGCAACGCGATCGCCCACCTTGACGAGCACCGTGGCGCTGAGCGGCAGGTAGATCTCGGTCCGCGATCCGAACCGGATCATGCCGAAACGCTCGCCCTTTTTCAAGGTATCACCAACCTGCGACCAGCCGACAATCCGCCGCGCAATCGCGCCGGTGATTTGCCTGACGACAAGGGTGAGCGCGCGGATTCTCGAATGCCCAGGTCATGGCCTCGTTTTTCACCGAACACTCCGGGTTGCGCGCGTCGAGGCAGAGCCCTTCGCGCCGTTCGCGGTAAATGATCCGCCCATCGATCGGGCGCACGGTTCGTGTGCACATCGAAGACGGAAAGAAAAATCGCCACCCGCCGCATCGTCTCCCTGACGACTTCAGTCTCCTCGATCTCGACGATTTCCACCACCACGCCATCGGCCGCGGCGAGACCACGACTCGGGTTCCGCCGGCGCAACGCGTTCCGGATCGCGGAAGAAATAAGAAAGTGTAGCCGATGAGAACAAAGAAGAGCAACCCGAGCCAGGACATGGAGGAACCAGCAAACCGCGCCGAGAATGATCAGCACGGCAAGAATCCATCGTGCTTCAAAGAGCGTTTGGAAGCGCATCGAGCTGGAAGTGTCGGGTTCGTCGCCGGATGGGTCAAGGGATGGTCGCTGCTGTATCTCCGCGCTGGGAACCGGCTTCTCATCGTGCTCTGCTCGTGCTCGTGCTCGATTTACAACAACGACGGCACGAAGGACCAGGAACGATTGCTACACTTCTCCGCATTCCTTTGCCTCCATCGGGCTTGCCTCCGCTCTTCGAAACTGGTTGGAATAGCGCATGGAACCAAGCGAGCCGCGCATCGAAGTCTTCGCCCCTTTCGGCGAAGCGTTTGAAACCACCAAGAAAATCCTCTTCCAACCTTTCGACCTGACAAAATGGTTCGTCATCGGCTTTGCGGCCTGGCTCGCGACTATGTTCAGCGGCGGCAGTTTACTACCGGCGCGGCTTCGGGAAGAATGGCTGGGACTGGAAATCTCACACCCAGGATACGCGATTCTCGATGCACGATATGCCGCCCTGGGTCGTCCCGGCCGTCATCGGCGGCGGACTCCTCGTCCTTGCCATCGTTGTGCTTTTCCTTTGGCTCAACTCGCGAGGTCGTTTCATGTTCACTGATTGTATCGTGCGTAATCGCGGCGCGATCGCCGAACCCTGGCGCGAATTCCGCACCGAAGGCAACCGCTACTTCGTTGTCCAGCTCGTTGTCGCGTTCTGCAGCATGATCACCTTTGGCGGGCTCGCCCTGATCTTTGTCTTTGGCTGGTATTGGAATAATCCGATCTTTCCCCTGCCCCTCCTCATTCTCCTTGGCGTCATCCTTTTTCTCATCGCCGTGGTCATCGGGCTTATCATGAAATTCATGGTGCCGGTGATGTATCGCCAGCGCTGCGACGCGATGGACGCGTTTCGCTCCGTCTGGCAGCTGATCGCGGCCAACCCGGGACTTTTTCTCCTTTTCGGCCTCTTTTATGTCGTTCTCTGCATCGCGGGAGCGATGGTCGGCTGCCTTGCCGCCTGCGTCACATGCTGCATCGCGGCTTTGCCATATATCGGCACCGTCATCCTTCTGCCCGTGGTAATGTTTCTCTTCGCCTACCCGCTCTGTTTCATCCGGCAGTTTGGCGATCCCTACGACGTCTGGGCGGTCGTTAGGCCAGACCGAACCGCCGCCCCCGCCACCGTCAGTCCCGCCGATCCAGGATACCCTCCCGCCCGCCTCATGAACCCTCGCTCAGCGCCCCACCTTGCTCCGCGCGAAAAGCGCTGGCGGACACTCTATCTTGCGCTCCTCCCGGCCGGACCTGTCTCTCCTCGCCTTCGGCCGGCCCGGCTCGTTTCCGCATTGGATTCCCTTCCCGACCTCGTGCGGGGCGATGACCGGGCTGCCCTGCATCTTTTGCGGCGCGACCCGCGCGGTTTACCATCTCCTGCACGGCGAATTTGCGGCGCGCACTCTATTACAACTGGCTCGCCTACCCGCTCGTTGCCGGCGCGTTGATTCTCGCTTTGACCTGCGCCTTCGAGCTCCTTCTTTCTCGCAACCTTCTCGCCCGTCTCCCGCCTCTTCGCCTGACGCGCGGCCGCTGCTGCACCCTCGTCGCCGGCTTCGTCCTGCTCTGGTGCCTGCAGGTCTACCTCGCTGTCTCGCAGCACAAATCCGAGCTTCTCAATCCCAGCGGCCCTCTTTATTCGTTAGTCGTACGCTGACTCGCCATGACACCGGAATTGGCGCCCTGTAGCCGGGGTCGCTGACCCCGGTTCCCCGAGCGATAATAGCAAGCCTGGCGCATTTATCGCCCGATCCGCGGCCCGATCACGAGCCAGATTCGGGGTCACCGACCCCGACTACAGGAGAGGCAGCGAAATCCAAGCCGACGAACATGGAGTCGAGTCTGTTCAGGTTAGGCCGCGAGTGCGCCTCAGGTTCTTCCTTTACACCCCAACGACAGCTCGTTAACCCCAAACTTCGCGAAAGAGGCGCTCGAAATTTCCGCCGAGAATTTTCGTGATCTGACTGTCCGAGTGTCCGCGTTTGGCAAGGAGATAGGCCAGCGTCTCGAATCGCCGGGGCGTATTTAAATCCGGCACAAAGGTAAAGGCGTCCGCTCGCTCGCCTGGTGCGGCGATCCCGCGTTTTCGTCGTTCCGCCATTTCGTCGGCGAAGGCTTTACGATATTGCGGTGTCACATTTACCGGCGGAATCGTGCCGTCCGTTCCGATTCCGACATGATCCTCGCCGCAGATTTGCAGCGCATGCTCGAGATGACGAATCACATCTTCCGCCATGGGTTGTCCGCTCGTGCGCAGATAGGGCATGAAGTAAATTCCGATGACGCCCCCTTTGTCAGCCAGTTTGCGCAATTGCTCGTCGGTCTTGTTACGCGGCAGGTCGGTGATCGCGCGACAACCCGCGTGCGTGATCGCGGCGGGCTGCCTCGAAAGTGCGATTGACTCCAGGGTCGTGCGTTCGCCGCTGTGGCTGAGGTCGATCAGCACCCGCTTTTCATTTAGCCGACCGACCAGTTCTCGCCCGAAAAGACTTAGTCCCGCGTTAGCCGGCTCGAGACAGCCGTCGCCGATCAGGTTTCGGCGATTGTAGGTAAACAAAACTATCCGCACGCCGAGATCGTCGAAAAGATCGAGCCGATCTAACGACTCGCCAAACGGCGTTCCGTCCTGAAATCCGTAAATGATCCCGAGCCGTCCGCTTCGTTTCGCCTCCGCCAAATCCGCGCTGCCCTTTACCTTTAGCAGCGAATCGGAATGAGCCGCGATTTCGCCATCGTAGAAAGCAATGTTCTTGAGCGTTTCTTCAAAGTCTTTGGCGTAACTTCCGACCGCGTTGACCGTCAGGTTCACAGCGGTCAGCCCTGACGCCTTCACGTCTGCCAGATCGGCTGCCGTTAATCTGGCCCGCTCCTCGCGCGGTCCATTGGCATTTCCGGGCCCGCCGAGCGCATCGATCACGATCGCCGCGTCATAACCGTTCCACTTCTTCATGTCCTCTGCGGACGCCGGCACCCTGATCATTGTGGCCGAGGCCGCCGATCCTGCGGTCACCAGGAAATGGCGTCGGGTCATCGCTTTATTCCAACCCCGGTTCGCAGCCGCGTCCAGCGAATTCCACCGCGCCCTAACGGGCCTTCCCTATTCGTGCGAAAGGGATTCGTCGCGCACGGCTGTTCAGTGCGCTGGCTGCTCCCCTCCCCGTTGGCGCTGGCACCCTAACCGATTGCGCCGCGTAGTCGCACTCGATATGCTCGTCCCCATGTCCGCTCCGCAGCCAGCCAAGTCCACAATGGGCAAGAAAAACGGTTTTATCACTTTCATCCGTGCGGAGTATCCCCTCTTTATCGGCCTGGCCACGGCGGTTATTTTCTTCACGACCGGAAACGTGCTCGTGGAAAATCTCTCCAATCCTCTCGTGCTCGGAGTGGTCTTTGATCTGGTTGTTCGGCACAGTCCTTTGGTCGGCGATTTCCGTGGTGCGACATGCCGACTGTCTCGCAATCAAATGCGGTGAGCCTTACGGAACACTCATCCTCACCCTCGCCGCGATCAGCATCGAGGTCATGATGATATCCGCCACGATGCTGCACGGCGCCAATAATCCTACCATTGCCCGGGATATGATGTTCGCGGTCCTCATGATCGCCCTCAACGGCCTTATCGGGCTATCATTGTTGTTAGGCGGGATTCCGGCATCGCGAACAGACTTATAACCTTCGAGGTGCCAACGCCTATCTCAACGCCATCATGGCGCTTTCGGTCCTGAGCCTGGTCTTGCCGGACTTCACCACTTCCATGTCCGGACCAAATCTTTCCAAAACACAGGAAGTCTTCCTCGCCTCCTGCTCCCTCGGACTCTACGGCATCTTCCTTCTTATCCAGACCATGCGGCACAGCCAATACTTCATGGAAACCGGCGATTCTGCGGCCGTGATCCATCCCACGCATCAGCCGATCGAAATGCGTTCCGGCCCTTATCACACACTGCTTTTATTCCTATATCTGGTGGCGGTCATCCTGTCTGGCGGAGAAATTCGCCATTCCGCTGGATGACAGCATTGAACGTTTCGGAATGCCACAAGCTTTTGGCGGAGCGATCGTCGCCGCTCTGGTCCTCGCCCCGGAAGCTCTGAGCGCCATCCAGGCGGCAATCAAGAATCACCTGCAACGTTCCGTTAACATCCTGCATGGGTCAGTTCTTGCTTCCATCGGACTCACCGTCCCGGCCGTTCTGGCCATTGGGCTGGTCACCCATCGCCAGGTCTCGCTGGGCCTGCAGGGTGGAAATGTTCCGCTTCTCTTGCTTACCCTGGGGGTCAGCGTCGTTTCCTTTGCCAGCGGCAAGACGAGCATCCTCCAAGGTTGCATTCATCTCCTGCTCTTCATGGTCTTCCTCCTTTTGATTTTTGCCCGTGAAGGAGTGATGCGGAATGATGCCGGCGCTTAAACGGCGATGTTTTTCCCAGGGGCTAAGGAGCGCAACGACGTCGTGCTGGTCCCTTCGAGCCCGATTGGGAATCAATGACGGCGCCGAGAAGGATTTCGCAACAATCAGGCGGCGGCCGGAGCCGCACGCCGTGCAGCGACCGAAAGCATGATCCTGGAGATGCCGCTGAAAATCAGACTGATGCCGATCAGGGTTCCGATTACCCAAACAGAACTCGAGGGCCAATGCCGCCAGATGAGGATGCCCAGGATAAGGGTGATGATCCCATCGAGGAGCACCCAACCCGGCATGCTGGAAGCCCCGCAGCTAAAGTAAAGAGCGATCTCGACAATCCCTTCCAGGACAAGAAATACCGCCAACACTAGAGTGAGAGAGACTACTCCGAGGACCGGGTTTATGAGGAGATAAATCCCGGCTGCGAGGTAGAGCACACCGAGCAGGATCTGCCAGAGAATGCTGCCAACGCCGCGGGCATGAAAGGCAAAGATGAGGTGTGATACCCCTGCGAACAGGATGACCCAGGCCAGCAGAATGACGATGCCGATGGAGGAAACCAGCGGCATCGCGATGGCAATCATGCCGCAGATAAACATAACGATGCCCCAGACCATCGACCATCCGGAGGCTTTTCCAAGGGCGGTGGCGGGTGTGTTTGTATTCATGTTTGCTTTCTTTCTTTCGACCTCTTCGGAGAGTTTCTCTACAGCGATGAGGCGACTGCGATTTACAGTCAAGGAAATAAGCCGGTCGGCAACGGTCGTTGCATTGTGTTGATTGATTGCCCGTGTTACGGGGGTTCGTTACTCCTCGTCGATTTCCACCTCCATTTTAGATTGCCTTCCGAGGGAAAACGACGAGGAGGATTCGCGAACTGACAATGTCTGAACCCGACCATTGGTCGCGAGCTCGCCGAGATTGGACGACGAAAAGTCGGCGCTTGGCGGAGATGATCGAATGGCCAGGCTGCGCTTTCGTTGATCGCTGGGGCCGATCGCGCTAGGAGGAGTCTGCATGTGACCGCGAACCTCGAGCACCAGCGGGATCGTAGTGATCACGCCAACCGCTGTAAGGACGAAACCGATGGCGCGCCTCTGCCCGGCATCCAAACGGTCAGCGGCCAGAAGGCAAGGCCTGCCCCGAGCAAAGCCCGGGTTCCAGCCACCAACATCAGCTCGGGAATCGTCAAAACCGTAGTTTTCATCATCTGACTCGCGTCGTCACTTAGCGATTGCGTTTATTTCCTCGGGCGAGGCGAAGATTAAGGAAATTTTATTCTGATCAGAAAATCTGATTCCGGCTTTCTGCACTTCCTGGTAGGGCAGGAGCCAGACCAGCGACTCGTCATGCAGATCAACAACCTGGATGCGGTTGCCGAACGGGTCGTGGAAATCACAGCGAAACCTGGGATCAAGGTAAGACCATATTTCTTGATCAATTTCTCTCGGACTTCGTTGAGCTGTGCTTCGTCGCGCACGATTAGGCCGAAATGTCTGGTTCGGTCGGGCCGGCAATTTATCCACCTCGAAGATGGCAAGGAATTGGTGCTCGCCAATCTTGAAAAATGCATCGCCTTCTCCTTCATCCATTTTTTCGAGCTGGAAGACATCTTCGTAAAAGGCGACCGCCTTGGCCACGTCGTCCACCTCGATCGCGAGATGATTAATGCCATAGACTCGCACGCTCATTGATCGCTCAGTTATCCTAATCGATCTGGGAAGATTGTCGCATGACACTTCTGGCCGGTGGAGTTCCCAGCGAATTCTGAGGGAAGCGCCGGGAATCAGACGCCCGATGGCGCACGCTGACGAAGAACGAATTCGGCCAGGGAAAGATCGGCCGGATACGTGATCTTGAAAGTTCGCCTCATCGTAAGGCGCAAGGATCACTTTACCCCCAATCCGTTCGACGGCGGAAATCTCATCGGTCACTTCGAAGCCGGCCGTGAAGATCACTGCGTATGCCCGGAGAGGAGGTTGCGACGGAAAATTTGAGGCGTTTGCACCGCGAAAAGATCGCGCGCTCGACACCGCCGGTGACAAGTGAGTCGCTGATCGACGCGCTTTAGAGTGTCGGTGACCGGCGCAGCGCTCGCCGCTCCCGCCGTGGACCCGCGCCAGCTGGAAAATATGCTCGACCAGATCTGGCCTAACGAGCGGTCGGGCGGCGTCATGGACCGCGACAAATTCGGTCTGGGACGCGAGTCGCTCCATCCCGCGATTGACCGAATCCTGCCGTCGCGCGCCACCAGGAAACACGCGGAAACCTTCCGAAAGCGCGTGAGTCCTCCGCGATGTTTTCGTAGTCAGAGAGCCGGTCCGATGTGTCCGACGAGAATGATCTCCGTGACGGATTCGGTTTGCTCGAAAGCAGCGATCGAATGTGCCACGACGGGCATCGCCATCGAGCGGCGCGAGAAGCTTGTCGAAACCCATCCGCTGGCTGCTGACCGGCGGCGACGATGATGGCGTTGAGCATGGGCTAGTGCCAGGCTATTGAGTCGTGAATTTGGCGTCTGGGACGCGTCGCAACCCCGAACGTTCAAGTCAAAACCATGATGGCGCCTCGCGCGGAAGCTGCCCGTCGAAGGATCGATTGCACATTGCTGGACGTCGGACGTTTCCTTCATCCCAACTGCCGCTGGACTTCCTGGCTGAGGGTTTTGCCATCTGCGCGTCCGGCAACTTTCGGCCCAAGGACCTTCATCACCGCGCCCATCTGCGCGCGCGAGGTCGCACCGACTTCCCCGATGGTTTCCTTCACAAGCGCGGGAAAGTTCCTCCGCACTCATCGCCGCCGGTAAATAGGCTGTTCAGAATCGCGAGCTCGTTCTTCTCCTTTTCAGCCAGTTCGCTACGGCCGCCTTTCTCGAAGCTTTCGATCGAGTCGTGGCGCTGCTTTACCTGTTTACGAATGACTTGGGTGGCCTCGGCATCGTCGAGCTCGCCTGCCGCGCCGGACTTCTCGATCGCGGCGTATTTGAGCGCGGATTTCAACATGCGCAGGACGCCAAGTCTGATCGCATCTTTGGCGCGCATCGCGTCCTTCAGATCGGAGTCGATTCGTTCGGCGAGCGTCATGGTCAAGTGAAGGGTTCCGACTCGTTAGGCGACGGCCAGTTCGCGGGTCGCAATTTCTGGCTGGCGGCGTGCGGCGACCTGCGAAATGAGCTGGAGCGATTTCGATCCAGCCGGCTTCGTCAAAGAACCAGACGCGCCGTTCAAGTTTTACAAAAACCGCACGGCCGCGGCAAAGCCATGCATCGGAAGCAGAATCTCAGCACTAAAGGCGTCGCCCTGATAGCGGCCAACGCAGGCGATCGCGCCCGTCGCGCAGTCAATCAGATCAATCTTGCTACTGCGGCCCGGAAGGGTCGTGCGTAGCCGGCGCAAGCCGCCAAAGGTGTCGTGACCGAGAAGGTAAAGGGGTATTCCTTCGGCCCGCAGCGGTTTAAGGGTAAAAGCGACGTGCAAGCGGAGTTCGCCGCGGTCGCGCAGAAACGAGCGGACCGGTCCGTCGCAGGCGCGGATCGCTTTTCCACCGCCGACAACGAAGCGCTCCGGCCGTTTCGAGTAGGCGAGAAAGCGGCGGCGCGAGAGCGCGACCTGCGTGACATGGCAGACGATGGCGCGACGTTTCACCTTCCTTTCTATGGGGCTGGAAGAAAGGTCGTGCGCCTCGCGCGCAAAAGACTCGCTCGCTCCGTGCACCAGGTAATGGAGCCGCGTCATTTTCTGTTGCGCTGGCAAATAGTCGTCGAGCACGACTCCGAGAAGCACGGCCAGTCCACTATGATCGGGGTGCGTGTCCGCCGCCGACGGCATGAGTAAATGCGTTGGTTGCCAGGCGCCGATCGTGATCGCAAGGCGCTGCAATGTCGCGCTGCAGCCCTCGAGCAACAGATCGGTTACCCCCTGGTCGGGCAGCGAAAGAAAATTCACATTCGCTGGTCCAACACCGAGCGTGTGTAACGCCGCGAGCGCCTCGGCCCGACGGCGCGCTCCCCAGCGGCGGCGATCCAGTTCGCCAATTCGCACCTTGCGTTCCAGCAATCTCTGCGGCCAGCAATTCCGCTCGCCATCGGTTGCGTAAACCACCCGCACCGCAGCGCCGGCGGCGAGCGCTCGCTGAAGGTAAACACCGGTCGCCAGAGATTCGTCGTCGGGATGAGGAGCGAAGAGCATCACGCGAGAGCGCGAATTCAGAAGCGGCAAATTCATTTTGCGAATCCCGGTCTTAGCAGAACCACACGTGAGTGCAAGCCGCGTGATAGCCTCTGCTCGCAATCAGGCTCATGCTCAGCCCGTTCTCGTGCTCGCAATTGCGCTCGTGCTCGAGCTTCTCGGATGAGGAATAGAAACACCAAAAATCAGGCCTGTTTACAAATGTCCAGCTCCCGCAATTTTTCGACGCAACCCTGGAGCGACGCAGTGTCGCAAATGCTGAGCACTTCGGTGCCTTTGCGAGTGCGCTGGAGCAATCCCGCGAGCACGCCGCCGGGGCCGAGCTCGAGAAAAAGATCGCACTTCATCCCAAGCATCCGCTCCATGCAGTCGGTCCAACGCACCGTTCCGGTAACCTGATCCTGCAATGTTCGCCTGATTTCATCGGCCAAATCCACTTGCGCTCCGGTAACATTACTGATGACAGGAAAGCCCGGTTTTTGCACAACAACGTCACGAAGTGCTTCACCAACTTGGACGTATGCACTTTCCATTAGGCGCGAATGATAGGCGCCAGCGACATTTAAGAGCGTGGCGCGGCGGATGCCGTACTCCTTCGCCAACCCGACCCCCATCTCGACTTTGGCTCGCTCGCCGGAAATCACGATTTGTCCCGGCGAATTTAGATTGGCGACGTCCACGTCGGCCGCGGCCGCGAGTGCTCGGACCGCCGATTCGTCGCCTCCGATCATCGCTGCCATCGCCCCGACGGTCGCCTCGCAGGCCGCTTCCATAAATCGCCCGCGCTGCTCGACCAGGTGCAATCCATCTTCAAACGAAAAAGTTCCCGCCGCGGCATGCGCAGTCCATTCGCCCAACGACAAACCGGCTGCCGCCGCAATCGGCAACTCGCCCGCGATCTCGCGCAAGACCGCAAGACAGGCGAGGCCGTGCACATAAAGCGCAGGCTGGCAGTTTGACGTCCGGGTCAATTCCTCGATCGGCCCGCACCATGCAATCTCGCTTAAGTTGCGCCCGAGGACTTCATCCGCCTGGCGGAAAAGATCGGCTGCCTCGACAAATTCCGTGGCCAGATCCCGGCCCATGCCAACGGCCTGGGCGCCTTGCCCGGCAAAAAGAAGTGCGATTTTTTTCATCAACAACCCACCCTAAGGCAGAGAAACAAGACAACTGGAAAGAGTGACGATGGCAAGAAGCAAACTTTCTCAAGGAGCTGGCTCAGGACGAAAAACGGCAGCGCTTTCTGTCAGAAGCAAGCCCAGCAGGATAACGAGCGAAACAAGCTCCATCATGGGCAGGGCGAATCGGGGCAAAAATTGGTCGATCATGCCAGACGGCAGAAACTAGCGGCCTCGACGGCGGGCAAAGAAAAGCCGTGGCCAGGTCGTTAAGGGAGCGAACGAATCGGGGTGCCGTGGCCAGGTCGCCAAATACCCAAGCCAGAATGGCAGGCGCGCCAGCGAGCAGTAGAGAGGCCCGTGAACCAGATCGTGCTGGGGCCGGGAGGCGCCGTCAGTCGGTAATATGCGTCACTGTCTCGCCAGAGCGGCGGCACCGTCGTCAATAGCCAGATCGACGGTAGCGCAAGGGAGAGAAGAGGTGCCACAATCGCCAGAACCTTGATGACGGTGGGCATCGGTTTCGACATATCTCGCAAAGGCGGCGGGGCAGAGATCAACAGTCTTTTTGCACGCGAGAGTAGATACTTTGCGCTTGCGCCGTCATCCCCGGTCGCGAGCATATTAACAACCGCAATATGGCAGCAACCAATCTCGAAATCGAAGCGCCCGACCCGCTCGCCCGCACCATCCAGGCGCAGGCGAACGCGGAGCCCGGTGATGATTTCGGCGAAAAAATGGTCCTCAACATGGGGCCATCGCACCCGGCCACCCATGGCGTCTTACGCCTCGTGCTTGAGCTCGACGGCGAACTGGTGACAAAAGCCACGCCCGATGTCGGCTATCTCCATCGGGGCGACGAAAAGATCGCGGAGAACATGCAGTACAACCAGTTCGTCCCTTACACCGACCGATTGGATTATCTCGCTCCGCTCTCGAACAACGTCGCCTACGCGCTTGCCGTTGAGAAGCTGATGGGCTGGGAACTGCCGCCTCGTGGCAAGGCAATCCGGGTGATCTGTTGCGAAACGGCGCGACTCTCCGCGCATTTGTTGGGTCTGGGCGCGATGGCACTCGATCTCGGCGCGATGACGGTCTTTCTTTACACCTTCACCGAGCGCGAAAAACTCTATAACCTTTTCGAACTGCTGACCGGTGCGCGCTTCACCACCTCTTACACCCGGGTCGGCGGTCAGATTCGCGATCTGCCGGAGTCTTTCATCCCGGAGCTCGAACGGTTCATGGACGATTTTATCCCGCAGCTCGACGAGATCGACAAGTTGCTGACGCGCAATCGCATCTTTGTCGATCGCACTCGGGACGTTGGCGTGATCACGAAGGACCGCGCGATTGCCTACGCCCTTTCGGGCCCGAATCTCCGCGGCAGCGGCGTCGAGCACGATCTGCGACGCGCCCATCCTTATCTCGACTACGAGCAATATGACTTCGAAGTTGCGGTCGGGAGCGCTGGCGATTGCTACGATCGTTACCTTGTGCGGATCGAAGAAATGCGCCAGAGCGTTCGCATCCTCCGCCAGGTGATCGACAAACTGCCGGAAGGTCCAATCAACATCGTGGACTGGAAAAACATGCTCCCGCCGAAGGCGCGCGTGATGACCAAGATGGAAGAGCTGATCCATCATTTCATCGTTGTGACAGAGGGACTTGATGCGCCGCCGGGCGAAGTCTATTTCGCGGCCGAAAACCCCAAAGGCGAGCTGGGTTTTTACATCAACAGCAAGGGCGGCGGGGTGCCGCATCGGCTAAAAATTCGGGCGCCGTCTTTCGTTAACCTGAGCATTCTTCCCGAACTCCTGCCGGGCGCGATGATGAGCGACGTGGTCGCCATCCTCGGCAGTCTGGACTTCGTAATGGGAGAATGCGACAGATGAAAAATCCCATGAAAAGGAAAAAGCAGCTTTTCGGATTGGTTCTTACCGTCGTCGCGTTGACGTCGTTAGGCGCGTGCCAGCGCAACCCGCTTTCCGGGTCGAAACTAACGAGCGCGAATTACGACCAGGTTACGCTCGGCATGTCGAAAGCGCAGGTCGAAAACATCCTCGGCAAGCCAACGAGCGCCGAAACAAAAGACATGCTGATTTTTAAAAAAACGACCTATCGCTTTGAGGACGGGAAGAGGTTCGCGATCGTCACCTTTAAGAATGACGAGGTCGACAGCAAGGACACGAATCTGGATCGTGAGCCCTAGGTCGAAGGCGATTTCATTTTATGAGGAACCACTTGAAATCGTTGTCCTGGGTGACCCTTTTGACAGTCGCGGTTTTTGCCCTCAGCGCCTGTTACGGCAAGCGCCTGACCAAGGCAAACGTCGACGAAGTCTCTAACGGGATGAGCCGGAAACAGGTCGAATCGATTCTCGGTCCTCCGACCTCGGTCGACAGCACCAATTTGCTGGTCACGAAGAAGGTGACCTACATCTACCGGCAGGGAGGCGAATTGGTCACGATCGTCTTTTTTAATAACGAGGTGGCCTCGAAGGAAAGCAACCTGCGCGATTAGCCGTCATCCGTGGAGACGATGATGACGACGAACGTTCCGCCTGAATTGGAACGGAAAATGGATGAGGCGATCGGCCATTACCCGGTCGAGCACAAGCGGAGCGCCGCGTTGCCGCTGATGCATCTCTGGCAGGAGCATTTCGGTTTTATCAGCGAGAAGGGAGTAAACTGGATCGCGGCGAAGCTCGGTCTCGAGCCGATCAACATTCTCGAACTGGTCACGTTCTATCCGATGTTCCGACAGGCGCCTGCCGGGCGGAAACACATCCGCGTCTGCCGGACTCTAAGCTGTGCGATGGCGGGAGCCTATCCGCTGATGGAGAAGCTGGCCGCCCTAACGAATATCGATCGCGCTCAGCACGGCGGCGGCGGGGTGCACAATCCTGTTTCGGTCAGCCCGGGCGGCGAATACAGCATCGAATTTGTCGAATGCCTGGCCAGTTGCGGCACCGCGCCGGTCTGCATGGTGGATGACGAGCTGCACGAAAACGCCGCGGCAGAGTCCGCCGGGGAACTTGTCACCGGGAGTCGCGAAACAGATATCTCGCGCCACCCATCATCCCGAGCGGAGCGAGGGATTCCCTCAACAACGCCCGGGGTAGCTCGTGAGGTCCCTCTCCGTCCTGCGGCGGATCGCGATGACAGCGCGGCGCATCCCCTCGAGCGGCGCCTTATTTTCCAAAACATTGGGCGCAAAGGCTACGGGACCGACATCGAATGCTATCTCCAAAACGGCGGCTATGAGCAACTCAAGATCGCAGTCAAAATGAGCCGGGCCGAAATCGTGAACGAGGTCAAGAGTTCCGGACTTCGCGGCCGCGGCGGCGCTGGTTTTCCCTGCGGGGTGAAGTGGAGCTTCATCAAGCCCGATGAGAAAAAGCCGGTTTACCTGATCTGTAACGCCGACGAATCAGAGCCCGGGACGTTCAAGGACCGCTACATCATTCACCAGGACCCGCACCAGCTGATCGAGGGAATGTTGATTAGCTGTTTCGCTCTCAATGTTCACACCGCCTACATCTACATCCGCGGCGAATTTCCCGAGGGCGCGAAGATCCTCGAACGCGCGATCGAAGAGGCGCGCGCTCACAATTTCCTGGGCAAAGATGTGCTCGGCCTCGGATTCGACGTCGAAATTTTCATCCACCGCGGCGCTGGTGCCTACATCTGTGGCGAAGAGACCGGCCTGATTGAATCGCTCGAAGGCAAGCGTGCTTATCCGCGGATCAAGCCGCCCTATTTTCCGGCTGTGCTCGGTCTTTACATGTGCCCGACGATCGTGAACAACGTCGAGACGCTCTGTCATGTGAAGCACATCATCGCGATGGGCGGCGCGGAGTATGCGCGCATTGGGCGCCCCAACAACACGGGCACTCGCATCGTCTGCGTGAGCGGGGACGTCGTTAGGCCAGGATACTTCGAGATCGAAGTTGGGGCGCTGACGTTGGGTCAGGTGATCAACGAGATGGCGGGTGGGCCGAAAGCGGGGCGCAAGATTAAAGCCGTCATTCCCGGCGGCAGCTCCGCCAAGGTCTTGCGCGCGGGCGACCGTTTCAAGCTCAAGGATGGTGATGTATCCCTGGAGGAAATCCCGATGGATTTCGATTCCCTTGCCGCGGCCGGCTCGATGGCTGGTTCCGGAGGTGTCATCGTGCTCGACGATTCGCGCGACATGGTCTGGGCCCTGAACAATATCAACGAATTCTACGCGCACGAGAGCTGTGGGCAGTGCACACCCTGCCGCGAAGGCTCGCTTTGGATGAAGAAAATTACCGACCGGATGTTGTCAGGCGGCGGCGTCACCCAGGATCCCGCCACCCTCAAGAACGTAGCCGACAATATCGCGGGGCGGACCATCTGCGCCTTCGGCGAAGCCTGTGCCTGGCCGACCCAAAGCTTTCTGGAAAAATTTCCTGACGAATTCGCCGACCGCGCACAAAAGCCCGTGCCGCCTCCCCTCCCGCCGGAATACACCCCGGAAGAACTAATCGCGGAAAAAGAAATCTCCACCGTGCCGCTGGCCCACGACCCTAGCTGGGAAAAAGCCGGCGCAGCAGGGACTGTATGAATCAGGAAAGCAGGAAAGCAGGAAAAGACCTACGAAGCCGCGGAATCACGCGGCGGATTATTGGTGCCGCAATCACCGTGCACCGGGACTTGGGTCCCGGATTTTTGGAGTCGATTTACGAGCAAGCGCTGGCTGTCGAGTTTGCGCTGAGCGGGATCGCCTTTGTCCGTCAAAAACCGATCGCGCTTTTTTATAAGGATCATCAGATCGGCGAACACCGGCTTGATTTCGTCGTCGAGGATCTGGTCGTCGTTGAGCTGAAAGCCATACGCGCCCTCGAGGACATCCATTTTGCGATCGGGCGAAGCTACCTTAAAGCGACCGGACTTCGAAACGGACTCTTGCTGAATTTGGCGACCGTTCCCCTGACGATTAAGCGTTTCTGCCGCGAAAGGGCGGCCCCGTCTCCGGACGAAGATTTCGCCCTATGAGATTTTTTCCTGCTTTCCTGCTTTCCTCATTCAACCATGCCTGATTCTCCACCGGCAATTCCGCCAATGGTCAATGTCCAGATTGACGGCGTCTGGCACGAGTTCCCCAAGGGGACCCGGCTGATCGAGGCCTGCGAACAGGCCGGCAGCTACATTCCGCGCTATTGCTACCACAAGAAACTCTCCTCTCCTGGCAACTGCCGGATGTGCCTGATTGAAATGGGCATGCCGAAGATGGGGCCCGATCGAAAACCGGCGCTGGGGGGCGACGGCAAACCCGAGATCAATTGGATGCCCCGCCCGCAGATTTCGTGTGCGACGGACGTTTCCGAAGGCCTTGGCGTGCGCACCCATTCACCGCTGGTCGAGGAATGCCGCCGCGGGGTCATGGAATTTCTTCTCATCAATCACCCGCTCGATTGCCCGATTTGCGACCAGGCGGGCGAATGCCGGCTTCAGGAATTCAGCGTCGAATATGGCCGCCAGGATTCGCGTTTCCTTGAGAACAAAGTGAAAAAACCGAAGAACGTCGAACTCGGCCCGCGCGTCACGCTCGATGACGAACGTTGCATCCTCTGCTCGCGCTGCATTCGTTTTTCCAAGGAAATCGCGCATGACGACGTCCTCGGGTTTATCGATCGCGGAAGCTACACCACCCTGACAGCCCATCCGGGCAAGCGGCTGGAAAACAATTATTCGCTGAACACGGTCGATATCTGCCCGGTCGGCGCGCTGACTTCGTCAGATTTTCGTTTCAAGATGCGGGTCTGGTTCCTGAAAGAAACGAAGAGCTTTTGCACGAGTTGCGCGACCGGCTGCAACACGATCATCGGCGCCCGCGAAAACGTCATTTATCGCCAGACACCGCGCGAGAACGATGCGGTTAATTCTTGCTGGATGTGCGACTACGGGCGGCTGAATTTCGATTACCTACAGAACAAACGGCGCCTCCTCGAACCCAGGGTGCGCGAACAAAACAAATTCGAGCCGGTGACCTGGAAGAACGCGATCGAAACCGTCGCGGCGCGATTGAAACCCTACGTCGGCCGGCAGATTGCCATTCTCGCCTCCGGCCGAATGACAAACGAAGAATTCTGGCTTACTGCGCGCCTCGCGAAATTGTTGAACACAACCCTGATCGACATCGTCCCCCGGACCGGCCCGGGCGACGATATCCTGCTGAGCGAAGATCGGAATCCAAACAGCAATGGGGCCCGCCTCCTGCAGGTCGCTTCCGATTCGGGAACGGCTCTGGAACAAATCAAGGAGGCCATCTCGTTCGGCCATATCAAGGCGCTGATTTCGTTAGGCGAAAATCCTGTCCGCTGCGGAATCTCGACCGACTATCTGGCCGAGCTGCCGGTCTTCGTCGTCATGGATTTGATCTCCAACGAGAGCACCAGCCTGGCCGGCGCGGTCTTGCCGTCGTTAGGCTTCGCCGAAAAGCGTGGATCGATGATCAACGGCAAGGGCCGTTTACAACGTCTCAATCGCGCCCTGCGCGGCCCAGGCCAGGCGCGAGACGACTGGGAAAT
Organism: uncultured Verrucomicrobiae bacterium; assembly: GCA_963720895.1. Lineage (GTDB taxonomy): Bacteria > Verrucomicrobiota > Verrucomicrobiia > Chthoniobacterales > UBA10450 > Palsa-1392. The sequence continues at coordinate 142,159 of CAVRGZ010000012.1, forward strand.
CCTGCGCGACCTGATCCAGGCTATTTCCGGCGGCACCTCCGAAACGAGTTCGCGAGCAGGCGGCATCTACACGATCGAGGATGTTTTTCGCGAGATGAGCGAAGCCGTGCCGGAGCTGGCCGGCCTGACCTTAGGCCGGATCAGCGATCTCGGAGTGCAAGTAATGAATACCGACCGATCGCCGGGCCCACCAGGGGAACCCGCGCGCGAGAAAGTCCGCGCACGCGAAAAAGAAAAACATCCGCAATGAGAACGGAACGGAAATGGTGCCATCTCTCCGAAGCGCGTGCGCTTCCCGGATTCCTGGATCGACGCGCTGACTGAAAATGACCTTCCTCGTTCTCACTTCGCTGCTCAAGATCCTCGCGATCGTCTTCCTGATCATCCTCCCGATGGTTTCCTACAGCGTTTATGCGGAACGGCGTGTCAGCGCGCTCATCCAGGATCGACTGGGGCCGAATCGGGTCGGACCGGCCGGGCTTTTCCAGCCGATCGCCGACGCCATGAAGTTCATCCTGAAAGAGGATTTCACGCCGGCTAATGTAAACAAGTTCTACTACTGGCTTGCGCCCTGCCTGGCGATGGTGCCGGCGATCATGACGATCGCGGTCGTGCCGTTTGGGAGCACACTTTTCGGCGTGCCGATGGTGATCGCGGATATCAACGTCGGTGTCCTTTACGTCTTTGCCATCGCCTCGTTAGGCGTTTACGGCATCGTCATCGCCGGCTGGTCATCCAACTCGAAGTATCCCTTCCTCGGCGGCGTCCGTTCCAGCTCGCAGATGATTTCCTACGAGCTCTCCCTGGGGCTGGCTGTGATCCCGATCTTTCTTCTCGTCGGGCAGCTTCGACTGACCACCATCGTCCGATACCAGATCGAAAATGGCTGGATGATTGCGCCCTTCATCGGGCACTGGACGGACGGTTGGAAATGGCTTCTCACCGTCCCGATGTTGATCTCGTTTGTCGTCTTTACGATCGCGATTTTCGCGGAGACGAATCGCCTCCCCTTCGATCTGCCGGAGGCCGAGACGGAGCTGGTGGGCGGCTATCACACCGAATACGGCTCGATGAAATTCGCCCTCTTTTTCCTTGGTGAATACGCCGCCATGATCACCGGCTCGGCCATCATCGTGACCCTCTTTCTCGGCGGCTGGCACCTGCCGCTGCCCTGGTGGAATCACGCGCACGGCTTCCACTGGCTTCTCATCGATGGCTCGTTAGGCGGTTGGCCAGGCGTTCTCGGCGGCCTCTTCAATATCGTCGTCTTCTTCGCCAAGGTCGCGGTCCTGCTCCTCTTTTTCATCTGGGTTCGCTGGACCCTGCCGCGTTTTCGTTACGATCAATTGATGCGGCTCGGCTGGGTCTTTTTCTTCGAAATCGCGCTCGCCAACATTTTTATCGCCGCAATCATCATCGCATATTTGCCAAAATAGAAATGAATCAGGAAAGCAGGAATGAAGGAATGTGGAAGCGGTCTTCGCGCCCCGACCGTCACCAGACAAAGGCGACGTCCATGTTCGAGGCAACTCTTGTCTCCGCATCTTTTCCTGTTTTCCTACTTTCCTCATTCCTTCTCTTCTGAGCATGGCAATCACGGTTACACGCCCAAAACTGACCTGGTCGGAGAAGATTTACCTGCCCGCGATCATCGGCGGCATGGCAATTACCTTCCGCCATCTCAAGAACATGCTGACGGGTCGAACCAAGGTGACGATGCAATACCCGGAACAAAAGTGGGACAGCCACATGCCGGACCATTATCGCGGCGCGCCGGCCCTGGTGAAGGATGAAAAGGATCGCGTCCGCTGTGTTGCCTGTCAGCTCTGCGAGTTCATCTGCCCGCCGCGCGCAATCAGAATCGTGCCGGGCGAGATTGCGATCCGGCAATCGGTTTGCCAAGGTGGAAAAATATCCGGAGGAATTCGACATCGACATGATCCGCTGCATCTACTGCGGCATGTGTGAAGAGGTTTGCCCCGAGCAGGCGATTTTCCTGCGCAAAGACTACGCCATTACTGGCTATACCCGTAAGGAGATGGTCCACGACAAAGAAAAGCTGATCGAGATCGGCGGGGTGATGCACGGGCTGGTGTTGAAATGGAACGAGAAGAAATGACCGTATGAGGAGCAAGAGTTCAGGGTAGAGGGTTCGGGGTTGGACCTCTGCCGGGATCATTTTTTCTGAACCCATGAACCTGGAAACCTGATCCCTTTTCCAATGTCGCCCTTCTTTTTCTGGACTGCTTCGGCGCTCATGCTCGTCTTCGGAGCTGCCGTCATTATTAATCGCAACCCGGTGGCAAGCGCCCTCAGTCTGGTCGTTTCCTTTCTCGGACTCGCCGCGCTCTTTATGTCGCTCGACGCGTTTTTCATCGGCATCATTCAGGTGCTCGTTTATGCCGGGGCGGTCATGGTGCTTTTTCTTTTCATCATCATGCTGCTCGATCTGCGCGCAGAGGAGCGACGCCGGATCAACTTCATTGCCTTCGCCGGCGGCGTGGCCGTCGCGATCGCCTTCTTCGGGCAGCTTTACCTCGTCATCGGACATTTGCGCCAGGCGAAGCTCCCTTTCCCTGCCTTAGCTCTGGCAGAAGTGACGACGTGCACAGCGTCGGTTTGCTCCTCTTTGGAAACTACAATCTTCCTTTCCAAGTCATCGGCGTGCTCATTCTCGTGGCGACCATCGGCGTAGTCGTGCTGAGCAAACGCGAACTCCGCTGATGATGGTCACACTGGGCGACTACCTTTTCGTGAGCGGATTGCTCTTTACGATCGGCTTCGCCGGTGTCCTCTTGCGCCGCAACATCATTATCATTTTCATGTCGCTCGAGCTGATGCTGAATGCCGCCAATCTTTCGCTCGTTGCCTTTTCTCGCTTCCGTGTCGATGCGTCAGGCCTGCCCGATTATCACGGTCAGGTTTTCGTTTTTTTCATCATCACCGTGGCGGCGGCCGAGGTCGCGGTTGGCCTCGCGGTCATCGTCGCGCTCTATCGGGCCCGGCGCACGACCCACGTCGAGGACATCAACATGTCTGAAGTTTTGAGCCATGAACTGCCGAATGAACACGACTGAAAGCGGGAAGAAGAAACCGAGCGATCCCGGCGTTCACGATTGACTGTCATCTCGATCCGCCGCAGGACGGAGAAGGACCTCACACCTGCGAACGAGCATTATCCGCAGGAAAGGAAACGATCCTATCAACCGCGGGGTCCCTCTCCGCGCTACGCCGGATCGGGATGACAATACGATGCCGGCGCATGACCTCCATGCTCCCCTGGATCGCCCTCCTCTTACCGCTCGCTTCAGCGTTCGTGATTCTGGTCGTCGACGCGACCGCTGCGGACGGCGAGCGGATTCATTTCCGTCGGAGCTGTTCTCGGCAGTTTCGTCTGCGCCTGCTTCATGTTCTTCCAGCATACCGCCGCGGCTCCCTCGGTTTCCTGGATCAATCTCGCACCGGCCTTCTCCGTGTCCGCTCGGCCTGACGCTCGATTCGTTGAGTCGCTCGATGCTCTTTATGGTCACCGGCGTCGGTTCTCTCATCCATATCTATTCGTTAGGTTACATGGGCGCCGATGAGGGAAAATCGCGCTATTTCGCCGGGACTTTCGCTCTTTCATGTTCTCCATGCTCGGGATCGTGCTCGCGAGCAATTTCGTGATGATGTTTGTTTTCTGGGAACTGGTCGGGGTCAGTTCCTATTTGCTCATCGGTCATTGGTTCGAACGTCCAGCGGCCGCTGACGCCGCAAAGAAGGCGTTCATCACCAATCGCATCGGGGACTTCGGGTTCATGCTTGGCATCCTGATGGTCTGGGCCGCAACTGGCTCGCTCGTTTTTACCGATATCGCGGCCGGCGATGGCGAAAGTTTAGCGCTCATCCCGAATATCTGACGGTAGCCGCGCTGCTCGTTTTTTGCGGCGCGGTTGGGAAGTCGGCGCAATTTCCTCTTCATGTTTGGTTGCCCGACGCGATGGAAGGTCCGACACCGGTTTCGGCCTTGATCCATGCCGCGACGATGGTCGCGGCGGGCGTTTACATGCTCGTCCGGGTGGGATTTCTGATCGATGCGTCGTCCGGTGCCGTTGCAGGTCATTGCCTGGATCGGGACCATCACCGCACTTTTGGCAGCGTTAATGGCGACGCAACAGAATGACATCAAACGAATTCTTGCCTACTCCACGCTCTCCCAGCTTGGTTACATGGTGATGGCGGTCGGGCTCGCCTCCGGCCAGGCTGCAATGTTCCATCTCTTCACCCATGCGGCTTTCAAGGCACTGCTCTTTCTCGGTGCCGGCTCGGTCATTTACGTCTTGCACCACGAGCAGGACATCTGGCGAATGGGCGGCCTGGCCAGGCGATTGCCGATTACTTTCCTCACCTTTCTCGTCGGCACACTGGCGCTGATCGGTTTCCCTGGATTCAGCGGCTTCTTCAGCAAAGACGCGATTCTTCTCCTCGCCTATGAACGCAACCTGCCAATTTTCGCGCTCGGCACATTCACGGCGTTGTTGACCGCGTTCTATATGACACGGTTGATGGTGGTCGCTTTCTTTGGGCCCCCGCGGAGCGACAAGGCCGCTCATGGGAGCGAGTCCCCGGCCGTCATGACGATTCCACTGATCATCCTTGCGATTCCCGCAGCGATCGGCGGATACGGGTTTTTCGCCACGCGTTTCCTGGCTTTGCCGGTCGAAAAAGAACGTTTTCTCGCCGTGCCCTTTTTGGCCTTCAGCGCCTTGTTTGCAGGTGTCGTTAGCGCCGTCGTGCTCTATCGGAACCGTGCCTGCGATCCGCTCGATATCTCGCTTTTCCGAGAGCGATTTTACCTCGATGAGCTTTACGCCTCGCTCATCCGGGCAACGCAGGGGCTGCTCGCTTCAGTTTGCGCGTTCCTCGACCGTTGGATCCTCGATGGCGCAATCGTCCGCGGATTGAGCGGCGGCGTCTGGGGTAGCGGTTTTCTCCTTCGCCTCCTCCAGATCGGGAACTTGCAGGCTTACGCTTTTCTTTTCGGGCTGGGCATCATTGGACTGATTTACTTCACGATTTTTCACTGATGCTTCTTTTTATCGTCTTCGCGCCTCTGATCACGGCGCTCCTTATTCTGACTGGCACACCCGCCCGGCTGACCGCCCTGCTCGGCTCGGGAGCGACCGCGATCGCGGCGCTGGCTGCATTTTTCCTTTACGATCCAGCGCGTGCCGGGTTCCAATTTGTCAGTTCGTTTCCGATCAGCCAAACGTGGCGCCTGCAGTTCTTGTTAGGCGCGGATGGGCTCACCCTGATCATGCTTTTTCTCGCCGCCCTCGTCCTGCTCTGCGCAATCTGGTTTACCCCACCGATCGAGAAATCGGAGAGGCTCTTCTACGCCTGCCTGCTCTTCCTCGCGAGCGGCGCAATCGGCGCATTTGCTTCGCTCGATCTCTTTTTCTTCTACGCCTTTCACGAGCTCGCGCTGCATCCCAACTTTTCTTCTCATCGGTATTTGGGGATCTGGCGACCGGTTCACGGCCGCTTGGAAAGTGACGATCTATCTCGGTCTCGGCAGCTTCGTTTTGCTTCTCGGGCTAATCCTGCTTTACCGCAGTGTGCCGCCTGCGTTGCGCAGTTTTGATCTGCGCGCGCTCCAGACTGCTTCCGCCAACGGCGCCATTCCGGCCGATGCGCAAAACCAGATTTTTTTTCTTTTGCTGATCGGCTTTGGCGTTTTGATTTCGCTTTTTCCGTTTCATACCTGGGCACCTGAAGCCTACGCGTCTGCCCCCGCGCCGGTCGCGATGCTGCACGCGGGGGTTCTGAAAAAATTCGGTCTTTACGGACTCCTGCGTCTCGCCCTCCCGCTCGTGCCGGAAGGGGCGCGCCACTGGAATACGCTCCTTATCGTATTGTTGTCGGGCAACCTGATCTACGTCGGCCTCGTCACCATCGCGCAGAAGCGGCTCGATTGGATGCTCGGTTATTCAAGCGTGATGCACATGGGCTACATCTTTCTCGGGATCGCAAGCGCCAACGTCATCGGCCTGAACGGTGCCGCCCTCCTGATGTTCGCCCATGGCATCTCGATCGCGCTGCTCTTTGCTCTGGCCGGAGAAATTCGGCGCAGAACAGGGACCATGGTCTTCAGCCATCTCGGCGGTCTCGGCAAGATCATGCCCTTTATCGGTCTTGCTTTCGGGGTTGCGACTTTCGCGGCCATCGGGCTGCCGGGCTTTGCGAATTTCGCCGCGGAGGTGATGATTTTCTTCGGCGCATTTCACGTCGGGGCGGACTGGCAGGGATTTCACATATTTCAGATTGCCACCGTTCTCGCTCTTTGGGGCGTCGTCATTTCTGCGGTCTATATGCTGCGCGCTTACCGGGCGATTTTTATGGGCGTGGCGAACCCCGGGCACCTTCGAGGCGGGGTTGCGTTTTCTGATCTTTCCCGCGCCTTGCGCCTGCCGATTATCCTGCTCATCGCCACGACCCTCTTCGTCGGATTCTTTCCCAACACCTTTCTCCGCCTGCTGCGGCCGACCTTTTCGCCACCCATCGCCGCGACCGACCGATGATTCCCGCCCCTTCGCTCGAAATTGCCGTGCTTATTTGGGGACTGATTCTCCTGCTCGCGGAGTCGTTCGCCGGCAAGACGGATCGGCGCGGATTTGCAATTGCCGGAATCTCCGGCCTCTTTGTCGTGTCTCATCGCGAGTTTCTTTCTTGCTCCGTCGCCGGCTACAGCTCTCAGCGGTTTCTGGAGTTTCTATACGGCTGATCCGCTCGCCATCTTCTTCAAGCGCTTCGCGCTCGTGACGACAATTCTAGTTCTGGTTATGGCGATCGATTACGCGCCTGCCATTCGGATGGGGGTGCCCGCTGCGAACCCGCACGCCGGCCTCGGAGAATTTTTCACACTGCCGATTTTCACCTGCGCCGGCCTGATGTGGATGGCGTCAGCGATCGATTTCGTGATGATCTTCGTCTCGATCGAACTGGTCACGATGTCGTTTTACGTGCTCGTGAGTTTTACGCGGCGCAATCCTGCGACGCTCGAAGCCGGGGTAAAATATCTCATCCTGAGCGCGCTTTCGACCGGGTTCCTGGTTTATGGTATTACCTGGATTTTCGGCCTGACCGGCGAGACGAATCTAGCCCGCATCGGGACGGTTCTTGCGACCCAAAATATCGATCGCATCCCATTCCTCTTCGGGATCGCGCTCGTTCTCGTCGCGCTCGGTTTCAAGATCGCTGCGGTGCCGTTCCAGATCTGGGTCCCGGACGTTTATCAAGGCGCGCCGACGCCGGTGACAGCCTTTCTTTCGGTTGGCTCGAAGGCGGCCGGGTTCGTCGTCCTTCTGCGTATCCTTGTGCCGTTTTCAATTTTCCCGCAGGTCGGGCGTCTCCTCGTTGGAGTCGCCGCTCTCACCTTAATCTACGGTAATTTCGCCGCGCTCCCACAATCGAATCTGAAACGGCTGCTCGCTTACTCCAGCATCGCACACGCGGGTTATCTGTTGGTCGGTGTCGTGAGTTTTTCCGGAGCGGCGGTCGCCTATTATCTCGTCGCCTATTTGCTCATGACCCTTCTTTGTTTTTCCGTGCTCATCGTTGTCGGAAACGATGGCGGCGAGCAGATCGACGATTACGCGGGCCTCGCGAAACGCTCGCCGTTCCTCGCCTTTGCCATGTTGATCGGGATGATTTCGCTCGCCGGCGTGCCGTTTACTGCCGGTTTCCTCGGAAAGTTTTTCATCTTCGACGCGGCCATCCGCCAAGCGTCAGACGTTCCTCGCCGTCATCGGCGTGATCACGGTGGGCTGCGGTTTCTATTATTACTTGAAGGTCGTACGCGCGATGTATTGGCTTGAGCCAGTCAAGACGGACCCAGTCCCGTTGAGCACTCTCTCACGCCTGACGATGACCCTCTTAATTGCCGCCATTTTTGTGCTTGGCATTTATCCCCAGCCCATCCTAAATGCGCTCGAACAACCGCCTGGGCCTACCATTAGCTCTCAGTCCCGTTAGGCGAAAACCACCGAAAAGCGTTCATAATGTTCGGCCTGCTGCAGCAGTTCTTCCACCCGACCCAGTGCTATGCGCTCTGCGCGGTGGCGCGCTCGGGGGCGCATCTCCTCACCGGCGCGCTCCAGGCCAGTCACCTGGCGGGTCGCCCCCTGCAATATTTCCACTCGCACCTCGCCCAAAAATATGCGGCTCGCTACGGTCTGGATGCGGCGCGGAATTTTACTCAGTATCTTCACGGTGTCCTCCGAAACGCTGCCACCACAAATGGCGTTTTCGGTTTCCGGATCGCGTCCTGGGATGTGGACCGATTGGTCTGCCGTCTCCGCGAGTCGGGACAATTTGGGACCGACGATGCCGCTGAACGAGAGCTTCTTCATGCCGCCTTTCCGGGGCTGCGCTACATTCAGCTGACCCGCGAGGATAAGCTTCGCCAGGCGATATCGAGAGCACGGGCGACGCAGACGAACCTCTGGGTCCAGGGCAAAGAGCACGTCGTGATCGGAGAAGCGAAGTTCGATCCCGAACTAATCGATCACTGTCTCGCCGGAGCGGCGCGGGAGGAGGAGCTGTGGTCGGAGTTTTTCATTCGCAACGAGCTCAATCCCCTTGCGCTCACCTACGAGGAGCTATGCGCCGACTATCGCGGGACGGTGAAACAGGTTTTCGATTTCCTGCGCATTCGCCCTCGACACAACTTCGATTGGGAATCGCCGCGCACGCAGCGGCAGGCCGACGCGCTGACAGAGGAATGGGCGCAAAGGTATCGGGCCCTGCGCGAGTGCGGGCCCTAGTCGCTCAGTTCGACGTTCCAGTAGGCGAGATCGACGAAATGCCGCCAGCTTTCGTGCTGCTGGCTGCTGAAGGTAACGTGGACAAACGGTCGCCATTTTGGACGCTTCGGTTTGCGAATGAGTGTCATTTGCGCCTGGTGCGGGAGCCGATTGCCCTTTCGCGTATTACACGGGATGCAGGAGCAGACGACGTTCTCCCAGGTCGTGAGGCCACCTTTGTCGCGCGGTAAAACGTGATCGAGATTCAGCTCCTGGCGCTCGAAAACTTTTCCGCAGTACTGGCAGGTATTGTTGTCGCGCTCAAAGACGTTATGCCGGGTAAACTTCACTTCCTTCTTCGGCAACCGGTCAAACAGCAGGAGGACGATGACGCGCGGCACCCGAATTTTCCACGCGATGGTGGTAACCATCTCATGCTCGGCCTCCGGCGCGGAAATGGAAAAGTCGAGCCAGCTCGCGAAGTCGTGGGTGGCAAAATTGTTCTCCCGATCGGACGAGACCACCTGCGCGTGCCCCTGGTAGAGGAGAGTAAAGGCACGACGCGCCGAGCAAATATTCACCGCTTGCCAGAGGCGGTTGAGCACCAGGACCTGACTGTTAAGTACGCTGTGCAGAGGTTGCTTCGAGCAGCCTAACAAATCGCTCCGCTCGAATTGGCGCGAAATTATCATCCGGCATTTTCGTTGTCAACGTGACGGAGGATGCGATTTCACGCGCTGATAAACAAATACGCCGAGCAGCGGCGTCATCTAAAGAGGTCGCGATGAAGAATATTTGCCAAGCTTTCTTTCCCCTCGCGATCGGGTTGAGTGCGCTGCCAGCCGAGAGCGATCGGATTTCTTCCGCCAAAGTATCGCAATATTTTGAGGAAGCCGACGCAGTCTGTCGCTCCGACAACGGCCGCCTTTGGGGGGTGTCGTTAGGCGGAGGCCTGCTTTTGGTCGATCCGGAAACGCGGGTCGCCTACGCCAATCAACCTGATCGTGAAGGCCAACTCGCGCCCGTCGATCAAGTTCTGCGGGGTAGGATTCCGTCGGACGTGAATCTGGCCAACACGGCACTCGAATGGGCCGGCACCAGCTGGGCGATGATCCTCCTCCCCTTGCCGAACGATCGCTTCGTCCGGACCAGTCTGATTGTGCACGAGCTCTGGCATCGCGTGCAAAGGCAGCTCGGATTAGCGAACGCGACCGCGCAAAATCATCATCTCGATACACGCGATGGGAGATATTGGCTTCAGCTCGAATGGCGTGCGCTGGCAGCGGCACTTTCGTCCCAAGGATCGAAGCGGGCGGAATCAGTCCTGGATGCGGTCATCTTCCGCGCCCAACGCCGCGCTATCTTCCCAAAATCTGGCCTTGAGGAAAATGCGATGGAAATGCACGAGGGCCTGGCAGAATACACCGGGGTTAAGCTCTCGGGCGCTCCGGATTTGAAGCAGTTCGTCATCGAGGGGGACCTGAGGAACGCGCCGGCCAAAAAAACCTTTGTCCGGTCATTCGCCTACGCGAACGGTCCCGCCTATGGCCTGTTACTGGATGAGAGCGACGTCGACTGGCGCACAGGCCTGCGGCCGACGACTGATCTCGCCGCCATCCTGTTGAAAAGCAGCGGGCTAACTCTGCCCGCCGATATTTCTAACGCCGGGAATATCCGCGCCAGGAAATACGATGGCGCGAGCCTGGCGGCAGAGGAAGATGCTCGGGAACAAGCGGGCCAAAAGGTGCGGCAAGACTATCGCGCCCGCCTGGTCGACGGCCCGGTGCTGCAGCTTCCGCTCCTTAATATGCGGATGGAATTTGACCCCGGCAGTCCTCTGCCCCTCGATTCGTTAGGCACAGTTTACCCCCACATCCGAATCGTGGACGACTGGGGCGTCCTCGATGTGACGAGCCAGGGAGCGCTCCTCGGCGCCGACTTTGCCAGGGCGGCAGTGCCGCGACCGACAAGAATCAACGCCGAATCGGTCGCCGGTGCGGGTTGGACGTTGAAGCTCAAACCCGGCTGGTCAGTTGTTCCGGGCGCGCGAAAGGGCGATTCACAATTACAGTTTTCTTCGAGCCCATGAAACGAGCTCGCGACAAATCCCAGTTGCGTCTGATTTGTTCAGACGTCAGCTTGGCAACTCACTAATGATGATCACCATGCCTATCCCGTCTCGAATTCTAACTTTGCTCTGCCTGTTGTTTGGCTTCCTCACGCCGCTCCACCTCTCCAACGCGCAAAACCTGCCGAACACAACACGTCTCCTGCGCTTTCCGACGACCAACGGCGAACAGATCGTTTTTTGTTATGCGGGCCAACTCTACACCGTTCCGAAGGTCGGCGGAGTGGCCCGCCGTCTGACGAGCGGCCCGGGCTACACCTCCTTTCCCCATTTTTCGCCGGATGGCAAACAGCTCGCATTCACCTCGCAATATGACGGCAACACCGAGGTCTACGTCATGCCGGGCGATGGTGGCGAACCGAAGAGACTAACCACCACTGCTACGCTCGGTCGCGACGACATCTCCGACCGAATGGGGCCAAACAACCTCGTCATGGGCTGGGAAAACACCCAACCTCTGGTCGTCTTTCGTTCCCGGCGGAATTCCTTCAATTCCTTTATCGGCGATCTCGAAACTGTAGGGTTGAACGCGGAGCTGCCTAAGCAACTGCCTGTCCCCCGCGGCGGCTTCGCCTCCTTCGCGCCGGACGATTCGAAGATGGCCTTCAACCGCGTCTTCCGCGAATTTCGGACCTGGAAACATTACCGCGGCGGCATGGCGGATGACGTCTGGATTTTCGACTTCAAGACTCAATCAACCGAGAATCTGACGAACGATCCGGCGCAGGACATTTGCCCGATGTGGGGATCCGATAACCACGTTTATTTTCTCTCCGATCGCGACGGACGGATGAATCTTTTCTCGATCGACCTCGCGACCAAGGAAACGAAACAACGGACCAGCTTCAAAGATTTTGACATCAAATTCCCTACCATTGGGAAAGACTCGATCGTTTTTGAGCAGGCGGGCTACATCTGGCGTTACGATCTGGCGAGCGGGCAATCGGCTCCGGTCCCGATTGAGATCAAGGAGGACTTCGCCTCCGGCCGCGCCGCCTTTCTCGACGCCTCGAAGCACACCGAGTCAGTCAATCTGGCGCCGGACGGTCAGCGCGCAGTGGTTGTCGCTCGCGGCGACATCTTTTCCGTTCCGGCCAAGGATGGCACGACGCGCGCCCTGACGAAAACCTCCAACGCGCACGAGCGCGACGCGGTCTGGTCCCCAGACGGAAAATGGATTGCCTACAACTCCGATGCCACTGGGGAGAACGAACTTTATGTTCGCGCCCAGGACGGCAAGGGCGAGGCACAACAGTTAACCAAAGCGTCCGATACTTATTACTACCAGCCGATTTGGTCGCCCGACAGCAAGAAACTCCTCTGGAGCGATCGCCTGCAGCGCCTGCGCTACCTCGACGTCGCGAGCAAATCCGTCACCGAAGTGGCCCAGGACAAAGTCGGCGAAATCGAATCCTACGACTGGTCACCGGACAGCCAGTGGATTGCCTGGGGACAACCGGAACTGAACGATCAGCCCAGGGTTTATCTCTATTCCATAGCAAGCAAGAAAACCGTCGCGGTGACAGACGAGTGGTATGGCTCGGGGCGAGTCGCGTTCAGCGACGACGGCAAGTACCTCATGCTTTCTTCGGCCCGTGACTTCAAGCCAACCTTCAGTGAAGAAGAGTTTGAGAATATTTATCTCGACATGCAGCGGGTCTATTTGGTGACGCTCGCCAAGGACACCGAATCGCCACTCGGCCCGCGGAGCGACGAGGTTGGCAAAGCGAATAAGGAGAAGGACAAGACCGAGGGCGACAAGAAGGAGGGCAAGACCGAGGAAAAATCGAAAAAGCCGGTAACGGTCAAGGTCGATACGGATGGGATTGAGAACCGAATCGTAGGCCTCGACATTACCCCCGCCAACTACAAGGACCTGAGACTGGTGGACGGCCGGGTCTTCTACCTCCGCCGAACGGTTGGCGACAGCAGCGGTGAAGACGAAGAGGCGGGACCCGACGAGGAGAAGTGGCATCTCTGCTCTTACAGCCTGGAAGATCGCAAGGAGACGGTCCTGGGCGACGTGAACAGCTACCAGATTAGCTTCGATGGCAAAAAAATGCTGGTCAAGATCGACAAGGATTATTCGATTATCGACCTGCCGAAAGACAAGCTCGAGACCAAGGACCACACACTCGAACTCAAAGGTCTCGACGTCATAGCTGATCGAAAAGCCGAGTGGAGACAGATCTACTTCGAAGCATGGCGACAAATGCGCGATTTCTTTTTCTCGCCAACGATGAACGGAGTCGACTGGAACGCGATGCGCGACAAATATGCCGCACTTCTGCCTTATGTGAACCATCGTAACGATCTGACTTACCTCATCGGCGAACTCATCGGCGAATTGAACAACGGCCACGCCTATGTTGCCGGAGGAGAGAGACCGGAAACGCCGCGAATCAAGCTCGGTCTTCTCGGTGCCGAACTCTCCCGCGATCCGGCAAGCAAAACCTACCGGATCGATCGAATCCTTCCCGGTGAGAACTGGGAGAAAGATAACCGGTCGCCCCTGACCGCGATTGGCCTGAATGTGAAGGCCGGCGACTACATCCTGGCGGTCAACGGCACACCGGTGTCGTCCCTCCCGAATATCTACGACGCTCTTATCGGCACGGCCGACAAGCAGGTCATTCTGCGAGTTAACTCCACCCCAAACGATTCCGGTGCGCGCGACATCACCGTCGTCCCGACGGCTGACGAGTCACCGCTCTATTATCTCGATTGGGTGCAGCACAATATCGATTATGTGAACAAGAAAACCGGCGGCCAGGTTGGCTACGTTCATATCCCGGACATGGGCCAGCCCGGCTTGAATGAATTCACCAAGCGTTACTTCCCGCAGATCCGCAAGAAAGGATTGATCGTGGATGTACGCGGCAATGGCGGCGGCTTTGTTTCGCCTCTTGTGATCGAGCGACTGCGGCGCGCCCTCGTCATGGTGGAGATGTCCCGTAACGGCGTCCCCCAAGCCAATCCACCACAGACCTTCCTTGGTCCCATGGTCACATTAATCAACGAATTCTCCGCTTCTGACGGGGATATCTTCCCCTACCGCTTCAAAGCGCTCGGCCTGGGCAAATTGATCGGCAAACGCACTTGGGGCGGAGTTATTGGCATTCGCAATCCGTTGCCCCTCCTGGATGGCGGACAGCTTTTCAAGCCGGAATTCGCGCCCTACTCGAAGGATGGGAAAAATTGGATCATAGAAAGTCATGGTGTGGATCCCGACATCGTGGTCGACAACGACCCTGGGAAGGAATTCAAAGGCGAAGATCAGCAACTCGACAGAGGGATCGAGGAAATTCAAACCGAGATGAAGACCAAGAGTTACGATTTGCCGCCCATCCCGCCCTTTCCGAATCGCAATCCGGCAAAGGGTAGCTGAGACGATGGTTCTGGGAAAATGTTTTTGCCGAATCAGAAAGTCGTTTGTGTAAACGGCCGCTTTCCGCTTGGCATCGAGCAACTCTATGACGAGCTCCCGAAAGAAGGTTCGACTTATACCATTCGCGATATCGTTCCGGGGATCGGCCTGACGGGCGACGAAGGCGAGATCGCAGTTTACCTCTGCGAAATCAAGGGGCCCCTTAACGCTCATGGAATCGAACGCGGTTTTCGAGCCGATCGTTTCGCGCCGCTGCGGACGATCGAAGAAGAAGCCGAGGAGGTAAGCTTTGTTGGTCTGCCCGATTTCCTTCCTGCCTGATCGTTTCGGATGGATCATGTTCCTTACGCTCGAGAACGGTCGTCGCGCCACATGTTAACCCGCGTTATTGCACGATCGCTCTTCTTCGGCGTCGTTCTGGTCGCCGGCAACGGGATCGCCGCCGATCAACCGCCCGCCAACCCCAACGCTGCGGAGAAACGCATCGCCGCACTTGAAATGCGCCTCGGTGGACGTCTCGGTGTCGCCGCCATCGATACCGGCAGTAGCCGCCGCCTCGAGCACCGCGCCAGTGAGCGTTTTCCGATGTGCAGCACTTTCAAGTTTCTTGCCGCGGCGGCCGTCCTCCATCGGGTCGATGAGAAACAGGAAAAACTCACCCGCTTCATTCCCTACACCAGCGCCGATCTTCTTGAGTACGCGCCGGTGACCCGCAAGCACGTGAATGAAGGTGGGATGGCGCTCGCCGCTCTCTGCGCTGCCGCGATCGAGGAGAGCGACAACACCGCCGCCAACCTCCTGCTTCAGACAATCGGCGGTCCAAAGGGCTTTACCGATTATGCACGCTTCCTCGGCGACGAGAAGACCCGACTCGATCGGCTCGAGCCTCAATTGAACAGCGCCGTTCCCGGCGACGACCGCGATACCACCACTCCGGCAGCGATGGCGGAGAACCTGCGAAGACTCCTCCTCGGTGATGCCTTGTCGCAGCAATCGCGCCAGTTGCTCGATAGCTGGCTCGCCGAAAACAAAACCGGAAAGGACCTGATCCGAGCCGGCCTCCCTAACGACTGGAAGACCGGCGACAAGACAGGGCGGGGAAGCAATGGCGCGATCAACGACATCGCCATTATTCGCCCCCCCGGAAAGGCCCCCATTCTTCTCGCGATTTACTTTGTCGGATCTACCGCCTCTGCCCAGGATCGCCAAACTGCGATCGCCGATGTTGCCCGAATTGCAGCGGAAACGTTCACATTCTAGCTCTGGTGCAGTCGATCAAAAGACGCGAGACCGCCAAAGTAGAGTTACGAATGGCGCTTTCGATGAAGTAATGCCCTTGACGGGACACTAAGCGCACCAATTTTCACACAAAGGGCGATATGTCCCGTCAAGCTCGTTCCAAAACTTTTCAGATGGCGCGCGCTATCTTCTGGTCGGCCATCGTCGCCCTCTTTGTGATAGGATGGCTTCTCATGATCCGCATGCCGGGCAGGAGTTTCCACGGACCAGCGCCGCAGTTGACTCCGGAGGAAATGACATTACGCGACGAATTGGTCGCGCACGTGCAAAAACTGGCCGGCGGGATAGGTGAACGGAATCTGTCTCATTACCCGCGTCTCCTCGAGGCAGCTCAGTATATCGAGACCGACCTGACCGGCGCCGGCTATCGTGTCCGTCGCGATAACTATGAGGTCGAAGGCAAGACATGCTCGAATCTCGAGGTGGAACTTGGCGGCGCGTCACGCGAGATCGTGTTGATTGGGGCTCATTATGACTCCGTCTTTGGCGCACCCGGCGCGAATGATAATGGCAGCGGGGTGGCCGCGCTCCTCGCACTCGCGCGCCGCTTCGCCGGCACGCATCATTCCAAGACCCTGCGCTTCGTCGCTTTCGTGAATGAGGAGCCATTCTACTTTCAGAGTGCGAAGATGGGCAGCTTCGTCTATGCCGGACGCTGCCGGGAGCGAGGCGATCAGATCGGCGCGATGATCAGCCTGGAAACGATCGGCTATTTCTCCAATCAGCCTGGCTCGCAGCGGTATCCGGCTCCCGGGCTCGGATTGCTCTACCCACGCACCGGCAACTTTATTGGATTCGTCGGGAATGTCTCTTCCCGCTCGCTCCTGCGTGCTGCGCTCGGCGAATTTCGTCGTCATGGCAAAATTCCATCCGAAGGAGCAGCCCTTCCCGCGATGGTTCCGGGGGTCAGCTGGTCCGACCAATGGTCATTCTGGCAGCATGGCTACCCTGGCATCATGGTCACTGATACCGCGCCGTTCCGCTATCCGCATTATCACAGCGCCAGCGATACACCCGACAAGTTGAATTACGACTCGATGACTCACGTCGTAACGGGAATGGAAAACGTGATTCAACATTTGGCGAACGCCTCTCCCTGACCGCAAGGGCATTAAGATATCGCGGCTTTGGAGAAAAAGGAGGGACTCTTACACTTCTCACGAAACCGAGGCAGCGGCAAAGAACTGGTTCGATGGCTGCGACCGAGAACCTTGTAGCTCCAATTTGCAATCGGAGCATCGTCATTACAAATCGACGCTACGCGAGTTGGCTCATTCCGCCAAAGGTTGCCCGCCGGACCTTTAATGAAGCTCAAACCTAACGCTTCAACAAGCCAGTCGACTGTTTGGAAATCGAATTGACGCGGTTTCACGCGACGATGACCCTTCCGGGACGCGGGCGTCACTTCCGGTCGAGACGATCGGTTCCACTGCAGCAAAACTAAAGCTTCTCAAAGATCGCCTCGTCGATCTTTGGATTGACTGTGATGGCGCGAATCGTTGTTGTCTCCAGCACTTTTCCTGTCTTAAGATCGGTTTCCGTGTTGGCGAAGGGAAACCAGACACCCGCAACCTGCCGGAAATCGGACATTCGCTGCTCGATTGTTGTCGGCGTCGGATCGACATCGACGTGCAAGGGCCGCACATCGCGGCGGAGCGTAATGAGCCACGATTTCGGATCTACATAGAGAGCTGTCGTATAGCCATCGCTTAGCGTGAGCCGCAGCGCATAGAAATCGACGCCATCGATCTTCTCCCGCCCGATTAGCTCAATGCGGTGGCCCCGCTGCCGCAACTCATGCAGGCCGTAAAGGTGTCCCGGCAGTTCGACACCATGGCGCAAAGCCGCGGTCGCCTTCGCCGACTCATCGATCGTCGTCGTGCCCTCCCCCTTCCACTGCCAGCCCCGACGACCGTCGTAGGCCTCTGTGAAAACATGTTTTCCATCGGCCTTCACATCGATACGCATCCTGCCTGGCCGGGTGGCGCGATAGCTTCCGTCCACGGAAAAATCAGGATCAACGATGCGCAGGTCGATTGCGACGGAGTGCACCGCTTCGATGGCCTCCCGGCCACCCATCGCCGATGTATTACGTTCGATTACGTCGTCGACTGTTTTCGGGGCATGACCGCAGTTCGTCAGAAACAAGGTAGCTTGAAAGACAACCAGAGAGCGCAGCCATAGTCCAAAGTTCATTCTTCAATTAACGTCGCCGAGACTGACTTTTGTCTAAAGATCGACTCTTTATAGTTAGGTCACTTCAATGAAAGTCCAGCAGCGCAGAGCACTTGGTCATCGCTCGGGCGGACGCCCGGGTAGAGAACAAATTGCTCCAGGTTGCTTCTTCTCTTCTACTCAATCTGTACGCGTTCGAAGCAGTGTGTATATGTTTTCCTGTCGATATCCCATCCGCACTATGAAGCGGGATCGAGATCCACAACGATCATCGCATCGTTATGCTGGCTTCCGGGAGGGTTAAAGCCGCAACGCAGGCGAGTTTTCCAGCGGCCCGTGAGCCGCGAGGCGGGGGGAAGGGTAGAACGTCGAGTCAGGTTTCAAAAAAGGCATGATGAACCCTCCGGTTGAGATTTCGATTTCGTCGCCGTCGAACTTTGCAGTTTAGCGCAGGGAAGGCTCAACTCAGAATGGCCCCCTGAAGAAGTCGCCGTCGCGCCCTCGCGACGCCGGTCCTGTCTGTAGATTTCACAAAAAAACACGTGACAAATGCGACGTCTTGGCTTGGCTTTATGCAGTCAAGTTGCCAAATTCATTCGGACGACGAGCTACAAAGGAAGGTGATCCCTCAATCCGGCGGTGAACTCCTACCTCTCGCAGGTCCAGCCCGCCTTCCTTCAGCAAACCGGTGATCCGGTCGCGGCCCACCAAATGGCGCTCCAGACTCTCGACAATCTGCGACAGCAACAATCAGCCGCACTCGCTTATTTCGATAGTTTCTTCGCTTTCGGGGTCCTTGCCGCCGCGCTTACCATCCTCGTCCTCCTTATGAAGCGTTCCGTCCCAGAAAAAGGCGCGCACGTCGCGGCTGAATAGCGAAACAATCTAAAAAATCTCCGCGAAAGAATAGATTCGATCATGTCTGAACAAAGTTGCTCCCACATCGAAGCGATCACCTCGATTAGACGACCGCAACGGCGCGAATGCGGGGAGTGCGTGAAGATCGGCGCCACCTGGGTCCATTTGCGGACTTGTCAGCAATGCGGCGTGACTTTGTGTTGCGATAGCTCACCAAACCAACATGCGAGCAAACACGCGCACTCGGTGGGACATCCCGTGATCGCCTCGGCCCAGCCCGGAGAGCGCTGGCTGTATTGCTACGTGGACGAAGCGTTTGTCGAATATTGAATCAAGTTGCAAGCAGAAAGCCTTTGAGAATTACCGAGCTCGTTTGAACCGGATCTTCGATGTCGAGAGCGACGAGCTCTCTAAATCTGGATAAACGCGAGAGTCAATTCTCAGTCCGACCCGGATGTCGCTACTGGCGGCGGCGACGCGGCTTCCCCGTCAGCGGGCGGTGAATCCGCCGTCGACAACCAAACTGTGCCCCGTGACGAACGATGTCCGCGCAGAACAGAGCCAGAGAACGGACTCGGCCACCTCTTCTACCCGACCAATACGACCAATGGGATGCAAGACGGCGAGATCGTCTTTTGCTGTCTTCGCGCCCGCTGCCAGCCGGTCGGCCATTTCCGTGTCGATGAGTCCTGGGTTGATCGCGTTGATGCGAATGCCTTGCGCCGAATACTCGAGAGCAGCGGTTTTCGTTAGGCCGATAACTGCGTGCTTCGAAGCCGCGTAAATTCCTATTCCCGGAAATCCAATCAGGCCCGCCACTGACGACGCGTTCACGATGGCGCCGCCACCGGAGCCCAACATTCGCGGAATCTCGTATTTCATCGAGAGCCAGACACCTTTTACATTAATCTCCATGACCGCGTCGTAATTGCTTTCGGTCTGTTCGGCGAGGGGCCGCACGGCGCCTTCTATGCCGGCGTTGTTAAAGGCCAGATCGAGCCGGCCAAACGTCGTCACTGCGTGATCCACCAGAGCCTCAACATCTGGCCCGACCGAAACATCCGTCCGCCGAAAGCTGGCTGTCCCGCCAGCGTCACGGATTATCTGTGCTGTCTCCTCGCCCGGCTGGACATTGCGGTCGCCGATCACGATCTGTGCGCCTGCACGGGCAAATGCGAGTGCCGTCGCGCGACCAATTCCTGAACCCCCGCCGGTTACCAATGCGACCTTGCCTTCAAATTCTTTCATGAGCGCGTTTCCAACGAATCTGGAGTCCAGCGTGGGTCAACGTGTTGTGAAGCCCCCATCGATAACCAGACTGTGCCCGGTGACGAAGGACGCGCGATCAGAACAGAGCCACAAAACAGCATCGGCCACTTCCTCGACCCGTCCAAGGCGACCGATCGGATGCAAACCGACAAGTTCGTCCTTTTTCATTTTTAAGCCGGCTGCCAGCCGATCGACCATCTCGGTATCAATCACCGCCGGGTTAACCGCGTTGATCCGGATTCCCTGCGCGGAGTATTCCAGGGCTGCTGTTTTCGTCAGGCCAATGACCGCATGTTTCGATGCAGCATAAATCCCCGCTCCCATTACCCCGACCAATCCTGCAACCGACGAACAGTTCACGATCGCCCCACCCCCGCGCGCCAGCATGCGCGGAATTTCGTATTTCATCGAGAGCCACACGCCTTTAACATTGATGTCCATGACCGTGTCGTAATTGGCTTCAGTTTGCTCGACGAGTGGGCTTACGTCGCCCTCGGTACCGGCGTTGTTAAAGGCCAGATCGAGCCCGCCGTATTCACTCATCGCATGGTTCACCAGCGCTTCGATATCCGCTGTCACCAGGACGTCTGTCCTCCGAAAACTGACGCTTCCGCCGGCAGCACGGATCATCGAAACCGTCTCTTCCCCGCGCTGAATGTTGCGGTTACCGATGACGACCTGCGCGCCTTCCCGGGCAAACGCCAACGCGGTCGCGCGACCAATGCCTGATCCCCCGCCGGTTATCAATACGACCTTGTTTTCGAATTCTTTCATGGGCGTTTTCAGCAGAATAAAACAGCAAAGAGATCAGACCGACGTTTGGCAAACTTGAAGTGAGCGTTCGAGCGCTTCATTAGACAAGGCGATTCTGCCTTCTAAGGAGCCCGCAGGGTTGGTCAATTCCCAGTTGGGCGAACTCGTTGCTCGCTGACGTCTTCGTCCTCGCTTTTCCGTCTCTTTTCGAGGACGACGACGGGGAGGATTCACAATAGCAAAGCACTTCCTACGGGCCTCCTGCGCGACCATTCTGGTTGATTTTCCTCATCTGAACAGAGATAGAGCTGCGATGGAGGTCATTGGAACCGTCGAAAGCCTTTGGCGATATCCGGTGAAAAGCATGCGCGGCGAAGAGATGAACGATATCTTCGCGGGTTTCGCCGGGGTTTACGGCGATCGTCTTTTCGCCCTTCGTAGCTCAGCGAGCCCGGCTGGGTTCCCCTATTTTACGGCCCGCGAGCAACGCCAGATGTTGCGCTATCGCCCACGCTTTCGCCAGCCGGGAAAAGCGTCCGTGCCTCCCAACTTCGCTCAAGCGGAGAACATCGGATCTGGAGTGACGCCGGTTTGTGCCGATCCGGCCGATCTGATGGTCGATGTCGAAACGCCCGCGGGAAAGACCTTGGCGATCGACGACCCAGCGCTGATCGAATTGCTGCGCAATGGGATTGACGAGAAACATCACCTTACGTTGCTTCGATCGGATCGCGCTCTGACCGATTGCCGACCGTTGTCGCTCATTTCGTTGCAATCGACCCGGCAGCTATCCGAAGAGACGGGCATCGCGGTGGATAAGCGGCGCTTCCGGGCAAACATTTACCTCGATCTAACGTCCGCAAAAGGATTCGCAGAGGATGGCTTTGTTGGCCATTCCCTGCGCATCGGATCGAAAGTGACTCTCTCCATCCTCCAACGTGACAGGCGCTGCATGATCTTGACCCTCGACCCCGAGACCGGGGAAAAGGCGCCGACCGTGCTTAAGAAAGTGGCGCAGGCTCATGAAGGCATGGCCGGCGTCTATGCCGCCGTTTTGGTCGAGGGGATGATCCGAAAGGGCGATCCTGTGAGGTTGTTGGCCTAACGATTGTAACCGCCGTCGTGTGGTTCGCGGTCGAATTTGCTCCGCAGTTTATTGGTCGCGCGCGCGACGGCATCGCGGGGTCCGCTCGTTTCGACCTGGATCTGATCGATCGCCCGATCCATTGCCGCCTTGACACTGGCGGCTGTCCCACCCTTCTCCACCTCGCGCACCAGCACCCCTTCAAGGCGCGCGATCACCGCGTCCACCGTATAGTTTGGATTCAGACCCGGCTTCTCATGTTCCTCGATCGCGCTATAGACGTCGATCACCCTCTCACTGTGCGCGCCCCATCTGAGAACCTGGTAGAAAAGCGCGCCTTGCCGCTCCCCCTTGAAGACTAAGTCGATGAGGGCTGCGATCAGCGATACCGGCATGAGTGCAAAATCACGCACGTTATCGAGCAACATCTTGAATTGAAAAACCAGAACATCCCGCAGGAACTTCCAGTGTTCGTCATTGCCCGGCGCCGAAGGCAAAGAGGCGGGTGAAGTCATGTCCCGATTCTAGCCCGGCAACGCTTGAAGAAAAGCCTCGGTTCACGAGGATTTGCCCCAACGGATCACAGCTTGCCATCACCCTTGCACGCGACATACACCGTGCTCGCCGATGTCCCATCCAGCAGCGGATTGTGAAAACTGACAATATGCGCCCGCGTACTCGCGAAAGCGCTGTCGAGCGTGCTGAGGAATTCGTCATCCGGCGGGTCATCGGACCAAAGGGCGAAGACTCCACCCGGATGCAAATGCGCGGCGAGGGCCTGCAACCCTTTCGCTTGATAGAAGTCGGCATTGCTCGGGTGCAGCAAGTTGCGCGGGGAATGATCGATATCCAGGAGCACCGCATGAAAAAGCCGCCCCGGCTTCTTCGGATCGAATCCCTCGACGGAGCGCGCGCAGGCGAAAAAGTCGGCCTGCAACATCACGCAACGTGGATCGCGGATCAGCTTTTCGCCAAGTGGGACGAGGCCGTTTTGGTGCCATTCGATGACCGGCAAGAGGGCATCCACGATGAGGAGCGATGCGACCTCGCGATGCTCGAGTGCAGCCACTGCTGTGTAGCCGAGTCCAAGTCCGCCGACAACCACATCCCATGTCCCGCCTCTCAACTCCGACAACCCGAGATGAGCGAGCGCTACTTCCACCTCATGAAACAGACTCGACATGAGAAATGCGTCGCCCAGTTTGACTTCGTAGATTTCTATTCCGGCTAATGACAAGAGCCGTCGCCGGCGCAGGATCAATTCGCCGAGTGGCGTTTCGCGATAATCCAATTCTTCAAAATCCCGGCTCATCGCTTTTTTTCTCGCCCATCGTCATTACCCAAATCGGCGGTGGGAATGCAAGAAGGGTTCATCACTCGCCGCGACGGATACCGTGCTCCGAGCAGCTGAATTGCCGACGCACCGGACATCTGCCCAGGACGAGCTTGGTGAGTCGATTTTTCCATTGTTAGAACACCGGACACTTGCCCCCCGCAAAGTTAGACGTGAACAGTTAAGTAGCCATCATGACTGAACAAGCCGACACAAAACCAGCGGACGTCATTGTCCGCGGCAACGCCACGGAGTTTTTGCAGGAGGTTGTCAGTGGCGACCATCACTTGCGCGCCGACGAACCGTTAAGTTTTGGCGGCGCCGATGCGGCACCTGGTCCTTACGACTACCTCCTCATCGCTCTTGGCGTTTGCACATCGATGACGATCGGTCTCTACGCGCGCCGAAAGCAATTCCCGTTGGAAAACATTACCGTCTCGTTGCGGCATTCGCGCATTCACGCGCAAGATTGCGAAGAGTGCGAGACGAAAGAAGGGCTGCTCGACAGGATAGACACTCAGATCGAGTTGACCGGCGCTTTGACGGCCGAGCAGCGCGCCAAGCTGATCGAGATCGCCGGCAAGTGCCCCGTTCATCGCACACTCAAATCCGAGATCAACATCCGCCTCCGCCCAGCGCAGCCGACGAAAAGAAATCCATGAAAATCGGAGCGCATCGCGGACATTCCCGTCATGAACGAATCCCTGGCTCACGGGCCGAACCTCAACCAGCGTCCGCCTCGCAGCCCACGCGTGCGTCTGGGGGGTTACGTCGTCCTGCCACGCATCCTCGACAAAGGCCGGGCCGAACTCGCCGGCACCGCGGGCGAATTTAAATACAATAACCCGGCCGATTACCACTGGTTTCGATTTACCGGGATAACTCCTGAGGCGTTGAAAGCCGAGCTTGCGACTGGCAAAGGCGACGGGGAAATTCTCGCCTGGATAGAGCAGAATGCGCCGCACAAACGCACCCCTTGGGAAATCGAGCAGTGGAGCGCCTATTTTAGCGGGCGGGGTCCGGACGGCGATGTCGAAACCCTGGAATTCTTTGCCAAGCGCGTGGGCGAGTTCAATAAGAATCGCGAGGATATCAAGACCTGGTTCGACCTGCTCGATCTCGACGACCACATTACCTTTGGCGGCAGTGCGTAGCCGCGCGAGCCGCGGCATTCGTGTTCAGTTCTTCGATCCGGCGTACTTCGGCTCGCGCACCGTTTTGCGGATAGCGGCGAACATCTTTCGGATCGCAGTCCGACTCCCTCGGTTCGCAATGATGGCCGGGATCTCGCCGCCACTATCAGTGTAGATAAGATAGGTCGCGCGGGTCGCTCCCGCGCCATCCGGTTCGATGAGCCAGCCACCTTCGCAGATCTTGACGCGCTCTACGCCCGGCTTCTCCGCTGGACCGAGGTCGTTGGCCGGTTCCCATTGAATGCGATAGATCGGGCCGTTTGGTCCCGGCGTTTTGGAACGTTCGGAGCGCAGCGTGTAGTCCCGGTCGCTCACCAGGGGCAGCGCAAGCCGCTGGTAGGCGATCGTGCAATCCCTCGCTCTCTTCAAGACGCTGCACTCCGATGTGTAAGGCATGAAGCTTGGGTATGCCTCAACGTCATTGAGCACGGCGAAGACCGCGCTTGAAAGCGCATCGATCGTCCCGACCGATTTGAATTCCTTCAGGTTCGAGCCCGCGCGCGTTCGGCTGTAAATGATGAGCCTATCTCCATTCGCCTCCTCTTTCCATTCGCTCGCCGGGATGTGATCGTCCGCCGCGCAGAGCTGACCGCAAGACAGGAGTAGAAGGGAAATGAGAGCGAATCGTTGCATGAAGGAACGGGCGGCGGCGCCTACCATAGCCGATTCCGGTTCGATTGCAGGTCTGAGTGTGCGAGACCTGACTTCCGTTTGTTTTGTGCTGCAAGCGCAGCGAACAATCAATGAAAATTGCGATGCTCGCGCTCCAAGAAACTGATGCTCCTCGATTTCGCCAACATCCTCAATCTCGTTACAACACTCACTTGATCGGTGCGCTCGAATAATCCGGCGGAAACCCCACCTACTCGAGTTCGGCCGCCGGAATGCTTCGGTCCAGAGTCACGTTCCAGACCTGGGTCCGACCGTCTCGGAGGTCAAGCGCGGCAATGCATTCCTGCGACCCCGTAACTCCCTTTTCCGTTATCTGAACCAGGCCATACATCAGCAGATGGTCGGGGAACTCGATGCGATTCCGCAAATCGATGAAGGGCATCTTCGACGTCCATTTCTCGTGCAAGTCCGGATCGAGTCGTGTCAGCGCG
Organism: uncultured Verrucomicrobiae bacterium; assembly: GCA_963720895.1. Lineage (GTDB taxonomy): Bacteria > Verrucomicrobiota > Verrucomicrobiia > Chthoniobacterales > UBA10450 > Palsa-1392. The sequence goes on from CAVRGZ010000012.1 coordinate 167,525, forward strand.
GCGCGACCTGCCTGATCGAGCCGGGTCCGATGCAGGACAAGCAATCCCGGGGGATCCTCCAAGGCCAGCGCCTGTCTCGTTCCTTGCCTAATGAGAAAACCTCCATCGAGGAAGTCCGGCGCACCGGAGACCCGTTTGAGATCAAACAAACGGTCGTGGCGGCCTTCCGAGAACTCTCTTGTCTGACCGACCCGCGCCCTCCAAAAAGCGCGCCGCACGCCAGAGCTCTCATGAATGACACTCGCCGGATTCTCGAGTTTTCGACCGAAATCATCCTTGCCCGCATCAGCTGCTTCCTTCGCTGTATAAAGGCCAAGCCAGCCTCCGCCGAAGATCGTTTGCCGGACAAGAAAGTCGTTGCTGTGATAGCCGCCGTTCCAGGTTGTGGACATGAATTGGAGACGGGTAAACTGCTCTTCGTCCGCCGGCTGGTAGGGTTCCGCGGTGTAATCCGGCAGCCGCACTTTGTAACGGCGGGAATCTGCCGTGGTAATGACGAGGCCGTTGTCGAAAACGTAGAATTTTAACTCTTTCGGAATAAGGCCACGCAACGCCGGGTTGCGCGCCTCGATTGATTGGCTGTCGGCCAACTTGCTTCCATCCTTGCTTGAGACTGCGACCGCCTGATCATTGAGGTAGAGCCAGACCACGTTCCCCTCCTGACCAAGGAGCCGCGCGTCCGCGGTATGGCCGCCATCCTTATCCTTCAGGGTGAGGAGGCGCGTTTTCCAGAGACGCTCGGTGGTATGTGTATTGTGGGCCTGAAGATCGAAATGGTAGAGGGTCTCAATAATCGTCGTTCCCGTGCTGCGACGGCCTCCTCCAACACTCCGAACCCTGTCTTCCTCCTGTTTCACTAACAACCAAAGGCGCGGTTTCGAGTCCTGCATGACGAGCGCCGGCGGTCCGACTCGCTCTGGAGGTCTGCTCAGCATCTTGCTGCATGAGTCAAGGAGCATCGGCAGCGCAAGCGCGCCGCCGACCGCCAGTAAAAAATGCGCTCTCGAGTTCGTTCGGTTCAACATCAGCCGAGTCTGTAAATCAAGGCGCGCTCGTCAACCGCGAATGCTTCTCGCGAAGCATTTCCGAAAGTGTTCGGACATTGTCATTTTCCGAATCGTCGTCGTCCTTGGAAAGCAGATGGGAAATCAAAGACGGTCATGAGCACGAGTCGCAAGACTGACAATCGAATAGCACTTCCACCATTCCGCCCTTTTCATGCGTTGGGCACAAACCCATATTAGGCGATGAAAGTCATGCGTTACAACGGGTCTGTTGCCGCGCCCGCGTTGCTCCCGGCAACCGCTCCGGTGCCCCACCCTCGTCGAGGTGAAATGCTGATCCGCGTCCATGCGGCCGGCGTAACGCCGTCCGAAATACACTGGTATCCGACCACCCACACCAAGAATGGAGGAACAAGGAGCGGAGTCATTTTAGGGCACGAGTTTTCCGGCGTCGTGTCGACCGTCGGCGCGGAGGTCGATCCGGCGCAGGTCGGCTCCGAGGTGTTCGGCATGAACGATTGGTTTGCCGAAGGAGCCACGGCAGAATATTGCCTTGCCGCCGCAGGCTCGGTTGCGGCGAAACCTGCCCGCCTGAGTCATGCGGAAGCAGCGAGCGTTCCGATCGGCGCTTTGACTGCATGGCAAGGATTGTTTGACCGCGCGCACCTGCAGAGCGGGGAGCGCGTCCTTGTCCAGGGCGGAGCCGGGGCCGTCGGCGTTTACGCGGTTCAACTGGCGCGACAAAAAGGGGCGCTGGTAACCACGACTGCTTCGGTCCGGAATATCAAATTCCTCGAGATCCTTGGAGCGAACGATGTAATCGATTACAGGTCCGCGAATTTTGAAGAATCTGTTCGCGATATGGATGTCGTTTTCGATGGCGTCGGCGGTGCGACCCTGGCGCGCTCGTGGCAGGTTTTAAAGCCCGGCGGGCGCCTCGTGACGATCGCGTCTGGCGGTTCAACCGCGGAGGACGAACGGACCAAAGCGGCGTTTTTCATCGTCGAACCGAATCACGAGCAATTAACCGAAATCGCGCGGCGACTTGATCGGGGCGAATTGCAACCGGTCATGGACGGCGTTGTGCCTTTTGAGCAAGCTACGACTGCCTACAACGGAACTGCGGAACGAAAAAATGGACGCGGCAAGTTGGTCGTCGCGGTAACCAGTTAAGAAGCAACGGCTCATTCCGATCCTTGTTTATTTGGGACGGTCCGCGGAGACGATTCGTCCAAATTTGAGAGACAGGCTGGAAATCATTTCTCAAAAAAGGCGCAACAAACCGTTGACATGCCGTCGCCTGAGTGATGAGACTGCCGCTTCAGACCGGTAATTATTTCCCGGCGTAAAGCAACCCATAACCTCGAAACCTACTACAGACCATATTATGAAGAAGACCATTGCACTGACTGTTTTGGCGGCCGCCGCCCTCACGTTTGCCGCTTGCGACAATAAGAGCGCAGACAGCATCAAGGAGAAATCCGAGGATGCCAAAGAGGCCGTAGCAACCAAGACCGAAGAGGCCAAGGACGCCGCCGCCGCGAAGATCGATGAGGCGAAAGATGCCGCCAAGGAAGCAGCGCCCGCGGCCGCTGCCGCCGTCGACTCGATGGCGGAGAAGGCCAAAGATGCGACAGAGGACGCCGCTGACGCAACAAAGGATGCTGCGGACAATGCGGTGGACAAGGTTCAGGATGCTGCAAGCGACGCTATGGATACCGCAAAAGATGCGGCGTCCCCCGCTGCCCCGACTCCGTAAGCGCGACCGTTCCTCGGTGAAAATCAGCCTCGGCTTCGGGAGAAGCCGAGGCATTTCCGAGTTGCAGGTTTTGGGGACTTAGCCGTTGATTTATTTTCGCGCTCGCACGTGCGCCTCGGCCTGATCGCGATAACTAGCTATCTATTTTCTTGGGAACCCGTGTTCCCTCAGCGGGTCATTTTCAGAAACAGCTGCCCTGTCGCCTGGGTACCCGCCGTCCAGAGCGAGCGCTTAATTCCTGCCCCGATCGAACTCAACCCACTCGGGTCCTGTAAAGGAGGCAGCGGCGCCACCTTCCAGACTCTCCCATTCCACCGCTCGATGAGCGACTGACCGTTCGAGCTTCCGACCGCCCAGACGTTGTTTGTAGCCAACGCCACGACCGCATTGAAGCCAGATGTTCCGGTCTGGGGCGGAGTCGAAACGACATTCCAGGCGACACCATCCCAATGCAGCGCCAGCACTTGCGGAGAGTTAAAGTCAGGACCTGTTCTCCCCATCGCCCAGACATCGTTCCCCGCCGCGCCTCCGACGGCGTCGAGCGCGTTTTGAGCAAAAGCGCCGTTCGGACTCGGCACGATACTCCAGGCTGTGCCGTCCCAGTGCATCGTAAAAGTCGTCGAGGCGCTGAAACCCTGTCCCTCTACATCGTTGCCTACAGCCCAGACGTCGTTGGTCGCGATGGCATGAACACTGGAGATCTGCGTGCCACCACTCACGGGTGTGGCGATAATTGTCCAGGCACTCCCATCCCAATGTTCCGCCAGCGGTTGATAGTGATGGGAGCCGGATGTGGTATCAGAGAATCCCACGGCCCAGATATCATTCGACGAGATTGCACTAATGGCGGTAAGGAAGGAGTCAAAATTGACGACGGCAGGAATCTGGACCGACGTCCAGGCGCCGCCATCCCAGTGAATCGCGAGAGTGTTAAAGTCACTGCGTGCTCCATAGCCGATCGCCCAGATATCGTTGGAGGCCACGGCTGCCACCCCAGTTAGATAGCTGAATTTGGGAAACGGATTCGGACTCGGCACGACCGACCAGCTGGTTCCGTCCCAATGCTCGGTTAGGGTCATTGGTACCACCATTTGTCTGACCGCCGGTGGCCCAAACGTCTCTTTCATTTAAGACTGCGATACCGGAGAGACCGCTTCCAGCCACGACCGGCCCAGCTACCTCGCCCCAGCCGCCCGCCAGGGAGAGATGCGAAACGAGGCAGCAGCCACAAATGGCTGCCGCTAGCAGATGTGCTCTTGTTTTCATTCTTGGTTTGGATTCTTCACTAAGAAGAATTGCCCGCGAGGAGAGCTAATTTGTCCTCGTTTGTCGAGAAAATTCGGGCATGGAAGCAGACCTCATCGTGATCCCTTCCGGCTGGAAAGTGTTTACCCGAGAATCAAAGATCTAACGAGTCTATTTGGCTTTCCTCGTTCCGAACTGTTAGCGGCGCCAAGACCCCGCGATTCCCTCGGTTGAACCTCAATCTGCAAGAAAACCTTGCGTTTCGCATGAGGACGCTACGTTTTCCGCGAAGAATAACCTCAACAGAAGCATCACCATGGGCATTATGAGTTTCATCCGCGGCCAACTGATCGAAATCATCGAATGGACCGACGATTCACGTGACACGATTTCGTTTCGTTTCGAAGACAACGACGCCGAGATCAAGCGCGGCGCGCAATTGATTGTGCGCGAATCGCAGGTCGCGCAGTTCGTCTACCTGGGCGAATTCGGCGATACTTTCGGGCCGGGTAAACACACACTGACGACCGATAACCTCCCAATCCTCACAACGCTGAAGTCGTGGAAGTACGGGTTCGAGTCTCCTTTCAAGGCGGACATTTATTTTGTCACTACCCGCCTCTTCACCGGCAACAAGTGGGGCACGTCCAACCCGATCATGATGCGCGACCAGGACTTTGGGATCGTGCGGGTGCGTGCCTTTGGCACCTACGACTTCCGGGTCAGCGATCCGAAATTGATGCTGAAGGAAGTCGCCGGCTCGGATCGCAATTTTAGGCTCGATGAATTTGCCGAAACGATGCGGTCGCGCATCGTGAGCATTTTCAGCGACGCACTCGCGAGCGCGAAAATTCCGGTGCTCGATGTCGCAACACGTTACCAGGAAGTGGGTGAGGCGCTTCTCCCGGTCATCAACCCGATCATTCAGGCGAAGTATGGCGTCGAGCTGGCCAGTTTCGTCCTCGAGAATGTTTCCGTGCCGGCAGAAGTCGAGCAGGCGATCGACAAACGCTCCAGCATGGCCGCGGTCGGAAATCTGAATGATTACGTGAAATTCCAAATGGCGCAGGGAATGGAAAAAGGCGGGAGCGCAGGCGGGGTCGCAACCGAGATGGCAGTCGGCCTTGCAGTGGCCCAACAAATCATGCAACAGCAAAACTCGCTGCAATCGACAGCGGCCTCCGGCACGCCAGGTGTAACTGTAGCCGGGGGCGTTGACCCCGGCGTTCGCGGGGCGTCGTCCACTCAGCCGGGGTCATCGACCCCGGCGACAACGCTTCCGGAATTGTTATCTCCGGCACAAGCCGCGCAGACGTTAGGCGTGAGCGAGGCCGATGTGATGCAGAGTCTCGAAAGCGGCGACCTGAAAGGAAAGAAAATTGGTTCCACCTATCGGATCACGCGCGCGGCCTTGAACGGGTTTTTGCAGAACTAAGATATGGCGGAGGTCACCGCCCGCCAGCGTTTCGAATGTCCCGCGTGCGGCGGCGCGGCGGAATGGTCGCCCGCGAAACAGGCGCTCGTCTGCCCGTTTTGCGGCACGGCTTCTCCTCTGCAACCGGGCGCCGCCGCGGATGGCGCGGTGAAAGAACACGACCTCGTGGAAACTCTCCGGGCAATTCCCGAAAGCGCACGCGGCTGGCAAACCGCGACGCGCTCCGTGAAATGCCAAAGCTGCCAGGCAATCTCGGTCTTCAAACCGGAACGCGTCGCACAGACCTGCGACTTCTGCGGCTCGCCCGCGCTCGTTCCTTACGACGAAATCAAGGCGCCGATCCGACCGGAGAGTCTGTTGCCGTTCAAGCTCAACCAGGGAGAGGTCCGCGACAGAGTGCACGCCTGGTACCGCGGCCGCTGGTTTGCTCCCAATCGTTTCAAAAGTCGCGCCTTCACCGACACGATCCACGGGCTCTACCTTCCTTATTGGACATTCGACGCTCAGGTCGCCGCAGAATGGACCGCCGAAGCCGGCTATTACTATTACACGACAGAGAGCTACCGTGACTCGAAGGGCAACACCCAAACGCGCCAGGTGCAACACGTCCGCTGGGAAAACGCGAGCGGTGCGCTCGATCATTTCTTCGACGACGAACTGGTGCCCGCTTCGCGCGGGGTGCCGCCAGAGTTATTGCGCCTCATCGAACCCTTCCCCACGAAAGAACTAGCGGCCTACGACGCCGGTTACGTTTCGGGTTGGGTGGTCGAGCAATACCAGATCGATCTCGTCGCCGCCGCACAGCGTTCGCGCGAAGCGATGGACACGAAGCTGCGCCAACTCTGCGCCGGGCAGATCCCGGGCGACACGTATCGTGGCTTGGAAGTCACGGCTGATTACAGCGCACAGACTTTCAAGCACGTCCTCCTTCCGATCTGGCTCCTGAATTATCAATACAGCGGAACGACCTACCGCATTGTCGCGAACGGTGTGACGGGCGCGCTCGCAGGAAAATATCCGAAGAGCTGGATCAAGATCGGACTGCTCGTGATCGCAATCCTGATCGTGATGCTCATCATTTTCCTCTACGCCGAAGGCTGAGCGCCTCAGGGCTCCATCGCTTTTGCCTGTCAGGGACATGGCGGATGGATAACACTGCCGCATGATTCTTCGTCATGGATGGCCTCGTTAGGCGCCGCTTTTTTATGGAAGTTACAAGCCTCCCGCCAGGTGGTGATGATCAGAAACGGCAGCTGAACGATCAGCCGCCAATGAGTTGGTTGGGATACTCCCTCTTCGTCTTCCTCAGTTTGGTCCTCGGCGTGATTAGCGCCTTTCTCTGGATGATCAATCCAGACACTCTCTACCCTAGCGCCTTCCCCGCCTTCACCTAGCCGGCCAAAATGGGCGGCTCTTGTTCTCAATCGCTTGATAAACTCGTTGGCATTGTTTGACTTACGAATGCCGGTGCGTTATGGGAATGAGTCGCAAAAAAGCGAAACGCCGGTTTCTCAACCGGTTTGGCGGCGACAGCTAACAATCGTCTTCGTCACGACCTCAAGATTGAGTGTGGTCTGCTCAGACATGCGGGGGTTTTCCCCGAAGGAAAATAGAAATGAAAAAATTGATGTTTGTATTAATCGCATCGGCCTGTTGCTCGGCTTTCTCGATCAACGCGTCGGCCCAGCAAGCCGACCAGGCTATATCCAATGCCGTCATTGCGATGACGAAGGCCCAATGGACGGCGGGAATGAAAGACCCGACGAATGTCGCGGCACAGTCGAAGGATATGTCGGATGACTACACGGAGTTCAACGCCGATTTCGCCACGCGCATCGACGGAAAGGCGATGAACTCGCGGATGTCAGAAGGGGTCGCAAAAGACTCGAGCAAAGGCACCGCGGCGGAAATGCTCAACCCGAAGGTCCAGGTTTATAACGGCGATGTCGCCGTCCTGACCTATAACTACGCCGGAACGAGCATCGACAAGGACGGCAAGACGACACCGAGCCGGGCCAAATCAACCCGCGTTTTCGTGAAGCAGGATAACAAGTGGGTGATGGTTCACGCCAACTTCGGATCTGATCCGCTCCCACACTAGGACCTGGAACATCTGAGAAGGGGCCGCCAGCGCGCTTTGCGCTTTGGCGGCCCTTATCTTGTCCTCCACTTTAACGTGTGCTGGCGTCTCTGAGCAGGGCGTCAACCATTTCCATGTGTTTCGCATCCCGATTTATTGGTAGGCGGGACGCGCTTCGCGCCCAGAAAAATCGTGCTCTTTTCTCGTCTCGCGCGATATCGCGACAACGGAAAACCATTTCGACAGGTCCCTCCTCAATTGCAATCATGCATGGCTTTGCCGGCAACGGCCTGCGACGACAACTGGAAAACCCTTCGGTCAAACTATTGGCGACCGGAAACGGCGAAGCGCTTCTCATGACGCGAAAGGAAGTGATCGACAACGACATTACGTCGCTCGAGATCAATTTGGAGAAGGTGAAGAAACTCAAAGAGACGGACGACACCCGCAACATCCTGCAGGCGTCCGTCGTCCTCTACGAATATGGCCTGCCCGTCTCCAAACCAATACCAGCAGATCGCTCGACTCTATGATGAAGGCGCGACCCGGGAACAGAGAGACTCATGAGCGCGGGCCGTCGAAATAAAATATCACCCCGGCTTCGCAACCCTTTTTGATCGGCTCACAGCCGCGGGCAAGCCGTATGCGGTTCGCCATGGAATTAAGGTAAATTGGGACTTGTCGCCAGGACCTTGTTTCGGTCGTCACGGATTAGTTTGGTTGCCGAACCTGAAACTGACCAAGCATCGAGACGCTTTGCTAGTTGAATCTGGCGCGCTCATGCAACGCTTGCGCGAAGCGTTCCGGTGCCAGGTCATCCATCCGCAGGTAAAGCGAAGGCTCGATGAGTTCCAGTTCCATCAGCCAAAAGGCGCCGCCATCATTTGCCCGCACAAAATCGGCGCGGGCGTAGAGCGGGACGGAGTCGAGAGCGCGTAAGACAATGTTGCCGGCTTCGCGCAGCCCGGCTTCCGCCTCGACCGCCCGAATCACTCCGCCGTGCTCCTCCTGCACGCGAAAATCGTGCGCCTTGGGCGTTTTCAGAATAGCGTGACTCAGTTTTCCGTCGAAGTAGCACAACGAAAACTCGCCCTCGGCGCTCACATGGGAAAGAAACGGTTGCACCATCAATTGGCGCTCCGTGTAGTAAGCGCTCAGTTCCACGGATGGCTCCTCGGCGCCGTGGGCATTCACTCGAAAAACCCCCTCCGCGTTCAACCCAACGACCGGCTTAATCACGACTTCGTCGGTTCCAACTTCTTCGAGTAACGCCGGCAACTCGTTTGGAGCGAGCCGCTCGCGCCAGATTGTCGGCACGACTGGAACGCCGCGCCCGGCCAGCTCGCGCAGATAAGTCTTGCGGATATTCCAGCGGACGAGATCAAGCGCGTTGAAGAGAGGCGTCCCAGAATCCTCAATTTCGGCGAGCACACCGAGGAAGGAATCGGGATCGGCGATGTAATCCCAGGTCGAACGGATGACGACCGCATCGTAGGCCCGCCAATCTCCTGATGGCGAGCGCCAGGAGACTGCCTCTACGCGCCAACCGAAAGCAGCCAGGGGCGGGTAAGCCAGTTCATCGTCTATGAAAAAGCCGGTCGAATCATCAAGGGTGAGGAAAGCGCAGCGAAGCATTAGTCTGAAGTGTCAATATCACAGAAACAATCGGAGGGATGATTCTATTTCAGGTGCTTCTTAAGCATCTCGGAGGTCTGGCGCAGGGCGTCGCGCATCGCGGGTAACCTGCCTGATAGCATTGAGCAGCCCGTAGTCGTGAATCAGGTTTTCGTAGCGAGCACGGTGGCATCCACGCCCGCGGCATCGAGCTTTCGCGCATAAGCAGGCGTGTCTTCAAAAACGCGCTCGTTCGAGGCAATTCCCTAACCAGTTCTGTTCGCATTCTCTCCGGGCTTGCTCGCGCTGCCGGAGCGGCCGCAGCAAAGAGCAAATATCAAGGACCAACACCTTGAGGCATGATGCGGCGACGCCAGATGAATAGAAGGAATACCAGACCCAGCAGGCCAGCGAGGCAGGCCCAGGCAAACCACTCGCCCGCTCGCGAGTAGAAAGTCTTTTCCGAGATCATTGGCAACTTCCCAGTGACAGTCACGAAGTGACCTTCCACCGACGGCGCCTCGGCGAGCACCCGGCCACGGCTGTCGCTCAGGCTGAGAATGCCATTTCGGCCGGCACGGGCGAGCGCAAACCCACCTTCCACGGCGCGCAACATCGCCATGCGTCCGTGCAGCCAGCCATCCACCCGAAAATCCCAGGCCGGGACCAAAAGTAAATTGGTCCCCTCCACAGCATACTGCCGGCTAAGCTCCGGGAAATCGAGGTCCTTGCAAATCTGCAAACCGACGCGACCTGACGACTGATCGAGTATTACCCGCTTATTCCCCGGACGCTCCGGCTCGATCCCGGGGATGAGATGATGCTTGTCGTAGTTCGCCAGCAACCGACCCGTCGCGGAATAAAAGCGCGCCGAGTTATAACTCCCATTCGGCGTGCGCCGTACGATCCCGAGGTCAATCGCCGTGTGCCGCGCAATCGCCGCGACCGAGAATATCGCATCCACTTCCGGGAGCGCATTCTCGGGGACGCGGACGATTTTCTCCGGTAACACCACCACTTCCGTCCCAGCAGGCGTCGCGCGCTCGATTTCGCTCGCATATTCCCGCAGGAGACCGAGTGCCGCCTTCTCGTCGGCCTGAATATAGAAACTCAGCGGCATATCCTTTGCCATCAATGTCACCGTCACCGCTTTCCCCGCCGCCGGCTTGTTCCGGAGCCGGGCGAAACCGAAGAGAAACACCGCACCTATCACGGCTGCCGTCGTTAGGCAGAGAATCGTCCGTGCCCGCCGCGACCCTTGACCACTCCAGATGACACCGCCTGTGGCGGCGATGAGCAGGATAACAAACGAGATTCCCCAGATTCCGGTGAGTGAAGCCACCTGGATGAGGGGAAGACAATTCATCTGGGAATAACCGAGATTGCCAAAGGTGCTATGTGGCGAGCCCAACTCGGTCAGAGCCTCAAACGAAACCCAGTAACACGGTAGAGCCAATGCCGCCGCGAGGAGCCGGCCGCGCCGCAGAAAGCCGCGCACCAAAAGCACACCCAGGCCGAAACCCAGCGCGGGCAGCGCCAGCGCCACAAGAGCGAGAGGAAGCGGCACTTCTACGACACGGATGAAATAACTCCAGCGATTGAGCGATCCAACGAACATCGCCAGCGCCCCGAGAAGAAAAATCGCCCATCGACCGAAATGCGGCGCCAGGGCCACCACCGGTATTGGCGCGAGCCACGCCATCCACCAGATCGGATGCAATCCCGTCCCAAAATAAAATAGCCCCGCCGCCAAAGCGCCGGCAAGAAGAAGCCGGATAAAAGATTGACGACCGAAAGCCGATCCCACGCGACTCGAAGCTCGTGAAAGAGCGCGCCGAAGGCAAGCATTCTCCACCGTCGCCAGGCATGCTCCCTGATCCAAACCCGGAGACTAATCGCCGGAGTCCCGCGCCTCACTTCAACTTCTTTTGCCCAGCTATCCGGTGCAGAATTTTCCCGGGCCGATCGCCAAGGCGACTTGGCGCCTTCAGTTGGTCCTGCTGAGACAAAGCTAGAAGTTCTTCGTCTCGCCAGGCTTCATAAAGACCACTCGTGGGTCCTTACCAAAGATCTTTCGTAAGTCTTCCTCAGTCGATGATCCCGGCAGCGAGCCGTAGTGCATGGGAATAACAATCTGAGGTTTGAAATAACGGTTAACCGCCCGCCACGCCATCTCCGGCATCTCTCCATCAGCCACAGCGCCCATCGGCATGAGGATGATATTGGGATGATAAAATTCCTGAATGAGTGCCATGTCGCTGAAGATCCAGGTATCGCCCTCATGATAAAGAGAGCGACTGTCGGGAAATTCGAGCACGTAACCGACCGGTCGCCCACTCGGCTCACTGCTATGCATCGCGGGCACGACGTGAATCTTGACATCCCCCGCCCTGACGAGGTCCCCCACATTCACTCCTTCGAAAAGCTCCTTTGGCATCCCACTTTTCTCGAAGGCCGCGGGCATGGCCACGCAGACCAGCTTCGCTTTGCTCCTCTTCGCCAGTTCGATCGCATCACCGAGATGATCGCCATGCGAATGAGTGACGAGAATGTAGCCCGGGTGATAGCGGGAGAGATCCTTGAATTGGGGCGGTGTTGCCGGATTTTTCGTTAGAAACGGATCGATCATGAGATCCGTGCCGCCGGCGGACACGATCTCGAACGCTGAATGTCCGAGCCAGGTAATCCTGATCGCGTTCTTGCCCGGGGGCGATGCTGCCGGCTCGGCTCGCCCGAGAACGGCGACGACAAGGGCAAGAGCGAGAGAAACAACCCCTGTCTTCCTTGCGCGCGTCGCCATCGCCCTTGTCATTCGCCCTTAGCTCTTACGGGACCGGTCGGCGCTACGGCGCTTGCTTCTCGCCTTCTGTTTCTTACCCGATTGGATCTGGTGCGCGTTCACAATGGCCGATATCAATCCCGGGAAGCGCCCCTGGATCTCGGTGCAACGCGACGTATTCTGCATCTCTACTCCCTGCCGCACACTTCGGATGAGGCCGGCTTCCCGCAAAGCCTTGAAATGTTGCGAGAGGGTCGACTTGGGGATCGACTTCTCTTTCACTTCGAGAAAGGCGGAGCAATTCTGGGAGCATTTCGCGTCCGCGATCTGGGCGAAGATTGCCACCCGCACCGGATCGGAGAGGGCATGCAGGATACCCTCGACGGTCACGTCGTCGATCGATGGATGGAGGAGCGGTCGCATGAATTTCCCCCTTTAAAATACCGCACTTGACGACAAGTTCAATAGTTCGTAAGTTCGGCACTATAGATAATTCAAGGACACAACTTATGAACAAACAACTGCAAGATAAAGTCGCCGTCGTGACCGGCGCGTCCAAGGGAATCGGAGCTGCCATTGCCAAAGCCCTCGCGGCGGCCGGCGCTTCCGTGGTCGTCAACTACGCCTCGAGCAAAGAGGGCGCGGACGCGACCGTCGACGCCGTCCAAAAAGCGGGCGGCCGGGCCATCGCGGCCCAGGGCGACGTTTCCAAGCCGTCCGAGGCGCAAGGCCTGATCGATGCCGCAATCAGGAATTACGGCCGGCTCGACATCCTGGTCAATAATTCCGGCGTCTACAAATTCGCCACGCTCGAAGAGATCACCGAGGAGGAATTCCACCGCGTATTCAATACCAATGTGCTCGGTCTCCTCCTTAGCACGCAGGCCGCCGTCAAACAGATGACCGCGGGCGGAAGCATCATCAACATTGGCTCCATCGTTAGCCGGATTACGCCGCCAGGCAGCGCGGTTTACACCGGCACAAAGGGCGCGGTCGATGCCATTACCGGAGTGCTTGCGCGCGAGCTCGGCCCGAAGAAAATCCGGGTCAACGCCCTCAACCCGGGAATGGTCGAAACCGAAGGGTCGCGCAGCGGCGGGATCATCGGTTCAGATTTCGAGACAAATACGATTGCGCAAACCCCGCTCGGCCGCATAGGTCAACCGGACGACATCGCCGCCGTCGCTGTCTTTCTCGCCTCCGATGCTGCCCGCTGGGTCACGGGTGAACAAATTCTCACCGGCGGTGGGCTACGCTAAGTCCAGATCTCCGACTTCTTCATCTCGCGGATGATTTGCGAGGCGGTCAGAAGCGCTGACTAACGTCAGTTACTTGCCTAGCTCCGCGAAGAGTCGCGAGGCACGGCTGTGTTCTGCACAGCCGTGCGTGGGCTGACTCAAACGCATTGTTGAAATCTCAGGGCGCGGCGTCAAAGGCGATGCCGACGATCTCGTCGTGGTCTTTAATCGCTTCTTCTGCGGTAACCGAGGCGCCTCCGATCGAGGAACATCCTGTTTGTTTTCGAAGGGCGAGAAGAATTGACAATGTCCGAACACTCCCCTTGACGTCGAGCTTGGAAATCGGATCTCGCGGACGCATCAGTTGTGTTATCACGATCGCCATGAAGACCGACGGACGACGTATCGACAGACCGGAACCGCGCTGGCAGGCGGTGCTCGCTCTTGTCGCGGTGGCCGCAATTTATCTCGCCCTGCCACGGTCGCTGATCGTGGGACCGACATGGCTTTTGCCCACACTCATCGCTCTCCTGCTTCTGCCAACGGTTGTAAGTCATCGCCTGGGCAGCCTGCAGCTCAATCGTCTCCTCGGGTTTGTCATCAGCTCGGTCATTACCCTGGCGATGATTTGCTCGGTCGTGCTCCTGGTGCACGCTCTTCCTTCGCAAAAGGAACCTCCCCTTCAGCTCCTGTTTTCCGCCGCGCTTCTCTGGCTGACAAATGTGATTGTTTTCGCGCTCTGGTATTGGCGGATCGACGGCGGTGGCCCGACAAAGCGCCAAGAGCAAAAGGAGTTTGGAAGCGAAAGCTTCCTCTTTCCGCAAATGCAGATCCCGAGTGGGGAACGAAGCCAGTTCTCCTGTGCGGACTGGCGGCCGCACTTTGTCGATTACCTTTTCATCGCCTTCACCCAAAGCTCCACCTTTGGTCCGACCGACGCCCCATTGCTCGCCCGCTGGGCCAAGGCCCTGGCCATGATCCAAGCCTTCATTTCTCTCGCCATTGTCGTGCTCTTGATCTCGCGCGCGGTCGGGGCCCTTTAACGTGCTCCGGTCCTGACACGTGCCGGTACGGCTGCGCGTACGACGCGTGACCGTTAAAAGGGCCGCCGAGATGAGATAAAGGAGCCCAACTTAAGCGAAAGCGACATTGAGGGTCGATACCTCGTTCCTTTAAATGGCGATGATCAAGTCAACTACCCAAGTGCGTGAAAATGCCAACCGCAACCTCTGTTCAAAGTTAGAGGAACGCTGCCGCGATCACAACGCCGACGGCGCCATCTGAGGCTGGTCATATCTCTTGTTGTCAGCTCATAGACGAGTGCGGAACCGAACAGCCCTCGCGATAAACGCGGACCACTTCGACAAACAGCCGTTCGCAGCGGAGTATCACAGGATGGAGATTCATCAGCTCCGCTACTTTGTTGCCGTCGCCGAGGAAGGCAGCTTTTCGCACGCAGCGGAGCGCGAGCATGTCTCCCAGCCGTCGCTTAGTCAGCAAATCCAGAAGCTGGAGGCGGAGCTCAATCAGCAGTTGTTCGATCGCCTGCCGCGCGCGGTTGTTCTGACCGCGGCCGGCCGTTCTTTGCTCGGCTATGCCCGCCAAATTCTAACCGCTATCGCCGACGCCCGGCGTTCCGTGGCAGCGCTCGAAGAGGAGGTGGCTGGAAGGCTCTCGGTCGGCGCAGTGCCATCGATCGCGCTCTACATGCTACCGCGGCTCATCCGGCGCTTTCAGCAGCTTTATCCCAAGGTCACATTCGAGCTGTTTGAGGATACGACGGACAAGCTGGCGCAGCGACTGGAGGACGGGACGCTGGACGTTGTGCTCGCGTCCTCGGGCGACGAACCGCCCACCCTGAAACGCCATTCATTGGGTGAGGAACCGTTACTCCTGCTGGTCCCTGAGAAGCACCGGCTGGCGCGCAAAAAGATGATCAAGTGGAGCGATCTCGCCGCGGAAAAATTTCTCCTCCTGCACGAAGTACACTCGCTTTCAACCAAGGTTCGGCAGCTGCTCGCAGCGAACAGGTTGAACCCTGAGGTCGTGCTGCAGGGCGCTCAGCTTGTCACGATTGCGAGCATGGTGGCGGCCGGACTAGGGGTCACGGTGATCCCGCAGATGATGGTCGAGGCCGGCTTCACCCGCGGATGCGTGGCTGTGTCGTTTGCCCGCCCGGTGCCGACCCGCGAACTGGCCTTGCTCCGCAATCCTTTACGGTTCGAGAGCAAAGCCGCCGCAGCCTTCCGCGTGGAAGCTGCGGCAGCTTTCTTAGCCTGACGAGTGGTCGCTCTGCCGCGACAGGCACCGCATCAGACGAAATCAGTGTTACCTTCTCAGGCCGAGGGCGTGAGCCAGGGTGAACATCGGCCAGGTGGCCGTGAAGACGATCACTGCGAAAAGGAGAAATTCGGCGGCAACACTTGGCCGCTCGCGCTGCGCATAGCGTTCGCTGAGGAAGCGAAACGCGCGCAGGCGCATCGAAGTTGTCGAATCAGGCAGCCGAAAGTCCCTCTCATTGCTGCTTAAGGTTAGTGTTTGCATGTCTCACTAACGAGCAGCGCGCACCCGCATTGAAATACTTAGTACCTCTGGCTGTTATAGGCGGTGCCTATGAGTTCGGTTCGTGGTTTGGCCGGCGGCTCGCCCCGTGGGCGAAATTCCGGCGCACCATGCGAAGTGACCCGGGATATCCGCTGTGCGACCATGCCCTTGGAGGTCGACCGTAATGACCGAATGGCTTTGAAGGAGCGCAGGAAATGATTTGAGCCCAGCGTATCCGAAGGCAGGAGGCAGATAAACGAGTGGATCGCCAGTTGCATCGATTTCGTAATACATCTTCAGACCATTGATAGGCGCGTATCCGCGAGGTTCCGTTGTTTTGACGTTGAGTGAGTTCATAAGCGTTCCTGCCCATTTCTTAATTGCTCCGGGCGCCTACTGCGCCCCGGAGCTAAAGACATTCATTTCGTTTCCTGTGTTTTCCGAAATAGATCGAGACCCCTTGCTTTGAAAAATTTCCTGAACTTGCCGATGCACACCACCAGTATTCCTCCTGTGGATCCGGCTCCGGCGACCATTACTGCTGCGCTTGCGACGCATGCTGGGCACATTGGTTCCTCCTTTGAACTCCTTTTTCGCGCGACATTGACAAGGCGGTGTTTCGGCTAGCTTCCACTGCAGCACGCGCTCGTTTCGCTTTCGTTCTTATACTCGTCGTGTCGGCGCCACCAGAGGCCGGTCTCGTTACGCCCTTTCGGGGCGCGATCGAGCCATGAGTACATGCCCCAGAGTCCGTCGAGCCCGCGCGCATAGGTGGAATAGGTGTGGTAGACGACGCCGTCTTCGACCGCGAAGGCGCTCATGCCCGGCCTTTCGCGAATGTATGTCGCCACGTCTGTTCCGCACATCTCCGCGAACTTCGCAGGCCCATCGGGTGTTGAACGCGAGATCTCCTGCCCTTCTCGTCCGCTTGTTCGCAGTGGCGCCTCACGACGGTAGTTATATTCGATGCCTCCTTCGCGCTGTTCCCGCTCGGTGAACCCAACGCTGAAGTCGCTGTTGAAGTCGCTCCCGCGCGACGACGCCCAGGGAAACGTCCAGTCCATTCGTCGCTTGTACCCTTGCAGCTTCGTAAGCGGTGCCCGCGAGATCGCCCAAAGGATGACGTCATGGTTGGCCAGGTGAACGGCAATCCCGTTAAACCCGTCCGCGATCGACGAGCAGGACGGACATCCTGATTTGTAATCAGGCCCGAACATGAAGTGATAGACGAGGAGCTGCGAGCGTCCTTGGAAAAGATCCGCGAGCGAGGCGCTCCCTTGGTCGGTCTCGAATTGATAATCTTTATCGACCCGAACCCAAGGCAACTCCTGTCGTCGCCGCGCGAGCTCGTCGCTCCGCCGTGTAAGTTCCTTCTCCGCCTTGAGCAGTTCGCCTCGCGCCGCCAGCCACTCACTGCGCGTCCCGGTTGTGTGCCCGGCTCCTTCTCTTCTCTCCTCCAACTCGTTTCCTGATTTGATTTGGTCCTTGATTGTCATGGGATAACGTAGGGTCGCCTTTCGAAGGAGTGGGAGTTACAAGTGTGACGGGATTCTGATGGACTCGCAGATTACTGCCGCGGCGCGCGCCTTGGCCGCGGGTGATCCCGTCGGCGCGTTGAAGCGGGTCGCGTTGCGCAGCGACGCGCCTGCGCTCGCGCTGCGAGGCATCGCGATGGCACAGCTCGGCGATCTCGTCCTGGCGAGGGCCCTCCTGCGCAAAGCAGCTCGGGCCTTTAGCCCGAAAGAAAGCGTAGCCCGCGCGAGGTGCGTCGTCGCCGAAGCCGAGATTGCACTCGTCTCGCGCGACCTCGGTTTTCCTACCAAGGCGCTCGAACAGGCGCGCGCGACGCTCGAAGTAAACGGCGACCGCGCCAACGCCGCGCATGCTCGGTATCTCGAGATTCGGCGCCTTCTCCTCATCGGGCGCCTCGACGAGGCCGAGCGCGCGCTTGCCAAGCTTGATCCCGCGCCTCTCCATCCCGCATCGCAGACCGCCTACGAACTGGTGGTGGCGGGGATCGCCATGCGGCGCCTCCGGTCAAAGCGCGCCCGCGCGGCACTCGTTAGGGCAGAACGCGCAGCGCGCGACGCAGCGATTCCGGCGTTGACCGCGGAAGTCGCAAACGCATACCTCGTCCTCGACACGCCCGCTGCGCGCCTGATCACCAACGTCGATGAGCGGCTTCTTCTGCTCGACGAGGTCGAATCGTTGTTCCGGTCGAAAACCTTCGTTGTGGACGCCTGCCGTTACGTCGTGCGTCATGAAGGCAAAGTGATCTCGCTCGCGAAGCGCCCGGTCCTGTTCGCCCTCGCCCAGGCGCTCGGCGAAGCGTGGCCGGCAGATGTCCCGCGCGAAACGCTTCTCTCGCGCGCATTCGGAGCGAGGCGGACCGACGAATCGCATCGCGCGCGTTTGCGCGTCGAGATCGGCCGGCTCCGCCAGATGCTTCGGCCGCTGGCCGCTGTGAGCGCGACGAAGCGAGGATTTAGGCTGCTGCCGCGCCGCGCCCGCAAGGTCGTCGTGCTGGCCCGGCCGGTGGAAGAGGAACATGCCGCGGTCCTCGCCTTCCTTTCCGACGGCGAGTCATGGTCCAGCTCGGCCCTCGCGCTCGCGCTCGGAGCCAGCCAGCGCACCGTGCAGCGCGCGCTCGAGTCGCTCGCTGCCAGCGGAAAAATGCAGTCGTTAGGACGCGGACGAGCGCGGCGCTGGATGACTCCGCCCATGCCAGGTTTCACGACGATCTTGTTACTCCCCGCACCTCTTCCGATCGATTAGGTTTAAAGCATGAATCGAACAACCGCCGAAATCGTGAATGAGTTTGGACCTTTCCCGGGTGTCGACAGCGTCGGTGGAGTCAGCTACGACGGTCAGAACGTCTGGATTGCGGCGGGAAACAAACTGAACGCCCTCGATCCGGCGAGCGGGCAGACGCTGCGCTCGCTCGATGTTGCCGCGCATGCCGGGACTGCCTTTGACGGCCGGCACCTGTTTCAGATCGCCGAGGATCGCATCCAGAAGATCGATCCACAGACCGGTCGCGTGCTCGGGACAATCCCAGCGCCCGGCGGCGGCACCGACTCCGGTCTCGCATGGGCCGAAGGGACGCTCTGGGTCGGGCAATATCGGGAGCGGAAGATTCATCAAGTTGATCCTGAAACCGGGGCGATCCTACGCACCATCGAGTCTAACCGTTTCGTCACCGGAGTTACCTGGGTTGACGGCGAACTCTGGCACGGCACCTGGGAAGGCGACGAGAGCGAGCTGCGGCACGTCGATCCGAAGACGGGAGAAGTCCTTGAGAAACTCGAGCTGCCGCCCGGTGTGAATGTTTCGGGGCTCGAGTCCGACGGCGACGAGCAGTTCTTCTGCGGAGGCGGAAACAGCGGAAAGCTACGAACGGTCCGCCGACCCAGGCGGGGCTCAACGGCTGGTCGCGGCTCCTAGATCCCATCGACTCACAATCAAGTGACGAAATAACGAGGGGCAAAAAGAAGTCTTGCCGGCGTCGTTGAAACAGTGGGAAAAGACCGGGATGAAAACAATCCGCCTAGCGTTGTTAGCGGCAGTTACCTCCGTTGCGCTTTCGAGCGCGATGTTGACGGGTTGCCAAAAGGAAACAGCCGAGCGCACGAGCGCCGAGCAGCAGGATGACCAAAAGCTCGCTGACCAGGTGAAAGCGGCCTTCGCGAGCTCCAGCAGTTTCAAATTTCCCGACGTGCAGGTCGCCGCCTTCAAAGGCACCGTGCAACTCAGCGGTTTTGTCGTCTCCGACGATCAAAAGACCGCCGCGGAAAACCTGGCCAAGACAGTTTCCGGGGTAGGCCCCGTTGAGAACAAGATCTCCATCAAACAATAGCTGAGGGAGAGGACCGGGGGCACTCTGGGAAGCGCAGTAACGCTTCCCTTATTTGGCCACCCGCACGAGCAGCTTGCGGCCTTTGAACTGAATGCCGTTGAGCTTCTTCAGGACAAGGCCGACGCGCGCTTCCGCTACATCGACCAGCGTCTTGGTCGCCTGCAGGTGGATCGCGCCGATTTCGCCTTTCGGGATCGCCGTCACCCCGGCGATCACCCCGACGAAATCGCCCGGCTGCACGGAGTGAGCGCGTCCGGCGTTGAAAGCGAGGCGGACCATGCCGGGCTCGTGTGAAACCATCCCCGCCTCTTCCCGCGGACCGGCGTACGGACGCGGCGGACGGTCGCGCCGTTCGCGCCGCGGCTGCTCGGCTTCGTAGTCCGCGCGGCTCCGCTCGCGCCGGGCCTTGGCGCCGGGATCGGAAGAAGAGCGGCCGTTCTGTCGATCCTCCGGGATCGGCTGCCCGGTGCGAGAACGATCCTCGCCTAACAAGTGGATGAGGGCCGACGCGATATCGGTCGCGGAATAATCCTGCCCGAGCAGTCGATCGAGCATCTCGTCGTGCCGTTTGTATTCCCCTTTCACCAGCGTCTCGCGGAGCGCTTCGGCGAGGGCGTTGGCGCGCTTGCCTTCCACTTCTTCCACGGTCGGGATTTGGGCACGGCGGATGCGGCTCCTGGTAAAACGCTGGATGTTCTCCAGCCGATAAATCTCGCGACCGGCGACGAAGGTGACCGCTTTGCCCCCCTTCCCCGCACGACCGGTCCGCCCGATGCGGTGCACGTAATCTTCGCCGTCGTGCGGCAGGTCGTAATTGAAGACCACCTCGATGTCGTCCACGTCGAGACCGCGCGCCGCCACATCGGTCGCGACCAGGAACTCGATCTTGCGCTTGCGGAATTTCCCCATCACCCGTTCGCGCATCGCCTGCGTCATGTCGCCGTGCAATTTGTCCGCGTTATAACCGCGCGCGCTCAGATGCTCGGTCAGGTCGTCGACCATCATCTTGGTCGCGCAGAAAATAATCGCGAGCTTCACGTCCTCCAGATCGATCAACCGGCAAAGCACCTCGAGCTTCGAGCGCCGATCCACTTCGTAATAAATCTGCTCGATCGCGGGCACGGTCAGCGCTTCGGCTTCCACCCGCACGTTCACCGGATCGCGGGTAAACGTCTTGATCAACTCCTCGATCGGACGCGGGATGGTGGCGGAAAAGAAGACCGTCTGCCGCTCGTCAGGCACCTCGCGCAGGATCGTCTTGATGTCGTCGACGAAGCCCATGTCGAGCATCCGATCGGCTTCGTCGAGGATCACCATCTTGATCTGATCGAGCTTCAGACTTTTGCGCTCGAGATGATCCATCACCCGGCCCGGCGTGCCGATGATGATCTGCGCGCCCGCGCTCAGACCGCGGAATTGCCGCTCGTAGGATTGCCCGCCATAGATCGGCAATTCGCGCACCCCGCGTTTGAAGAAAGCGAGCTTGGCCATTTCCTCCGCCACCTGCACGCGAGTTCGCGCGTCGGGCACAGAATGAACACCTGCGGCGCGCGCAAATCGGCTCGACCAGCTGGATCGCGGGAATGCCAAAGGCCGCCGTCTTGCCCGAGCCGGTCTGCGATTGGCCGACCACGTCCGCGCCTTCCAGCAGCACCGGGATGGCCGCGGATTGAATGGGCGAAGCCTCCTCGAAGCCCATCCGCTCGACGGCCTTGAGGATTTCCGGCGCGAGCCCGAGTTCCGCGAAAAGTTTCTTCTGCACCGGCGACTATCGCACGTTCGCCGGAAGGACGTTAGGCGGCATTGGGAAACTGTGACCATTCTTGCCGCGAAGGAAAAAACGAGAAGTTGCGCGGCCTGCTACGCATGGCCAGGAGGAGGCGCTACGGTAAATTATGAGAACTGAAGCGACCGACAAACTTTCGTCGTCATGCTTTGGCAGCTCCTGGCTTGAGCCGCACTTGGTGCGTCGACGCTTCGGCCTTGCTTTCGCCGTGGTATTTTTGGGCGCAGGCAGCACGACGGGCCCCGGATCGTTTGAGCAACAGATGCTAGACGCAGGCGCTGACTGGGCCCTCAACGAGGAGTGCAACCAGTATGATGAATGCGTCGGCTACACGCAGTTTATCTCCGCGGGCAAGGTGGTCTTCCCAGTGGAATACCCGGATAACCAGAGGACCCTATCGCGGGCGCTCAGGCACGTGTGCCAAGGACAATGCCGCCAACTATGACGGCATTGTCAAAGACTCCAGCAGCTCGCTGGCCGCGCTGCCACTTATTCAATGCCGGTAGGGATCGGCCTCTTGAATCTTGCAAATCGCGTAACAGCCGTATCGAATTGCGGTCGCGTCAATAAACGCAGCCAGATCAGCTTGACCAAATGTTAAATGTAGAGACACGACCTCGGTCTCTCCGCTCCAAAGGCATGATAGAAGATTTGAACGATCCAGATTCGGGCCTGCCTCGTACCTTCAAGAACGCGCCTTGGGACTTGTCAACGGCCGACGCGATCACAGTATTTTTGATACCTGTTCTAAAGGAACAATTCAGAATACAATATAATACATATGATGCGACAGGACGACCACACGATATTAATTATGACTGCGGCCCAGGAGGTTAACAAAGCGATCGGTTTCATTCCAAAGGTTTGCGTCTTGGCCTTAGCTCTCATTGCTCTCGCGCTCTTGCGAGTTGATGGGAGTGCGGAGACACGAACATGGTCGCTGGTGATTTCTGCCGAACCGATGAGTAGTTTAGAGCGAGCTCATCAGTTCAGCTTGTATTGCGTGGATCAGAGCGAGCATCTGGTCGGTACATGGTTTTACGCGAACCAATCCGTAGGAAACCAGAGTGCATCTCGCGTTGTAATTCAAGGTGAGAAGACTTCAGACGGAGTCTTTTGGCCGGATGTGGCTTTGCAAATTAAAAATGAAGCGACTGGAAATTGGGAAAAGGTAACAAAACCTTTACGTCACACCCCGCCAACGAAGCTCTTCGTCGAACCTGACACAGTCGAATTCCATTTGGCAGTGAATTTGGATGCCTACAAGCCGCTGCTAGCGACGCACAAGTTTGGAAGAATTGTGTTGGCAAACGGCGAAGCGACGGAGTTCGAGCTAAAATATCTTTCTCCGCCGACGCAAGAATAGAAAACGGAGCTAAGTGGAAAGGCAGCTGAGGGGTCAGAGTTGGAAGCGTCTGAACGGGTTCAGGCTGGGGTTGCCCTGATTTGACGGACAGTGGGCTTGGGTCAAAACCCCGAGGAGTCCACATGAAACGTAGTTCCACCGCTCGACTCGGCGACCCGAAACCCCGGCTGCCCCGTCGCGCCGACGTCGATCCGCAAACGGGCGAAGTCCTGGAAAAGCTTGAGCTACCGCCCGGCGTGAATGTTTCCGGGCTCGGGTCCGATGGCGGCGATCAGTTTTTCTACGGAGGCGGATGCAGCGGGAAGATTCGAACGGTCCGCCGACCCAGACGCGGCGTCCGCAAATCGGTAGCGGCGCCTTGAGTAGAGCACCCTTCGAGATTTCAAACCTCGACGGCTCCGGATCGCTGGTATTTAGATACGGCGATGTCCGGTAACAGAGGTTCCATCCTTCTCATTTTGATCCTTGCCTCGGGCGGGGCGGCGCAGGCCTTCCCGAGCGAAGAGCAGGTGCATTCCAATCTGCGTGTTGGTCTCACCGCCGATGAAGTCGCCGGGCGATTGGGAGAGCCTAACAGTGGCAGAATTGTACCATGCGTGGACTGCTCCTTCACCTATCTGCCGCCACTCGGGAGCTTATCCGTCCCTAAGAAAGGATACACCGGGGTACAGATTTGGTTCACCGCTGGCAAGGTCAGCGCCTGGCACATTTACACTGGCGATCCATCCTACGCCGAACCCAAAATGCCGCCGGGGGTTCGGCGTATCATCTGGTTCTTCGGAACCATGTTCGCATTCGGTATCATTTCGAAGCTGTTCATCCGCCTTACCCCGGTCGCCACGGTGGTGGCCGAGGAAGTCGGCCAGGCTTTTGCGAATCGCGACATCCAGACAGAAAAGCTTCCGGCCGAATTTGGCTTCATTACTCACCAGGTCACGCTCCAGGAGGTGCTTGATAGACTGGGAAAACCTTCGCGTGTTGTAAAAGTCCCTATCAGCTCGCAAAGTGGGTTGGGCTACGCTTTGGTCTCGAGCAAGACGAGTGAAGCGAAGATCGTAACCTACGAATACGATCTGGCCTATCATGCTGCGGTGATCGTGATGCCTGAATTTCCATTTGAAACGCAGAACCGAATCCGCGCCGTCCTTTACAGACCAATCCAGCGCGAATTGGCTGAGGCGACGGATTAGAATTGCACCGGCTGACTTCTGTCGTCGGATTATCTGCGTTGCTGAAAACTCGTTGAGCAGCATTTAACTATCTCGAGCGCTGCCGTTGTTTGCCCCACGTCTTGAAGTGGGGGTGGTGCCAACGCCTGCCCGATGCATGTTGGGCGATCGCTGGAACGCGACTACGCCATGGCGAAAACGCGCGATAACTCGGGAGCGAAGAAATGTCGGCCCGCGGGACACTGGAGACGGCTGCTGATCCTGCTTGTGGTTTTGCTCCTCGTCCCGGGGTTGCAAGTGGCGATCGTCCGTTTCGTGGATCCGCCGCGGACGTTGCCGATGCTGCTCGAGCAGAGTGGCTCGGTGCTTTTGCACAGGGCGCGGGCGCCGCTCCGTTATCATTGGATCGACTTGGAACAGATGCCGCCGATGTTTCTGAAGCATCTCTGGATTTCGGAGGATGAGCGGTTTTTCCAGCACGATGGGTTTGACTGGAAGGAGATCGATCGGGCGATGGAGAAAGCGAAGAGGACAGGAAAACCGGTCCGCGGTGCGTCAACGATCACGAACCAGTGTGCGCGGTCTATCTTTCTTTGGCAGGGACGTTCCTGGATCCGGAAGGGGTTGGAATCGTATTACACGATCTGGATGGAGGCACTGCTGCCCAAGAGGCGCATCCTGGAACTCTATGCGAACGTGATCGAGATGGGACACGGGATCTACGGAGTCGAAACGGCTTCCCAGCATTACTTCGGAGTGAATGCGCGCGGACTAACGCGGAAACAATCGGCCCTTCTGGCGGCAGTGTTGCCAAATCCTAAACACTGGAATCCCGCGCACCCAGGCGCAGCTTTGCGGCGGCGTGAGCAACGGATTCTGGCGCGAGAACAAGAGGCGCGTTTTCCTGCGGAGTTGCTGCGCTGAGTCGCCGATTATCAGGGTGTCGGCGGGGAAGCATTGGGGTTGTCAGTTTTGCTCTTCGCTCGTCATCGTCCTCATTTATCGTCGGCGGCCGGCTCGACTCAAGCCACCGCCGATTGACATCCGGCGGGGTGGGACCGAACGAAAGAGATGACTCAGCCGAAAGGGCAGCGACTTCACTGGGTCGTACGCGCCGCTGGCCTAACGACGCTGGCTCTCACCGCTTCCACTTTCGGCGCGCCTTCGCCGCCCGAAAAGCATTTTGTCTGGCGCGTTACGAGCGCTCCGGCGCCGTTCTATCTCGTTGGCTCGTTTCATAGCCTAACGAAAAATGATTACCCCCTTCCCGCGGCCTATCGAGACGCCTTTGCCCAGGCTCGGCGTCTTCTTTTTGAGTACGACCCAAGGCGGCGCGACACACTCACCCAACGATTTCAGGAAGCGGCTCGTTACCCCTCCGGCCTGGATGTTGAGAGCGAACTCCGCCCGGATACACTGGCGTTGCTGCGGAAAAACCTTTGGCGATTCGGCCTCAAGTTCGATCAGGTCAGGCAGGTACCCGGCCGTGGGCGATCGCTCTCCGGCTGCTGGCCCGACAGAGCCCGCTCGGCCCGAACAGTTCGCTCAGCATGGAGATGCGTATCGTTTCCCAGGCCCGGCGCTCCGGGAAAGAAGTCGCGGGTTTGGAGACGATCGATGAGCACGTCGCGTTCTGGCGCGATATGCTGGAGCACGATAGCGAGAATCTTCTCGTTTATACCCTCACCCGCGACAAGACAGTCGCGGATCTTTTTGCCACCACGCGATCCGCCTGGATGCGGGGCGACGTCGGGGCGCTCTCCGCCACCAACGCGCGCTTGCGACAGGCCAACCCGGGGATTGCACAGCGGCTGCTCGATCGTCGCAATCAAAGATGGGTCGATCGGATCGAGGCAGAAATAAAAACGGGCAAGCCGACCGCAATTGTCGCGGGAGCGGGTCACTTTTCCGGCCCTGGCAGCGTGATCGCAATCCTCGAGAAGCGCGGCTACAAGATCGAGCAGCTGTAGCCCAAATTTCCTTTTCAGGATCGCATCTATTCGCGCATCTTCGGAGAAATGCAGCGCTGTCCCTGGGCTACGATTGAACCTTCCATCACCTATCACGATGAAGAGTGGGGCGTCCCTCTGCACGATGATCGAACGCTTTTCGAATTCCTCATCCTTGAAGGCGCCCAGGCCGGGCTGAGTTGGGTTACCATTCTAAAGAAACGGGAAAACTATCGAAAGGCCTTCGATAACTTCCGCGCGGATAAGATTGCCCGCTACGGGGCGCGCGATGTCAAACGGCTGCTCGCCGACTCCGGCATCGTGCGCAACCGGCTCAAAATCGCCGCCACCATTCAAAACGCGAAGGCCCTCCTCAGACTCCAGGAAGAGAGAGCTTTCGACGCCTACCTCTGGAGCTTCGTCGGCGGCGAACCAAAACAGAATCGCTGGCGAACCCTGGCGAAGGTGCCGGCCCGAACGGCGGAATCCGACGCCATGAGCCGAGATCTGCTCCGGCGCGGATTCAAGTTCGTCGGCTCAACGATCTGCTACGCCCTCATGCAGGCGACCGGTATGGTTAACGATCACCTGGTGACGTGCCCGCGCCGCGCGGAACTCGGTGGTGGCGTTCGTCAGAAATGACAAGCTACTATTAACCATCTCATCGTGGTCATGCTCGTGATCGTAATCGGCCTGAGAAAATATCGAGCACGAGCGCGACAGCTATTTTGTGAGATGCCTTCTATTCATCATTCTCCCTTTCTGGCGGGCCGTGCCTTGCGCGACGACTTTGCCCTCGGTGCCATGCCACTGGATTCGGACGCGGCGGCCTGTCGGCGCACGATGCGCTCGATCACGGCGGCACGAGTGTCATCGTCAAAACTGCCGTGACTGGTGGAGCTGCTGCACATCGTAATGTCGCTGGACGTCGTAGGCGCGGCGATCGTCTCCCAGACCTATGCGCCTTTGGGACGTTGATCAGTGAGTTCCGGAAGTTTCCCGAAGAAGGTTTCCATCCCAAGAATTGGTGTCTCTCGTCGATGCTCGAAAGCATTGGAGACAAGATGAAGTAGCGAGCGGCGATAAATATTAATGCAAGTATCCTGGCGCTCAACTTTATCCCGGTCACGCATTCAGTATCGAAAATAGATCTCCAGCAGCGCCACACCGGTTGTGTCTCCGACGCCACGCACAATAACAGTGTAGGGGGCCGAGAAAAGTGGTATCATGATGGCTGATTCACGGTCGTCGCTCGGCGCGAGCTGTGTAGCCTCGATTTCTTCCTGTTGCGAATCTTTCCAGTCATCGTTGAAGGCAATCATCGTCCCCTCCTCGTCGTGTATTTCCAGGGTTGGATCCCGGAGTGGATTTGCCACGCTGAGGTCGCCTAACGACGGACCGATCGCCCGCACAACCACGCTGCTCACGACCGTGCCCGTTCCGAGATCGTCCGGACCCAGGATAAGGCCTCCAATCATCACGTTATCACCGGCATCAACAAAACCGCGGGTGCTGATATTGGCCAGTTCCGAATCAACCGACTGATCCAGATCGTAGGCTTCGACCAAACCGATTCCGGTGGTGCCATCCTTCCCGCGCACAACCGCGGTGTAGGCACCAGGATCCAGCGATCGAACGATCGCGGATTCGAGGTCGTTTGTTGGCATCAACCCCGTCGCTTCGATCTCCGTCTCTTGCGTGTCTTTCCAGTTGTCGTTGCTGTTCAAAATGGAGCCGTCGGGCGCGTGCAGTTCCAGAGTGGGATCGGCGAGGGCCTCTCCCACCCCAAAACCGGCGAGGGACGGGCCAATAGCCCGCACGATCACCCTCTTGGGACTAAGCCCGGTGACTATGAATCCGCCGATCGGAACACTGTCACCGGTCAGAACCTGCATTCGGGTGGAGATATTGAGGAGTCGGGTCCTGAACACCGCCGAAAACTCGGAGGTATTACCCGCCGGATCTGTCGCGGTCGCCGTGAATGCCGTCGACACGGGCGTGCCCGGAACGTCAACGGTGACATCGTAGAAGGCATCGCCGTTCGCGTCCGTCGTCACATCGGTTGAGCCCAGGTAAAACCCGCCAAGACCATAGAATTCGAGGCGGAAAACCGTGTTCGGCATGCTGTTGAGTGAACCGGTGAGGGTGGCGAACGAGGTACTGACCTGAACCGCGCTGATAACAGGATAATTCTGCAGGTTGTTAAAGCCATCGTCGGTATCGCCGATATCATTCAAAGTGGGTCCCTCCGGGAGCCAGTCGATTCCCAGTGCTCCGTTGTTGAAAATCATGTTACCAAGGATGGCGTTACCAGTGCCGGCGGCGGCCTCCCCCAGCACACCCTGCATATCATTCCAGGCGATGACATTGCCGGCACCCGGCACCGTGCCGCCGACAAGGTTGTTATTTGCGTTACCGACGCCCACAAAGGCAACACCTTGATAGTTGCCTAGAGGATTTCTCCCATCGCGCTGCGTGCCGATAAAGTTGCCTTGGATGATGTTGCCACTTGTCGCGACAGACAGTGCGAGGTTGCCATTGCCAGAGATCACGTTCCGGGCGGATGGCGCAGTTCCGCCGATCAGATTGTCGTTCGAGCCGGATTCGATACTAATGCGTTGTCCGTTACCAAAAGCGAGTCGTGCCGGGCGCGTCCGGGCCCAGAAAGTTACCTTCGATCACATTGCTGCCGCCGCCGCTCAAGGTGATCGCATCGCACCGCGCGCCGCTGGCACCCGATGAAGCGGTTAATGACCAGCCCCCGGATAGTGCTAGTTGCCGGCCGTGATCGTGAGGCCATTCGCATCGAGGGTATTGGCCCCATTGAGTTCGATCAACAGGACCGCGTCGTCGCTCGTGAGTCTCTGTATTCCCCGTGCTCCCCGGCTGCGTGTAGCCATCGATGATAACCGGATCGGTGATCGTTGGCAGAGCGGCCAACGGCGCAATCGTATGAACTCCCGTGCCCGCGATATTGAACTTGATCGTATCCGTTCCGTATGCGCCAACTGCCACCACATCCGCGTTGACGTCCGCGTTGTTGTTTGCCGATGTGATCGCCTCCCGCAAAGTGACCAAACCATCCACCGCGATCGTGTCACCCGTGTCCGTAACCGTGATGGTCGCCGCTTCAGCCCCCGGCAGCATTGCGGCAAGCGCCAGAAAGCAGCCAAGGAGCTTGGCCGCCGTCTGCGGATGAAAAAGTGAGTCGATGCTCCCGGGGTCTTTCATGGGGATTTCTTTCTTTTGGGCTTGCGTCTGATCACACCTTTGTGAATGAAAACGACCGCCCCAGGTAGCTTCCACCAAACTCCATAGCTATTCGCTGCAGATTAGGGGCTTACGCTTTTGTCTGGTCAAGACAATTCGTCCGGCTATGAATTTCTGGCGCGAATTGCATTTCACCCCACGCGATAAGACCCATTGAAACCCGCACGACTTTTCATTCTCACGCTCCTTGCGATGATTGCGTTTGCCGGCAACTCGTTGCTTTGCCGACTGGCGTTGAATCATACCGGCATCGATGCCGCCAGCTTTACCTCCATTCGTATCCTTTCGGGCGCCGCCGCGCTCTTGCTCATTGTGAAAATACGCAATGGGACGTCGAAGGTTACCGGAAACTGGCCGTCCGCGCTGGCGCTCTTTGCCTACGCTGCGACCTTTTCATTTGCCTACAACAGTCTCACCGCGGGAACCGGTGCGTTGCTTTTGTTTGGCGCGGTTCAGGCAACCATGGTTCTCTGGGGTCTGCTCAAAGGGGAACGCCTCTCCCCACGACAACTTGTTGGCCTTGCCCTGGCTTTGAGCGGACTCGTCGCTCTCTTGTTTCCTGGGCTTTCGGCCCCGCCATTGAGGGGTTCGGTCCTCATGTTGGGAGCGGGTCTGGCCTGGGGGATTTATTCGCTCCGCGGGAAAGCCGCCGGCGATCCGGCCTGCGCAACCACGGGCAACTTTCTCCGCGCCGTCCCCTTGGCTGCCGTAGTCAGTATCCTCCTGTTCCGATCAATGCATCTCGATCGCGCCGGCGTCGGTTATGCCGTGCTTTCGGGTGCGGTCGCTTCCGGGGTCGGCTATGTAATCTGGTATACGGCGCTGCCGGCTCTAAAAGCCGCCAGCGCCGCTACCGTTCAACTTAGTGTGCCAGTTCTTGCGGCCGCCGCCGGAATTCTTTTGTTAGGCGAATCGGTCACCCTTCGTTTCCTATGCGCTTCCTTCGCTGTCCTCGGCGGAATCGCCCTCGTCGTGATGAATCCGTTGCGAGGAATCCGAAAATCCGCCGCGTAGCAGTCTCTTGAAGCGTTTCGACCCGGGCGATCCTCTGCTCCCGCTTTCCTCATTCCACCGGCTTCCAAATCTTCGCCGTGGGCCGATGAAACTCGCCGGCTAAAGCACATTCCACCGCGACCTACGGTCGCAGGCAAACACTCAGGCAAAAGAAAACGTTTGTTAAGGCAGATTTTCGAGCAAGAGCAGCCGTTGGGAAATGAAAGTCGCATCATTGATTGTCCCGCCCTGGAGGCCGCCGTTGAGGTCGAATTCATAAACTTCGACATATTGATCGCCTTTCTCGACTCCGTTTAGCAAAAGGTCATACATCGGGCGGGGCTGACGCGGCCAGGGCATTGGGATGTCGGAATAAAACCGCGAATCATAACTGGCATTGATCGCCTGTTCCCCATGTGGGTAGGTGCGCAGGAGAATCGTGCCGGTGTGAGTCTTCTTAGCTTTGAGGTAAGAGTCGCAGAGTCCCGCCCGACCATCGTCCACGGATAAGACATAGTCTTGGACAAAATCTTGATCGATCGCTCCTCCCTCATCGCCCCAGGGATTGCCAGCAGTAAACAGGAGCGGCGTGCTCGGGAAAGCCGCGACAAAGGTATCGACGACATGTTGGGCCGCAGTCTGGATCGCGACCGATTTATTGGGATACCCGGCCGCAACGGCAAGCTTGTTCCAAGCGTTTTCATTCGCGACCGTGTTGGTGACATGAAATTCCACGCCCTGTTGCCCGATACCGCTAATAAAGACTAGCGCGACATCAGGGTCCCTATCGTAGCGTTCGCCCATTGCGATAACGAAGGCATCCCATTTGGCGAGATAATTGGCATCCGGAAAGGGCATGTCGCTCTCATTAATTCCATCGCCATCGGTGTCGCAGGGAAAATGAGTGCAAGGGTTCTTCCCGGTATAAATCGCGGGCGAGCTGTTGATGCCGGCGGCCACGGTCAGGGTGAGTTTCTTGCCCTTGGCCGCGACGGTCGCGATGGCCGCGTCGGTGTTCGACCAATCATATTCGGTCAGGGAGTCCGGCTGCACGACGTTCCACTTTTCGCCCCAGCGGAAGCCATCGACCCAGTCCTTATCCAGATTGGGGTTATCAATGAGTTTATCAAGATTATTGCCCCCAGGCAGGAGATCGACAATACCTCCGAAGAAAGGCTTCTTTGGAGTGCGACGGCGAGACGATTGTGCCTCGACTTCGAAACAGGTGAGCAGACAGAGCATAACGGTGAGTAATTTCATTTGTGTATTTTCTCCTTGTTTAACCAACCCCTTTTTTCCTTCAGGCGACCGAAGCCCATGTTCCCAGATGCCAGCCAAACGGACCTTTTCCGAGGCCAGCGAAAAGCCGCGCGCATTGGGAATGCGGCGGCTCTTGAGGTCGAATGCACGGTCGCCACGACGGCCGCATCATGAACGGCCCTCTATAACACCCCGGTTACGAGAACATTACAATATTCGTGGCGATTTCGGCGGTTCTCGGCGTACCGACCGCGTGCCGGAGAATCATTTTAGATTCCGTCGAAACTTCGTTTCCTTTCGACCAGGCACCATTGCGAGAGCAGCGTGGCCATGCCCTGACCGTCGCCGACCTGACTTTGAGATTACGTTCCGTTAAGCCCCTTCTTTTTGGGCCCGAAATACGCTCCGGTCAGCTTATGCTTTTCGCAATCATGGGAAACAGACGATTCGTATCTAATTCCAGCAGAACGCTTTTCGTTACTTTAGCTTTTTGCGTGTTCGTTCACGCAAGACCTGCGCTCGCGACGGCCGTGACGGAAGCCTATGGTACGGCGTCGGATGGCACGGTATTGCATTGGGACGTCTATGCGCCCGACGGCGTCGGCCCCTGGCCCGCGGTGTTGGTGATTCATGGTGGCGGGTTTTACAAGGGCTCTCCGACGAGCGCATCGGAGTCAATCACGTGCGCGCAGGATTTGGCCGCCGCCGGTTATATTGCGTTCTCGATCGAGTATCGGCTCACGCCACCGGGCGCCTTACCCGGTCAGATCTCGGAGGGACGCTTCCCGGATCAGACCGACGACGTGAAACTCGCGGTCCGCGCGGCGCGGAACGACCCGCGCTGCAATGGACAGGTCGGTGCGGTGGGCGGTTCGGCAGGAGGCTCGCACACCGCTTTTGTCGCTGCCACGGGCACTCCGGGTGACGACCGGATCGATGTCGGCGTTTGTCTCTCTGGCGCCTTTGATCTCTCCGACTTTAGCCCCAACCCGCTCTTGCCTAACATCATGAGTAACTTTACTACCTATGTGGGAGTTCCGACGACCGAGATTGCCGCCTTGAGAGCCGCTTCTCCGGCCTGGCTCGCGGATGCGAAGACTGCACCGCTCTTCATCGTCAATTCCCTCAAAGACTTCATGCCCTATTCCCAGATCGGGGATATGATTCAGCATTTGGATGCTCTGGGTCTGACCAACTATCAGGTCCTTTCTCGCGTCGGCAACGACCACGCTTTTCAGCACTGGACACCGGTCAAGGATCAGGCATTGACCTTTATCGCTAACGCCTTTGCCGGCATCCCTCCGCCTCCGCCTTTCCCGCCCCCATCGATCGAAGCGGCCTCGAGAAAACTTATGAATGTTTCGTCCCGCGCCGATGTCGGGACAGGCGACAACGTGATAGTGGGCGGGTTTATCGTCACGGGAGATATCGACAAGCGGGTCGATTTGCGCGCGATTGGGCCTTCGCTGGGCGGGGTCGGCGTAAGCGGGGCTCTCGTCGATCCGATTCTTTCGCTCTACGACTCCAGCGGCACCCTGATCGAAGCGAACGATAACCGGGTTGCGATTCCGGGAGTTCCGAATCCGCTCCTGCCAAGCGATCCCGCGGAATCGCTCCTCACGGCGATCCTGCCACCGGGTAGTTACACTGCCGTCCTTCAGGGAGTGAATGACGGAACCGGTGTCGCGTTGGTCGAGGTCTATGACCACGAACCGGCCAGCTCGAGCGTCGCCAACATCTCGACCCGGAGCAACATTGGAACTTCAAGCGATGTCCTCATCGGGGGCTTTATCGTCGGCGGCGCCGATCCAACCAAAATGATCGTCCGCGCCCTCGGCCCGTCCCTCGGAGCTTTCGGCGTCGCAAATCCGTTGCCCGATCCGGTGCTCGAGCTGCATGACGGCAATGGCGCCCTTCTTTCGAGCAACGATAGCTGGCGGTCGGACCAGGAAGAGGAAATCCTCGCGACGCAGATCGCGCCATCGGACGACCGGGAAGCGGCGATCGTAGCGACATTGCCGCCGGGGAGTTACACCGCCGTTGTGCACGACGTACGACTCTCGACCGGGATCGCCTTGTTCGAAGTCTACGACCTGGGTCTTCCGTAGCTCAAGAGGCGGAGTCACTCAATTTCGCAGAGTTAGTTACCGGGGATTTGAAAGCCCGGCCGTTGCTGCGCATCCGTTACGGCACGGATCTCGCGGATGGGGGAAAAACGGGGAGCTCAGGACGAGGCAGTTTTGCTCCTTTTCATTCGGGTCGATTGGGCCATCACTTGATGACCTGAGTTGTCCCCACGGTCGTCAGTCAAATTTTGCTCGACAAGCGCGGAGTGAAACGATCAACCTTTGGTCTTATCGATCTGGATCGGGCGCGGGCGCTTTATCCTGGGAGCCTCCCTCCCCTTCAGATCTCCGCCCGATACCAGACTATCCTGGGTGTAAGGAAACCATGCATGAAAACTCCCGCTAAGAAGACCAAGACCATTCTCCTCCGTCGAATCACATTCCTACTCCTTCTCTCTGCCGCCCTCATCCCTGCGCTCCCATGCGCGGGCGCTTCCTTTACCTTCGAGAACACCGGCAGCCTCGTCACCGCGCGTTACGCGCACACTGCCACCGTTCTGCAAAACGGAAAGGTGCTCGCCGCAGGGGGGCAAGGCAGCAACCACACCTATCTCGCCAGCGCAGAGCTTTACAATCCAGCGACAGGAATTTGGACACCCACCGGCAGTCTCGCCACGGCGCGCATCGATCATACGGCGACTCTCTTGCCTAACGGAGGCGTCCTGGTCGTCGGAGGACAAGACAGGTACTTTTAAGAACTTGGCGAGCGCGGAGCTCTACGATCCCACGAGGGGAACCTGGACACCGACTGGCAGCCTCGCGACCGGTCGGGCGCTTCACACCGCGACGCTGCTCCAAAACGGCAAGGTGCTCGTCGCCGGTGGCTTCAATAATGGCGTTCTTTCCAGCGCAGAACTCTACGACCCAGCCACCGGCACCTGGAACACGACAGGAACCATGACTGGCAGTCGCTACATTCATACCGCAACGCTCCTGCCAAACGGGAAGGTGCTGGTGGTGGGCGGATTTGACAGCATTTTTGACCCGACCGAGAGTGCGCAACTCTATGATCCGGTGGCGGGAACCTGGAGCGGTACCGATTCCCTTGCCTCCCCGCGGGCCAGTCACACCGCGACGTTATTGCCGGACGGAAAGGTGCTCGTGGCGGGCGGCGAAGGTTTCCAGGCCCTGGCCAGTGCCGAGCTCTACGATTCCGGCAGTGGTACCTGGACGACGACCGCCGGATTGACGACCGCGCGCACCGGTCACTCCGCCACGCTGCTGCCCAATGGTCAGGTGGTGGTGGCGGGAGGAAACGACGATCACCAAAATGTCGCGAGCGCAGAGCTCTATGATCCAGCGAACGAAACCTGGACAGTAACGGGCAGCCTTGTCACGGGACGCGAACTGCACACGGCGACTTTGCTTCCCAGTGGCAAGATGCTTGTGGCCGGCGGAATTGGAACCGCGCCTCTTACGAGCGCGGAACTTTACGACCCGGCAAACGGAGCCTGGACCGCCACCGGCAGCCTTCCCACCAGCCGCTATTATCACACTGCGACGTGGTTGCCCAATGGCAAAATACTCGTCGCCGGCGGCAATGACGACACCAACACTCATATCGATAGCGCGGAGCTCTACGATCCAGTCAGCCGGACCTGGACTGCCACCAATAGGCTCGCCGAGGGGCGCGACCTTCATACCGCGACTTTACTCGGGAATGGGGAAGTGCTCGTCGCAGGCGGTGGCTCCTACCTCGCGAGCGCGGAGCTCTATGATCCCGTGAGCGGAACCTGGGTAGCCACGGGTAGTCTCCATCACGGGCGCAGGGCTCACACAGCGACGCTCCTACCCGACGGCAAGGTACTCGTCGCAGGGGGCGGTGACGGATCCTTTGTGCCGCTAACGAGCGCTGAACTTTACGATCCAGCCAGCAGAACCTGGACTGAAACCGGTAGTCTCGCCACCGGTCACGCGGTTCACACGGCGACCTTGCTGGCCGATGGCAAAGTGCTGGTCGTAGGTGGAGAGACTGATTTTGCTGGCATTGCTAGCGCGGAAGTCTTCGATCCGGCCAGCGGGACCTGGACGACTACCGGTAGCCTCGCGACCGGCCGGTTTAATCACACGGCGACGTTGCTGCCTAACGGTAAGGTGCTTGTTGCCGGCGGTCGGGGCGATAAGACTCTTTCAAGCGCCGAACTTTATGATCCAACGAACGGAAGCTGGACGAACACCGGCAGTCTTGCCACCGGGCGCGTGGGTGCCATAGCAACCTTGCTACGTAATGGTAAAGTACTCGTTGCCACGGGTTCCTTCCCTGACAAAACCGCAGAACTCTACGATCCAACGAGTGGAACTTGGACGGCCACCGGCCGTTTAGTTACGTCACACGCTGGCCCTACCGCAACCTTGCTACCGGATGGCGACGTGCTCGTCGTCGCAGGAAGCAACACTGCGACCGCGGAACTCTACGATGTTGGCCTTGATTTCAGCAGCGCATGGCAACCTAAGATCAACAGGGCACCGCTGACACTTAGATCCGGAAAGCCCCTTCGCCTCGTGGGCTCACTTTTCCAGGGCGTCTCGCAGGCTTCCGGCGGGAACACAGAGGATTCATCGAGTAACTACCCCATTGTCCAGTTACGCAGACTCGACAACGAACAGGTCGCCTTCCTGCCGGTTGATCCTCAGCGCGGCTGGTCGGACACGAGTTTTACTTCTCTGAAGGTGAAGGGCTTTCCCGCGGGCCCGGCTCAAATCACCATCTTCACTAACGGAATCCCAAGCGTGTCCAAGATCCTGACCATCACCAGTCGTCAGTAGTTGAACGACTGAATTGCGGTTGTCAGGTCGGGGCCGTTCACAAAGCCCATCCGATGGCTCGGATTGAGTGTGATGTGAATCGGGAAAACGTTGTCGCCTCCTTGAAACATCAGGCCATCAATCGACTCGACGAGATTCCCGACGAGGTCGTAAACCTGGATACTGCTGCCATTATTCAGTTTCCCATCCGAGAATGGCTGCGCGACGAGAAACAACCTGTTGATAGGATCGAACTCAATGTCGCCGCCGCTCGCGGTGGAGGTCTGAGGATCCGCTCCCGGCAAGAGCACGCTGATGCCACTGCCAGTGAAGTCATCCAGGTCATAGAACTGGACGGCGGAGTCGAACGAAGTATCCGTACAAAGAATGCGATCGTCTGAGTCCACCGCGACGCCATTGATGACACCCAGACCCAGGCCGTTTTCTACTTCGAAGGAGCCGGTCGCCAGATCGAGAAAGCCGACAAGGGGCGGTTCAATAAAGGGCGAAGGCTTATCGTGCCCAAGGATGACTTGATTTCCGGGTGGGTCGAAGGCAATGACCGGTGGCGCTTCCGTAATGAAGTTGAGGTCAGTAATCTCGAAGGCCTGTCCAAAAGTGTTGTCGCTGATATTCGAAGTAAAAACGACTGGATTGACGCTCGTGCTCACGGAAAGCGCGTAGGCCGCAATATTCGGGGTGCCATCCAGAGCGGGCTTCACCTGGTTAACGATCTGCTTGGAGTTGATGGGCGGCGTCCATCGACCATTGATCTTGTCGCCGGACAACGGATCGATGATGTGAAAGGTGCGCCTGATATTAAAGAGGCCTCTGACCTTCTCACTTTCAATCAAGCCGACCGATCCGGCTACGGTCCAGGCGATAAAGTCGTCCTGTGATTCGGACCCAGCCAGAACCCGGATGATCTTGCCGGTGGATTGGTTAAAGGTCTCCACTCGCGCTGAGACGGTGCCGTCGTTATTTAGGACCGCTTCGCTCAGCAGTCCTTCCGTGCCGTTGGGGTCGATCTCGAAACCAAAAATCAAACCGCCGAGTTTCCCACGAACAATGACGTCCCCCGGACCGGCGTTTGGGTTGGGAGCGAACGTCGGTGAGGCGATCGCACCTGGGGACAACGTCAGGGCAATCGCTCCTCCCAGGAAAAGAGCGATTAAACCGGTCGTTAGGAAATTCGACGGGAAACGAAAGCGGGTTTGCATGCCGCCATAATTCGACCGGCCGACACCGGCTTCAAGTGCAGCGGCGTAACAGAACCGTTACCTCTTCACTATGTGGAGGGTTTCATCCCGAGTTGAGCAAAGAGAAAGCTGTAGATATCGGCCTGCTGTTTGATCCGCTCACTGAGCGCGGTGCCAATGCCATGACCGGCGCTGGTCGAGGTGCGCAAAAGAATCGGGTGCTCCGATTTGTTCGCTTCCTGGAGGCGGGCCGTCATCTTGCGCGAGTGATAGGGTGCAACGCGGCCGTCGTTCGCACCGGTCATCATCAGGATCGCGGGATACTTTGTTCCATCAGTCACGTGATGATACGGAGAATAGGCGAACAGCGCTTTGAATTGGTCCGGGTTTTTCACCGTGCCGAATTCCGTCACGTTAAAGGCCCCGTTTGGCGCCAGTTCCACCCGCAGCATGTCATAGATGCCAACCGCGGATACGACCGCGCGCATCAGATCGGGATGCTGGGTGATGAGAGCGCCCATGAGCAAACCGCCGTTGCTTCCGCCCATCAGGGCCAGCTTGTTCGAGTTTGTGTATTTTTTCTCGATCAGATATTGGGCCGCGGCTGCGAAATCATCGAATACGTTTTGTTTGTTCGTCAGGTTGCCGGCCTTGTGCCATTCCTCACCGAACTCGCCCCCACCCCGAATGTTGGCCACGACATAGACCCCGCCCCGGTCGAACCAGAGCCTCCGGGTGAAATCGAAGCTGGGCGACATGCTGATGCCATAACCGCCGTAGCCGTAGAGTAACGTCGGATTGTTTCCATCAAACGTCATCCCCTTTCGGTGCATGATGTTGAGTGGGACCCTCGTCCCATCCTTCGAGGTCGCGAACTCGCGGGTCACTTCGATGTCGGCGAACGAGACCGGCGAAGTACTGACAAGCGCTGTCTTTTCCGGTTCACTCTGGTCAGCTCCGACTTTAAACCAGGCCGGCGGCTCGGTGTAGCTCAGATCTTTGAAGAGGAGCGAGCCGTCGTCCTGCGCAACCAATTCTTGCACATTGGAAATTGGCGGAATCGGAATCGTGGCGGCGTTCTTTCCATCAAGATCGAAGCGGCGCACCTGGGATGGCCCGCCTAACAAGTCGACGACGTAGAGCGCATCCGCCGCCGGTTCGATTTGCTGCACGACCGCTTCACTCGCCGGAACGATTTCCACCGCCTTGCTCAACTCCGGCGTCTCGAGAGACAGACGGAGGATCTTGCCGCGCGGCGCACCCGCACGCGAGAGGAGATAAAGCGCGTTATCGCGCCCGAGGCGGGCCAGCTTCACCTGGTCGCTGAATTGCGTGATCTGCTTCCACGCGCCGTCGGGGCCTAACAAATAATGGGCAAAATCGCCCCCGTCTCCATTTGCCACCGTAGCCAAAACGTATTTGCCGTCGTAGGACGACTCCAATTTGATCTCAGCGATGCGCGGAAAGTCCTTCCCGATCGCATAAGTGTCTTTGCTGTCCGGCGTGCCAAGCTTGTGGAAATAAACCTGCTGATAAAAATTCAGGTCGTCCGCAGGCCGCTCACCTTTGCGCGGAAAGCGCGTATAATAGACGCCGCTTCCATCTGCGTTCCAGGCCGCGCTACCTCCAGCCGTCGGATATTGGACGTGCGCAATCGTGTCACCAAGTTCTTTGCCTGCGGCGGCGTCGAAGAAATGGAGGGTGCCGTCTTCGCTCCCGCCCTTGGAAAGGGAGACGGCCACTTTCGTGCCATCGAGCGAGGGTTCGAACCAATCGATCGCCGTTGTGCCTTTGCTATCGATCTTGTTGGGGTCAACCAGCACCTTTTCCGATTTCAAATCGTCCGCGGAAGCCAGAGTCACGAGCATCGGTTGTTGCTTTGGCGGCTGAAACTTCAGCGCGAACAACTTCTTCGGGCGAGCGACGATGGCGGAATAGTTCGGTGACGTTTTCGCGTACCATGCCGTGAGCTGCTTCTCGATCGCGCTCCGGCCCGAGAGCCCGTCGAGATAGGCGCGGGTTCGCGTGTTCTCCGCGTCGGACCAGGCCTTCACCGCCGCGTCGTCGTCGTTTTCAAGCCAATGATAATCGTCCTCGACTTTGGTCCCCTGATATTCGTTAAAGACCGGCTTCTTCTCCGCGGCTGGCGCCGGCTTCTGTTCGGCGGCGCGCGCATTCATCATCAATAAGCCAAACATTCCGGACACAACGAACAACCGTATTATCATGGTGGCGAAGAATAACGTCCGCATCGCTGGCGCGCGCAACTGAAGGCGGGCCTCACCTCCGCCTGCAACTTGCGGGCTCGGCTGAGCGACGTGAGTCGCAATTTACACCGGCATCCGCGCGCTCTGCCGAGTAAAGCGCGCCGGACGTTCCAGTTTTTGCGTTCTGAAGGAGACGCCCTGCCCTAGTCCGACAAACCCATTTTCACAAGAAAGCTGTGGAAGCGCTGGTCATGGCGCAGATCGCGCAATAAAGGGTCGATCAAGAGACTTAGCATTCCCGTGTCATGACTATCAAAGGCGATCTGCAACCACTCGAAGGCCTTTTCCGTTTCGCCTCGCCAGGCGTAGACCTCAGCAATCTGATACGCCGCAAAATCCCGATCTTGTGTGATCAACTCGTTGAGGGCCGCGTCGGCTGCGGGACGGTCCCCGCGCGCGTATTGCGCGAGCGCGAGGACAAAACGTTGATAGCTTCCGCCAGGTTCCAACTCGGCTTCGCGCAGAGCCGTCGCGCCATCGCCCCGCAGGACTGCAATCAAAACCTGCCAGCGATGGCTGGCCGCGGCGGTCGGTTGCAATTCCGCCCCTTTGCGGGCTTCGGCGGCGGCTTCATCGAGTTTACCTTCCGCCATAAGAATGCGGGCCAGGTTATTCCGGGCTGAAAACGCGAGCGGGTCGAGTTCTATCGCCTGCCGAGCCAACTGTTCGGCCTCTTGCATTTGACCAAGGTAAACCACTGCTCGCGCGAGCAGATCGTTGGCCGTTGGATTTCCCGGCGAGAGTCGCTTCGCGTGTCTGAGCTCGGCGAGACCCTCGTCAAATTTCCACTCGCCAAAAAAACGAACCCAGCCGAGTGCGGAGTGCGCTTCGGAGAGAAGCGGGTCGATCGCCACCGCCTTCTCGGCGTCGCTCCG
The DNA here is from genome assembly GCA_963720895.1 of uncultured Verrucomicrobiae bacterium. GTDB lineage: Bacteria > Verrucomicrobiota > Verrucomicrobiia > Chthoniobacterales > UBA10450 > Palsa-1392. Next base: position 208,084 of record CAVRGZ010000012.1, read on the forward strand.
CGCGCTTGCCCAGGCCTCCTTCTGTTTTTCGCTGCTTTGATCCGCGATCCAAGTCCAGGCCTCGGAACGTTCCGCGTAGGCGAGCGCGTAGTCGGGATCGAGTCGGATCGCTTCATCGAAGAAGCCAACCGCCTTGCGATAGTCTTCGAGATTGCGGCGTTCGAAGTAAAAGTGGCCCTGGAGATAAGCGTTGTGCGCCTCCACACTCTGAGTCGCAGCGTTCCTGGCGGATTTGTCCTCTCTTCCGAGTAGCGTCAGCTCGAGGGAGCCCGCGACAGCCTCCGCGATTTCCGCCTGGACCGCGAAGATGTCTTTGAGCGCACGATCAAAAGTCCGCGACCACAACTCGCGGCCGTCGGCGGCATTGATCAATTCGGCGACGATCCGCACATGGTCTGCCTGTTTACGCACCGTCCCTTCCAGCAGCGTCCTCACGCCCAGCTTCTCGCCGATCGTTTTGCTCTCCTCATTCTTGCCCTTGAAACGGAACGAAGAGCTACGGCCGATAACTTTAAGGTCAGCGATCCGGGCCAGAGCGGCGATCAACTCTTCCGAGAGCCCGTCGGAAAAATACTCGTCGCTCGGATCGCCGCTTTCGTTTAGAAACGGCAGTACCGCGATGGATTTTTCAGAGGCCGCCGAGGTCGCCGGCGGCGCAGGCAAGATCGATTTGCTCCGCGACACCTGGAAGACGAACAGAGCGGCAGCGGCAAGCGCGAGAGTCGCGAAGACGACGGAAAACTTGCGTTTGCTCCATTGCGGCAACGGTTCGTTAGGCGAAATATTTTCCGTCCGCTTCATCCCTTCCGGCGTCATTTCGAAAGCCCAGGCGATCACGAGGGCGATCGGGAAACCGAGCAAGGCAACCACTACAACCGCGGTCGTAATTCCGTCGGGAAGATGTAGCGCTGGCACGACCGTCGCCGCGACCTGCATGACGAGCCACGCAACAACCGCATAAGCGACTGCGACCTTGTGAACGTTGCGCCGCTTGAGCTCGGAGAAAAAATTACCTGAATTCACAGCTTCTCGCTTTCGCGCGGTCCGAGGGTGTCGTTTAGATTGTAGGTTGAATAAGCTCTGGGTTCATGGCCCCGGGCAATGATCTCGTTCACCTCCCGGCAAAACTCCTCGGTGTGCCAATGTCTCCGCGTTTTCCACAATTGGCGCACGCCGGGGCAGGCAAGAAATTCGGTCATGGTATTGCAAACTGGCCGTCCTAGGCTCGCTAAATCGCACGGCCAAGCAAAGCGTAGATTTCCGTCGGCTTTTGTTTCCCTTTGACCGCAACTTCGCCGAGTCGCCGGGTGCAATATTGCCTTTTTGCTCTCTCCAGCGTGGATTGTGAAACAATGATGCGCGCTCCGTATTCAGCCGTTTTGGTCAGTCCTTCCAGACGCGAGGCAAGATTTACCCCATCGCCAATCACGGTGTAGTTGAGCCGCCTCTGCGATCCCATGTTGCCCGCAACGACAACATCGGTGTTGATCCCGATCCCCATGCTGAGCGGGTGGGACCCCTGCGCCTCCCGTTCCCAATTCACTTCATCCAGCGCTTCGGACATCTCCAGCGCCGTTTCCATGGCGCAATCTGCATCATCCGGACCTGTCAACGGCGCACCAAACAACGCCATCATGGCGTCGCCCACGTATTTGTCGACCACACCCCCGTGCGCTTCGACAATCGCGCTCATGCGGGTGAAATAATGATTGAGAACGCCGAGCATCTCCTGCGCAGAACGCGCTTCACACATGCCGGTGAAGTCCCGCAGATCGGAAAACAAAATCGTGACTTCACGTTCTTCTCCACCAAGGGTCACGTCCTTGCGTAACAGCTCCGTCGCCACCGCGGGTGAAACGACCTTGCCCAGCAAATCGCGAACCTGATCGCGCTCGGCCAGACCTTCGCTCATGCGGTTAAAAGCGCCGGCGAGAAGACCGATTTCATCATCCGTCCGCACCGGAATGCGATGCGAGTAATCGCCCGCGCCGATTTTGCGCGTCCCTTCGGCGAGTTGCGAAACCGGCCGGGAGACACTGCGTGCGATCCAGGTCCCGAGGGCAACCGAGATGAGCAACCCGAGGAGCGCGAGAAAAAGGTAGGTGCGCTCGAGCTGCATATAGGGCGCCAGTTCCTTGTCGAGCGACCTTTCCAAAAGAGCGACAGCTACTCCGTTTTCTGTCGGGAGCGGGAACGAGTAACTGACAAAATGCTCTCCGCTGAATTGAAGGTCGACAATCTCTTTGAAAGGAAGCCGTTGCTCCCGCAAACGCGAAAGCAGTGAATCGCGCTTCTTTTGGTCAAAGGTGGAGGCGAAGAGCCTCTCCGGGTCGGCTGGATCAAGAAAGGTGATTTCCAAATCGGAGTAAGTCTTAATTTCCCGGGCAAACTCGTCGTCGATCCGAAATGCGGGACAGAGCCACGCGATCGGAGCTGGCGCGAGCAATGGCGTCACCGCCATCGCATAAAGTTCCTTGTCCAGGATGACAAAGGCGTAGGCCGCCCCGTCTGCTTCCGCCTTGTCAACCAGCTTCGGAAAGGGTAACGGAACAGATCGCCGCTCGGGTTGGCGAGTATCGAAAAGAAGCTGCATCTCAAGCGACGCGATCAGAATGCGCTCAGCCTTGATCCTGCCTCGCAGGCTTTCCAAAGCCGACAAAGTGGTGGCGCGATCGTGATCCGCCCCCGCGAAGGCCTCCAGAAAGGCGTGATCGCGCGAGAGAATTGCAGCCGCGCTCGTGATCTCCTGGTTGCGCTCCTCGATTAACTTTTTAAAAACCCGGGCGCCGGCGCGCAAACCCGAGTCAATTTGCGCGAGAGCGTGCGCTCGATTGGCGTGTCGGACAACGAGATAGGTCACGCTTTGCAGGAGCGTCAAAAGCGCGACCAAAGAGAAGAGGAGTCGGCTCCTGAAACTGCGAAATTGAAACCTCAGGGATAACCTCCGTTCGATAGCCCGGGTGCTCTCCTGGTGCGAAAGTCCGGCTTCAAATCCAAGCTGAAGAGCAATTCTTTTGCGTCACCTTGCCTAAGGTCGACACGTTGCGCCAATGCATCCGGGCGTCCTCTCAGCAACGGGTGCCAGACCGCGACCGTGTATTGCCCCGGCGTCAAATCCTTCAATAGAACGCGCCCATCCCGACCCGTAATTTGAAAATAGGGCGTCGCAAGGACTGCGACGTAGGCAATCATCCAATCGTGAATGTTACAGCCAAGAGTTACAAATCCTTCCTTGTCGAAAACGACCGCCTCCGCGGGAACGCCGGCATACAGCGGCAGCTCGAATCTTTTCGCGGGCGAGAGCGAGTAAACGTGATGACGAATGTTGTCCTTATTCGGGAACATCACCGCCGTACCAACCTCCAACGCCGTGACATAAGGAATGAATTGCTTGTTTTGCTGATCAATCACGGCCCTTTTTCCGGCGCGCGCTGCGCTGGCGCTCGACTTCGCATAGACAACCGCTTCGGAGACGGGAGCGCCCTTGGCATCTTTCACCGCTACGCTCAGAGAACCGGCATCCAGTCCCCCGCACACGAGAAAGCCGGCGAGAAGAATGATTGTTCGCGCCTTCATCCTTAATAGGCAAAAGCGACTTTCGCTTCGACCAAATGATTGACGTATTCGAGCGGACCGTGGGTGGTGTTGCGAAACTCGTAGTTTACCTGGAGCAAAATGTACCTGCTTAGCGTGTAGCCTGCCGACGCGGAGAATGCGTTCGTCACGCCACGCAGCCGATAGGCCGTGTAAGGTGGACTGCCGAAACTGTTCACCGGCTCGCGGGCCGAACTGAGAGCGGCGATGTCGGGTCGCGGCGGGAGCGCGTAGGAAATGACTTCGCCATTACGGTAAAGGTATCCCACCGCCACCTTGAGCGACGAAGTTGCATCGAATGTGAGACGAATCGCGCCGCTGTTTCCGCTCAGGTCCCAGAAAGGATCTCTTGCCGCGTAGTTTTCAAAAGTGTAGGCCGCCTCGACCGCAAGCCGCTCGGTAATTCCGAATCCACTTCTCACCCTGAGTCTGTTGTCGACCCCGCTGCGACCGTTCTCCTTGAAGAACGCATAGGCGAGTCGATCCTCGATCAACACCCACGGCGCAAGGCGACCAAGTCCGAAGCGATAACGTAAACTGGCGGTCCCTCCGGGTGCCAGATTGTTGAACGCGTTAAACCGAGCCCAAACCTGTTCACGCAAGTCGGCCCCGAGATTCAAGCGGAGGTCACGAGTGGGTTGGAAGGCATTTCCGACCCGGAGATTGCTCTGCCAGGCCCAGTCATTCTTCTCGTCCGAGGCGCGCTCCGAATTGGAAAGGTTGCTGTCGTACAAAGCGCCCGTTTCGGCATCAACGCGCCAGTCGGCCCGCGCGGCGCTTGCCACGATCGCGAGCAACATGGCCAGTCCAGTTGTCCTTACCGCCTTCGCAGACCGCGACATGTTTCCCATGCCCAGTCTGCATTCTTTCGAACTGTTGCGAAGGATGCAGGGTCGACTCGTCATGACGTGGATCACGCCGGCAGGACCCTATTGTGTGGTTCCAGCGCGGCAGACAATTTCCTCGGTTTCACAGTTCCGCAAAAAAGCGTTATTCGCCCACGATGTCGACGCAAGTCGCGAACGCGCCCATTGCGCTGCTATTGATAGAACGTCTTCGCTTCCGGACTGGCGAGGATTTTCTGGAAATACGGATCGCTCCGCAATGGATCCCATTCCCAGCTTAGACGGAGGGGACGACGGCGGCAAAGTTGCGCTGCGCGGATTCGGTGTCACCCCGCGCAAGAGCGATACGGCCGAGATAGAATGTTTTCGGCTCTTCGCCGGTATGGGGAAATTCTGCGGAGGGAAAATCGGTCAGGATCTTTTCGGCGGAGGTATAATCCAGCTCCAGCATCGCCAGATCCCAGCGTGCCGCCGTCACTTCGCCATCGGGATCGATGCCGGGAGGAATTTCCTGCAGGATTTTTCTCCCGGCCGCGGGGTCGTTGTCGCGAAACACTTCGAGGTAGGCAAGACCGATCCCGGCACAGGCCGAATCGGGCGCAATCGCCGGCGCGCGTTGGTAACAGGTGGAGGCCGCTGACCGATCAAGGACCAGGATATGATCGATGGCCGCGATGCAGAGCATCCTGCGGTTGCGAGGATTCAGATCCAAGGCTCGTTGATGGGCATCGAGCGAATCCCGCCAGGCGCGCCACCTCTTCCGGAGCGAGTTTCGATGGTGCAAACGTTGCCGATCATCCAAACTGTCTCTTACCGGGAAGACGACCACCTTTGTGATCGCGCTCGGCGCTGGGTCGGTCTCATTGATCGAGATCCACTTTTTTCACCAGCGCCTGGAAGCGCGGCTCGCGACGCAGGCCATCGTAAAGCTGATCACTCCTGAGATAATAGCAGGCGAAATCCTGCGCCGCGTAACATTTCTCCAGCCAATCCAGAGCCTTGTCTTTATCGCCGAGACCCAGATAAACGTATACCTGCCATGTCGGCGAGACATACCGCTGTTTCGCCAGGTCATCCAAGTCCCGCAAGACCTGTTCGGCTTTGGCGCGGTCGCCTGAAACCGCGTGGACGTAGCCAAGACTAGCATCAAACCATGGCTGGGGATCCAGTGCTTTGGCTTTCTGAAACTCGGCCATGGCGCCGGCCCGGTCTCCTTTCCAGAAATAGGACCAGCCCAAACTGCAGTGTCCAACCGCATAATTCGAATCCAGCTCGATCGCTTTGCGGCTTTGCACGATCGCTTCATCATAGCGGCGGGCGTTGAAAAAATTCCACGCGAGATTGCCAGTCATCATCGGGGAAAGCGGTTCCAGTTCCACCGCCCGTTTCGACTCGGCGATGGCCTCGTCACTGCGACCGAGGCAGTTCAGGACCCATGCGTATCCATCATATGCGATGGCCATATTCGGATTCATTTGAATGGCGCGCTTAATTTCCTTTTCGCCTTCCGGCCAGTGGAACGCGCTGGCCAGGGCGAATCCCAGAGAGAAGTGGGCTTCAGCGAGATCCGGATCGAGCGCCAGCGCTTTCTCCGCCAATTCCTTTTCTCTGGCCCACGCTTCCCTGCCCGGCATCGCGTGGGCCCCGAGCAAGCCATAGGTGTCGGCCAGTCCGCAGTAGGCCAGCGCATAGGAGGGATCCAATTGCAGCGCCTGCTCGAAGTAGTCGATCGCTTTCGTCCAGCCCTCCTGGGTAAACTTGGCGAAATGATAGCGGCCGAGCAGGTAGAGCCGGTGGGCTTCGGGGTTCTCGGTCGGTTTCTTTGTCAATGCGCGCGCCTCCTTGACACCGAGCTGTACTTGCAACGCCTCGACCACGCGCTGCGCCACGCTGCTTTGAAAAGCGAAGATGTCCTTCATGTCGCCGTCATAGTCTTCCGACCAGAGATGGTAACCATCGGCCACGTTGATGAGCTGGGCGGTCACGCGCAGCTTGCCGCCGGCTTTGCGCACACTCCCTTCCAGGACCGTGTTGACGTGCAATTGCTCGCCCACTTCGCGGAAGATGCTCTCTTCGTTCTTCCCCTTGAAGGCGAAGGATGATGTCCGTCCCGGCACGCGCAGTCCCTTGACTTTGGAGAGCACATTGAGCAGTTCCTCGGTCATGCCGTCGCTTAGATACTCGTCGTCTTTATTTGCACTCATGTTCACAAACGGCAGCACCGCGATGCTCTTTTCCGGGACTGCTGTCGTGGCGCTCTCGTGGAGCGGACTATTTGTCTTCGCCTTTGCACGCGAATGAAGAATCGCGGGAGTGAAAATGAAGGCTGGAACTCCAAAGCAGATCAGAAAAATCAGAGCCAACAGGGCAATCCAAAAGGATCGACTCTTCGAGGGTTTGGTTTCTCCCTGTTTCTCCCGTCCAGCGAATCGAGCGGGCAGCGCAGAATTGCCGAGTTCCTCGGTGTAGAGATTGAAAACGTGCAAGCGGACGCCATGCTTCACTTCGCACTCGCCCAGGTTGTGCAGGCGCGGCTGCCACTGGCGATATTGCTCCAGATCCTCCGCCACCCGTCGCGAAAGAAGGATGTGACCGGCATCGCCACGATCCATCACCCGCTGCGCCATGTTAATGCCCGCGCCGGCAATGTTGATGCGGCCGCTGACATCGGTCACCTCGCTCACCGGGCCGCTGTGAATTCCCATTCGGACCGGAATCTCCGGGTGTTTCCTGAGCGCTTCGGCGATCTCGAGCGCGCAGCGCGCCGGTTCCTCCGAGCTGTTGCGAAAGACCAACGCCATGCCATCGCCAGTCGGTAGCCTAAAGAGTTGTTCGTTGGTTGACTTGGCGACCTGTGAAGTCGCGAGCACGATCTCGGTCAACTGACGCAGGCGCTCTTTCTGTTCTTCGATCAGGAGCTTCGAGTAGCCGACGATGTCGATGAAGAGAACGTGCCCGATCTCGAACTTCGAATCGATCGCTTCTCCAGACTCGGCACTCATGGCGTGGGTGCGGTCTTCGACAGGACCCCAACCTTGTGCAGGAAGGCGATCATGCGCGGGTCGTCCTTGTAGGCGCGCAGGATGGGATCATACAGCACCCCGGTCACGCCCGGGTCGTGCGTCGCCCAGGCGTGCTCCAGCCACTCGAACATCTTCTCCGGTTCCTTGCGCAGGCCAAAGACCTGCGCGATCTGGCTGCCGGCGTCCTCGGCATCTTCATCGATGAGCTTTTTCAGCGCCGCGTCGGCTTCGGCTCGGTCGCCATTGGCAAAGTGGGCCAGCGCCAGGACGTAGGTGCGCCAGAAGGGATCGGTCTCCTGTTTTGCCAATTCCACCGCACGTTTGGGGTTGCCGCGCAAAATCTCGATCTGCGAGAGGCCCCGATAGTTCTTTGCCGACTGCGGCTGCAACTCGATCGCCTTGCGCAGCGCCGCCTCCGCTTCGTCGTAGCGGCCGAGCGCGGTGAGATAGCCGGCGAGATTGGTTAGGGAATTGGTCCGTAATGGCTCGAGCGCAATGGCGCGCTGCATGAGCGCGACGGCTTCCTCCAGCCTGCCATGACTCGCGCTCAGGCCCGCCAGGTTCTGCATCACGGCCGCATCATGCGGCGCGAGCTCGAGCGCGCGGCGGTATTCCGCTTCCGCCGCGGCCGAATATAAATCAACGTTGTCCAGGATCACGGCTTTTACCCGATGCGCCTCGGCAAGGTTGGGATCCAATTCGAGTGCTCTCTCAGCCGAGTCGCGCGCTTTGGCGATGAGCACCTTGCTCTCTTCCGGCGGGACGCCGCCAAAATTTGTCGCCAGATTCACCGCCGCAACCGAGAGCTTCGCATAGGCGAGTGCGTAACGCGGGTCGAGCCGGATTGCCTCCTCGTAAAAGCCGATCGCTTTTCGCAAATCCTCGGCCGTGCGGCGATTGAAATAAAAATTTCCCTGCAAAAGGGCGTTGTAAGCCTCCACATTCCGATTCGAAGGCGTGGCCGTGGTCGTCAACTGCGCGGTCTGCCCCTTCTGGTTGAGGAGCGCAACCTGAAGGTGCTTCGCCACCGCGCCGGCGATCTCCGATTGCACGGCAAAGATCTCTTTCAACTCCCGGTCGTAGCTCTCCGACCAGACAGTGGCGCCATCAGCCGCTTTGACCAACGCCACCGCGATGCGCATCCGATCGGCTGACTTACGCACGCTCCCTTCGAGTAGATAATGGACACCGAGCTTTTCGCCGATCGTCGTGCTGCTCTCGTTCTTGCCTTTGAACTGGAACGAGGAGGTGCGCCCGATCACCTTGAGGTCCCGCAAACCCGAGAGCGTAGAGATAAATTCTTCCGAGATCCCATCGGAAAAGTATTCGTTAGCCGGATCGCCGGTGGAATTGACCATCGGCAAAACCGCGATGCTTTTCTCGGGAATGGCGGCGCTCTCCGCCCCGGTTCGATGGGAGAAGAAATAAATTTCTGCCCCGGCGGCGAGCAGAACCACGAGCGCGGCGCTCCAACCGATCGTGCGGCGACGCCGGGCTGATTTCTCAGCCGCCGCGGACGTTTCTCGGCCCTGTTGGAATCTCTGCGGCAGCGCGACGTTGCCCAGCGGCTCGGCGTAGAGATTGACCAGATGGAGGCGCACCCCATGCTTCACTTCGCATTCGCCCACATCATGCAACCGCGGGGCCCACTGCCGATATTGCGCGAGATCGTCCGCCACCCGCTGAGAAAGAAGGATGTGCCCGGCATCGCCACAATCCATGACCCGTTGCGCCATATTGATGCCGGCGCCGGCGATGTTGGTCCGCCCGCTCACGTCGGTCACGTCGCTCACCGGACCGCTATGAATTCCCATTCGCACCGCAATCTCCGGGTGTTTCCTGAGCGCTTGGGCGATCTCGAGCGCGCAGCGCGCCGGTTCCTCCGAGCTGTTGCGAAAGACCAGCGCCATGCCATCGCCGGTCGGTAACCTAACGAGTTGTTCTTCGGTCGATGCACGCACCTGCCCCGTCCCGAGCACGATCGCGGTCAGCTGGCCCAGCCGTTCCTTCTGTTCTTCGATCAGAAGCTTGGAATAACCGACCAGATCGATGAACAAGACGTGGCCGATCTCCAACTGCAGGTTACTCTTAGCGTCTGGTGTCATCTAAAGAATGCGAAAGCCTAACCTAGCGAGAAGCGACGGCTTCGGCGAGCGCTCGAATGAGGCCGATACCCGCGACCTGTAACCGCGATAAGCGCCGATCATTGGTGACGAAGAGATCAACTCCGGCGGTCGAAGCGCAAGCGAGTTGGACCGCATCGGGCGCGGTCAAAGTCGCGTGGGTGGAACGCAGTTGGGCAAAACGAAAGGCGGCCGCCGGGTCGAATTCGATCAGGTGCATTTGCTCAAAGGCCGCGGAGTATTGCGCCACCAGGTCCTCGCGCTGCCGCTCCATCGGTCGCACGAGCAATTCGCCCACGGTCAGCGTGGAAGTGACCACTTCGGCGTCTTGCTCTTCCTGCCAGGCGAGAAGGGCTTTCATCCGCGTCGCCGCGGAGGAGTCTCCCCAAAGATAAATGAAAAGATTCGTGTCCCAGAAAACGCGCATCTATTTCCAATCTTTGCGCAGTTTTCGCACATAGGAGTCGGCCTTTACTCCGCGCCAGATGGAACGATCGATCGACTTGAGATGCTCGATCGGATTGGCGTGCGCGGGACCGGGGGATTGCAGCTCGCGCTTCAGACCGGAAATGACCAGAGCTTTCAGAGTGGTATTCGTTTCGAGCGCTTTTCTTTTGGCCCGCCGGAGCAAGGTGTCAGGCAAATCGAGGGTGGTTTTCACAAGGCGGACGCTAAACCCATAAAGCAATATCACAATACTTTCGGTCAACGGTCGAACCCTCTTTCAGATTCCGCCCGGGAGACTTCCCTTCTGAGATGGGAAGCTGGACTCATTTGAATCGACTCCTGCACAATACAAAATGACTGTTTACTTAGGACTGATCCCGAAGTTCGCACGAAAGGCAGGACGACGATCGATTCATTCGTCCAAACCTATTTATCAGGGCCCGACGTGCTCCTCGAGGGTGAGCAGTTGCTGGAAGCCGGGGTCGTTGCGAATCGGATCCCAGACCGGGCAGGCTTTTAGCCGCGCGATGGAAACCATCTCGCCGGCGGGCAAAGAGAGGAGTCGCCGAAGATTGCGGACTGCCTCGCTGGTTGCGCCTGAGCGTGCCTGCATCTCGGCCAAGCTGACCAGGTTGGCCGTTCCGAGCACGGCATCTTTCTCGGGCGGGAGCAACTCAAGCGCCTGTTGCGCGATCTTGACCGCATCGGCATTGCGCTTCAGGCCGAGATAAACCCAGCTCAACGCCCTCATCGAGCGGAGTTCGCCCGGACGATCGAGTAATCTTGCTTCCAACAATACGCGAGCCTTATCCGCGTCCACAGCTGCGGGACCAACATCGCCAGCCAGAACCCGAATGATCGTTCTAGCCGAGAGTCGCTCCCTTTCACCGCTCGTGCTGCCCGGACCGGTCTCCCAAACCTTTAGCGCGGCATCGAAATTTCGGCTGAAGATGAGAGTGTCCGTGCGACTGCCCACCACCAGATTGAATGATCCACTGTTCGCGATGAGTAACTCATCCGCGGGGAAGGTCGCGAGCAGCCGCAAAGCTTCCTCCGTGTTCCCATCTCGATTCAGGGAACAGAAGAGTAACGCGGTCATGCTGGTCGCTTCGTGCGGATCGATGGCAAGGGCGCGTCGAGCCGTGCTCTCGGCTTCTTTCCACCTCCGCATAAGGCAGTAGGTCTGGGCAATGTTTCCAGCGGTTGAGGCATTGCGCGGATCTCGCTGCAACGATTGTTCCAATCCTTCCAAAGCGCGCTCCCATTGTCCCTCGCGCCGATAGACGTATGCGATAAACTGGAGCGCCTCGGAGTTGTTAGGTTGCAATTCAATCGCGCGTTGGAACTCAGCCAGAGCCGACTCGTATTGCCGAAAGCCGTAATAGTGAAAAACGCCGAGTGCGACGTGTGCTTCCGCCAGGTCAGGCGCCAGGGCCAGGGCGTCGTTCGCTGTTCGACCGATGCCGCCTAACTCGGAGTCCGTCAGTGGCTCGACCAGCCAGTGCCGGCGCAAACGGCAGATAACCAGTTGTGCCATCGCCAGCGCGAAGTGCGGGTCGCGCGCGATAGCTTCCTTATACCAGGTAATCGCCTGGTCGAATAGCTCGCCTGCCTGAGCGTTGAGCGCAGCGCGTTGTTCATATTCGCCCTTCAAGAACAGATCATAAGCCGCCGGATCTTTCGTCGGCGCGCTGGCCATGGTGTTCGCCTCCGTCGGGGACAGCTTCGCCTGGAGCGAGTCGGCAATCTCCTGCGCGACTTCGCTCTCAACGGCAAAGACGTCCGCGAGATCACGGTCATAGGTCCGGGCCCAGAGATGGGAATCACTCCGAGTGTCGATCAACTGGACAATGACGCGTACTTTGCCGGCCGCCTTCTGCACACTGCCTTCGAGAACGGTGGCGACGCCGAGTTGCTGTGAAACTGTCTTCAAATCTTCCGGCTTACTCTTGTACTTTGCGGTCGAGGTGCGCGAGATCACTTTCAAATCGGCGATGCCCGCGAGTTTGGTCAGGATCTCATCCTGAATGCCATCGGCGAAGTAAGCCGCGTTCTTATCGTCACTCAGATTTTCGAAGGGGAGGACCGCGATCGATTTGGCCGGAACGTCGGCCAACCCGCTCTCTTTTGGCACGGCGGTGAAACGGCCCAGGAAAAATAATCCGATCGAGAGAAACGCGGCGCTGAGTGCGACGTAAATCCAGGCGTGCGATTTTTTCTGCGCCTCGAGCGCAGGATCGACATCTTCCGTCCGTTTGATTCCTTCCGGCGTAAGCTCGAAGGCCCACGCAATCACGAGGGCGATCGGGAATCCAATCATGATCAGGAGCACAACCAGCCGGATACCCCAGTTCGGAATTTCGAAAATTGGCAGGACCTGCGTCGCGACCTGGACGAGGAGCCAGGCCACGACGGCATAGGTGACAGCGACCTTATAGACATTGCGCCGCCTCAGCTCGGCGAAGAAATTGAGTGCGTTCATCCGGCCGGTTGTGGGGCGGCCTTGGGGGCGAGCGAGATGACGATCTTCTCGAAGCGCGGATCGCCGCGAAGTGAGTCCCACATGGGCGAGAGCTTCAGGACGCCGTATTGAACGCCACCGGGAACGCTGGCCGAGATTTCCAGCTCTTTGAACGCGAGATCTTTTTCGCCAACCCAGGCATAAATCATCGCGAGATAGGTGGCGTAGATCGGGCCATCAAACGCGTCTTTCGAGATCGGAAGTAATTCGCGCGCCCGTTTCCCTTCGGCGATCGCGTCGGACTTACGGCCGAGTCCGGCGTCGAGCAACCCGAGAATGAGCCAGCCCGGGGCGTAATCCGGCTGCTCTTGTGTGGTTCGGACCGCGTTAGCACGGGCGGCGGCAAAGGCTTTTTCTGCGCCGCTCGCATCGCCAAAACTTTTTGCGACCAGCCCGACGTACCAGTCGCGAGGCCAGAAGGCATTCAGTGTGGTGTCGACTGAGCCTTCCGCCGGGATGAGTCGGAGGGCCTGCTCGGCCGCGGCGCGGTCACGTTGGGCCAAGGCGGTTTCGACATAGAAAGCGGCCAGCCGGGGCGCGTCTACGGGGTTGGTGCGCAACAACTCGTCGATCTGCGACTGTAGCGATGATGTGTCGCCCCGCTCGTAGTAGGGCAGAGACCATAGGATCAGTCGAACGAAGATATCATTCGGATTCGCCGCGGCCGCACGCTCCAGGTACGGCTTGGCTTCGGCAAAGCGCCGCAGGCGGCTGTAAGTAAAGCCAGTTTCTTCCAGGGTGACGGAATCGAGCGGGTCCAGCTCGATCGCGCGCTCGTAATTCTTGAAGGCGTCATCCCAGCGTCCCTGCCGCCGATCGACCGCTGCGGTATTCGCGGCAAGGTGCGAGGAATTGGGCAGGGTTTGGCGGGAAAGAGCAAACTCGGCCCGTGCCCCATCGTAATCGCGATGGCCATGGTAGGCGAAGAGGCCTTTGACCATGTGCACTTCACCCGCATCCGGTTGGATGCGCTCGGCCTTTTCCAACGCGACGCGTGCCAGCTCCAATCGTGCGGGAGTGTGATCGAAGCCACCCCAATACAGGTCGGTATGCACTTCGACCAGCAAACAATAGGCCAGAAGAAAATTCGGGTCGCGCTGGACGGCGTCATCCAGCAACTGCGCAGCCTGGAGGAGGTATCCGCGGCCATTGGGGTCATTAAAGAGAGCATCGAGAGCCCGTGCCCGCAGATATAAGTCATGGGCGGCCAGATCGGTCGTCGGCGGTTGTTCAATCGCCTTTTGCTCGGTAGGTGAAAGTTTCGCCCGCAACTGTCCGGCGATTGTCTGCGCGATCTCGCTTTGAATAGCGAAGACATCCGCCAGGTCGCGATCGTAGGTCTGCGCCCAAAGGTGCGCATCGGTCCGCGCATCGATCAGTTGCGCATTCACCCGCACTTTCCCCGGCGCGCGTTGCACGCTCCCTTCGAGCACGTGGGCGACCCCGAGTTCTTCGCCGATTTTGCGCAGGTTGCGCGAAGCCGCCTCCCGATACTGCATCACACTCGTGCGGCTGATCACTTTCAGGTCGGCCACCTTGGCCAGGTCAGTCAGAATTTCATCCTGCACGCCGTCGGTGAAAAAGGCATTCTCCTTATCGCTGCTGAGGTTCTCGAAAGGCAGGACGGCAATCGATTTCTCCGGAATCGCAGCGGCCGGGACAGGCGAGCTCACCCTCGCAACCAACGCGGCCGACGACGTCATCGGCTCGCGCGAGGCGCTGGCAAAGCGCCAGAGAAATCCGCCGCCGAGGGCCAGGAGCAGTGCCAGTATGAGCAGCTCCGTGCCGGTCATTCGCTGCGCACCGCGTTCCCCATGGTACCAAGCCAGGACCAAGACAACGAAAAACCCGACGACCAAAGCGAGCGTAATGCCCCGGCGCACGACTTCCGGCCATCCGAATTGCTGGGCGACAATGTCGATACCCTGTAAAAGCGCGAAGGCCGCGGCGATGTAGGCCAGACCCCATTGCACCAACTTGCGCTCTTTCAGACGCTGCAGGAATTCGTTCATGGGAAGAGTCGCTGTCGCGAGGGCCGCTTACTCATGGTTAGAGTTGTTGCTTGATCGCCGTTTCGGCATGATCGATCAAGTTTTTGAAACGCGAGTTCTTGCGCAGGTTGTCCCAGGAGGGCGAGTAGCGCAGGTCGCCGAGATCGAGAACGATCGGCTCCCTGGCCAGCGCTTCAAGGGCCGTCAGTGCCTGATCCTGGCGCCCGAGCAGTGCAAAAACAACGGCGCGATTCGCATTTGCGCTGGCCAAATTGGACTGGTCCTTGCCCGCCAGTTGAATGCCGCGCTCGGCCTCGCGTCGGGCGCCGGCTGAGTCGCCCAGGCCGGCGTCGATCCCCGCCAGGTTTTCCGCCAGATAACCGTTGTCATTCGAAGATGCGACTAAGGTTTCGAGCTTGTCTTTGCCTTCGAGAAAAGTCGCCCGCGCCGCACCTTCGTCGCCGGCCCAACGCTTTGCCCAGCCCAGTATCGAGTAGTAAACGCTGGTCCAGCCGTCGAGCACGAAACCTGGCTGGCTCATCGCCCCTTGCAGCGTCTTGATGATCGCGGCGTAGTTCCGGCGATAGGTGAGGTAAGTGAGCTGGGCACCCAGCGCGGTGACGTCGCCGATTTGCAGCGGCAACGGTTCGATCAGCTTGCCGGCCGCATCCAGGTTACCCTCTGACATGTAGGTCGATCCCTTCCAGAGAGTCATAGAGATATCGCCCGGACGGAAACTCAGCCCACGGTCGAACCAATGCCGGGCCTCCGTCGGGCGGCCAATCGCCGTCAGCGTCTCGCCAAGCGTCGATAGAACATTGATGTTCTGCGGATCGCGCTCGAGTGAGCGCTCGAGTAACTCGCATGCGCGTTCGTAGTGGCCGCGCCGGCGCTCGAGGAAGGCCTTGGCAGCGAACACCTCCGGATTGTTAGGCAGACGCCGGCTGGCTTCCTCAAATGCCGCCGCGGCGCCATCGTAATCGATGATGTGGTAGAGGAAATAACCCTTCGCCAGCAAGGCTTCACCGGATTCCGGCGCCAATTTCATGGCCATTTCCGCGCCATGCCGCGCCGCCTCCAGGCGCGCGATGCTATGGTCGAAGGCCTGGAAATAAATCAACCCATCCGCATTGGAACCGTGCCCCCAGGCGAGCGCGAAATTCGGATCGAGCTGCACTGCCTGCGCGTAAAAGCGCGACGCCTCCTTCAGTTGCTCAGAGCCGAAAGCGCGATTATCGGCGCCAAGTCCATGCAGATAGGCGTCGTAGGCGGCAGGGTTATCGGTCGGTTGGGCCGCGAGTGACTCTTTTTCCGTGCCACTCAACTTGGCATCTAACTGCACCGCGATGGCCTCGGCGACTTCGCCTTCCACGGCGAAAATATCGGTCAGTTTGCGGTTGTAACTCTCGGCCCACAAATGGTCATCCGTCGCGGCCCGGATGAGTTGTACATTAATGTGCACCGCATCCGCCACTTTCTGCACGCTGCCTTCGAGGAGATTCGCGACTCCGAGTTGCCGGGCGATCTCGGGCAGGTTATCGGGGCTGCTCGCATAGTGCGAAGTGGAAGTGCGCGAGATGACCTTCAGTGCGCCCACCTTGGCCAGCCGAGTGAGGATTTCATCCTGGATGCCATCGGCAAAGTACGCATTAGCCTTTTCATCGCTTAAGTTCTCGAACGGCAGGACCGCGATGGATTTCTCCGGAATCGCAACGGCCGAAAGAGGCGAGTTCGCTCCCATAGCTGGACTGGCTGACGTTGTCGCCGGCTCGCGCGAAGCGCTGGCAAAACGCCAGAGAAATCCGCCGCCGAGGGCCAGAAGCAGCGCCAGGATCAGCAATTCCGTGCCGGTCATGCGCTGCGCGCCGCGTTCCCCGTGGTACCACGCCAGGACCAACGCAACGAAAAATCCGACGACCAAAGCAAGCGTAATGCCGCGACGTACGCCTTCCGGCCAGCCGAATTGCTGCGCGACAATGTCGATACCCTGCAAAAGCGCGAAGGCCGCGGCAATGTAAGCCACCCCCCATTGCACCAGTTTGCGCTGTTTCAGGCGTTGCAGGAATTCGCTCATGGCGCCGCACTCTTCTCACCGACGGCGTGTTTCGCCAACAACGTCTTGAAACGCGGATCGTTGCGAATCGGATCCCAGACCGGATCGAAGGTCAACAGGAAGGATGTGACGGTGCTGGAAACCGTGGAATGTAGTCGTTTGATGAGCGGCAAAGCGTGGTCCGCGTCGCCGTTCATCGCATAGACCTGCGCGAGGTATCCCTGCCAATCGGGACCTTCGAAAGCGTCGGCTTTTTCTGGCACCAGCTCAGTGGCCGTCTTTGCTTCTACGACGGCTTGCTCGGCCTGCCCCAGTCCGGCATTCGCCATGCCCAGAGCGGTGTGCCAACCCGCCTCCACGTTTCGGCTAACCGACTTGGTCACGAGGTGGGCCCGCGCCATCGCCTGGGCGCGGAGATACAGTTCTTTCGCGTTGGCGGGCGACCCGCCGCGCGTTTCGCTCAGTGCCTGTTGCAAACACCAGCCGATCTCATTCGGCACGTAACCATCAAAGACTAACTGCGAATGGTAGTTACTCCCCGTCGCCGCGGCATGGGCGAATAACTCGGACGCTTTCTTGAAATCACGCTGGTAGAGAGCCTGCCAGGCGCGCATCGCGACAATGTCGGCGCCGTCGCCGTGCAGTTGCGCGAGCCACTGATCAGCGGCGGCGAGCCCGCCGGTGTTCCATTCCAGGATCAGTTTCAATTCATAGAAGAGTGACGTGCCGCTCCCTCGGGCGAGGTCACGGTCAAGGGCGCGACGAGCTGCATCGTAGTGACCGAGAAAGATCAGGGTTCCATCCGCATCGCCCGCCACTTCGATGCTATTGGGATCCAGCTCGCGCGCGCGGGCGAAGTGCTTGATAGCGGCGCCAAAATCGCCGGTCCGGCGCTCAAGCAAGGCGGTGAGATACCAAACGCGGGCGTCGTTAGGCAACTTTGCCTGAACCTGACGGATCGCGGCCAGAGCCTGCGTGAAATCGTAAAGGCCATGATAGAGATATTCGGCGCGCGTCATTTCGACCTCCGGCAAATCCGGCGCGAGCGCTTCCGCCTTGTCAAGAGCTTCCTTCGCGGCTTCCAGACGACCCGGGCTCGCGTCGTAGGCCCACCAAAACATGCTGAGCTGCGCTGAAGCCAACTTTGTCCAGGCGAGGGTAAAGCCGGGATCGAGACGAACCGCCTCCTGTAGCGCGGTGACAACTGCTTCCGGAGATTCGGTATAGGTGACGCCGCTGGCGAGCGAGACACCTTTCAGGTAAGCCTCCAGCGCGGCGACGTTCTCGGTTGGCTTTTGCGCGAGGGTGGCGCGCTCCGTCCCGGAGAGCGCGGCGTGCAATGACTCGGCGATATTCTGTGCGACCTCGCCTTCGACGCCGAAGATGTTTTCCAGCGTCCGGTTGTAAGCCTCGGCCCAGAGATGCGCGTCCGTCCGGGCGTCGATCATCTGCACGTTAATCAGGACTGCATTGCCCGCCTTTTGCACCGAGCCTTCGAGGATCTTCGCCACGCCCAGCTCCTGGGCGATATCTTTCAGGTTCTCCGGGTGACTGGCGTATTTCTCGGTCGAGGTGCGGGAGATGACTTTCAGGTCCTTGATCCCGGCGAGCTTGGTCAGGATCATGTCCTGGATGCCGCTGGCAAAAAAGGCGTTGTCCTTGTCTGCGCTCAGATTCTCGAAAGGCAGAACCGCGATCGACTTCGCGGGAATGGCGAGCACGGAAACTGTCTTTGGTTCGTTAGGCACGGATGCGGGCTTGTCCGCGGAGACTTCCTTGATGGATCCGAAGCGCCAGAGTAACCCGCCGCCCACCGCCAGGACCAGGCCGATGATGAGCAGTTCCGCGCCGCTGATCTTTTGCGCACCCCTCTCCCCGTGATACCAGGCCAGGACCAGGGTGACGAAGAACCCGACGCACGAGGCGATGATCAGGATACGCTCGACAGAATCGGGCCAGCCGAATTTCGCCGCGACGATGTCGATCCCTTGAAGCAGCGCGAACGCGGCGGCAAAGTAGGCCAACGCCCACTGCACCAACTTGCGCTGCTTCAGCCGTTGCAGGAATTCGTTCATTTCACCCTCGGACTGTATTTCTCCAGTAACTCCTGGAAGCGCGGATCAGCCCGGATTGCGTCCCATGCCGGATCGATCTGCAAGCTGGGGAAGGAAACCGTTTCACCGCCGGCGGAGGACATTAATTGATCGAGATGTTCGACTGCGGATTGCACATCACCGACCTGCGCTTCGGTGCGGGCGAGGCGCTCAAGCTGGAATGCCCCGACGATAACGTCGCGCGACATTGGCATGCTCTCGATCGCGGCGCGGCCGGCTTTGAGCGCGGCCTCTTTTTGGCCAAGCCCGGCGTAAACCAGTCCGAGATAGCTGTTCGTATCAGTGTTTTCGGCGGGATTCTTGAGGCGTTCCTGCAATTGTTTCTCCGCCGCCAGAAAGGCGGCGCGCGCCGGGGCGGTCTCGCCCTTCAGCCCCAGGGCTTGCCCGCGAAGAAGACCGATCGGCACGACGCTGTGTTCCCAGCGGGTCATGAGCCAGTCGGGCGACTGCGCGATCGCCGAGAGCGCTTTATCGGGCTGGCGCTGAATCATCGCCAGCTTGAAGCGGACCAGTGAGATCGAGCCTTGCGGATCAAAGCCAGGTGGGACAGCCGCCAATATCCGATCGGCTCCATCCAGGTCGCCACTGAGCATGGTGCTGGTGGCACGCTGGGCTACGGCTTCGAAGTCGTCCGGCACCAACGCCAGCGATCTCGCGTAGTAAGCCTCGGCCTCGGCATAACGACGGAGCGCGGTGTAGGAGTTGGCGATTTCGCGGAGCAGAGTTGAGTCCCGGGGATCGAGCAAACTCGCCTGCTGCATTTCCGGTATCCCCCGCGAGGCGACGCCCTGCCGGCGATGAACGTAGCCGATCGCGGCCAGAACCTCGGCGTCGTTAGGCAGGCTGGCCCGGGCGAGGGTAAACTCGCTCAGCGCCGCCGGATAATCGCGATGGCACCAGTAGTGAACATAACCGAGCGCCATGTGCGCTTCGGGCAATTCCGGTTGCAAAGCGAGCGCGCGATCGGCATTGGCGCGGGCGTCGTCGACGACCGCGCCATTGGTATCCACGCCGTACCAATGCAGATAACTCTCGAGATACGAAAGCCGCGCGTAGGCCAGCGCAAAATCGGGATCGGCGGCAATGGCCCGGCGGTAGAAATCCCTCGCCGCCTGACCGGCGGCGACAGGATCCTTGGCGCTACTCGTCTGGAGTTGATTGAAGAGATATTGGCCCTGGAGAAACAAGTCGTAGGCGGCTGCATTTTTCGTGGGCACACTGGCGATCTGCGCCGACTCCGCCGGCAGGAGCGTTGCCTTGAGCGCGTCGGCGACCTTCTGGGCGACTTCGCTTTCGACCGAAAAGATGTTCTTCACTTCGCGATCGTAGGTCTCCGCCCACAAATGCGTATCGTTGCCGGCATCGATTAGCTGCAAATTCACGCGCACGGCGCCGGCGTCGCGTTGCACGCTGCCTTCGAGGATGGTGGCAACGCCGAGCTGCCTGCCAATCTCGCGCAGGTTATCGGGACGGCTGGCGTAACGCATGGTTGACGTTCGCGAGATCACCTTGAGCGCGCTGATCTTGGCGAGACGGGTGAGGATTTCGTCCTGGATGCCTTCGACGAAGTAAGCGTTCACTTTCTCCGCACTCAGATTCTCAAACGGCAGCACCGCAATCGATTTGCCCGGGGTCCCACCGAGCGGAGGAGACGAGGCCGGCGTGGCGGGAACGTTCGCAGGTGTAGCCATCGCTGCTCCCACGACCGGCCCGCGCGAAACACTGGCAAACCGCCACAAGAATCCGCCGCCAATCGCCAGCAGAAGCGCGAGAATGAGAAGTTCTGTGCCGGTGACGCGCTGTGCCCCACGTTCCCCGTGATACCAGGCCAGAACGAGCGTGACGAAGAGGCCGACACTCAACGCGATGATGACGAAGCGCATCGTTTCTTCGGGCCAGCCGAAGCGCTGCGCGACGATGTCGATTCCCTGGAGGAGGGCGAAGGCCGCGGCGACATAAGCCACCGTCCATTGCACCAGCTTGCGCTCCTTCAGGCGTTGCAGAAATTCGTTCATTTTGAAGTCATCGCGACGCGCTTTAATCGTCGGCAATTTCCAGCCCCGCCTTGCGCAGACCGTCAATAAAACGCTTTCCGTATTCGGGCTCCCACCATTTCGCAACTTCCCTGCGAAGCGTGTCGGCGAAGTCCGGTCGCAGCTTGAGCAGATCGCGCAGTGCTTTCGCGGCACCATCACGTTCGCCGAGTTGCCCGTGGCAAGCGGCCATTAACGCCTGCATCCCCCAATGACCGGGCAGATTGCTTCTCAGACCCAAATTGAGAGCCTCACGGTATTTGCCTTGGCGGTACGAGTTGTAGAAATCGGCATACCAGTACCATCCGGGATGGTTAGGATTGAGCTGCTTGGCCCGCTCCGCCAGTGTCATGCCGTGCTCCCAGTCGCCCGCATAGGTCAGCAACTCACCGAGAAAAGCGATGGAGTTACCATCCATTGGGTTGAGCGCGACGGCCCGCTCCGCGGCATTGCGGAAGCTCTGGAACTCCTTTTGGAAGAAGAGGGCCTGGGCCAGACTGAACCACGCGAGATGGTTGGAGGGCGCCGCCTCGACCGCCCGCCGAGCGGCGGTTGTCCCGATCGTTAGGCAATCGGGCCGGAGCTTGAACCCTTGCGCATATTCCTGGACACACAGTAACGCCAGCATCGCCCACGCATCCGCGTAAGCCGGTGATTTTTGCACGGCTAACTCCAGGGCATCCCGGGCGGATGCAAGCTCTTCGGCGGCGACCCGTTCGAAGTAGCCGAAACTGCGCAGGACAGCCTCGTAGGGACTCAACTCTCCGGGAGTGCGACTCCGGACAGTTTCGCTCATACTTCGGGGCAGAACGCCGTTCATATCGGCGACCGTCGAAACAATCCGCGGAACCAGGTCGTCCTGCAGGTCGAAGACCGCTCCCGAGCTGAAGTTACGTTCATAGTTCTCGGCCCAAAGATGGGCGCCTGAGACTGCGTCGATGAGTTGCACCGCGAGACGCAACTTGGTTCCCGCCTGGCGCAGGCTGCCTTCCATGACATAGCGCGCGCCCAGTTCCTTGCCGGCGGACCGGACGTCAACGGACTCGCTGGCGAAGCGCGCCGTTGAGCTGCGGGCGATTACCTTCAGGTAGGAGAAGCGCGACAGTCCAGTGACGATCTCCTCACTTAATCCTTCGGCGAAGGCTGTGAGATCGGAGTTACTACCACTATGTTTAAATGGCAGCACTGCGATCCAGAAACCTTTATCAGAGCCAGCCGCGCCAAGGTTGAGCGGAGATGATTCAGTCGCGGTGATCTTCAAGGCTTGGGTTGCTTTCTCTGGGGCAATTTCCAGCCCCGCCTTGCGTAAGCCTTCGATCATGTGTTCAACCGTCCCGGCGTCGTGCCATTTAGCATATTCCTGGCGCACCGCAGTGGCGAAGTCGGGACGGAGGGCGAGCAATTCCCGTAGTTCTTTCCTGGCGGCATCGCGCTGGCCGAGCTGGCCGAGCGCCGCCGCCCGCGCCGAATAGGCGTAGAAGTAATTGGGCATGTTTATTCGGACCGCGCACTCCAGCGCCTCCGCGTACTTACCCTCGGCATAGGCCTTTGTGAACCCGGCCCAACGAAACAAGGCCGAATGGTTGGGATTGAGCCGCATGGCAGCTTCCGCAATCTGACAACCCCGCTCTAACTCGCCGGCGCAATTTATGAGCACGCCGACGATGCCCATGACCGACCCGTCCATTGGATTAAGTGCCAGGGCCTTCTCCGCCTCCGCCTGGAAAGAAGCAGTTTCTTTGCGGAGGAAGTAGACGAAGGCCAGCACGTAGTGGCCGAGAGCGTGAGTGGCGGCGAGATGCACGGCGCGCTCCGCCGCGGCCAGGGCGCGGTCGAGAGGGTTCGGCTCGGGATTGAATCCATCTGCGAACTCGATGCTATACATGAGGGAGAGCATCGCCCAGCAGTCGGCGTAGTCCGGCGCCTCGCGCACAGCGCGCTCCAGAATTCGCCTTACGACGGCGTGCTCCTCGGGAGTAACACGCTCGAAATAGGTGAAGGCGCGGAGCGCCGCCTCATGCGGGGTTAAGGCATCTTCACGCTTGCCCCGCAGCGTTTCGCTCATCCGGCGAGTCAGGATACCGTTCTGATCTGCCACGGTGGAGACGATGCGAGGGACTAAATCATCCTGCAGTGCAAAGAGTTCCTCCGGCACGAAGCCGCGTTCATAGGTCTCCGCCCAGAGATGTGCACCGGAAGCGGTGTCGACCAGCTGCACAGCAACCCGCAGCCTTGGCCCAGCCTGGCGCACGCTCCCTTCCATGACATAGCGCGCGCCTAACTCTTTGCCGGCGGAACGAACGTCAACTGACTCCTGGGCGTAATGTGAAGTCGAACCGCGAGCGATGACTTCAAGATAAGAGAAGCGTGACAAGCCGGTCACGATCTCCTCGGTTAACCCATCGGCCAGCGCTGCGAGGTCGGCATTGCCGCCACTGTATTTGAAGGGCAACACCGCGACCCAGAATCCCTCGTTCGATGCAATTTTCTTCTCTTCGCCTCGACGAACTTTCTCGGGCACCTGCGAGTTTCCAATTTCATCGGTATAAAAATTGACCAGATATACGCGCACGCCATGCTTCACCTCGCATTCGCCCAAATCGTGCAGGCGCGGATTCCACTGGCGATATTGCTCCAGATCTTCCGCGACGCGTCGCGAGAGCAGGATGTGACCGGCGTCGCCGCAGTCCATCACCCGTTGGGCTAGATTAATCCCGGCCCCGGCAATGTTATTCCGTCCACTAACGTCGGTCACCTCACTGACAGGCCCGCTGTGAATTCCCATCCGCACCGGGATTTCCGGATGCTTCTTCAGCGCCTCCGCAATCTCCAGCGCGCACCGCGCCGGTTCTTCCGAACTGTTACGAAAGACCAGCGCCATTCCGTCACCCGTTGGCAGCCTAACAAGTTGCTCGTCGGTTGACTTCGCGACCTGTGAAGTCGCGAGCACGATCTCGGTCAACTGACGCAGGCGCTCTTTCTGTTCTTCGATCAGGAGCTTCGAGTAGCCGACGATGTCGATGAAGAGGACGTGCCCGATCTCGAACTGAAGATTGTCTTCGGATTCAGGCGTCATGTTCACTTTCGTCCACGACGTATGGCGTCGGTAAGTGAAGGGGCTGACGCACGCGGGTCCGATCTTTGTCAGCGTCCTCGCTCATTACTCGAAGTTCTCTTTCTTCATCAGCGCGATGAAGCGCGGTTTCGCCCGGAGCGGGTCGAAAATGCGGTCTACCTTGAGGTACATCATCCATTGCGAGTCGTCGGCGCTGGCTTGTTCGAGCAAATCCATCGCCCGGTCGAATTCGCCGAGACCGAGATGGACGATCGCGAGATTGAAGGGTGGCACGTAACCGCGGACGGATTTTTTCTTCAGCTCTTCGATCGTCGCCAGAGCGCGCGCGCGATCGCCCGCGACGCCATAGGCGTAGCCGAGGTAGGCGGCTACAAAAGGGGGCGCCTCCATCGCCGCGGCTTTCTCGAGTTCCGGGATGGCAGCGCGGACGTCCCCCTGCTGGAGATAGATCCAGCCAAACTGCATTTGCGGAAAGAAGAACGTCGGATCCAGTTCCGCCCCTCTTCGGGATTCCTCCGTCGCCTTTTGAAACTGGCCCTGTCCGGCAAAGGCCAGGGTGTTATCAATTGCGATAACGGGATCGAGCGGATCGAGTTCCAAGGCGCGCCGGCCTTCCGCGATTGATTCGTCATACCGGCCCTGACACGCCAGAGTCAGCCCAAATTGATCGTGGGCGAAGGCATAGTTAGGATTGAGTTCGATGGCCTGGCGAAATTCCTTATCGGCTCCCGCCCAGTCATGTTCGTACCAGCTTTTATAATTCGCCAGAGAGGTATGCGCTTCCGCGGAAGCTGGATTGAGTGCAAGAGCTTTCTCCGCGGCATTTTTCGCTTTGACATTGCCTTCCGCGGCGGTGATCGCTCCTTCGTTGAAAGCCGCCCAGAGATAAGCATCGGAGAGCCCCGAGTAGGCCGGCGCAAAGCTCGGATCCAACCGGACTGTTTCTTCAAATTGTTTGATCGCTTTGCTCAGATTTTGGTCGCTCGGTCGGTTAAAAAAATAGCGGCCCTTGAGGTAGGCGTCGTAAGCCTCGGGATTCACGCTGCGGGCCCTCGTGAGGCGCGCCTGCTCGCTCGGAGTCAGCTGCACATTGATCTCGCTGGCGATGGCCGACGCCAGCTCAGACTGAAGGGCGAGGACATCGCGTGAATCTCGCTCGAAACTTTTCGCCCAAAGGTGTCGATCGGCCCGGGCATCGATCAATTGTGCGGTGATCCGCACCTTATCGCCGGAACGCCGGACCGAACCTTCGACCACCGCATCCACGTTCAGCATCTTCGCAATCTGCGGAGTGGGAGGGCGTTGCTTACCGGTGAACTGGGTGGTCGAGCTACGGGAGATGACTCGCAGGCGGCTGATTGTGGCAAGGTCGGTCGTTAACTCGTCAGTCATCCCTTCCGCGAAATAATCCTGACTCTTGTCGCCCGAGTAATTGTCGAGTGGAAGAACTGCGAGGGAGCGAATGACATTCGACCCGGGATCTGCGACCAGCGCGGAAGCTGGGTTCTTCTTCTTGCCGAAAGAATGCAGGAAGATGCCCAGAACGACCAAAGCCGCGAGCGTGACAGCCAAGGCTATGCCATAACTCCGACTCTTGCTCTTTTTAGCCGACGCGGTCTTGAGCTTTGAAGGCCGCTCGGCGTTGCCAGCTTTTTCGTCGTATAGATTGAAAATGTGAAGAGCCACACCGTGCTTCACTTCGAAGTTGCCGAGGGAGTGAAGGTATTGCGACCAGTGCCGATAGGCGGCGAGATCCTCGGCCATACGCTGCGAGGCGAGAATGTGCCCGGCGTCACCGCAATCCATCACTCGCTGCGCGATGTTGATGCCTGGGCCGGCGATATTGGTGCGCCCGCTCACGTCGGTCACTTCGCTCACCGGCCCGCTGTGAATGCCCATCCGGACCGGCATTTTCGGATGCTTCCGGAGCGCCTCGGCGATCTCGAGCGCGCATCGCGCCGGCTCTTCCGCGCTGTGACGAAAGACCAGCGCCATCCCGTCGCCCGTCGGCAGCCGGACGAGTTGTTCATCTGTCGACTCGCGCACCTGCCCTGTTCCGAGCACGATCGCAGTAAGCTGGTTCAGCCGCTCCTTCTGTTCCTCAATCAGGAGCTTTGAGTAGCCGACGATGTCGAGGAAAAGGACGTGGCCGATCTCGAACTTTGAATCGGCGGATAGCTCGGGTGCCATGGCAGGTTGTGGCGGGCAGTCGGGGTATGGCGAATTTATTTCGGCGCGAGTGAGGCGACGATTTTATCGAACCGCGGGTCATGGCGGAGCGGGTCCCAATCTTCTTCGAGTTTGAGCTGCCCGTAGGTCACGCCGTTTGGAGTCCTTGAGTTTTTTTCGAGGAAACTGAGAGCGCGCTTTGCGTCACCGGCCTGAGCATAAATGCGGGCCAGCTTTTCCTGGATGAGCCCGCCATTAATCGCGTCTCGGGAGGGCGGAAGCATCTCGGTGGCGTGTTCACCTTCCCGAATTGCGTCGGCTGAACGGCCGAGAGCGGCGTCTATCTGGGCCAGGACGATGAGCGCTCTGGCGTCGTCAGGATTTTGCTGCACGGCGGCCGCAGCCCGCTCGCGAGCGGCGAGGAATTGCGCGTTGGCTTGCGCTTTGTCACCGAGCCCGCGAACGATAATTCCCTGTTGCCATTCCCGGGGAATGAAGAAGCCGTTATCGTCGAACTCCGCCAGCCCCGGTGTATCCAATGCCTGCTGCGCCGCCCCGTAGTCTCGCTCGAGAAAGGCAAGAAACAGGCGCGCGACGATCAGGTCGTTCGGATCCCCCGGAGGGTCCGCTCCGCCATTCACAAGGGCTTTCAACCTGCCGAGGTCGGCTTTCTCGAATACGTCATTCCACGCTCGCAGCAGTGAGAGCGAAAAATCGCGCGGCTTCCAGGCCAGTGCGTCGTCGAGGACCTTCGAAGATTCGTGGTACCGGCGCAGGATTAAGTAGGTGGTGGAGAGCTCAGGAATGAGGGCGAGGTTATGCGGATCGAGGGCGAGCGATTGCTTGATGTGCTGGATGGATTCTTCCCAGCGTCCCTGGCGCCGTTCCACCATGCCGATAAGAAAAGGCGCGTAGGCGTCGTTAGGCGCGCTGCGTTGGGCGAGGGCGAACTCGGCCAGGGCTGGGCCGTAGTCGAGAGAGCCTCGATAATAGAGCATCCCGCGACTGAAATGAACGTCGGCCGAATCGGGTTGCAGGCGGGCCGCTGCTTCCAATGCTTTCTTCGCCAGCTCAACATAGGGCGCGGTCCGGTCGTTTAGCCAAAACAGATAGAGTTGGGTGTTGGCCAGCAGGCAAAGCGCGGGAACAAATTCGGGATCACGCGCAACGGCCTGGTTCAAAAGGTCGATTTGACGTTTGGCTCCTTCAGCCCCGCCCGATCCGATGCTGCTAGCGCGGTTGCGCTCGATTTCCAACGCGCGCAAATAAAGGTCGTAAGCGACGAGGTCTTTTGTCGGCTTCGCTTCCACGACGGCTCGCTCTTTGGGCGAGAGCTTGGCTTGCAGCTGCTCGGCGATGGTCTTAGCGATCTCGCTCTGGATGGCAAAGACATCCGCCAGGTCGCGATCGTAGGTTTGCGCCCAGAGATGTGCATCGTTACGCGCATCGATGAGCTGCGCGTTAATGCGAATCTTGCCGGCGGCGCGTTGCACGCTGCCCTCCAGCACATGCGCGACGCCGAGCTGTTGCGCAATCTCCCGCAAATTGCGCGCGCCCTTGTCGCGAAACTGCATGACACTGGTGCGGCTGATCACTTTCAGATCGGCGACCTTGGCCAGATTAGTGAGAATCTCGTCTTGCACGCCGTCAGCGAAGAAGGCGTTGGATTTGTCCTCGCTCAGATTCTCAAACGGAAGAACTGCGATGCTTTTTTCCGGCACAGGGGGCTTGGTCGCAGAGGGCACCGGTGGCGGAGGAGACATGGCGGCCCCTTGGCGAGAAAACGACTTCATCACCGCAGGCGCGAAGATGAGCGCGACAATCGCGAGGCAGATGACGAACAACAGGCCCATGCCGAAAACGATCAGCAGCAGTTTGTTTCGCCTTGGTGAATCGGCTGCAAGCGTTGCTTGTTGCACCTCCTTGCGCTGCCGAAACTTCTCCGGCGGCTCGGGATTGCCCAGCGGCTCGGCGTAGAGATTCACCAGGCGCAGCCGAACGCCGTGTTTCACTTCGCATTCGCCGAGATCACGCAGACGCGGGGCCCATTGGCGGTATTGCATCAAATCATCCGCGACGTGCTGTGAGAGAAGGATGTGCCCGGCGTCGCCGCAATCCATCACGCGCTGTGCCGTGTTGATGCCGGCCCCGGCGATATTGCTCCGGCCGCTCACGTCGGTCACCTCACTGACCGGTCCGCTGTGAATGCCCATTCGTACGCAAAGCTCCGGATGCTTCCGCAGTGCCTCGGCGATCTCGAGCGCACACCGTGCCGGCTCTTCCGCGCTGTGATGAAAAACCAGCGCCATGCCGTCGCCGGTCGGCAGCCTGACGAGCTGTTCGTCGGTCGATTCGCGCACCTGCGCCGTGCCGAGCACGATCCGCGTCAGATCGGCGAGACGCTCCTTCTGTTCCTCAATCAGGAGTTTCGAGTAACCGACAATGTCGAGGAAAAGGACGTGGCCGATCTCGAACTTCGAATCGGCGGACTGATCGGACGGCATGGGCTCCTTCTAGCCAGAAGCCGGCATTTTGCGAATCTATTTCGGCGCAAGCGAGTTGGGATGTCAAATCGACGGAGTTCACCCGCGCACTCCGAGGCCAATAGCTTTCCTTTTCGGGAAAGATTGGCAAACGGCGCGGCCCGCTATCCCAACCCGATAACGTTTGCCTCGCTTATGCGCCTACCGGAGTCAGGTTGTAGCAGCGCGCCAGGTCGTTGATGCTCGCGCGCAAAGCAGTCCAGAGGCGTTGAGCCTGACCGTCGGCTGCGTTCTTTCCCACCACCTGATTAACCCGGCGCGCGCTATCCAGGACCTGTTCCATTTGGACTTTGGTTTCCAGATAGTTCGCCGTCGGATCGAACTTGCGCCGCAGCCGGTTGGTGGTGCGATTCAGGTCGTCCATCGCTTCCTGAAGGTCGTCTTTTGTTTTCCCAGCCTGATCCTTGCGCGCATCTTTGTTCTCGGCGTTGGCTCCCTGGCCGCGCTTCCCTGCCCCGGCGTTCTTGGCCGCTCCGGCCTGGTTCTGAGCGTTTTCGCCGCGGGTGGTGAGGTATTTTTCGAAATCGTCGACCCCATTCTCGACGGTGCGGATGCGGTCGCCCACCTGGGCTTTGTTAAACGGATTTGTCTCGGCAAACGTGACTTTGCAAAGGCCGACAGCGAGAAAGATCGCTGTGCAGCAAACTATAGTTCGTGCGCGCATAATTTTAGATTTCTAATTTAGATACTGGCATGGAATGACAACGTCGCCGGGCGACCCTGCCGTTCAGCATGGACTAAGTCTTACAAGTGGTGACTAGGACCTTGGTCGTACCATCGCGTTCCGCTTCGCTCGCCTGCCCGCAGCCGGCGAAAGAGAGCGTTTTCGCGAACTGCGGCCGCTCTTACACTGGCGAGGAAGGGAAGGCTTTACAGGAAAGCTCAGTCGGGCCGGCCCTCTGCATGGCTAAGGAGCGCTCATTTCAATTGGTCGTCGGCCAGGCCCATCTTGCGCACGAACGCTTCCCAGCGCGGGTCACTTCGGAGGTTCGCGAAAAGCGGATCGATCAATAAGGAGGCCAAGCCGCCATCGCCCTGTTGGCGCGCGCGCTCCAGCCACTCGAACACCTGGTCTTTCTCTCCGCGAAAAGCGTAGACGTCTGCGATCTGGTAGGCGGCCGTCCCGGCGAAATGTTCGACCAGGCTGGCGAGCGCGGCATCAGATTCCGGAATCCGTTTCTGACTCCAACGAACCAGGGCCATGAAGTTGAGTCGCGCCCACTCGGTCGCCTCGTCGTGCGCCGCGACCTCGGCTTCGTCGGATTTGCCCTGGAGGAGAAAACAGACCCCGAGACCCGCATGCGCCCAGGGGGTCGCGGGATTCAATTCCAAGACCTTGGAATACTCAGCCTGCGCTTCGGCAAATTTTCCGGTCATGCCGAGGTCAAAAGCCAGGAGCGAGCGGGCGAGTCTCCTGCGCCGTCGCATCCTTGCCTTTGAAGGAAAACGCCGAGGTCCGGGCAGCTACATGCAGGCCGGGAATTTTCTGGAGGACGGTCAGCAACTCCTCACTGATGCCATCAGAAAAATATTCGTTCTCGTTGTCCTCGCTTAAGTTATCAAAAGGCAGCACCGCGACGGAGTTCGCTTCGACCGACCTGGGTTCTGCCGAGGTCCGCGCCGCCACGGATTGTCCCGTGTGCGCCGGCGTAGTGCTGGCGAACCGCCAGAGCAATCCGCCGCCAACTGCGAGCAAGAGGGCAAGAATCAGCAACTCGGTGCCCGTCACTTTCTGTGCGCCGCGCTCACCGTGGTACCAGGCCAGTACCAGTGTAACAAAGAATCCGACGGCCAGCGCAATGAAGGTCAACCGCACGAGATACTCGGGCCAGCCAAAGCGCTGCGCGACGATGTCGAGGAGTTGAACGAGCGCGAACGCAGAGGCGCAGTAGGCCACCGTCCATTGCACCAGCTTGCGCTCTTTCAGGCGTTGCAGGAATTCGTTCAAGGCGCGGTCTTCTTTTTGTCGGGAGTTTCGTTGTTCTTCAGCAATGCCTGAAAGCGCGGGTCCTTGCGCAGCGGGTCGAATACCGGGTCGAGCTTGAGGCGCTCGATGGAGATCGCGGCGCCGGCGGGTATCTCCAGCAGTTGGCGGATGGTCTTCAAGGCGAGATCGGGCGCATCAGCCCACGCGGCGATCTGCGCAAGGCCGACCAGTTGATAGGTGCCGAAAAAGGCATCCTTGCTGATCGGCAAAGCCTCAACGGCGTTTTGCGCCAGCGCGATCGCCTCCGCGTTGCGGCCCAGGCAAACGTCGACCCAGCTCAGTTGCTGCAACAGCCCCAGCGAGTCCGGCTCTTTGGCAAGCTCGGCGGTAAGCACCGGTTCGAGTGACGCACAATCGGCCTGCGCCGATCTTCGAGCGCCCGCGATAAGCTTGATGACCGATCGCGCCACCTTGCCGATCAGCCGCTGTTCCTCGGTATCGGTGGGTGCAGAGTCCCAGGCGCGCAAGGCGGCATCGAAGCGGCGCGCGAAAACGTCGGCGTAGGTCCGCGTATTGATCAACCACAAGACGTCGCCGGCGCCGCCGCCGCCGCTTGCGGCAGCTGCACCGATCCGCCAACCCGGCAACGACTTCACCGCCTTGCGAGTGGCGTCGGCATCGCCAAATCCGAACAACTGGATCCCTAGCAGGTCGTCGTAGGAACCCGCATCCTCCGGTGAGAGAATCAATGCACGCCGCACCTGGGCATCCGCCTCCGCATAGCGGCGAACGATCATGAATGTCAGACCGTACTCTCTGAGAAGCAGCGGGTCGCGCGGAGAGATCGCCACGGCCTGCTTCAGGTAGTTCAACGCCCGCGCAATCTCTCCGGTTCGTCGTGCGACAAACGCCAACCCGACAAATGCATTGACGTTGTTGGGGGCCAGCGTCAGGGCGCGCTTGAATTCGATGTTGGCGGCGGCGTAGTTGCGAAAACCCCAGTATTCGTAATAGCCAAGCGCCAGGTGTGCCTCCGGCAAATTCGGCGCCAGGGCCAGCGCGCGATCTGCATAAGCCTTGTTGGTGGCCAGTTGGGAGGCTGTCAACGGGGCGGCAAACCAATGCCGGTTCAGCTGATTGAAGGCGAGTCGCGCATAGGCCAACGCGAAGTCCGGATCGAGCGCGATCGCTCGCAGATAGTCGGTATCGGCCGCCAGGTAGCCCGCCTCCGATTGCAATGTGTACGCCTTTTTCGCCAGTTCTTCCGCCTTCAGGAACACATCAAAAGCCGCCGCATTGCGGGTCGGCGCTTCGGCCACGTGGGCGGTTTCGGCTGGCGTGAGTTTGGCCTTGAGCGCATCGGCGACCTTCTGCGCGACTTCGCCTTCGACGCCGAAAATGTTGTCGAGCTTGCGCGAGTAGGCATCCGCCCACAGATGGTTGTCGTTGGCCGCGTCGATCAACTGCACGTTGATCAGCACCTCGTCGCCGGCCTTCTGCACGCTGCCTTCGAGAATCGTGGCCACGCCAAGCTCGGTGGCGACGGCTTTGAGGTTGTCCGGATGGCTTTTGTATTTCTCGGTCGAGGTGCGCGAGATCACTTTCAAATCGCCGATGCCGGCCAGCTTGGTCAGGATCATGTCCTGCATGCCGTCGGCGAAGTAGGCGTTGTCCTTGTCCGCGCTCAGGTTCTCGAACGGCAGCACGGCGATGGACTTCCGATTAACGGCAGATGGCGATTCGTTAGGCGGAGCAGGCGTTGGAGCCGCCCTGGCGATTCGCTCTTGCGCAGTGCCGGCAAACCGCCAAAGGAATCCGCCGCCAATCGCCAGCAACAGCGCCAGAATCAGCAATTCGATGCCGGTCACGCGCTGCGCGCCGCGTTCGCCGTGATACCAGGCCAGGACCAGCGTGACAAAGAGCCCGACGCAGAGCGCGATGATGACGAGGCGCATCGACTATTCGGGCCAGCCAAAGCGCTGCGCGACGATATCGATCCCCTGCAGCAGCGCAAAGGCGGCGGCGACGTAGGCCACCGCCCACTGCACCAGCTTGCGCTCTTTCAGGCGTTGCAGGAATTCGTTCACTTTGAAGTCTTCGCTGCTTTGGCGAACTCACTCGCCGGGACAATCTTTTCGGCCAGCGCTTCGAAGCGCGGGTCGCCCCGCAGCGGATCGAGAAATGGATCCGTGCGGATATATTCGAGGGTGTTCCCGTTGCGTTCTTCGAAGGATTTCTCCAAGGCGCTCAGCGCCGCCTCGCGGTCTCCCAGGCCCAGATGGATAAGCGCCAAATAGTAT
>CAVRGZ010000013.1:0-40439 GCA_963720895.1 uncultured Verrucomicrobiae bacterium
GTCGCTCAGTTTGCGGCGATCGTTAGGGCTTTCTGCTCTCTGCAGTTTTTCCGGGAGTGATCTTTCCCGCCCGGTTTGCCCACTGCGGCCATGGCTTCAATCTGGAAGTCATCGGGGATCTCGAGTCGGTCCGCGCGCGGTCGTAGTCGAAACCTTGCATGCCGTGGACGACAAGGCCGTGGCTGAACCCTTGCAAAGCGAAGTTTTCCCAGGCGGCGCCGCAATCGTAGGAGTGGGTGATGGAAAGGTCGCCGTTGTAGTCGAAATTTTTGGATGAAATGAAGACGACGAGGACGGCGGCGTTTTAGGGCCCAGGATTTGTTTCCTTCCACTAATAATCCGAGGAATGTGGGCCAATGCTCGGTCTCCCGCCGAGCGTAAAGGGCGCGCCACTGCTGAGAGTTGAAGGAGGACGGTGCCCAGCGCGCGGCTTCGAAGAGACGCATGAGCTCTTCGCTGGTAATGCTTTCGCCCGTCATCGCGCGGGGCGACCAGCGGTCGAGAATGAATGGATCAACCGCGTGGTCTGCTTTGCGCCTGTCGCTGCCTTTGATCATAAGCAAGAACGAAACGCGGAGGGAGCAAACTGGGCAAACTGGAAGCGATGGAAAGTGCCGGGCGCGCAATCAACCAGCCGCGGCTGCCTTGGCCTGAGCGCGTTCGTTCCAGTCGGCTCGCAGGGTTTTCATCTCGGCCCTGAGGGCCAGCATGCGGGCGGGTACCCCTTTGTATTTTTTCGTGACGCCGTTGACTTTGCGATCGACCGCTCCCTGGCTCACGAGGCTCTGCAGCTTTTCGTAAGACCGCAGGCGCAGCATCTCTTCGCCGCCGCTGGCCGCATTGCGCTCTCGGAGATTGAGCAGCAAAATGTCGAACAATGGCTTGAATTCGTAGGAGGCTTTGGAGGAAAGCACCGCAACTAACTCTTCAGTGATGATGTCAGGCGCGCGACGGGAAAAAAAGGTGCCGGATGGTTTAGACATCGCTGACTATAGCGCAAATCTGGAGAATAACGACCTCCGATTATGTTGGGCGAACTTGCTCTGGCAGAATGCACAATGAAGAGGCCGGTTCCGGCTTCATTTCGGACGAATAAGCGGTTCGCTGTCAACGCTCGATGGTTTTCCCAACCATCGAGATACTTGCGTGGAGAGGCTTGCGGGTCGGCGGTTCTCTGCTTTTCACTGAATGTCGCATCGGATGACGCGCGTCCCGTCGATGGCCGTTGTGCGGTGACCGCAACCACCGCGTTCGGCTCGCGGTCATCCGTGAGGGAAGAAGAGGGTATCGGCCTGACCAAGTATTTCAGATGCCTTGGCTCGTTAGGGGAGACGGCCGCCCAATTCTTTATTGACCGAGCATGTAAACTTCAACCAAGGCCACTCCTTGGACGTTGTGCGCGTCTTGCACGATCGCGGTGTAGGCGCCGGGCGCCAACGTTGCGATGATGGCGGATTCACTCTCGTCGGAAGGCGCGATGGCCGTCTCGATGATTTGCTGGGCCTGGTCGGTGCGCCAATTGTCGTTCCGATAGATGAGCGACCCATCCTTGTCGTGCAGTTCCAGAACCGGATCGGGCAGCACTCCAGATACCCCAAACGCAGCCAGCGACGGACCAATGGCGCGAACCATGACTTTGGCGGAAGAAGTCCCGCCGATAATGAACCCGCCGATCATGACGTCGTCGCCGATGCTGGCTTCTCCGCGCGTGGAAATATTGCGGACGCTGGAGCTGGCCGGGGCAAGGTCGTAGAGCTCGAGAAAGTGCATCTCCCTCAGCGCCGTCCGCGCTTCGGAGAACAGCCGTGTAAGCGCCGGGCGAAAGGCTGGCCACGATAACAGCTTCGCCTGGGTTGAGGGGTTCAAGACCGGCAGGAACAATGCCGCCCGGGAGCGTGACCCAGTTATCGTTTTGTTGGATGAGCGTTCCCTCTGAGTCATACACCTCCAGAATGGGGTCCGGAAGAGCGTGTTTGACGCCCAGATTAGCGAGCGACGGCCCGAGGGCACGGAATACGACATCCTTCTTGGCCTCGCCTTCGATAATGAAGCCGCCGATCATCACGTTATCGCCGCCGCGCACCCGGACTCGTGTCGAAATGTTGAGCAAGTAATGACTTGGCGGCGACGGATCTGGTGTTGCTGTTGGTGACGGCGTTGGTGACGGTGTCGCTGATGGGGTGGGAGTGGGGGTCTCAGACGGCGTCGCTGTTGGGCTTGGTGTTGGGGTCGGAGTGGGAATTGGCGTTGGGGTCGGTTTCGGTGTTGGAGTTGGCTTCGGTGTTGGAGTCGGAGTGGGTTTTGGCGTTGGCGTTGGCGTGGGTTTCGGTGTTGGGGTCGGTTCGGTGTTGGGGTCGGCTTCGGTGTTGGAGTTGGCTTCGGTGTTGGAGTCGGCTTTGGTGTTGGCGTCGGAGTGGGTTTTGGCGTTGGCGTTGGCGTGGGTTTCGGGTGTTGGGGTCGGCTTCGGTGTTGGAGTTGGCTTCGGTGTTGGAGTCGGCGTGGGAACTGGTGTTGGGGTTGGAGTGGGTTTTGGAGTCGGGGTCGGTTTTGGCGTCGGGGTCGGCTTGGGTGTTGGAGTCGGGGTGGGAGTCGGCGTTGGTGTCGGCGTTGCCGTAGGCGTTGGAGTGGGCGTCGGAGTTGGAGTCGAGCCAGGCGGCGGAATGACGGCGGAGAGTTCTTCCGAAAAATCGCTTTCCACCCCGTCCTCGTTATAGGCCGTAACGGCAAAGTAATATAGGGCGCCCACTGTCAGGTCCGGTATTGTCAGTGAGGTGTTACCCTCGGCGTCGGATTGATGGCCGTATTCTCCGCTTGTGGTGCCCCAATGGACAAGGTAGCCGATTTCCTGCCCAGCACTGGCGTCCCAAGCGACGTTGACACTGTTGGTCCTGGCAAACGCGACCGTAGCGGTGAGAAAAGTGGCGGCGAGACCGAGAAAATCGGGCAAAATAGATTTCATTACAGAAAATACCGTAGTTATGGCGATTATGAGCAATGTCTGTGCCGCTACTCTCGCGATGCGCAGGCTTTGGCCTTTGAACGAGGCCTCCCGTCGCCTGGCCTCCTACTGAAATGAGGCGCTAATTTCGCGGAGGAGGCCGGGCCCGCGAAAAATATATCCGCTGTAGATCTGAAGGAGCTCAGCTCCCGCCTCCGCCTTCTCCAATGCTGACTTCGCGTCGCCTATTCCGCCCACTCCAATAATTGGCAGCTGGGTCTGGCTCCTCAAGAAGCGAACGATAGCGGTGGAACGGGCGCGCAGAAGTGTCCCGCTCAGCCCCCCCGCTTCATCGTTTCCGATTAGGCCGGCATGATCAATCGTGGTGTTGGTTGCAACCAGACCAGCCAAGCCAAATACTTCACATACGCGAACGATCTCAGCCAACGCCTCCTCGGCAAGATCCGGCGCTATTTTGAGGAGCAAGGGTTTGGGCGAGTCCAACCGCGCAGTCTCCTCTGTGATGACGCGCAAGAGCTCTTTCAGCGCGTCGCGTTCCTGCAAGGTGCGAAGACCCGGCGTGTTGGGCGAACTGACGTTGAGTGTGACGTAGTCGGCTACCGGGGCGAGGTGGCGAAAGCTCTCCCGGTAGTCGGCCGCCGCTTCTTCAAGCGAAGTTGCCCGGGACTTTCCAAGGTTGACCCCGATGGGAATCGAAGGTGCAAGGCGGCTCTTGCGCAATCGGCGAAGACGCTCGGCCACGACCGCTGCACCATCGTTGTTGAAACCAAGCCGGTTGATCAGGGTTTCCTGCCCCGGGTAGCGAAAGATGCGAGGCCGCGGATTTCCAGGCTGCGGTTTGGCGGTGACGGTGCCGATCTCGACGAAACCAAACCCAAGCGCCTCCCAGGCGGGGATGGCAACGCCGTTCTTATCGAAACCAGCGGCGAGACCGATCGGATTTCGAAATTGCAGTCCGAAGAGCCTTTGCGGTTGCGGCGGCGGAGCGAAGGAGCGCAGGAACGCGAGCGCACCGGGGATTTGTGGCACGGCGCGCAGCAGGGCGAGCGCAAAATGGTGTGCGGCCTCCGGATCCATCTGAAAAAGAAGTGGTCTTACGAGCCGCTCGTACCAATGACTCGTCAGGCGTTTCATTTTCCGATGCAGAAAGTGGCGAAGAGCGCGTCGAGAATTTTTTCCATGTCGGCATGGCCGATCACTTCGCCGACCGCCTGCAAAGCGCTACGGAGATCGATCGCGACAAACTCGGGCGCGAGATTTTGCGCGAAAGCGCTTCGTGCTTCATCGCAGGCCGCGAGCGCGCGCCGCAGACAATCGCGATGGCGCCGATTGATCGCGACTGCGCTCGGGACGTCCCAGCGCTGGTCGCTCACTTTTGCCAGAATCGCCTCCTCCAGACCGACGAGGCCGTTCTCTTTCGTGCAGGAGATGTGCAAGGCTTGAATGTCCGCCCAATCGACGTGCTCGGGCAGATCGCTCTTGTTCAAAAGCAGGAGCTCTGCGCGGTCGCGCGGGCACGATTCAAAATGCGACGGCTTGGCCTCGCTCGCGTCGACCACGTGAAGAACGAGGTCGGCATTGGCCAGTGAGCGCTCAGTGCGAGCGATTCCTTCGTTCTCCACTTCGTTCGCCGCGCGCGCGCGCAGCCCTGCCGTATCGGTGAGTCGGAACGCAATCCCGCGGAGGTTAACCACTTCCTCAATTGTGTCGCGGGTTGTGCCCGGTGTTTCACTGACAATGGCACGGGGAAAACCAAGGAGGCGATTGAGCAAGCTCGACTTCCCGGCGTTGGTCGCGCCATAAATCACCACACGCACGCCTTCGCGAAAGATTCGACCCTTGTCCGCGGTCGCCAGCAGAGCTTCGATCTCCTGCCGGATGGCGTCGAGTCTCGCGAGAAATGCCGTGCCCGTATCCGGCTCGATGTCTTCATCAGGGAAGTCGATGTAGGCCTCGAGATTGGCGACGAGCGAAATCAAATCGTCCCGCAACCCTGAAATTTTCTCGCCCAGCCGGCCTTCCAGTTGTTCCGCCGCCGAGCGGAGCGCGAGATCGGTTTGCGCGCGGATCAAGTCAATGACTGCCTCGGCCTGCGTTAGATCAAGTTTGCCGTTTAGAAAAGCTCGTTCGGTGAATTCACCCGGGCGCGCCGCCCGTGCACCCGCGCGCAGGCAGGCCTCCCAGATGCGAGCCGTTACGAGCACGCCGCCGTGACAGCTAATTTCCACGACGTCTTCACCAGTATAGCTCGCCGGCGCGCGATGGAGCGAAAGGATCACCTGATCGATGACACCTTCGCCCTCAACGATCTCACCGAATTGCTGGAAATGAGAAGCCGAATCCGACGGCTTTTGTTTGCCGCGGAAAATCCTGTCCGCCACCGCGATCGCCTGCGGACCGGAAAGCCTGACGAGAGCGATAGCGCCTTCGCCGGGCGGTGTCGAGACGGCGGCAATCGTCGCCGTTGTCTCTCCTGGAGTCATGCCGCCATCACCTCGCGGAGCGCGGCGATGCATTTGCGGTTTTGTTCCATCGTGCCAACGGAAATCCGCACCCACTCGGGAAATTTGTAGCCGCTGAGCGCGCGGACGATGACACCCTGCAGAAGGAGCGCTTTGAACACCGCTTTCCCGTCCCCGACCTTGACGAGGACGAAATTTGCAACGCTCGGGACGAAAGAAAGGCCAAGCGCGGCAAATTCCTCCTCCAGGTATTTCCGGCCTTCGTCCGTCACCCGTTTCGATTCCGCCTGATGCGCTTCATCGGCCAATGCGGCCCGGGCGCCCGCTTGTGCGATGCCACTGGTATTAAAGGGCGCCCGCGTTTTTTGCACCACTCGGATCAACTCCGGCCGCGCGATGCCGTAACCGAGGCGCACGCTGGCAAGACCGTGGATTTTTGAAAAGGTCCGCAAGACAATGACGTTGCGGCCTTCCCTGACGAATCGAAGAGTGTCGGGAGGATCGTGCAGATATTCGAAATAAGCCTCGTCGAAGACGACCACAACGTCCTCGGGCACGCGCGCCATGAAACGGTCGAGGGCGTCCTGCCTGACGAGCGTCCCGGTAGGATTATTAGGATTAGCGATGAAGACAACGCGAGTCTGTGGCGTAATCGCTTTCCCGACCGCGTCGAGGTCGAAGCGATGTTCGCAGTCTGCGACTTCGATCGCCCTCGCGCCGAAAAGGGACGCCACCAGTCGATAGGCGATGAACGCGTTTTCGGAGGTCACCAGCTCCACCCCTGGCCGGAGGAAGGCATGGCCAATAAATTCGATGATCTCGTTCGAGCCGTTACCGAGAATGATACTTTCGGGCGCAAAATCCAGTTTCTCAGAGAGCGCCGCACGGAGATAAAAACCGCCGCCATCGGGATAAAAATTCGCGCCCTTGAGAGCCTCTTGCATCGCGACCAGCGCGTCTGGCGACGGGCCGAGCGGGTTTTCGTTCGAGGCTAGTTTGACGATCTGGTCGACCGGCAGACCGGAGTCGCGAGCTGTTTCCTCAATTGGCTTGCCCGGTTCGTAAAGCGAAAGATCGCGCAGATGGGGATGGGCCTGATCCCAAATGGAGTCCATGCGATGGATTCTAACGAGGTTTGCGCGGTTGAACAGCCAAGGGAGCAGAGCGCGCAGCTCGGACTAGAAATAAAGCTGTTCACCCGACGACTTCTGTCGAACGGTTCCGTCGCTATGAACGCTCCTGATCTTGCCGCTGCCGCCGACTTCTTTCACATTACGCTGACCCCCTGGAAATTTGTCGGCCTCGCCGGCAGTCTGATTTTTGGGTTGCGTTTTGTCATTCAATGGATCGCGTCGGAACGGGCGAAGAAGAGCGTGATCCCAATCGGGTTTTGGGAATGCAGCGCCCTTGGGTCGATCCTGACCCTGAGTTATTTCGCGATTTACCGCCATGACTCAGTTGGCATCCTGCAAACGGCCCTGCCGCTTCCAATCTACTTGCGCAATTTGTACTTCCGTTGGACGCATCATCATGCGCAACATCCGGGGAACGAACCGCGCCCGCCGGAATAACTGACTCGCCGATCCGAATCTTTTGATTTTCCATGCCAGCCGCGACTGAAGTCATTTATCTCGATAACAACTCCAGCACCCGGATCGATCCGGCCGTGCTCGAGGAGATGATGCCCTTTCTGACCACACAATATGGTAATCCCTCCGGCTCGCATCGCTTCGGTGCTCAGGTGAAAGAGGCGATCGATCTGGCCCATGCGCGGGTCGCGGCTCTCCTCGGCTGCGAGCCTAACGAAATCGTCTTCACCAGCGGCGGAACAGAATCGGACAACACAGCGCTCCATTCCGCGCTCCAAATGTCGCCCGAGCGACGCCACGTCGTGACGACCTCGGTCGAACACAACGCCGTCCTCAACTACTGCGAGGCGCTCGTCAGGCGGGGCTGCGAGGCGACTGTCGTCCCGGTCGACGAGCAGGGTCATCTCGACCTCGCCGAGTTGGAACGCGCCATCCGGCCGGACACCGCGGTCGTATCGGTGATGTGGGCGAATAACGAAACTGGCGTGATTTATCCGCTCGAAGAAATTGCCAACCTTTGTCGGGCGAAAGGCGTTTTCTTTCATACCGACGCGGTCCAGGCGGTCGGGAAAATGCCGATCGATCTAAAGGAATTGCCGGTTCATTTTCTTTCCCTGTCCGGGCACAAACTCCATGCCTCAAAGGGCGTCGGCGCGCTTTACGTCAATCGAAAGGCGCGCTTTCAACCTCTCCTCGTCGGGGGACCGCAGGAGGGCGGCCGGCGGGCGGGAACTGACAACGTCGCCTCGATCGTCGGCCTTGGAAAGGCGGCCGAACTGGCGCGGACGACGATCGATGAAGAAAACACGCGGGTCCGCGCCTTGCGCGACCGCTTCGAAGCAACCCTGCGCGCTGAGGTCGATCAGGTCGAAATTAACGGCGACCCGGCGCGGCGCCTGCCCAACACTTCGAACCTCGCCTTCATCGGGGTGGACGCGCAGGCCGTTCTGCTCAAACTCGACCAGGAAGGCATTTGCTGTTCGTTAGGCTCTTCCTGCACCACCGGAGCGGTGCAGCCGTCGCATGTCTTGCGCGCGATGAAACTGACGAATGAGCGCGCGCGCAGCAGCCTCCGTTTTTCTTTCGGCCGCTACAACACAGAAGCCGAGTTGGACAAGGTGCTGGAGATCATCCCTCGCATTGTCCGCAAGCTGCGGCAGCTTTCCGGCGCGCCGGCCTGAAGATCGCAGGATCGCAAGGAAATTCAGACTTTGGGTATTCGTTAGGCCGAGGCGTCCGG
Source organism: uncultured Verrucomicrobiae bacterium (assembly GCA_963720895.1). Classification (GTDB taxonomy): domain Bacteria; phylum Verrucomicrobiota; class Verrucomicrobiia; order Chthoniobacterales; family UBA10450; genus Palsa-1392. The sequence continues at coordinate 8,251 of CAVRGZ010000013.1, forward strand.
CTTGGACTACTGTCGGGCCAGTGAAGCCTTTGCCTGGACGACCAACTCTTCTTCCTCCGGCAACAATTTCGCCCTTGTCGCGACATCCAAATATTCAGCGGCGGCTTCATGCTGGCCGGCCGCGGCGAGAAGGATGCCGAAATAGGCGGCGACCGAAGGATCGTGCAACTGCTCCGGCGTGCACTGGCTCATGATTTTGAGAGCGCCTTTCACATCGCCTGATTGAAAAAGCGCGAAGGCGTAGGTCGAGGCGTAAGCTGCGTCGTGCGGATGCGCCTGATACAAATCCTGCGCGATCCCACGGGCGTGCGACGTCTCGGCTTTCAAGAGGAGCGAGATTTGCGCAAAATTATTGCGCACCGCGGGATCGTCTGGAATCGCCACAACGAGACGGGAAAGCGTGCGATAGAGTCCGGTTGTGTCGCGTTGCGCGGCGTAATAGTTGTAGAGCGCCTGAAGCGCGTCGCGTTGCGTATCGGGGTTTACCGCGAGCATCCAGAGGACGGCGGTCGCTTTGGCGGGCCAATTCCATTGAAACGCGATCGTCTGGAGCAGATTCAGGCTCGCCGAATCTTTTCCGGCGGCCCCGACAGCGGCTACCCAATTCTTCTCGAAGCCGATGTCGTCGCCGGTCTCGCGCGCGATCTTCGCCTGGAGGGCGCGCCGAATTGGTTCTGCCTGGTCCCATGACCCGTGTTGCAAGATTACCTTGAGCGTAGCCCAATCCTGCAGCCGAACATAAGCGTCGGCCAGGGCAAAGCGGAGCGGAATGCTCTCGAGCATTTCCGGCGGCAACTCTTTACTCCAGTCGATCGCGAGCAAGGCCAGCCCGTGACCGATTCATCCAGTTGATCAACTTGACGGCTTTATCCGTCGATTGAATCGATTCGGCCTCGAGCCGGGTCAGTGCGGCGGTAAAAGCCGGATCGTTCAGGCCGCGTAAAATGCCGAGCGCCACGAGTCGGTCGCCGAAGGTTGCATTGGCCAGTCCGTTGAGTTCCATGGCGAGCTGGACGCTGGTGGAGTCGTGGCGCCAGCGACCGGCGTCACTGATCAGCACGCGAAGCGCAGCGAGGCGCACTTTCGGATCGTTCTTGAGGCGTTCGGCCAGGGCACGACCGGTTTCGCGTTTGCTCCGGTCGTCGGAGCGGAGCTGGAATTCCGCCAGTTCGAGTTGTCGCGACGGATCGTTAGGCGCGAGACTCACTGCCGTCTCGAAATGCAGCTCCGCTGCGGCCAAATCGTTTTTCGTCAGGGCAACGTGAGCTGCGGCGGAATGATAACGGGCGTCGTCTTGTTGCGCGACCGGGACCTGGGCGAGAGCCTCGGCGGCAATCGCCGGCTGCCCGAAGCGGAGTGCGCTGCCGACGAGCGCGAGGTGATCGGGCATCGAGTTGGGATTGAGCGCAACCACGCGGCGCCGCCAGTCAATCGCCTCCGGTTTGTTCTCTCTTTCGGCGATGGCCGCGAGCGTTCGGCAGGCGTCCGAACTTTTGGGCTCAACCACGTAGGCCCGTTGCGCTGCCATCGCAGCCCAGCGGAGATCATCTTTGTCGAAGGCGACATGGGCCTGCCGCATCAACTTGTGCTCTTGCCAGCGGATATAAAAGCGGTGCCCACCCCAGCACACAACGACCAGCAGACAGAGCAGACCGATCGCGCCTAAGCAAAGCTTGACGTAGGCATGCTCGGTCCTCTGCAGGGAAGTCTCGAGCGCTGAATCGGAAGGGCGAGCCATTGTTCAGAGGCGGCGCCCATCGCCCGCCGGAGGTGGCGTCGAGGCGCACGAACTGCTAAGAAATTAGCATGTCCCATTCCATCGCGGTAGCGCCGACTGGGGAAGCGCGTCCGCCCGGGACAGGAATGGTCTTTTGCTGGCCGCTGGCGCTCGCGGCAATCGCTTTTCTCCTTCTCTGGTTGGAAATTATTTTTCAGCTCCAGAACGAGTGGTCGCTCAATCCTCAGTATGGCTACGGATGGACGGTGCCGTTTCTTGCCGCCTGGCTTTTTTATCGGCGCTGGATTCGCCGGCCCGCACCGAACGCTTCGCATCATCCTGGCCTAACGATAAGCCTTGCTTTGTTCGCTGCTGCATTTTTGTTGCCCGCCCGCCTTATCGCGGTCGCGAATCCTGATTGGCGATTAATCAGTTGGACGATGTCGCTCGTTGCGGTCGTCGTTTCGCTTTGCGCACTGCGCCTCGCGGGCGGCACGTCCATGGTCGCGGCATTTTGCCTTTCCGGTGTTGTTTTTTCTCGTGGCCGCGCCCTGGCCGACGCAGCTCGAACAATTGGTCGTGCAATCGCTCATGCGCGCCGATACGGCGATCACAATCCAGGTTTTGAATGTTATCGGGACGCTCGCCGTGCGACACGGCAACGTCATCGAGTTGAGTACCGGCTCGGTCGGAATCGACGATGCTTGCACCGGCATGCGTTCACTCCAGGCGACCTTCATGCTCGCGCTTTTCCTGGGCGAATTTTACCGGATGCGATTCTGGCGTCGAGCGTTACTTGTCCTGGCCGGCGCCGCCATCGCGTTCGTCTGTAATATCGGGCGCACATTTCTTCTCTGTGAAATGGCGGCGAACTCCGGAGTCGAGGCGATTCATCGTTGGCATGACCCAGCTGGTTTCACGATTCTGGTCATTTGCCTTTTCGCCTTATGGGGACTGAGCCTGGCGCTTGAAACCGGCTCCTGATGCCGTGAACGCGTCCCTTTGCGAAGGGCGGAATCGAGGACGGAACGTCCGGGGTATCTGGCTTTCGATCGGTTTGATTTCTTGGATCCTTCTCACCGAGGTCGCGGTGGCGTCATGGTACGCGCCAGCGACGGAGCAAAAAGTGACCAGCGCACACTGGAGCGTTGCCTGGCCGACAAGCGAACGCGATTATCGCTCCGAGCCCATATCCGCGACCGTCGAGACACTGTTGCGTTACAACGAAGGCGGAGCCGGCACCTGGCGCTCGGCCGACGGTCGTCGCTGGATGATGTATTCTTTTCGCTGGCTGCCGGGTCGGACAGCCGCGCTCTTCATTAAGAATCATCGGCCGGAGATTTGCCTCCCCGCGACCGGCCTGACGATGGAGGAGACGAGCGGCGTGCATCTCGTCGTCGGTCAATGGGATCAACCTGCCGATTCGTTCCTACCGCTTCGCCGACAGCGGACGACCACTTCACATTTTTTATTGTTACTGGGATGGCCGTTCGTCCTATGTCAACGATGCCGCCGCGGCGGCGGAAGACTGGACCGCGCACGGCCGCCTGCATGCGGTCTGGCAGAGGAAACGCGAGCTCGGAGCGCGCATGCTTGAACTGGTCGTTTGGGGGTATGACGATGACGCCGAGGCGCGGGCCGCCCTGGAGCGCGAACTGGGTAGAATTATTCTGTCCCGAATGGGACTGGCGTCATCGCCCCCCTTGTGGAACGCGTTTTGCGTCTAAAGTTTGCGCTTTCGATTGCCAGAAACGATTGTCGTCGGTGGCTTCCAACAACGGCAAAAATCCCAGTGCCATCGCCCCAGATGACTCGCCTCAGGCGGACTGCATCGAGATTCGCGGTGCGCGCCAGAATAATCTCAAAGGCTTTGATCTCGACTTGCCCCTGGGCCAACTGACGGTTGTCACCGGTCCAAGCGGGAGCGGAAAATCGAGCCTCGCCTTCGACACGATCTACGCGGAAGGCCAGCGCCGTTACGTCGAGACCTTCAGCCCCTACACGCGACAGTTTCTCGAGCGGATGGACAAGCCGCGGGTCGACGAAATTCGTGGGATTCCGCCGGCCATCGCGATCGAGCAATCGAACCCGGTCAAAAGCTCGCGCTCGACGGTCGGGACGATGACGGAAATCAACGATTACCTGAAACTGCTCATGCCGCGGGTGGCGCGCGCTTTTTGCCCGAGCTGCGCCCGCGAGATCCGGCCGGAAACCGCAAAATCCATCGCAGATGAAATGATCGCGCGATTCGCGCCGAGCGAAAAAAACGCGACCAATCATCTCTTCCCGCGAGGAGTGCTGCGACCGGCGGACGTGCAGGCGAGGGATCTCGGCGCGGAAACGGGAACGGAACGAAGTCTGCGAAAAAAGGGGTTCAGGTCAGCTTCTCCCGATTTCTCGACTGCTCCGCGCTGCGCACGCGCTCGGGATGAGAATTCATTTCTCATCACGTTCTGGGTCTCTGTTCCCTCCAAAGACCGAGCCGCACGATTTCTTTGTTTTCCTCCAGCAGCAGGGTTACCTCCGCATCTGGTTGAACGGCGAAATCGTCAGGGCCGACAATGCCTAAAAAAATCTCCGGCTCGGCGCGCGCGTCCAGGTGATCCAGGATCGCCTCACGATCAGCGAAGCAACGCGCCCACGTCTCGTCGAGTCGATCGAAACCGCGCTTCGTTTCGGGAAGGATCAGATCAACGTCATTGCCCTGCCTTCCCGGATCAGCAATCAGTCCGTGACACGGTTGGGCCTGCCACCGACAATCCATCTTCAGAACTTCCCTTTTCCACGGGCTGGCATTGCGCGCATTGCGATCTCGATATTCGCCCACCCACGCCCGGACTCTTCAGTTTCAATAATCCGTTAGGCGCATGCCCGGCATGCCGCGGCTTTGGGCGCACCATCGCGATCGATCTGAATCGTGCGATTCCCGATCGCGCGCTTTCCATCGCCCAGGGCGCCGTCCGCGTTTTTCGCGGCGAGGAAATGGGAGAATCGCAAAAGGACCTGCTTCGCGCCTGTGCCCGGGAGGAGATCGACGTGCACCTGCCTTTCGAGGAATTGCCGAAGTGCGACCAGGATTTCGTCATTAACGGTGAGCGTTCTGGAGCTGCGGTCGTTGACCCAGATCTCGAGGGAGCGGCTACAGCGAAGAGGATACCCGAAGACGATCGGGCTGGTACGGAGTCCGGGGATTTTTCAAATGGCTCGAAAGCAAGACCTACAAAATGCATGTCCGCGTTTTGCTCAGCCGTTATCGCGCTTATACGACTTGTCCCAGTTGCCACGGCGGCCGGTTTCAACCGGAGACGTTGAACTATCGTCTGGTGACGAGACGATGGAATCGCGTTTACCCTGCCGGAATTCGCCGCGCTTGCCGATCTCCCAGGCGCGCGAGTTTCTCGCCAGCCTGATGTTTTCGCCTAACGACTCCGCCGTGGCCATGTTGCGGAACGAGATTGTCGCCCGTTTGCGTTATCTTTGTGAGGTCGGGGTTGGTTATCTCACCCTCGATCGCTCGACGCGGACATTAAGCGGCGGTGAAGTCCAGCGCGTCAACCTCACGACCTGTCTCGGCGCTTCGCTCGTCAACACCCTCTTTGTGATGGATGAGCCGAGCATCGGTCTCCATCCGCGTGACGTCGGCCGGTTGGTCGGCGTGATGCACAATCTGCGCGACAAAGGTAATACCCTCCTCGTGGTCGAGCACGAAGAAGCGATCATCCGGGCGGCTGATCGCCTCCTCGACATCGGACCGGGCCGCGGAGAGAGAGGCGGCGAGTTGGTCTTCAATGGTCCGCTCACAGATTTTCTGGGGAGCGCGGGCGCCCCGCCCGCTGTGTCACGCGCCTCGCGGGACACCTCTGCAAACGAACCGATGATCAGCCGAAGGAATCTCGCCGGGACGGGAGGCGCGGCTCCCCACGTTGCGGCGAGGCGACCACGCTCCCCGGAAAGATCGAGCTGCGCGCAAATACTGAGTCTCTGACTCGCGATTATCTCATCGGGCAAAAAATCAATTCCGCATTCCGGTAACCGCGGCGCCGATCCTCCGCCGCGATCAAAATCAAAGGCGCCGCCGAACACAATCTCAAGAATCTCGACGTCGACATTCCGTTAGGCATTTTCACTTGCGTGACCGGCGTCTCAGGTTCTGGGAAATCGACTCTGATCCATGAAGTGCTTTACCGGAATCTGCTCAAGGCGCGGGGCACGGGAAGCGAGGAAGCGGGCGCCTGCAAAAGCGTGACTGGGGCGCACCGAGTCGGCGAGATCGTAATGGTCGATCAGGCGCCGCTTTCGCGCACTCCGCGTTCGACGCCAATCCTTTATCTCGGCCTTTACGATCGGGTGCGCGAGCTTTTCGCGGGATTACCCGAAGCCATGGCGCAAGGGCTGACTGCGAGCGCATTTTCTTTCAATTCCGGCAGCGGACGTTGTGAGCGTTGCGGCGGGACCGGCTTTCGAGAAGATCGAGATGCAATTTCTGAGCGATCTCTACGTGCGTTGCGCAGAGTGCGAAGGACGGCGCTTCCAGTCGCACGTGCAAAAAGTGAAGCTGGAAGGGCGCTCGATTCATGAAGTGCTTGAGTTGACGGTGAGCGAAGCGGTGAAGTTTTTCACCGCAATGGGAGAAGCGGAGACGCTGGCCCGACCGCTCGTCGTCTTGGAGGAAGTCGGGCTCGGCTATTTGCGTCTCGGTCAACCGCTCAACACGCTGTCCGGCGGCGAATCACAACGGCTCAAGCTCGTCAGGCACTTGACCGACGGCGGCGGCCGCGAGCCGAAAAAGGGGGATCTTTTCATCTTCGATGAACCGACCACCGGACTCCATTTCGACGATATCGCTCTGCTCGTGAAACTGTTTCAACGCCTGGTCGAGGCGGGGAATTCGATCGTCGTGATCGAGCACAACCTTGAGGTGATGAAATGCGCCGACTGGATCATCGATCTCGGACCTGAAGGCGGAGAGGAAGGCGGCAGGTTGGTCGCAAGTGGCACGCCGGAAGAGGTGGCCAAGCTGCGAACTCACACACCGGCCGATTTCTGCGCGAGCTGCTTCCCCGTCCGGGGAGCGCGGGCGCCCCACCCGCGGTGTCACGCGCCTCGCGGGACGCCTCGCAGCGCTACATTTTGCCTGAGAGCGATGAGCCTTTCTTGCGCGCGGCCGAAGAGCCGTTCGGCGGGGCGCCGAACGGTGCGGGCGAGGCGCCCGCGCTCCGCGGAATTGCGACGAACCGTCGCAATCATGCGATCGCGATCCACGGGGCACGCGAACACAATCTCAAGAACATCTCGCTCGCCATCCCACGCGATAAGCTGGTCGTCATTACCGGCCTGAGCGGCTCGGGCAAATCGACCGTCGCCTTCGATCTCCTTTTCGCGGAAGGCCAGCGCCGCTTTCTCGACAGCATGTCGCCCTACGCGCGACAGTTCGTTGAACAGCTCGAGAAACCGGATGTCGACCTGATCGAAGGACTGCCGCCGACAGTCGCAATCGAGCAGCGCGTGACACGCGGTGGCGGCAAGTCGACGGTTGCGACGGTCACCGAGGTTTATCATTTTCTTCGGCTCCTTTTTGCCAAGACCGGCACGCAATTCTGTCCCGACTGCGATCTACCGGTCGAGAAACAAAGCGTCGCTGCGATCGTTAGGCAGGTGGAGACGGCCGCACGACGCGGACCGCTCAAGGTGCTCGCGCCGCTCGTCAAAGCGCGCAAAGGTTTTCACACCGAGGTGGCGCGCTGGGCTGAGCGACAGGGCTTCGACACGCTTTATGTCGATCGTCAGCTCATCCCGGTCGCGCAATTTCGCAAGCTCGAACGTTTCAAGGAACACACGATCGACGCGGTCGTCGGAATGATCGATGCCAAACGCATCCTGAAGGCGCGCAATCTTGTTCAGCGCGCGCTCGCGATCGGTCGCGGGACCGCGCATCTCCTCGACGCCAGGAATCATCTGACGGTCATGAGCACAGAGATGAGTTGTCCGGGCTGCGGGCGCGCATTTGAAGAGCTCGATCCCCGTTTGTTTTCCTTCAACTCACCCCACGGGTGGTGTGAAGGCTGCGCCGGTTTTGGTCAAATCTGGAACGAGAAACTTCAGCAAAACGAAGAAGAGACCGGCGATTCGATGCTCGAAAACGAGCTCAATGCCGAGCGGCAGTTCGAGTCGGTCGAGGAAGGCGAAGCGGTGCCGTGTCCCGAATGTCACGGCTCACGTCTGAACCCGGTCGCGCGGCATGTGCGTTTGCAGGGAAAGACAATCGACGAGTTCACGGCCCGCTCGGCAGGCGAAGCGCTCGCCCTGATCAGGAAGTTGCGTTTCCGCGGCACGCAAAAAGTGATCGCGGCGGACCTCGTGCCGGAAATCGAGCAGCGGCTTCGCTTCATGGAGAACGTCGGGCTCGGCTACCTTGCCCTTGGGCGTTCAGCCAAGACTCTGAGCGGCGGGGAGTCGCAACGCATTCGGTTGGCGGCGCAGCTCGGTTCGAATCTGCGTGGTGTCCTTTATGTGCTCGACGAGCCGACCATCGGGCTGCATTCCAGAGACAACATCCGGCTGCTCGAAACCCTGAGCGCGCTGCGCGAAAAGGGAAATTCGCTCGTCATCGTTGAGCATGATGAGGAAACGATGCGCCGCGCCGATCACATTATCGATCTTGGGCCGGGCGCGGGCGTGCATGGGGGCGAACTGGTCGGGCAGGGAACGCTGAGCGAGATCGAGAAAAACCCGATCTCGCAAACCGGGCGATGCCTGCGCGAGCCGCTCTGCCATCCGATGCGCAAATCGCGTCGATCGTTAGGCGAAGTCGAGCGCTGGCTCGAGATTCGTGGTGCCAAGGCGAACAACTTGAAGAACATCAACGCGCGTTTCCCGATCGGTCGACTTTCCGTCATCACTGGCATTTCCGGTTCCGGCAAATCCACCCTCATGCGCTCTGTTTTGCTCCCGGCCGTGGAGCAAGCCCTGGGCTCGGGGAACGCCCCGTCCGCCGTGTTGCGCCCCTTGCGAGGCACTCCGCGGGGAAAAAAAGTTCGCGCCGGCGCGGGCGCCATTGCCAGCGGTCAAAACGCAGGAGCTGCGCAGATATTTGGAGTGGACGCAATCGAAGCCATTTACGAAGTCGACCAATCGCCGATCGGCAAGACCTCGCGCTCCACACCGGCGACCTACATCAAAGTCTTCGATGAGATTCGCAGCCTCTTCGCGCAGCTGCCGGTCTCGCGCGTGCGGGGTTACAGCGCGAGTCGCTTTTCCTTCAATACCGAAGGCGGACGTTGCGAGACCTGCGGCGGTCAGGGCGTGCTCAAGCTCGAGATGAGCTTTCTCCCGAGCAGTTATGTGCCATGTGAAGATTGCGCCGGACAGCGCTACAACGCACAAACCCTCGAGGTGCTTTATCACGATCGGAGCATCGGCGAAGTGATGAACATGACGATCGCGCAGGCCGCGGAATTTTTTGCGGCCAACCAAAAGATCGCGCGTCCGCTTTCATTGTTAGTCGAAACCGGACTTGGCTACCTCAAGCTCGGTCAGCCAAGCCCGACCTTGAGCGGCGGCGAGGCCCAGCGACTCAAGCTGGCGACGAAACTGACCCGCGGCATCGGGCGCGCGCAGAACGAGCGGCTGCGCAAGATGCGAACGCCGCGATCGACACTCTATCTGCTCGAGGAGCCGACCATCGGATTGCACATGGCCGACGTGGAATTGCTTCTCAAAGTCCTGCACCGACTGGTCGACGATGGGAATACCGTCATTGTGATCGAACATAATCTAAGCGTGATCGCGGAGGCTGACTATGTCGTCGATATCGGACCGGAGGCCGGCTCGTTAGGAGGGGAGATTGTGGCCGTCGGGACGCCGGAAGAAGTGTCTGGGAATCGCCTCAGTCGAACAGCCCCATTTTTGCGCGCCACCCTTACGGAAGTTCGAACAGACGTGCGCAACCGAGCGCACCTGAAGAAATCTCGCTCTGCGAAGGTATCTGTTTAGCATCGCTGCACGGCCGTCGCGGGAGGGGCGCAACAAAAATAGCCCGCTAAGCGTCCTTTTCGAGCAACCCGATTCCGTATCCGCCCTGCTCCCAGCTTTCGACGAACTCGTGAGCGCGCCACTCTTGTTTCACTTCACGCCAAAAATCTGGCACGCCGCCAACGTATTTTTCTTCTCCCGGGACAATATCATGCAGGGCCACGAGGCCTCCTTTGCGAACAAGTGTTGTATAAATGGCAAAATCGGTTTTCACGCCCTCGGAGCGATGGTCGCCGTCAATGAAAAGGAGATCGAGCGCCTCGCCGCCAAGGAGCTGCCTGACCTGGTCGAGAGTCTCCGCTCGTTGCGAATCCGCGCGCAGTGCATGGATTTTCTGTCGTTCCCGGCCTAACGAACGCACGAGGTGCGGACGCCAGGGATAAGAGTCGGCGCCGAAAAGGCCGTTCGGCAAATCGAGCGTGATCAACTGCGCGTCCTCCGACGCCGCGCGCGAGAGAAGGAAAAACGTTCCGCCTCTGGCCGTTCCGATTTCCAGAACGCGCTCGGGCCGGCGCGTTTCAAGAAATTTCAAAAACGCAGTTATCTCGGAACGGATTTGCATCGGTGCGATCCGGATGCCGCCGTGGTCAAACTGAAACGCCAGTTCAATTAGCCTGGTCATGTTGGTGACGCGGGCCGTTGATTTCCTGAGAATCCGCCCAGCCTTTTGCGCCTGCCACCGACCACGGACATTTGCGCCTTTTGCCGCAACCAGGTTGAGAAAGGAGTTCACGATCGCGATACTCTGCGGCTCATGTTCGCCTATTACCTGCACGATTTCGATCCGTTCATTTTCCATCTTTGGGGAAATTTCGGGCCGCGCTGGTACGGGATGGCTTACGTTTTGGCGTTCGCCTGCGGTTTTTGGCTGTTGCGCGTTCTTGCCCAACGCGGCTACACCCAACTGCGTGTTGAGCAGGTCGGCGACTTCATTACCTGGGCCGCGCTCTTCGGGGTCATGCTCGGCGGACGGCTCGGCTACGTTCTGTTCTATCATCCGGAAATGTTGCGCGATCCGCTCTCAGTGGCGCGCGTTTGGGAAGGTGGGATGTCGAGCCACGGTGGAATGCTCGGGCTTATCGTTTTCACTTTTTGGTACGCCTGGCGGCACAAAATTTCGTGGACCAACCTTGGTGACAATCTCGTGGTCGTGGCCCCGATCGGTTTGTTTTTTGGTCGTTGCGCCAACTTCATCAATGGCGAGCTCTATGGAAGGGCCGCGACCGTATCCTGGGCGATGCTTTTTCCAAAGGAGCTGCTTGAGCCGGAGAACGCGGCCGAAGCCGACCGCGCCCTGATCGCGGTGCAACAAGTCGATCCTCGCCTGGTGTCACCGGAGGCGATTGTCGGCGGGCTCCATTCTCAGCCGGCGCTCCGCGAGGTGTTGCGACCGATCCTGACTCCACGCCATCCGTCGCAGATTTACGAAGCGATGCTCGAAGGCGTCTTGTTGTTCGCCATTCTCTGGGTGGTGCGGACACGGACGCGTCAGCCGGATGGCGTATTGACCGGCCTGTTCTTCCTTTGTTACGCGATCTTCCGGATCTTCGTGGAATATTTTCGCGAGCCGGATGCGTCTCTCATCCTTGGATTTACGCGCGGGCAGTTCTTTTCCTTCTTCCTCATCGCGATCGGGCTGGCCTTTATCATTGTGGGAAGGATCCGCGATCGGCGCGCCGCGCCAATCTTTCAGGCCGCCGGTTAGCGTCGCCTTTCATGAACGCGTTTCGCCGTGCGGAATGTCTGTAGACTTTCGTTTCGTGTCAGTTCCGCTATTACTAATGCAGAATGACGGAGCTGATTTTCCCGCTGCATTTTCTCGCAGCCGGTGGGCTCGTTTTTTCCTTCGAGCACGCGACGGTCGCGGGAAAGATGGTCCTCTTGTGCCTCGCCATCGGCTCGATCTTTAGCTGGTCGGTCATGGTGACGAAGATGCGCGTGATTCAATTCGCGCGGAAACAAACCGACAGGTTCCTGGCCGCCTTTCGCCAGGACCGACAACCTTTGCGCTTGTTTGAATCGAATGCGCATTTCCCTGGTTCGCCCGTTTTTCAGGTTTACCGGGCGGGATGCGAAGAGCTGACCTTTCACCTTCTCGGCTCCGCCGAGTTGGACGAAACTTTTCGCGCCCGTCTCGAGATCGCGGACAAAATCACGCCGGCGCAAATGCATGCGGTGAACGCGGCGATGGAGCGATCGGTTGGTGAGACCGCGCTCAGACTCGAGTCGCAAATGATCCTGCTCGCGACGGCGGTGAGCGGCGCGCCGTTTCTGGGATTGTTGGGCACGGTTTGGGGAGTGATGGATACATTTACCGGCGTCGCGGAAGCCGGTTCGGCCAATCTCGCCGCGATGGCCCCCGGTGTTTCCGGCGCGCTCATTACGACGGTGACCGCGCTCTGCGTCGCGATCCCGGCGATGTTTGGCTACAATTTCCTCGTTACCAGCATCCGCGGGATGATCGTGGAGATGGACAACTTCGCAGCCGAACTGGCTTCGGAATTTGAACACAAGTACGTCGAGCACGGCGGGCGCATTTCCGATTTCCGAAGATGAGAACCGGGATGAATAAGAAAACCAGAAACGCAGGAAAGGATCCCTGCTTTCCTGCTTTCCTCATTCGTTCAAGAATGAACTAAAGGGATGCGCCGTTATTCCAACCGCACATCCCTGTCGACTCTCTCGGAGATCAATATCACTCCGCTGCTCGACCTCGCCTTCGTCCTTCTCATCATCTTCATGATCACAACCCCGCTCCTCGAGAACAGCAAGACGCTCATCATTCCCTCGAGCGCGACGACGAACGCGCCGATCAATCCCGCCGCCGTGCAAACGCTCTCGATCGACCGGGATGAAGTCGTTAGACTGAATGAAGAGGTGATCGATCCGGCGAAGCTCGAGAGCCGGTTGGCGGCGTTGCAAGTGGCCGATCCCAACGTGGCGGTGGTCATCCGTCCGGACCGTAATTTGCCGGTGCAAAAACTCGTTAGTCTGATGGACGCGCTGCAGAAAGCCGGTATCACCAAGGTAGGGATCGCGACGCAGGAAGAGCCGAAATAACGATGACCCGCGACGCGCGTTTCTGGCGCAACGTCACCATCGTGGGACTGATCCACCTTGGGCTCCTCTTCGGATTGCTTTGGTGGAGTCGCGCTCCTTCACGCGTTCCGCAGGACGTCGTCTGGATGGAAGGTGGCGCAGGGGCGAGCGCAATCGCCGGAGCCGAAACGCCGCCTCCCGCGACGCCGGAAGCGAACCCGGTCGAAACACCGGAAGAGGTGAAGGAAGAGCCCACGCCCGAAGCGGTGCCGACGGCGAAGAGCGAGATTGAAATTCCGACAATCACCGCGTCGGCTACGCCAACTCCGACACCCAGACCGACGCCGAGCGCCACTCCAAAACCAACTCCGACGCCGACCGCAAAGCCAACGCCAAAGCCGACTCCGCGCCCAACAGCGAAGCCCACGCCAAAACACAAACCGACTCCTTCTCCGACTCCGAAGAAGGCAACGCCGAAATCCAAGCCGACACCTGACGAGGAGGACGAGAAGGCGAGAAGGCGGAGAAGGCGGAGAAGGAAGCCGAGAAGAAGAAAGCGGTCGCCAAAGCCTCGCTGGCCAGGGAGAAAAGCGACGAAGAGGCGACGGAGAAACCGGTGAAGAAAGCAACGGTTGCGGGCGAAGGCGGGTCCAAAGGGAAGAGCAGCAGTGGCTCGGGCGGCAAGGGCTCAGGCTCGGGCGGCGCGTCGGACGTTGGCTGGTACGGGAACATGTTGCACGACCGGTTCTACAGCGAGTGGGTGCAACCAACTTCCGTCGTGCACAGTGCCAGGCTTTCCGTTCTCCTCCGAATCCGAATTCAAAAGGATGGTCGCATTTCTGAATATTCGATTGCGAAATCATCCGGTAATCCGGTGGTCGATGACTCGGTGACGACGGCAGCGGCACGAGTGAAACAGGTCGATCCTTTGCCTTCGGGCCTGGGCGACGATTATTATGATGTGAATATCAACTTCGAACTAAACTAGATGATGACGAGACGACGCATTTCCATCCGCCGGTGGCGGATCCAATTTTTAATTTTCAATTTGGCGGTGGCGTTCTGCCTCGGCCTAACGAACATGGCGGTGGTCGCCGCCGAAGACATACCGACGATCACGGTGAGCAAAGGCGATCAGATTAATCTTTCGGTATCGCCGCTCGACGGCGGCGACGGTGCGAAAGCGACGAAGATTTTGCAGACCGACCTCGGGCTCTCCGGCTATTTCAAGCTGGGCGGCGCTGACAGCTCCTACACCGTGCGCGGGACAGCGAGCAGCGGAAGTTTGCAGGGTCGCGTGGTGGATCACAGTGGAGGAACGGTTCTTTCGAAAACCTACAGCGGAGACACGCGCAACAACGCCCATCAGTTTGCCAACGACATCATCGAGACGCTCACCGGCCAGAAGGGGATTGCCGGTACCAGGATCACTTTCATCGCCACCCGGAGCGGGAAGAAGGAAGTTTATCTCGCGGACTTTGACGGAAGCAACGTCCGGCAAATGACCCACGACAACACGATCAGCGTGCATCCTTCGCTTAGCCCGAACGGGCGGCGCATCGCCTACACCGGTTACCAAAGCGGTTACGCCGACGTTTACGTGATCGATATCGCAAGCGGAGCGCGCAACCGGATCGTCAATTATCCCGGCACGAACAGCGGCGCGACTTTCTCACCCGATGGGAGCCGGCTCGCCTTAACGATCAGCAAAGACGGAAATCCGGAGCTCTACACGGTCAGCGCGAGTGGTGGCGGGGCCCGTCGGCTAACCCGAACTCGCGGCGTCGAATCGGGACCGACATGGTCGCCCGACGGAAGCGAGATCATCTATTCATCTGATGAAGGCCATTCGCCGCAGCTTTATCGAATTTCTGCTTCCGGCGGTACTGGGCGTCTCCTTTCCACCGGTCACGGTTATTGCACGGAGCCAAACTGGTCGCCGGACGGAAAGCGGGTGGCGTTCAATGTTCGGACTGGCGGCGAATTTCAAATCGCGATCCTCGATTTGGCGGGCGGCGGAACGCGGACGCTGGCCACAGGGCAGGATCCGGTCTGGGGAGCGGATTCGCGGCATTTGATTTTCACGGAAGGAGGCGCGCTCTACATGCTGGACACCGTCAGCAACCGGAAGAACAAGATCCTCGACGGTCTCGGGAAAATCACCGAGCCGAGCTGGTCGCGGTGAGTGTGCTGTAGACGCTTCGCCCTGCAAAGCTGTGGTTTTAGCGTCGCCTGCAGGGGCCGGCCCGGACGGGCGCGATGAAATTGCCCCGGCGCTTCAGAGAGTGAAGCCTACAAGAGCGCGAGCGATTTCCCTTCGCGGTGCGCGACCTGACCGAAGGTACATTGTCGCGGCGCCTTATCTTGCCGCCACCTAACGATCTTCGTCCCGTGGCGAAACCGATTGCCGGTGAAATGATCGTAGGTAACCTCGACCACTTCTTTCGGTGCGACCGGCTCCCATTCGCCACTCCGTTCCGTGCTCCAGCGGCTCGGCCCACCGGGCGCATTGCCCGTAAAACCGGGTGACTTCGTTAAGGCTTCGAATTTTTTCGTTAGGGCCGGCTTTTCTTCCGCTTTGAAAGCGGAGGTGAAACCAACGTGATGGAGCAAGCCGGCCTCATCATAGAGCCCGAGCAAGAGTGAACCAATGACGCGTGCGCCGCTCGCATAACGAAACCCACCGACCACGCAATCGGCCGTACGGATGTGTTTGACTTTCACCATCGCGGTCCTCTCACCCGCGGCGTAGGGCGCGTCGGCGCGCTTGGCGATGATGCCGTCCAAGTCCCCCCCGACTTTCTCAAACCATTTCTGGGCCCTACGGAGATCGTTCGTTGCCGGCGAAAGACGAACTTGCTTTGCGTTGGGAAAATATTTTTCCGCGAATTGTTCGAGCTGCTTGCGGCGTTCCCGTAATGGCGCGTCCAGGAGCGAATCACCGTTCGTGCCGGCGAGCAGATCGAAAACAATTAAGATTGCAGGATGGGCCGCGGCTAATTTTAGCACTCGACTGGCGGCGGGATGGAGCCGCAGCTGTAATTCGTCGAAGGAGAGTCGGTCCGCGACGGGGATGGCGAGTTCACCGTCGAAGACAAATTTGCTCGATTTTAAAGCGGCTAAGGCCCTCCCGACGTCCGGAAAGTAGCGGGTCAGCGACTGGCCCGCCTTCGACTGGAGGTAAATGTCATTCCCGTCGCGGAAGGCGAGACAGCGGAAGCCATCCCATTTCGGCTCGTATTGCCAGCCCTCATCGCCCGGAATTTCGTCGGCGGAACGCGCTTCCATTGGCGGGATCGGCGGCTTGAGAGAAAGGGACATCAGCTATAACGGCGTGGTTCCAGCTTGGGCGGACGTTTACCTTTTCGGACCGCGCCCTGCACCGGGATGTAGGCGAGCTCGATCCCGTCGACCGCACAACGGAGGAGGAGCCCGCCCCGGCTCATGTCACCGCGACCTACAAACTCCGCCGGGAAACGGAGCCGTTCCCGCAAAATATCGAGGAGGACGCTGAGATACTTCCCGGTGGCAACGCTACCGAGGAGAACGACTTCGCAGCGCGCGGTCAGTTGCCGGACGAGACGCTGGAGATCGCGCTCCAAGGGTTCCCGGTAACGCGGATCTCCCTCCTCGATATCGACCTCGGCGAATTCGCGCAGGTCGGAGAGCCCGATCGGCGCGTCCACAGGGAGAAGCCCGCGCGTCGGCGTGATCACCAGGACGCGCGAACGATCCGGCCGGGCAAAGGCATTGGCGTAGGCGAGCTTGCCGCGAAAATAGAGGCCGCTGAGGAAGGTAAAAACTTCGCCTAACGATACCGCTTCGGCGGCGCGCAGGCGCAGCGCGAGATCGAATTCCGCCCGCTCACCGAGCAGGATCTGGGCGCGGCGACCGCCCGCGTACGCTGGCGAAAGGAGAAAGGTGCGAGACGGAGCCATTTGCAGTATCGACAATTTAGCGCGTTGTAAACGCTTCGCCCGGGCGCAGCGCGAGGAAGATTTGGTTGCGAGAGAACCTGTAATCGATGCTCTCCACTGCGCCTCGCCGAACGACGTGTCTAGAACAATGAAATCCGGCTTCCTCGAAAAATTAATCGGACGCCTCGGTCGCATCGGTCCGGAGGACGTCCAGAATTACCTGCTTCGGCTGGCCCAGGAAAAAGGCTTTCTCGAAACAATCTTCAACTCGATCCAGGAAGGGATCATCGTGACCGATGCGAAAGGCCGGATCACGTATTTGAACGATGCAGCCTGCGAAATTTTCGGGCTCGAGGGCGAAAGCGCGATCGGCAAACCGCTCGACGAGCAGGTGCGTGGCCTGGATTGGAACGCGCTTTCACAATCCGACGCCGCGCTCAGTCGCGACATGGAAATCTTCTATCCAGCGAACCGATTCATCAATTTCTACGTCGTTCCACTGATCATCGAGCGGCGCGCCCCTAACGAGGGAGCGAACGAAGCGGTGACGGAAGCCGCGGGCCACGCCATGATTCTGCGCGACATTACGGAAGACCGCCGCTCGACCCAACAGACGATCGAATCCGAACGCCTCTCGGCTCTCACCCTGCTTGCCGCCGGGGTGGCACACGAGATCGGCAACCCGCTCAATTCCCTCCATATCCATCTCCAGTTGATGGAGCGGAAAGTGAAAAAGCTTCGCTCGGCCGAAGACAAGCGCGAGCTCCGGGAATCAATCGACATAGCGCGCTCGGAAATCAGTCGGCTCGATTCGATCGTAACCCAGTTCCTTCGCGCGATCCGGCCTTCCAAGCCACAACTTCATCCTGAAGACATTAACAAGATCGTGCAGGAAGCAGTCCGCTTTTTTCAGCCAGAAATTACTGACCGCGACATCGTGGTGGAGACTGAGTTACGCTCTGATCTCCCCCGACTCGAGCTCGATCGCGACCAGATCAAGCAGGCTTTCTACAACGCAATCAAGAACAGTTTCGAGGCGATGAAGCGCCGCGGCATTTTGCGGATCCGGACTGATCGCGACGAAACGCATGTCAAGATCAGCTTTACCGATACCGGCGGCGGACTTTCAGCGGAAAATCTGAGTCGTGTTTTCGAGCCTTATTTTACGACAAAGAGCGGCGGGTCGGGTCTTGGTCTGCTGATCGTCAGGCGGATCGTGCGCGAACATGGCGGCGAGCTGGCGATCGAGAGCAGCGAAGGGAAGGGACTGACGTTAACCATTCGGCTGCCATTTTTGGACCGGCGAGTGCGGATGTTGCCGGACAGAGAAAGGATGAAGGATGAAGGATGACGATGAAGAAAAGCTGCGCGATTTGCGTGCGCGAACAAAGGATTTCGCGCTTCGGATTGTTCGCCTTTACCAAGCGTTGCCAAAGGGGGATGGCGTAGCGCAAGTTCTCGGACTTCTTCGTTCCGGAACTTCCGTTGCAGCTCATTATCGGAAAACGTGTCGCGCGAAATCCGACCTGGATTTCATAAACAAACTCGAAGGCGGTTTACAGGAACTCGACGAAACTGATCTGTGGCTGGAGTTGCTTGGAGATGCAGGCACAATATAACCGTCCCAGATCAAGCTATTGCGCGTCGAAGTCGATGAATTGATTGCCATCTTTGTGACGATGATCCGAAAAATAAAAGGTCGACGGTGAGTTTTCATCCTTCATCCTTCCGCCTTCATCCTTGTCTCCAATGCAACCGACGGTCCTGATTGTCGATGACGAGAAGCACACTCGCGACGGGTTGCGGAGTTTGTTAGGCGACAACTACGACACCTATGTCGCGGCCGACGTCGCGAGTGCGCTCGACGTGCTGCAGCGCGATCAGATCGATGTCCTCCTGACTGACCTGCGTCTTGGCGGCGAGGATGGCATGACGCTGATCGAGCGCGCTCTGAAGCTGCCGCATCCGCCGGTCTGCATCATGATGACGGCCTACGGCTCGGTCGATACGGCAGTCTCGGCGATGAAGCGCGGCGCCTACGATTTCGTGACCAAACCGCTCAATCTGGACAAGGTCGAGATGTTGATCGCGCGCGCTCTCGGGAGCCGTCGGCTCGAGCAGGAGAACCGGACGCTGCGCCAGCAGGTGGACGAACGATTTGCGCTTGAGAGCATTATCGGGGAATCGTCCGCGCTGCGTGAAGTGCTGGATACGATTCGCCAGGTCGCGCCCTCGTCGGCGAACATCTTGATCGAAGGCGAGAGCGGGACCGGTAAGGAGTTGGCCGCGCACGCAATCCATAATTTGAGCCGCCGGCACAAAGGAAAATTCGTCACGGTCCATTGCGCAGCGCTCTCGCCGCAGTTGCTCGAGAGCGAGCTTTTCGGGCACGAACGCGGGGCGTTTACTGGCGCTCATGAACGAAGGGTCGGCCGCTTTGAACAGGCGAATGGTGGCACCATTTTCCTCGATGAGATCGGCGAGATCGATGCGACGACGCAAATCAAACTCCTCCGGGTCATGAGCGAAGATCGCGCGTTTGAGCGGGTCGGCGGCTCGCAAACGTTGCACGCCGACGTCCGCCTGATCGCGGCGACGAACAAGCATCTCGAAACCTTGGTCAGCGAGGGAAAATTTCGCGACGATCTCTATTTTCGACTCAATGTGGTGAAGATCACCATGCCGCCTCTGCGTGAGCGAAAGGAGGATATTCCTCTCTTGGTTCGCGGCTTCCTGCGCCATTTCTGCAAGACGAATGACAAACCCCTGCTCGAAATCACCGGCGACGCGATGAACGCTCTGTTGACCTACGATTGGCCGGGGAATGTGCGTGAGTTGCGCACGGCGATCGAACACGGGGTCGTCATGGCGACCAAGGCGAAAGTCACCTTGCGCGACCTGCCCGTGGCCGTCAGGCACGCCGCACCCGCAGCCGGCACGCGCCTCCAATCCTTCGACGAAAACGCCAGCCCGCTTGATCTGCACGCGACTGAGAAGCGGCTCATCATGCAGGCGCTCGCGACAACGAAAAACAATATCACCGCCGCGGCGAAAAAACTGGGCATCAGCCGCCGCACTTTGCACCGCAAGATCAACGAAATGAAGGTGACCGACGAGGACGGCGCCCGCGACGAACAGAAAGACAGGGCGCCATAACCATGACGATGGAAGCCAAGAAAATATTCGGGACTGATGGCGTGCGTGGTGTGGCCAATGTCGAACCGGTGACGGCCGAGACTGCCTTGAAGCTTGGGCGGGCGGCGGCCCACGTCTTCAGCGCGCTCAATCCGCGGGCGCATCCAGCGGGCTTGCGACCCAAGATCGTGCTCGGGAAAGACACGCGTCTCTCCGGCTACATGCTGGAGAACGCGCTCGTTGCCGGGATCACCTCGTTAGGCGTGGACGTCCTCCTGATCGGTCCCCTCCCGACCCCGGGCGTGGCCTACATCACGCGTTCGCTGCGTGCCGATGCCGGCATTGTCCTCTCCGCCTCTCACAATTCCTATGAGGATAACGGGATCAAATTCTTCCGCCACGATGGCTACAAGCTGGACGACGAAATCGAGCGCCAGATCGAGCAGCTCGTCTTTACAGGTGAGATCGATTCGATCAGACCGACGGCCAAGAAGATCGGCCGCGCCACCCGGATCGATGACGCCCTCGGCCGCTACGTCGAGTTTGCAAAGACAAGTTTTCCGCGTGGAATGTCGCTCGAGAAAATGCGCATCGCGGTCGATGTCGCCAATGGCGCCGGTTACAAATCGACTCCCTGCATTTTACGCGAGCTCGGGGCGGAATTAACCGTCGCGCATAACGAGCCCAACGGGACTAACATTAACGCCCAGTGCGGCAGCGTCTATCCGGAGGAGATTCAGCGACTCGTCAGGGAAAGCGCCGCCCTGGTCGGGATTTCAAACGATGGCGACGCCGATCGCGTCCTGCTCTGCGATGAGCGCGGCGAGATCGTAGATGGCGACGAAATTCTCGCCATCGCCTCGGTCGATCTGTTGCGCAGCGGTCAGCTGCAACAAAATACTCTTGTCGCCACGGTGATGAGCAACCTCGGGCTCGACGAAGCGCTCGCCGCGCATGGGGGCAAGGTCTTTCGGACGAAAGTCGGCGACCGCTACGTGATCGAGGAAATGGTTCGGCAAAATCTGAATCTCGGCGGCGAACAGAGCGGGCACATGATCTTTCGCGACTTCACCACGACCGGCGACGGCATCATTAGTGCGCTCCAGATTTTGCGTATCATGCAGGCAACGGGCAAGCCGCTGAGCGAGCTGAAAAAGTGCCTGACGAAATATCCGCAGGCCCAACGCAACCTGGTGGTGAAGGAAAAGCCGCCGCTTGAGACGTTACCGGAAGTGATGAAGCTAGTGCAGGCCGCGGAAAAGGAGCTGAACGGCAAGGGGCGCGTGATCTTGCGTTATTCTGGGACCGAAGCGAAAATCCGGCTCTTGATCGAAGGTCGCGAGGGTAACCAAATCGATCGCCAAGCGGATCGGATTGCAGAAGCGATTCAAAGCGCGCTTGGCGAATAGGTCCTCCAGGACGTATAGGTCATATGGGACATATGAACCTCTCGCAAGTCGTCGAAGCGCTCCTTATCAGCGCACAAAAACCGCTCACCGCGCGCGAGCTGGTCGCGGCGATCAAGGGCGCGGGCGCGGAGGATGAGCTTACGCCTAACGAATTCGCGAAAATCACTGAAGCGGGAGTGGCCGCGGCGCTCGAGCAGCTAAAGATCGAATACCTCGAGCAAGAGCGGGCATTTCAATTACTCGAAAAGGCGGAAGGCTGGCAGCTGGCGAGCGACCCACAATATGCCCGCTGGGTAAAACAACTTTTCCCGGCCGTTAAACCGGCGCGCCTTAGCCCGCCCGCACTTGAGACCCTCGCGATCATCGCCTACCGCCAGCCGATTACCCGGGCCGACGTGGAAGCGGTCCGCGGGGTCGCGATCGACAGCGTGTTGCAGACATTGATGGAGCGCGGGCTGGTCAAAATCGCCGGCCGTTCCGAGGTCCCGGGCCGGCCGTTACTCTACGAAACGACGCAGTTTTTCCTCGAGCATTTTGGGCTTCGAAATCTCGATGAATTGCCCAACTCCGATGAATTGAAGCGGCGCGAATTGCCCAAGGCACCGGTGGAGACTGAAGAAATCAAGGAGCCCGCCAGAGAAAACACCCTGGTCGCCGAGGAAACGCGCTTGTTATAGCGTGACTTTCTCTGCGGGACGGCGATTCTATCCCGGTAATCCTATGATGAATAAATTTGTGATCAGATGTCTCGGCCTCTTCGGCGCAGTGGTGACAATCTTCGGATTTACCGGTTGCGGGAGTTACAACAAACTCGTCACTCTGGAGAATAACGTGAACAAGAAGTGGGCCGACGTGCAGTCGGTCTATCAACGCCGGGCGGACCTGATTCCAAATCTTGTCAGCACCGTGCAAGGCGCGGCCAATTTCGAGAAATCTACCCTGACCGAGGTGACGAACGCCCGCGCCAGCGTGGGGCAGGTGAAACTCGATCCCAACAAGGCACCAACGGATGCGGCCCAGTTGGAACAATTCCAGGCAGCGCAGGGACAACTGAGCAACGCACTCTCCCGGTTGCTCGTGGTGAGTGAAAATTATCCGCAATTGCGCGCGACCGAGGCTTTCCAATCGTTGCAGGCGCAACTCGAAGGGACGGAGAATCGAATTTCGGTGGAGCGGAATAATTTCAATGCCGCGGTGCAGGAGTACAACACCTACATGCAGAGATTCCCGACCAACATGTTGAACAAGATGTTTGGATTTAAGGAACGCCCGTTCTTTGCCGCGCAACCTGGCAGCGAAAAGGCCCCGGCGGTGAAATTTGATTTCGGAAGTCCCGCGCCGTCTCCTGCCGCGACCGCCGCTGCGACTCCGTAAGGCCGAGTCCGAGAGCCACTGGCGCTCGGTTTCGAAATGACGCGATTGCGTTCAATGGTGTTGGTTCTCGCGATTTTCGCGGGGATGATCGGCGGGCTTGCCGGCCGAGACGATGCCGTCCAAGCCGGATCGCTATTTCAACGATTACGCCGGGAGTGGTTGACCAGGGCACGGCCTCGGCATTGAACGAGCAACTGGCGCAATTCGAACGCGAGACTTCGGATCAAATCCTGGTTGCGATCTACCCCTCGATGCAGAGCGAATCGTCGGTCTCCGATTACACGCAGCGGATCGCGCAAACCTGGGGCGTCGGCCAGAAAGACCGTAACAATGGCGCGGTCCTTTTCGTTTTCGTGGCAGATCATCAGATGTTCATCCAGACCGGCTACGGGCTTGAGGGCGCACTCCCGGACGCGACCGCATGGGACATTACGCACAACGTCATCGCCCCGCACTTTAAGCAGAACGACTACGCTGGCGGATTAAGGGCGGGCGTGACGGCGATGATCCAAGCAGTGCGCGGGGAATACAAAGGCACCGGCAAGACGCGCAAGGAAAGTGAAAGCGCTTCTGGTAGCGGTCTGCCTATCCCGCTGATCGTTTTTCTACTCATTGTGATTGTCTTTATTATCGTTAGCCGGTCAGGTCGGCGCGGACGCCGCGGCTATGGCTACAGCGGGTGGGGCGGCCCCTATATCGGTGGATTTGGAGGCGGCGGTGGGAGTTCGAGCGGCGGTGGAGGCGGTTTTAGCGGTTTTAGCGGCGGCGGCGGCAGTTTCGGCGGCGGCGGAGCGGGATCGAGCTGGTAACCATGCGGACGAAGGAATTCCTCGGAAAACTGGCGCACGAGCGCATCGTCCAGGCGATCGCGGCCGCGGAAGCGACAACCTCGGGCGAGATCCGCGTCTTCATCCAACGCGGCGAAATCGACGATCCGGTTTTGGTCGCGCGCGAGCAATTTGAGCGACTTGGGATGACGCAAACCCGCGAGCGCAACGCCATCCTGATTTTTGTTGCGCCGCGTGCCCAAAAATTTGCGGTCATTGGAGACCGGGGAGTGGACGAAAAGTGCGGCGAGCCTTTTTGGCGAGACGTTAACCGCAGGCGATGCGGCCTCACTTCGAAGCACGGAATTTTACTGACGCCATCGTGCATGCGATCCGGGAAGCGGGCGGCCTGTTGACGCAGCATTTTCCTCGTGGTCCGGACGATTACAACGAGTTGCCAAACGCGGTCGAGGAAGGTTAGCGCCGTCGTGCCGAGCGGAGCCAGAGCGCACTCCAGGATTCCCGTCGCGCCAGTGGCACAGTCGCTCCGCGGGGGCTCTCGACTTCGCTCCGGATGAAGGACAGCCACTTGCAAAACCTGCCGAATCGTGTTCATTCCCCGTCCCGCTGCGAGTTTTTAACACGTTGCGCCGTTGGTCCCTGGGTTTCCGTTTCTTGACGCGAAACCATGCTCGCCAGGGGGAACCCGGCGCTTTAGGAGTTTCGGATTTCGGATTTCGAGTTTCGGATTTTCACCCTTCCGCTCTCGTTGTCCACGGTCCGGTTTTAAGTTATGTCAGTTCGTTACGGTCGTTTTGAAATGCCCAAGACCCTCGTCAAGGACGAGGCGTCATCCACTGAGACTTACGCCAAATTTGTGGCCGAACCTTTCGAGGCCGGCTACGGCCACACGGTCGGAAATTCGCTTCGCCGCGTTCTTCTTTCCTCGCTTGAAGGCGCCGCCATCACCGCGGTAAAAATTAGCGGCGCACAACACGAATTCGGCACCCTCCCCTCGGTGGTCGAGGACGTGACCGACATCGTGCTCAACCTGAAGCGGGTAAAATTCAAAGCCTCCGATCACGAAGCGCGCAAACTTTCGCTCAACGTGAACAAGGAAGGCACTGTGACCGCCGGCGACATCCAGCTCGTCCAGGGCTACGAAGTGCTCAACCCAAAGCAGGTCATCTGCACGCTCGACAAAAAGCACAAGTTCGAAGCTGAACTCGACGTCCGCGTCGGCCGCGGTTTTGCGACTGGGGATGAAAACAAGCGGCCTGATCAAGCCATCGGCCTGATTCCGATCGACTCCATTTTTTCGCCCGTAACCCGGGTGAAATATGCGGTCGAAAACACCCGTGTCGGCCAGCGCACCGACTACGACAAACTCATCCTCGAGGTCTGGACTGACGGCCGCCTGACGCCAGACGACGCTTTGCTCCAGGCCTCCGCGATTCTGCGCCATCACCTCGATGTTTTCGTCAACTTCAACGAAGAAGTGATCGAATTCGACGAAACGCCCGCAGGTGTGAGCGAGGAAAACGTCAAGCTGAAGAAGCTGCTTAACATGAGCGTAAACGAGATCGAGCTCAGTGTGCGCGCGGCGAATTGCCTGAATAACGCGAATATCACCACTGTCGGCCAGCTCGCGCAGAAGACCGAGGCGGAGATGCTGAAGTATCGTAACTTCGGCAAGAAGTCGCTCAACGAAATCAAGGACAAACTGCAACAGCTCGGCCTCGGTCTGGGCCAGAAGTTCGATCCCGGTTTGGTTGAGATCCCAATTAGCGTCGATAGCACCAATGGCGCGGACGAGGAATAGTCGTTAGACAGAGAATTTCGCCCGAGAAACAGCTATGAGGCACCAAAAGAAAACCGTTAAGTTGGGACGCACCGCGGAACACCGCAAGGCGCTGCTCGCGAATCAGGTTTGCAGTCTGATCGAACATCAACGGATCAAGACCACCCTTGCCAAGGCAAAAGCGGTCCGTCCGCTGGCCGAAAAGATGGTGACGTTAGGTAAGAATGGCTCACTCCACGCGCGTCGGACGGCTCTCGCGGTTCTCCGGCAGAAGGATGCGGTCAAAAAACTCTTCGACGACATTGCGCCGCGCAGTGCGAGCCGAAAGGGGGGCTATACCCGGATCATCAAGCTCGGCCAGCGCAAGAGCGATGCGGCAGCGGTCGCGTTTCTCGAGTGGGTAGATGCGGCTGAGGTGACGGTCGAGGAGACAGCTCCGGCCGAAAAAGGCAAGAAGCGCAAAAGCGAGAAGGGCGAAGCAGGTTCCGCGGGGGATGTCAAAGAGGCAGGCAAAGGGAAGAAGCGCGCGCCTAGCGAAAAGGAAACGGACGCGAAAGAATAGTCCGTTTCTCGGGTCGACATCGTCTCGCGCCACCGGCGTTCCGTTTTTGGCACAGGCCTATCCCGTCAGCGAGACATTCGCAGGGTGGACTGATTTTACATTTGTCTCATAAGCAACTGTCCTACTGATAGTTATAGATTCGTTAACTTGGTGGCATAGCGATTGCATAAGGCCGTGGTGTTCAAGAAAGGACACCATGACAAACACACCTCATACCGCATCAGTCCACGAAGAAAGCACCTACCAGCTGCTCATCCAGTCGGAGGAAAAAGAGCGCGGCCTGATTGAAACCATCGTTTACCTGCTCCTGGTTGTCGCCACCACGACAACGATCTGGCAGTTCAGCCACCAGCCGGTGACGTTCGCCGAGATTGGCTTGAGCACCGAGGAACCGGTCACCTTCGTGCTTTAACGTGCGCGCTTTGCGGGCTCTTCTGCCGCCCGCGGCCGTTAACGAAGCGTCGTCAGGCGCCACGACAGTTTCCCGTCGCCCCCAACCTCGAGCGTCGCAACACTGGGCCGTGCACCATCTTTTGGAAGCGCGACGCAGCCAGGATTAAGGAAGAGCACGTCATCCTTACGCTCGTTGCGCGGCACGTGCGTGTGGGCGTGTAAAAGGACATCCACATCCCTCGGGACGCTCGACGGCGGAAGGTGGACGAGGCGAAAGCGAACGCCGTTCCGCTTCAAATCGACGACCGGCGGCCATTCGAAATTGCTGTCACAGTTGCCGCGCACGAGCGTCACCGGCTTTCCGAGATTTTCCAAGCTGACGAGCAAACTGGGCGCGCAGAGATCTCCGAGATGCCAGATCTCGTCTGCACCTTTCGCCAGCGCCTCAAGGTTGTGGGGGAGATGATCGTGCGTATCGGCCAGAACAAAAATCCGCAATGCTTTCGGATCCATTCCTTGTCAGCCTGCGCGAACCGGAGCGCTTGGCAAAGACAGAAGTAACATTGATTCCCAGCCTAACCGATCTACTGTTCACGCCTGTGTCTTTCAACAACTTCGGGCTTTCCCCGGAAGTCGTGCGGGGAACACAGGCGATGGGCTTCTCCGAGCCGACGCCGATCCAGCTCCGCGCATTTCCAATCATTCTTGCCGGCAAGGACTTAATCGGCACCGCGCAAACTGGCACTGGCAAAACGGCGGCCTTTGCGCTGCCAATCATGACCTTGCTCGCCAGGCACGGCGCCTTTCGCTGTCTTGTGCTCGAGCCGACGCGCGAGCTTGCCGCTCAGGTCGAGACGGCGTTCCGCGATTACGGGCGCTTCACCGATCTGCGCGTCTCAGTGGTGCACGGAGGCGTGGGCTACGGGAAGCAGAAGGATGAAGCGGCCGCCGGCACCGACATCGTCTGCGCCACGCCCGGCCGTCTGCTCGATCTGCTCGAACAACGCGCGATGAATTTTCGCGATGTAAACATCCTCGTTCTCGACGAAGTCGATCGCATGCTCGACATGGGCTTCCTCCCGGACGTGAGGCGGATCGTGGATCAGATCTCAACAGATCGCCAGACGCTCCTTTTTTCCGCGACCCTGCCACCGGAGATCGAGCGGCTCGCCGCCTGGGTCTTGCGGGAACCGGAGGTGGTGGAAATCGGGGCACGGCGTTCACCAGCAGAGACTGTCACCCATGCGGTTTATCCGGTGGCAGCGGAGCAGAAATTCGATCTGCTCATGGCGCTTCTCGAGCGGACGAACTTCGATAGCGCGTTGATTTTCTCTCGCACCAAACATGGCGCCGACCGAATCGCGCACCAGCTCAAGTCGGCCCGGCACTCAGTCGCTGTGTTGCATTCCAATCGCACTCAGCGCGAGCGGGTCGAGGCGCTGGAAGGTTTCAAGTCGGGCAAATACGAAGTCATGGTCGCGACCGATATCGCGGCTCGCGGGATCGACATCGCGGGCGTCAGTCACGTCATCAACTACGACGTGCCGGAGCATCCGGAGGATTATGTCCACCGCATTGGCCGCACCGGCCGCGCGCAGAAAGTGGGTGACGCCTTCACCCTGATGAACGGCGAAGAGCTGCCTGCCTTGCAGGCGATCGAACGCTTCATAGGGCAAAAAATCCCACGACTCAAAATCGAGAACTTCCCCTACATTTACACCGTTCTCTTTGAACCGGAAGCGGCCGGCGGCAAACGCGCCATCGGCGGCGGGCGCACCCATCGCGGCTATTCCTTCGGACGAAGACGGCGTTAGGCTGGGGATGTTGCCCTTGAGCAACACGGTCTTCGCTGGCTGTTCGTCTATTCCGTAAACAGCTCGATCGCGTCGATCAACGACTCCGCGATCGACTCCTTCGAAATCCAACGATGCAGGCCGTCGGCCGCGTTCTCGTGCTCACCCGGGGCCATCAGGAAAACTTCGGTGCCATCGAGCCGTAACTTGGTCAGGATTTCGAAGACGGAAGTGTCGGCGCTGATGACGGCGTAGTCCTGCGAGGAAATCTCAGCCACAGTCGTATCCTGGCGCGGGATGCGGACGGCTTTGAGAGCGGACGTGAGCGTGATGACGCCGGTAATTTTCTTCTCGTCCGTGACCACGAAACAGGCGTCCTCGGGATAGGAAGGCAGGATGATGGCCAGTTCCGGCAGGGTCATGGCGGCCTCCAGCCTAATGACCCCGGCGTGCTTCAGCTCGCGGGCCGGTTTCATGTACTGGATGTTGGCCTGCATCGCGCTCGGCATGCGATGGCCGCGCCGCATCAGTTTGAGGGTGTAGATGCTTTCGTTCGAAATCATCTTTCGCAATCCGTAGGCGATCGCCACCGTGATCGTCATTGGCACGACCACCCCGTAATCGAGTGTCATTTCAAAGATCATCACGATCGCGGTGATGGCCGCCCCCGTCGTCCCGCCGACGATGCCTGCCATTCCAACCACCGCGAAGGCCGCCGGTGTGATGTCTGCGCTCGGAAAAATATGTTGGAGCAAAATTCCGTAGGCGCTCCCGAGCGTCGCTCCGAGAAAAAGCGCCGGGGAAAAAACCCCGCCCGAAGCCCCCGAGCCGAGGGTGAGCGAAGTGGCAAAAAGTTTCAGGGCAAAAAGGAGCAAGAGCAGCCAGAAAGAAGTGAGTGTGCCGGCGAGCACACTCTGGATCGTCGCGTAGCCGACTCCCTCGATGTGATAATTACCCGTCTGTCGTAGGAGCAGATACATCAGGATGCCGAGAACGAGCATGCCGCTCATGTGGCGCAGATAAGGGTTCCGGATTTTGTGATCGAAGAAATCCTCGAAGGCGTAGATCGACCGGATGTAAACCACCGAGACGAGACCGATCAAAAGACCAAGCCCGACGTAAGCAACGAGCAAAAGCGGGTGCGTGAGATGGAAGTAATCCATCCGCAACTGCGGGATGGTGAAGGCCGGGGTCGGCCCAAAGAAAAGACGGCCGACGTAACTCGCGCTCGCGGTCGAGATCACCACCGGCACGAGCGTCCAGACGCTGACCTCATGCAGCAAAAGTTCCGCCGCGAAGAGAACACCGCCGATCGGCGTATTGAAGGTCGCGGCAATGCCCGCGCCAGCGCCGGCCGCGATCAAGGTCGTGCGTTGCCACGCGGGAAGGCGCAGCCATTGACCGACGGTCGACCCAAAGGCCGAGCCGATTTGAATGATCGGTCCCTCGCGTCCGACTGAGCCGCCACTCCCGATCGAAAGCGCCGAGGCGAGCGACTTCACGATCGCAACCACCGGCCGAATGATGCTCTTGTTGTAATAGATCGCGTCCATCACCTCGGGCACACCATGGCCGCGCGCCTCTGGCGCGAACGTTTTCACCAGCCAGGTCACGCCGACCGCGCCGATCACCGGCACGAAAATAATCAACGGACCCCATGGACTCGGCGGCGTGTGGATGTTCGCTTCGTAGAAAACGGAAAACTTGCCGAGAAAAAAGAAGTTGTGAAAGAGCGCGATCATCCCGCGGAAGACGACCGCGCCGCAGCCGCCGACGAGACCGATCACGACCGAGAGAAGCCAGAAACGCAGGGGCGAGAGCGGGATTTTTTTTGCCGGTTTCGTGGCCGTGGATCCCGGTCCAGTCAGGGGACGCTCCCTGCTCGACTCAGCCACGGGCGGGATTTTTCATCAGCTCAAATGAGTGCGCGCTGTCCAAAGGCACGGGCAATGATAGAGCGGAGAGCGACCTCCTTCAATGAAGCACCCCCGACCATCGAAAATCGAATTCGCACAGTTCGATTTCTGAGGCAATCGCAATCGCGACCCCCTTAAAGAATCGCCCGCGGATTGACTGCCGCGGCCACGCTGCGCGAGACTGCGACGATGGAGTGCCCCATCAATCACGAACGCCCGACGCAGTATTACGGCGATTACCTCGGGATCGAGCGCCTGCTCGAGCTGCAGAAGCCGCTCAGCCTGCGCGAGGGAAAGCTCATCGCGCACGATGAGATGCTCTTCATCATCATCCACCAGGCCTACGAGCTTTGGTTCAAACAGATCCTGCACGAGATCACGGCCTGCGGCGAAGTATTGAGCAAACCCGCCGCGGACGACGACGGGCCGGACATGAACGTGGTGGTGCACCGGCTCAAGCGGGTGGTCGAAATCTGGAAACTGCTCAACCACCAGGTCGACGTCCTCGAGACGATGACTCCGCTCGACTTTCTCGAGTTTCGCGAGCTGCTCCATGGCGCCTCCGGTTTCCAGAGCAAACAATTCCGCGAAATCGAAGCATCGTTAGGCTTGAAAATGGAGAACCGTTTCCGGCCCGACTACTACAAACACACCGAGCTGGGCGGCTTCAACCAGCAGGATTTCGCGGAGATCACCGAGTTCGAACAAAAGCCCAGCATCCTCGGGATGGTCGAGAACTGGCTCGAACGGATGCCTTTCTTCGAGGAGGAATTCTGGCGCGACTGGGAAGACTCGCCTAACGAATCGGCGGCAACAGGGCCGCTCCCCTTTCTGGAACCGCTACCGCCTCCTTTACGAGCAGAGCCTCTCCGAGCGCGACGACAAACCGGACCTGCTCGGCAAGTTCGACGACATCTTTTTCAAGACCGGCTGGGGCGCCTTCCGGCCGACCGCTTTGCGCGCCGCGCTTTTCATCATGCTCTACCGCGACGAGCCGATGTTCCGGTTGCCCTTTGCCTTGCTCAATTCGCTTATCGAGATCGACGAACAACTCGCCACCTTTCGCTATCGCCACCTGCAAATGGTCCGGCGCATGATCGGCACCCGGGTCGGCACCGGCGGGAGCAGCGGCGAGCAATACCTCCAGGGCGCGGTCAATCGCAATTACATCTTCAAGGAACTGGCCGGCGTCATCACCTTCCTCATTGAACGCCGGCATTTGCCCGCCTTGCCGCCGCGCCTGCACCAGGCGTTGCGTTTCAGCTTTACCGCCCTCTAGCCCACCCTGTGAGCGACGCGGGCAACCCTTCGCGCCACGATCAGTATTGCTCGATGCTGATATCAACCGGAACCAGTGCTTCGGAAGCCGCCCGATATACCCAGTTGAGAGGATGCGCGTCACGAATGATTTGCCGAAGGGCGGGTTGCCGGAAATCCAAAGTCTCACTTTCGTCGTCGAAGCGTTCCCAACCGAGCCCAAAGAGATACTTCTCCACCTGTCTGGGATGCGGGTGCCGCCCGGGGGATGTACTGCATGCTCGTCACGATCGTCGGTTTCGCCTCGGTCACGATGATTCCGTGCATTCGGATATCGAGTCCAGGCGCAAAACCCTGCAAGAGGCGCAAGGAATTCAAGTAAATCGTCGGCGTGTATTCCCAGCGTCCAAACTTCCCGGGCGCGTCTTAGGGCCGACTCGGTTTGGTCTGCCCGAGAAAGCTACGTCGCGGCTGTATGCGTCAGAAGCACGCCCGCGACGTCCGCGTCGTCGGAGGGTTCGTCAGCGTAACCGGAAATCGTGAAGCTGCATTTTTGCAGGACGCGGAGCGAGGCGGTATTGTGCTTTCCCGCGGTGGCGTAGAGCGGCCGGGTCTGTTCCAGGCGGAGGAAGGCCGTGAGCGCTTCGGTCGCGACGCCGCGGCCCCAGAAGGCGCGGTCGAGTCAGTAGCCCACTTCGCGCTTTCCGTCCGTGGTCCAACTGTTGATGTTCCCGGCGACTTGATCCCGCCCCGGGGAATCCGCCGAGACAGCCACCATCGTCACGGCCACGGGATCGCACTGGTTTTTGAAGAAGAATGGCAGGTCGCCCGCTTCCACGTCGCGTAATCGGACTTTTGGCTCCATTCTAGACAGGACACAAGTTGCGGATTCATGGGCGGACTTTGTCGCTTTGTTAGCCGACGTCGCCGGTTTGTTCACGAATAAAGCGTACGGAAAAACCCATGTCAGTTCTTTCCGACGCAGGTCGCGTTCCGGGTTCACCGAGCCCGGCTACAACTTTGCCGCGTCGGTTTCTTTTTGCAGTCGGGAATGCGAAGCTGCCTGCATGGCTAATGT